>NZ_JBALDI010000078.1:0-198344 GCF_036917395.1 Nostoc sp.
TTTTATTTCGACTTGTAATCTTAAACCCATCACGCTTAAACCAAATTTACCCTTGGTGATAATTTAGCGCAGCTTCATACAGAAATGGTATTAGATTTGTGAAGTTCACTTTTCCCAACATAATCCTAGATATGGTAAATAAAATTACTAAGTATTTATAATGAGGTTTGCTAAATTACCCATTTGGGCGAGTACCGTTTCTACCGTATTCATAGCTGATCTAGCAGTATGCTTTTTTTAACTATTTGCAGCCTACAACAATAAGTGGCTTTTTTATGCATTGGGGCGAAAACTGTCCGGAGTATTGTTAAATTAAGCGAAAAGGCTGATGGAGGCGTCACAATTGTTTTGCAGATTCGTAGTAAAATCGAATTTAGGAAAAAATTATGTTGATGGTGTATACTCTAACCTTTGCTCTAAATACAGTATGAAGGGATAAAGAAATGCAGAATATGCAAAATTTCAGTAATGATTTGTGGAAAAAAACATCATTTTCTACATGCTCATATATTAAGTCTTTACGCGATTATCGCCCAGTGATTGTTCGTTGTGCCATACAAAGCTGGGCTAAAATACTAGAGCTTCCTTTTGCTGAAAAAATATTTTTAGATGATAGTAGCCCTGATTTAAATGGGATGAAGCTACTTCAATCATCCAATCAAATCAATCATTTTGATTCTGTAAGATATAATACTATCAGCCATCCCCCTCATAGTAATTTTGGAATTCTTATTAGTCTGAATCTTTGTAAATCTGATTATATTTTACATCTGGATGACGATATTCAAATAGTGGGAACACATCAAGACTGTATTAATATCTTGGAACATGGCCTTACTATTCTTAATGAAGATAAAAATATTCTGGGAATAAATTTAATGCATGTAGATAGAAGTGCTGGGGGACAGTGGGGTCCAGGTAAAGATTATTTTGCAAGTGATGTTTTTTCTCATCCCATTCAATATTTTGGAAATTCAGCATGTTTAATGAGAAGGGAACTTTTAGAAGTCGTGAGTTTAAAAGAAATTTTTAATTGGGGCAAAGAACAGCCTACTAATTGGGAAGAGTTAGTCTCAACTTCAGATAATACTTCTTCGTTTCTTGTAGCTAAGGTTGGAACTCCTTTTACAGTTGATAATGATGCATGGTTATTCAAAAGTACATTTCGTGTGTCTACCTGGGAAACATATAAATATTTATTACTTAAGAAATTAGGTTTAGGCACGCTAGCATCTCAATTTTCCAAGAAGATAAAAGAAAGGGAATATAATTTGTGATTGGAGCTTAAAAATTAAAGTTGAAGACTATAAAATTGCAAAAAATTTGGTAAAAATTTAAATATTCTTTACCATCTAAAAATGGTATACTACTAAAAAGTAACTTTTCACTCTCACCCCATTGAGTTGAATAAAATTCAGCCAGCTAGAACGTTTGTTGATGCAGGAGTTAATATACTTTAACCAAGCTAATAAATATAAAAAACTCGCTAAAAACGCACCTAATCTTTATCAATGGGTTCTCAGTAACTTTTATAATATTCTTGTTCCCATAGGTTTAACTTTAAGTATATCTGCAATATTTTTATTGTCATATATTGTTTATAAAAGTAGACGAAAAATTATTCAGAACAGATTAATATACTTAGCCATTATATCAGTTTTATTTATGCCACATATCCTGCCCAAAATGCACGACAGATATATCTATCCTGCTGATATATTTCCTCTAATTTTTGCCTTTTGCTTTTCCCGATATTTGTGGGTGCTATTGTTGTGCAAATATCCTCATTTTTTGGCTATTTAGGTACTTCTATATATCCAAATTTTTTCTATACTTTTAGGTTTTAGACTGTGGTTGATTGTGCAAAATTGTGAGATTATTTATCCAAAATTAAAAGCTGGATTTTGCTAAAATCTCAATTAAAAGTTAATTTATCTATCTGCAAAGATGAATATAAGGAAAAAGTTTTTGGCTAATGACTTATTTTTTATCATAGCAATATGGTTGTCTAGTAGACTTCTAATAGTTATCGCTATGTTACTGATTGCCCCATTGTTTCCAACTTCATCAGATGGCGTTACTGCCACGTTTAGTTGGGATGTTTTCTCTGCTTGGGATAGTGTTTGGTATGAGAGAATTGTGACTTCTGGTTACGATTTCTCCAGTAACGTAAAGGAAATGCACACAGTTGCATTTTTCCCTTTATTTCCATTGTTAAGCCGGATAATTATGTTCATCGGCTTGCCTTTGAAAGTGGCAGGTATATTAGTTAACAATGCGGCTTTTTTAGCTGCCTTGATCATACTTTATTTTTGGGTACAGGAGCTTTACAGCACAAGCACAGCACGATGGGCAACAGCTACTTTAGCATGGTGTCCCTATTCCCTTTATGGAACCGTAATTTACACTGAAGGTCTGTTTTTGTTGTGTACCATATCTGCTTTACGAGCTTTTGATAAAAAGCAATATATTTGGGCAGCATTCTGGGGAGCATTATCTACAGCGACGCGACTACCTGGAGTTGCTCTTATCCCAGCTTTTCTGTTTGTTTCTTGGAAAGAACGTAGAGGTATAAAAGCTTATATTGCCAGTTTGACTGTTGGTTTAGGTATATCTTTGTACAGTCTTTATTGTCAAATTCAATTTGGTGACCCTTTGGCTTTCATCCATGCACAAAAAGCATGGCGTGGTGATGCAACAGGATTTGCTTGGCAGGGTTGGTGGCAGATGCTGATGCAAATTACGATAGGTTTCACTAATTGGAAATCTGGCTATATTAAAGACCCTTTGCATCCGTTATTGTTTTTAATAATTATTGTTAGTGGCTGTTTTTTATGGCAATTTCGTGTACATCTGGGGATGATGAAATTCCGCTATGGATTATATTTTTTATGGCTATCGTTGTGGGTATTAACAAAAGATGAATTAGTTAAAATTGCACTAGTTTTTGGTGGGATATATTTACTATGGTTATCACGGGCTAAAATTCCCCTTGTTACTGTTGTCTATGGGTTTTCTTCCTTCGCTTTAATTTTAAACACTGGGATTACAGCCTCATCTGAACGCTACGCTTACGGTATTGTATCGCTGTCAATGGCATTTGGGTTATTACTTTCCCATTATCCTCGTTGGGGATACCCAATTATGTACTTTTTTGGAATACTAATGTTCATATTTTCTATTCGATTTGCCCACGATCTTTGGGTAGCTTAGGTTGATTAATATCATTCATTGATCGTTTACCGATAAATAAGATACCTGACTTCATAAAAGTTGTCGGGTACCTTAGGTAATCTCCGAGCTAATATTCGTTAGTATAATTATTTTTTTGTAATCAGTGTAAATCCGTTAGTTGCTCCTATAACTTTACTACCAGTTAAATTTATTTGCTGTAAAGCCACATTGTCTAACAGTAAATAAGATTTATTAGATAACATTTTTTGTAAAAGTGGCACAGTTGTAGCAGTTACCTTGCAATCGCTGTAAAAGTCCAAACTAGGACGCCCATAAGCAAAAGAGGTGTAAATTTGTGTTCCTGGTGAAACATTTGCCCGAATTAAGTCTGCTACTGGTTTAACTGGAAAAGCTTCCTTTAATTCCCAAATCCATGATTGTGAACTCATCAACAGGGTTAAAACTAAATACATCCCTGTAAATAACACTGGAATAAAGTTGCGATCGCGCTGTTTAACTAACCAGGCTGCGGTGGTCATACTTATTGCCAAAACAATACTCATTACTATTAAAATAGGCTCTTGATTTGCAATAATAAAGTAGACACAACCTCCTAAACCAGCAAAAGCAATAATAGCCAGAAATATTGTCCAAATTCGCACTCTAAAATGACTGTACTGCCAAATTTCGCTAAGTTTAGCACCAATTGCCAAAGCTAAAAATGGATATAGAGGCATAATATACCACGGGAGTTTAGTTCTCATTAAAGAGATGGTTCCCAAATAAACAATTGTGCCAATAATAATTAGGCAACCCCAGGTAGTATGACGTTTTTTCCAAGCTAGATAAAAACCTCCCGGTAAAAATAATAGCCAAGGAAAACTATACTTAATTAACTCAATTAAATAGTACCAGGGAGGGCCACTATGACCTTCAACAATTTGTCCAAGGCGATCAAAAGTTTGTGCTTGAAAATTCACTTGGAAGAAATTTTCGCCATAATGTTGCAATTGAGCAGCAAACCAAGCGATCGCTGGTGCATTTCCTAAAAACATTCCTACTAATAAATAGGGGCTTGTTAACAAAGCAAACTGCCGATCTGCAATCAGGAATAAACAAGCGATCGCCCCTAGTGGCAAAACCATCATTCCTTTAGTTAGAGTGATTAACCCTAGACAAAATCCCACGCCTAAAGCATACCGCCGATTATGACGTGCTTTTAGCAAACAAAACAACAACAGCAAGAAAAAGGTAATAGTTGTACCATCTAGCATTGCTAGCCGTCCGTGACGCACCACAGGCAACATCGTCAAATAAACTAAAGCGGCAAACAGAGCTGGTAAACTTTGGTTAAAAAGCAAACATCCTACCAAGTAAAGCAAAGGCACTCCCAAGGCCGTTAACACTGCACCTGGTAGGCGTGTTGTCCACTCATTCACGCCTGCAATGGAGTAAGTCCAAGCAATTAGCAAGTGCATCAGGGGTGGCTTATTATAATAAGGTTCACCTCCCAAGGTGGGGTAAAGCCAATGCATTGAACCAAGTGGGGCACGCCAAATTTCACGGGCAACCTGTGCCACAGTACCTTCATCCCAATCTCGTAAAGGGGAGTTTCCTAAAAATATCAGCCATAAAACTAGAGATATTACCAGTAGGCTAAATAACCATTCTCTTTCTCGGAATAGACGCATATTTAAAATCGGGATAATCATCTCAACCACTGTAAGGCGGTATTGTACCCCAGATTCTGCAATGTTAAAAAGCGGCGTTTATATGGTGCGATCGCTCAAAATGCCAGCGTCAATCATGCGGTGATATTCGTGAATCATCCACTTAGCAACTATCACAGTCATAACGATTGGTTCCTCAAGTAAAGCTGTACCTAATAGAGGTAGCTGCTATATTGCTATTGAGAAAAACTCGATATATACATAAAGCAACTATAATTCATCAATTGTTACTAAACCGCCCTCGATAAACTGTATAACAAGTTCATGCTGATCAAGTAAAGTAGTTCCTAATAAAGGTCGCTTTCCTGTGGCAAGTACATTAACTACCCTTTCTTCGCCATTCCAAATAATAACAGCTTCATGTACTGGTATATCTACACAACTATTATCAGCTAGATTTGCAGGTAGTTCATACAGGAAAGGTAAATTCAACAAAACAACTGCTTCTGGTGGTAGACAAAGGTAATCTGTAAAACCTGTGTATATAACAAATTCAATAGTAAAATCTGGTAGATTTGGCAGTCGAAATTCTACATTAATAGTTGGATGTGCATCCTTGACAATACCAGAAATCACTGTGAATCACGCTCCATAAAACCAGAGAATGAAACAGCAACTTTGTAACCAATGCGAATACCGTATAGTCGAGCAAATGGGTGTTTTTTACGTAAATATCGCGCTGATTCTATACCTATTTTATCAACTGCGTATTCACCTGTTTCTATATCAATAATCACCATTTTACCGATGTTTTCTTCTCGATCCACTTCTTGGCGAATGCTATTTTGATACAATTCTTTCGCACGTCGTGCAACTTCTTCGCGGCTTAAAAGTATGCTTTTCACGTCTTTGCTCCTTTGTTGATGTTGTATACTAATTCTACTACCAAGGTATACTGCAATGTAGTTGAGCTAAAGATAAAAACAAAGAACATTTTCATAATGTCGCAAGACTCAGCACCAGAGGTTTCGGCTATTTGCTAGAAGTAAGTATTAGTTTGACTTCTACCCCAACATTTCTTCAACAGTAAAACCAATCATATTCTCTAAAAACTCTCTAGTAACTCAGACTAATTCTGCCGCTAAAAGCCTACCTTCAATTGGTTCATATTCATCTTCTAGTAACCAGAACTTGGCTGTATTATAGTCATTACTAGAAAATACAATTTTATAACCCTGCGCCGGATCATAAACTTGACAGTTATCTTCACTATCGCAAAGCAATAAAAGAATATATGGAGGGGATAACATTGGATCTATCCATACTTCTGTAAATTCCCAGTTATTCTTCACTCGGTCTTGTGCGGGGGATGACGTGGTATTGGTCGTCTGCATTGATTTTTATCTCCCCATAGTAAAGTAGAATACGGCTACCATCTGGACTGATTCTATAACCTATAGGTTCATTAAAAAACATCCCATAACGGTCATATCCTCGAATCATTCCGGTGAACAATACCTGAAATCACCTGCGAAAAGCGATCGCATCTTTCTTAGTGCATCTTAACTCTTAATAAAATGGTCCAACTTTTACCAAGGGTTTATATCTAAATCGACTTAAGAAATATTATTAATCACAGGAATAAATTGTCCATAGTCAACATGATACTTCGCCAGCATATTCTCTAAATCATCATAAAATCGCACCTCGATTCCATAAGCGTGAGAAATCCACTGAGCGTTATCAAAATATTGTTGGATTGAGAAATCCAGTGCAGGATAGGTACAACACCAAGCTGACCATTCAATTGTCCTCCAGGTATAGCCTTCAGCGTTAAGTAAATGTTTGATTGCGTAAGTGCCGGTTCCAATTTTTCCAGCCTGATTACCCACTTTAACAGTAATGCGCTGTATGCTTCCAACAAAAGGCGGATAATCTAACCAATCAAGTAAGTTAATTCTTTTCCTACTTTTTAATTCCTCAAGGAAAGGTGACAAGTTTTTAGTTTCGGTAAGAATAAATAAATGCTCTACTGCACGAGTTAAGGCAACGTAAAAAAGACGACGTTCCTCATCAACTACTTGCTCAATGTTATCACCAAAAACACGGCTAAACATCAAATCAGGGTGTATTAATGGGTAACAACGAGAGACAGCATCAAGTATTATAACTACATCATTCTGAAGACCTTTATACTTGTGAGCGGTTGATATGGTTACAGCCTTTCTTGATTCTTCAGGAAGGTAGGAGCGTACCAAGTTTAAGAAGTTGTCGAGTACGCCATCTCTTGATTTCCGTCTACGATAATTCACATACCAAGGTAAACTATTCTTTCGGCTGAGTAAAACCACATTTTTACCATTTTTGATAATCTGGTTTACTAAGCGCAATATAGCAGGTGTTATATTGTCTCCTGGATGATCTTTTTGCTCGTTTAGATTTGGATTAAATTGTCCCAAATCAGCAATCTCAACCGTTCCAAAAATAGTTTTATGGGCGCGTGCAGGAGTACCCAATCCATGCATCAATGTATTACCGATATCGACAATTGAAGTAGCTGAACGGTAATTAGTAGCTATATTTAATTTTTGCGAAGGCTGGAAAAATTGTGCGAAATTCTGGTAAAAGCGAAGGTCAGAACCAGCAAAACCATTAATTGCTTGCCAGTCATCACCAACACAGAAAAATTGTGCTTGAGGATTTTGTTGTCGAATTGCTTTTATTAAATGGTGAAAAAGTTCTGAGAAATCTTGATATTCATCAATCAGTATGTATCGAAGACACTTTAAATCGCCAGTGCTAGATTTGCGACGAAATACAGTTTGTCCTGATACGATAACTGCGGCGGCTTTTTGCATCAGTCCATCAAAATCATCCTCGCCTGTTGCCTGAAGCTGTTGCAAATAGGACTGATAAAACTTTTGTGCAAGCTCCAAAAAACGCTGCTCGACATCACTAGCACACTTATGATTATCAACGAGTGAGGCTAATTTTTCGGAAGTGAGGGACAGTTTGCGACAACGCTGAATAAATTTTTCTACTACTTTGGTAAAACGGTCTATAACTCTAAGTCTAATTTTCTTCCAAATCTCGTCTTCACTCAAGCGATCGCACCTAACACCATAACTTTCAAGGCATCGCTTAAGTAAAGTACAAAACTCTTCTGCTCCCTCAAATCTGAGGGTTGTCGGGGATAACTCCACAAAATGCCAGTTACGATGATTTCGCCAATATTCTCGCTTTTCTTCTGAAATTATATCATAATCTGGATCGCCTTCTAGTCCAAAATATTCAATAACTATCCCCTGATTTTCTCCAGTAAAAATTGTAAAATCAGGGCGATAATTAATCTCATTCCACCAAAAATTACGCTCGTATTTGTATGTCATATTGTGTTCCAATAAAAAATTTGCAATTACTTTCTCACCAAAAGACTTGTAGTAGTTTCCATCAAGCCCTTCTCTTGGCAATGAGCGACGGTAACGCAACATTTCTTCAGGACTTTTATCATAACCACCCCAAGCAATGCGCTCCCAATCTTCACGAAAGTTCGCCATCATCAAAACGCGAATTTTTTCATAAATATCTGGCTTGCGGCGATACTCGTCAATTACAGTCTGTAAAACTTGGGCTTTGTTCTGTTGTCCATCTGGTTCATTGAAAAGAATGCTTTTTTCTGGATGAACTAAAGCGTATGCTAATGCATGGAAAGTCATTACATGAGGAATAGAGCTTTGTAATTGTAGAGTGAGCCGTTCTTTTATCTCCTCCGCAGCTTTACGATTAAAGGCTAAAATAAACATTTCACTGGGTGCAACACCACAATATTTTTGTAGAAATAAAGCTCGACTTACCAAGGTAGAAGTTTTGCCACTTCCAGCCCTTGCCACTACTTGAATATGACCTTCACCAGCACCAATTGCTGCTGCTTGCTCAAGGTCAGGTGAGGTATTTAAGTTGGTTATTAGCCAAGATTGCACATAATTTAACTTTTCAGATTGGTACTCTTCAAATAGTATACGTTCAGTACATTGGGCTTGATAGAAGTTATCAACATTGAGAAAATCTTGCTCAAACTGGTTTTTTAATTTTTCAAGTAAAACCTGTTTTTCTGCTTTCCATCTTTGTGTATCCCTTACTTCTTGCTCCCTTCGGACTAATTCAAAAATTTCTTGACGAGAAAGAGGTGGTGATATATTGCTAAATTTTCTAAGGAATTGCTCTTTTTTATATCTACAAATTAATCCATCTCTGTATTTTATCTCGATTGATACTTCTGATGTTTTTAGTTCATGTACTGCGTAAACTTTTCCTTGAGTATAATACTTCACTCCTACTATATTTCGTTTTTGATCTTTATATTTAACTTCTTCTTTAAGGCGACTAACTTCTTTTTTATGCAGTAATCTCCAAAGATTATTGTTATCACCAATTGCTTTTACAAAGCTTTGAACGTTGTCAATCTGTAAACTGTTATCCATACTCTGCTATACTCTTACTCAACTGCTTGCAGCGACTTAAGTGCCTCTTCTTAGTTTTCCCGCAGACAGAGCATAATTAACAGCGAAGCAGAAATTATAGAAGGAATAAGGTTAGATTCATCTGTTGTTTGTGTTTTTGTCATATTGATAGATAACAAAAAAACGGTAGATAAGTTTTGTCTTCTACCGTTTTTTGAATATTGATTTTTATCTGCCTATTAATAGATTTTATTTAGTAAACATCATCGTGACTACCAATATCTACAAACACAGCATCCTCATCATCTGTAAAGTAAAAAACTACTCTCTCGTCATAATCTACACTAAAACTCCATAAGTCTTTAAGCTTACCTGACAATTTGTGAGTTTTCAAACCCTGCTCAAATGGGTCTGCTGTAAACTGCTCCAACTTTTGCCAAAACCGTGCTTCTAAATCTACATTCCTTTGAATTCGCTTTTTAAAAGCACGTTTAAATGAAGAATTGAAACTTACTTTTAACATCACTCTTCTATCAGTTGTCTCAGTTCATCGATATTCGAGGAAAACTTTAATTCACTATTTTGCTGTTCTACTTGCGCCGCCTGAAAATTTTGATAAATCTCTTCACGCCTTTCTTCCCGTAGATATTGCTGCAATAACAGTTGAAGTTCTAACTTTTCTTCGCTGGAAAGACTTTTAATTGCTTCAACTACATCACTGAAGGTCATAATCTAGAACACCTTTTAGTGTTTGCCCGATCAATGTAACATAGTAACAATTTAGTGAACGATATACTACCGCAGACCGAAAAAAACGGTAGAGCAATAAACACTCTACCGTTTTCTAATTTTTTATTTGAGATTTAAATCCCAAACTCTAAATCCTACTCAACGCCTTGGGGTAACAATTCCCGACGCTGTTGAGAACTAACTTGCACAACGCCATTTTCATCTACATCAACAAGGGCTGTATCGCCATCTTTAATACGACCAGACAGAATTTCTTCTGCTAGGCTATCTTCTAACAAGCGCATAATTGCCCGGCGTAATGGCCTTGCGCCGTAGCTGGGACTGTAACCTTCTTGAATCAAACGATCCTTGAAGCGGTCTGTGACTTCTAAGGTGATACCCTTTTCGGTTAGACGACCAAATACTTCCTTGAGCATAATTTCGGCGATTTGGGTGACTTCAGGCTTGCTCAACTGACGGAAGACGATAATTTCATCGAGTCGGTTGAGGAACTCTGGACGGAAGTACTGCTTGAGTTCTTCGTTCACCAAAGAGCGAATCCGGTTGTAAGTTGACTCGCTGGCATCTTCGGAGAATTCAAAGCCGATACCGCTACCGCCTTTTTCAATTACCTTAGAACCAATATTGGAAGTTAAAATCAGCAAGGTGTTCTTGAAGTCCACCGTGCGACCTTTGGCATCAGTTAACCGACCGTCTTCCAAAATTTGCAGCAGCATGTTGAATACATCGGGGTGGGCTTTTTCGATTTCGTCGAACAACACCACGGTGTAAGGACGCCGCCGCACGGCTTCGGTTAGCTGACCACCTTCGTTATAACCAACATAACCTGGAGGTGAACCAATCAGCTTGCTGACGGTGTGACGCTCCATGTATTCCGACATATCCAAGCGGATCATCGCTTCTTCAGAACCGAAGAAGTAAGCAGCTAAGGACTTCGCCAACTCGGTTTTACCTACACCAGTAGGCCCAGAGAAGACAAAGCTAGCTATGGGTCGATTGGGATTTTTCAAACCGACACGAGCGCGACGAATTGCTCGTGAAACTGCCCTTACAGCTTCATCCTGACCAATTAAACGCTGATGCAAGGTGTCTTCCATGTGCAGCAGCTTTTCAGATTCAGATTCGGTGAGTTTGTTCACCGGTACCCCAGTCCAAGAAGCGACAATGTGGGCAATGTCTTCTTCTGTAACTACAGGTTCTTCACCTTCATTGCCAGTTGCATTGGTCTTGCTTTGAGCGATCGCCCGGATTTCGGCTTTGATTTCCATTTCGCGATCGCGCAATTCTCCAGCTTTGTCAAAGTCTTGAGAGCGCACCGCGTCATCTTTTTCTTTTAATATCTGACGCAGTTCTTTGTCTAACTCCTTAGCTGCGGGCGGCAACTGGGAGTTAATCAAGCGCACCCTAGAACCAGCTTCATCAACTAAGTCGATGGCTTTGTCTGGGAGGTAGCGATCGCTAATGTAACGGTCTGATAACTTCGCCGCCGCGACTAATGCTTCGTCGGAGATTTTCAATTTATGGTGTTGCTCATAGCGTTCGCGCAAACCATACAAAATTTCAATTGTTTCATCTACAGTGGGTTCGCCAACCATCACTGGTTGGAAACGCCGCTCTAGTGCTGCATCTCGCTCGATGTGCTTCCGGTATTCATCTAGGGTTGTAGCTCCGATGCACTGCAACTCACCTCTTGCCAAAGCTGGCTTGAGAATATTAGCTGCGTCAATAGCACCTTCTGCCGCACCTGCACCAATTAAGGTGTGTACCTCATCAATCACGAGAATGACATTACCCGCAGAGCGGATTTCATCCATGATTTTTTTCAAGCGTTCTTCAAATTCACCCCGATACTTGGTGCCTGCTACGAGCAAACCAATATCCAGCGTGACGACGCGTTTATCTTCTAGGATGTCAGGGATATCTTTAGTGGCAATGCGTGAAGCTAAACCTTCAGCGATCGCAGTTTTACCAACCCCTGGTTCCCCAATCAGCACTGGGTTATTTTTAGTTCGGCGACCCAATATCTGAATCACCCGCTCAATTTCCTTGGCGCGTCCCACCACTGGATCGAGCTTATTATCCATTGCCATTTGGGTCAGGTTGGAACCAAATTCATCCAGAGTCGGGGTTTTTGTGCGCCCGGATGAACCGCCTGGTGAAACTTCGGCAGTTTCTCCCAACATGCGGATGACTTGGGTTCTTACCTTAGATAGATCCACACCGAGGTTTTCTAGCACCCTGGCTGCGACGCCTTCCCCTTCGCGGATTAGGCCCAACAGCAGATGCTCGGTGCCAATGTAGTTATGCCCCAGTTGGCGTGCTTCTTCCAAGGAGAGTTCTAGAACTCGCTTTGCCCGTGGCGTAAACGGAATTTCCACGGCAACAAAGCCTGATCCCCGTCCTATAATTTTTTCAACTTCAATTCGGGCATCTTTGAGATTGACGCCCATTGATTTCAGCACCTTGGCAGCCACTCCAGTGCCTTCGCCAATCAGACCCAAGAGGATCTGCTCGGTTCCGACAAAGTTGTGACCTAAACGGCGGGCCTCTTCTTGGGCCAGCATGATTACCTTAATGGCTTTTTCTGTGAAGCGCTCAAACATGGCTTTATCCCATCATCTGCGGTCGTGCCGGTATGCTGATTTTAGCACAGGCAAAGCTTTTGGATGCCTGTATAACAGATTATAGACATCCTGAAGCTATGACTTGGGTTGATGGGCTGATTGTTAACTATTGACTACTTTTATGTAGCTAGTGTACTGAGGAGCTTTAGTTCACCAGCGTTTTTGGGATTTATTACAAATAGCTGACTACTTACATTAAGATTTTCTTTACTCTATCCCAAACTTTTATTAATAACACATTTGTCTTAAAATGTCAATCATTTAAAGTTTGAATAGTTTTTTATTATGTATTTCAATTTTAATATAAAATATTTAAATATAAAGAAGTGGAGCAAAGTTGCATTTTTTTGCTGAAGCTGATCACAAGCCTCGATAATTCAAAATTAATAATCCCTAACTACGTAGAGCAGCGTAAATAATTAAAGATTTGTAGGTAAGGATTCAGCCCTCAAAGTAGGGCTTTAGCCTCTATTACGATACCCTACGTGAACACTACGAGTTAAATTCCACATTTTTTACATTAATTAACATAGTTTGATTTATTCTCGCCTACCTCTCTTACTTAAAAAGCAAGTGCCAAGAGGATTTGTCCAAGCGATCGCTAACTAGGGTATACCAATTATCCAAAGTCTTTTGAAATTGGGGGTGTTGCAGGTCTGACATCCAAAGGATTAGCGCATCCTCACCGTTATCTTGGTAGTAACGCCGTCGCCGCCCAGCTGTTTTAAAGCCAAATTTTTGATATAAAGATATTGCCGCTAAGTTAGAAGCTCGGACTTCGAGGGTAGCTCGCTCCAAACCGCGATCGCAAGCTGTCTTAATGAGTGAATATAGTAAAGCTGCACCCAAACCTTGACGATGATATTGGGGATGAACTGCCAAAATTGTAATGTGGGCTTCCTCTAAAATTGACCAAAAGCAACCGATTCCTAGCAAACTTATGGTAGAGAACCGGGAAAATAAACCGAGTAAATCGCTGTTGGGACTATCCAATTCTCGTTTGTAGCCCTCCAGAGTCCAAAGTCCGCCAAAACAGGCTTGATCGAGTTCTAGTATTGCACTGAGATTTTCTAGTGTCAGTAATTTAATTTCTAAGTCTGATGAGATCACATTTATTGAATAAGATTACAAACCCTTTGTAAACTGGGAATCGGGAGACGAATTCAAAGCCCGTAATTTGAACAAGGACAACTTTTACATTTATGGTATCGACTCACCCCACTGGGGTTCAACATACTGGAAGTCAATATTTACCTCAAAAATACGACACCAACGCAAATCCATCGCCTAATCAAGAACTTTTACCCTTGACTGCCAGAGTTCATAACCATGACCTCCTAGAAATTGGTGGGTGTGATGTCACAACCCTAGTTGAGCAGTTTGGTTCACCTTTATATATTTTAGATGAAGAAACCCTGCGTTCGGCTTGTCAGCAATACCGAGATGCTTTCAAACAGTACTACAAGGGCGAATCTCAAGTATTGTATGCCTCAAAAGCTTGGAATTGTTTAGCAGTTTGTGCGATCGCAGCTTCTGTTGGGCTAGGAATCGATGTAGTTTCTGGGGGCGAACTTTACACCGCCCTGCAAGCGGGTGTTAGTCCCAATAAGATTTACCTTCACGGAAATAATAAATCTCGTGAAGAATTAATTTTAGCGATCGAGTCTGGTGTCACCATTGTGGCGGATAACTGGCACGAGCTGCGTACCCTTGTGGAAATCGCCCAACCTGCTCAACCAATCCGGATCATGCTACGGCTAACTCCTGGTATAGAGTGTCATACACATGAATATATTCGCACGGGACACTTAGATAGCAAATTTGGCTTTGATCCCAACGATTT
Source organism: Nostoc sp. (assembly GCF_036917395.1). GTDB lineage: Bacteria > Cyanobacteriota > Cyanobacteriia > Cyanobacteriales > Nostocaceae > Nostoc. Next base: position 14,522 of record NZ_JBALDI010000078.1, read on the forward strand.
AGATGAGGTATTTGCTTTTGTCAGTCAACAACCTATCCTTCATTGCGTAGGGGTACACGCTCATATTGGTTCCCAAATTTTTGAGCGCCAACCGCATCAAGATTTGGCTGCTGTTATGGTGCAGTGGCTGCGAGATGCCAGGAAGTATGGTTTAAATATTACAGAGTTAAATGTTGGTGGTGGTTTGGGGATTAAGTACACAGAATCAGACGATCCCCCTAGTATTGAAGAGTGGGTGAAGGCGATTTGTGAAGTAATCCAAGAAGCTTGTGCAGCCGAAAATCTGCCTTTGCCGAAATTACTGAGTGAACCAGGGCGATCGCTAATTGCCACAGCCTGCGTTACTGCCTATACTATTGGTTCATCCAAAGTTATCCCAGAAATTCGTACCTATGTAGCGATCGATGGGGGAATGTCCGATAATCCCCGCCCAATTACTTACCAATCAGTTTATCGGGCAGTAGTTGCTAATAAAATGTCTTCTCCTTTAACCCAAACAGTCACAATTGCTGGTAAACATTGTGAATCAGGAGATATTCTGATTAAAAATGCACTACTCCCAAAAACTGAACCAGGAGATATTCTCGTAGTTATGGGAACTGGTGCGTACAATTACAGTATGGCATCTAACTACAATCGCTTGCCCCGACCGGCAGCAGTTGTAGTGACGAATGGCGAAGCAAATTTAATTTTGCAACGTGAAACTTATCAAGACTTAATTCGACAAGATCGCCTACCAGAAAGACTGAAAAGTCAAGGGCTAGGAGTTAAAAGTTAGGAGTTAGGAGTTATACCGATTATCTATAAGGGTGCTCCAGAACTTGGGGATTTTGCCCCAAGTGTGACCAAGCCTGATTTTGTGCAGTTTCACAAAGAATTGGTATTAGGAGTTAAGAGTTGTCAATTAAAGGTTTTTTCATAACTCATAACTTATAACTCTTCACTCCCAATTCATAACCGTAATTAGAGGCAAAAGTTTAATCCAGATGTCATGAGAGATTGGTGGAAGCAATGGCTGACAAACCTAGGATGGTCACAGTCCTTGCTACTTGGGACTCTGGATATTGTGTTAGTGCTGGCGCTGACATACATGATACTAATTATTATTAGTGAGCGCCGGACACTGTGGATGGTGCGAGGATTCATTATCTTAATGCTAGCCTCAGCACTAAGTGGCAGATTAGGACTACCTCTGCTAAGTTTTGTACTGGAAAAGTTGGTGATTGGTTGTGCTGTAGCAATGGCAGTTGCTTTACAGTCAGAGTTTCGACGGTTTTTGGAACAATTGGGGCGTGGCGAATTCCGCCAGTTGTTTCAACCCGATCGGCTGGCAATCCCTAAATCTGATAGTGTAATTGATGAAATTGTTGAGGCTGTTAAAGAATTGTCAAAAAACCGCATTGGAGCTTTACTAATTTTGGAAACCACAGGACAAATTGATGAGCGAGATTTTTCTGTGCCAGGAGTAAAGCTAAATGCGGAGGTTTCTAAAGAACTGATCCAAACAATTTTTCAGCCAAAAACTTTGTTACACGATGGAGCAACATTGATTCGTGGCTCACGGCTCGTGTCATCGGGTATAATTTTACCACTTTCGGGACGCACAGCCTCGCGCCAGTTGGGAACACGCCACCGAGCGGCAATGGGAATTACTGAGCGGGTCGAAAATTGCATTTGTGTCGTTGTATCTGAAGAAACGGGTTCCATTTCCTTAGCGGAACGAGGAACCCTAAATAGACCGCTGACGATTAAGAAACTGAAAGAGTCATTAGAAGAGGCTCTTTTGTCTCCAACTGTGGATAGGGAAGCTGTTGCTCCTGGTGTGTTGAGTTTTGTTCGTCAGATAGGTGGGAAGACATTAGCACTGGTTTCACGTTTACTCAGATTACCATGGACCGCTTCTCGAGATAAAAAATGACAGCACAACAAACTAAATTGCAAGATTTGCCTACTGACTTAAAACGAGAACTATTGCCGCAGCACGTTGCGGTGATTATGGATGGCAATGGTCGATGGGCTAAACGTCAGGGTCTACCCCGAATTATGGGTCATAAGCGAGGAGTAGATGCTCTCAAAGATTTACTTCGCTGTTGTCAGGATTGGGGAATTCAGGCACTGACAGCTTATGCTTTTTCAACAGAGAACTGGAAAAGACCGCAGGAAGAAGTAGATTTTTTGATGACTCTGTTTCAAAGAGTTTTGCGCCAAGAACTGCGGGAAATGGTCGAAGAGAATGTTCAAATTAAGTTTGTGGGGAATTTACAAGACTTGCCCCGATCGCTCCAACAAGAAATATCCCGTTCAATGGCAGAAACTAAGGATAATCGTGGTATCCGGTTTTCGGTGGCAACTAATTATGGCGGACGGCAGGAGATTTTACAAGCTTGTCAGGCGATCGCAAAACAAGTCCAGCAAGGTCTGCTGCAACCCGATGAAATTGATGAACAAGTATTTGAGAGCCACTTGTACACAGCAGGAATTACTGACCCAGATTTGTTAATTCGCACAAGTGGAGAAATGCGCCTCTCAAATTTTCTGCTCTGGCAAATGGCTTATGGAGAAATTTACATTACCGATACTCTCTGGCCCGATTTTGACCGCGCTGAGTTTCACCGCGCTTTGTGTGCCTACCAGCAACGGGAGCGGCGGTTTGGGAAAGTGTAAAATAGTACATTTACTAAGTTTCTAGGATGCGTTAGCGAAGCTAGAAAATTGGCGATCGCAAACAGCCGTCATAGCGATCGCGGTAGACTTAGCGGGTATCGGGGCGGTTAACTGCCTTGATGGAGTAACTGACCTCTTTGGGCGCTACAGCTAGTAACTTGGTAGTTTTTAATAATAATACTGAGGTTAATAAAAGTTAAAATATTACCATTATTATGAAAATATAAATAGTAATATAAGATGCTTAAATGTATATCTAAACGTGTACCTGTTCCTAATTTAATAACTGGTGGTATTGCGTTATATTTTATATTTAGACCATTATTTGTATTATATGTATTAGGAATATATGACATTATTGATATGTTAATTTCAGTTGCAAAATCTAATAATTAAAGTAAAAGCATCCCAAGTTTTTGGAGTGCTATTATGATATGGATTATTAACTTTTATAACTGGGATGATATAGCGGTTCTCGCTTGAGTGAGGTACAAGAACCTCACCCCCAACCCCAGAGTAAAAATATAGGAAGTTTTATCTGATAGCCAAACTTCCTATAAGTTGGTCTAAATTTCCGATGAAGTGTACTTAGCACTTCATCTATGGCCCAGAAAACACAGCTTGTTCTATATCATCCCGACTGAGAGAATATTTGAATGAACGTTGGATATCTTGTCCATTTTCTCCAGATTGGACATATCGCACTACAATTTGCTCAACGTCGAGCCATAGTTCAGCTTGCCAAGTAGACCGCTGTATACGCCAGCAATGCCTCTGTACATCGTCTTGTTGACAGCCTTGGTCTTTTAGCCACTGTTCAATTTGTGGCAGGGGATGATTATATAGGGGGGTATCAGAGGGAAGAAGAAGCATAGGTATTTGGGATTTTAGATTTGGGACTTTGGCTTGGCTCAGTCGAACGATTTTGGATTAGGGAATTTTTTAATTTTTAATTATCATAGGGGTAATTAGTTGTGACGCATGGGTAATTTGCTGTTGTACAGATGCAGTTAATTGCAGCAAATGGGTTTGGAAAGCAGCCTCACCACGAGTTAAGCCAATGGCAACTGCTAGTAGCAGACAACCTACAAATGTTAACACCAGCATAAATAAGGCAAAGATTTCGCCAGATGAGAGGGGGCGATCGCTCGCATCGAGGTAAGCTGATTTTGACCAGTCATGGGAACGCGAGACGGGATGATTCAAATCAGAGGGTGGTTGAATCACTCCAAAGCGGGAATAGCCAATTTTTAAATCGTAGCTTAACCGACTTTCTGGATGGCTAAGGGTGGCGTAGGCTTCGTTGATTTGCTGAAATTTGGGAGTGGCGATCGCAGTAGGCAAGTCTGTAGTATCAGGATGATAGCGTTTGCTCAGTTGCCGATAAGCGCGACGAATGTCGATTACCGATGCCGAGGGATGCAGTCCTAGCAGGGAGTAATAAGTTGGTTTACTGCTTTGTGGCATTGCCCCGTTATGATTCACGGCTGTTTGAGTCACCTTGCAATCAAGTTTTTTCTAATATTGTAAACCTGCTAATGCCATAGACGGCTAACCGCCTTTATTCCCAGATTTGATTTCAAACGCACAAAATCGCAGAGTTTGAGATTTATAGCGTTGTTTGGGCATCAAGACCAAGATGGAAATTTCACTGTTCATTTGATTAATTTTCACAGGGTGGATATCGGATCATTAAATAATCTAGATATACTCCCTCATCCCTAACGGATTAAATCAGCACGGGGTTTAAAGGTTTCAATTTCCCGTACCTTTTCGTAAAGTTCCCGTTCTTCCTGACTAATATTTTTCGGGGTAACTATTTGAATTTCTACTAATTGATCACCACGTTTACCGTCATCGCTGGGGTAGCCTTTATTCCCTAGTCGAAATTTTTGACCAGACCTAACTCCTGGGGGAATTGTCATTTTCACTGGCCCATCCAAAGTTGGTGCTTCTACCTGTCCTCCTAAAACTGCTTCACTGGGAGTAACTGGTACTTGGCAGAGGATATTTAAACCTTCTAGCTTGAATAATGGATGAAGTTCAACGGTAATTTTTAAATATAGGTCGCCACCACCAACACCTTGGTTCCGCAAACGAATGGTTTGACCTGTTACCATACCTGGAGGCATGGTAACTTCTAGCGATCGCCCATCTTCCAAACGAATGCGTTCATTACCACCTTGATAAGCTTTTTCTAGTGGGAGTGTTAATCTAGCTTCTATATCCCGACGGGTAGTGCGAGGTGGTGTGTTAACGGTGTAGGCAACTTTTGTTCTGGGGGAACGAAACGGATCGCTAGTATTGCCATTACTGGAGTTACTTGTGCCATTCTTATTTTTGACGCCAATAACTTGATTAATAAAGCTTTCAAAGTCAGAAAATTGGCTTGGATCTACGTCCTGATTACTGTTGCGATCGCTTTGGCTACTCTGCCAAGTTTTAGTCTTTGGCGTCTTCGGGTTGCCCGCAAAACCTTTTTGCTTCCAGTAGCGGCTAAACTGGTCGTACTGCGCTCGCTTGGCTGGGTCTGAAAGGACTTCATAAGCCTCGCCGATATCCTTAAATTTTTCCTCAGATGCTTTGTTACCCGGATTGAGATCGGGGTGATATTGCCTTGCTAACCGTCGATAAACCTTTTTAATTTCCTCACTAGAGGCGTCTTTAGATACTCCTAAAATCTCGTAGTAATCTCGAAAATTCGGCAAATTTTGCATAGTCAGTTATTTAAATTTTAGATTTTAGATTTTGGATTAATTAGGAGAGACGCGATTAATCGCGTCTGTACAGGAGTTATGAGTTGGAAGATTTAATTTTTAACTTCTCACTCCTAACTTCTCACTTTTAACTTTTATTAGGAGTATTACGACCAATCATTGTCTTCTTCATCATCCCAATTATCTTGGTAGCTGGGACGGGATTTGCGGGGAGGACGGCTTTCATAGGAGGAACGACTGTCTCGGCTATAGTCTTTACCGTAATCTCTGCCATAGTCCTTACCATAGGAATCGCGTTCCCGATATGTATCTCTGGGAGATTCGCGTTCTTTATCCTTGTCACCGCCAGTAAAAATGTCACGGATAGTACCCAACAAGTCGTCCTCTTCCTCTTCATCATAAGACTGGCGGACTTCCCGATTTAGATCATATAGAGCATCTTGCAAGTCGGCGTAGGCTTGGTCAATACCGCGATCGCTATTTTCCTTAAGACTCTCCTTTAAGTCTCGGCAAATATTATCAATTCTTTGGCGGCGGCTACGGGCAAACTGCATACCAAATTCGAGCGCTACATCTCTGAGTTGTCGTTCTGCTTGGATAATCAACGCCTCAGAACGAGTCCGCTTTTCTACCCTTTCTTTCCGTTCGCGATCAACATCGGCGTATTTCTCAGCGTCCTGAATCATCCGATTCACTTCCGACTCGTTCAAGGTGGAAGCGCCTTGAATGGTGATACTCTGTTCTCGACCAGTGGTTCTATCTAAGGCTGTTACCTGTAAAATCCCGTTAGCATCAATATCAAACGATACTTGTACTTGAGGAATACCCCGTGGCGCTGGTGGGATGCCATACAGCTTGAACCGTCCTAAAGACTTGTTGTTTGCTGCCATATCCCGTTCGCCCTGGACTACGTGAATTTCCACAGTATTTTGGTTATTTTCTGATGTGGAAAAAATATCAGAACGGCGGACTGGGATGGTGGTGTTGCGAGGAATGAGTTTTTTCATCACGCCGCCGATGGTTTCCAATCCCAAAGAGAGGGGTGTGACATCCAAAAGCAGCACATCTTTGAGTTCGCCTGCGAGAATGCCTGCCTGAATTGCTGCACCCACTCCCACTACTTCATCGGGGTTGACGTTTTCATTGGGTTCTGTACCAATCAAGTCCCGTACAAGCTGCTTCACCATTGGCATCCGTGTAGAACCGCCCACTAGCACAACTTCTTCAATGTCTCTAGGTGAGAGTCCGGCATCTTTGAGGGCGCGTTTCACTGGTGTCCGCAATCGCCCCACCAAATCACTACACAAATCTTCAAACTGGGAACGAGTCAGGCGAGTTTCTAGATGTTTGGGGCCATCTATAGTGGCGGTGATGAAGGGTAAATTAATATCAGTGACGCTGACAGCAGAAAGTTCTCTTTTGGCTTTCTCTGCTGCTTCCATCAACCGTTGTAAGGCTTGGCGATCGCGCCTTAAGTCTACCTCTTCTGTTTCCAGAAATTGCTCTGCTAGCCAATCTACAATTTTTTTGTCAAAGTCGTTACCACCAAGTTGCGTGTCTCCACTGGTAGCTTTGACTTCAAATATGCCATCGCCAACTTCCAGAATCGATACGTCAAAAGTACCGCCACCCAAGTCAAATACTAAGATAGTTTCCGTCTCACCCCGATCAAATCCATAAGCTAAAGATGCAGCAGTTGGTTCATTGAGAATCCGCAGCACCTCTAAACCGGCAATTCTGCCAGCATCGCGGGTTGCCTGCCGCTGAGAATCGTTAAAATAAGCGGGTACTGTAATCACTGCCCCTGTCACTGGTTCACCCAAATAGCGACTAGCATCGTCAGCCAATTTCTTCAGTACCATTGCCGAAATTTCTTCTGGGGCGAAATCCTTATTGAGACGGGGACAGGCAACTTTAATATTACCTACTTCGTCTTTGCGGATGGTGTAGGGTACACGCTTGGAATCTGGACTAAGTTCGCCATATTTGCGCCCAATGAAGCGTTTAACGGCGAAAAAGGTATTTTGTGGATTGAGGATGGTTTGTCGCCGTGCCATTTCCCCAACCACCCTTTCACCTTCTTTGCTGAAGCCAACTACGGAGGGGGTTGTTCGCATTCCTTCTGCATTGGCAATCACCATCGGCTTGCCACCCTCCATAACGGCGACTACTGAGTTGGTTGTACCCAAGTCGATGCCGACTACCTTGCCCATGCGTTACTCTTCTCCTAAAGTGTCTTACTATATTTATTATGATTGGGCGGAACTACCTCTAGCTTTGTACTATAGGATTAAAACACCTAAATGGTATAATAGTCATCATTAAGGGAGTAAGTTAAGAAATGCAGCTAGAGGAGATAGTTGCAACACTAGGATAGCATTGACGATGATTGCTGTGTCCAAGCAGCCTCAATTCTTGTTATCCGCCTACTTCTATGCACTGGATCTGCAAGTTGGTAAATGCACCTTAATAATACTTGCTCTGCAAGTTTTGAGTGCCTGAAAACCTTAATATTGCCACTATTTTAAAGAATTGAATTTAACAGAGCGATTACAGACTTCACTGAGTGAGATAGCGCGAGAACGCGATCCTTACATGGCTTCGGCTGGACATTTTTTTGTCCAAGAATACATCCGCCAGCAATTTTTCCAATGGGGGAGTGTGGAAATCCACACCTTTGAAGTCAGAGGTAAAGCTTGTAAGAACTTGATATTAAATTTACCCTCCCAAGCTAGACGACAAAAAAAGGATTTGCTACCTATTTTAATTGGTGCTCATTATGATGCTGTTCCGGGAACACCAGGAGCTGATGATAATGCCACTGGTGTAACGGTGTTGCTGGAATTAGCGAGAAAGTTTGCTGGTGAACCTGTAAGATATCCTTTAAGGCTGGTTGCTTTCGATATGGAAGAATACGGCTTACTGGGTAGTGCTAACTATGCAGCCCTGTTGCACCAACAAAAGCAACAGCTACGCTTAATGATCTCCCTAGAAATGCTGGGCTATAAAAATTCTACACCTGGTTCTCAAAGTTACCCCCCTCCTCTGGAACGCTTCTACCCAGATAAAGGTGATTTTATTGCTTTAATTGGCAATTTGCGGACATTGCCTGATTTAATTGGCATGAGCCGTAATATTCGCAAAGCAGGCGTACCTAGTCAATGGCTACCCGTGCCGAATCGAGGTTTAATAGTTCCTCAAACCAGACGTAGTGATCATGCACCTTTCTGGGATTTGGGTTATCCGGCAATTATGGTCACAGATACGGCATTCTTGCGAAATCCACATTATCACAAACCTAGTGATGTGATCGCTACTTTAGATTTAGATTTTCTTCGCGGTGGATGTGAAGGATTGGAAATTGCGATTCGGCAGTTGTGAAAAATTAAGATAAATTAATAAGTTTATCTTTTGCCCTCTAAAGCATCATTCAACCTGTCGTTTCCTGCAATAATCTGGTCTGCAATTTCCATGAGCTAAGGTACATATCCTATCGATTATGACCATACAGCAGTAGTCACTATTATGTACCCCAGTAAATCAAAAAGTTTTAACCTCTACTAATCCGGCTTTGTAAATTAACTTCTTAGACATAACTTTTTTAATTTATGTCTTTTTTTTGGTAGTTAGTCTCGACTGGAGGGACAGGTACAAAGTATCCACCCAAAAAACCACTTCATTAAGGAAGTGGAATTCAAAGTGAGCATCTTAACTTTTTCATTCTCAACACCGCATAAAGCTTAACCGAAAAGTATTGGAAGATAGGACAGGGGAGCAGAGGGGAAATAACCGATGCCCAATGCCCCATGTCCAATACTTCCGCAAAGCTCAGTACAAGTGCCCAATGCCCAATTCAGTTGTTACCAATTACCACTTTATGACTCTGAGAATTGTACGAATTGACACGAAACAATGAGGCTAATGAATGCCAAGATCAAAAAAAGGATGCTTCAAGGATATTTAAAAGTACTATGCCAGAATTACACCAATCAATTGCCCAGCATTACCACGAACGGACTAAATACGACCCTGAGACTCTCGCCTCCAAAAGTCACCAGATAGACTGGGCTAAACAGCCAGTGCCTTTCAAAGAGTACAAAATTGGCTCTACTTTTGCTCTCAAACCCTATATCCAAGAAAAACCAGAGGGATTTGTTAATAATCCAGATGCTCAATGGTGGCAAAGACTTTCACGGCTGCTGTTTCACAGCTATGGATTGACGGCGAGAATGCCTTCTATGGGTAGTGGGGTGTATTTACGTGCTGCTCCCAGTGCAGGCGGACTATACCCTGCCGAAGTCTATCTGGTTTCCCGTGGCACGGCGTTATTGCCGCCTGGTCTGTATAACTACCAGTGTCGGACTCATTCTCTAATGCATTATTGGGAAAGTGATGTTTGGCAAACTCTCCAAGCTGCTTGTTTCTGGCATCCTTCCTTAGAAAATACCCAACTAGCAATTATTGTTACTGCGGTTTTCTATCGTTCTGCGTGGCGCTATGAAGATCGGGCTTATCGCCGGATTTTTCTCGATACAGGACACCTGTTGGGTAATATCGAATTGGCTGCTGCCATTAATGACTATCGCCCCCATTTAATCGGCGGTTTTGTGGATGAATCGGTAAACGATCTGCTTTATATCGATCCGCAACAAGAAGGTGCGATCGCTGTCTTACCTCTGGCAGACTTGTTAGATGTCAATCAAAATTTGCCATTGGGATGTACTGCTTTACCTTCGGCCACTGAAACCAGTTATCCTCAAATCCCCGATGGCGAACTGCTGACATATTTCCATCGACACACCCAGATCCAATCAGGTATAACTGGCAATCTCAATCTACCAACTATCAAACAAGAAAAATCTTTGGAGGATAAATATAATTTTCCTTTCTGCTTAAAAATTCCCACCACCACCGCACCTATAGACTGGGGACAAAAACTGTCAGAACTGGAAACTACTATGTACAAGCGACGCTCTACCCGCGCTTATAATGGTGATGATTTAACCTTCGATGAATTGAAAGGTTTACTCGATTTTACTTACCAACCGCGAAATTACATCGACCAAAGTTTAGATATTTCTCCAGACTACTTTGATTTGAATTTAATAGAAACATTCATTGCTGTCTGCGGAGTCAAAGGATTGGACGCAGGTTGTTACTATTACGCACCCAAAGCCCAAGAATTACGCCAAATTCGGTTTAAAAACTTTCGGCGAGAGTTACATTTTCTCTGTTTGGGGCAAGAATTAGGGCGAGATGCAGCAGCGGTGTTGTTTCATACAGCTGATCTCAAAGCTGCGATCGCCCAGTATGGCGATCGCGTTTACCGTTACTTACATATGGATGCCGGCCATTTGGGACAACGCCTGAATTTAGCCGCAGTCCACCTGAATCTAGGCGTCAGTGGTATCGGTGGATTCTTTGATGACCAAGTAAATGAAGTTTTGGGTATCCCTGCTGATGAAGCTGTTTTATATATCACTACATTGGGACGCCCAAGATAAAATAAACCGCAAATAACACAAAGTACCAAAAAATTCTTTGCGTAGTTTGCGGTTAGCTTACATCCAGATTTTTGGAATTAGCAACTTGGGTTTGGTAGTGCCGCCATTTTTCCTGTTGACGCGCTCTTTTCTCCTGGGTGAGGCTATCAAAACAATGGGGACAGGAGATACCTTGCTCATACTTACTAGACGCCTTATCTGATTCAGAAATCGGACGCCCACAACTGAAGCACGGCTCACAACTTCCTGACTCCAATCCATGACTGACGGCTATCCGCTCGTCAAAGACAAAACATTCTCCTTTCCATAAACTTTCCTCTGCTGGAATTTCTGACAAATACTTGAGAATGCCGCCTTTGAGATGATAAACTTCTGCAAAGCCTTGAACAAGCATGAAGGATGAGGCTTTTTCACAACGAATACCGCCCGTACAAAACAGAGCAACCTTTTTGTGTTTCGTTGGGTCGAGATGGTGGCGCACATAATCAGGGAATTCCCGAAATGAGCTAGTCTGGGGATTTTCTGCTCCTTGGAAAGTACCGATATTCACCTCATAATCATTGCGGGTGTCAATCACGGTTACTTCTGGATCACAAATCAAATTATTCCATTCCTGGGGACTGACATAAGTACCAATTTGTTCATTTGGGTCAATTTCGGGCAATCCCAAAGTGACAATTTCTGGCTTCAACCGCACCTTCATCCGCTCAAAGGGCGGGGTTTCGGTATGGGACTCTTTGTATTCTAAATCTGCTAAACGGGGATCAGAACGCAGAAACCAGAGAACAGAATCAATCGCCTGACGCGAACCCGCAATTGTACCGTTAATGCCTTCTTGTGCCAACAAAATTGTCCCTTTGACACCTTGCGTTTGACAGTAAGATAGCAGAGGATCTCGTTTGTCGGCAAAATCTGGCAGCTTGACAAATTTATACAATGCTGCAACAACTTGGATATTTTCTGGCTTCATCCCTTTAGTAACAAAACAATATTAAGTTACAATAGCAACTGCAATCAAAGTTACCTACTATTTTAATTTTATGGGGGTTTAGCTCAGTTGGTACGCCTGCTTTGCAAGCAGGATGTCAGCGGTTCGAGTCCGCTAACCTCCATTGGATATGATTTATCTAAATGTGCGATCGCAAATTTAAAAAGCGATCGCTTGAAATATCCCAAAGAAAACACACCTAAATCAAAACCCCATTCTCTAGTACAGAATGGGGTTTTAGCACTTTCTAGGCAAGGGGTTAAGCCAGAGGTAAGTTGGTATTGCATCCAATTGCCCTATTTTCAAAGTCGTACTTAGTTAGAGAAATCTCTAGATAATGAAGTCAACTCTGCCCTGACAGCACTCAGGTAATTTTGATCGTTCAAAATTTGCGGCGGTAATTTGTTAGCATTGACAGCGGCCCTAACTAAATCTTCCCCAACAATCTTTTTGTTCTGGCGTTCAAAGATTAAAGTTCCCCCACTGGGAATACCCTGCTGCTTTAAACCACCTTGGTAAGCAAGAGAAACGAGATTAAAGGGTTTGAGGTAGCTGGGATTCATGGAATTACTGTTTAATGTGTTAGAGTTGGTAGCTATATTTGTTTGCCCAGCATCATAGTTGTTATCTGTGGGTGGTTCAGCGTTAGCAATTCCAGATGTAAGCGCAAAAGCACCAATAATAGCTACAGAATTAATTAAAGTTGCAAGTTTCATCGGGTTATCCTTGTAAGGTTTAATTACTTGATTGTTAATAACAGTATCTATTTTGTTATAAACCTTAGCCTCCTACATTTAGCTCATCCAATTGGTTGAATTGTTTCTCACCCATTTGAGTGAGTCTCTGAAGCTATCAGGAATAGGTTAATACTCAGTATTTCATACTTATTTGGACAAAGGGAAAATGGTAAAAATGGGGCGATTAAGTACTGCTACAATAAGCGTTTTACTTGGCAGGCTCCAGAGCCAATTAATCAAAGTTGGGCTTATATATACTTAGGGGGTTGTTTGAAAAAGCGTCCATTGGGGTTAGTGGCAATTGTTCTCTACAAATCATTTACTGCCTCGCTACTTATGGTTACTTCGATCGCTTTATTATTGACATTAAAAAATTATCAAACTCTAGAGGTTTTTTCAGACAATTATGTTTTAGAAGGAAAATCGATAATTATTGATTGGATTTTAAAAAAAATTATCAACTTAAATCCAAGAACCTTAGCCTTTAGCGGCATTGGCACAGGAATCTATGCTATTGTAAGTACTATTGAGGCTGTTGGTTTGTGGTACGAGAAAGGTTGGGCACATGTCTTAGTATTAGTGCTTGTCGGTATCAGTATTCCACCAGAAATTTATGAATTAATTCGGGGTATCTCTCCGATAAAAATAGTGATTTTCTTGTTGAATTTAGCCGTATTTTGGTATCTATTACGCAATTTTCCTAAACATCGAAAATAATTTTTTACTCGCTGATAGTGTCTATCGTTAAATAGGTAAAACTGAGCCATGTCTGACAAAAGTGGCTTCCGTCCCTTAGACTTCTCTGTGCGTCGATGCAAAACCAAGACCCCACGTTGTACAATCGCTAGAAATGCAATCTGGAGAGCGACTTGCCCAAAACGATTCACTCTACTCAACCACCACTGAAATTTATTCCCCAACAGTTTAATCCGCTGATACTCCAGATTTTTCGGTGGTTACTGCCGATCGCACTACGGTTTCGCACTCGACCTTGGCTACCAGCTGGTATTGTCAGGATTGAAGCCAAGAATGTTGAGGTATTGGCCGAACTTTATCAGCAATTCCAGGCTGGAAAAATTCGCTTTTTGTTGGCATTTCGTCACCCAGAGGTGGAAGATCCCCTCTGTATGCAGTATTTGCTTTCTCGCATTGTGCCAGAGGTTGCTCGTCAAAAAGGTATTCGATTACAATCCCTTGTTCACAGTTATTTTCTCTATGACCGGGGGATGACGGTTTGGGCTGGAGATTGGCTGGGTTGGTTGTTTTCACGGCTGGGGGGTGTGCCGGTTCATCGCGGTAGACGACTAGATCGCCAAGCTATTCAAACAGCACGGGAGTTGTTTGCTAATGCTAAACTACCGATCGCAGTGGCACCGGAAGGAGGTACTAATGGTCATAGTGGTATTGTTAGCCCACTGGAACCCGGTGTAGCTCAAATGGGGTTCTGGTGTGTACAAGACTTACAAAAAGCTAACCGGACTGAGACTGTGATCATTGTGCCGATCGCCATCCAGTATGGTTACGTTGAGCCACCTTGGTCTAAACTGGATTGGCTCCTCAGTAAGTTGGAAGCTGATAGTGGCTTGCCAGTTAAGGAAATTGATCACGGCGATGGCGAAGAGATTTACTATCAACGCCTGTGTAAATTGGCTGAATATCTGATTACCGAGATGGAAGAGTTTTATCGTCGCTTCTATCATCAAGACATCCCAAAAACCATCTCAACTGATGAATCTGCTAGTCCTAATCAGGTGTTGATTGCCCGACTGCATCGCTTATTAGATAAGGCTTTAGAAGTTACCGAGCAATATTTTGGAGTTCAAGGGCAGGGTAATTTTATTGACCGCTGTCGCCGTTTAGAAGAGGCTGGCTGGAATTACATTTATCGGGAAGATTTGCCAGATATCAATGCTTTATCACCCTTTAAACGTGGTTTGGCAGACTGGATTGCAGAGGAAGCAGACTTGCGAATGCGACATATGCGGATAGTGGAAAGTTTTGTTGCAGTTACAGCTACTTATATTCAGGAACAACCGACGGCAGAACGGTTTGCAGAAACAGCTTTGCTAATATTCGATATGCTTTCTAGAATTCAGGATACAACCCTTCCAGGGCGACCTCGGTTAGGTTTGCGACAGGCACAAATCACCGTGGGGGAGCCAATTTCAGTTACAGAACGCTCTCGAAATTGTCAGGGCGATCGCTATGCTGCTAAACAAGCTGTGAGCGATTTGACAAAAGATTTGCAAATCGCTTTAGAGAAGATGATTAGATAACGAAACTTTTAAGACTTTTTAGCCCTAATTTTGTCAAATATTGCCCCTTCATCAAAGAATTTCTTTTGAATCTCGTTCCATCCTCCTAAATCTTCAGCTTTAAAGATAGTTTTAATTTTGGGAAAATTGCCTTCCGTTTCTTTAGCGATCGCCAGATCAACGGGACGAAATCCTAATTTAGTAAACTCTCGTTGCGAGTCTGGGGTGTAAAGAAATTTGATAAATGCTTCCGCAATCGGCCGAGTCCCATGTTTATCAACATTCTTATCTACAACAGCAACAGGATTGTCGATGGAGATATTTACATCGGGCACAACATATGAGATTTTCTCGCCATTTTGCGTTGATAAAATCATCTCATTTTCATAGTTGAGCAAAACATCACCCTGACCATCTTTGAAGAATACTTCGCTGGCATTCCGAGCAGTTTTAGGTAATAAAGGTGCATTATTATAGACTTTGGCGATAAAGTCTATTGCTTGATTTTCATTGCCACCAGTTTTTGTCACAGAACCCCACAGACTAAGGAAGTTCCAACGAGCGCCGCCGGAGGTTCTGGGGTCTGCTGTAACCACTTTTACACCATCTTGTGCTAAATCTGTCCAAGTTTTGATATTTTTGGGATTACCCTGACGGATAGCGATCGCATTTAGAGATTTGGTAACAATTGCATCATTAGGCGCTTCTTTTTCCCAACCCGATTGAATAAAACCTGCCTGAACAAGTTTATTAATATCAAGGGCAAGTGACAGGTGTACGACATCAGCTTCCTTACCGTCAATCACAGCAAGAGTTTGGGAACCTGAGCCATCATAGCTTTGATTAAAAGTGATATTTTGGTTATGTTCTTTCTTCCACTGTGCGATAAATTTGGGAATAATCTGCTGGTATGCTGCATTAGTAACCGAGTAAGAAACAAAGGTTAGGGTTACATCACTCTGGGAAGCTGCGCCAGCATTACCAGTATTATTGACATTACGTGGAGAGCAGGCAGCCATCATGATACTCAAGCTAACTCCGACCAAGAATAGGGACGCAACACCCCACGCAGAATACTTGTACAACCATCGTATTAGTTGTACACGCCACTGTCTTGCAGCGTGTAAAGCTTTAATGATATAAGTCTGAACTAATTCAGTCAAATATCTCCTTGATTTTGGAGTACGTTGCCCCTGGTTCATCAAATTTTTCCCCTGAATCTGCGGTAACTTGAGCTAGATGCTGTAGTTAAGGGGCATTATAAAACAATGGTTAAGGATAAATAATTTTTTATTAACCTAAATTTAAACAAATTATTCAATAGACCTCTTGCAAAAGTCCCTAACACCCCACCCCCAACCCCTAAGAGCAAGCGGGGAGGGGAGACAAAGCGTAGCTTTGGCGGGGTGGGGTTCTTATTTTTGATTTATGCAAGAGGTCTAATATATCAAGGAGAACTAGTTTTGGAAGCTTCTGGACTGCGAATGATGATATGTCCCTTATCGCTTTCTTGAATAGCCAATACCGACGGTATCTCGTCAAGTTTTACATTTGGGGGCAATGCGCGAAACAAATAAATCCAGCCGCCACGTTCTAAGAGTAAGCGCCAGACTCGCGGCTGCTGTGGATTGCTGATATCATTATCTTCCCTGCCTCGCAAGTCATCGAATAGACCCCGATCGCCAATAATGCGATAACCTTTCAAAGACGGATCGGCAAAGATATCATCAAGTTTGCGTCCCACAGCAAACTTTTCTTCAGGTGTAATTAAGGCTACAACGGGCAAGGTAGAGTTTTGACCAGCATCTCGTCGGGCATCTGCAATGCCTTGCCAACGAGCTAACCAAAATATCACAATTAGTACCCAAGATACTATTACTATCTCATTGACTAGCGATCGCAGAAAATCAACTGAGCGCAGTTGCCCAGAACTAAATTCAGCTAGAGATTTTAGCTGTTTCGCTGTCCATGAGCTTTTGCGTTGAGTAGCAGAGATGATACGACTCAGTAGTAATTGACTTATAGAGACTGAAATAGGGGAGATGAGGGAAAAAATCTACTAACTTCAGGCTCAGATCCCCGACTTATTGAAGAAGTCGGGGATCTTGTTTTTGTGATTTTAGGGAAATTTGGTATACGCCTTTGAAGTTTAATGAGAAAGTTAAATACAGTCAAATATACTGTTAAAGCCATGAAAGCTTTTTTCCAGGGATGGGTTGTGGCAATCTTAGTAATGGCAGCAGCATTAGCAGGAAACATCATGTTACCAACAAATGTTTAAACATTTATTGCTAATGCTTAGTTGCTAGCAACAAATGTTCAAACGTTTATAACAAATATTCAAATATTTGCAATAAATATTCAAACATTTCCAACAAATGCTTAAACATCTACAACAAATGTTCAAGCGTTTATAACAAATGCTTTGTTGCTAGCAACAAATGTTCAAATATTTCCAACAAATGTTTAAACATTTGCAATAAATGGTTTAACGTTTCCAACAACTGCTTTGATGTTAGTAAAAAATATTTCAAAGTTTATAGGACTTACGTAAATTCAACGTATTTTCGTCATTGTAAGTGGAGCGATGTCTACGATGGGCTACGTCTACGCCCTTGACGTTCTGGCAATGTAGCAATCCTAGTCTTGACCAAATACTTTGATATTGCTAACAACAACTTCTGCTAATACCCAATTAAAAACAGCTACCTCTGCGCTATTTTATGAAAAAAATTTTCACCAGTCTTTTAGCTGTGGGCATATGTCTAATGCCTATAACAGTAATGTTGATGGCTCAACCCACCTGGGGACAAACTCAAAACTCGCAAGCCCAAGAAGCAGAAAGACTGCTAGAGCAAGGGGCAAAACTGACACAGCAACAGGAACACCAACAGGCAATACAAATATTACAGCAGGCTTTAACTATTGCACGACAACTCAAAGACCAAAAATTTGAAGCAATTGCACTGGTTGGCCTTGGATTTAACTACGACCGTTTAGGAGAAAAGCAAAAAGCACTCGATTTCTACAACCAAGCTCTGCCCCTTATTCGGACCATCGGCGATCGCGCAGGTGTTGCGACTACACTCAATAACATCGGTTTAGTCTATGACAATTTAGGAGAAAAGCAAAAAGCACTCGATTTCTACAACCAAGCTCTGCCCCTTATTCGGGCCATCGGCGATCGCACTGCTGAAGCTCGTACACTTAATAACATCGGTAAAGTCTACAACGCTTTAGGAGAAAAGCAAAAAGCACTCGATTTTTTCAACCAAGCTCTGCCCCTTATTCGGGCTGTGGGCGATCGCGCAGGCGTTGCGACTACACTCAATAACATTGGTGCAGTCTACGACGCTTTAGGAGAAAAGCAAAAAGCACTCGATTTTTTCAACCAAGCTCTGCCCCTTATTCGGGCTGTGGGCGATCGCATTAGTGAAGCGACTACACTCGATAACATCGGTTTAGTCTACAACGCTTTAGGAGAAAAGCAAAAAGCACTCGATTTCTACAACCAAGCTCTGTCCCTTATTCCGGCTGTGGGCGATCGCACTGGTAAAGCTCATATACTCAATAACATCGGTAAAGTCTACGACGCTTTAGGAGAAAAGCAAAAAGCACTCGATTTCTACAACCAAGCTCTGCCCCTTTCGCGGGCTGTGGGGGATCGCGCAGGCGTTGCGGCTACACTCAATAACATCGGTAAAGTCTACGACGCTTTAGGAGAAAAGCAAAAAGCACTCGATTTTTTCAACCAAGCTCTGCCCCTTTCGCGGGCTGTGGGTGATCGCGCAGGCGTTGCGACTACACTCAATAACATCGGTAAAGTCTATGACAATTTAGGAGAAAAGCAAAAAGCACTCGATTTCTACAACCAAGCTCTGCCCCTTTCGCGGGCTGTGGGTGATCACGCAGGCGTTGCGACTACACTCAATAACATCGGTAAAGTCTACGACGCTTTAGGAGAAAAGCAAAAAGCACTCGATTTCTACAACCAAGCTCTGCCTCTATGGCGTGCTGTGGGCGATCGCACAGGTGTTGCGACTACACTCAATAACATCGGTGCAGTCTACAACGCTTTAGGACAAAAGCAGAAAGCACTCGATTTTTATAACCAAGCTCTGCCCCTTTCACGGGCTGTGGGCGATCGCACAGGTGTTGCGGCTACACTCAATAACATCGGTTCAGTCTATGACGCTTTAAGAGAAAAGCAAAAAGCACTCGATTTTTACAACCAAGCTCTGCCTCTATGGCGTGCTGTGGGCGATCGCGCAGGCGTTGCGGCTACACTCAATAACATCGGTTTAGTCTACGACGCTTTAGGAGAAAAGCAGAAAGCACTCTTATTTTACAACCAAGCTCTGCCCCTTATTCGGGCTGTGGGCGATCGCGCAGGTGTTGCGACTACACTCAATAACATTGGTTCAGTCTATGACGATTTAGGAGAAAAGCAAAAAGCACTCGATTTTTACAACCAAGCTCTGCCTCTATGGCGTGCTGTGGGCGATCGCTCTGGAGAAGCTCGTACACTGAATAACATCGGTGCAGTCTACGACGATTTATGACAAAAGCAAAAAGCACTCGATTTTTACAACCAAGCTCTGCCCCTTATTCGGGCTGTGGGCGATCACACAGGTGAAGCTGTTACCTTGGGCAATATTGGTTTACTTCTCCTGTGTCTGTGCGTCGATAATTACACTCCAGTCATCGTTTTCCACAGCAGCTTCAAGTTGACGCTGACGTTCGCCTTGACTCACATCTATTGTTTCTGACTCTTTAGAGAGGGTTGTGTCAGCCATTGCTTTCCGCAGTTTTAGCTTTTTATCCTCGTAGGCTTGACGTTCCACCTCTGACATTACCGCCTTCGCAGCTTCCCCTACCGTGCTAGCCCACATTTCGCGATTAGTTGCATTACCAGAGGGTGTGCTTTCGAGTTCTGCTATCCACGCATCTCGTAAATCTTCCATTTCTTGACGCTTGGGGAACTTGAATGCTTGCACGCGCACAAAAGCACACTTTTGCTCACCATTTTGGCTGACATGACCGTTTAGGGAAAGCAACACATTCCGAGAATAGCCAATGTACTGCACGCCGCGTTCTGCATCCAATACTGCGTAAACACCTGCAATTTTAGCGTTCTGAGCAGCTGCACTCCAAACCTGAACGTCAATGATTTCAGTACCATTGTTTGCTAGTTCAGGAGTTATACTCACCTCAGTGGCGGTGTGTTCGTCGTCAGAACTGTACAAAAAGTCATGTAGTCCACGGTGGTTTATGGGGACATTTTGATGTTCAATTGGCGGGTTATGCTGAGTTTCCATCACAGTTGATCTCCGAGTTATTAATTAGCGCTACGCAAATATATGCCTTTAGAATATTGAAGCTCAAATCTACTCACATCCCCAAATTATTGCTGACAAAGCGAAAACAACTATTAGACCTTATATGAATCAATTGACGCCTAAAAATTGGATATTTATCAAACAGCGGCTGACTCCTTATTTATTTTTACTACCCGCCTTACTTCTTTTAGGGTTAACAGTCTTTTGGCCTGCACTGCAAGCGTTTTACCTCAGCTTTACTAGGTATGAAGATATTGCCCAACCGCCACAATGGATTGGTTTCGCCAACTTCCTCAAGCTTTGGAAGGATGCAGTTTTTTGGAAAACCTTGGAAAACACTTTTTTATATCTTGTGGGTGTAGTCCCAATTTTAGTAATTGCTCCCTTAGTGCTGGCAATTTTGGTAAATCAGAAACTGCGGGGGATGAATTGGTTTAGATCCGCCTACTACACCCCAGTGGTAATTTCAATGGTGGTTGCGGGAATAGCTTGGAAATGGCTGTATGCAGAAAACGGATTATTGAATCAGTTACTGAAAGCTTTGGGCCTTTTCCCAGAAGGTATTCCTTGGCTAACTAGCCCAGCGAAAATTTTTGGCATTGTACCAATTTCTCTTGCCAGCGTCATGGCTGTCACTGTGTGGAAGGGATTAGGTTACTACATGGTGATTTATTTAGCGGGGTTGCAATCGATTCCTGGTGATGTGTACGAAGCCGCTGCGATCGATGGCTCTGATGGTATTAGCAAACATTGGGATATTACCATACCTTTGATGAAGCCGTATCTAGCACTAGTGGCGGTGATTTCGGCTATTTCTGCGACCAAAGTGTTTGAAGAAGTATATATTATGACCCAAGGCGGCCCACTCAGTAGCTCGAAAACGATTGTTTATTATCTATATGAGCAAGCCTTCAACAATTTGGAAATTAGCTACGCTTGCACAATTGGGCTAGTGTTATTTTTGATAATTTTGGGGTTATCAATTTTACGATTAGTTATTAATCAGCAGGGTGACGATAATATCACAATCTGATATGACTTAATTTAAATATCGTAATCCTAAATCATTCGCACTTTCAGCACCCTCAATTATTTTTTGTTTAAAACCGCGTTTGATATTCCACTACCGCACGACTATCATCAGTTAAATTAGTGGAAGCACGCACACGAAATTCATTGTTTATCCGATAATTAATACCCCATTGGAAGGGGTCACTTGTTGTTAAAATTTTGATACTGGAAACGGATATTTTGGAAGAAATATCAACCCCAGCTTCTCCTGCCAATTCCAACGTTGAACTGCTCCTTCCCGCTTCCGGATTATCAGAAATAATCGTAGGAAATATCCGCAGTTCACTTAAGCCAAAGGTACTCCCAATCTGGTTAAAAGCTGACTGGAAATTGTTGAACACAGCCGAGCCTGCGATATTAATCAAACCCAAAGTACTGTCGCCACGTCCTTGGGTGTCTACAAATCCACCTCCTAAAAGAGCCACAATTTCAGTTTGACTACGTGACGGACTGCTTGTTAGTTCTAAATTTTCATTTAGTTTGCTGGCGAGACCGTTGATAGTGGCTTCGACTCGAATACTCTCTAAGGCTGATAAACCTGTGGTATTTATCCGACTGAAATCATTACTTTGAATTACATCTAGTACCTTAGCAAATAGCCGAATATCTAACTCAGGATCGCGGGGTTGAGAGGGACTAAAAGTTGCGGTGTGTGTATAGCCACGAGCAAGGTTAAATTGGGTAGTAAATAAATTCACCCCTCCTTGTTCCAACCGGATAGTACCATCAGGTACAGGCTGATTGATTGAGCCGTTAACTATGAGATTACCAGTTGCACGGAAGCTGAGAATAGGGGGACGGGTAATTTGGACGTTTTTGCCTAGTTCCAAATCTAGATTGTTAAATCTGGCAATCGCATTTCCCGTCCCATTTTCAATTTCAGATTTGCTCTGCTTATTGGCTTTGGTGGGTGATACACCGAGACTGGCATCGGTAGATTCTGCCAGCAATATCTGACCATCAAATAAATTTACTTGACCGCCAATTACTGGGTTAAGGGCAGAACCAGTAATCTGTAAATTGCCGCTAGCACCTCCCAGGTAAAGTCCCTTTAGAGTTAACGCCAGCCGATCGAGATTAACAGTCAGGGGATTATTGATAGTGGTGTCATTGTTGAAAATGGGTATTTCTCCAGCAGCTTCTACCTTTCCATCGCTAAATCTACCCTGAAGATTTTCTACTAAGATGCTGTCAAAATTAAACAGCACTTTACCTGTGACATCTTCCAGCTTACCTGGCAAAGCCTGGGCTGAAAAAATAGCATTATTAATAGTAGCAGTTCCATCTACTTCGGGTTTTTGTAATGTTCCGCGCACCTTAAGGTCTACTTCTCCTTCACCTTTCTCAAATACCACCTGCTTAGTCAATGCGTTTAACAGCGCCAATCCCTCATTTTCCAACTTCATATCTAAACTGATTTGCTCACTGTCTGGTGCCACCGAAGCAAAAGGCAATTTATAAGGTATGCTGCCAGTAATATCAACAGGTTTTGGTCCAGCAACTGCTACAGTACTACTAAAGTTTAAGCGTCCGTTGGCATAGCTGAAACTTGCTGTTGCTGACTCTATTTTGTTCTGATTTAGTTTTCCTTCTGTAACTTGCAATTCCCCTCTACTTTGAGGATTAGCAATGCTGCCTGCTAAAGCTGCTGTACCGTTAAGATTACCTGTGATTCCAACTGGCAGTTTGACAAAATTATTCAGTACTTGTACAGGAAAATTATTCACCCGCAGCTGACCAGATTGTTCATCACCACCAATGTTACCCGTGAAGGCAATCAGTCTGTTTTTAGATTCGAGCCGTAAAGGTCGCAAACTCAAAACACCGTTTTCAAAGTTGCCTTCAGCAATAACTTGGTCGGCAGTATAAAAACGATTCCGTTCTTCCTTTTTACCCCAGGCAAAGTTTTGTCCATTCAAATTAAAATCCACTGATAATCCATTGGCTGTAGCTGTATTTACAGCCACTTCCCCATTGAAAGTCCCCTTTAAGTCTGCCAAATCTGGTATGGGAGTTGAATTAAGTCGCTGTTCTTCCTGCTGTGCTAGCAAAGCTTCAATTTCTGAAAACCGTTGGATTTGGGTTAATAAGGGTTGATTTTGCGCTCCTTGGGGGTTGGTAGTCAGATCCGCTGCTGTGCCGTAGATTGGTGCTGAACCACCTTGCAAATTTTGTAAATCATATACCTGTGCTATGGCTAGAACATCTTGGATCTCTCCCTGGTTGACGTTCAGTTTACCTTGTAGTTGAGGACCTTTAGGGGTTTGAGCAAAAGTGCCGACAAGGGCGTAGCTACTTTTACCTTTAACAAATTCACTACTGGCGAGTGTGGCTTTACCGTTACTGTAGCGGAATTGAGCAGCTATTCGATCGCCTTTAACTCGGCCAATTTGCGGATTGGCGATCGCTAAATTCCCCGTTGCTGCCAATGTCTGCTGATTAAACAGCAAATCCCCAGTTAACAACCCAGCTATCTTACCAGCACCCAGGCGAGTAATTGGTGGCGGAGTCAAATTCAATATTTGCAAGGGGAAATTTGCAAGTTTGAGTGCCCAATCATTCCCTTGAACATTACCTGTGGCTGATGCTTGCTGCCATTTTACTAAGAAGGATTTAGGACGATTATTAGCATCTAAATTCAAGGCCAGGCGATCGCTATTTCCTGCCAAGTTCAAATTTAAACCGCGTCCCTGTGCTGAATCGATGCTTCCAGTTAACAACGGCTCAAAAGCAATATCTTGAACAACCAAGTCTCGTAAATTAATTTGCCCTACCACATTTGGCAAGGGCAGCTTACCAGTTATTTGACCATTAAAATCTACTCTTCCCGCCACAGCAACCTGATTAGGAAGATTGATGGGTAACTGTTTTAAGTTGTAATTCTGGGCTTGAACGTTGAGATTTAGGGCAGTAATTTCCGGTATACCTGCTGCCTGAGCATTGGCTAATATGTTACCGGTAACATTTAAACCGGGAGCAGTTGCTCGTTCAATGGTAAGCCTTTCACCACTCCAAGCGATCGCAGCCCTCAGAGGTCGCTCAAGACCAGGGATACCTTGGGATAATTGCACCTGTCCAGCGGCACGCACATCAGCTAATTTGGATGATCCTAGCGTGCCAGCTAATTGCAATTGACCGCCAAACTGACCTCGCAATTGCTGATTTAACCGATTTAATTCTACACCTGAAGCATTAACTACAGCTTGATAGCGACCATTAGCCAATTGGATATTAGAAGCTGCGATCGTTCCACCTGCAACATCCACCCGTCCCTGACCACTGGCTTGGATAGTTTGCGGTTGAAAGGACTCAACAGAACCCGCCACGTTTGCTTGACCAGTTAATGCCCCTTGGAACTGCTTTGGTACTGCTACCAACTGCTGCAACGGTACATTCTTAGCCTGAACTTGCGCCTGATACACACCATTAGCCACTTGGATATTAGAGGCTGTAATAGTTCCACTTGCAACATTTACCCGTGCTTGACCGCTAGCTTGAATAGTTTGCAGTTTAAAAGAATCAACAGAACCCGCGACGTTGAACTGACCATTTAACGCTCCTCGGAACTGCTTTGGAACTGTTGCCAACTGCTGCACAGGCACATTCTTAGCCTGAACTTGCGCCTGATAGACACCATTAGCAAGTTGGATATTAGAGGCTGTAATAGTTCCACTTGCAACATCCACCCGCGCCTGACCACTGGCTTGAATAGTTTGCGGTTTAAAAGGATCAACAGAACCCGCGACGTTGAACTGACCATTTAACGCTCCCTGGAACTGCTTTGGTAGTGTTGCCAACTGCTGCACAGGTACATTCTTAGCCTGAACTTGCGCCTGATATACACCATTAGCCACTTGAATATTTTTAGCTGTAACCGTTCCACCGCCAATAGCAAGGCTACCTTCACCACTGCCACGCAGGGTTTTCAGGCTGAAATTATCTCTGTTGCCTGCTATTTGGAACGTACCCGCCAATGGATTATTTAAAGCTGGGGGAGACTGTTTCAATATTTGTCCCAACCGTACACCATTAGCTACAAGTTGAGCAGAGAAGCCTTGGTCTTGCAGTTGGACATTAGAAACTGCAACTATGCCGCCACCAATTTGAACTCCTGCACCATCAGTGCGAATCGTAGCAATTTCAAATGGTGCTGTGCTTCCTGAGAGAATGAGACGACCATTGAACTGTGCCCCAGCCAAAGAGACATTTTGCAGTTGACTTTTGTCTACAAAGGGTTCCAATTTTACCCCAGAGGCAACAGCCACAGCTTGCCAACGCTGATTAGCGTAACTGCCAGTTGCCCGTACTGTACCACCACTCACATTCAGAGCCACATTACGGAAGGAGACGGTGCGATTTGGAGCGATCGCGACTTCGCCAGTTCCGGGGTAAGTTCCATTAGGAGCTTGAAACTGTACCACAGTTTGGACATTGGTAGAAGTGCCGATTAATTGGGCTGTAGCTGAGACATTGCCGATTTGGAACGCGGGTGTTATTTGATAAACTTTTGCGATCGCATCCCCTGGAACATTCTTGGCGGCGAAATTTAAATCCAGTCGCGGGGTTTTGCCAAGTTGAATTGTGCCAGCGCCTGTAATTTCACCACCAACTTTGGCTTTACCTTGAATATCTTTTAGGGTAATTAAAGAGGAACTAGTAACAAGCTCAAACTTACTACTGATGCTATCAAAATCAACTTTATCAATCCGGGCAGTTTGGATCGTGGCAACTGAACCTGAGAGAATTGGCTCTTTAGTTGATCCAGTAATCTGCAAAGAAGCTTGTACTTGTCCAGTGATCGGCACAGGTAGTTTTACCTTCAGAGTCTCCTGGGCATTAGCCAAACTCACCGCATTTACACGCCCCGCCAACTTAAAACCTGCTTGAGTGTCGATGATTCCCGTAGCCACTAGGGGAATTTTACCGTAGTTGGTATTAACATTGTTTAACTGCAACTCCGTTCCCTGGAAGCGGAGGTTTCCTTGAGTATTGCTCAACAGTTGCGGGACTTTGGGTATTTGAAGTGTTACCCCTTGCACAGCAGCGCTGCCAAACAATAAAGTCCGCTGTCCTGGTGTCAACCGAACTAACAAATCGCCATTGGCTCGACCCGCCTGTAAGCTCAGTGGTAACTTAATCAACCGAGTAATATCCTCAGCCAGGAAGTCTTCTGCTCGCAACTGGAAGTTGCCTGCTAGCACCTTGGAACGTGTCTCTCCCTGAATGGAAATACTACCACCACTGTCTGCTTGACCCCCGACATCAAACCTGATCAACTGGTTGTTTGCTAAAAGTTGAGCAGATCCGTTGAGTTGAGAAAATCCTACGGGTAAGTGCTGAGTTTTGTTAGTGGATAGCTGTTGTTTAGCCCGTGCTGAGTTAGAAGTTGGGTATTCTCCTTTGCCCCCCTGCCCCTCTGCCCCCCTGCCCCCCAGCCCTTCTGCTCCCCTGTTCTGCGGCATCAACGCCAGCTTGGCATTGCGAAACCATAGTTTGTCCAAATCGGTTTTAATGGCACTGCCTTCACCTGACGACACAATGTTAGTGGAAACCCAGCGCCCTTGGTCATCCTGTTGAATGTAAATATTTGGGTTGACTAAGGTGACATCTAGCTTTAAGTGGCGATTAAAAATTAGTTGTAACAGGTCAAAACCTACCTCTACAACTTCGACTGTGGCCCGATCTGGATCTGTGGGTGTTGCTGGGATAGCTGAAGCCCCAAACTCCACTCCCGTCAACGAAAATTGTGTGACTTTTCCCAGTTTTACCGGACGGTTGAGTGTAGTCGTGAGACTTTGTTGTGCCAACGGCGTTAACTCTGTTTGGACAAAAGTCCACAACCGCCAAATACCAACAACAATTCCTAACAGTAAAAGTCCGCCCAAGGCAATGCTACCGCGACTCAACACCAGCAACCATAGACGCTTGCGGATAGGGGACGGTAAATGAATATCTTGATTGGGAGATTTAGTCATTTGCTTTCACTGTATTAATTGCCGGATATCGCTGGCACACACAAGCATTAACTGGCACATTGATTCAGTATGCCATTTCCAGAATACGCCAACTAAACCCAAGACCTGATTCTTGAGTTACGGTATTTCCTTGATCCAATACTTATGCTTATAATATTGGCGTTTTCAGGAAAATCTGAATAGAGTGAAAATAAATTGTTCCTGTGACTTTCGCTGAGGCACAACCTAGAACTTTAATATTAATAGACCTTAAAAAAGACAGATGATTACACCAATGCGTCTTTTTGTGTTAATTTTTAATGCTCGAACGGAAAATGAGGGGATTCACACGATTCGGGAGGGCGATCGCAATAAAATTCTGATGTTCGAGTCAGAAGACGACGCCACGCGCTTTGCCCTGATGCTGGAAGCTCAGGATTTCCCCTCACCTACACCAGAGCCAATTGATGCTGAGGAAATTAAGGAATTTTGCGAAAGTGCTGGATATGAATGGGAAATCATCCCAGAAAACAGCAATTTAGTTGTCACTCCCCCGGAACTGAACGTGGAAGAAACTGACTGGCAAGCAGATGCCCAGAAGGAGGATACTGTTGAAGACACCTTCCCCCTCAATGAACAGCCACTAGAAGAACCAGAATTATCTGATTCTGAACTAGAGAAGATGCGTCGTAAATTGGAAGGATTGTTGTAATTAATCATTAGTCATTAGTCAGTTGCTAATGACTAATGACTAAGGATAAAGGACAAATGACAGAGGACAAATGACAAACTTGCAGGAACGCGGGCATCTTTTAACCGAGCTGGTAAATCCTAACAGTCTGAACTTAGACCAGCTCAGTTCTCTGGAATTGGTGGAGCTGTTTAATAGCGAAGACCAAAAAGCAGTCGCGGCGGTGGCGGCGGCGAAAGTTCAGTTGGCAGAGGCTATTGATAGCACAGCAGAGCGTTTGCGCCACGGCGGACGCCTATTTTATATTGGTGCCGGCACAAGTGGCAGGTTAGGGGTGTTAGACGCTGCTGAGTGTCCACCTACTTTTTGTTCGCCCCCAGAGTTGGTACAGGGGATTATTGCTGGTGGTGCAGGTGCGCTGGTACGCAGTTCAGAAAATTTAGAAGATAGCATCGAAGATGGTGAGGCGGCGATCGCTGGGCGACACATTACCCAACTAGATGTAGTAGTCGGCATTACCGCAGGTGGGACAACGCCTTATGTCCACGGTGCGCTTCATGCTGCTCGTGTGCGAGGAGCCACAACTATTTTTATCGCCTGTGTTCCCACTGAACAAGTTAACTGTGATGCCGATATTGACATTCGCCTATTGACAGGGCCAGAAATAATCGCTGGCTCAACTCGCCTGAAAGCTGGTACAGCCACTAAGTTAGCTTTAAATATCCTTTCCACTGGGGTGATGGTCAAGCTAGGCAAAGTTTATGGCAATCGGATGGTGGATGTGGCGGTAACAAATCAAAAGTTACGCGATCGCGCTTTGCGAATTTTGCAAGACCTCACAGGCTTAAGTCGGGAAGCTGCTGGTTTTTTACTAGAACGCAGTGGTAAATGGGTTAAGCTAGCGCTATTAATGCACTGGACTGGTTTGGAAAAAGAAGAGGGCGATCGGCTTCTTTCAGAACATCAAAGTAATCTCAGGGCAGCTATTATGAGCTATCAAAACCACAACCAACCTTAAAGAAATTTTCCTAAATAAATACTCTATATAATATGGCTGCTACTTGTCTTAGTAGCACGCCTTTTTTAAGAATAATATTCCCTAAAAAAGCTCACATTATCTAGCATAACTAAAAATAGTAAAATTAAATAAATATTTATAACATTTATTGTTGATCTTAATAAATAAAGCAAAACTCTTTAGAGACTGCTAACTTTTTTAAACAAAAATTCAGAACTTATACGGATATAAATCAGTATTATAAATATTAAAATGATATATCAATACTGAATTAATTATGATGTGGACTATGGCAACCTACTTGAGTGATAAATATTAGCAGAAAACTAAAGTCTGCCAAGCAAAAATATATACTGGATAAATTATTTATTAACAATAGTTTTGCTATCTTCTCATCTACCTTGGTTCTAATAATCTTGATTTAGACTGCTATATACCCAACTCATTTGTACTTATTTACATATTTACTTATATAGCTAGTACATTGTGGCGCAAGTGTTGCCTACCTTTAACAAAGGGCTTAATCAATTATCTTGTTAATTGAGATGATAGCTGGATTTACGCGCCTGCTATACTAATCTCGGTTTTTAATGGCTAGCTTTTTAATAAAAGGAACAAACTATGCCCCATCAGGAACTTATTCCAAATAATCTAATGAATGAATTTAAAATTTGTACTCAGTTGCAATACAATGGCAAATTAAATATTAAGAGTTCAAAGGGCAGCCAATGGACTTTTTACTATCGACTGGGACGGATAGTTTGGGCAACAGGGGGAACTCATCCCTTCCGACGCTGGCGTAGACATATGGCTCAAAATTGTCCCCAGATTGATGTTGATAAGTTGCAGTTGTGTTTGCAAGACCTATCAATCGATTACTGGGATTATCGCCTTTTAGAAATATTCTATAAAAAACAGAAAATCCAACGGGAACAGATTAACTCTATTGTCGATAACACGATAGCAGAACTATTATTTGACCTAGCTATGCAAGGAAATTTTGCCTCTATAAGTTGCAATCGCAGCCAAGAAGTTATTTTAGAAACTCCAATGAGTTTCACAAGTGCAGAAATGTCTGTAAAGCATATGCAAGACTCGTGGAAAATTTGGTCAGAAGCTGGTTTAGCAAATTTTTCTCCTGACTTAGCACCAGTTTTGCGGCGACCAGAACAACTCCAGCAGATGGTAAGTCCATTTGTCTACAAAAACCTTGTCAATTTAATCAACGGCAAATCTACTCTGCGAGATTTAGCCGTGAAAATGAAGCACAATGTACTGCCACTCACGCGTTCGTTGCTTTCCTATGTTCTTAAAGGAATCATTGAATTGGTGGAAGTACCTGACTTGCCCTTAAGAGTTACTGAAGTCAACAATAACTCTCCCACCACACAACCAAAGAAGCGGCCTGCTCCACTAATAGCTTGCGTCGATGATAGCCCTCAGGTATGTAAAATGCTAGAGAATATTATCACTTCCAATGGATTAAGGTTTGTCAAGATTCAAGATGCTGTACAGGCTCTACCAACCCTCATTCAAGATAAACCAGACCTGATTTTCTTGGATTTGATTATGCCAGTTGCCAGTGGTTACGAAATTTGCACTCAGTTGCGACGAATATCCACCTTTGCCAACACACCAATAATTATATTAACAGGCAGTGATGGTCTTTTGGATAGAGTTCGTGCCAAAGTAGTTGGTTCTACAGATTTTCTCACTAAACCTGTAGTCGCTGATAAGGTGATGGCTATAGTACGTAAATATTTACCTACACCGAGTGTATCCATCGACAAGAATAAATCTAATTTAGACATTTGTAATTAGAGAAAATTAGAGGCTATTTATAAATAAAATATTAAGCGTAGAGTGGGTGTGTAGCAATGCTACGTTGATACTGCAAGTAAAAAATAAATAAAAATGCCGCCATCTATCATGTGTTTTTTGGTACGTTAGGTTCCGCTTTAATAGACACTACAAGTTTAATAATTACTTGATAAATGGTCTATTAGGAATTTTAATTTACGATTATTCATCAGATAATTCCATTAGCTTGAAAACTTCATTCCTGAATATAAACCTATTAGGAATAGCCATAACCAAAATTTATAACTCATAGACTTTTACACTTCAGCAAAAATTCAATTGTTGAGGTGACAAAACTATTTAATGTTCAATATATATTAAGTTATATTTATTACGTACTTTTTCTGAGGTTGATACATAAAGATTGAATCAAAATTAGATAAATACAAGTTTTTGTATTTATGGCAGTCCTATTTGAGTTATGAAATATTAGTTATGTGAAAGGGGTTAGGGGCTAGTCTCTAGTCCCTTCCATGTCTTAGTTGAGGAATCATTTAGGATTTGTATGTCTAATTTGTTTACATTCTGAGAAAAGTTTAACGAGTAATTGCCATGAATACTGTTTTAGTTGTTGAAGATGGCTTAACTGATATGGAAATAATCAGCCGTTACTTACAACAGGCAGGTTATTCTGTAATTAGCGCCACAAGTAGTGAAGAGGCCCAAGATAAAATAGATAAAAATAAACCAGACCTAATATTTCTCGACGTAATTTTACCAGGGAAAAGTGGCTTTGAAATTTGCCGAGAACTGAAAACCAATCCCAACACTAGCGAAATACCTGTGGTTTTTTGCTCTACCAAAAATAGTGATGTAGATAAAATTTGGGGTAATATGTTGGGCGCTGATGGTTATTTATCAAAACCGATTGTTCGAGAGGAATTAGTGGGAATGTTGAAGCTGTTAATTAATAAATAATAATGTCCAAAAAGTCACTAATTATAAATTAAAGAATAATTCAAAATAGTGGCTAAAGATAAATCATCAAGGATAAAGGAGCAATAATTTTGGAAACCCAGGAAAAGTTTTTAAGTTTTAATTTAGGAGTAAGTGATACAGCCGTAATTTCGTTACAACACATCACAGAAGTTTTGCAAGTATCATTACCAGAAATATGTGGCGTTCCTCAAATGCCCAGTAGCGTCTTGGGTATTTATAACTGGCGCGGTGAAATGCTTTGGTTGATAGATTTAGAGGCAATGTTAGGTTATCCTCCAATTTTGCAAAGACCAAATTTACTTTCAAGAATGATGGCGATTGTTCTGGAAAATAAGGGTAAGTATTTGGGACTATTGGTGCGACAGCTTATAGATATTGAATGGCTGGATACTAAAGAAATGAAACCCGCAACTGCTGAATTATTTTATCCTAAAATATCACCTTTTTTACAAGGATACTTTATTAATGATTCGGAGGATATGATTTTTAATCTGGATGCCACAACTATTATCCAAGCTCCCATGTGGGGAATTCATAATTGAACATTTAGTAATGGGTGATTAGTTACGTGTAGTATTTTGAAAATTCCTAATCCTTAATTACGAAATACCAGTTAATTCTAATCTGCCACATATAAAAGTAGTATAAATCACAATTTTGGAGGTTAATTACATGACATTTTTGTATAATAATAGCCATGAAAATGATCATCTAATTTCTGAATTAAAAAATCAGAATGGAAACGCAAATATAGCGAATATTGCTAGCAATGAAATATCTTTATTAAATGCAATCGCTCAGGAATTTAAAATTTGGCGGCGACAGTTACAAGACATCGCAACTCATATGCGTCAAGCGCCAGACCTTGATACATTACTCAAAATCACTGTAGCGCAGATTAGAGAAAAGATTGGCTGCGATCGCGCCTTGATTTATCAGTTTACTTCTCTAGAATCAGGTAATGTTTTAGCAGAATCCAGAACATTAGGTTGGACACCGACTTTAGGCGAAAATATTCCAGGAATTATTTTTGGCTTATATACCAATCAAGACTATATAGAACCTGTAGTTATTGACGATATCAATCAGATACAACTTACACCTTATCAAAAGCAACTGTTAGAGAAGTTTCAAATTAAAGCTAGTTTGAGTTTACCGATTTTAGTAGAAGGTAAAGTATGGGGGTTACTGGCAGTAAATAATTGTAATTCAACGCGACAGTGGCAAGAGGTAGAAATTAGCCTACTATCTCAAATTACAACAGAATTGACCTACAAATTGCAGAGCTTTGAATTCCAAAAAGAACAGCAACAGCGGATACTAGCAAAAAAATCGGTAGCTAAAGTCATCGATAAAATTCTGCGGGTATCAAATGTCGATAAGCTTTTTCAAACAACCACTCAAGAAGTACGTCAATTACTAAAATGCGATCGCGTCGGCGTCTATCGCTTCAAACCTGACTGGAGTGGCGAGTTTGTCGCGGAGTCAGTGGGTAATGGCTGGATAAAAATGGTCAGCCCTGATTTTTACATGGTCTGGGAAGATACCCACTTACAAGACACTCAAGGAGGACGTTATGCCAAGGGTGAAAGCTTTGTGGTCAATGACATTTATCAAATGGGTCATGCTCAATGTCACATTGACATTTTAGAGCAGTATGAAATGAAGGCTTACATCATTGCGCCAATATTTTCTGGAGAAAAATTATGGGGTTTGCTGGCAGCTTATCAAAATTCTGGACCTCGTGATTGGCAACCTTGGGAAGAAACCTTTGTGACTCAAATTGGGTTGCAATTTGGTGTGGCTATCTCACAAGGGGAATATCTGGAACAAGTGCAGACGAAATCTGACCAACTAGCTCAAATAGTTGAACAAGAGAAAGCTTTCACTAAGATAGTCAACCGTATCAGACAATCTTTAGATGTAGATAGTGTCTTCAAAACAACCACCCAAGAAGTGCGTCAATCATTGCAATGCGATCGCGTCGCAGTCTATCGCTTTAACCCTGACTGGGGTGGCGAATTTGTGGCTGAGTCTGTGGGTACTGGTTGGACAAAACTGGTAGGCCCTGATATTAAAACCGTTTTGGACGATACCTACTTGCAAGAAACTAAGGGAGGTAGGTATGCCAAAGGTGAAAACTTTATCGTTAATGACATCTATCAACTAGGGCTTGCTCCTTGCCATATTGAGATTTTAGACCAGTTTGAAGCCAAAGCTTACATAATTGTTCCTATATTCTTTGGGGATAAATTATGGGGTTTGCTGGCAGCTTATCAAAATTCTAGCCCCCGTGAATGGGAAACTTGGGAAGCGAACTTTTTGGTTCAGACTAGCTTGCAATTTAGCCTAGCTAAATCACAGATAGATTATTTGGAATTAGTTCGGTTAAAATCTGATAAACTAGCTCAGATAG
The DNA here is from genome assembly GCF_036917395.1 of Nostoc sp. Classification (GTDB taxonomy): domain Bacteria; phylum Cyanobacteriota; class Cyanobacteriia; order Cyanobacteriales; family Nostocaceae; genus Nostoc. The sequence continues at coordinate 48,675 of NZ_JBALDI010000078.1, forward strand.
CGGAACAAGAGAAAGCTCTCACCAAGATCAGTAACCGCATCCGGCAATCTTTAGATGTAGAAGAAATATTCAAAACAACCACTCAAGAAGTACGGCAATTACTGCGATGCGATCGCGTCGCAGTCTATCGCTTCAACCCTAATTGGAGTGGCGAATTTGTAGCAGAATCAGTAGGTCATACTTGGGTAAAACTGGTAGGCCCCGATATCAAAACTGTCTGGGAAGATACCCACTTACAAGAAACTCAGGGAGGTCGATATGTTGAAGGAGAAAACTTTGTTGTAAATGACATCTACCAGGTGGGTCATTTCCCCTGCCACATTGAGATGTTAGAACAGTTTGAAGTCAAAGCTTATATGATTGTTCCTGTATTTGCTGGGGAAGAATTGTGGGGATTGCTGGCAGCTTATCAAAATTCTGGAACTCGTGATTGGGAAGAATCGGAAGTCACCTTATTAACACGCATTGGTAATCAGTTAGGACTGGGATTACAACAGACTGAATTTTTGCAACAAGTACAAGCGCAGTCAGCAAAATTAGCAGAAGCAGGAGCACGGGAAAAGGCAGCCAAGGAGTTACTACAACAACGATCTATTCAACTTCTAACAGCCCTTAGACCCGCCCTCAACGGCAACTTAACGGTACGCGCACCGATTACAGAAGACGAGCTAGGCACGATCGCCGATGCTTACAATAATACTCTGCAAGCGCTGCGGCAAATAGTTATTCAGGTACAGGGAGCTGCTCAACAAGTTGCCCAAACTTCTAGCAATAGCGACGCTTCACTGGCGGGACTGACCAATCTGGCGCAACAACAATCTGAGGAAATTACCGCAGCATTAGGCGAAATTCAACAGATGGTGGACTCTACTCAAGCTGTAGTAGCGAATGCTGAGTTAGTGCAACTAGCAGTGCAACAAGCCAATCAAACTGTAGAGTCTGGCGATACCGCCATGAACCTGACTGTAAAAGCAATCCAAGGAATTCGCGAAACCGTTGCTCAAACCAGCAAAAAAATTAAACGCCTCAGTGAATCTTCGCAAAAAATCTCTAAAGTGGTGAATTTGATTGGTAATTTTGCCACACAGACAAACGTACTGGCTCTGAATGCAGCCATTGAAGCTACTCGTGCCGGTGAATATGGCAAAGGCTTTGCAGTTGTAGCTGATGAAGTCCGTTCTTTATCTCGCCAGTCAGCAGCAGCAACCATCGAAATAGAAAAATTAGTCCAGGAGATTCAAGCAGAAACCGGAGAAGTTGCAGTAGCGATGGAAACTGGTATTCAGCAGGTGGTAGAAGGTACAAATCTTGTCAGTGATACTCGTCAAAACTTAAATGCGATCGTTTCTGCAACTGCCGAAATTAGTCACCTAATCGAGCGAATTACCGCAGCGACTCAAAAACAAATGGCGCAATCTGTAACAGTAACTAAATCAATGGAAGATGTAGCAGAAATTGCTAATAAAACTTTTGCTGAATCTCAAGAAATTGCTACTGTGTTCCAAGGTTTATCAGGAATGGCGCAAGAACTATTAACAACTGCTAGTAAGTTTAAAGTAAATTGAAAAAAAGTTAGGAGTTATTGGGTCAAAGCATTAGTTAGATAAATCATGATCTGATTCGCAACTTGGAAAATGCTTTGACCTTAAATAATTCTAATTTTTGAGTTGAAGATAGGAGAACATTAATTGCCAGAAAGTATTATTCAGCAGAAGAGTTTTAAATCTGTTTTGGAAATTATTCACCTATATATTAAACTGCAAGAGCAACGGGAATATGTGCTTTCTAAGCAATTATTACGCAGTGAAACAAGTATTGGCACAAATGTCGAAGAAGCTAGTGGGGGTCAGAGTAGAAAGGATTTCTTGGCAAAAATGTATATTGCTTATAAAGAAGCTAGAGAAACTAAATACTGGCTACGTTTACTACAACAGTCTAATCTAGTAAATATTGATTTAACAAATGAACTAATCTATGCAGATGAAATCATTCGGATTTTGAGTTCAATAGTCAAGAGAACTGAAAAATCAATTGGTTAATTAACTCCCAACTCCCAACTCCTAACTCCTAACTCCTAACTCCTAACTATGATTACAGATAACGAAATTCGCGAACAAGGATACATCTACTTTCTGGCTGAAGCTCCAGAATTAGTCCAAATTATTGAACAAGAACTATTTAGCTTATCGGAAGGTTATAGCATTGCCAAAGTTCATAACTTAATGCGGGCTACTCATACACTTAAAGGTGGCGCTGCTAATGTTGGGCTAGAAGTAATTAAGATGATAGCCCATTTTTTAGAAGATGTATTTAAGGCTCTATATAATCCACAAGTGGTAGTTGATGCAGAGTTGCAAACACTTTTGTTACAAGCTTATGAGTGTCTGAGCATAGCATTAAATACCGAGCTAATAGGCAGTACTATTAATGATGAAGAACTCCTCCATAGAGCAACTTCAGTGTTTGCACAGTTGCAAGAAAAACTGGGCGATGCATTTGGTGCTGAGTCTCATATTCCCAGTTCTGAAGAATTGGGATTTGATATTGTACAGTCTGTTTTTGAAGTGGGAGTAGAGCAACGTCTAAACAGTATTGCTGACGCTGTTAACAATCCACCAAATAGTGACGAATTTATCGAGTTTTTACACTCTCAAGCTGAAGTGTTTTTCGGATTAGCAGAATCTTTAAATTTACCTGGATTGGGAGAAATAGCCCAAACAATTCTGTTAGCGCTGCAAGCAAATCCCACGCACGTGCAGCAAATTGCAGAAATTGCCCTTGCAGATTTACAACAAGCACAACAATTAGTATTAGAAGGCGATCGCACATTTGGTGGAGAAACTTCTCCAGGTTTGCGAAAACTCACGATAGTGGCAAATAATGAGTCATCTGGAGAATTACAAAATAATTCCTCTGCTGGCGCATTTATTGTCAATGAAGAACAATTTTACCAGTTTCTCACTACATCTGATCACAATAAAAACGAATCCGTAAACCCAACAACTGCCAAGTTTTATTTAAAAGTAATTCGCTACATTTTTGGCTGGTTTAATCACCAGATGGAAATACCAGAGCCAGAACTCAGTTTGACTTTACTGGTTCCCATATTAGAAAGAAAAAGTCTACTTAATTATATCGAAAACTGGCTGAAAAAGTTTCTTAATTTTGTCCAAGAGGAAGAAGATAGTCAAAGTCTTTGTATTTATCGACGTGGGATTATCTTAATCATCCTATTCGCAGTTGCAAAATTTCAATATTCTATTAAACCATCTGACAGCTACCTCTCAGTAATTAAAATATTACAAAACCGAATTCATACATTAGCACAAGAATATAAAAATTATCTTCCTGTTACTGGCGAGGAGAAAAATTGGCTTGATAGTCCCAAGTTACAAACACTGTTAATTCTTAAAGAAATATCTAAATCTCTATCTGATCAAGCAACTAATAACCTCCTAGAATCAATATGGGGAGAAGAAGTTAGCCAAAATATTGCTGCTGAAATCGTGACGTTTCAGAATGATGATTCTTCAGAAAAGCTTGATTCATTAACTGTCAGTGAGCAGGTAGTTACAGATGGTTCGGAAACAGCTATTGAAGTCATGCCTGATTTAACTACACAAATCAACATAGAAATAGAAGATAAATTACAGGATGTTCAAACTAAAAATTTTCGCCAACCTTCATTTATTCGAGTAGATACAGAGAGACTGCAACACCTCAATTATCTAGCAGGAGAATTGCTGATTTACCAAAAACGGCGTAGTTTGCAAGATGAACAAGTCAAAGAAATAATTGAGCAATTAATACAGCAACTAACTAGACACCAAACAACTTTAAATGAATTACGTGATTTACCATTACAAATACAAAATATTACCTTACAACAAACGCAAAATTTTGCAGTGAAGTTTGACTCTTTAGAAATGGATGTCTATACAGAATTTCATATGACATTGCATGAAGCAATAGAAGAGACACTACAACTACAAGAAACCACAGAGTCGCTTGACTTACTCGTGACACAAGCTGCTCAAATTAGTGACAAACAAGAGAATTTAACTCTTAATATTATAGATAGCTTAGTAGAAGCACGAATGTTGCCTTTGGGCAATATCCTAAATCGCTTTCCCCACATGGTAAATAAGTTGGGGAATGTTTATGACAAACTTGTAGAATTGAAACTTAATGGTACAGCAGTACTAGTAGATAAAGCGATCGCAGAAAAGCTCTACGATCCCTTATTACACTTAGTGCGTAATGCTTTTGACCACGGTATTGAAGCTTCACAAGTTCGCCAAGAGCTTGGTAAACCAGAACAAGGTTTAATCGAAATCTGCGCTTATCATCAGGGTAGCCAAACTGTTATCGAAGTTCGGGATGATGGTCAGGGATTGAATTTAGAGAGAATTCGCAGAAAAGCTGCTGAATTTTATCCCATACAAACTGAAGACAAAACTAGAGATTATACTTCTAATCTGGCTGAATCTGAACTTTTAGATTTGATATTTTCACCGGGATTTTCTACCGCTAATAAAGTGAGTGAAATTTCTGGGCGCGGTATGGGTTTAGATATTGTGCGTACTCAAATGCACGCGCTCAACGGCTCAATTTCAGTTGAATCCTTGCCCAACCAAGGAACAATATTCATACTCAAAATTCCTTTTTCTATGACTACAGAAAAATTAATGCTAGTTCAATCCAAAGGTGTTGTTTATGCCCTGATTTTGGACAGTATCGAAAAAATATTGATTCCCTCTGAACAACAGATTAAAGAAATTGAAGGAAAAAAAGTCTTGCATTGGAACACAGACAATGATGAGACTATGGTCAGCCTCCGTCAACTTTCAAAGTTGATTGATTATAATGGTTCATTCTTGAATAGTAGTACTTTATACAACACATCAAATACTCACGACCCAAGCATAGCCAAAAATCCGGTGCTTTTGCTACGACGAAATCAGGGAACATTTGCTTTAGAAGTTGACCAAATCATTGGTGAACAAGAACTGGTAATTAGACCTTTAGGAAATGCGATCGCACCGCCAAAATATATTTATGGTTGTAGTAGTTTAGCTAATGGTAATCTCATCTTAGTGATTGATGCTTCATTGCTGGTATCTAACGAGATCCAAGAAACAACACTTGATATCATGGCGTTACCAATAGCTTCTTCCTCAAATAAAAAAGCCTTGCCGATATCAGGACACACTTTTTCATCTACACGATTACTTGCTGCATCTACTTCTACAACAACTATAGAAACCCAACCCAGTTATTCTCAAGAGCCAGATCATAAATCACCAAAAGTTATTTTAGTAGTAGATGACGCAATTAGTCTGCGGCAGACTCTCTCTCTGACTCTGCAAAAATCTGGCTATCAAGTAATACAAGCCCAAAATGGTGTAGAAGCTCTAGAAAAGTTGCAGTTACATCCTGAAATTCAAGTTGTCGTCTCCGATTTAGAGATGCCACGAATGAATGGTTTTGAGTTGTTGAGCAATTTCCGTCAATACCCTAATTTCGCCAAAATACCTGTAGTGATTCTCACTTCTCGCAGCGCTGAAAAACATCGTCAGCTTGCCCAAGAATTGGGTGCAAAGGCTTACTTGACCAAGCCTTATTTAGAGCATGAGTTTCTCTCTACAATTAAGGGTTTAATGAACAGTAATACAGATGATTTTAACCATTTACTCATGGTGAAAAATCATTGATAATTTGGAAAATTATATCGTCTTAATTACCAGGTAGATTATTTGGATCTACACCTAAAGAGCGTAAATACTGCGCTAACTTTTCAGCCCTTTGCCGTTCTTGTTCAGCCCTTTGTCGCTCCTGTTGTGCCTGTTCTGCGTCTGTCAAATAGCGGTTTCCTTGCTGATCATACCAACATAAAAACTCCTGTTGTATTCCGGCAATTACAGCTTGGTGTCGCCCAATACCTAACCCCACCTCTGACATCAAATAGGGTTCACCTATTTGTAGTTGGTAGTTTCCATCTATCAACTTATACACTTCAAAGGGTTGATGTTGGTCGCGTCGCCAAAACTCAGGGTTATAAATTATGTAGTATAATACACCGAGTTTCCGGTATATATCTAGCTTTTCGTCATATTCACCTCCTGGGGTGTGGGATACCATTTCTAATGTGAATATTGGAACTATCCCCTTTTCTTCCCAAACCGCGTAACTTTTGCGTGATTTGCCACCCTTTTTGCGTTCTACTCCCACACTTAAAAAAGCATCTGGCACTACTGGGACTCTAGGATTTACTCCTGTGGTGTGATAGACTCCCATATCTACTCCGAAGTACCAATCCATGCGATTTGCCCAAATAGAGTTGAGTAAGAAAAGTAAAATGTTGGGCAAAAAGTTTTGGTCTAGGCTTCGCCAAGCCCTTCAGTCTACGTTATCCACTGGTGTATCGTCTGAACAGGGAAGTTCATCAGTGGTTGGTAACGCATTTTTGAGATCAGGTGAGAGCATAACCGTTGTCTCGCTGGCGTTTAATGCCCTTATTATAGGTTAGTGAGGGAAAGTTTAGAGTTTGGGTGCAGGTTCACCAAACTTAATCAAAAGCGCGATCGCAATACTAACAAGCAAAATTAACGTCATACTCAAGGCTGAACCAAATCCCCAATTTTGCGTTGCTCCAAGAAACTGGTTATAAACTAACCGCGCCGCCGTCATACTAGAAGCACCACCAAGTAATTCTGGATCGACAAAATCCCCCAAGCCTGTGATGAATACAAGCATAGAAGCAGCCGCAATTCCAGGAAAAATTTGTGGTACGGTTACTTGCCAAAAAGTTTCCACCGGATTTGCACCTAAATCAGCCGCTGCTTCTAACAACCGCTTGTCTAGCTTTTCGAGAGAAGCATATAAAATCAAAACCATATAAGGTAACAAGCTGTAACTCATGCCAATAAATACAGCTTGACTTTGGTTAAGTAATTCCAAAGTAGGCAAGCCTAAATTGCTGAGTAAACTGTTCAATAAACCAGTAGGACGAAGAATTGTAATCCAAGCATAGGAGCGAAGTAATGAGGAAGTCCATAAAGGTAATATAAAGCTTAATAGCAGCAAATTTCGCCAACGCTGTGGCGCTATCTGAGCAATCCAATAGGCGACAGGGAAGCCCAAAATTAAACAAATTATTGTAGTACCAAACGCAAAAAATAGCGATCGCCCAATTACTTGCACATAAAGCGGATCAAATATTCGGATATAGTTTTTGAATCCGTTGGGATTGACCAAATCTCCCGGCCGGATGTCTGCAACCAAACTTAACTCGAAAATTATCAAAGTTGGCAGCACCAACAAAAGTAATAACCAAATCCCAGATGGTGCAAGTAATACCAAAGGTTGCAGCCAGTTTCCTCGCAAGCGATGCAATTCTTCTATTTTAGAAATATCGTTTTTTTCAAAATTCACCACTTATAACTCCTAACTCCTGTACAGACGCGATTAATCGCGTCTATTTTAGCTACTAGTTAATTGAGTCCAATAGCGATCGTAAACCTCTTCAAATTCTCCTACAGGGGTAACACGTTCACAATTTGCTAAAAACGACTCTGATGGAAATAAATTAGCATTGTTTTGGATTGCTTTTGGCAATTGTTCAAATCCAGCACTATTAGGCGTAGAAATACTCAGACGCTGACTGATTTTGGCCGCTAATTCTGGTTGCAGAATCATGTTAATCCAAGCATAAGCTCCAGCTAAATTGGGGGCTGTTTTGGGAATAACAATAGTGTCTGTCCATAATGAAGAACCGCTGCGAGGAATCACATATTTTAGTTTAGGATTTTCTTTAGAGATTTTCACCGCATCTGCTGAATAGCACATTGCCAATAGTAAATCTCCTGCTAAAATTTGATTTTGCCAAGCATCGGTGTCAAAACGTGCGATCGCAGGTTTTAGCACCTTCAACTTTTCATAAGCTTGTTTGATTTGTTGTTCATTTTTTGAGTTGTAAGAATAACCTAGCATCCGTAACGTCGCACCCATAACTTCTCGAACATCATTGAGCAAGGTCATCCGCTGATTAAGTTGGTCTTGGTTTTGCCAAAGGTAATCCCAGTCTTGTGGTGCATCTTTTATTTTTTCGGAATTGTAAAGGAAACCTGTTGTTCCCCAATTAAAAGGGATACTATATCGGTTATTGGGGTCATAACTAGGATTCTGAAACCGGGGAAATAAATTCTCTAAACCGATTAAGCTATCGTGATTTATTTCTGTTAACAAACCTTTCTTTACCATCTTCTGCACCATATAATCAGATGGATAGATGATGCTGTAAGTCCCACCGCCTCCAGCTTGCAACTTAGCCAGCATCACATCATTGGAATCATATACATCTGCTAGCACTTTCATACCAGTTTGGGTGCTAAAGGTTTTCAGTAATTGGTTGTCAGTATATTGCGTCCAGGTAAAGATATAAAGTTGGTCACGTTGACCAGAAGTCTTAGAATTAGCACGGACTTCACCCAGCCTCCAGCCACAACTAACTAAAGATAAGCTAGAAAGCGCTGCCACCCCTTTTAAAAATTGCCGTCTGTTAGTCATTAAGTTAGAAGTCATTCATCGACAACTTCTAGATTACGGTATACCTCATAGCCCCTGGCGTGATTTTCTGGGGTAAATGTATCATTCTTCACACTTACCAAACGCACCCTTTCCTTCTCCTATGGTCGCCCACTACGCGAATGTACGCTCTACGAACGGGTGAGATGTGGCGCTTCTGTCGGAGTTAGCTAAAGACTTTATTTTACTTTCGGACTTGGTTAATCTATGATGGTTGTCCTGCCTCAAGCAGATCCCTGGATGAAAAGAGTTTTTCACCATACGGGTATCAGTGGGACAAAAAACCAGAAGTTTTTGCAGATGAAATTATGTAGATTTTGACTATATGGCTTACACTAGTAGGTTTATCATCATATTTCTTATAGCTTCAATCAATAGGCTGTTATGCTGTTCCCAAGAAAGCCAAACAAGTTTGTAGAGAATTGCGGCACAAAGTATTTAAATATGTTGTTAAACATTTGTAAACTGTTAGCAGCCGAGTAGCCGCGTGTCACATCTTGTTAAGGAATTATTATGAGACAACTTGTTATCGTTGAGCGCGTATGCCTCATTGGTCATATCGTGTCAAAAGCCTTTGGATTGGTAGGGATGCTACTGGTCGTACCTAATGCTGAAATAATTTTAAACTTATCGCAGGTTGGCGAAACTGCCATACAGTTAAGTATGGCTGGTGGCGGTGTAGTTGATATCATATTGGGGACAATAGCTGTCTCTATTTATGCCTACCGGACATTGGGATTGGGAACTTGGTTAGCATTTATGCTGCCGGCTATGTTTATCTCTTTGGGAAGTGAACTACTGGGAACTAGTACAGGTTTTCCATTTGGTGATTATAGCTACTTGAGTGGCTTGGGTTATAAGATTGGGGGGCTAGTTCCTTTCACAATTCCTTTATCTTGGTTCTATGTTGGGCTGTCGTCTTATTTAATTGCAATATCTGGTTTGAAAGTGGCTCAAAAACCCAGTTGGGGACGCCATATTACTGCTATAGCCGTTGGTGCTTTGCTCTTTACTTGCTGGGATTTTGCCCTTGAGCCAGCTATGAGTCAATCTTCTCTGCCCTTCTGGTATTGGGAACAACCGGGAGCTTTCTTTGGGACACCTTACCAGAACTATGCAGGTTGGTTTGGCACTAGCGCCCTGTTTATGAGTGTGGCAGGATTGTTGTGGAGAAATACATCGATTAAATTAGAGCGATCGCAACTCAATCTACCCTTAGTCGTTTATTTAACTAACTTTGCCTTCGCCGCCGGACTAAGTGTGGCTGCTGGGTTCTCCATCCCTGTATTGCTCGGCTTATTGCTTGGTGTGGCTCCCGCCGTGGCGCTGTGGTTAAGGAGTTCAACCACACCCACTCCAGTTGCTGTTGAATCAGCAAGCAAGGAAGTATCAGTAGCAAAGGTTGAAGTTGCTTTGAAATAGCTTAGAGATTGGGGAGTTGGGAGTGGGGACTAGGAGAATAACCCATGCCCAATAACCCAATGCCCAATGCCCCATGCCCCTTGCCCCTTGCCCATTTATTTTGTATAGTCGCAATTTTAATTGTTAAGTATTTTGACAACAGTAGACAACGCTTTGATAGTAGAAAGCGCCATCTCCCTTTTATTGCTACTTATCCAAGTACCAGCAACGGCGATTCTGTTTTCGCGCCTGCTAAAGGGGCCAAGACGCCTTCCCCCAATAGAACCGCAACAGCCAACGCCGGAGCTTTTGGGTAGGGTTAGCGTCGTTGTTCCCACGCTGAACGAGGCGCTTCGCATTAGCCCTCTGTTGGCTGGTTTAAGTCAACAAAGCTACGAAGTTCGGGAAATTATTGTTGTAGACAGCAAGTCTGATGATGGCACTCCCGACTTGGTAAAAGCGACACAGCAGAAAGATCCGCGCTTTCGCGTGATGACAGATGACCCCTTACCCTCTGGTTGGGTGGGGCGTCCTTGGGCGTTGCATAACGGTTTTCTATATAGCTCTGAGGCTAGTCAGTGGTTTCTGGGGCTGGATGCTGATATCCAACCGCATCCTGGTTTGGTTGCTGGTTTGGTGAAGACGGCCGAAGCACAAGGCTATGATCTGGTTTCCCTTTCACCCCAGTTTATCCTCAAATATCCAGGAGAGTGCTGGCTACAACCGGCTTTGTTGATGACTTTGCTTTACCGATTTGACCCCGCTGGGATCAATACAGAGCAGCCAGAACGGGTGATGGCAAATGGGCAGTGTTTTTTGTGTCGTCGCTCGGTTTTAGCTGCTGTGGGTGGCTATAGCAGTGCGAGTGCTTCTTTTTGTGATGATGTCACTTTGGCACGAAAGATTGCTGCTCAAGGGTATAAAGTGGGCTTTTTAGATGGTGCAAAGGTGCTAAAGGTACGGATGTATGAAGGGGCGATGGAGACGTGGAAGGAATGGGGGCGGAGTCTGGATCTTAAAGATGCAACAACTCGATCGCAGTTGTGGGGAGATTTATGGCTACTCACATCTGTTCAGGGTCTACCCCTTTTAATTGTCCTCACTTTTTTGTTGATTTCTCCCCCACAGACGCGATTAATCGCGTCTCTACCAACTTCACTACTCCTCCTGGTGGGACTGAATTTATTCTTGGTGGTGATTCGCTTTGCTATGCTAATTGCGATCGCACCTTCTTACGATCGCAAAAGCGCCAAAGGCAGCTGGTTATTCTGGCTTTCCCCTTTGGCTGATCCCTTAGCTGTGTTGCGAATCTTCTTATCTGCGTTCCATACCCCGCGCGAGTGGCGAGGACGCAAATACAGTGCTGAATTATGAGTTATGAATTATGAATTTTCAACTCCTAACTCCTCACTCCTCACTCCTCTTCACCTCCTACTTTATCCCCGCGTTCCAGTTCCCAAAGAATTTGATTTCCTTCACGACGTACCCGTGACACTATCCAGTTTCGCCAGCGCCATTGATCTCCCCGACTGGTAACAGCGCTGGCGTGGACATCCATCAAGTCTGCTAACTCAGAACTGGTGATTAAGTAGCCTTTTTCAGAGATTTCGTCAGCGATACGCAGAGTTTCGACCAAGCTGCGGAGTTGCGAAACCCTCATTTCTGGCGGTTTCTCTTCGGTTGCGGCCGCAATTGGCCCAGTTGATGGTTCCATAAGAGTTATTTCTGGTGCAGAAGTACTGACTTGTTGTCTACTTTGGTTAATTACTCTAGAGTTTTTCTCAGAATCAGCTACTTTTGCTACATTTAGTTCATTTGTAGAAAGTAAAGATTTATAAAAATTTATCGGAGTTAATTGTTGTAGCGAAGGGATTTTCCCACTAGCATAGGTGCGAGCGATCACATCACAACGTTCGTTACCTATGTTACCAGAATGTCCCCTGACGTGTTGCCATTTTACCTGTTGGGTATTGAGTTGATCGAGAGTTTCCAAAAGGTCTTGATTTTGGACGGGTTTACCATCTGACTTTTTCCAGCCTTTATTTTTCCAGCCTTTCACCCACTTGGTAACGCAGTTAATCAGGTATTCGCTATCGGTATGAAGGGTGATGGCTTGGGCTTGTTGAGATGTTTGCAGGAATTGTAAGGCCGCGATCGCAGCTTGCATTTCCATTTTATTATTAGTGGTATGAGGAGATGCATCGCCCATTTCGTGGATTGAGCCATCGCTGAAGTAGACAACTACTCCCCAACCGCCAGGGCCAGGGTTCCCGGTGCAAGCACCATCGGTGTATATGCTTTGGATTGTGGTTTGGGTGGACATGGTTTAGGATATCAAACTGCAAAAAAGAGGCAGCGCATTGCTTTGGTTCCCAAAGTTGTAGCGACTGCGGGTTTTTAGGGCTAAAAGAGACGTAGAACCAGGTATTATGAGGATTTATCTAAGGCTGAGACATTTACATGACATTGCCTCAACTTGGAAATTGATTCATTCACATTCCCTAGCTTCCATTTTTAGTTAACGATCGCATTCTCAAATCTAATTTGTCATCCAGTCAATCTCCACCCTCCACACTTATTAATATTTGTCAAGTCTCAACTTCTGCTTTTTCTTCAAAACCCTGATCATTAAAGTGTTTTATAATTGTTAATAAACTTCCCAGTAATGCATAGCTGATCAAAGAGCGGTTGATATTGGTTAAGGTGCGTCTGGTTTTTGTCGGGTCATTCATCCCAGGCTGCCCGAAGTGACAGACGTGGGCTTCTGCCCAATTAAGCTAAGATATTCTGATTATATGAATGTATTTGTGTCGGATAGGCTTTCCGTAGAGTTAAAGTGGTGCTTTGAAGTTATTTATTAATATGTATATGCTGAATAGGGACTTTGAGTTATGAAGGTTAGTTTGCAGCCTGCCTTGAATGATGGTAATTTGGACGCGAATCAACTGAATAGTCAACGTCAGTTGGGAATTTCGATTTCGGCGATCGCCGAAAATCAAGACCGCAATGTGCCACTGAATTTATGCTTAATTCTCGATCATAGTGGTTCCATGAATGGGCGATCACTGGAAACGGTCAAAAAAGCAGCAAATCGTCTGGTAGATAGACTCAATCCTGGCGATCGCCTCAGTATTGTAGTTTTCGATCACCGTGCCAAAGTCTTAATACCTAGTCAAAGTGTCGAAAATCCAGAGAAAATCAAACAGCAAATTAACCGTTTATCTGCCGATGGTGGGACTGCGATTGATGAAGGATTGCGCTTGGGGATTGAGGAGTTGGCGAAGGGAAAAAAAGATACTGTTTCCCAAGCTTTCCTATTAACCGACGGGGAAAATGAACACGGTGATAACAATCGCTGTTTGAAATTCGCCCAATTGGCTGCTAGTTATAATTTGACTTTGAACACTTTAGGATTTGGTGACAACTGGAACCAAGATGTTTTAGAAAAAATTGCCGATGCTGGTTTGGGGACTTTATCTTATATTCAAAAACCCGAACAGGCAGTGGATGAGTTTAATCGCTTGTTCAGCCGCATTCAAACAGTGGGATTGACTAATGCTTATCTGCTATTCTCCTTGATGCCCAATGTCCGGCTAGCGGAACTCAAACCTGTTGCCCAAGTTTCCCCAGACACAATTGAGTTACCACTGCAACAAGAAACTGATGGACGTTTCGCTGTACGGTTGGGAGATTTAATGAAAGATGCGGAACGGATGATTTTAGCTAATATTTATTTGGGACAATTGCCAACAGGTGAACAAGCGATCGCTAATGTGCAAGTCCGCTATGATGATCCAGCCGCCAACCAGGTAAGTTTAATTACACCAAATATCCCAGTTTATGCCCATGTAGTCAAAAATTACCAAGCAGACCCGAATCCCCAGGTGCAACAATCTATTTTAGCATTAGCTAAGTATCGCCAAACCCAGCTAGCAGAGACGAAATTACAACAAGGCGATCGCACTGGTGCCGCGACGATGCTACAAACGGCTGCTAAAACCGCCCTACAAATGGGAGATACTGGTGCAGCGACGGTGTTGCAAACTTCTGCCACCCAGCTACAATCTGGTGGAGATTTATCCGAAAGCGATCGCAAGAAAACCAGAATTGTCTCTAAAACAATTTTGCAAGGTACCCCTTTGCAATGAAAGTTAAATTGCTATCGGCGTTAAATGACAATAATGTTGATGTGGCTCAAACAAGTAGCCAACGTCAACTGGCAATGACAATTTTTGCGATTGCTGGTGAGTTTGACCAAAATCTGCCCCTTAACCTCTGCTTGATTTTGGATAGAAGTGGTTCTATGCATGGACAGCCAATTAAAACGGTGATCCAGGCGGTGGAAAGATTAATAGATCGGTTGAAAGTAGGCGATCGCATCTCAGTTGTGGCTTTTTCTGGTTCTGCGGAAGTCATTATCCCCAACCAAGAGATCCAAGACCCCGAAAGCATCAAATCTCAAATAAAAAGCAAACTGACTGCTAGCGGCGGTACAGTCATCGCTGATGGTTTGGAACTGGGAATTACAGAACTGATGAAAGGCACAAGAGGCGCTGTTTCCCAAGCGTTTCTGCTGACGGATGGGCATGGTGAAAGCGGTTTGCGAATTTGGAAATGGGATATTGGGCGAGATGACAACAAGCGCTGTCTTGCACTTGCACAAAAGGCTGCCAAGTTGAACTTAACTATCAACACTTTCGGATTTGGCAATAACTGGAATCAGGATTTACTGGAAAAAATTGCTGATGTCGGTGGTGGGACTCTAGCCCATATTGAACGTCCTGAACAAGCTGTGGATCAGTTTAGCCGACTGTTTGGACGGATTCAGTCGATTGGGCTAACTAATGCCTACTTGCTGTTATCTCTAGTGCCCAATGTCCGACTAGCAGAATTGAAACCCATTGCCCAAGTTGCCCCAGACACAATTGAGTTACCAGTGGAAGCGGAAACTGATGGTAGCTTTGCTGTGCGTTTGGGAGATTTGATGCAAAATGTAGAACGGGTAGTTTTGGCTAACATTTATCTGGGACAATTGCCAGAAGGTAAACAAGCGATCGCCCATCTGCAAATTCGCTATGATGACCCGTTGGTTAACGAACAAGGCTTACTTTCGCCCCTTGTGCCAGTGTATGCAGATGTAGTGCGGGCGTATCAATCGGCATCGAATCCGCAGGTACAACAGTCTATTTTAGCATTAGCGAAGTATCGCCAAACCCAGTTAGCCGAGGCGAAATTGCAACAAGGCGATCGCACTGGTGCAGCCACAATGTTGCAAACAGCAGCCAAAACTGCTTTACAAATCGGAGATAAAGGGGCGGCGACAGTATTGCAAACTTCTGCCACCCGCCTGCAAGCTGGGGAAGAACTTTCCGAAGCAGACCTGAAGAAAACTAGAATTGTGTCAAAGACTGTTTTACAAGAATAGTAATCCAGCGTTGTTGATTAACGGTATGAAAGTTTCACGCCAAAGCGCAAAGCGAGAAAAAATATTTGATTCCTCAATTGAGCAACAAAGTAATCGCATATTTCTAATTTAACGTGAGTTCGATAAACCTCTCCCTGCCTTGAACTAAAGTTCAAGGCAGTCCCTCTCCGAGTCGGAGAGGGACGATTTTGCGTAGTAAAATCAGGGAGAGGTCTTTTTGATTGAGCTAATTAAGGGGAGACGCTACGCGAACAAGTCGGCACCGCCCAACGCACTGGCTCCCCTTAATCCCCTCCCCGCTTGCGGGGAGGGGAGACAAAGCGTAGCTTTGGCGGGGTGGGGTTCTTCGGGTTTAATAAGTAATCAAGCGGACATGATATGATTCAGGTAATTTCCCACCTCAAGTAAAGCAAAGTATCGCCAAACCCAGTTAGCCGAGGCGAAATTGCCACAAGGCGATCGCACTAGTACCGCAAGGCGGAAGTCATGCATTCAAAAGTCATGCATTCAAAAGAAATACAGCGTAAACGTTTCGTTGATTTGAAATGGTGAGGCAGTCCGGTCTTGGGGGTTCCCCCCATGAGGAACTGCCGTTAGCGCAGCGTTAGCGAGCCTGCGAGCGTCACCCGAAGGGGTTGTTTATTTCCGCCGCGCTGTACTAGTGCAGCATTTAATTAATATAATTACTCTTTATACTGCTAATTCCGTCATTACCAGGCTGGTCAACCTCTTGGCAATCGCCTCTGGAGCCAGAACAAAATCTACTTTCCCGGTGTCAATAGCAGCTTTTGGCATATCGAAGTACTCCGAAGTAGCTTCATCTTGAACAATCGTTGTGCCGCCATACTTTTTGATTGCCATCACTCCTAAAGCACCATCTCTGCCAAACCCACTTAGGACAACAGCAATCGCCCGGATTCCGTAATTAAGTCCTACCGACATGAATAGTTTATCCACTGAGGGGCGAACAAAGTTCATCTTTGGCGACTCTAACAGAGACAGCTTACCGTTAGCACCGACTACTAAATGCCGATCTGTAACATAAGTGTAAACTGTCCCTGGACGCATTATCTCCCCTGATTTTGCCTGCTCTACCCGCAACGCTGTATGGCGGCTGAGGATATGTGCCAGAAAACTAGGGTAGAGAGGATTCATGTGCTGAACTACAACAATCGCCGCCGGGAAATCTGCTGGTAAAGCCGATAAAATTTCGATCATTGGCTTTTGCCCGCCTATAGAAGCTCCGATCGCCACTATGTTGTAGGCAACATTGGGGAAGTGTGACAGAATTCGGTGTCGTTGTTGTAACGCCATTTTCTTCTTTGAGAATGTTTAGTGCTTAGTAGCGATCGTCTAATTAGTGCTGTAGCAGCTTGACAAGTTACACTGCTGTGTTGGCTAACTAACATACTAAACAGTATATGTTAGTTAGCTAACATATATTCTTTACAATAAATAAACCTTTTGTTAGAGGTTCTTGATTGCTGCCAGTTATTTAATACAGATAAGAGTGACTTAAACAGCCTCTTGCTATCTGTGTTTCAAACATCCTGCACTTGTGAAAAACCAACTTCTAGCTGCCCTATCCCCTGAGGAATACTCTCGTCTTGCTCCTTATATGGAGGTTGTCCCCCTAGAGTTAAAGCAAGACCTTTACATACGTAACCAACCAATTGAGTACGTCTATTTCCTCAACTATGGCGTAGCCTCTATGCTCACAGTGATGACGGACGGTTCGGCAATCGAAGTGGCTACGGTGGGCAATGAAGGAATGGTGGGTCTTCCAATACTCCTGGGAGCCGATAGGATTCCGGGCGAGTGTTTTATACAAGTCGCTGGCTCTGGCTTAAGGATGACAGTAGATGCATTTAAAACTAATGTCACCACAGATAGTCAGTTGTACAATCTACTACAACGATACACGCAAGCGCTGTTTAATCAAATTGCCCAATCAGCTGCGTGTAACCGCCTGCACTCAATAGAACAGCGAATGTGCCGTTGGCTGCTGATGACTGCTGATCGAGTAGAGACAGACTCTTTTTCACTGACTCAAGAATTTCTCAGCACAATGCTAGGTGTGAATCGCTCCAGTGTTAGCCTTACTGCCTCTATTCTTCAAAGGGCGGGGCTAATCGAATATGTTCGCGGACAAATGACTATCCTTGACCGCCCAGGTTTAGAAGATATCACCTGCGAGTGTTACCAAGTCGTCAGAGCGGAGTTTAACCGTTTGCTTAACGGCAAATAAGGTTATTAGCTCCATCTTGGGATCTGCACACGAAGCCCCAAAAGCCAAAACTACGTGCGAGTAAATGCACCGATCGCACTCCCCTTAAAAAGGCTTGCTCTAGTTGCCTCCTTTTTTAGGAGGGTTAGGGAGGATCAAGCCTTAACTGAACTGTATTGTTTTATAAACAAATCCCTTTTGCTTTAAAGGTGGATAAACTTCCGCTACAGTGTACTAGTAAAATTCTGCTAAAAGTGATAAAGCTAAATGATTGGGAGCTTGAGAAGTATACATGAAAACCACTGGTATTCATCATGTAGCAATTATTTGTTCTGATTATGTTCGCTCAAAAAAATTTTATGTAGAAGTTTTAGGCTTTTCGATTATTCAAGAGACTTTTCGTGCCGAAAGAAATTCTTATAAATTAGATTTAAAAGTTGCAGAAAATACTCAAATAGAACTATTCTCTTTCCCAAATCCTCCAGAACGAGTCAGTAATCCAGAAGCTTGTGGTTTAAGACATCTTGCTTTTGAAGTTGATAATATAAAGCAAACTGTTGATTACTTGAAATCTCATGATGTTGAAGTAGAAAATATCAGAGTTGATGAGATTACAGCTAAAAAATTTACTTTCTTTAAAGATCCAGATAATTTGCCATTGGAGATTTATGAGGGTTAGAGGTTTCAGAGATATCTTGCGTAAGTCCTACCCCTTACACAGATAGCTTTTTAGGTTTTCCATAAAATCCAGAGTTTTGAGATAATAATCCATAGCCTAATATAGCAATCCTATTTTGTTGTAAAATTAGTCGTGGAAGCAGGCAATAAACAATAGGCAATAGATTTTTTTTCCGAATGACTTAGGATTGCTATCTATATAGATCACCTTTTACCCATATATAGAACTCCTATTTGATTTTGAAAAAACTCAGTAGATATCAAAGAATTTTCTTTGCTATCGCCTATTGCCTGCTAAACCAAGTAAGTTTATGAATAAAATCAGATTCCTATAGCAGTCCTAAATCATTTGTGAGAAACTATTAATGACAAATCACAAATGACAAATAACAAAAGACAGCCTGAATTAGATATAGTTAACGGGAGTATAACGAAATATCTGCAAGAAGATGACATTTTATAAACTTTTATAAAATTAATTATTAAACTTATTGATTTTAATCTAAAATACATTATAGATAAAAATAATCTAAATAAACATAAAATAGTAGTAATCCCCTAAATGAATTGTCTAAGAGGATGTTTCCAAAGTCGCAAAGTATACTATCAACTCCTCTATTGAAAAGTTTTGCATAAGACTTAAGTATGACAAAAGTTAAAGATATTATTAATAAGTGCGATACTGGTTTGAGCAAGGGTCTCAATTTGCAGATTATTGCTGTAATCAACACAATTGTTCCGAATTTACTTGTCAATTTTGACGATCTAGACGTAGATGTGTCAGGTGATCAGATTAACCCATATCTGCAACCTGCTGCTAAAGAGTCACTACGTTTGGCGATTAAAGAACGTGGAAAACAACTTGTTGTTAACTCAGCTTATCGAACGGTTGCCCAGCAGTATCTTATACGTAAACAGTATGAGAGGAATCTGTGTGGAATTACTGCTGCTGCCTATCCTGGTTCTAGTAATCATGAAGGCGGTTTAGCATTGGATATAGAACATGCTGATGATTGGCAACAGTTTTTTGAACGGCACAATTGGTTTAGGCTTGGTCGAGACTTTGACTTTCCTCACTATGACTACAAATTTCCTGCTGCTACTCGCAGAGATTTAGGCAAAATTGGCATCATAGCTTTTCAGAAATTGTGGAATCAGTTTAATCCCAAAGATCGCATTCTTGAAGATGGTGATTATGGGCCTCAGACTGAAGCACGACTGGCAGATTCACCTGCTGAGGGCTTTAAAGTTATTCCTGTTAGGACATTAGGATTAACAAACCCACCTATGCAGGGCGATGATGTCAAAAAAGTGCAAGCAGCATTGCTAAATGCTAAAATAGCGAAAATAGATATTAAAGTCACTGGAATTTTTGATGTTCCTACTGAAAATGCAGTTAAGCAGTTCCAAGAAGCAACAAAGCGTTTAAGTGTAGATGGTAGGGTTGGAGAAACGACGTTGAAAGCGCTGGGATTATAGCTGAGTATTTGGTTGTGCTTGGATAATATTTTTTATGCAATTACTGACAAAATTTTGACAAAAAAGTTGATAACAGCTTTAATAATTTATTTTTGAGTTTCCTCAACTTGTCCCATTGAAATCATTATTTAGTATGAGTATCATTTCC
Organism: Nostoc sp.; assembly: GCF_036917395.1. GTDB lineage: Bacteria > Cyanobacteriota > Cyanobacteriia > Cyanobacteriales > Nostocaceae > Nostoc. The sequence continues at coordinate 68,619 of NZ_JBALDI010000078.1, forward strand.
TTGAAGCATCTAATTATAGGTGCAAGTATTAGTTTATCCCTATTGTCCAGCTTGAGCGTCCAAGCCCAACAAGAGTCACAAACTATTGAGCTAAAAGTTCATAGCGAAAGCGATCGCAAACAAAGCTGTCCAGACAAAGTTATAGTTACTGAAAAAGCTCGTCCTTATCAAGAAGGTGGTTTTGCGACAGATGGCTCTGTTGACCTGAGTGCATACGCAAGTAATATCTCTGTCAATGGTAGTAATAGATTTAGCGTTACATGGGTTGGTAAGCTAAAGCCAAAATATGCCAAATGTTTGGCATCTGCTGGAATAACAAAGGTTGATGGCAAAGACTACTCTGGAAACACCAATTATTTACGAACACATTTTTTAAAAGGTAAGGTTTACTTCATCCTGGATTTGGCTGGCGGCCACGACGCTAATGACTATCCTCTGATGGTTATTAAGAAGAGTTTAAATAATGGCAATCCAGCGTGGAGTTGGGGTGGAACTGATTAGAGATTACGAGTTAGTATACCAGGGATTCAACGCCGATTTAAGTAATATTTTGTCTGGATAATCATATCATGTCTGCTTGATTAGTTATGATTCTAGATATCTAGTTTTTTGAGCTTTCCACGTTCCACCGTCAACATAAAACGGGTTGTTTTCACTGACAGAAGGCTAACATTCAGAACAGACAAAAATCCACTTGTTACCCTCTTAATATTTCACCCTATACAAAATCGGTGCAGTCAATCTGCACCGATGGCTGCGCCGACGCTGCGCGTAAGCACAATTTAACTCTAATTGCACCTGGCATTTCCCTCACGCTAATGCGGAAGCTTGGGGTTTGGCAAAAATCATTCTTCCTGCTGTAGTTTGTAAAGCACTGGTGACTACCACGCGCAATTCACCACCCACATAACTACTACCTTCTTCAACGACTACCATTGTACCGTCATCTAGGTAGCCAATACCTTGACTGGGTTCTTTGCCTTCCTTGAGAATTTTCAAATCCAGGTTGTCACCAGGTAAATAACTGGGACGGACGGCGTTCACTAAATCATTCACATTCAAAACAGGTACTTTCTGGACGCTGGCGACTTTAGACAAGTTGTAATCGTTGGTTAGCAGTGTGCCGCTAATTTCTTGGGCGAAGCGCACTAACTTCGCATCCACTGTGGGAATATCTTCGTAGTCAACTGCATTAATCAGGATGCGATCGGGGTAAATTTCCTTAATCCGGTTAAGAATCTCTAATCCTCGCCTTCCCCGTACTCGCTTTTGGTCTTTGCTAGCATCCGCTACTTGTTGGAGTTCTTGCAGGACAAATTGTGGCACGAGAATTTGCCCTTCCAGAAACCCTGTTTCTAGTAACGCTTCAATGCGACCATCGATAATGCAACTGGTGTCTAAAACTTTGGTATTGGCTGGTTTTAGCGTTCCTTCCACAACCATCGATTCGACGGTGTTGGGATTAATGAACCGCAATAAGCCTCGTCCGTGGGTGTCTGCCAAATTCATGCCAGTGACAGAGAGGATAATACTGCCGACAACTGCCACTAGTGGCTTAATAAATCCAAAATCTGCCGGTATAGGTAGTAAAAATAGTGGGGCTAGCATGAGGTTAGCTAGTAATAGCCCAATCACTAAGCCAATGGCACGAGTTAAGATCACTTCCAGAGGCATTTCTTTGATTTGTGATTCTAGGCGACGATATGTCGTCTGGAAACTCAGCCCGATCGCACCACCAATAATAGCGGCAAAGACGGCAACAACTAAGCGTAAAGCTTCAAGATTTGTTACTTGATCTAGCGTGCCATTGGGTAGTAGTTCAATGCTGTAGAACGCTATTCCCGACGCTGCTAGGATAAATGAGAAAACGATAATTGCGTCAAGCATGGTTGTGTTGTTTTTCTGCAACTGTGTTAACCGAGAAACTTAAGTATTTTTTATGTCATCGGTAAGATAAACTAATCAATATTGACTTACACTAAGGGTTTAGTAGGGCAATATCTGCAATTATTATAACGAAAGGCTTTTATCTTAATATTTTTCATTGTTTCGTTGTAGAACGACAAAAACTTGTAAAAAAATCACTTATTTTCATTGTTTCTAATTCGCAGTTGGGTTAACTTAAAACTTTTCTCAAAATGAGTCAAAAATTTAGTATTTCTGGAATTGCGAGTTCTGCTTATGTGCATATTCCCTTTTGCAGACGGCGATGTTTTTATTGTGATTTCCCGGTGTCTGTTGTGGGCGATCGCTTGCGGGGCGAAACATCTGGTACTATTTCCCAATATGTTGAGGTGCTATGTCAAGAAATTGCCATTACACCAGCATTTGGTCAACCTCTGAAGACAATTTTCTTCGGTGGTGGTACTCCTTCGCTGCTATCAATAGAGCAGTTACAACGGATAGTGACAGAGCTAGAGAAGCATTTTGGTATTGCATCTGGGGCAGAAATTTCTATGGAAATAGACCCAGCCACCTTTGATTTAGCACATATAGCAGGCTATCGCAATGTGGGCGTGAACCGAGTAAGTCTAGGTGTACAAGCCTTTCAATTAGAATTATTGCAAAGGGCGGGACGATCGCACTCGGTTGAAGATATTTTTGCAGCTGTGGAACTAATCCACCAAGTCGAGATTCCCGAATTTAGTTTAGACTTAATTTCCGGGTTGCCGCATCAGTCTTTGGATCAATGGCAGGATTCCCTAACAAAAGCGGTGGCGCTTTTACCCACTCACATTTCCATCTATGATCTTACCATCGAACCAGGTACAGCCTTTGGGCGTTACTACAAACCTGGTGATACCCCTTTGCCTACGGATGAGGCCACAGTCAAAATGTACCAGATGGGGCAGCAGATTTTGACTAGTTCAGGTTATGAGCATTATGAAATTTCCAATTATGCCCAACCTGGTCATCAGTGTCGGCATAATCGAGTCTATTGGGAAAACCGCCCTTACTACGGCTTTGGAATGGGTGCGGCGAGTTATATTCAGGGGAAGCGCTTCACTCGTCCGCGCAAAACTAGGGAGTATTACCAGTGGGTACAAGCTGGCGGTGTGATTGATTGTGATCTGACTCCCCCAAAAGAAGTATTGTTAGAGACGTTAATGTTGGGGTTGCGTTTGGCGGAGGGTTTGAGTTTGGTGGCGTTGGCACAGGCGTTTGGGGAAGAGAAGGTAGAAGAGATTTGCAAGTGTTTGCGATCGTATTTTGAGACAGGTTGGGTGGAAGTTGCAGACGGAAGGTTGCGTTTGATTGATCCCCAAGGATTTCTGTTTTCTAATGTGGTGTTGGCACACTTGTTTGAAAAATTGGGGTGACGAACTGCTTATGCAGAAAAATCAAGTTAGAAAAGCTGTGATTCCAGTAGCTGGTTTTGGCACTCGTTTGTTTCCAGCTACTAAAGTTGTAAAAAAAGAACTTTTCCCGATTATTGATCAAGATGGCAGGGCAAAACCTGTTATTATTGCAATTATTGAAGAAGCAATCAGTGCTGGAATTGCAGAAGTGGCGATCGTGGTGCAGCCAGATGACAAAGAAATATTTGAAGATTTATTGAAAAACCCACCCAAAAAAGAACTTTTAGATAAACTTTCACCGCAAAATCAAGAATATAGCCGATATCTCGAAGATTTAGGTGGCAGAATTACCATCTTATTGCAAGAGGAGCAATTAGGCTATGGACATGCGGTATTTTGTGCTAAAGATTGGGTGCAAGATGAGCCGTTTTTGCTAATGTTGGGTGACCACATTTATGCATCTGATATTGACAAATCTTGTGCTAGTCAACTAATAGAAGTTTATGAACAAGTTAATCAAAGCGTTGTCAGCTTAACTACAAAGCCAGCAGAACTTCTTCATACATCTGGGTGTGTAACAGGAGTTTGGCAAGATATAAACTCGATTCTGGAAGTTACACAACTCTATGAAAAGCCTACCATTGAGTATGCACAACAGCATTTGCGTGTAGAGGGAATGTCAGAAAATGAGTTTTTATGTATATTTGGCTTATATTTACTAACGCCGAAAATTTTTGACTTTCTAGCAGAACACATCAACAAAAATTTCCGAGAACGAGGCGAATTTCAGTTAACATCCTGTCTTGAAGAATTGCGTCAGGAAGAGGGAATGACAGGATATGTTGTTAAAGGCAAGTGTTTTGATACAGGATTGCCAGATGCCTATCGTCAGACAATGATTGATTTTAGAAAATTATAGATTAATTTCAGTTCAATTAGTTTGTCGGGAGGATCTCACTTTTTAAGGTGGCTCAAGCAGATAGTAACCCATTGAGGTAAGTAGAGCGATGAGCAAGAACTTGAGGCACATTGAAACTACACCGTTTAGTTTGCCCTTGGTGACAGCCCCCTGTTTTCTTTGTTATTAGGACTGCATAGCCTTAACCGAAGCGTATTGGCTTATAGCGGGGGTGTGTGGAGCGTGTGATGCAGCACTGACTGATCACACTCTCCAATGATTATTATCAATGACTAAGTACTTTATTCGTTGGAAGTCGTTTGTGTGAAGTTGAAAATTAAACTAACTCAATCACAAAACTACCTCAAAACTAGCGGTAGTTAGAGCCGGAAAGGAGGTAGCACCCAATTGTGCAAATTTACCCCCCGAATTAATATCAGCAAAACCATCCGCTGAACCATTGGGGTTATAAAAGAGACTACCATTAACCCTATTGTAAACAATCTTAGCACTACTAACTGCTGCTAAACTATCGTTCGTCACTGTGGCAAAATCTGTAGAATTTAATGCAGTTGGGAAAACCGAGTTACTAAGAGCGGTAAAGGTATATTGCGATAGTTGGATCTTGTCTTGATCAGGAGTGAAGTCATTAATAGTATCAACTCCGAGTTCCCTAATATCAAACTTTGATCCGGTTGCAAATGCAAACTTATCTGAACCTGCGCCTCCTATTAAGATGTCGTCCCCACTATCTCCCTGGAGGTAATCGTTGCCGTTGCCACCGATCAGAGTATCTTTTCCACTACTGCCAAAGAGAATATCATCACCCTTGCCCCCCACGAGTTTGTCGTCATCACTACCCCCATCTATTCTGTCGGCACCAGATCCACCAAAAAGGGTGTCAGAACCGGCCCCCCCATCAATGTAATGGTTCCCAGCAACACCAGAAAGCGAAATACTGTCATTACCGCCCTCAGCAAAAATAACCTTATTACCAGGTGAAAAATCCCTCCTATTAAAGGTATCATCAGCATTTGTCGTAACGACATCAGTACTTATCACATTTCTGGATCGAGCAATTGCCTCTTTTATGGCATCAGCAACATTCTCACTTTTAGAACCAAGAGTCAGTACATCACCTCGACCAAGCTTAGTAATTAGTTTCTCGTAATCGGTTACAACATTACTTGTAGTTAAAAAAATCGGAATAATGTTATTTGCTTCTAGCGCAGTTTTTACTTGTCCAATCTCTGGATAATCTTCATAAGGATCAATTACACCATCTCCATTATTAGCAATAGTATCACTTGGACTAACTGCTGCCCGATCGCCGGCAACATGATAAACACTATCAGTGGCTAGGAAAACAACACGAAATGAACCTACTCTGTAACCAAGGCTGCCACCGCTATCTAAGGCTGCGTACAAGAGTGCGTCTAATTGTGATTCCGGCCCATCATTGCCACCAAAAGCTTCAAAGCCAAAAATTTTGTCTTTAACTGTTGTTACATTATTTGTCAAAGGGACTTCTGCTTGATATACATAGTCAGCGTAACCGCCAAAAGGCGGAATCGGCTTATCCTTGAAAGAGGCAATACCAAATTTCAGGTCACGACCAAAGATACTTGCTAAAAGCGGGTTGGTTAACCGATTCACCGTCGCCGGAAGTTCAGCTTTTAACTCGACCAATTCGTGATCATCTGACGCTGTTAAGTCTTGTATTAGAACAATATCAGATATTAAAGTCATAGTTTATTCCTCTGACTAGATTTAATTAATGGGTTGTATTGCAAAGTGCAAAAATGCTATTTCAGGCTGATACTAGCAGGGTTGATTGATTTAAGATAGTACTTCAACTGAAGAAATATAATCTCTTTCAAAAAATATTTTTTGTGTCCTAACTCAGCCTTAATTCCGTTTCTCTGGAACTTGTGATGCTGAGTTACTTAATTCGTTCAGAAGTAGCCCTTTCAAGGTGAACGTTTGTACTATGAAATAAATGATTTTTTAACCTAATCTTAATATTTTGGCGATTGCGTAGGCATCACTTAATTTAAAGTCCAAAAATTTGGAGTTTAATGCATAAATTCTTTGCTCAATTCCAGCCAATACCTGAAATGCCGTAAAAACTTTGATAGTACATATGCTCACGCTTGTTTGGGCTAGTTCTGTCGTTGTACCCTACTAACGTTATAATCGCAGACTTAACGAGAGAGAATGTCACAAGATATGAGTTAAGCTAAAGTGCGTCAATTGGTCAGCAATGAAGACAATGCTTTGGATTAGAGGATGAATCAGTATTTTGCAACCGTTGCTCGCGGATTAGAAAGCCTTGCAGCTCAGGAGTTAGAGCAACTGGGTGCCCATTCGGTAGAGCCAGGGTTTTGCGGTGTAGCCTTTGAGGGCGATCGCACCCTGCTTTATCGCGTCAACCTCTGGGCTAGGCTGCCGTTCCGAATCTTGGTGAACATCCATGAGTTTCCATGCCTTGATGCCAAGGATCTCTATCGCGGCATCCAGACCATTGATTGGCAAAACTATTTGACGCCAGACATGACGCTGGCGGTGAATGTCACGGGCAAAAACGATCGCCTCAACCACTCCCACTTCACATCTCTCCAAGTCAAAAATGCGATCGTTGACCAGCAGCAAGAAAATCTGGGCGAGCGTTCAAATGTAGAGCTGCATGACCCAGATGTGCGGATCAATGTTCATATTGAACGCGATAGTTGTACCGTTAAACTCGACAGTTCTGGAAATAGTTTGCATCGCCGAGGCTACCGCCCTGCGGTTGGATCAGCCCCTCTCAAGGAATCTCTGGCTGCTGCCCTGATTCAACTTTCGGGTTGGCAGCCAAACCAGATGTTCTATGATCCTCTCTGTGGATCTGGCACTTTACCCTTAGAAGCTAGCTTAAAGGCACTGAACATAGCACCAGGGCTGTTTCGTGAGTGCTTTGGGTTTGAAACTTGGCTCGATTTTGATCTGTCCCTTTTAGAAAAGCTGCTCGAAGAAGCTAAGGACAGCCAACTGGATACCCTTCCCGCGCCTATTTGGGGAAGCGATCGCGATGAAAATATAATCGAGCAAGCAATTAACAATGCTCAAAACTGCGGCGTTGATAACCATGTATGGTTTTCTCAAATGGAGCTTGCTGATGTTGTCGCCCCCGCAGACAGTGGGGTTTTATTCTGCAATCCACCCTATGGCGAACGCCTGGGGCGAGATAGTGATTTGGGAGCATTTTACAAACTTTTGGGCGATGTCTTGAAACAACGCTTCAAAGGCTGGACTGCGTTTGTCCTGAGTGGCAACAAAGAACTGTCTCAATCGATTGGACTAAAATCATCCCAGCGGATTGCAGTGTACAACGGAACGCTGCCCTGTCAGTTAATGAAATATGAGTTGTACTAAGTAGAGTTCATATTTCATTAATTCCTAGCGAATTAAATTTGGTAATACCTTGCAATGCCAATGCATCCCGATACAATGTTAATGCGTTGGCCGCAATGCCAATGCATCCCGATACAATGTTAATGCGTCGGTCACAATGCCAATGCATCCCGATACAATGTTAATGCGTTGGCCGCAATGCCAATGCATCCCGATACAATGTTAATGCGTTGGTCGCAATGCCAATGCATCCCGATACAATGTTAATGCGTTGGCCGCAATGCCAATGCATCCCCCTGCATTAAAAACACTACGCTTTTATGCAAAACTGTACTAAGACAGAATCGATCAGATTTTGCGATTTCTGGTTTGTAGTATGTTTAAGGCGATCGCTCTCAACTACTTCTGCTCAGTAAAAAATACATTGCCTCAAAATTTAGTGACATTAGGGATGTGCTGTATTGTCGGAGTTTGTGAAAGCTGTAACCTAAATCCGCTCTTGTGTAGCATTGGCTATCTCAATAGACTCATATAGAGTCAGTGAGATTTTTAATCCTGTTTCATAAATTTAAGTTGAGCTAAAAAAACTTCGACCCTTCTCTGAGCATAGATTCTGACAGTTAAGATCACAAATGCTTTAAAAAAGTACCAGTATGATCTATTACTGACAATCTGCAATTTATTTATTGCCAAAAGGCTATTTATGTCAGACCTATTCACCTTTACCGTTACCAATAAAACCGAACTGACAATTACAGAGTTATGGGTATCTGTCGATGATCAGGAGTGGGCTTCATTTAGCTTGGGTGAGTCAGGGATTCCATCAGGTCAAACAGCAACAATTGCTTGGGCTGAATATACGAATGGTTCGCCCTGTGAATGGTACATCTCTGCTGTATTTGAAGATGAATCAGAAACTGAGTCAGCCCTATTTAACTTCTGTAAAGAACCAGCTTTAACAATCGGATAAATTCCCGACTGCGATCGCTATAAAGCGGGCGTGTACGCCATCGCACTTGAGACATGATTGTATATTGACTCCAGACATAAAAACAAAAGCCCTACCTCGAAAGTATCTAGGTGGGGCTTGATATTAGAATTGATACAAAATAGCTCAGATTTTGCGATTTCCGGTTTGTAGTCTGTTTAAGGCGATCGCTCTCAACTACTTGGACTTTGCGATCTTCGCAGTTTACCGTAAGTATTGCGATCGCCTTAAAGAAATTGACAATCTAGCTAGTTGAGTAAACGAGTAAAGCTTGCTTTGTCATTTGCCCTACTTTGTCGGGCTGAAACAGGTTTCATCCTTACTTATTAGACAAAGCTGTTTCTGACCCAGATCGGTTTTGAATTTAACCTGATAAGTTTCGTTTTCAGCAGGCAGAGTTTTTGTGTAGTTGTTCGCTCTGTCACACGAAAAGTCACGAGTGAAAGTTGCCGGAGACCAGTTAATTGTCATCGTACTGCCGCTCAGACTGACTTTTCCTTTTTTAGATTGGAAAATTTGCTGGTTGCAGCTGCCGTTCATTACGTTCATTATTCCCGTAAATTCGACCGTTGCGTTCGGCATAAATTGATAAGTGAAACGCGAACCGTTTGATCCGATATATGTACCACTCGTGCTTATAGCACTGTTTCCGGTATGCGCCCAAACCCATTTTCCAACTAGAGACGAAATATCTCCAACGCTACCAGATGAATCACCAGCATCATTTGAAGCGGTTTCAGCCGCGTGTGCGCTATCGTAAACAGACAGCAAAAGTTTGGCTTCTGGATCATTCGGTAAATTTCGCAATTGCCCTACAAAATCTCCGTTAAATGCCTGCCGAATCCGGCTTTGTTCCTCTTCATTCTTAGCACGAGCTTGGGTATAATTGGAAATTAAATTGTCAATGCTTTTTCTGGTTCTATCTGGGTCTTTGCGAAACTCATTTAATTTGATTGACTGATATTCATTGCGCTGTTCGCTAGTGAATTTTGCTGAAAATGCCCATTCATAAAAAGCGATAACTTTATCAATATCCGATTTGTTGAGAGATTCGTTTTGAGCCGTTACTAAAACTTTACTTCCAGCAGCCTGGGCAGAAATATTTACAGTCGCTCCGTCCATCAAAAGGATATATAAAAATAAGATGGAAAAATATTTGAATTTGTTCATCATTACTGTAATTCTGTTACCATTCAATTAATTTTCTCAGCGAGTGAGGAGTTTACAGTTCTTTGCAAGTAAATTAAGTACACCCCTTCCCAACCCTCCCCAAAGCATCGGAGAGGGTGCGCGACAGTGCGGGTGGGGTATTTTTGTACCTCACAAACTTGAAATCTGCTATATATGCAAGATTACACCTGTAAGTGTGTGACGCACTAGTTAGGTTGCCATTAAATTAATTGTAAACGTTCAGGGGGTACAAATAAGAATAAAAACACCTAAAGCTAAATAATTTGTATTACGTTCGCAAGTTGCCAAAACTTATCATAAGTTAGATCAAGCTATTATAAATGCACTTAATGTAGTGACTAAAAAAGACATTAGGACTTGTCTAATATAGAAGTCATTTCTGTGCCAAATCAGGAATATCTACACTCAGGGAGCTAATTAGTTAGAGAAGCAGGTATATGTGTATTTGCTGTATAAAGCTCAACTGAAATTAAGTTGTGATTTAAAGATAGAGAAATTGTAAAAACTTTATGCAGGTGGACTGCTAGTACAGCTTGGCAAAAATAAATTTTTTCCCACTAAATGCATAATATTGATTCCTCACACCGATAAATATATAGAAGTCAAGTTTCACTTACAAAATAGGAAAAAACATCATGAATCCAGTAATGCTGAATAATAAATTCACACTTTTGGCAGTTTTAATTGCCAGTTCCATAGGTGGATTTGCCATTTACCACACAAGTGTATTGGCACAATCTTCACAGACTGTAACAGATGTAACTTTATGGGATCAGCAAATTGGAAAAGGAGCATCATTTGATACAAACAATGCTGTGGCAGATTTAACTAAGTTTGGATTCAACAACAAAGCCTCAGCTATTCAAGTCAACAATGGTCAAAAGTGGAGATTCTACGCAGACAAAAACTTCACAGGTGAATATATTGATGTAGGACCAGATGAGGCTCGTGGAAACCTTGGTAAGGTGAATAATAGAATCTCATCCCTCAAATCAATTCGTTAAGTCATCCTCCAATACAGTTCGGATAAGTATTAGACAGCTAGGGGTAAGGCGCTTGTCCTGAAAGTGGAGTATGTCACTTAATCCGATCTTCTGAATGCTTTCAACTACTCGTACTTTACGCTCTTGGCAGCTTACCGTAGGTACCGCATTCACTATTTCAGATTTTACGATCGCAATTCCTCAAAATACTTAAAGCCACCGCCTCCGCTACCTTGATACCATCGATACCAGCCGAGAGAATTCCCCCTGCGTATCCCGCACCTTCACCAGCCGGATAAAGACCGACTGTATTTAAACTTTGATAATCCTCTTGGCGTTTAATCCGAATCGGTGATGACGTGCGGGTTTCCACCCCAGTCAACACAGCATCGTCCATCGCAAATCCTTTAATTTGTTTGTCAAAAGCGGGAAGTGCTTCACGGATGGCTGCGATCGCATAATCTGGTAAACTCTGACTCAAATCACCCAAATGTACCCCAGGTGTATAAGACGGCTTAACTGTGCCCAATGCTGTAGAGGGGCGATGGTTGAGAAAGTCTCCCACCAACTGCCCTGGAGCTTCATAAGTTCCACCGCCCAATTCAAAAGCCCGTTCTTCCAAGCGCCGTTGGAAGTCAATTCCCGCTAAGGCATTTCCCGGATAATCTTCGGGGGTAATGCCCACAACGATCGCACTATTAGCATTGCGCTCATTGCGAGAGTATTGGCTCATTCCATTGGTAACAAGTCGCCCCGGCTCGGATGCGGCTGCAACTACCAAGCCCCCTGGACACATACAGAAACTATAGACAGAACGACCATTTTGGCAGTGGTGAACCAGTTTGTAATCGGCAGCACCTAAAATCTTATGACCCGCCTGAGTGCCGAAACGACATTGGTCGATCAGAGACTGGGGATGTTCGACTCGAAAGCCGATGGAAAAAGGTTTAGGCTCTATGTAAACCCCACGCTCAAATAGCATTTGGAAGGTATCGCGGGCGCTGTGACCTACTGCCAGAACCACATAATCGCTGGCGATATATTCCCCACTGGCGAGGGTGACTCCCCGCACCTGTCCATTTTCGATGTTGATATCTTCCACCCGACTTTGAAAACGAATCTCGCCACCGAGGGATTCGATTTGGGCACGCATACTTTGGACGATTCCCACCAGTTTGAAAGTGCCGATATGCGGTTTGTTGATATAGAGAATTTCTGGTGAGGCTCCCGCATTTACGAGTTCGGTCAACACCTTGCGCCCATAATGCTGAGGATCTTTGACTTGACTGTAGAGTTTGCCATCGGAGAATGTACCCGCACCACCTTCGCCAAACTGGACATTGGATTCTGGGTTGAAGTCTGATTTTTTCTTCCAAAAGTTAAAGGTATCAACGGTGCGATCGCGGACTTGTTTGCCACGTTCTAAAATGATTGGACAAAAGCCCATTTGCGCCAGCATCAAACCCGCAAACAAGCCGCTAGGCCCTGTACCAATAATGATGGGGCGAATTGCCAAATTGCTAGGTGCTTGTGCCACTGGGCGATAACTCATGTCTGGCGTGGCAATCACATGGGGATCTTTTTTCAGGCGCTTGAGTAAATGAGTTTCCTGAGTCGTTTCTACATCCAGAATATAAACAAGGGCAATCTCTCCTTTCTTACGGGCATCGTAGCTACGCTTGAAGATGGAATAGCTGATCAATTCTTGGGGCGTGATTTGCAGCTTTTTGAGGATAGCAGTCTTGATCTCATCTTCAGGATGATCGAGCGGAAGCTTTACTTCTGTTAGTCGTAACATAGCGAGGAGAAATGCATACTGTCTATCAAAATATTAACAAGAGAGGCAGGAGGCAGGACGAATACTGCCTTATAAAAGATTTTTCCTTTTCCGGTTTCAGCTTCTTTTTCGTAACTAAAAGTATTATTTACTTGATTCCATGACAGATTCATTTTTTGAGATAAGACTTCAGCAACTCCATACAAAACTAGCGACAAGGCAGCAACATTAGTCTTACTATCAGTAAATAAAGAAGCTTTTTTGAATTGCCGAGGTTTTGCTGAATACTGGTAATTTAATTGTAATTTTTGCTCATCTTTATTAACTCTGTCTTGAAGAGGAATTTGCTTTGATAATTGAGTAGTTGGGTCTTTTAGAGATTCTTCATCAAGAGCAACATTAGTTTCTTTTGAATTTGGATTACGGGAAATGGTAATTCTCATTACCTGGTGAAATAAATGCAGAAGTTTACTATATAATATTTTTGTTAAATAAGTCATTTTTATACAAATTTACTACTTACGTAAATAATTTACAATGATGAAATAAAGCCTGAGTTTCTTCTACTTGACCTTGCTAGAATAAACTCTCAGCCGCTTTGAGTCGCTTTAAACAACCACCAACAATGTAAGATATTTGACACCAGGTGATACCAATCTAATAAAAAGTGGTCAAGTAAAAAAACTGATTTTACTTGACCATAATTATCAGTGATGAGTTCAAGCTTTCACTGATTGTAATTACGAATTACAAATTATCAATTACGAATTGCAGCTTTGCTGCTTGATCGTTACTAACGGTACTGTTGGTCAGCGGGATCTCTATACGGGTCTTCGCTAGCTGGGTGGATATTACCATACTGCCCGGAATTTCCTTGATTGCCTCTTTGCATTAACTTTTTGACAGCTAGAGCCGCGATACCAGCGATCGCTCCCTTAGCTAATGGATTACTCATAATGTTACCACCTTGACCACCTGTAAAGCTCCCCGCAGCACCACTCATAATTTGACTGAGTATATCTGGTTGTTGCTGGTGAACCCGGCCTGTCGTTTGAGCAAGATAATTTGGGTCTTGAAAGCGATCGTCTATACCATCTTGGTTTAGATCGGGAAAATTCAAGTTTGAAGAGAGCGACCAAACTGCATCCGCTCTTGTGGTGACATCCGACTGAAGGCTTCTTGTGCAGATTCCTGATATATGGAAAAAAGTTTCTATTAATAAATAGAATGACGGTTAAACGCCATCTATTTATAATATGTACAAAAATTAATTTGTTGGAACAGTACCTTCACCCAAACCCCTTAAGTCTCGCCCTGTGGGACTGTTATTATATCCTTGAAAGTCCCGGTATTGTTGTGCCTCCTCCTGTGGAACACGAATGCCCTCTTGTGGCGCTGTTACCCAGACAGGGCGACGTTGAGCATCTCGATAGTAAACACGCCCATTCTTAGAAAGGTAGTATTTCCCCTGCGCTCCTGTTCCTTGGGCATTTTTTCGCTGATTGTAGAGGTAGAAAAGTCCAGCGGCTCCTGCCAATATTGCCACTTTCTGCCCTGTACTCAATCCCCTCCTAGCTTGGGGTTGATTTACGGGGGCGGGATTATTTAAATTTCTACCAACACTATCGTCAATTGGAGGTGGCGCAGCATTTCGGGAACCTCCGCCGCAGCTATTAAGCAGCGGGACTGTTAGCAATGTTGAAAGAAATACTGTTGTTGTCAGCGAAGCTAATCTATTTGTCTTGATCATACATTTTCTTTTCCTGCTAATTTAGCTGACGTGGTATAAGAGTCTACAGTTCTATACAATGCTCAAGTAAAAAGCCGAGTTTTACTTGACCGAAAGTTAAAGTACACTGGATTCGCCACTATACTTTAGTTAGCTTAAAGTCTGTGATTCTTCTGTGTCTAGAATTTGTTTTTTAAGCAAGCGAATTTCTGCTGTTAATTCTTGCCGAGTGGAATCTGTGAGCAAATAGCGGAAAGTAAACCAAATTGTGTAACCAAGTCCAATTAATTGGAGAAATTGAGAAACTAGTGGAATATCACTTATTGCGTTGAGTACCGCTAGAAAAATTCTTAGTGCCGTAACCGTTATCACAAGCAAAGCAAAGCTGATAATCGGTAGTTTGTATTCTTGGTAGAATCTACCTATGTACTCAGGTATTTTTGCCAAAAATATAGAAATCTGTTTACCAATTATTTGCCATTGTTCTTCATTTTTCGAGGCGGGTGGCAACATTGGCAGGTTTCCAGACTCTGAACCTTTAAGTGCTTTTATCTGGTTTTGGGAAACAGTATCGACATACTGCTGTTGCTCTAATTCTGTATCCATAATTATCTCCTGATTTTCTGCAATGAGAGCAGTTTTAAAGTTTACACTTAGCCACAATTTATCAATTTATGCAGCGCTTGTTTGCATCCCGATGATGAGTAAATACGCCTATAGCACGCTGATGTACACTTAAGTCCATTATTTTTCCTTATTGCTCCTTAGCAGCACAGGTAAATATTTGTTTGCAAATTTATTAGGACTTTAATAATATTTAGGCATTTTTAGATTTACTTATCATCAATCTTTTGGAATAAATTCTGTTTTCAACAAGAGTGATAGAGCAAGCATTACAACTTCAGGCAGTAAATCTTTAAGAATGTAAGGATATTTGATTTAAGTGTAAGGTATTAATAAACATATTAAACTAGCTAGTTTTGATGGTATGTATCGATTTAGCTAAATTTAGAATTAAAATCTACTGCTAGTAAGTAGTCACATAAATGCTAGAAACTAGTCACGAAAGTTATAAAGTTTTAGTTATAATCCATCTCATTGAGAGTAATACATCAATACTAAAAGCCTTATCCTATCTCATACTTTTGGGTTATAAAACTATATTTAATTACTTCGATTGATTAAATATTAAGATGATTGAAGTCAATCCTCGGACAGAAGATTTACCTAAACTAAATTGTGTAATTTATAAAAAAGACACAGCAAGATTTTAAGGAATAAAAGAATGCCACTCCAGAAAATAAGTGAATTTGATACAGACTACCATAATACTATTGAAGGCAATGACATCAAAGGAATGGGTGTGTATGTTCAAGGAACTGATGAGAAGATAGGCACAGTAAATGATGCTGTAGTAGACGACCAAGGAGAATTCCGCTATTTAATTGTTGACATCGGCTTTTGGATTTTTGGCAAAAAAGTCTTACTACCAGTAGGAAAATCGCGTATTGACTCTACAGCAAACCGTGTATATGTCGTTGGTATAACTAGAGAGCAAGCGGAAAATTTACCTGAATATCAAGAGCATACAACACTTGACTACGACTATGAAGAACAGGTGCGTGGAGGATATCGTACACCGTCTGTAGAAAGTTCAGCTGCGCTAGCATCGACAGTTGGCCGCACTACTCCAAGTCCTGACAACTATACCTACGCACACGACGCGGATCTGTATGATGTCAGCGCTCACGAAGACCAAACTTTCAAACTTTACCAAGAAAGGCTAGTTGCTAATAAACAGCGCCGAAAAAGCGGAGAAGTCTCGATTAGTAAGCATGTTGAAACCGAAACTGCAAGAGTTGCTGTTCCGGTGGAAAAAGAGCGAGTCGTGATTGAGCGAGTTACTCCTCAAGATGCAGGCAAAGTTGTGTCTGCTGAAGCGACTGACTTTGACGAGGGCGAGGTAGCGCATATAGACCTCTATGAAGAAGTTGCAGACATCCATAAGGAAGCTTTTTTGCGCGAAGAAGTCAAAGTGCAGAAAGTTGTAGACAAAGAAACCGTTGAAGCTCAAGAAACGATTCGACGCGAAGAATTAGATGTTAACACTGATGGAACTCGAATAGAGAATAAAACTGACCGGGGTTAACCTACTTAAACTACAAAGGTCATTGCATTTGAGTTAGTAAGAGTGGGTTTTCTACCTACTTCTACTCAAATACTTTCAGAAGATTGATATTGCAGAAAAGTCATTAGTTTAGATGAGGTGCTTAAATTGAAAATAATTCAACAGTTTCGTCGGGTTTTAACAGCTTTAGTATTGGTATTAGTAGTAACAACGACTGCCGCTTGTAGTGGTACTGTTCAAGCTAAACAACCAACTCAATTAACGCCTGGAATCAGTCAGAGTGCCGACTATGCCTTGTTGTCACGCGGTAACAGTGTACAGGGTCAAGATTTTGGGAACTGGGTTGTCGCTACAGCCAAGGGAATTGTCCAGGATGCTTATGTACGTGACAACAATAAGTTAGGTGTCGTGATTGCACCTCAAGTTCGTCCGACCGAAGTGCGACCATTAGCAAAATCCTTACTCCAAGGTTTTCACCAAAATTTCCCGAATCAAGACTTAAAAGTTTTGATGTATGCACCAGACAAAAAACTGATTTTGACGGCTCAGTATGATGTGCAATCTCAGCAAATTGACTATAAATAACGACTCACGATTTTAGGGAAACCTGAATTAATTCAAGTTGATTGTAAGTAGAAAAGGAGACATTTAAAATGAGCAGCAGTGACAAGTATAAACACGAAATCCTCAACGAGTTGGCTCACGGTAATATAGAGTCTTTAGATGATGTTTCATCTGATCCAACCAAGGAATACCAAAATTTTGATGATTTTGCTCAACGCTCATCCCACGAAGAACGTCGTCAATTATTTGGTCGGTCTTTCAACCATAACAGCATTCCTCCCAGCCAGATGGAGCCAGAATTGCAGAAGGCGATCGCTCAGATTAAGCCTAACGAACGGGATGATGTTGCACGGGCATTTTTCAAGCACTTAAAGCAAAGAGGTCTAGACGAGCGCCATCTAGAGAAAGACTTGGGACTTTCTACTCATAACCCTAACCATGTGAATGCAGATGACCTGAGCAAACTTGCATCTTTCACATATCATAGCCATCCTGATATCTTCCGAGAAGTGATGGCTGAACAACCAGCGCTGATTAAGTTTCTCAGTAATCCAGTGGTCGGAGCAGCTTTAGGAGCGATCGCCTCTAAATGGTTTGGTGGTCATAAGTAAGCATTCCCAAACTTGATACAATAGGCAAAAAGGCAGTGAAAGCCTTGATTTATCCGTAGGGGCAATTCATGAATTGCCCCTACATATTAGATAAAATGTGAGTCACTATTTTTATATTCTAACCTCCTGCCTCCTTCACACAAGGCTAACAGCCGCCTCTAACATTCGTATTGTTCCAAGTTCAGCATTTATTTCCACTTCTACACCGATTGGCAAGGTAAATTTATCCTTTATATGACCAATCATTGAACCGTACCAAGCAGGGATATTTAAAGGAAGTATGTGTTGTTGCAATACTTGCATTAATGTAAATGACGGTTCATCTCCAAGACTACATTTAGTGCATTGCCCAAAGATAAAGCCAGCAATTTGATTCAGTATTCCAGCAGTTTTTAATTGCGTCAGCATCCTATCTACACGATAAACATCCTCGCCAATTTCTTCCACAAACAGAATGCTTTTGTTCCAAGAAGGTAGGTAAGGTGAACCAACCATCGCTGATAGTACTGATAAGTTTCCACCTACAAGTTTACCCCTCGCCTTTCCCGGTGCTATTATCTCTACCCGCACTTCGCTAGGGTTGAGATTTTGCATAGTCACCGCTTCACCATTAAATAGGATGCGCTTGAAGTAATCCACTGTAAACTGATTCCAGGTAGAGGTAGCAACTGGCCCATGAAAAGTAATCATTTGACTACGGGCATTAATTGCTAACAATAGCGTTGTAATATCGCTGTACCCGATGAGAATTTTTGGATGGGAACGAATCAGCGAGTAGTTGAGTAGGGGTAAAATGCGATTACAACCCCAGCCACCGCGCATGGGAATAATTGCTTTTATGGTGCGATCGCTAAACATCAAGTTTATATCATCAGCGCGATCGGCATCTTTCCCCGCTAAATAGCCATAACGATCTAAAATATGTTTCCCTAGCTTGACTTTTAATCCTAACTGTGGAATGCATTGCTGCGCTGCTTCAATGTCTTTGACATCAACGATACCCGCAGGGGCGATTAATCCTATGGTATCGCCCACTTGGAGGCGGGGCGGCTTGCGGATGGTGTTTGGGGATAGCTTACCTTGGGCGGTAAGTGGTGATATTTGGGTGGCTAGGGTAGTTAGTCCACAGGTTGTGAGAAATTGCCGACGCTTGATAAGCATAACCATTAAGTTGGAGACTGGGGATTAGGAATAGTGACAAATTTTGCTGGAGACTCAAACCCAACCAAGAGTAGATTCGGTTTCGCAAGCCTAAATCATTCATCAAAAAGTTAGATCCCCGACTTCTTTAAGAAGTCGGGGATCTGAACACTGCGAATTTTCACACATCAAATAGGATTGTAATATCTAAAATTAAACCTCTTGTACCACATCTGAAATCACAAATCCATTATTAGCAAACTTAGCATCAGTGTCAAATAAATCACCAATTATAGGCAAAGAATGGTCAGATAATTGCATCGCATGTAAACAACTATTGATGCTAGAAGCTGCTGAATTATATCCGGCAATATTTTCTTCAAGAACACTCAATAATCGCCGATTATTCGCAATTTGTTCTTCAGCTTCTTGTTGCAGTGTTTTCTCTAAATAAGCACGCGCCTGTGGGTATTGCTGCAAAATTGCATCTGCTTGCTGATCTGCCATTGGTAACAACTGAGTTTTGAGTGTTTGGTTGATGGTTTGACGGAAAGATTTCCGAATAGTTTGAGAAACTTTTGGTTCAAAATCTAACTTCAATAATTGCCTAATTGCTGGTTCTGCTTCTACGATACTTTCAGCATCGTAACTTTGAGAAGTTTGTAATAAAGTCTGGCGAAATTGATATATAGAAAAAGTGCCTTCATCATAAAATCTCGGACTTTCTCGCACGAAGCGATCGCACTCTACGCTAGCTGCACTCAGCAGTGCTTGAGTAACTAGTTTTTCTAAAATTCTGATTTCTAGTTCAATTCCACCATCATTATCTAACAAGCGATACAACTGGCGATAATATTCTGACTTGCGAATCTTTTCAATCAACCGTTGAAAAAAATTGGCAATTACTTGCTGAGAAGATTCAACCAAAATATCTTCTAATTGATTTGCTAAGTAATAAAATGCCTCTACTAAAATAGCAATTAAAGGTGCCGTAGCATTGCGAGGATGACTAATTGTTGCACGTTGATAAGCAGAAGCTACAGAAAAAGTATCTAGCAATTCATCTAGACGGCGAATCATTCGTGATTGCAATTGCTTAAAATCTGCTTCAAAAGCATCACAGGAGTTATTAATTACATGGTTAACTTCTTCTGTGATATGCTCAATAAATTCTCTGCAAATTTGCTGTAGTTGCTGATTTAGACGTTGCAATTCTTGTGCCTTCATCGTCTCAATTTCTTGGGGCTGACTATCTAAATTACGTTGGGCACTTTGATAATTTTTTTTCAGTTTAATACAAACATCTCCCAAATCATTAGCAAGATTTTTAAATAATTGTGGACGCTTTTCTTCTGTAAGATAGCGAGTTATAGCTGTGCAAAATTCTTCAGTACCACTATCTTTAATTAGCTTTTCTATCAGTTCATTTCCCCAATCTCCCAGAATCCGCACATAATTTTGATTTGGGGTTTCAAAGCCGTTAACAGAGACATGAAATTTACTGGAAGACAGCTTTCCTGAATTTACACAGTAGTTGTTAAACGCATAGACAAATTGTGGTGTTTCTTCTTTACCATTTAAACCTTTAATACTTTCTGCAAAAACAGAATCTAAACCAAATCTATCTCGTTGGCTTGTCTGTTTAATTTGACTGCCGTAAAATCCTAATAATCCACTCGTTTTATAAACCTTGCTTGAATTACCAAATTGTCTACTAATTAAATCATCTAATCGCTGCCGTAGTTGGGTATTATACCAAGTTTCATCGATGCGGTTGAAGATATAGAAAACGCGATCGCGTACTCCCCCATTCTCCCGCATTAATTCCAAAAGTTCTGTTTCTTCTTTTGTCATATCACCCGCCGAAGCAGGTTTTAGCACACACACCACCGCTGAAGTATCAGGATGTTGAATTTTGGCATAAGTTAGTTGTGCATCTTTCTCCACTGGTGCATCTATACCCGGCGTGTCAATAATTACATTACCATCTTCTAGTAAAGGATGATTACAGTAATATTCTATCCGCTTCAATACTGCACTATTACTACCACGACGCGCATATCCAGCAGCTTCTTTAAGGTTAGAAAAGTGAAATTGCTCCATTGAATATGTAGCATTTTTAACCGTATTGATGCGATCGCGGTTGGCTATATATCCCTCTAGCAATAATATTAACGCCTTCGCCTGTTTTGCACGTTCTGATTTACTCTCACCACCTTCTTGGTGAATAATAGTTTCACAACCTTGACATAGCAACTTAATTACCTCAACTTTGTTAATATTAGTTACTGTCTTAAATCCTAGCTGTTGACACAAATAAACTGCTTGTTCCCGAATCTCTACTTCACTTAAAAACGTCAAAACAACACGTTCTTGATCTACTTCTGCATACTCGATTTTGCATTCTGTACCTGTAGCGTGTCCCTCTGCACTGTACAGTAATTCTCTCTCCAACAGTGCATTGATTAGCATTGATTTACCAGCACTAAATGCACCCGCAAACACAATCTCAAACTTGGGAGAAATCGCCTTACTTAGAGAAGTTTGTACAGGTGTAATATCTTGGGAACGTAGCGTGGGTTCTTGCTGTAAAAGTTGTAATATAGATTCAACCTGCTCTTTCAAATTTTGGCACTGAAGCGGTAAATCTGACATATTCAGCATCCTGATAATATTTATGTATATATTAATAATATTTATTGGGAGGATGGCTCAGTAAAATTTCTGATAAAATTAATGATGTTTAGTTGCTAGATATTACCTAAACAACTAATTAAAGACTATTGACTAATGAAAAGTTTTGCGATCAGATTAAATAAAACCGGATGACGATTTAAAACAAAGCTTAAAGAATTTTGTCAAACAGGAAGAGATCAAAGCAGGGTTTATATTAAGTGCCATTGGTAGCCTAGAAAAAGCAAAAATTAGCTTTGCTAATCAAGTCATTAGTACAGTATTAATCAAAAAATTTGAAATCATCACTCTCAATGGGACAACAGCAACTACAGTCAATACAGTTTAGTTAAGCCTAAAACTCAACTTTTGCATAGGTTGGGTTGAGGAACGAAACCCAACACTTCCGTGACTTTGTTGGGTTCTACTTCGTTCTACCCAACCTACAATTTTATTAAGTGAACCGTATTGTTACAAGTGTGCATTTGCAGATCGCTATCTTTGATCAAGAAGGCAAAACTATCGGTGGGCATCAGGGCGATGGATGCATTATCTACACAACTGCTGAAATAGTCATTGGTGCAAGTGAGGAATTTAACTTTACAGCAGAATTCAAATATTTGAACCACATCTGTCGTAGGGGCGCAAGGCCTTGCGCCCCTACTGATGCTCAAAAAAGTATCTACTCAATTTTCAAGTTGAAAGGCAAGCGGGCGTAAACCCCCTGTGGATCGTTCATCTTTTGTAGAATCTCTACTTCCTGTTGCAGTTTCTGGAATTCAGCGGTAAGGGGATTAGATGGTTTGAGTTGCGCCCCCTCAATTCCTAAAGCAGTCCGCGCCTCTTCAGTTGCACGCCCAAAAAACCGTTCTCCGAAGTTGTTAGTGCGAGGAAACTCTTGCACTTCCCAGTCTTCTCCTAGTTTCGCCTGCTTGGCAGCATATGCGATCGCAGTCTTCAAACCGCCAATTTCATCCACCAAACCAATTTCTTTGGCCGTCACACCCGACCAAACTCTTCCTTGGGCAATTTCTGCTACTTTTTGTTCTGGGAGTTTCCGACCTTGAGAAACTTTATTCAGAAACATATCATAAATGCGGTTAACACTGCGCTGATAAAGTGCCAACTCTTGGGGCGATTTCGGACGCGAAACTGTTTGACTATCAGCATAGCGTGCAGTTTTCACTGAATCCCAGGTGATGCCATTATCATTCGCCAGCTTTTGCCCATTGAATAGCAACCCAAATACACCTATTGAGCCTGTAATGGTATTTGGTTCAGCAAAAATGCGGTTAGAGTCGCTAGCAATCCAATAACCACCAGAGGCGGCGACATCACCCATTGAGACTACAACTGGTTTCGCTTCACGAGTTAATTTCACTTCTCGCTGCATCACTTCAGCTGCGGTAGCACTACCACCAGGACTATTAATCCGTAATACAACAGCCTTCACAGCCTTATCTTGTCGGAGTTTGTTGAAGATTTTGGCAAAGCGATCGCCTCCTATTTGCCCATCATCACCTTTACCATCGACAATCTCGCCCTCAGCATAAACAACGGCAATTTGATTTTTTGAGTTCCGTTCTACACCGAAAGATTTGCCGGAAACTTCTGCGTAGCTATTCAAGCTAATTTGTCGGAATGTTTTGTCGTCTTTATCACTATTTGTCAACTTTTTAAGGTCAGTCACAACTTCATCGGGGTATGCTACTCGATCAACTAAACCGCTAGTTTTGGCTTGTGTGGCTTCCAGTAGCGCCTGATTATCTGCGATCGCTTGCAACTGATTAGGTTCAATTTTCCGACTTGCGCCCACAGCAGTGCGCCACTCTCCCCAAACATCATCCAATAATTTCTGAGTTTGTTCCCGGTTTTCTGGACTCAATTTTGTGAGGATAAACGGTTCAACAGCTCCTTTAAATTTCCCCACCCGCACAACTTGCACACCAATGCCATATTTCTGCAATCCTCCTGCTAAAAACATCGATTGTGAACTCAAACCGTTGACTTCCATCATTCCCAGAGGATTAAGTACAATGGAATCTGCCACTGAACTGACGTAATATTCCTTTTTACTCCAATCACTGCCATAGGCCACAATCTTTTTCCCAGCAGCGCGAAACTCCTCCAACGCTTTCCGAATTTCTTTAAGGGAGGCATAGCCGACATTACTAACTTGGCTTGTGCTAGTTGCATCCAGGTAGATCCCGACAATTCGTGGATCGCGCCGCGCCTTTTCCAAAGTTTCCACAACTTTGCGGAGTGATATCCTTTCGTCATCCACACCTGATATTGTGTTTTGAAACAGTTCGCCTGAACTAGGTTCGCTATCAGTAATTTTCATCGACAAGTCAAAAACCAGCACTGACTTATCTTTCACATATGGTCCACTATCTTTAGAGGAGGTAGCAGCCATTATTAGCAAGAACAGTCCAGTGGTTCCTAGACCACCGAAAATAATTAGTCCTAGTAAAGTGCCAACTAAACTAGCAAAAGTTTGTTTGATAAAATTACGCATTAGTTATTAGTTATTGGGCATTGGGCATTGGGCATTGGGCATTGGGCATTGGGCATTGGGCATTGGGGAGCCAGCGCTGTGGTATTAGCGTTAGCTAGTCATCGATGCCAAGCGGTAGTGACGTAGGAACGTCAGCAGTCTAGTCTTCTCACGAATGGGAGAAGACCGCGCTGGCTCCCCAATGCCCAATGACCTACTTAATTTATTCTATGCGCTGTAAACTGCCAGAGTGCTTTAACTGATACAAGGTGGCGTTGCCAGTGCAAAATAAGACTGTGGTGATTTCAGCGATTAATACTTCAGCGAGTTCCGCTACTGCTGTTTCAGATGTTGCTGCTGCTTGCAAAAAAGGCATTGCTAAACCAGCTATATCTGCTCCCAAGGCGATCGCTGCTGCAACATCCAATCCATGACGCAAACCTCCCGAAGCAATTAAGGGGACATCTGGAGCGATCGCTCTAATAGTTGTAATGCACTCTGCCGTCGGTAAACCCCAATCGGCAAAAGTTCTCCCTAAGCGACGTTGCAAGGGATTTTCTGCCCGTTCACTTTCTACTTTTGCCCAAGAAGTACCCCCCGCACCCGCCACATCAATTGCTGCTACCCCTGCGGCGATCAGTTTCTCGGCGATCGCTGCTGAAATGCCGTTACCAACTTCCTTCGCAATCACTGGTACTGGCATTTTACTGCATAATTTAGATATTTTGTCAAGCAAACCCCGAAAATTAGTATCACCTTTGGGTTGAATGCACTCTTGTAGAGGGTTAATATGTAAAATCAGGGCATCAGCCTCTAAGATATCAACTACCCGCAAACATTCATCTAAGCCGTACTTATAGTTAAGTTGCACAGCGCCCAAGTTCGCAAATAGCAGAACATCGGGGGCATACTTGCGGACAGCAAAAGTATCAGCCACCTGGGG
This sequence comes from Nostoc sp., assembly GCF_036917395.1. Classification (GTDB taxonomy): domain Bacteria; phylum Cyanobacteriota; class Cyanobacteriia; order Cyanobacteriales; family Nostocaceae; genus Nostoc. The sequence continues at coordinate 93,433 of NZ_JBALDI010000078.1, forward strand.
TTTTTCCACCGCTACCCGTTGGGAACCAACACCCATTGCAATTTTGTAGTGTTGCGCGACTTCGGCCAAACGTTGGTTAATGATTGCGGCTTGTTCTGTTCCGCCAGTCATGGAAGAAATTAACAAGGGTGCGCCAAGGTGTTTCCCCAGGAAGGTTGTACTGATATCAATATCGTTGGGGTTTAGTTCGGGTAAGCAAGAATGGGTGAAGCGATAGCGTTCTAGTCCATTGGTGATTTGATCACACTGAACATCCTCCTCTAAACAGATCCGAATGTGATCGGCTTTGCGATTCTGAGTTTGTGCAGAGATATTGGTAGGGGCGTTCACTGGTGGGTATGGCTAAAAGTATTTGCGATCGCTATTGTTACATTGTCTGCAATCGTCTTTTTACAACAAAAATATTTATTTTCGCTATCTTTAGTCAATTGTCAAACGATGTCGCTCAAGATAAGTACAGAAATTCTTCGCCTGCTTACCCAAAATATCGGTAAACAAAGCTTGGGCTGCCTCCGCTTGCCCCTGCCACAATAAGGTTTCGGCTTTTTTGAGCCGTTTGACGGAATCACCAACAATGCAAGAGATTTTCTTTATCGTTGAAACCAGTCTAAAATTTCCCACCAATGGAAAGGCGATGTCTACGACGGGCAACTCTTCGAGACACGCAAGGAACGCCTACGCAAATTCTTTGACTAAATTCCATACTCTCTGAACTTTATTAATAATCAATAGTTGCATGTGCTAACTATTGATTATGAACAGAGTTTTATATCTGATTTGTTTAGCAGTTTCGCACTCTGACTAATCCAAACTCCAGTAACGACTGATGATTATTCAGTTTAAAAATACATTTATATTGTAAAATAGCGATGCAATTTACCTATTACTCTTGTTTTTAGAGTTTCCGATTCCATTTTCAAAATCTTCTCACATCAAGTTATTTTTTACAATCGCAGTTGTTATATAAAATATAATAGTAACTAGAAGATGAATCATGGCAATACTTCGTATCCTTCATTTAGCTGGGTCTGCATACAATGATTTTTATTGTGAATTGTCACGTAATTACGCCCTAAGCTGTATAATGGCTACAGCAGATTCATCGCTCTATGACTTTCTGATTGCATACATCACACCTGATGGTCAGTGGCGATTTCCTTCCTCTCTCAGTCTTGAAGATATTGCTGTCGCCAAACCGGTTTCTCTGTTAGATGCCATACAGTTTATAACAGCGCAAAACATTGACGTTATGTTGCCACAAATGTTTTGTCTCCCTGGAATGACTGAGTACCGGGCACTATTCGACCTGCTTAAGATCCCTTACATAGGCAATACTGCGGATGTCATGGCATTAACGGCTCACAAAGCCAGAACCAAAGCAATTGTGGCAGCAGCAGGGGTGAAAGTACCTTTTGGAGAACTGCTCCGCCAAGGAGACGTTCCGACAATTACACCTCCAGTAGTCATCAAACCTGCAAATGCTGACAACTCTTTAGGGGTGTCCTTAGTCAAAGAAAAGAGTGAGTATGACGCTGCCTTGAAGAAAGCATTTGAATTTGCTGATGAGGTGATTGTAGAAACATTCATTGAAGCCGGTCGAGAAGTCAGATGCGGTGCCATTGTCAAAGATGGGGAGCTAATCGGTTTACCCCTTGAAGAGTATCAGATAGACCCTCAAAACAGACCAATCCGCAGCTATACTGACAAATTCAAAATACCCATCGAGGGCGACTTGGCTTCAACTGCTAAAAATTATGTCCCAGGTTGGATTGTAGATATTAATGACCCGATCACCCAAAAGGTTCAGGAAGAAGTTAAAAAGTGTCATTTGGCTTTGGGCTGTCGCCATTATAGTTTATTTGACTTCCGGATCGACCCACAGGGACAACCTTGGTTCTTAGAAGCGGGGCTGTTTTGTATTTTTGACCACAATGCGGTGATTTCCTGTACGGCGAACAAAGTGGGAATTCCTTTAAATGAGTTATTTCCGATGATGATCAATCAAGCGTTGAGCATAAACTGATGTCCGGCAAATCACCTTATTAGCTTTCTTCTAACTTGGAAGAAGCTAATAAGCATTTAATGCAACATATTGCTTATTTCCTTTATTTTTATCTAGCCATGCCACTTAATCACTAACTTGTCACAATTACAACTATGAGAGAGCAGATTTTTGCAATATTCCAAAACTTGGGCACTCTTGCATTACTGGCGATCGCATTTCCCTTTAACTGCACCGTCGTACTCGCATCGTTACTGTGGAATTTTTTCAGCCGACCGTTCAGCAAACAAGTGGTTTTGAACGAGAATCCGAAAAATATCTTGATCGGTGGCGGTAGAATGACCAAAACCCTTCAGCTAGCGCGATCATTTCATGCTGCTGGGCATCGAGTCATTTTATTTGATCTCCACCAATACTGGTTCAGTGGTTATCGATTTTCCAACTCTGTGGCTGGCTTTTACACAGTTCCTGACTCGCAAGAAGACAAAGACGGCTATACTCAAGCCGTGCGGGCGATCGCTAAAAAAGAAAACATAGACTTTTTTGTGCCGGTAGGCATTTTTGCTGCCAGCTACTTTGACTCTGAGCGCAAGCCAGTGTTATCAGGCTATTGCGAGAATTTTCACTTCGATGCTGATACAATGAAGATGCTGGATAACAAGTTTACCTTTGCAGAAATTGCCCGCTCACTCTCGCTATCTGTCCCGAAAACCTTCCTAATTACAGATCCCGAACAAGTTCTTAAATTCGACTTTGCCAACGAAAAGCGCAAATACATTCTCAAAACTATTGTCTATGACTCTGTTTTACGCTTGGATCTGACTAAGCTACCAATGGAGTCTCCCGAAAAAATGGCGCTTCATGTTAAAAGTAAGCCAATTAGTCAAGATACCCCTTGGATATTGCAAGAGTTTATTCCCGGAACAGAATATTGTACTCACAGTACAGTGAGAAACGGTGAATTAACGGTACACTGCTGCTGCGAATCATCTGCTTTTCAAGTCAATTACGAAAACGTTGATCACCCAGAAATTCAGGAGTGGGTGAGTCATTTTGTCAAAGAATTACAACTAACTGGACAACTTTCTTTTGACTTTATTCAGGCGGAAGATGGAACAATTTATGCGATCGAGTGCAACGCTCGCGCTCACTCGGCGATTACAATGTATTACAACCATCCAGGTTTAGCGGATGCCTATCTCAATCAAGAACCTCCGGCTGAACCTCTGCAACCCCTGAGTGATAGTAAGCCTACTTATTGGCTTTATCACGAACTTTGGAGACTTAATGAAATTAGATCGTTTAAGCAGTTGCAAAAGTGGTTTCAAAATATTTTGCGAGGAAAAGATGCAATCTTTGAAGTTAACGACCCACTACCGTTCTTAATGGTACATCACTGGCACTTTCCTTTATTGTTACTCGATAGTTTGCGCTCCTTAAAAACTTGGGTGAGGATTGATTTTTGCATCGGGAAACTCATCCAGTTTGGAGAAGACGTAAAATATAAAACCTCTACCTCTGCAACCCCTAAGTAATAGTAAGCCTAGTTATCGGCTTAGTCACGAATAGAGATTTAATATACCTGTCCTAAAATTAAATTTGCGTAAAGATAGAATATAAAATTTTATCTTTATAAATACTAATATTTACCGGATATAGTTTCTGCGGATTGTACAGCATAATAAATCATGTTCCCGCTCAAAATTTAAAAATCCTATTTTTTCTCTCTAAACTATCATCAACTATGCCAAACCCTTATTGCTACGTTGAATGAAGACATATAGTCAAACTTTAAAACCCTTGTACAGACTGAGTTTTAAAATTCTGGACAAGTCTAATGAAATTAGCTCGTTAAAGCAGTTGCAATTATTGATTTAAAAATATTTTGCGAGTAAAGGATGCAATCTTTGAAGTTAACAACCTACTACCGTTATTAATGGTACATAATTAGCACATTCCTTTACTATTACTCGATAATTTGCGCCCGTTACAAGGTTGGGTAAGGATTGATTTCAACATCGGGAAACTCGTGCAGTTTGGAGAATGAGTTTGCTTGCCATCTTTCGCTTTGCTCCCCAGGTTAAATACCATTCGATAAAGCAAACTAAAGAGTGTTCATCCCAGATTGCTTGGAATGCGCTCGGAAATGCTGTATTTTTAATAATGAGGTAAATGTTGCATTTTGAAAGCATAACAGCATCACTATGTCAATTCATCTGGTCACGCTCGCCAACGACAATTTGTTGGCTTTTCTTGGATTCATCTGTGTGGACAACACATTGCTTCAAGGGCAAGTTTACTTGCGCTTAGAGGAGCGATCCAAAAATGGAGAGGCGATCGCTTATTGCAATCGCATCGTCAAAGATGATTCCCAGTACCATGTAAGTGTTCGCTGTCAATTCGAGACGGCTTGACGATCATATATACAAGTGTAGGAAAGCATGGAAGTAAGAGCAGGCTTGTATCTGCTTGTCTCCTTAACCTTTTTTGATCCACCAGCGAATGATTCCACTATTATGTAACAATTATAATTATGAGAAAGCATATTTTTGTAGTGTTCCAAAACTTGGGCACTCTTGTATTACTAGCGATCGCATTTCCCTTAAACTGCATCGTCGTCTTAACATCGCTACTGTGGAACTTTCTTAAGCAACCATTCAGTAAGTCAACTGTTGTTAACCCCAATTCCAAAAATATCTTGATTGCTGGCGCTAGAATGACTAAAACCCTTCAGCTAGCGCGTTCATTTCATGCAGCAGGGCATCGGGTTATTATAATTGACATTGAGAAATTCTGGTCAAGTGGTAATAAATATTCCAACTCTGTTGCAGGCTTTTATACCGTTCCTGATCCCAGCAAAGACTTAGAAGGCTACATTGAAACCCTACACGCGATCGCCAAAAAAGAAAAGATCGACTTTTTTATTCCGGTAGCGATTTTTTCTGTCATCCACTATGATCGCGGCAAGCCACCATTACCAGACTGTGTAGAGTTTTTCCACTTCGATGCTGATGTCACAAAGCTCCTGGATGACAAGTTTGCCTTTGCTGAAACAGCGCGATCGTTCGGTTTATCTGTCCCCAAATCCTTCAAAATTACCGATCCCGAACAAGTCATCAACTTTGACTTTTCTCAGGAGAAGTGCAAATACATTCTTAAAAGCATCCCCTACGATCAAATACGTCGCTTGAATCTCACCAAATTACCTTGCGATACACAAGCAGAAACAGCAGCATTTGTCAACAGTCTGCCCATGAGTGAGGAGAATCCTTGGATTATGCAGGAATTCATCCCTGGAAAGGAATACTGCACTCATACTACAGCGCGAGATGGAGAATCAAGAATGTACTGCTGCTGTAAGTCATCCGCCTTTCAAGTCAACTACGAAAACGTTGATCAGCGAGAAATTATGCAATGGGCGAGTCATTTTACCAAAGAACTGGGAAAAACTGGGCAACTTTCCTTTGACTTCATCCAGGCAGAAGACGGAACTGTTTACGCAATTGAGTGTAATCCCCGGACTCACTCCGCCATTACTATGTTTTACAATCATCCAGGAGTAGCGGATGCCTATCTTGGTAATGAGCCTCTGGCTGAATCTTTGCAGCCTCTTGGTGATAGTAAGCCAACCTATTGGCTGTACCACGAAGTTTGGCGGCTGAATGAGATTAGATCGTTTAAGCAACTGCAAACCTGGGTAAGAAACATCAGGCGGGGGAAAGAAGCAATTTTTGAGGTGGGCGATCCCTTACCCTTCCTGATAGTACATCATTGGCAGATTCCCTTACTGATTCTCGACAATTTACGAAGACTCAAAGGTTGGATAAGAATAGACTTTAATATGGGCGAACTTATAGAGTGATACCAATCCGCATTCTAAAACGTAATATTGGTAAAATGAAAAACTAGAGCAGTAATTGCCAGTAATGGTTTCTCAGTAGCAGGTATTGACAGAAGCATTCCTAATTTTGTATTAGAATTTGTACCCACATATAGTCATGATTACAACATCATCGAATTAGTCTGGTATTCATGTAAGGAATACATTGCTCATTGTCTATTTCAATTATTAGATGAGTTGAAGTATTTACTAGATAAGCTATTGAATCAGGATGAGTTAGTCATTAAGTGGCATAGGAAAATCAAAAAAAAGGGAAATAGAGACTATGTTGCAATTTAAATACCGACTAGCTTAACATAGTCATCTCCCCATTTTATGAGGTTAATTAATATGGTTTTACAAACAGAAAAACGCTACTACACCCCAGAAGAATATTTGGAATTAGAAGAGAAGGCTGAATATAAAAATGAATACAGAGACGGAGAAATTATACCTGTGACAGGAGGAACAACCAACCACAATAAAATTGCACTTAATTTTTGTAGAAAATTTCCCCTGACAGTGTAAGATCAAGCTTATGACATATATATAGGCGATGTTAAATTATCAATACCTCGTTATCGCCTTTATACTTATCCTGATGTTATAGTCATCAAAGGTAAGCCTATTTATGAGGGAACAGGTACAACAACTATTACTAATCCCTTGTTAATTGTTGAAGTCTTATCAAATTCAACTAAGAATTATGACAAAACAGATAAGTTTAAATATTATCGTTCAATTCCTGGTTTTCAGGAATATATTATGATTGACCAGTATAGTTTTGCTGTGGAACAATTTGCCAAGCAAGCAGAGGGTCAATGGATTTTTAAGGAATATGAAGGTGAAGAGGCAGTTTTAGTCCTAGATTCTATCGATTTTCAAATTGCCTTGCGTGATATTTATGAACGGGTTGATTTTGAGTTGATTGAGGAATAAAACAGTAGATAAATAGGGAGTCAGGGCGTAGCCGACGCCTACGCCCTGACTCCCTATGTATAGTGGTTATCATTATTTATACATGATTCATGACAAATTATGTTTTTACACATTTTGGATGCTCTATTTAAAGTAAGTTCGCAGTTAGATTAACAGGCAAAATCACTAATATTAAGGGACTTACATCTAACTGAAAACTATTTCCTATTCCCTATTGACGGGTATAACGATGTTTCACTCCAATAGGAAAATATTCAAAATCACCCATTGGGGCTAATGTAACTTGTGGTGTTTGATATTCTGGCGGAACATAATTAGCAAACTCGCTATTGAGGCGTAGCAGTTGTGAAAGAATAGAAGATGCGATCGCTTCTTTTTTCTCTTCACTACCCTCTACCCCTGGTGCTAACTCCACAATCACCGATAAAAATCGATTTTTGTCTGCATCTTCCTGCACCTGCAATACAAATTTACCTGTCACCCATTCTTGAATTATTGGTTGCTCTAATCCCACAGTCACATTTTCTGGATAGATGTTTGCGCCAAAGTAAGAAACTGTAAAATTAGAACGACCGAAGACATAAACGAAAGGTAGCTGATGAATACCTCTAGGTGATTGTTGAGTGTCAGAACGGAGATTTTCGAGCGGATTAAATCCCCATTCAGCTAAAAATTGCAGCATGGCATCATAACTAATTATTCCGCCAGTATCTAAGATGTCATAACGCACTAAGGGAATACCGTTATCTCCAGAAAACAGCAATCCGCCATCGTCAACTTCAAAAAAGCGACTGCAAGGATCATACTGTACTAGTGTGGGTAAACGTGATTCCCCAAATAAAGCTCTAGCTGCATCGGGATTTTCTGCCAAAAAACGGCGAATGCAGATACTTAACGGTGTTTCATTACCCAAAACTCCTGCATCCGCAGTGCCGTAAAGTGATGCAAAATCAGAGCAAGGATTTTGTGAACCAACTCTTTCGCCAACTAAACTCCGCCATTCTTCACTAAATACTTCTCCCGCCATCACTAATTTAATCTGATATTGCTGCCACTCCACACTACGGGCGATACCAGTATCAATCACATCTTTTAAAAATGGCGGGTATCCCAACAGCACTACTTGTTCAAATGCTGAACCTAATTCTTGGACAAGTCGCAAAATTTCTTCTTTGTTATTACCAGGAGTAATTACAGTGATGGGATAACCTTTGCTAGCAAGATAACGACAGCAATTAGTAGTGAATATTCCACCTACCCAAGTGCCTAAAGTGAAACAAATCACTGCTAGGGTACGTCGAGTATCTGCATGAAAACTATCGTGAAAAATCTGTTCAAAGCGTATGGCGATTTGGAGTTCATCTGTGAAAAAACGGGGCCAAAATGTCGGTTTTCCACTAGAACCTGATGAAGCAGCTATCATGTCGCACGCTTGGAGTTGCCCATTGCGGCACAAGTCAGCTAAAGGATAACGCAGTATATAATTTTGTTTAGCGATCGCTGGGAGTTTTTGAAACTCCTCCAAGGTTTGAATAGTCGCCGGATTAATTTCCCTTTCTGCTAAAAAAGCCTTGTAGGCTGGTACATTAGCCGCCACATCGTGAAATAAACTCAAAGCTGCCGAAGTTTGAGTGTTGAGATGCCGTTGCAGTAGCGTTTCTAAAGGGGTAGACAAAAAATCTTCAAATGCTTTAATTGCTCGCTGCTGTTGTGATTTGCAGTTCATGACGCTTGTTGTTTATCCTGAAGTAGAACCAACACCGTTACTTGCTGCCAGTATTTTAGCTGTTATTTAATACCCCAAAACCCCAGTGATTCTTAACAACACGGATTTTATATAGGAACACCCTGCTTTTAACATTTCCTAAAATATCCGAAAATGAGGGTATGCACGTCGTAGTCAATCAATAAAACCTTAACTTATCCTTCAGCACCATGCAGCTCTATTGCAGTAAACAACACACAAATAATGGTAGTAACCGCTTTTGTATCCATTGTGGTGAGCCATTACCTCTTGCTGTGGGACAGGTGGTGGATAATCGCTATCAAATTATCCGTCATTTAGGGCAGGGCGGCTTTGGACGCACCTATTTGGCACAGGATAGAAGTAAATCCCATCAAATATGTGTGCTGAAGGAATTTGCACCCCAAGTACAAGAACAGCAAGATTTACAAAAAGCTAAAGAGTTATTTGAGCGAGAAGCAAATGTTCTGAAAAAACTCCAGCATCCACAGATTCCGCATTTTCACGCCTCGCTACAAGTGAAGATAGGCACTAAAGATTTTTTCTTTTTAGTACAAGATTATGTCGATGGTGACAATTACTACCAATTATTAGAACAGCGTCAGAGTCAAGGAAAAACCTTCAGTGAAGAGGAAGTAATCACCCTACTGCAACAGATTTTACCTGTGTTATCATACATCCACTCACAAGATGTGGTTCACCGTGATATCACTCCTGATAATCTGATTTGGCGGCGTTCTGATCATCTGCCAGTGCTGATTGATTTTGGTGGTGTCAAGCAATTGCCAGCTTCTCAAGGTTTTTGGCAGACTAAGTTGGTTGGAAATAACACCTTGCTGGGTAAAAAGGGCTACGCTCCAGAAGAACAGCTACGGCAGGGGAAAGTATTTCTAAGTAGTGATTTATATTCTTTGGCGGTAACATCATTGGTGTTGCTCACGGGGAAAGAACCGCAAAAATTATACGACAGCTATCAGGGAATTTGGGGATGGGCAAAGGAAATTCAAGTTAGTCCCCAACTGGAAGCGGTGTTAAAAAAGATGCTAGCTTATAAACCGAGCGATCGCTATCAACGAGCCGAGCAAATCCTCAAAGATTTACCATCGCCAACTGCTACTAAACCCATAGGTAATTATATTAGCGCCAAGATCAAGACGATGGTAGTTGCTCCAGGAAGACAACGCGCCAGTGCTGTTGTGAGTGGATTCCAGAGCAAAACCCAAGCGCTTGCTAAACCGATATCTTGGCCTGTTTGGATTCGCCCTTTTGTGATCAGTTTAGGGGGAACAGCTTTAGTTGGATTAACTTTGGCGGTGGGAAATGCAGTCATTCGGAGCGTATCTTCAATCACTCTTCCATCAATTTCATTACCGCAAATTCCCCAGTTTCCAAATCCGAGCAGTAAACCAGTCAGCGACAAAGGAAAAAATAGTGATCTCCAGGAAATAGTCAGTCGTCGCCAACAGCTAGAAATTACTGAAGGATTTTTTATTCCCTTCGTAGATAATTTATTTTATACAAAAAAACCAGAATTAAAGGGACGTAGCCTTACATCTAAACCTGAAGACGCTGGTTTACGAGATGAATGGTCTGGTATCGCTGACGATTTATTGAATAAACTAGAACAGGTTAACCTCAGTACAGAATCTCGTCGGAAATTGGGGAAATATACTGCACAAGATTACGAAACATGGAGACGACAAGCGCGATCGGGGCAATTCGGGAACTATACAATTGATCAACTGAACAAAGAGACAAATAAAAAATTTGATCGGTTGTTTCCTGGTCAGCAGCGTGGGAAACTGAATCAACAGACTTTTGGTCAAATTTGGTATGCGATCGCAGCTGATCAAGTCAGTAAAGTACAAAAATAGAGTTAGGAGTTATAAGTGATGAGTTATGAATTAACTCCTAATTGCTCACTTTTTTATGAATTCAATATATTGTTCTAAAGGACATGAAAATTCCCCAGGTAGTCGCTTTTGTCTCCAGTGTGGTGAAAAATTGTTGGATACGCCCATGAGTTATAGTATCCAACCGGGACTAACTTTAGGCGATCGCTATATAATTGTGCGTCAAATAGGCCAAGGTGGCTTTGGACGGACTTATTTAGCTGAAGATGTCAACCGTTTCCGCGAACTTTGTGTTTTAAAAGAATTTTCCCCCCAAGTTCAAACCGCTTACATTGTCCAAAAAGCTGAAGAACTGTTTGAGAGAGAAGCGAGTGTTCTCTATAAACTGCAACATCCCCAAATTCCCCGCTTCCGGGAACTGCTTCGCATGAACTTAGGGGGCAAAGAATATCTGTTTTTGGTGCAAGATTATGTGGAAGGGGAAACTTACAACTCGTTGTTAAATGCCCGGATACAGCAGGGTTTGCGCTTTACAGAGGCGGAAGTACGCCAATTGTTGCTTTCAATTTTGCCAGTGTTGGAATACATCCACTCACTAGGAGTAATTCATCGAGATATTTCTCCAGATAACTTAATGCTTCGCACTGTTGACAAACTGCCAGTATTAATTGATTTTGGCGGTGTCAAACAAGTAGTAGCAACCGTTGCTTCTGAATATTACCAACCCGGCGTAGTTGCATCTTCCCCATCACCAACCCTATTGGGTAAAGTAGGATTTGCTCCCCCAGAACAGATGCAAACTGGGTTAGTGTCTCCCCACAGCGACTTGTATGCAATGGCTGCAACAATGCTAGTTTTGTTGACAGGCAAACAACCCCAAGAATTAATTGATAACTACAATCTTACCTGGCAGTGGCGACGGGAAGTAAGCCTGAGTCCGATTTTGGCACAGGTATTAGATAAAATGCTATCTACCAGACCAAGCGATCGCTATCAATCAGCCCGTCAAGTACTCCAAATCCTCAACCCATCCCCAGCTAACTTTCCCCCAACTCAATATTCCACTGCACCAGAACCCACATCCGCCACCGTCGCCATCTCCCCACCTCCCCCATCTCCTTCATACCCTACCCTGCGGGAAGCTAAAGCTACATCTTCCCCATCTCCTCAACCCACAACCTGGTGGACACCAACAAAAACTTTCCTTGTGGCGGCGGCGGTAGCTGGTACTGTTGGATTACTTTGGTGGGGAGTGAATAGCAGGCGTGATGTCGGGGAAGTCAAACCTACTCCTACAGCCAGCCCAATTCCAACCAGCGATCAGCCAACTGATCCCTTAGCGCAATATTCACCAGCAGAACGGCAACGCAAAGAAAGATTAAGCGATCGCCGTCAACAGTTGGGTATTAATGAGAAGTTTTACATTAACTTGGTGAATGAAGTTTTTTGGGACAGAAATCCCAGTTTACGGGGACGCACTCTCAGCGATGGCCCTGAAGATGAGAGTTTGCGGGCAGAATGGGATAAAACAGGCTCAGAATTGCTGGAAAAGCTAGTACCATTAAGTGCCAATACACGCCGACAATTGGGAACTTACACAACTGCTGAACGCGATCGCTGGAAAGTAGAAGTTAACAAAATCAACGTTGGTAGTCGTTCTTTGTATGATTTGGGAGATGCTGCTTTCTTAAATATATTCCCTGAGCAGCGTGGTAAAAATTTCCGAGTTCAGCCGATTGGACAAGTTTGGTACGGTTTTGTTAGCGATAAACTCAGTGCTATCCTCGGCGGTAGCGCTTTTGAGAAACTTGTCTTTGAACCGGGCGCTATCAGTAAAACAGTCAACGGTACTCTCCAACCTGGCGGTGGTAAAGTATTCATTGCTGGACTTGCCAAAGAGCAATCTCTGGATTTGAAGCTACAAGCAAATTCCCAAGTTTTGTTATCAGTCTATTCACCTTCTGGCAAAATTCAATTTTTAGAAGATTCTACCCAGCGCAGTTTATCAACTAAATTACCAGAAAAAGGATTTTACGAGTTTGTCGTGGTTTCTACAGCATCGAAACCAGTAGATTATCAACTCAGCATTACAGCAGAAAATCCCACCCCTCCCCCATCGCCTACACCAACGCCCACGCAAACACCCACGCCAACTCCCACGTCCACGCCAACACCCACACCTACACCTACACCTACAGAAACCGGCACTCCTACACCGATACCGACACCGACGCAGGAGACAACGCCTCAGTAGAGAATTATCCTCTGCGTCTAAAGCATCTCTACGTGAGATAAAAATTATGTCTGATCCACTACACCTAAACGCAACGCAATTCGCTTGTAATTCGTTGCTTCATAGGGTACACCTCTGTGCATTACCTGTGAGTTGTCCCAAAAAATTATATCTCCTGGCTGCCAAACATGGGAGTAGACTGGTGTGCAGTCTAGAACAGTTCCAAACAAATCCTGCCAGAAACGTTTTGCTTGCTCTGGTCTATCTTCCATACCAACTGCGATCGCAGTGTCCGAACCTAGATATAATCCCTTTTTACCAGTGACTTTGTGAGTAGACACAATGGGATGCACTTTCCTCGGTACATCAGTCTTTACATTGGTACTTTTAGAAAACATGGGTGGTGAGTGATACATCGACATCTGCTCTAACTGCTGCTGATGTTGATGATCTAGGTTATTATAAGCCTCTATCATGTCGAGGAACTCTGTGGTGTGAGGCTGCCCATTTACACCTTCGGCAGGCACTTCCACACCATAAAGCATGACAACATATAGTGCATTCATATCCAGTCCCTCTGTGCAGGGGACGCCATCTTTATCATGATGCCATTCCCAAGCAAACTTCCCTACTACTGGTTGAGCAAGCCCCTTGGGATTACCCAAAATATTCACAAATTGGCTTTGGAGGTCTGGACTAATATCAGGATCTAATGTTTTGGTTTTAGAATAGCCAAACATTAAGTCACCAAAGGTCTTCCTGGCAAATTCTTCCAACTGCTTTGCGGTGAGGTGTTGCTGTCTAACGACGACAACGCCGTGTTTCCAAAGTGATTCCTTTAATTCACGCGACTCTAGATTTGTAAGGTTGCTAAGATTGCAACCCCGCAGGACTTCAACTCCGAGTCTTGGTTGGTGTTTAGTTATTGGAGTCATTGCTATGAACCTATCCCACTAATAATATTTGTGCTACAAAGCTTAAGCTTATTGATAAATGAAAACGAAAAATCAAGGTTTTAAAGCACATTTTACAAAAAGAAGTAGGGATTTTTAGAATAGTGGGATAGGTTCATGCAACTATTTCTGGAGCAAACTATGTAGTCAATTAGTTAGGAAATTTGTGTAGTAGTATTTTACCTCAGAAAGTTGGCAAGTAAAAAAATGTTTAAGGACACGTAGATACGTACTCCTACGGAGAAGCAAGCTACGCAAAGCATCTTGTAGAGTTGTGGCTTCCTGTATCTGGGGATATTGCCCCTTTTCCCATTACCAGAGGCTAGCGCCTGCCGTAGAATGCCTGTTCGCCGCAAGGCGTCCCGTTAGGCAAGGGCTGTAGGGAGAAGAGAAGGCTTTACGCTGCGCTATCTGTTGTAGCAACTGGCGTTGTACTAGACGAAAGTACGGCAACGTCCGAAGGCTTTGGTGCGTTACGGACTCCGTTCTAACGCACCCTACATATAGTTAAATTTTTTCACACAATCAAATCGGATTGCTATAGTTTCAGGGCAATTGCTCTCTATGTATTTTTCGGAAATAGTAGTGGCGTAATTGTGAAATCTAGTTTTCTAAATATGGTAATTAAGTTTACGTAAACTGGAAATGACAACCTCAGTGCTTTAACTTATTGTATTGATTAAGCGAAAGGTTGAGACACCAAACAAAGGCACTCAACTAAATAGCTGAAAATCAATTAAACTCAAAATTAAAGGTTGGTAATTATGTCTGACAATTTGTTTATCAATGTAAGCGAAGAGCAACAAGAAATCGTAGCTGGTGGTGCAGCACTTATCGAGGACACCTCTTATTCTCTTTTGAAATTAAAAACTGCAACCATCTCGCCAGTATATAGTAAGTCTGGTCCTGGCGGCAGCAGTATATCAGGTGGTGGCGTGCAAACATTAAACCTAGTCTTGATTAAATCAGATACTTCGTTTAAAGCATTCGCTTAAGGCATTGGTTGACTAGTTTTTGCAATAGATTGCGACGAGTATCATCGTCTCTCAACGCGTTACGAAGGGGAGTAATCAGCGCTCCCCTATCTTTCCCTAGCTTCTTAGTTAACTGATGTTTTAATTCAGTATTTCAGTTTTCGAGATTATTCAACTCAAATAAAATCAAGGGAGTTTTTAACTATGTCACACGAACTATTTACCGATTTATCTACTGAACAACAAGAAAGCGTAACTGGTGGTGCAGCAGTTTTCGAGGACACCTTTTATTCTCTTTTGAAATTAAAAACTGCAACCATCTCGCCAGTATATAGTATGTCTGGTCCTGGCGGCAGCAGTATATCAGGTGGTGGCGTGCAAACATTAAGCCTAAACTTGATTAAATCAGGTACTTCATTTAAGGCATTGGTTGACTAGTTTCTGCAATAGATTGCGACGAGTATCATCGTCTCTCAATGCGTTACGAAGGGGAGTAATCAGCGCTCCCCCATCTTTCCCTAGCTTCTTAGTTAACTGATGTTTTAATTCAGTATTTCAGTTTTCGAGATTATTCAACTCAAATAAAATCAAGGGAGTTTTCAACTATGTCACACGAACTATTTACCGATTTATCTACTGAACAACAAGAAAGCGTAGCTGGTGGTGCAGCAGTTTTCCAGGACACCTTTTATTCTCTCTTGAAATTAAAAACTGCAAACATCTCGCCAGTATATAGTATGTCTGGTCCTGGCGGTAGCAGTATATCAAGTGGTGGCGTGCAAACATTAAGCCTAAACTTGATTAAATCAGGTACTTCATTTAAGGCATTGGTTGACTAGTTTCTGCAATAGATTGCGACGAGTATCATCGTCTCTCAACGCGTTACGAAGGGGAGTAATCAGCGCTCCCCTATCTTTCCCTAGCTTATTGGTTTCATAGCAGTTAGCAATCAGCTATATATTAAATGTTTATGGACACACAATTAATTATGGTTCCATAAATTACTGAAAGCTAACTGCATTTTACATTCTAAATTTTTGTGTCAGTTTAATGCTTTTACCGTAGAAAGGCATAAGGAATAAAATATATATTTTGCCCTGTACCAAAGGGGTTAAAGCCCCTAATTTTATTGAATTGGATAAAAAGATTTTTTAAAGACCGAAGCGCAATAAAAAAGGTGTCCTTGTTTTAAACCACTAAAATTTATTTATGGGGTTTACCTTATGCCTTTTCATAAATAATCTAAATTCTACTTTTACAAACCTAACAACAATGTCTAAGGATATCAAACCGGAAGTTTCTGAATTATTTCTTGATTTATCAGCACAACAACAAGAAACTATCTCTGGTGGAGGCTCACTTTCTTCAGGATTAGATTTTGGCACTTTGTTCTTCCAAAAAACAGATATAGAAACTTTTGCCAATAGTGCAATTAATGTATCTGGTAGTAATGGTAGTATTTCTTCTATTCAACAAACTGGATATAGGTTCTCACAAATTACCTTTGGATTCAGTCTAGGTCGTCAACTACGGGGGGGTAGGTCAGCGAGGAGCAACTCTGGTTTACTTAATATGTTGTTTAGCATGATGTCTCTTCTAGGTTAATCCTAAAGATTTTATAGGACTCAGATTTGATTTTTGAAAACATCCTGAGAATGAAAAACCTGTTTGATCAGAGTTTTCTATGAAATTTTGTTCAAAAATCAGAGATGAGTCCTATATCAGTTGAGCGCACTCCAATTATCAAAAAATATACCAACAGATTGACAACATTATTAGCTTAAAGTTGTCATTAGATAAGGTAAATTACCTATGAAATACCAATTTGTTAAACAGCATAGTGAAGAAGACTGTGGGGCTGCTTGCCTTGCGGCTATTTCTAAATATTATGGACGGACTTTTACTTTGAGTCGCATCCGTGAAGCTGTAGGTACTGGGCAGTTCGGCACTACTTTATTAGGATTAAAGAGAGGAGCAGAAACACTTGGTTTCAATGCTCGTCCAGTTAAAACTTCACCAGATTTTTTAAACAGGATTAAAGAAGCACCATTACCTGCAATTATTCACTGGAAAGGTAATCACTGGGTTGTTTTATACGGTAAGAAAGGTCAAAAATGTTTAGTTGCTGATCCGGCTGTAGGTATCCGTTATCTTTCTAAAAAAGAGATAGCCGAAGGTTGTACAGATTGGTTGATGCTTTTACTTGAGCCAGATGTAAAGTTTTTTGCTCAAAAAGATGAAAAACTAGGTGGATTTTGGCGTTTCTTCAGGCGCGTCTGGATTTATCGTGCTATTTTAGCTCAAGCCTTACCTCTTAACCTAATGTTGGGATTGCTATCTTTAGCTTCCCCTTTTTTGATGCAAATTTTGACTGACGATGTGCTGGTTAGAGGTGATACAAAGTTACTTACTACTGTAGCGATCGCTGTGATAGTGATGAATTTTATTTCCCGTAGTCTGTCCTTTGTGCAGTCTAATTTAATTGCTCACTTTGCACAACGTCTGCAATTGGGGTTAGTGCTAGAATTTGGGCGGCAAATTCTCCGATTACCTCTCTCATACTACGAAGCCCGTCGCAGTGGTGAAATTGTTAGTCGTCTGCAAGATATCGACCAAATTAATCAATTAGTTGCTCAAGTTGTTGTTGGTTTACCTAGCCAATTTTTTATTGCCTTGATTTCTTTTGGATTCATGGTTTTTTATAGCTGGAAACTTACTGTAGTAGCTGTATTCATCGCTATAGTAATGAGCTTATCGACAGTAGTCTTTCAGCCAAATTTGCAGCAAAAAACTCGTGAGCTTTTAGTTCAAGAAGCAGAAACACAAGGGGTTTTAGTAGAAACTTTTAAAGGCGCACTAACTCTCAAAACTACTACATCTGGGTTGCAATTTTGGGAGGAATTACAAAGTCGATTTGGTCGTCTTGCTAACATTACATATCGCACAATACACATTGGGATCATTAATAATACTTTTTCTGGCTTGGTTTCGGGAGTTGGTGGCGTTATTTTGCTTTGGTTTGGTGGCAATTTGGTAATTAACCCAGTAGAAAACTTGAGTATCGGGCAACTATTTGCCTTTAACTCAATGAATGGTAATTTTCTGGGCTTATTTGCTACTTTAATCAGCTTTGTTGAGGAATTTACTCGTGCAAAAACTGCTACACAACGTCTAACAGAAGTCATAGATGCTACCTCAGAAAATGAGGGCGATGAGATAAAGCCTTACGCCAAGATTGCAGGGGATGATGACATTATTTGTAAAAATATTAATTTTCATTATGCTGGTCGTCTAGATTTAGTAGATGACTTTTCTTTAATAATTCCGGGCGGGAAAAATGTTGCATTGATCGGCAAATCTGGTTGTGGCAAAAGTACTTTAGCCAAACTTATTGCTGGGTTATATCCACTGCAATCTGGTAATATTCGTATTGGACTCTATAACCTTCAAGACCTGTCCCTTGAATGTCTTAGAAAACAGGTGGTTCTTGTTCCCCAAGAACCTCATTTTTGGAGTCGATCGATTATAGAAAACTTTCGTTTAGTTGCTCCCGAAGTTACGTTTGAAGAGATTGTAAGAGCTTGTAAAGTGGCAGAAGCTGATGAATTTATTAGTAAGCTACCTAATACATATCAAACTGTTTTAGGGGAATTTGGTGCAAATATTTCTGGTGGGCAACGGCAAAGATTAGCAATAGCAAGAGCCATTGTCACAGATCCACCAATTCTTATTTTAGATGAATCTACTGGTGGACTTGATCCAGTAAGTGAGGCGCAAGTTTTAGATAAATTGTTTGAGCATCGCCAAGGTAAAACCACTATTTTGATTACTCACCGTCCTAAGGTAGTTAATCGTGCTGATTGGATAGTTCTACTAGATCAAGGCAAGTTAAAAACTCAAGGTTCTTTAAATGAGTTACGCTCCCAATCTGGAGAGCATTTGGAATTTTTAAATTCTTAATTATTAACATCTATTCAGATAATTATGCTCTACACAGATAGTAAAAAACTTCTGCCATCGGTGCAAAGTGAAGAGTTTCTTCCTCCTGTAAGTCGTTGGACATCTTTAGCAGGAATTTTCCTGGTTGGAAGCCTTAGTGCTGGAATTAGTCTCAGCTCATGGGTGAAGTATAATGTGACAGTGAAAGCAGGAGCAGTAGTGCGTCCTACAGGAGAAATTCGGTTAGTGCAACCGAAAATTGAAGGGACTGTTAAAGATATTTTTGTGAAAGAAAATCAACTAGTCAAACAGGGAGATGCGATCGCTCGCTTAGATGACGAACAACTGCAAATCAAACAGAGTCAATTAAAAGATAACATTCAACAAATCAGGTTACAAATAATTCAACTTGATGCCCAAATTAAGATTTTAGATACTCAAATTATCGCTGAAGCAACAGTAGCAGAGCGAACTGTGGCCTCTGCTCAAGCGGATTTGGCACGTAATCAACGGGAATATCAAGAGCGACAGATTACCACCAGCAGCGAATTACTAGCAGCACAAGCAAGTTTGCAAAAATCCCAAGCAGAATTGCAAAAAGCCGAAGCTGATTTAAGCTTTGCTGAGGTGGATCGCGATCGCTATGAGCAGTTGGCGCAGGTTGGCGCAATTGGTAAGCGCGAATTTGAGCAGAAAAAGCTAGTTGTTGTCCAGACTAAAGCCATACTTGAATCTGAAAAAAAAGCTGTTGATATTGCTAAAGCTAAAGTGCAAGTAGCTTTAGGTGCTGTTAATCCTACCACTGCCACAGTTGCGATCGCTCAAGATCGCATTGCCCAAGAATTTGCTAGAGGTGAAGTCAGCATCGCTATTTTAAAAAAGGAAAAACAAGCTTTAATTCAGCGGCGAGTGGAAATGCAAAACCAACTCGGACAATCTCATAAAGAACTTTTACAAGTAATTAGTCAATTACAAGATACTATTCTGCGAGCAAGTAGTAATGGTATCATTCTCAAGCTCAATTTACGCAACCCCGGTCAAGTGCTACGTGCTAGCGAAGCTATTGCTGAAATTGCTCCTAATAATGCTCCTCTAGTTATTAAAGCAGTTATCCCTACTCAAGAAATTAAAAATGTTGCAGTTGGTCAAAAAGTCCAATTGCGAATTGATGCTTGTCCTTATCCTGATTATGGCACTCTCAAAGGTGTGGTCACGGCTGTTTCTCCCGATACAATTACGTCTAAAAGTAACAATGCAGAAAGCCCCATATCAGGTTCTACAACCCCTGGAAGTAGCTACTTTGAAGCTACTATTCAACCTGAAATAATGATATTTGGCAATGGCGATCGCCAGTGTCATATCCAATCTGGCATGGAAGCCAAAGCTGACATTATTTCAAAAGAAGAAACAGCACTGCAATTTATGTTGAGAAAGGCTAGGTTAATTACTGATTTATAAGGATATAAATATGTGATAATGGAATTTTATGTACAAATTACAGTTGTAGCTATTTATGTCCTGACATTGATAATGTATTTGAAAACTTATTATAGAATTCAGCAAGCATTACAATGGTGGTCTTATAGACAATCTATCAAGTTATTTCTAGAAGCAAGTAAAATTCATGAAGGCTTATTACAAGAATCCTTCACAATCCGTCGCAGCTTGGATTTATTGGCACAAGACAACCTAAATCTAACAATTAACAAAATCCAAGAATACCTAAAACAAGCTGATAATTTTCATCACGCTTTAGTGCAATTGAGCGATCGCTTATTTCCGGCATATATTCAAGATAGCCTACCGTTGGCTATTGAGTGCCTATTAGAACAGTGGTTAACATCAAATTCCCACCTCTGTTTCCATTTCGATATACCACCCTACTGGCGATATGAGCAAGCTGAACGGAGTTTGATAGTTTTCAAATCTTTAGAAGAACTACTAATATTAACTTTGCCGAATATTTCGGTTCCTATATCAATTTTTATCAGTTTAAAACAACACAAAAATCTCGGTCAGCTAATGGTGCAAATTACATATCCTGAGCCATCTACAATTATTTTCTCTTCTAATTTTAAAGAACTAGAGTATCTTTGCAAAAGTTTTCGATTTTTAACTTCGGGTAAATGCTTTTATCGTAAAGATAACCTGAGCATTACTTGTTATTTTTATTGGTAAGAATTATTGCGATAAGTAAGTGGTTGGGAAAATTTACAAGGATGTAAAGTCTCTGGGTCAGTCGTTACTCATCCTTGACAGGTTAAGGTTATAAATATTTTTTCAACAAGTAATAGTTCTGAAATTTTTATTAGATGTAGTTAGATAAAACAGTATAATAAATATTATAGGTATCAACCAAAAACTTATGTAAAAACTTTAAAGTAAATGGTAAAAATATTTTAATTGTTAGTCAAATATTTTAGTTAGTTTATAGTCTTATATATTTAGCCAGTTATCACAGTTATGCATTAATTAAAATATGATTTTATTAGGGTATTGTTAATTATGAGACAAGATTTAAAAGATAAAAAACTTCTAAAAATTTTAGTAATTGATGACCACGAATCAGTTTTAGCTGGAACTGTTAATGTGTTGCAAAAGCATTACCCTGACGCTGAATTCATCATTGCGGTAAATGCTAAGAACGCTCTTCATGAAATTGTTACCTCACAGCCAGATATGGTTGTAATGGATCTTTCTATTCCAGATAACTCTGGAATGACAGCCCGACCTGATATAGGGGTTCAACTTCTAAGAACTCTGACGAAAAACTATCCCAACTTAAATATTGTTGTCCAAAGTGCTAATGTAAGAACCCTGGTAAGGATTAGACTTGATATTGATAGTCATAAAGGAGGCTTTACAGTCGCGGATAAAAGCCTATCGACTCAGGAAATGTTGACCAGGATTGATTGGGCGTTACAGGGCTTAACTCATACAAAAGATATTAAAGGAATACATTCTGTATTAGAGGTTAAACCAGAGTGGCTCAGGGTGCTGACTTTAGCATTTGAGGAAGGATTGCAAGATAAAACAATTGCTGAACGTATATGTATATCTGAGCGGATGGTGCGTCATTACTGGAGTAAGCTACAAGACGCTTTAAATGTTTATCCTGAAGAGGGAAAAAATATCAGAATTCAAACTGAAATGCGAGCTAGAGAAGAAGGACTAATTGATTAATTATTAATAATAATTAATCAATTTTTTGATAATTTATATTGATCCGAGCAATAGTCAAAAGTCTAAAAATAGCTTGATTTTTTAACTATTGGCCAAGATAACTCACAAAGAGTACCTTTAAGAGAAAGGGGTACTCGCCGAAATTTCCCTTTTAATTGTCGAGCTAAATTTATAAACTGTTGTGTTCCCCAACCTTCTCTAGATGAATTCACCCCTAAGCCGTCATCGATAATGCTTAGAGTGTACCAGCCTTCAGATGAAGAGCAAGTAACTTCGAGACGGGTGACTCCTGTAGCATGTTTGCCCACATTGCATAAAGCTTCTTCCAAAAATAGGCAGAGACCCTGTTTTTCTTCAATATTCAAGGCTCGTTCATTTAGAGGTTCAAAAGCTCTAATTTTAACTTTGATAGTTTTAAAACAGGGAAACTCTCGCTCTAAGGTAGAGTTATAAACTTGATAAAGAATTTCATGAAGAGGGTCTCGCAAATTTAGCACGAGATTTTTGCCTAAATAAAGATTCGTTTCTTCGTCGATAGGTTCTCGTTGCAAAAATTCATAAATTCCCCGTAACTCGTAGTTCAATTTTTCAAGCTCTTTTTCTAGTTCTAGTAGCAAGTCATTCATTGGTAAATCCTTGTCTCGAACTAGTTTCAAAACTTTAGCTAGCCTTTGCAGGGGGCCATTATGAATTTTTGCAAATATGCGTTCAATAAGAGCTTCTCTAGCTCTAATTCCAGAACGCAAAGCTTGATCGTATTGATATAAAGCTGTGATTTTCATACCATTTAAAGTTAAAACAACGAGTGTCGGGATCAGCGGAACCCACCAACCCCAAGTCAGGAGTAAATAACAAAAGACCAGCAGGCTACAGTTAGCGACACCAACAACTAATAGACTAATCAGAGGCGATTGAGTGAGCCTAGCAATGGCAATTCCAACCAAACCCCAAGCCAAAATCCATATATATTCCCATCCATCTTGCCAAGTATTTAAGAGTGGTCTAGAGTTAAGCACCGCGCTAATAATTTGGCTAACAGCATGTGCTTGAATTTCTACTCTATAAACTCGCTCTGGTGCAGGTTCAATAGATTCAATCGCTGAAGTAGGGATAAAGTCTTTACAACTGGGCGAAGTTATCCCAATAATGACAATGCGATCGCGTATCCAGTCTGGATTAAATTTATCGCTTTTGAGATCATACAAAGATAAAGTTCTAAATTTTTCTCGACCACTACGAAAATTGAGTAGTACCTGAACTCCACCTGCATCAGTTCGGACATATCCTCCAGAATTAGCGAAAAACCGGGGTATTTCAGTCTTCCCGAACCTGATAGCAGCGCGATCGCGAATACCGTTTTCTATACTAATACCATGATGACCTAAATATACTGCTGCCAGACTTAGAGATAAAGATGACTTGTAACCTTTACTTGTTGGTGTACTTAACAGGCTACGCCTTAATTTGCCATCGCTATCTATAATTTGATTGGCAAAACCAGCCTGTTCAGTTGACAATGCTGGTGGTGGGACAATTTCATCAGGTAATACTTTTTCAGTAACAATTAAATTTTTGAAACTTTGAAAAACTGTAACTAATTCAGTATGACCAGGATTAACTGGTAAATCCCGATAAATATCAAGACCAATAACTCTTGGTTTATAACTCTGCAATTTCAACAGCAACTGTGCCAAATCGTGATCTGATAGGGAAAAATCTGTACAAGTGCTGATATCATCTTTATTAATCCCCACAATTACAATTTGCTCATCTCTAGGTTCATCGGGGCGTAGTCGGAGAAAATTGTCAAAAGCCAGCCACTCCAAAGATTGCATTAAACCAGTGAGACGAGCAATCATCACCAGCCCAATCACTGCAATACCTGGTAATGTACCTACACGCCAAATAGTAATTTCCTCTTTAATTGTTCTCCAAAGTTTAGGCTTCATAAACGTCCGCCTTCATCTGGGGAATGCAGCGGTAGCAGCTATAGCGTTTAGTAATTTAGATTTAAAACTAATCATTATCATTTGAGAGTCCTAAGAATAACCTTGAAGACACAAATTGAATGCTTTACTTGTACTATCAGTAATTTATTTAAAACACTGTCAGTGAAAGCGACACTTGCGTGATATATTTATTATTTCTATCAAATCACAAAGTTCCTGAGTATGTCAGATTTACTTAGTGGTCTTCATCACATCTTCAATTGTTGAGTAGTCTTCATAAAATTTTAATTTCTTGTATAGCTGGTCTTCGTATACTTGTCATTCTATAGGGTTGAAATTGTAGACAATAGCTTTGAATTTAATCAGGTTAAGTTCAGTACACTGAACAAAGTTAGTGCTTTTTATTTGTGAAGATTACTCAACTATTTTTTTGATAAATATATAGGAATTCTATTTGATTTTTGCTAACAGATCGGCAAAAGCGGCTACTAATCAAAGTCTGTTGGTAAATCTGGTTGGCGGTAATGTTGAAAAAGTCGCGTGATTTGCGCTGGTGTCACACGTCCGAGAGAAAGTTCTGGTAACGCATCTTCACGGAAAAAACCTACTTCTTCAGTTTCAATACTTGATGATGGAGAACCACTAATAATTTCACACTTAAAAAATAGCTTATAGACATAAAACGGGAATGGTGGATGTCCCTGTTTGTCTCGGTCATAGACTGCTAGTAGTTTGATAGCGCGTGCTTGATATCCAGATTCTTCATATACTTCTTTCACAACTACCTCACTGGGAGACTCGCCGACATCAGCCCATCCACCAGGTAAAGTCCAACAGCCGTCGGCTCTTTCCTTGACTAACAATATCGTATCATCACGAAAAATTGCTGCCCGCACATCAACTTTGGGAGTTGCATATCCGACTTCACGGCTAAACAAATCGAGGACATAGCTGTGTTCTACATTTGAGTAAGTCGCCATCATTTCTGTGGCGATCGCTCGTAATTGTTTGTAGCGTTCGATATCAAAAGGGCCTTCAGAATAGGTTAGACCATTTTGAGCGATCGCTTGTAACTTCTGTGCCCATTCCAGCCATTTAGTTTCCACAGTTTTTTCCAAGTTTATGTAAGTTAGTGCAGGCAAGCATCTGATTAATAAATTTTATTTTATGATGCTTCTTAGTCCATCTCGAAAAATCTGAAAACTTTTAGAGAGGTTGTTTTCTACATCCATGTGGGGAGAAACTTTCTCAGCAAAGTCGATTTTTTGTAACCCTGTCTCATAGCCATATTTTTTTAGGATCTTATCTAGTTGCTCCCATGTACCACCTTTGATAGTATCTGGATTCCGAAACTTGGCTTGCTGGGATAAAGAAATAGGAATCTTTTCATATTCAGCCCTAATGGCTGTCACATCACCTATAAACCATGACTCCAGTTCTTCTACTGCAATTCTATGGAGAACAATATTTCCTTTGTGTTTAGTCACAATACTGCTAGCATCACAAAGTTTCCTCTTTAATTCTTGGCAATCAGATCTATCTTCATCTACTAGAATCACGATTCGCCAGTCATCAGGCACAAAGTTAGCATAAGCTTTCATCCGCTCAGGTAGTCTTTTTAAAAGTCTATCTTTATTTTGAAAGTTATGAATTTTCAGCGTATGAGTATAACCTATAATTTTAGGTACAATAAAATTTAAAGCAACTTCAGTTGAAGGTTCTTCTACTAAAAACTCTATATGCATAATTGCTACTACTAAGGTAATTCTCTAAAATATCCCTCAGACCATAGATCACCTAAGCCTGCTTGAGATTCTATAAAAGGTTTAGCATCATCGATTTTATCAGCCCTTCTAACAGTTGTATAACCCTTATCATCACGTTGAAAAATCCAGAGTTGTTTAGCATCTTTTATTGTATTAACAAAAAATGTGGAGTGAGTATAAACAAATACTTGTGAGCGTTGCGAGTAAGCCTGAGCTTCCTCACTTAAAGAATCAAGAAGTCGATGATGTAATCCATTTTCTGGCTCTTCAATGCAAAGTAATTGAGGAGGATTAGGGTCATTTAATAATATCAAATATGCCAGTAACTTTAGTGTGCCGTCTGAGGAAAATCTTGCTAGAAATGGTTTACTAAAAGGTGCATCTTTAAATAAAAGAGCAAGTCTGCCATCAATTGTTGGCTCCGATTCCACTTTTTCTAACTGGGGAACACGGCTAGCCAGTAACTTCAAAATTTTGGATAAAGTTTCTTGATGTTCATCAGCAAGGTATTGAACTACATTAGCAATATTGTCTCCTTCACGAGAAAGATGTTCCATTGCACCAGCAGTCGCTAGCTGACGAGCTTGATCTGGTATGAAATAAGAGAGAAACCATCCCTCAATAAAACGGCGCAAACTAGCAATGCGTGGGTTATCTGATAATTGACCTATTGTTTTAATAGCCAAAGAACTGGGGTCATCCATTTGATAGTGAATTCTTTTGTCATTAATTTCGGGATTTTCACCACTAATTACTTCACCTCCACCATTTTCAAACTTAAGAAAATCAAATGGCTTTCCACGAGAACCGCGCTTCCATTTGAGAGTTTCTCTTGAAACAATTGGGGCTCCATTTTGTAAAGCGATAGCAACTGTATAGGTGATTTTAGGAGATTTATTATCTTCACGATATTTAATTACAATTTCAATTTCTTGACCTTGACAATCACGGGAGATAACTTCTTGAAACCTTCCTCGCTTTTCTAAGGCTTTGCGAACATTAGTAGTAAGGCAATCGGAAAGAAAACCTATCACATCAAAAAAAGTAGTCTTGCCACTACCATTAGGCCCAAGAAAAACGGAAAAAGGTTTGATATCTTTTAGGGTAATATTTTGTAAAACCCTATAGTTTTTGACTGAAATTTCTTCAATTCTTGCCATTACACTTTCACCTCCACAATTTTGGTGGTATAGTTGCCAAAAATGCTAATAAATACAGTAAGGGTACGGTATACCGCACCCTTACCACAATTGTCAAAAACTACCAGATTTTTTTCAGTAGCTTAAGAGCTAATTTTCTTAAGCATCATCTAAAGCCGCAATTCCAGGCAATACCTTGCCTTCAAGTAACTCCAAGCTTGCGCCGCCGCCAGTGGAGATGTGGCTCATTTGGTCGGCTAAACCAACCTTTTCCACAGCCGCTACTGAGTCACCGCCGCCAATAATGGTAGTTGTGCCAGTTTTGCTAATTTCGGCGAGGGTATGAGCGATCGCTTCCGTACCTGCCGCAAACTTATCAAACTCAAACACACCCATCGGCCCGTTCCAAATTACCGTTTTGGTATCTGCAAGGGCTTCTTGGAAAACTTTCACCGAGTCTGGGCCAATATCCAAACCCATACCATCATCGGGGATATTCTCAATGCTGACAGTTGTCGCATTAGCATCGGCAGCAAATTTATCTGCCGATACTATATCCGTGGGTAACAAGAAGGTAACGCCCCGTTCCTTAGCCTTCGCTTCCAAAGATTTCGCTAGTTCTAGCTTGTCTTCTTCCACCAACGACTTACCGACATTCAAACCACGGGCTTTGTAGAACGTGAAAATCATCCCACCGCCGATAATCAGCTTGTCGCACTTCTCCAGCAGTGTTTCAATCACACCAATTTTACTGGAAACTTTGGAACCGCCAATAATTGCCGCCAAAGGACGTTGGGGATTTTCAATGGCGTTTTGCAGATATTCCAATTCCTTCTCAACCAAATATCCAGCCACAGAAGGGCTGAGGAATTTAGTCACACCTTCAGTAGAAGCATGGGCGCGATGTGCAGTACCAAAAGCATCATTTACGTAAAAATCAGCATTAGCTGCCAATTTTTTCGCAAATTCTGAGTCGTTTTTCTCCTCTTCTGGGTAAAAGCGGACATTTTCCAGTAACAGCACTTGGCCATTTTCCAACGCGCCAACTTTAGCTGCAACTTCATCGCCAATGGAGTCATCAGTTTTAATGACTTCTTGCCCCAACAATTCCGATAGACGCTTGGCAACGGGAGTTAGGCGTAATTTGTCATCCACACCCTTGGGACGGCCAAAATGGCTCGTGAGAATGACCTTAGCACCCTTCTGCGTCAAATCTTTAATGGTTGGCAGAGCTGCGCGAATACGAGTATCGTCGGTAATATTGCCTTGATCATCCACAGGCACATTAAAGTCAACCCGCACTAAGGCACGTTTCCCAGATATATCAGCCGAAGATAAACTTGCTAAACTTTTTTTGGACACACCAAACTCTCCTGATTGCCTTTTTGTTATTGTTTTGAAAGTAGAACCATCAAGATTTTACCGGAGTCAGGGGTACCCAAGTGACAGAGATGTTTAAGACAGTACTATTTCCTATTGATCAAAGCCGGGAAACGCGGGAAGCTGCTGATATGGTGACCAACATAGTTAAAAAGTTCGGCAGTCGCTTGGTGCTGCTGTCTGTGGTAGAAGAACCATCAAAAGACGCACCTAGTGCAGATCCGATGGTGTCACCAGAGGTAGTTGCCAAACTGCTGGAAAGTGCCCAATCTTTATTTTCTGGGCAAGGAATTAAATCCGAAATCCTGGAAAGGCAAGGGAAACCAGCTTTTACTATCTGCGATGTCGCTGATGAAATGGGGGCCGATTTAATCATCATGGGGTGTCGGGGGCTAGGTTTGACTGAAGAGGGAGCTGATGATAGTGTCACGACTCGCGTGATTAACCTTTCCCCTTGCCCAGTGCTGATTGTGCCTTAGGTTTATATCGGCGCGATCGCTTCTACTTATAGATACACACTCTCGTATCCACCAAGAGGGCGATCGCTAGGGGGAACTATTCGGCGTCCCTAACTCTGTTTATTTAGGCTTAAACTCCGTATATTTGCCCCCTAAACCTTCTACAATCGTGCGTGTATTGGCAATTAACATTCCTTGGTAAGTTTCCCCCTCTGTCCCCTTTTCTCCCAAACCATCAGCAAACAATTCTCGGTCTGAAACCTTAACTTTTGCCTCTTTTGCTACCGCTTGAATTAGTTTCGGGTTAATCGTCGTTTCTGCAAAAATTGTCGGCACACCCTCTTTTTCAATATCTTTTGATAATGCACCAACTCGCTTCGGTGTCGGCGCTTCGTCTGTGCTAATGCCCCCTAGCGCCTCTTCAAGAGGAATTCCATAAGCTTTGGAATAGTAACCAAAAGCATCATGAGTGGTGACTAGTTTGCGTTGCTTAGGTGGAATTGTGGCAATCTCTGATTTAATCCAGGTGTCTATCTGGCTGATTTCGGTTGTTAATTTTTGGGTGTTGCTGGTATAAGTTGCAGCATTATTTGGAGCTATCTTTGCTAATTCTTGGGAAATAGTTTGAGCTATAGCTATCCCATTCTGGGCATTGTGCCATACATGGGGGTCAGTAACAGTTTTACCATCCTCCTCAAACTGCTGAGGTTTGGGGACTGCAACTTCATCTACAGCTACCTTGGCAGCAGAATTTGAACTAGCTTTAATTAACTTGATTAAACCAGGTTCAAAATTGTAACCGCCGTAGAGGATTAATTTAGCCTGCTCAATTGCTTTGCTATCCTCTGGCTTTGGTTGGTATACGTGCGGGTCTGAACCAGGATCGATTAAGCATTTGAGGTCAATTGTATCACCTGCGATTTCTTTAGTTAAGCCACAAGCAACGGTATTGGTGGCGACGACTAATGGGCCTTTCCCATTGGCTTCTGGAACAGGTGAAGTACCTGTTTGGGGAGCCACCACATTATTAGCAGGTGTGGGAGTCGATTGGCTAGTCTCTGATGTCGGACTACATCCAAGTACTCCGCATGTTAAGGCAAGAGCAGCTAGGGATTTTAATCGCAATTTGTAAGATATCATAAATCTGATTGCTTTAGTTATAGTGATTATCATTATCATATAAATGGTAAATTTATGTTAGAGGTTAAACATTTAGCTGTAAATTACCGAGGAGTGATGGCGGTTGAGAATGTGAGTTTCCGCTCCTTACCGGGACAAATTGTGGGTGTAATTGGCCCAAATGGTGCTGGTAAAAGCACAATGGTGAAGGCAATTTTGGGCTTAGTACCAACTACGAGTGGAGTTGTGAAGTTTCGCGATCGCGCTTTGAAACAACAATTAAGTTCTGTTGCGTATGTACCACAGCGATCGCAAATAGACTGGGATTACCCGATCACAGTTTGGCATGTGGTGCTGATGGCGCGGACTGTGCATACTGGCTGGTTTCGCGCACCTTCACGATCCTCTGAAGAAATAGTTAAAGATGCTTTGGCAAGGGTGGGGATGTTAGAGTTGCGATCGCGTCAAATTGGAGAATTATCAGGCGGACAGCAGCAGCGAGTATTTTTAGCAAGAGCTTTAGCACAACAAGCCGAGTTATTATTTTTCGATGAGCCATTTGTCGGAGTTGATAAAAAGACAGAAGCCATAATGTTTGATGTCTTTGAAGAACTAAAATCTCAAGGCAAGATTTTATTAGTGGTCACTCATGATTTGGGAACAGTTTTGAAAAAATGTGACCAGTTACTGTTATTAAATAAACAAATAATTGCCAACGGGTCGATGAACGAAGTGATGACAGCAGATAATATTCAACGTGCCTATGGAGATAGTGTATTTATATTGAATAGGGAAATAGTTTAATGTTAAATTGGCTAATTGAACCCCTAAGTTTTGAATTTATGCGTGGCGCACTTGTTACAGCAATTCTGTTGGGTGTTCTTTGCGCTGTTGTTGGTACTTACCTAATCGTTCAACGCATGGGATTACTAGGAGATGTGATTGCTCATGCAGTTTTACCAGGACTAGCTATAGCCTTTTTCTTGGGTATTGATATTTTCTTAGGTGCATTTATTTCTGGAACTCTCAGCACCTTTGTAATTGGTTGGATTCAATCCCAATCTCGGATCAAAGTTGATGCAGCTATGGCGTTAGTTTTTTCGGGATTTTTAGCCTTGGGTATCATGCTAATTACTCTATTGAAAAGTAAGTTAGACCTGCATGAATTCTTGTTTGGCGATATCTTGGGTGTAACTACAGATGATGTGAAGCGCACTGTAATTATTACGGTTATTGTCTTGCTTTTAGTAAAGCTTTTTTACAAAGAATTGCTATTTTATACATTTGATCCACTTGGCGCTCAAGCAAGTGGTTTACCAATTAATTTGATTCATTTTGGTTTAACTGGTGCTATCACCTTGACGATTATTGCTAGTATGCAAACTGTAGGTGTAGTATTAGTTGTTTCCCTGCTGATCGGGCCAGGAATTACAGCTTATTTATTAGTGAAAGAGTTACACCAAATGATGCAATTAGGCGCAATTATTGGTGTAATTAGCAGTGTAACTGGAATGTATATTAGTTACTATTTGAACGTCCCATCAGGCGCAGCTATAGTTTTAGTTGTTTCCGTCCTATTTTTATTAGCATTATTTTTTAGTCCTACCCAAGGAATTTTGACCAGACCAGAAATGACTGATCGAAGAGCTAGACTTATTAGCCAATTAAAATTTCAAAAGACGAAGTGAGCCAGTACCGCAAGGCGGAAGTCACTCATTCAAAAGTATTACGGAATAAGCTCTTTAGGGTTTTTAAATGGTTGCTCTATTTCCGCCGTGGCGTACTAGTGCATTTCTGTCGCCTGGGAGCATCCCAATGCAAGCACATTTACCAAAATCGTTACTTGTCAATCGTAATTGAATAGGGGTTGATACCCCCATTTCTATAAACAGCTTGTTTTGTGTCGGGGTTGAAATCCCCGTCACAAAACATATTAATCAGCATTTCAGCCGATACTATTAGCTGCTTGAAAGCGATCGCTCTATTACCAATGCTGAATACTCTTTCTTCACGAGGGCACAAACCCTTGTTTTCCGTTAACTTCCGAAAGTTTGTGATCTACTAACAGCTTAAAAGCGATAGTTGCGATCGCGCACCCACATACTAACTGGCACTGCCTTCCCCTGTGGATCTACTTTCGCCTTCACCACAATGGGTGGTAGCTGTCCTCTGCGGGCGCGTTGAGTTTGTAAGTCGTTGCTAATCTGCCGCCGTTGGTTTTCTTTTATGTAATATGTTTCTAAGCCGTAGTTAACAGAACCATCCTGATAAACACCTTTTAAGGCTACCTGATTGGCTCTTAAAGAAGTGGGGCGATCACTACTTACTCGTAACGGTCTCCAAGCTCTAGGAACACCGCCACCAGCGGATAGTTGCTCTTGCAAAGTCACGAAGATGTTGGTTCCTTCAGGCAATCTTCTGCCACTTCCACGACCTCTGCTGACTAATGTTTGCCAACCAGGTAGTCGGCTTAAATTTGCGGTACGGGATATGTTGTAATCTAACGCTAAGGTGTTACCTTCCAGCACATTGTTAGGGTCTACAGGTACGGTTTGCAAAATCACCGTCTTACCTGTCACGTCTGTATAAACCGCTTGGGCTGGTACTGCCATAATTAGCCCTGTTTGCAGCGCCAGGGGAGCTAGTAACCGCCAAAAAGGTAAGGGCTTATTCGATTTTTGTTCACTGGCAATCAAGTAATCCCGAAAAGTCACCTTATTGGAGAATTCGGCTTCGGGAGACAAGGTTTTATTTTTAGATTCAGGAGAACTATTAGTCATGAGCGTAGTCCTAAAAAGCAGAGGGATTGAGGAGGTCAAAAGTAACGAGATTAGGACTAACGCAGAGAAACTTTAAAAATTTTGACGCACAGAGATTTCAGAATTTTAGATTTTAGATTTTTTTATTCAATTTAAAATCCAAAATTAAAAATCTAAAATTTTCACGGCTTGTTTCATCTTTTGCACTACTTCTTACTTGTAGAGCTACCACCAGGTAGACGGCGTTCAAACCAAAGTCCAGCGCTAATTAAAGCAGAACCGCACAAGACATAGACCAGCGACTTAAAAAGTAAGTCTGTATCGTACTCTTGCACGCGACTGATAATTTGGACTGTTAATAATAGCATACCGCCCCAAAATGAATTTCTGTTGCTTAATTTCAATCCTTCTTGAATTAGTCCCCAGGCTAATGTTGCTAGAAGTACATTGAAAATAAAAACACCAAGTTCATCAATCCGGCTGATAGTTTGATGCCAAAAAGGTACTATGGCAATAAAGGCAAGAAAAGTACTAATGACAGCAGTTGTGAAAATCACTTCGCGGCGCGGAGGGTTATTTCTTTGACGCAGTAGAAACAACCATTGCAATACCGCTAACCCGCTGAGAATCCCCAGATCGATGATCGGCAGAGACTCGAACAAGTTTGTCACATTCGTTGGCTGATTATAACCATAATTTGGAGATTCCCAGACCCAACGAAAAGAGAGAACGTAAAAGACAATGCCGAAGCTTACCAACGCTAAATTACGGGCCAGGGATTGAAACAACCTGTAATTTATGCTTGGAAACAGCAAATCATCATAACTCCAGAATAATGCAGGTGGGAGTGCAAAAGCAAAAGATGCCACCCAAGGGGCTATATCAGCATAATTCAGCAGTGGCAGCGGATTGAGGTTGGCTTGTAAGGAACTAGCAAAGACAAAGGCTGCTAGACCAAAAATCCAACGCGATCGACAGAAGTAGGCTAAGGGAACAAACACCAGCCATGCCAACAAAGGCATATGCTGCACCACTAGCCGCGACCAAGTGAACTCACCTGAAGCGGACCACAAGTCTTCAAGTCCAGTCCAATACCCGATTTCCACGAGGACAATTGACAGAATTCCTAAAGAATTTAAGCACAAACCAAAGGCCATCACCACAACACCCAACCCCCAGGCGAGAAACAATTGGGAAGTTGAACCGGCAATATTAAACATCTGGGCCATCAGCAGTAAATTTGCACCGAAAATGAAGGCGCTTAAAATTAGCAACCCCTCTCCCAGTAAGCGTTTACTCCGTTGTGGCTTCTTTCCTTCAGGTGGTCTCCAGGTGTAAAAACCAGTGATAGCGATCGCAAAAAACAAACTCATCATCAGAATAAATTTGATTTCTCGTGACCCTCCCTGCCAGTTTCCGGCTACAAAGGTAATTATGCCTAAGCATAAAAGGATGCCGCCTACAGCAATCGCGATCGCTTTATTGCGATCGCGTGCAGCAGCTTCCAGGTTTTTAAATTGATAACGTTCTGCTAATTGCTCATACAGCGAAGAACTAATTAATCCTTCATCCCTCCATAGTTGTGCTTCTTTGCGTAATTTTTGCGGAAAATTCTCTAAGATCATGACCTTCTCCGGTGCAGTGGGGTAGCTTGGCCATTGCAATCCCAATGGCGGTCATTATATTTTGAGTATGAAGCCAAAAGCCTTAATTACATTGTTCTTGTGTAACAGTTTGATTTGTATTTGGATACAACCTAGTTATTTATATATCTACATGGAAAAACCTTCTAATTTATTACTTAAAGTCTCGCGGCGTTTGTTCACTAATCTAGATGAACAAGAAAAATTTACCGAGGCTTTAATGAATCCTCAGCCTTTTTCACCCAGTATTCTTTGGTGTCAAGAAAAGCCAGATATTTCACCTTTGGCAGTGGAAACACCAACCTCTTGGCAACCAAAATTTATAGACCGCTTATACCTGGGAGAAAAACCTGGTCAGCATCCCTTACATCAAAAAGGATATTTTTATTGCTTAGATTTTTCTTCGGTGTTTGCAGCTACTACTTTGTTAGCTATTCCTCAGTCAATACGTTTAGTTTTTGATATGTGTGCCGCACCAGGAGGTAAAAGTATCTTCGCTTGGAAAGCTTTACAACCTGACTTACTGATCAGTAATGAAGTCATTGGCAAACGTCTGGGAATGCTAATTTCTAATTTTAAGCGTTGTCAGATTAGCCCTAGTGCAGTGGTTAATAGAGATTCGAGTATATTTGCCGAAATGTTTCCCTGCTCTAGCAATCTAGTAATAGTAGATGCTCCTTGTACTGGACAATCCTTACTTGCTAAAGGTGAAAAAGCACCCGGATGTTTTCACCCAACTGCTATTAATAAGAGTGCAAATCGGCAAAAGCGCATTATAGCTAACTCTGCTAAAATTGTTTTACCACAAGGCTATCTGGCTTATATGACTTGTACATATTCACCCGAAGAAAATGAGCAAATTTGTGAATGGTTTTTAGAACGCTTTCCCCAGTTTCAGGCAATAGAAATGAGTGATTTAGCCAAATATCAGTCGCATTTAACTACCATGCCTTGTTATCGGATGTTTCCTCAAGATGGGTTAGGCGCTGGTGCGTTTACAGTTTTGTTTAAAAATACTAATGACGATGAAGATGAGCCTAAAGAATTAGATTTAAATACAATATCTTCGCTGTATATCTACCAAAATTTGAAAAAGTCAAGTTAGTTACATTGGTGACATATATTCTAGCTTAATGCCAGAATATATAATGCTTTGAATAATGCTGCATTTGTCAATCAGCCATCAGGAATACACCTTTTAAGCCAGTTGACTTTATATTAAGGTAACAGATATAGTAATTCTCGTATAAATGCAACATGCGCTACGGATAAAACATTTTTATCTACATCAAATTACAGCCAAAAGCTTTAAAAATCTCGTACCTCGTTCCCAGTCTCAGACTGGGAATGCAATTGGGAGGCTCTGCCTCTAGTCCAAGCGACAGAGCCGCAATTGAAGAGCATTGCCAGCTAGAATCTGGAAACGAGATTAAAAGATTAATAAAAACTTCCAATAATTAACTCTTATGAATAAAAACTTAACCTTTTCATAACCTAAAATTAACCAAAATTTATCCAGTATCAGCTCTCGACTTTTTGAAATAAACATTGTACAAAAAAGCTAGACCGTACAAGATGCAAATTACATGAGTCGAAAAGTCAGCAAAGTGTTTGAACAGTCTGGGGTGATTCCTTATAGAGTAAACAATGGCAAAGTCGAAATATTACTAATCACTAGCCGTAACTTTCAACACTGGGTAATTCCGAAAGGAGATATTCCTAATGGTATGAGTCCGCCCGCTTCAGCAGCCAAAGAGGCGTGGGAAGAAGCAGGGGTAATTGGGCAGGTAGACGCCAATGAACTGGGCACTTACAAGTACCGCAAACGAGGTAAAATTTACCGGGTCAAGATGTATTTGTTGCCAGTGGAGATGCTGAGTGAAGATTATCCAGAAGCAAGTAAAAGAAAACGGCAGTGGGTGGAAGTGAATAAAGCTATCAGGTGGGTTAAGTTTAATTCACTCAAACGAATCCTGAAAGGTTTTTTTCAAGTCAAATCTCACTTTTGTGCATTTCGAGATGCTAGTCAGATATAAAAATACACACTATAGCGGTTTTCGACCCAGTGAGGTACAGTTTTGACCTCACTTCCATTCCTCTGTGTTTTTAGGAAAGAGGCTTTGAATTTTTCCCCCTTCCCGAAGTGGGAAGGGGGCTAGGGGGCTAGGTCTGTCTGCATACTTGTATACTTACCGAATTGAAAATGGCTACAAGTAGGTAGGCATAACTAAACATACAATAAAATCCTAGCTCGTAGTGAGCGATTCATTGCTCATAGCAAGGTTTATCGGGACTAAAGTCCTTACCCTTGCCGCGCTAACTTACTACAAACTTTAATTTATTTACGCCTAGCTACTTATTGAAAAGCACTCTAAGCACCGTAAGGGATTTTCAATAAGTAGCTATATTTAAAACAACTGTACTCGTTAATTAAAATAAGTAAACCTTAGATGTAAAGTATCACCCATGTTTACATTCAGTTTATGGTGAGTATTGGTCTATTTATTGAGTGTACAATCAATTTTAAATCCACAATAAAGCTACCCAAGTTTTTACACCGACAATTCCATCAGCTTGCAATTTTTTAGATGTTTGGAAACTGACAATTGCATTTTTAACTGACTCCGAAAAATGCCCATCAATGGCATCAGTATATAATCCAATATTTTTTAATTGCTGTTGTAATTGTTTGACTATTAGCCCAGAATCTCCTAGCTGCAATCCATTAAATCTATTCAAATCGGCTCGACCACTAACACCAGCTACACCAGATATATCACCTTCATATTGATGGATTAGGTATTGCCCCTGCCAAGCGCTAGGAATACTTGGGTTCTTGGTTCCGTAATGGGCAATCCATAACGGATAACTAGCAAAATCAGATGGATTACCAATTTCTTGCCAGAAACTAGGAAAGGTATAAATAATTGGTTTGATTGGTTTTTTTGTTTGTTGTAGAAGGGCTTTTTCCACCTCTGCTAACCACTGCTTCGCTCCATTAATTACAGCTTGGTTACTTCCTCTGTCAGTTACCTCGACATCCAGAACTGGTGGTAAGTCTCCTGGTTCTAATTTCCCCAACGTTTTTAAGAATTCCTTCGCTTGCTCAACCGGGTCAGATGTGTGTGGGTGAAAGAAATGATAAGCACCCCGAATAATACCAACAGCTTTCATGGTCTGCCAGTGATGAGCAAAAGCAGAATCTTTGATGCTAACTCCTTCTGTAGCTTTGACAAACGCAAAAGTTTTACCAGAGTTTTTTACTGCCGTCCAATCTACTCTGCCGTCTTGATCAGCAACATCAATTCCTTCCATAGAATTTTTTAACCTTTTTAAACAGTACAATACTGAACTTATCAGAGGCTGTGATCAAATTTATGCTATTTCTGGATGTTTGAGTAAATTACAGAAATTTACTAGGGTTGAGTGCCAACGGCTCGCACCGGAGTTACTGTGACTTTGCCTGTACAAGGCTTGATTTGTTCTGTGAGGGTAAAGTGCTGGTAAGCATTAGGAGGCGTGATTTCAATTTTACTAGACATTGGGCAGTGTTCCTCTGGGGAATTAATGTGGTTGTATGCTATCTGAAATGAGGCTTGTGTTCCAGGAGCTAGAGTTACTTGTTGTCGAGGTTGCTTACTCGAAAAGTAAGTGTCCTGGGAGCGGATGACTTTAACCCCCTCCAAAGGCTGACCTTTTGCATCCAGTAGTGCCAATCCCGGATAACCGTAGAGGTTGCAAGGAGATGAGGCGTTATTGCTGAAGGCGTAGGTGAGGGCAACATTCCCAACGCCAGCATCTTCGGAGACTCGGCGCACTGACAATTGACTAGTTTCACAGCGCGTCGGATTTGTGGCAATAGTGGCTTCAGGGGTAGAATTCTCTGTAGTTTTTCCAGCAGGTGTAGGTGTTGAGGTCAACACAGTTGCTTTGGTCGGCTGTTCAGTGCTTACAGGTAAGGCTTGTGGCTGTTTTGTAACAGAGGAAGAACCGACACAGCCAGTTGTCACCGCAGTCAGGAGCAATAATACACTGCCTTTCACAATTAGAATTCGCATAGCTCTTTTTTTGTAGTGAACTACTTACACTGATGCTTCACATCCAGTATAAGTTTCCAAATTCACAAGGGTTAGCGTTGCTGCGTCATTACGTAACGAATTTAACAGCTTATCCATCTTTTCGGGCAACGTGAACAGCAGAAAGAAACGAGAGGTCTACACTGTCTCCAAAGTTCCTCAGCTTTTCCCGCAATCCTGCAAATAGCAACTCCTTCGCCTTTGGCTCCAGTCTCCCAAAGGTATTTAATAGTTTAAGGAAGTCATCGATGCTGTACGTTACCTCACACGCGATTTGCTCAGTTACCAACTCCTTAAAATAACCAGAGTCTAGAATGTCTTGTTCAAACCCTCTCAAAATTTCCGCTTGAGTTTCTGCACCTTCATACCGGACAAGTGAGGGAGCATAAACTTGATATACTTCCTCGATCGCTTGGTAAACTTCGTATTTCGGTTCAGGTCTTAGATTCCATAGCAGGATGAGAAACCCGTTGTCGCGTAATGCCGTCGCTGCCTTGGCATACCGAATCTCTGACGGTATCCAGTGAAAGGCATTAGCAGATAGAACGGCATTGAACTGTTTCGCTTCTGGTTCCCACTCCTCAAATGAGGTGTTGTAGATTGCAACGTTTGGATAGGTTGCAGAGTTGCGTTGTGCCAAACGACAAAAATCCTGGTTTGGCTCAATACACGTCATTGAAAAACCGAATTGAGCAAAAGCTACCGTCGCATTTCCTGGACCACAACCGACCTCAAGAATCGATGCATCTGAGTCAAGTTGGGCTAAAACGACGGACCGCTCGATCAGTTCCTTTGGATATTTTGGTCTGGCGTTGTAATAAATATCAGCTACAAAAGAATACCAATTCCTTCGCTGTTCTAAATCTATAGAAGCTCTGGCATTTATCTCTTGTTTAGAGTCTTGCATAAGCTAGTTTTATCAGCTTTTGAGTCCAACTTCATTTTATTTGGTCTGGTGGATCAAAGACCAATTCAATATCGATTGTCTCGATACTGTTTGCAAGACCCTCTAAAGATTGGGATTTTTTTGGAAGAAAGCTTGTCAGCTACTAAATGCAAACCCGAAACGTTTTGCGATCGCAATTGGTTTGATATCATGAATGGTATGAAGGTGACAAACCTGTAAACTACCTTCTAAATAAGGCTTGAGCGCTGGGTAAAGTTATCACATTTTCGATATTTTATCAGTAATATTATCCAGGACTTACGCAAAATCATAATAAAACGTAGACGCAAAGCGGCTTGCCGCAGGCTACCGCAAAGGACGCATTCGCGCAGCGTCTCCAAGAGTTGGACACAAAGGAATAAGAGTTTCAAAGAGTTCTTGCGTAAGTCCTGTTATCATTGCGATCGCCAGTCAACTAGAGGGGATGCGATCGCTCATAAAATAATCTTTGTGTTAACTCTTATAAGAAGCGACCAAATTTGCGACGATCGCAACTAGTTCTCCTGGGTCAACTGGTTTAGCCACATGAGTCTGAAAGCCCGCTTCCAGGGCATGGCTACGATACTCGCTATCGCCATAGGCAGTTAAGGCGATAGCGGGGAGTTTTCCCCAAATATCAGGCTTTAGCGCCCGGATCTTGCGGATAAGAGTGTAGCCATCTTCACCAGGCATAGCAATATCACAAATCAAGACATCAGGTTGCAACTCAGGTAGTACTTTCAATGCGATCGCTGCGGATGCAACTGCCATCACAGTGGCTCCATCTGCTTCCAACACGGTAGTAATGTAAAAGCGGCTATCGTCATCATCATCAACTACGAGGATGTTTAAGCCAGCAAGGGGAACAGGTTCCATAACATCTCCATTAATGTTGATCAAATGAAAGTTATTTCTAATCAGCTGCTTGTTTTTTCTCAGTGACCACACCATTGGTAATTTTACTGCGATCGCGCCTATTTTTCTAAGCAATAATTCAATTTGTCCAGCCACATCCAATTGATGGTTAATTATTAGCTAGCATTTATAATTATTGACTGGCTAAAATTATGTTGGTATTTAAATTCCTTTACATTTAAAAAATCCATTTTAACAAATAGTTGGAGTTTCAGAATAATTTTCATAATTACTCACCGAATTTACGATGTTTAAATTTTGGATAATGGAATTGTTGGCGGAGCCTATCGTAGAGAAGATTCTTGTATTCCATTATTTAATGCATGTTTGATACTTGCGAATTTAAACGCGAGAATAATTCTATTTTTCCATTATCCAAACATTTTTTGACAAGCAAGTGACTTGATTGCTGGGGTCAATATAAATTCTATTTTTCCATTATCCAAAATTGGTTGACTGCTTTCTTACTAATAGGTTTGGATTTTGATGGAGGCTTTTAAAATCAATCCGCTTGGGTTAAGACTCGATCCTCTTTAACCCACGCTACTCGCTCACAGGGGTTTCTCCAAGTAGAACAATTGGCGTGGAAACCCCCAGACGCTCTCTACTAGATCAAGGCGTAGCATTGAGCAAGCCTTAAAAAGGGGAGCTACTGCGGTCTTTCCAACGCCAAGGAAGCGTCTCGTTCGCTTGCTTTTGGTACGGATGCTGCGCGAACAGACTTTTTAAATTTTGAATTTTGAATCTTTCAATTCCAAAATCCAAAATTTAAACATCGTAAATTCGGTGATCAGCTTTTAGTTAAGTAAACTCAAAACTTGATTACTCCCATTCAATGGTTCCAGGTGGCTTAGAGGTGATGTCATAAACTACCCGATTCACCCCTTTCACTTCATTCACAATCCGAGTGGAAATCACTTCCAGGACATCGTAAGGGACTCTGGCCCAATCAGCAGTCATGCCATCTTCACTAGTCACAATTCGCAAGACGATGGGGTAAGCGTAGGTACGCCGATCCCCCATAACGCCAACACTACGAATTGGCAGCAAGACAGCAAATGCTTGCCAGAAATCATGATACATGCCGCGTTGGTTAATTTCTTGCCGGACAATCAAATCAGCATCGCGCAAAATATTTAACCGTTCAGATGTGACTTCCCCCAGGATGCGAATTGCCAAACCAGGACCAGGAAAAGGTTGCCGTTGGACAATTTCTTCTGGTAAACCAATGGAACGCCCAACTTTGCGGACTTCATCTTTAAATAGTTTCCGCAGTGGTTCCACCAATTTAAATCTTAAGTCTTTGGGCAAACCGCCAACATTGTGATGACTCTTAATTTTCACCGCTACGCGCTCACCAGTTTGGGGATCAACGTTGGTGTCAGCAGATTCGATCACATCTGGATAAAGAGTCCCTTGAGCCAGATAGTCAAAATGGCCGAGGCGCTTGGATGTTTCCTCAAATACGCTGATAAATTCGTGTCCGATGCGGCGGCGTTTTTCTTCAGGATCTGTAATATTGGCAATTGTAGCTAAAAAGCGATCGCGGGCATTCACATACTCTACAGGAATGTGAAACTGCTCTTGGAACAGCTTTACCAATCGCTCTGGCTCATACTTTCGCATAAAGCCTTGATCGATAAATACGCAAGTTAGTTTCTCACCAATCGCTTTATACAGCAAGAAGGCCAGAGTAGAAGAATCCACTCCCCCAGATAGCGCTAACAGCACCCGCTTATCGCCAACTCTGGTGCGAATTTCCCCAATTGCCTCTTCGACAAAAGCCGCTGTTGTCCAAGTGGGTTCGCAATCGCAGATATGGTAGACAAAATTACGGATTAATGCTATACCGCCAATAGAATGCACTACCTCTGGATGGAATTGAACGCCGTAAAGTTTCTTTTCGTGGTCGGCAATGGCAGCACAGGGAGTATTTTCTGTATGTGCTAGCAATTCAAACCCTGACGGCATTTGGATAACTGAGTCTCCATGACTCATCCACATGGTGATGCCATCTTCGACATTAGTGAGCAAATCTGTGGGATCATCAATATATAATGATGCTTTGCCGTACTCACCTCGGTCAGCCTTTACCACTTCCCCACCGAGTTGGTTTACCATTAGCTGCATCCCATAGCAAACACCCAAGACGGGTATTCCCAAATTCCAGATTTCTGGGTCACAATGGGGAGCTTTATCACCATAAACCGAACTCGGGCCACCAGAGAGGATGATTCCCTTAGGATTAAGTTGGCGCAAATGTGCAGAAGAAGTGCGATAGGACAAAACTTCAGAGTATACTTGAGTCTCGCGAATGCGCCGGGCAATCAACTCAGAATATTGAGAGCCGAAGTCCAGAATTACAATCAATTGACGATCAAGCCGCCCAAAATCTTCCAATGTTTGGGGGGCTTGTTCTGCTGGTAGAGTCACCGCTGTATTCATGACGGAAAATTATATCTGTTAAGGATAAATAGATGCTTTGTGGTCTATGGTGATGCTATTATTCAGCCTGCATAGGCTGATAATGGTATAGAAGCCCTAGACAAACGCGAGGTTATGTGCGTTTGTCTAGTCCTGGAGGCGGAGATGGTATGAAAACGATAAATCTACCCTAGAGTGGTTACTTAAAAGATTATTTATTTGGATTGTTTACGATTATTCATAATAAATTAACATAATTTTTCCATCAACAGACCAGCAGTTTTACTCTTCACGATAATTTTGCGATCGCGATCAAAGAGGATAGAGCCACAGACTGTTACTCCTGTGGTGCTTTCACTATGGCTTTGGATGTATTCTTGGGAACGCAGATCGATAGTTTCGGCGATCGCAGTATAAACTTGATTTACCCAATCACTACCAGTTGCAGCATCTAACGATTTTAAATATGTTAATGCGGCTTCTGCGGTAGCACTGTTAAACACAGCTTGGATATCTGGTGATTTTAAACCTGCGATCGCACAGTGCGCTGCCAAAATTTCCCGGCGTCCATCAGCCAAATAGTGATGGGTGTGAAAAATCCCTCCAGCCAGTTTCATCAGCTTACCGTGATAGCCAAATAATAAGATTTCTTTTACGCCCAGCACATTAGCTTCTACTAACATTGGGCCAAGCCAGTTAGCAGTTTTGACCAATTGATCGGGATTAATCCCTAGTTTACGCGCCAAATCTAGGCCATTCTCTCCGATACAGAATACTAAACTTTCAAAACGACTAGCTTTATTTTGTAATTCAGCCCGAAAAACTGCAAGTTGATCTGGTGTACTCAATGGTTGAGAAATGCCTGTTGTGCCTAAAAGGGAAAGTCCTTCAACCACACCAAAAGCAGAATTTGAAGTCCGAACAGCTAGCGATCGCCCTTCGGGTAGAATAATCGTCACCGTGATTTTTTCCCCCGGTGCTAGCATTCGTTGCAAGTTATCGCGTAAAAGCCTTTGAGCATAAGCATAAATAGCCGGCTTGTCATCAGCATTCATCTGTTTGCCAATTCCTTCCCCTCCTTTAATAATTACTGTCTCCTCATCTCCCCCTCCCCACTCCACCAATGCCCAAATCGGTGTATTTTTGGTCAGGTCAAGATTATCACCAGGATCGCTACGGGTGATTGCCAAAGCTGTATTCTCAGATAGTCCTGCTACCTGTTCAATGGGGATTTCTGCGATTTTAGTCGGTTCAAGTAAATCTACAGACGCAACTTTTAGGGGTTGGCGATCGTGTAACCAGTGTAAAGCTGCAACAGCAGCAGCGCACGCAAAAACGGGAAGTGTGTATCCAGAACGGGACATTTTTTAAATTTCAAAGTCAAAATAATTCTTCAAAATTCTTGGCGCAGTGTCAAGCTCAACTACTAATCACCTAATCGGCGTTTGACTTCATCAAATGGAATTGTCTGTGTTTGTTTAGCACGTTCATCCAACAATGCCATTAACTTCTCATTTCGTCGCGTTTGTGCAACTTCAACATCAAAATCATCAACTGCACTTAGAATAAATTCGCTACCATCAGCAAGCCGCACAATCACATCCTTACTACGAGCTTGTTCTAATAAAGCGCGAATTTCAGCAGAATCCTCTGAAATTGTAATGGTTTTCATAACTCGTACTCTTCTCAGTGAACAAAGAGCTTATTTCCTCTTTTATAGCCTGCTAGTAGAGCTTTGGGCTTCCTTTAATCGTTTCAAACCCCATATTAAAAGTTGTGAAGATATTGAATTTAGCCCCAACCCTGCAATTGTTTCAGATGTGGCTAATGCACTGTCTATAACAACATCTACATATCCTTTACTAACCCTTTTTTCTAATGTTGATATCTCAGGTGAGACCAATTGGTTCAGATTATATGACTCTCTAGGGAGGATGTAAATTAGAGGTTTATAAATATTAGCTAACAACTCGCTATTAGTTGATAATTTTGGTTTTTCTACCATAAAATTCCCTAAAGGTAATTACTAATAACTTACTCTATCTATCGTCAGGTACTTAAAGCTGTACTTACCATAAAAGTGTTTCCTACCCACTCTAAGTATTGTTGGCTTGGGTAAGGCTTCCTGTTAATTGTTGGGTTTC
Source organism: Nostoc sp. (assembly GCF_036917395.1). Taxonomy (GTDB): domain Bacteria; phylum Cyanobacteriota; class Cyanobacteriia; order Cyanobacteriales; family Nostocaceae; genus Nostoc. Next base: position 137,830 of record NZ_JBALDI010000078.1, read on the forward strand.
ACTTTGTACAGCAACGGGGAAGCAAGCTACAACCCAACCTAATGATTAGACCTCTTGCATAATTATTTTGTGGTATCATCAAAGATTTTATAAAAAATGCATATCAAAATATATACTGATAACTTATATTACTTCATTAGTATGTCTGATTAAGATAGAAAGCATATTTTTAAAACCTCCTATTGTACCATGAATTATTTTTGCAAGAGGTCTATTCTCCTCATCTTCTCATCAAATAACCTCTCAGCGTTCAGATCCAACGTCGTGTCAGCCCTCGTCGCCAAGCACTTTTATGATATGTTTGACAAGCTGTTCCTTAATTTCTCGATGTCTTGGAACAGGTTGAGATACCTTCGTTCTTGGGTTCTGATACCAGTCATGTTTGCTACCATGACGAATAAATACACAACCCATTTCTTCGAGGTGTTTGATCAAGTCCCGTCGTTTCACGATACCTCAAGTTCAGCCACTCTTCGGACATTGGGGATTATCCCACTCGTTAATTCTTTGTAAATATCAGTTAAGTTCTCCTTCAATTCGTTTTCGGTTTCTGCTTGAGTCCAGTAGTCTGGATACTCCTCCAGATAACCGAGCCACATCTGTTCATCTTGCCAGTAAACATATTTCTTGGTCGTCATAGGGTAACTACTTATGAACTTCTCCAACTATGTTAACCATCTTATCAAACTGGGTGATCGCAACCAATATCTGTACACCGTCCGCTGCAATACCGTTGTTATGCCGTATTTTTAACCTACGCTAACACCAAAATACTTTCCACTTCGCTATTTCCAAACTGGCTGATTATACCAAAGTTATCTCGTAGGATTTGGACAATTTTAGAAGTTGGGCTGTTACCAATACGGAGATAGATAAATTTGGGTGGATGACCATAGAGAAGACTGCGCTGATGAAAATCAGAATCTTTGGAAGCAATTACGAAATCGTGTGCTTTAGCGTACTCCCAGATAACCACATCGTCTGTGTTGATTAACCCTAAAGTTTTAACGTGTACTGAATCAGAATACAAATCTACAATTTGTGAAATAATCCGATTAGATAGATTTTCGTCTAGAATCAGTTTCACAGGGATACCACAAATAACTTCTTCTCACGATCGGCAGCAAAAGCTAGACACGCTTTAATGTCTTTGGAAGTTAATTCAGAAAAATCCTCTAGGATTTCTGCTTCAGTCATTCCGCCCGCAAGATACTCCAAAATATCATAAACAGTGATTCGCATTCCCCGGATACAGGGTTTTCCACTGCGTTTTCCAGGATCAATCGTAATAATGTCGTGGTAATTCATAAATTAGTCAAGATATTTGTTTAATCAATGCCATGCGTTCTTCGATCTTCATTGTATAAACGGCTGGCGATCGGCACATTAGAACGACGTTCATTCCCCTGGAAATATAGTTATCAAATCGCTTACGCAAGAGGTCTGGAACTTCGACTGGTGCAACTTCTTGAAACCCTGCTTGTTGATAGAACGATCGCAGATGCTGCCACGGAATACAGTAACAGACTTGATCGACAAGTTGCTCAGTACATGCCTGAAGTAGCCGTGTACCAATGCCTTGCTGCTGAAACGGAGCTAAAACCTGCATCCCTCGAAGCACAAAGAACCGAGTCTCTGGACACAAACGTACTGCACCAACAATTTTTTCCTCTAATTGAGCAATGAGTATCAAATCTTCTTCTAGTGTGCTTAAATCACCTCCATAACCACAGTGGCTGTAAAAAACTTTAATGGCTTGAGTATTGTGCGGCTTTACTTGGCTAATTATTGTCATACTGCTCTATGTTAGGAATTACAAATTATGCAACGCCTAATTAGTTAAACACCTACTTCTGATAATAGAGCTTCCATAGCTTCCCAAAAAACTCCTTGTTGAATATAACGAGGTGCTTCAGGATTGTAAGGACTAGCTATTCGGTCAATATTGAGTATCTTTGCCCCATCGGGTAAAACTGGTACATCTGCATCAAATGCCGTTGGACGCATCAAAGAACTGGAAAAGCCTTTGAAAATAGCAATTGTATCTTGCTCATCGGCAATTTCCACCGTTACAAGTAGCACTTCTTGGGGGCGTTTAGCGGTGTATTGTTCCAGTCGCTTGCCAATAAAATTCATTTTTTTAAGAGTAGGGGTACGGTGGTGCAGCGACGGTTACTGTGGTGTGGCTGAACGTCCCTGTTTGCCCAGCTTAATCAGAACAAAATAGCTTAAGTAAAGCACATAAATTACTAAACTAATTATGCCAAGAAAACCTAAAAACTCAGCTTTGCTATTAGCATGGAAATATTCTTTGAATAGCAACGGAGCCTCGAACCAGACGCGACAATAGGGAGTCTTAAGCATATTGCCAGAAAAAGCACAACCCAAAAAAGGGATAAAGGCTAGTGTACCCAAAATACAATAAACAGTTGTAGCCCAGCGCCAGGAGGTAAAAATAAATTTCAAAGACCCACTGGTTTGATACTCAATTTCATCGTTGATATCCACCCAGAACCACAGCGAAATCGGGATCAAAATCTGAGCTATCAATCCAGAAATAAAGCTAACTGGATACTGGGCAATCATTAAGTAAATCGTGATAGCCACCAGGCTTGATACCCGCCAGTATATACTCAATAAGCGTTGTATGCTTTCTGCTTTTTGCACAAATGCCCAAATCAGAAGAATTAGCGGAATAATTACCAGGAATAATACTGCTAGTCGGTAATCAATCCAGACGAAAGGGCGAAACCGAATACTATAGTCCATTGTTTTTCTCAAACGATAAATAAAAAATTTTTAACCAAGAGCAAGTATCCATAACTGACAAACCTGTAAGCTATTAGCTAGCTAGTAGTCTATCTATATTAGATAACAGTTTAATCAAAGCACAAAGCTCAGTGTCTTGCCTCAAGACTGCGCTCTAACTTCTTTGTGCAAGTAAGTGGCTCCCCAACTCATACCATTTCACGAAATTTATACTATAAATACGTTTGTAGGGGCATACATGTGTACGCCCCTACAGTCAATTCATTTGTTGCAAAGATTTTTGGAAAAGGTATTACATGGTAAGATGCTCAATTCACTTTCCTTAATCTCTCTATTTAGCAAAAAACAAGCAACTCAAAGATCCTCAACTTAGATTTTGCACCTACCTGTAGTAGCATCAGGGAGTCTGTTTAAAACCCACCCACCAACTACAAACTCGGCACTCCCAGACAAAACCCCAACTTTTTTGGGTGTAAAGGTTTCCTTATAAGATAAAAAACTCTCAAAGTTTAACCTTTATACATCCGTAACTTGATATATTTCACCAATTTTCCAGCCGTTGGAGAAAATGATCAAAGAGGGAGAGTGCGATTTTAGGCGGGAGTGAGGTGATAATGCGACATTTGAGTAAGTAAATCCTGGTTGCTTGCTGACCAAATGAACAGAAAATTCACTTACCTGAATTTCTAGTCGTCGTAAACCCGGCATTCAATTGCATCTGGGTTGTCATCACAATACTGTTCTAGAGAGTTTTTTGGCTTGCTTTGGCGCTTGTGGGAAGCTTCGGCTTGCAATTCTTCTACTGCATCCCAAGCCGCAGCACACTCTGGTGAGTTGCTACCGCTAGTATCACAGACAGTACGCGCTTGTTCGACTTCTTCTTGAATTTTCTCTTGGATACCGCTCTTTGCTGTTTCTTGGATGTTAGTCATTGCTTTAATCTCGTGGTGTGTTGTTAATACCAGTATAGAAAAATTAAGAAATGGCAGATTTTGGCTTGATTACTAACCATTCTAACCACTTAGCTCATAAGTTAGTATTTTAGCCTATTGATTTATAACCAATACAGGAAACTGCCGTATCTATAATGCATTCATCTTTAATTTTTTAAGATTTTGTGGAATCAGTACTAGAGATAAACAATCATACAATATATTTAGATGCATCTATTAGGGAATGACAACCCCAGCTTCTTGGGATGGAGGAGACAAAGGGCTGGGGCTAATTCTTGTTAAGATGCAATTCTTCCCAAAAGAAAAAATCAAAACCTACTAGCCTAAAAAGAGAAAGAAGCTCAAAACTCATGGCAGACCAAATGCAGTGGGCAAACGCCCTATCAACCCGTCATTCTTTGGAAGCCGCTGTTACAGATGTGGTGGAACGAGCTGTCTCATCATTAACAGCACCTGCGGATCTAGGACTGGTATTCATTTCGTCTGCTTTTGCGAGTGAGTATTCCCGACTGTTACCGTTGTTAGCCGAAAAACTTTCTGTGCCAGTCCTAATTGGCTGTAGTGGTGGAGGTGTGATTGGGACGACAGTTAGCGGAGAAACCCAAGAACTGGAAACTGAACCAGCTATCAGCTTGACTTTGGCACACCTTCCAGGAGTGAAGGTTCAAGTCTTTCATATTGTTGCTGAAGAATTACCTGACTTAGACAGTTCACCAGATGCTTGGGTTGATTTGATCGGTGTGCCAGCATCACCGACACCCAAGTTCATCTTGCTGTCTAGTTCTTTCGCCTCTGGAATCAACAATTTATTGCAGGGACTGGATTTTGCTTATCCAGGATCGGTGATAGTGGGGGGACAGGCTAGTGGTGGGGGTATGGGTGGTCGTGTTGCCCTATTTTGTAATGATGCTGAGGAACACCAAAACCTGTATCGCGAGGGCACTGTTGGTATAGCTTTGACTGGCAATATTGTTTTGGAAACGATTGTAGCCCAAGGATGCCGACCGATTGGCAAACCACTGCAAGTCACAAAAGCCGATCGCAATATTATTCTGGAGTTAGATGATAAAGTCCCTCTGATGGTGTTACGGGATTTGATTGCCAGTCTCAGCGAAGAAGAACGGACTTTAGCACAGCACTCTCTGTTTGTTGGTGTGGCAATGGATGAATTTAAGCTGGCTTTGCAGCAAGGAGACTTTTTAATTCGTGGTATTCTTGGGGTCGATCCAGCAGCTGGGGCGATCGCAATTGGCGATCGCGTCCGTCCTGGTCAAAGGCTGCAATTCCACCTACGTGATTCCCAAGCCTCTGCTGAAGACCTAGAGTTACTTCTCCAAAGCTATCAAACCGAACGAGAATCTGAACCCTCTGCCGTAGCTGCCTTGATGTTTGCCTGTCTGGGGCGAGGTGAAGGACTGTATGGTAAACCCAATTTCGATTCTGAACTATTTCGGCGCTACATTAACGATATTCCTGTAGTCGGCTTTTTCTGTGGTGGTGAAATCGGCCCTGTTGGTGGCAGAACCTTCTTACACGCCTACACTTCAGTATTTGGAATTTGTCGCCAAAATCAGTTATGAATTATGAATTAGACTCCTGACTCTATAGCAATCTTATCTGAATTTAGTTCAAATTCGCGGTGTCCAGATCCCCGACTTCGTAAAAGTTGTCGGGGATCTGACTTTTCACGAATGATTTATGGCTGCTACACATGTTTGTTTAGTATTTAGCGTCCTAAATCATTTGTAAAAATAAATTAACCACAGAGGCGCAGAGAGCGCAGAGAGAGGAATCGGAGATTTTCACGACTCATTTAGGATTGCTATATATTTGCAGATATATATTGAGATAAACGCTATGAAGACTTATATATAGAGAAATATATTCTTTATATAGACTAGTTTAAATATTAATTTATACCTTGTGTTATTTAACTAAAAGCTCTATGATTGATTGAGAAAGTACATAGTTTTAGGTGAGTTAATAATGAATGCAAATAAACTTCATTATTTTTTCTGATTACTAGCAAGAAAATATCTAATATTAATCTGAAATTTATTCATGTCGGAGTTCGACTAATCCAATGCTAGAAGGATGGATTCAAATTGTATTAACGCTACTAATTGTAGTAGCGCTTACTCCCTTTTTTGGGCGCTACATGGCGCGTGTCTACCTGGAGCAAAGTACTTTTTTCGACCCAATTTTGAATCCGGTTGAGCGAGTGCTTTATGCTTTGGTTGGCGTTAAAACTAAAGAAAACATGACCGGTTGGCAGTATGGGCGGGCAATCCTGTATAGCAATGTAGTAATGGGGTTGCTGATTTTCTCTATCATCATGAATCAGGGATGGTTACCACTCAACCCCACGGGGATAAATGCCCCAACTTGGGACACAACGCTACATACTACTATTTCCTTTATTACTAATACCAACCAGCAGCACTATTCTGGTGAAACCTACATGAGCTATGCCAGCCAAATGTGGGGACTTGGTTATCACATGTTCACCTCCTCTGCGACTGGTTTGGCGGTAGGAATTGCTTTTATTCGGGGATTGACGGGTAGACCGTTAGGCAATTTTTATGTAGATATAATTCGCTCGATTACCCGAATTTTGCTGCCTATTTGTATTGTGGGTGGCATTGCCTTGATGGCAGTTGGCGTTCCAGAAACCCTGGCGGGTGCAGTTGTATTCCCGACCTTGGAAAACCCGAATATTAGTCAGGCGATCGCTCGTGGCCCAGTTGCCCATTTTGAAATTATCAAGCAATTAGGGGAAAACGGTGGCGGCTTTTTCGCCATCAACTCGGCACACCCCTTTGAAAATCCCAACGGATTTTCTAACTTAATTCAGATTGTGGCAATGCTTTCGATTCCCACTTCCCTGATCTACACCTACGGCTTGTTTGCAAATAACACCAAGCAAGCCTGGTTACTCTACAGCATGATCGGTGTAATTTTTCTAGGATTTCTGATTGTTACCGCGATTGGGGAATACAACGGCAATCCGGCTGTAAATACGCTTTTGGGCAGTCAGCAACCGAATTTAGAGGGTAAAGAAGTCCGGTTTGGTTGGGCAGAATCGGCATTATTTGCAGTAAGTACAACTGCAACCATGTGCGGAGCAGTTAACAGTTTTCACGACTCCTTCATGCCGATCAGCGGTTTTATTTTTCTCTCTAATATGTTCCTGCAAATCATCTGGGGTGGACAGGGTACAGGAACAGCTTACTTGTTTGCCTATAGCATCCTGGCAGTATTCGTCACAGGTCTGATGGTAGGACGCACGCCAGAATTTCTGGGACGCAAGATTGAAAAACGTGAGGTAGTGCTTGCTAGCTTCCTAATTTTGCTGGTTCACCCGATCGCAATTTTAATTCCGGGGGGAATTGCCTTAGCTTTTTCTGACCAACTGGCGGGGATTAGCAATCCTGGCTTTCATGGGTTTTCTCAAGTGATTTACGAATATGCCTCAGCTGCTGCTAACAACGGCTCTGGGTTTGAAGGTTTAGGCGATTCACAACCATCTCCTTTTGCGATCGCCACAGGCGCAAAAACCACTGCAACAGCCTTGTGGTGGAACTTGAGTACCTGCTTCAGTTTACTAGCTGGCCGCTATATTCCAATTTTGGGTTTGCTGTTTTTAGCAGATAGTATGTCTCGTAAGCAAGCTGTTCCCTACACCACTGGTACATTGCGAACCGATACTGGACTATTTACAGGCGTTACCGCAGGTGTGATTTTAATCTTGGGCGCACTTACATTCTTCCCAGTACTTGCGTTAGGCCCCATCGCTGAAGCCTTCTTTATCACCAAAGGCATTGGCTAGGAATTGGGGACAAGGAGAATTAGAGACTGATTCATCCAGCTTTTAACTCCGTCAATCAACCTTTTAACTCCGTTCATCCAGCTTTTAACTCCGTTCATCCAGCTTTTAACTCCGTCAATCAACCTTTTAACTTCGTCAATCAACCTTTTAACTTCGTCAATTCACCTTTTAACTCCGTCAATTCACCTTTTAACTCCGTCAATTCACCTTTTAACTCCGTCAATCAACCTTTTAACTCCGTCAATCAACCTTTTAACTCCGTCAATCAACCTTTTAACTCCGTCAATCAACCTTTTAACTCCGTCAATTCACCTTTTAACTCCGTTCATCCACTTCAAAGACTTATGCTCAAAATTTAATGTATGCCAATTACTACTGATTCTCCCTCCCCCCTTATTCCATCTGGAACTCGTGACTCGCGCAAGCACACCCCCAAAACAGATATGCGGGGGCTTTACCAGAGAGCAATTCGTGAGTCATTTGTCAAGCTCGATCCTCGAATTACTGTCAGAAATCCAGTTATGTTTGTTGTTTGGGTGGGGACAATTGTCACCTTCCTTGTTACCCTTAACCCAAATCTGTTTGGCACAATCCAGGCAGATATCAATCAACAACGCCTGTTAAACGGGTTGATTAGCTTTATTCTCTTTTTCACACTTGTTTTTGCCAACTTTGCCGAAGCCGTAGCTGAAGGACGCGGGAAAGCACAGGCTGATTCACTGCGCTCAACGCGATCGGATACGATCGCTAACAAAATCCTCCCCGATGGTTCTATACAACAAGTCAATTCTACGGAACTGCGACGGGGTGATTTGGTTAAGGTGATTGCAAATAATATGATTCCCGCCGATGGGGATGTAATTAAAGGCATTGGCTCAGTGGATGAGTCTGCGATTACTGGAGAATCTGCCCCTGTACTCAAGCAACCAGGTACAGATATTGCAAGTTCCGTGACAGGAGGTACACGCCTTCTCTCAGATGAGTTGACAATTCGCATTAGTGCTGATCCTGGTCAAGGCTTTATTGATCGGATGATTTCCCTGGTAGAAGGGGCAGAACGCAGCAAGACTCCCAACGAGATTGCTTTGACGGTATTGTTGGCAGTACTAACACAGGTTTTCTTGATTGTGGTGGCGACTATGCCTCCATTTGTTGGCTACATTGCCAGCTTTATCAGCGCTGCCTTTGGCGTTGAAGCAGGAAACAGCTTGCGTGCAGGTGCTAGCGTTGCTATTCTAATCTCGCTACTGGTAGCTTTAATTCCTACAACTATCGGTGGTTTGCTCAGTGCGATCGGCATCGCTGGTATGGATAGAGTTGCCCAATTTAATGTCATCGCTACTTCTGGTCGAGCAGTAGAAGCCTGTGGCGACATCAATACCTTGGTGCTGGATAAAACAGGCACTATTACCTTGGGTAATCGGATGGCTGATGAGTTTATTCCTCTGGATAATCACTCACTTGAAGATGTGGCGCGAGTCTCCCTAGCTGCTAGCTTGTTTGACGATACACCAGAGGGCAAGTCAATCGTGATATTGGCAGAAAAGTCCCAGGTTGCAGTAGACTTTAATATCGACAAAGCCGAAGGTGTGGAATTTTCAGCGAAAACCCGGATGAGTGGCACGAATCTACCTGATGGTAAACAAATTCGCAAAGGAGCGGTAGAGGCAATTAACGGATTTGTCCGTTCCCGTGGCGGCTATGTTCCTGATGATGTAGACGCAGCTTATGAGCGAGTTTCCCAGTTAGGCGGTACACCCTTAGCTGTTTGCCAAGATGACAAGATTTATGGGGTCATCTACCTCAAAGATATTGTCAAACCTGGTCTACGGGAACGGTTTGACCAACTCCGCCGCATGGGTGTTCGCACCGTTATGCTCACAGGTGACAATCGAATTACCGCTTCAGTAATTGCCGAAGAAGCTGGAGTTGATGATTTCATTGCCGAAGCGACTCCAGAAGACAAAATTGAGGTGATTCGCTCCGAACAATCTCAGGGTAAACTGGTGGCAATGACCGGGGATGGTACTAACGATGCACCTGCTTTGGCTCAAGCAAATGTGGGTGTGGCGATGAATTCGGGGACGCAAGCTGCCAAAGAAGCTGCTAACATGGTGGACTTAGACTCAGACCCCACAAAGTTAATTGACCTAGTAACCATAGGTAAACAGTTGCTGATTACTCGTGGCGCATTGACAACATTCTCGATCGCAAACGATATTGCCAAGTATTTTGCGATCATTCCCACTATCTTTGCAGCTGCTGGAATCGGCGCACTTAATATTATGGGATTAAAGAGTGCCCAATCTGCGATCGTCTCAGCGCTGATTTACAATGCCTTGATTATTCCGGCACTAATTCCGCTAGCACTCAAAGGGGTAAAGTTTTTACCTTTAACAGCAGATCAACTGCTACGCCGCAACATCTTCATCTATGGACTTGGCGGCATTATTGCTCCCTTCATTGCCATCAAACTGATAGATATTATTCTGCCGTTGTCTTAATTAACTATGAAACCTTCTCATATCCGACGCACTATCCCTGTATCCCAAGTAATTGAAGAAATAACTGAAATCTGGTGTCAATGGCGTAGACAAAAGCTGCCACTGTATTTGTTCTTGGCGATGTGTTTCAACCTAGTAGTTGCACCTTTGGTTTATGCAGCTACTGGTGAACAAGTTTCCCGCAGTCAATCTTGGGGATTGGGACTATTAGGACTGGTGACACTAGGGCTTTCCATCTACCTATTTTTTGTAATGTTTGTACCGGAGAAATTCTAATGAGTTTTGCACGTGAAGCTAGCAGAGCTGTTCGTTCTACCCTGGTACTCTGGGTTATTGGAGCGATTATTTATCCTTTTGCGATGATTGCCATTGGGCAGATTGTATTTCCCTTTCAAGCAAACGGTAGTCTACTGAAAAATAGTACAGGTGAAGTTGTAGGTTCTGCCTTGATTGGTCAACCTTTTAGTAGCGATCGCTATTTTAACAGCCGTCCCAGTACCACCAGCTACAGCACAGCCGACCCCAAAAAGGACGATGCGGGAGTTTTGAAAACTGGGGTTTCCGGCGCTAGTAATTTGGCTCCCAGTAATCCTGCATTGCTGGAACGCATTAAAGGTAAAGATGATCCCGAAAAGAGCAAAAAGATTGAAGGTGACCTGAATCGTCTAAAAACAGCAGGTGTACAGCCGACTGGTGATCTAGTCTACACCTCTGGTTCCAGCCTTGACCCTCACATTACCCCCGAAGCTGCGATCGCGCAAATTGCCAGAGTAGCCAAGGTGCGAGGAGTTCAGCCGAACCAAATACAAACTTTGATTTCTCAAAACACCGATGGTCGCTTTCTCGGCATCTTTGGCGAACCTGGAGTTAATGTTTTGAAGTTGAATTTAGCTCTGGATAAAATCAAGGTATAAAGGTATGAAAGTAGTTAAAAAAGCTATTTATTATCAGATTTAATTTTAAATATTATATCTCCGAATTATTCAATAAATCGGAGACATTATTTTTTATTAATTATTAGCAATGGTCATATATTAATACAGTTAAATTAAGATTTTCTCCTTTTCTATTATCTACGCTAGCCTGTCTTGAAAAGTCTGAGCAGCCGTTCCCGCCGCTCAGATTTTTCGCTGTGACAAACCACTAGATGTCTACGTAAAAAGTTTTTTTACCAAATATTATTAAATTTATAAAAAATATATCTCTAAATATATATGGTTTTAAGTATTTAATAAACATATTTTTATTTATTCCGGTATATATCAAATAGCTTAAAAATATATCAAAGATGAATAAAAAGTTTTATCTAATATTGGACAATGTTATTAGAGTTAAAAAATATTTTGTGTTCAAAAACAAAAGAGCTTTAGAGCCAAGCTTATTTGATTTTTTAATCCAAGGAAATAGCATTTAAGGCTTTAAATATGCACACTTCGGAGCTTTTAAGATTTTATTTATTCGCCCAAAAAAGTGTTAATCAATCCAGCTTGATTGAAGCTAACCCGGCTGGATTAACACATCATGACACAAAACCACATAACGGAGATATTCCATTTCTAGCAGTGATTTTGGCTCACCTTTGCTTCATAATTGTTTGCGGACTTGTCGTTAATATTGTTTCATACGTCTGCAAAGCAGTAGAAGATCCCCTAGAAAATGCAACACAAGATAAAGACGAAATAGTAAGCATTAAACATTTTTGGCAACATCCCTGTAAAAATTGCCGATTTTTTAACAACAACCATTTTTTAAACTGTGCAGTACACCCTTCCACTGTTCTAAGTAAACAAGCACTCAATTGCTCTGATTACAAACCTAAATAGGTGAGTTTATCGCCACGCTATGGCAATATGCGACTAGATGCATTAATTGAAACTAGCCCGCAATCTTTAATAGGCGATGAGATATGTCGAGGTAAACTGCTCAAATCAGAAACAGCGCGAAATCTAGCGAAATCCCAGCTTAACAATTCACGCATTCACGCATTCACGCATTAAAGACATTTTCAGACAGGGATTTAAACCCCGACGAAAACCGAGCGGAGTCGAAGCCACCGAATAGGACGAGCTACGTTTAGACGTAGGGGTGTTAAAAACCCTTTAATTTACAAGAAACCCTCTATTTGGCAAACAAGTCATTTGTAATACTTTACAATTTTTTGTAAACATTCTGTCAGTTATAGCTTAGTTCACAGCAATCTGATAAGATTTCCAACAAGTAGAATAACTGCTTGTTATCTTTTTCTTGAAGCCAGTGATTTCGGGTCTTTTTTGGGAAAGGAAAATAAAAATGTCTCATCTATTGTGGAAAACTCTGGTACTAAGTCCAGTAGTTTTGGGAGTGACGGTGTTGGTTTGTGCTAGGGCTATGGCTGCTGAAGTAGCAAGCTATTCTAAAGATATAAAGGCAAAAGTTACTCAGACAGAAGCACCAATAGCTTCTACTGCTTCAATATTCATTCAAACAGAGCAACCAAAAGTTAATCAGCAGTTGGTTGCCCAAAAGACTGATGATAATAAAGTTTTAGAAGAGGTTAACCGCTACAGCAGCGAAGGTAAGAACCAGAATTCACTGTCTCAAGTCACATCAGTTTCTCAGTTTTCTGATGTACAGCCGACTGACTGGGCATTCCAAGCTTTGCAATCCCTGGTTGAACGCTACGGTTGTATTGCTGGATACCCCAATAGCACTTACCGTGGCAACCGGGCATTAACCCGTTATGAGTTTGCCGCAGGTTTGAATGCTTGTCTAGATCGGGTTAATGAACTGATTGCGACAGCAACTGGTGACTTGGTGTCAAAACAAGATTTGGCGACCCTCCAGCGTTTGCAAGAAGAATTCTCGGCAGAACTGACAACTTTGCGTGGTCGAGTAGATACTGTAGAAGCACGGACTGCTGAACTAGAAGCTAATCAGTTTTCAACTACCACAAAATTGGTGGGTGAAGCTATTTTTGCCGTTAATGATATTTTTGGCGGAAACACTGGCGATGCTAACAATACTGTCTTCCAAGATAGGGTACGTTTAGACTTGCAAACCAGTTTTACTGGTAAAGATATTTTACACACCCGTCTTGCAGCTGGGAATGCATTAGCCTTTAATCAAGTGGATAATGCTGGTCTTCCTATTGATACTGCTGAAGGCACACAAACTTTTCAAATCGGCAGCACTGGTAACAACGGTGTGATTATAGACTGGCTAGCGTATTACGTACCCATAGGTCCAGTCCAAGCTTACTTTGCGGGCACGGGAGGTATTCATAGCGATTATGTTGCCACTAATAACCCTTACTTTGAGGACTATGATGGCGGTAATGGTGCTTTGTCTACCTTTGCTTCTGAAAGTGCCATCTATCGCATTGGTGGTGGTGCCGGTGCAGCACTGACTTTACCCTTTGGTAGCGGTGGCAGTTTTTTCAAAGCAAGTTCACTGACTATAGGCTACTTGGCGTCAAATGCTAATAATCCTGGGCCAAATCTAGGTTTGTTGGAGGGGAACTATGCAGCTCTTGGACAGTTGAACTTTAGTGTTGGCGATCGCTTTGCTATAGCTGCTACCTACGTTCACGGTTATCACGGTGCAGGTGGTAATTTATTTGATCTAGGTGGTGGTTTGGCTAGTACTAGCCGCGTAGTAGGCACTGCTCAAGCTAACACTCTAAGTGCCCTAAATGCATCTTCCAGTAATTCCTATGGTGTGTCGGCAGCCTTCAGACCCAGCGACAAACTGTCAATTAGTGGTTTCATTTCTTACCACGATGTTACAGGCTTCGGTGCAAATGATGATTTTCAAGCTTGGAGCTACGGTCTTGGCGTAGCCTTGCCTGACTTTGGTAAAAAGGGTAACGTTTTAGGCATTTTTGCTGGTGCAGAACCCTATGCCTTTAACCGACCAGGTTTTGCTGGGAATGATATACCTTATCACTTTGAAGGCTTTTACAAGTATCGCGTGTCAGATAATGTCTCAATCACCCCTGGTGTGATCTGGTTGACCTCTCCTGGTCAAAACAGCGATAACGACGATGCGTTTATCGGTACGCTGAGAACAACTTTCACCTTCTAAAGGTTTATAGCAATTTGCTGTAGGGGCGTACATCTGTGTGCCCCTGCGGTAATTTTAACCTCTAATTTTAATTAGACATCTAGTGAAATTAAATAAATATGCGTTATCCAGAACCTTTGTAGAGTAGTTCAATTAATTGAAAATAGCTATAATTACCATAGCTTCCACCAGGGACTTACTTCTTGAAATTGCGCTCCTGCAATGAATTCTTTACCACTCTCATTTACACAAAAGTAAACCCAATAACTCTTGCCGCCACTATAATTATTTGGGTCTATGACTATTTGTTCCAGTTTTATCCAACCGTCTTCATCAACACCATACCACTCTCTAAAATTTTGTTCGCTGAAATAACCACCAGTAATAGTACTAATAATATACATTCCGTGGTATAGCGTATAAGCAGCAAATTTGATAACTCTAATCTTTTCTGGAGATATATTTATTAATTTAGTTGAATAATAATTATTTCTTTTTTCATCTATTGCTTTTTCATGTACTACTTTTAAAAGTTTGTTTCCTCTCTTGAGATTTTCTGGAAGAATAATTTCTGATTTTATATTTTTTTCATTTTCAATATAATATATTCCTTGAGGAAGTGGGTAAAATATTAGTTCCCCATCTAATATTTCACCACTGGTATAAGCAATAATAAATGAACGTACATCATTTATATCAAATCTCTGTTTTGCACAAATTAATTCTGTACTATTAAAATTGAATATTTGTATCCATTCGGTAGGATTTGCTAAAGGATAACCAATAAAAACTTGAAAATTACGATTCTGTTTCAGATATATCCGCAAACGGAACGGGGCTGAATTAGAATAGTATGCCATTGAATTACTGTCCTCTACTATCAAGATTTAAATCCTGTACTTAAGATTCCCTTTTTTCTAAAAATACCTTTGCCAAAAACAGAGGTAGTCTAATTTTTGCCAGAAACAGCCCAAAAAAAAGCGCGGGAAAGAGTATTAGGCAAAACTTAGAACCCGCACCCAGGCGTTGACGTGAAGAGACTGAAGTTGTTTCACAAAGACAAGCGATCGCAATAACAAAATTACTGATAAAATGCCTAAAATGCGAGAACTTTACCCAGCGATCGAGCCTTACTTAGAAGGCAGTTTACAGGTTTCTGACCTTCATACTATTCATTTTGAAGAGTCAGGTAACCCGCAAGGTCAACCCATCGTTTTGCTGCATGGGGGACCTGGTGGTGGATGTCCAGCTTTTTATCGGCAATATTTCCACCCAGAAAAATGGCGGTTGGTGATGTTTGACCAGCGTGGTTGTGGTCAAAGTACGCCCCATGCTGAATTACGGGAAAACACTACTTGGGATTTAGTCAGTGATATCGAAAAACTGCGCCAACATTTAGGTATAGAAAAGTGGGCGGTCTTCGGTGGTAGTTGGGGTAGCACTTTATCATTAGCCTACAGTCAAACCCATCCCTCTCGATGTACGGCGTTAATTCTCCGTGGTATCTTCATGTTGAGGCAAAAAGAGTTGCAATGGTTCTACCAAGAGGGTGCTAGCTATATTTTTCCTGATGCTTGGGAAGAATATCTTAAACCAATTCCCATAGATGAACATGACGATCTGATCGCAGCATATTACAAGCAGTTGACTAGTCCAGATTTAGAAATTCAATTAGCAGCAGCGCGTGCTTGGTCAATTTGGGAAGCTAGTACCAGTAGACTTTTCTTTGACCCAGAACTTATGCAAAAGTTTGGCGAGAATGAATTTGCTTCAGCTTTCGCTCGCATTGAATGTCATTATTTTATGAATAAGGGATTTCTTGAAACAGAAGATCAATTACTTTTAAATGTAGACCGCATTCGCCATATTCCGGCTGTAATTGTTCAGGGGCGCTATGATGTAGTCTGCCCAATGATATCAGCTTGGGAATTACATCGCGCTTGGCCAGAAGCAGAATTTATAGTCGTTCCTGATGCTGGGCATTCGATGAGTGAACCAGGAATTTGTAGTGCCTTGATTGAAGCAACAGATAATATCGAGTTCTGTTGAATACTTAGCTTGGGGGATGGGGGAGTCCACCAAAGGAGGAATCTAAAATTTGTCGGGTGGGGCGGGCCGGAAAGTCCGCTTTTTGTTAGAGACGGGCTTTTTCGCCCAGCCCACAAGATTGGATAATTTCTTTCTGGGAAATCCCTAAGGTTCAGTTAACTGACAATTCCTAGATTGTTGTAGATTTCGATGAGATTGCCATCAGGATCGCGAAAATGAGCTGTGCGGATTCCCCAGCTTGGGCGATCTTGTGGTTGAGTTACAACTATCGCATTCTGATCTTTTACTTGCTTATAGACTTCATCCACATTATCAACTGCGAAAATCAAGACAATTTTATCTCGGTTGACAACATATGAAGGCTGTTCGATTCTTGGGACTACTTCAGCCATTAATTCTTTTTTGAACAAACCCAACTTGAGAGATCCAGTATTAAACTCAGCATATCCGCTATCTTCATCGCCCCAATCGACATCAAATTTCAGCAGATCCCGGTAGAACAGAAAAGAATCTTTGTAGTTGGAGACAAGCAGTCTCAGGTGTGTTAGCTGAAGCTTCATATCTGTTGGGTTAGTCTACTAACTGTGAATTCTAGGTTCTGGGTGCATCGCCAGCAACTCACTTTCGACAATTGCTAATTCATCAAGCCGTTGCATGACAATTTCTTTGTCGAAGTAAGTAGCAGCTAAAACCCAATATATACCGTAGTGATGCGCTTCGGATACCATTAACTCCAGATAAAATTTTGCTAATTCTGGCTTTGGACAATGAGTAGCTAATAGTCTCAGGCGTTCGTGAGAGCAAGCTTCAATTAAACCAATGACTAGCAAGGAATCCAGAAATCGCTCAGGTTCTTGAGGGCAGACAGTAGCTTTTAAAAGAGCGCCGTAGGGAGGTGGTGCTAAAGGAGCCAGGGGAATATTTCGGCGTTCTAACCATTGGTTAATTAGCTCAAAGTGTTTTAGTTATTCGCGGGCGATCGCAGTTAGTACCCGAACCATTTTAGTATTGGAAGGGTAGCGAAACATCAAGTTCAAGGCTACGCTTGCTGCTTTGGGTTCACAGTGGGAGTGGTCGAGTAAGATGATGTCTAAGTTAGTGTAGGCGTAGCCCACCGCAGGCATCGCTTATTCAACCCAAGCAGAACTAGGGGCTGGTTCAGGGCGTTGATAGTCGGTAACTGAGTAAGCAGATCACAAAATTCCAGAATTTTAATTTAGCTAAATAGCCCAGCAAATTGATTTTACAGCTATTTTTTGGTAAATAAACTTGTGCTTTTGGGGTACAGCAATGTTCCCGATAACAGACGTGGTTCAAATAAATGAAAACTGCTGTAATGGCGGATGGGGTAATTTGTTACTTTTATTCCTGCTGCTGCCGTTTCTCGATTTCTTGAGTAGAAATCATACTATTGACTCTCTCTATATCTGCCATCATCAAAACTGCTCCTTGCATTGAAATATCAAGCAGCGGAGTGATTGCCAGGTAACATTTTATTTGCCTACCCCGACGATTGGTAGCATTGAGGATTATTTCTTGAAACTGCTTTTTCCCAGATACGGACTCACGGATGGGCGATCGCAACTGCTCAATGGGTAGCCCAGTGTCTAGGCTGAAGATAGACTTTCCTAGTACTTCATCAGTCCGCAGGCCCCATAAATCTTCTACCATGTAATTCCAAATTAAGATGTTAAAGTTGCTATCAATTACTACTATTCCAGTTTGGAGACTTTTAAGAATAGAAATGAAAAAAATATTTGTGCGATTGAGTTCTGCGGTGCGCTCACTCAGTTCGTTATTAATTGTCTGTAATTCTTCATTACTAGATTGGAGTTCTTCATTCATCGTCTCCAATTCTTCATTAGTGGATTTTAATTCTTCGTTGGTAGTTTCTAATTCTTCATTGGTGGATTGTAATTCTTCGTTGGTAGTTTCTAATTCTTCATTAGTGGATTGTAATTCTTCGTTGGTAGTTTCTAAATCCTGTTGCGAGCGTTGCAGTGCCTCTTGGAGTTGAATGTAAGGGGTGACATCATGAAAGGTGATACTGACACCTAAGAAGCTGGTGTTTGTTTCTTGCAAAGGCGTAATCTGCACATCCAGATATTGGGTTTCTGTGTTGGACAAATAGCGCTCTACATTTGTCAGGGTGATCGGGCGGCGTTCGGCATAAGCCTGTTCAATAAGCGATCGCAACTCAACTGGTCGATAGGAAAGTTCTAGATCCTGGAAGGGACGAGCTAAATCTCTGGAGGAAAGGGCAAACAAAGTCCGCGCCTGCTCGTTTACCAGTATTATAATGCCATTGTTATCAATGACTACTTGGGCGATTGGTGATGTGTCAAAACCCATGTCTCGCAGTTGGAGATGTCGAGACAAACGGCTGCTAGATTCGTCATCTACTGAATTTCCCATCCCTAAAAGGCGATCGCGTACATTCACCGACAATACCTTAGTAAATATCCGGTTTTTTAAGTCTAATGGGGTGAACAGCCTTGAATGCATGGATAGCATCTCTGCTTTCCCCAAAAACAAATAGCCAGTATCATTGAGTGCAAAATGAAATCGGGCCAGAATTCGCCCCTGAGTCTCAGAATTAAAATACATCATGGTATTGCGACTAACCAACAAATCTAAGTGCGAAATTGGCGCATCCTCAAGTAGATCGTGGTGTCCAAAAATCACTGAGCGGCGCAAGTCTGAGCGGAAGACATACCAGTTACCGAGAATCTCAAAGTATTTTTGCCGCAGTTCATCTGGCACCGCCTGGATATCTTTTGCTGAATACATAGCTTGGCGAGCCTGGTTGAGAGCCTCTTCATCTACATCTGTGGCGTAGATTTTCACTCGTTGGCGAAATTCCTCTATTCCCAACATTTCAGCCATTGACATTGCTAGGGTATAAGCTTCTTCCCCAGAGGCACAGCCAGCACTCCAGATGCGAATTTGGTCAGAACTTTTTCTATTTTTAATCAGATTAGGCAGTATTTGCTCTGCTAGATATTCCCAAGCTGATGAATCTCGAAAAAAAGCGGTGACGTTAATTAGGATAGTGTTGAAGAGATGATTCAACTCGTCTGGATAAACTTCTAGGTAGTCTAGATAATCTTCAAAGCTCTCTATGCTCAATGAGTGCATCCGCTTGCGTACCCGACGGACCAAAGTCGAGCGCTTATAACCTGTGAAATCAAATCCCCGGCTTTGTCTGAGATAAATCAGTAGATTTTCAAATTTAAGGTCTCTTTCTGCGGAAGTCATAAGGCAGGCGCAAGGGGGGCAGAGGAGTGGAGTTCTGAACTGCGTCCTTTGAGTATCAAAGACTCGTTAACGCATTCTATTCATTTCGAGTGAACGAATCGCACCCCATGACCAAAGTCACCAAGGTGCTAGAGATTTCATTCAGGGGGAGAATAAAATCTACTTTGCCAGTTTCAATCGCAGCTGAGGGCATCCCGGAAAATTCGGCGGTTTTTACGTCTTGGACAATCACAGTACCGCCCATTTTTTTAATTGCCTCTACCCCAATCGTGCCATCACTACCCGTTCCAGTTAGCACAAGGGCGATCGCTCTATTTTTGTAAGTGGCTGCAACCGATTCAAATAACAAGTCAGCCGAAGGACGTAAATGATGTACTGATTCCGACTGTGATAAGGAAAGCGTGCCGTCACCGTTAACCAACAAGTGATGATCGGGTGCAGCAATGTAAGCCGTTCCTGGGGTAAGAATATCTCCCTCCTCTGCTTGTTTGACGCTAATAACGGTGCGCCGACTGACAATTTCTGCCATGAGCGACGGATATTGCGGGGCAAGGTGTTGCACAATGGCGATCGCAGCTCTAAATTCTGCTGGTAAAGTCGATAGCACTTCAATTAAAGCAGTCAGACCGCCTGCTGAAGCTGCGATCGTTAGAATATCAAAAGCAGCATTAGTAAAGTAAGGTGGATGATTCTTGGCATTTTCCGCGATTTTAATCATGATTTTTAGGCTCTTACTATCAACCAAACTTATTAGTTACAGAGAAAATAAATTTCTCATTTTTCATATTCAATTGAATTAATTCTACAATGTAGTATTTGAAATAATTTACTTTTTTTTCTCTTTCTCTACTGATTTCATAGGTTCATCTTCCTGCTCTAGAATGCGTTTTGCTTCTAAAAGCTGCTGCCTATGTTCCTTACTCACTGTTGGGTATTGCAGATTTAGTTGTTCTAATTTTGTGCAGATAATATTAGCGACTACCAGCCGGGTAAACCATTTGCGATCGGCAGGAATAATATACCATGGAGCCGATTTCGTACTAGTGTGATTGAAAACTTCTTCGTAAGCATTCATATAATCATCCCAAAAAACTCGTTCTCGGACATCGCTATCTGAAAACTTCCAATTTTTTTCAGGAGTATCAATCCGTTGTAAAAAACGTTTTTTCTGCTCTGATTTAGAAACATTGAGAAAAAACTTCAAGATGATTACACCATTGTCTACCAAATATTTTTCCAAACCATTAATTTCTTCAAAGCGTTGTTTCCATATCTTATTTCCCTCAGGTAAGTAAGGAAGTTGTTGCTTTTTCAAGATTTCTGGATGGACACGAGCTACTAGCACTTCTTCATAGTATGAACGGTTGAATATCCCAATTCGACCTCTTTCTGGCAAAGCCTTAGTTGTTCGCCACAGGTAGTCATGGTCTAATTCTTCCGCACTGGGAGCCTTGAAACTAAACACCTGAAATCCTTGCGGGTTAACACCAGATGTCACATGTTTAATTGTGCTATCTTTACCAGCAGCATCCATTGCTTGAAAAATAATTAATAAGGCATAAGTGTTTTGAGCGTAGAGAATATTTTGGTAATTTGCTAGTCGTTCAATATCTGCTTGTAATTTGATTGCAGCTTCAGCTTTTTGATTAAAATCAGTCTTATAAGCTGGGTCATAGTTTTTTTTTAGAGAAATCTTTGAACCAGGTGGAACAATGAAAGCATCGTAATTCATATATAATAAAATTTCCTGACAGCTACTTATACCCAAGCATATTATGAAGTATTAATTTCTGACAATTATTATTTCTTAATTCAAGAAGAATTTTAATTTAAAATACTAGGCTTTAGGCACTGTACAAATTAATTATGGTATGAGTTTACCATGCATAGGTCGTTTCAGGCTTTTATTAATCATTCTTTGATAATAAATAGACCCGCACTTTCGGGGCACAGAAAAAGCTCATGCGTGTCAACTTAAGCTGAAAGCCAGTAAGCGAAAAAACTTTTAGAGGTTGTCTTGTGGAAGGAACCAACGCTGAGAGTGAGCGATGCCTACGGCGGACAAAGCCTACGCAACTCTTAAATGTAGTTACGCTAAGATATACAACACGACACTGCAACAGATTTATCATGAAAATCAAAGCTGTTATCTGGCAAGAAGATGATGTGTGGTGTGCTTCAGTACCAGCCCTACCAGGGTGTCACACATGGGGAGAAAGCTACGAACACTTGTTAGAAATGCTTAAAGATGCAATTCAGGGTTGGCTTGAAGTTGCTAGCCAGCAGGAAGAACTTGAACCTGATCAACAGTTGATTGAAATATCTCTATAAAATCTGTTTCTGGTAAAGCCTTATGTAAAATTCTTGAACGGTATGGCTGGAACCTGAAACGGATTACTGGCAGTCATCATATTTATGTCAACAAAGGGATCATTCTCTCTATTCCTGTTCATGGCAATCGCGATTTACCTATTGGAACACTGAAAGGACTGCTGAAGGATGCAGGTCTTACTGAAGAAGATATAGACTGACAACGATTTATTAGACTTTAGTTATTAGCCCGAAACTTAAAGTTCCGGGCTAGTGTTGATTTTAGATGAATCCAAAATCTGAAATCCAAAATCCAAAATTACTTGCCGTTGCCGTTAGCACTATTACCATTGCTGTGAATCACACGCTCGGCGAGTTTTTCTGGCACTTCCTGGAGATGGTCATATTCCCAGTGGAAGGAACCAACGCCTAAGGTGAGCGATCGCAGCTCTACAATAAAGTTTTGCATCTCTGCTTGTGGCAAGTATGCAGAGACATTATCCCAGCCTTGCCAATCGTTTCTCCCCTCATAGCCTAAAATTTGCCCCCGTCTACCACTCAACAGTTGCAGCACTTTGGAGGTAAATTCGCTAGGTGTGGTAACATCCACCCGCAGAATTGGTTCTAACAGCGTAGGTTCCGCTTGGGGTATCCCCGTTTGCATTGCCAATCGGGCAGCTTGCTTAAAAGCTTGTTCGGAACTATCAACGTTGTGGTATGAACCATTAGTCAGAGTTACCGCCAAATCGACTATTGGGAAGCCCAAAGGCCCATGTGTCAAAAATTCCCGCACGCCCATTTCTACTCCAGGAATGTACTGTTTGGGAACCACGCCGCCGACAATAGTTTCATTAAAGTTGAAACCTGTACCGCGTGGTAAAGGCTTAATTTCCAGAAAAACATCACCAAACTGTCCGTGACCACCGCTTTGGTGCTTGTAGCGCCCATGAACTGAAGCTACCGTTTTGCGGATGGTTTCTTTGTAAGGCACTTGCGGCAAGTGGGTTGTCATCGGCAAGTTATATTTGCGGCGCAGTCTGTCTAGGGTGACTTGCAAATGAATCTCACCTTGACCCCACAAGATTACTTCGTGAGTATCGCCGTGTTGTTCCCAAGCAAGTGAGCAGTCTTCTTCCAATAACTTGGTAATGGCACCACTGAGTTTAACTTCATCGTTGCGCTTTTCTGGTGTGATAGCCAGAGCATACACTGGTTCCAACTGTACAGCTTTGGGTAATTCTATTGCAGACTGCTGTTCTATAGAGATTGTATCCCCTGTCTTGATTCCTTCTAAACGGCTCAATGCGACAATTTCACCAGCACTAACTTGGTTAACAAACTGCTGTTGTTGTCCCATGAGGCGGTAAATTCCACCAGTCCGAATGCCATTGAGGACAATACCATCAGTTAATTTGCCCCGCCAAACACGCACCAGAGAGAGTTTGCCACCTTGGGGAGTGTAGTAAGTTTTTAATACCTGTGCTAAGGCTGTATCACCTTTTAAGTTTTTTAAGCGACGTTCTGCTGTGGTTTCTGGTTCGGGGGCTTCCCGTAACAAGGCTTCTAATAGAGGTCTAACACCATAATCTTGTTCTGCTACACCAAAGAAAACGGGCACTACCAAATCTGCCCCTAATTCCATTTTTAAATCTTTGAGGATTTCCTCCTGGGGTGGCTCGATGTCTTCTAAAAGTTCTTCGAGTAAATGGTCGTCAAAATTTGCTAGGGCTTCGAGCATTTCTGCTCGTGCTATATGTTCTTCTTCTTTTAAGCTTTCGGGAAAGGGGATGGGATCAGCAGGTGCGCCTGGATGATATTGATATGCCTGTTCACTCACCATATCAATAAAGCCGATGAGTTGTTCCCCGTTCATGATCGGATATTGATGCGCTACCAAAGGACGGCTAGATACTGCTTTGAGGGCGTGCAATGTTTCCAAAACGTGAATATTTGCCCGATCCATTTTGTTAACAAAGACAAGGTGGGGAATTTCCCAATCGTCTAGGAATTTAAATAGAGGGGCAAGGGTGAGGACTCGTTCGCGTATGGGTTCGCAAACTACAATTGCCGCATCCACTCCGATTAAAGCATTGTACGTTTCTTGGGCAAATTCTACACTTCCCGGACAGTCAATAAAAGTGAAGCGAATACCGCTATACTCAGTGCTAGCGGCGCTGACTTCTACACTCATGTGGCGATCGCGCGACTCGGCAGCACAATCTCCCACTGTATTGCTGTCTTTAATACTCCCTTTGCGGGAAATTGCCCCTGTGACAAATAACAAGCTTTCTAGTAAAGTGGTTTTTCCACTTAAATAAGGCCCGACAATTGCAACATTCCGCGAACCCGATTTTACTTTTTCGTTCATAAAACTCCCCTTGCGGTAAGTCTTTCCTAACCGCATTATTCTGCTGTATATATCAGGGATAAAAAATGGTTCTCTGGAGTCAAAATTACCCCTTCTTTAATTTATTATTATCCTTCTTTTAATCGAAACTTCAAAAAATTGTAGTCTGTCGTAAGATTTAGCTTAAGAAAAATTAATTATCACAAATTTTCATGGCAAATTAAAAATATTTGTAAAAAACTTCTGATGAAGTAAATTTAACTGAAAGTGTTGCAAGTTAGGAAATCAATGGGATTATCATTATCTAAATATCGCATAGTAGGGTTAGTAAGTTTGATACTGGTTGTTAGCATTCCTTCCCCTTCTCTTTCTTTATCTCCTCCTGTCCCCTCAAAGCTGGTACAATCTAATGGTAAAACTGCCATAGACTGGTTAAACCAAGGTTTACAGGCAATTCAGGCGGGAAGGGTACAAGATGCGATCGCCGCCTTTAAACAAGCAGCCCAATTAGATCCGACATTAGCACCAGCGCACTATAATTTAGGGCTAGCATTCCGACAAACGGGACAATTACAACCCTCTGCGGATGCATTTTATCGAGCGACGCAAGCCGATCCCAAATTTGCTCCAGCTTTTGCTAATTTAGGTGGTGCGTTGTTAGAAGGGAATAATTTAAAGTTAGCTAACGATTATTTGCAACGCGCCTTAGAACTTGATCCCAAACTAGGATTTGCCCACTATAACTTGGGGTTGGTACGAGAACAGCAACGAGATTGTGAGCGAGCGATCGCATCTTTTAGAAAAGCCATAGAATATAGCAAAAATGCACCAGAGCCTCCTTATCATATAGGGATGTGTTATCTCCAAGAAGGTAAACTCGATCAAGCCAAAGATGCCTTTCGTCAAGCAGTAAAAATTAATCCGAAGTATCCTGAAGCTTACTACAATCTCGGCTCAATTTGGTTTCAACAACGTAAATCACAAGAGGCATTAGAAGCTTTTAGAAAATCAGCCGAAGCTAATTCCAACTATCCCAACGCTTATTATGGTGCAGGGTTAGTTTTTATGCAGCTACAGCAATATGGAAATGCAGTACAAGTATTCCAATTTGCCAGAGATTTATACAATGCTCAGAAAAATCCTCAATGGACGAAAAATGCCGAGCAATTGTTGCAACAGGCACAAAATTTAAATTACCAACCTCGCTGAGGCGCAAAAGCTTAATATTGCATAACATAAAACTATTGGGTTGACTCGCTGGTGTTGTCTTAACTTGTCCCGATTGGAATGAAATGTACATGCAAAAGCGCCTGAAGAGTCGATTTTTATTTAGTGATCGCTGGCTTGATCGGCACTCAATTGTTCGCAATATGGAAGCCTTCCAAGACTTAATTGTGATTGTCTTGTGTTTGGCTTTGTTTGCCGTCATGCTGATGCAATTGTGGGGGTTATTTATCGCCATTACGCAGCAACTGGATTATAAACATGTGACTGCAAAAATCCTATTTGTGTTGATTTTAGTCGAGTTATTTCGACTGTTAATGGTCTACTTGCAAGAACATAGTATCTCTGTAGGGGTAGCAGTTGAGGTAACAATTGTATCTCTCCTGCGAGAAGTAGTAGTTCAGGGAGCGCTGGAAATTTCTTGGGTTAATACAGCTGCAATTTGTGGTTTGTTGTTTGTTTTGGGTGGACTACTTGTAGTCTGTGCTAAGACACCACACATGGATTGTATGAGCGCTAACACTAAATTGTGCCCGATTGTGCATAGAGGAGATAGGGAACGGCAAAATGAGTTGGAATTGCAGTATTCACGTCAATGTGATGAAAATCAACCTCTTGGATAAACTTCTATGAAATTAGGAAGTGAGGAGTGGGAGAGCAGGGAGAAAGAGTTGAAACCATATCGGTTTCTTTGACGGCTGTTAAGCCAAAAGTATTAGTACCTAACTTACCCTCATAAGGTACTTCCGACGTATTCAACTATACTCATTTTGGGAGATGAATTGCTCTTGAAGGCTGAGTATAAAGTTAATTAGAAATTCTAAAAGAGGGTCAAGCAATGATTACAAATACAGGTAACGGACAGTCTCAAGAACCAATTAGCAACTTGGAGTATGATTTTATTACCGTTTTGCAAAACAAGGCTGAAGCCGTTAAAGCTTACGATATTTACATCAAAGATGCAGAGCAAGCAGGTTCTCAGCCTTGTGTAGAGTTATTCCAAAAATTGCGGCAATCTGATATTGAACACGCACAAGAGATTCGCCAACATCTACAACAAGTGATGCAACACGGTAAGATGTAACCCAGGTGTTTAACTGCGACGCCGAATAGCCCGTCGTAGACATCGCTTCTCATTTAGTGAAATTAAACATCAAAGAGGCGATCGCACTTCAGGTAAAAAACTTTATTGATATCTTGCACGCTTTGCTTAAGCAATATATAGCAAAGTGTTTCCAAAGATAAAGCGCAATACTCAAGCGCGCCCACTATCAGCCAAACTGATTCTAGGCTGCTTGTTGTACTTGTGCCACTGTCAAATCGAGAGCCACTGCCACTTGTTCCACACTTAACCCCAATGCCAACAACCGAGGAATAGCTTCTAATTTAGCTTGTTGCCGACCTTCCTGCCGACCTTCCTGCCGACCTTCTTGCCGACCTTCCTCCAAGCCATCTTGCTTGATTGATTGATACATCCTTGTCTTTTTGAATTCGTCGTCTATACCCAACATTTCTGCTAACTCCTCTCGGCTTAACCGGGTAAATTTGTACAACAGGATAGTCTCTATTAATTCTACAATTTGCTTTCTGGTTGCTTCATCTGTCAGTTCTTGTCTTGCTTGTAAAATCAATTCCCTACCTTTGTCAACGGCTATCTCTTCTCTTTCAATAATTAATTTAACGATCGCAACTTGAAGTGAGTTCTCCCCCGTATCTAATTCATTTAGATAAATGCGTTGCACTTGTGAACTGTTTAGCAGCAACTCATACGGTAACCGATCGGTGGGATCTAAACTTCGTTGCGGATAAATAACAACAGCACGCCAAAAATGTACTGATTCGTTTTGACGCAAGTAAAGAAAGATTTCGGCAAAAAAGCGTCTATAAAAAGTTGAGTCTAATTGAAACTGGACTTCCACAAAGTACAGTGGTTGATTTGTGGTTTGATTTGTGGGGATGAATACCCCATCAATCCTAAAAGCAGTTTCTTTTAGTTCGACTGAAACAAATTCATAGGCGTTGACATTGACAGTCGGCTCGCCAATTATTGTAAAAAATATGCTAGGAAAAGCTTGAAATAAACTATAAAATATTTTTTCAGTTTGCACCTGGATTTAGTCAAGCGAAAATTGGATATTGAAAGTTTATCAAAAATAGTGTATTCATGTCTGATTAAGTGTAAAAAAAAGCAGATGGTTGTTTCCATCTGCTTTAATAAAAAATCCATCATTTCGTTTACTTGGATACCAACTGATTAACTGGCGCAACCCCAGCTAAATCCAAAATTGGCGCGATCGCATCTTCACGCTTCACCGCCATCACATGGACACCCTGACACAATTGCCGCGCTATTTGCACTTGCTCGGCTGCAATTTTTATCCCTTCCTCAAAAGGGTCTTTGGCTTTTGCCAATCTATCAATAATATGCTGGGGAATATTTACACCCGGAACACACTTATTAATAAACTGGGCGTTTTTTGCCGATTTCAACAGAAAAATTCCTGCCAAAATCGGTTTTTTATAGTCAGCGGCAATTGTGTCCATAAATTTTTCTAGCAGGTCAAAATCGGTAATCAACTGACTTTGAAAAAACTGCGCTCCTGCTTCAATTTTGCGTTCAAATCGACTTTGCAAACCCGACCAGCTTTTACATTGTGGATCTACCGCTGCACCAACAAATAAATCTAGCGCTCCATCAGTCAAGGGTTTCTCGTTGCAATCAACACCTTGATTCATCTTCCGAATTAGTTGCAGCAGTCGCACAGCTTCCAAATCAAATACTGATTTGGCGTCTGCATGATCGCCTGCTTTTACTGGGTCACCAGTCAAAGCTAAAATGTTATGGATGCCCAAAGCATGAGCGCCCATTAAATCAGCTTGTAAACCAATGCGATTGCGATCGCGGCAAGCAACTTGACAAATCGGCTCTATGCCGTTTTGTGACAAAATCACCGACGCCATTAACGAAGACATGCGTAACATTGCACGGCTACCATCAGTAACATTGACAGCATGAACCCTTCCCTTAAGGGTCGCCGCCATTTGAATCATGTGGGCTGGATCTCCTCCTTTCGGCGGTGCTACCTCGGCGGTAACTAGAAATTCACCTGCTTGTACAGCTCTCTTGAAGGCTGTGGGGCTATGGGTGTGATGCATAAAATTAAGAACTTCCATTTATTAAATGGTATAGCAAATCACACCTGAAGGGAAAACCTATAAAGGAAGAGAGTAGCCTAAAGCAGCCTTTACTTGTGATAAAGTTTGATTTGCGATCGCTCTAGCTTTTTCCCCTCCATCCCGCAACACAGATTCCAAATAGCCTTTGTCCGCCGTTATTGACTGATATTTTTCTTGGATTGGTTTCAGGGACTCAATTATCGTGTCCGTCAACAATGGCTTAAATTGTCCCCAGCCCATATCCTGACACTCAACTGCTACATCTTCCTTTCTCTTACCAGAAAGCAATGTATAGAGCGTTAACAAGTTATTACACTCTGGACGCGCTGGATCATCAAAAGTCAGCCCACGAATCGGATCAGTTTTACAACGCTTAATCTTGTATTGAATCTGCTCTGGCGGATCTAGCAAACTGATTCGGCTTAACTCCGAAGGATCAGACTTTGACATTTTGCGTGTACCGTCTGCTAAACTCATCACCCTTGCCCCTTCCTTACGAATCAAAGGGTCTGGTAACTTCAGAACTGGTTGATCTGGTTTACCAAATTGGTGATTTAACCGAGCTGCAATATCCCGTGTCAATTCCAAATGTTGCTTTTGGTCTTCACCCACTGGCACTTTATCGGCTTGGTAAAGCAAAATATCAGCCGCCATCAGCACAGGGTAATCCAATAAGCCTGCACTGACATTTTCTCCTTGCTTGAGTGCCTTTTCTTTGAACTGGATCATATCTTGCAGCCAGTTTAGAGGTGTAATGCAGTTGAGCAACCAAGTGAGTTCACTGTGGGCGGAAACATGAGATTGTACAAAGATGGTGGAGTGATTTAAATCAAGACCACAAGCTAGATAGAGCGCAGCGAGAGTGTAGGTATCAACGGCCAACTGTGTTGGGTCGTGTGGCACTGTAATCGCGTGCAAATCAGCCACAAAGAGGTAGTTTTCGTATTCGCTCTGACCTTCTACCCAGTTGCGAATGGCTCCCAAGTAGTTGCCTAGATGGTAATTGCCCGTTGGTTGAACTCCAGAAAGAACACGTTGCTTGCCCATAAATTTCAACTTAGTTATCTCAAATCCGCGTTATGTAAAGTGGCAATGTCTGGCGACAAGTCGCAACTCTTCTCTACGAGAGGCTGCGCCAAGGAGACGCTACGCGTAGCAAGATCCCCGTAGGAGTATGCGCCTACGCAAAACTCATTTAATTTTGACATTTTCCAGGTCAACTCGCCGTTGTGGATTAGAGATTTTAACTCAACTCGGATTGGTATAGAAACTCTTCATGAAATAAAACGACAACTTTGTGTAGTAACAATAGATTATAGGGTGGGCATTGTAATGCCTTACTGTAGTCTGCTGTAAATAAAAAGTCGCTACAATCGCATTGTAAATCGATGCAATCACATTGTAAATGGATGCAATCACATTGTAAATGGATGCAATCACATTGTAAGTCGATGCAATCACATTGTAAGTCGATACAATCACATTGTAAGTCGATACAATCACATTGTAAGTCGATACAATCACATTGTAAGTCGATACAATCGCATTGTAAATCGATACAATCGCATTGTAAGTCGATACATTAACAATGCAGAAGGTTGCGTTTATATAGCACGGCAATAGAAATACTCAGGACTTACGCAAGAACTCTCTGAAACTATTATTCCTTTGTGTCCTTTGCGACGGCAGTCGCTCATGGGGGAAACCCCCAAGACCGCGCTGCCTCCCCTTTGCGGTTCGTTTTATCATGATTTTGCGTAACTCCTGATACTAAACCGTAAGACCCTGTAAATAACAATACTTTTTCTCTTGATCTGAGCGCTTTATGTATCTTTAATTTATAGAGATAGACAAAATTTAAGTTTTTGTCAAAGGAAGGAGGACTAACCTGAGAATTGTAAGTTAATTTTTCCACTCCGGGAAGTCTGTTGATGAAAGCTTTACAACTTTAGCCGAAAATGGAATGGCACTTAGAAAAGGTGAAACCTTAGCCGGGACTGTCTATAATACAACACGGCGTAAATAGAGCAACCATTTAAAAACCCTAAAAAGCCCAAATAGTGTAAGCTTAAAGGATTGTAAGTGTAACCAATGGCTAGACGAAAATTGACTTCATAAGACTGAGCATTGAACTAATTAAGATCCTACTTTTGATTGCAGTTGTCATGGCAATGCTTGCTTGGAGGGTGCAACTACCATACACGGTAGGACTGATAGCAACAAGGGTCGTAATTGCTTTCTCAGAAATTGCTTAGTGCCATTCGCTTACAAAGGAACTCATTTTCAATACTTTTTTGCCATCGCTTGTGTTTGAAGCTGCTTTTCATATTCCAAGCGAATTATGCCAAGATATCCCTGTGGTATTAACGCTGGCAACGGTGGGCGTTCTGCTGTCCATGAGCTAAACTGCGGCGAAGATATGGTGCATTTCTATTTTGAAGCTTAAGGACATTAAAAGACTAATGAAGCAGTACTCTCAACTGACAATTATTTCTTACATATTAGGGCCTACTTTAATCGTGGTGAGTCATTTAGGATCACTACTGATTATTGTTACTGGCTTATCGTGGGGTGCTGCCTTGTGGGCCGTGTTGTTATATGTAATACGAATGCTTGCAACTACTGGCATTTACCATAGGCTACTCACCCACAAGAGCTACCAGGCTCCAACCTCAGTTCTATGCGTTGGAAGCATCGTGGCTGCTTCAGCTGGGCAGATGGGGCCAAGTTGGTGGAAAGCTCACCACGTGGAGCATCATCAATGCTCAGACCAGGAAAAAGATCCTCATTCCCCCTATATGCCTTTCAAGGGAATCAAAGGATTCTGGTGGTCTCAAGCTGGATGGCTATTCTCCCCAGAGTTTTTTCCCTCGAAGCTTCCTACCGATGTTGAGAGTAATGTGATTTTGAAGATTGTTGACCGTTTGCACTTTATTCCCACCGTTGCTCTTGGTGCGCTCTCGTACTACATCGGTGGAGTTGAATATCTCGGCGCTTTTTTCCTCAGCACGACTGTCCTCTTCCACGGTGTTGCTACCGTCAACTCACTCAGCCACATACTGGGTGAGCAACCATTCATAACCAACGACCACAGTAAGAACCATTGGCTCGTCGCGTTTCTGACCCTGGGTGAAGGCTGGCATAATCTTCATCATGCATTCCAGTGGTCAGCCCGGCATGGCATAACCGTGCGAGAGGGTCAGGTTGCCTATCTTCCAGACCCAACATTTTGGTTCATCAAAATCCTTGAGTTTCTGAAGCTAGCGTCAAAGATTAGAGTACCTTCTGAAACAGAACTTCTCACTCGCGCCAGAAACCGCAACTATCAGAACTCAGTTTTCAAGGTGGAAGCAAAGACATCTATTTGATATTCTGGTTGACAGATTGCTCAGGATAAAAGTCTGTTCCTTGCCTTCTCAGTCAAGAATCCAAATATTTAACAGAATGAAGATGTTTTTGTCAAGAAGGCATCTTCAGCCAGTTAAATAAGGACAGGCAGGATGTCCATCCCCTAGCAGGTGAAACACTAGCTTTGTGCGGTTAAGCATGAACCATTAAAATTGCAGCAGGGTACTAGCAGTCATAGTCACACTTTTAAACAAGCATTATAACCATGCAACATGACTATAATAATTAATTAGATTTTTTTAGTTTTTTAACACCAAAATGTAAGAATTTGTAACATACATTTAGGAATGTTTATCTCCAATGCACCTGACGGCACTTTAACTTGATAAAAGGTAAGCATACCAAGGGCAAACGTCCTATAACTTGTTCGCTCAACTCGTTTCCGTTTCTAGTGGCAGTTGGTTGCGATCGCCTTCCAGAAACCGGATTTATTGTATGATTACCTTGTAGCATTCACCTTTCTGCTAAACCCACCCGTCCTCCAATTAGCCCCAGAAATCCAGTTCCAAAGTGCTGAATCTCCAAAAAACTTGCTTGCTCTGGTGAGGTTTTGTAAACCTGAAATGTCTTCATAATTCCCAACGTGGCAGCACTTTCTAGAGGCCCAACAAAGCTAATATCGCGGTCGAGAAAATAAGTTTGATTAGCCCAATGAGTTATCTGATTTGCATTCAAAAAATAGCAGCCTGAATGAGGATTAAGGGCACGACAAAAGGTAATTGGTGCATTCATAATTGTACCTTTTAGTTCCTGCTGCTCTTGCACATTTTGAAAAGGAGCAGTTACTCGCAAAGCTAAATCCCCATCAATGTAAGCTTTGTTAACCAAACCGTGGGGAGAGACTTCATAACGATGTGGCTGGAGCAAATTTAAATCACCCGCTTGTTGCGTAAACCAGTTTAATTTTATAAAAAACCAAGGGTCATAAATAATTAGGTCATCTTCAAGGAAGCAGTAGTAATCATACTGACCGAGACAACTTTGTAAAACAGCTTGGCATTCAAACCCCAAAAGCAGAGGTTCTATATTAGTAGAATGATGCTTATATAAATGGGATGGTAAGGGAAGCTGATTCAGAAGATGATTATCTTTGGTTGTACAAATAACAATATCTAGTTCGTGCGACTGGGGTTGGTTAGCAGGGAAAGCTAGTCGTTGAGCAATGTTGATGATACTTTGAGATTTGCCAAATAATTGGTGTAAGGCGGTAAGGCTTTTAGTTAACGCCTGCAAGCGGGGTTGTGAGTCTTTGCGTTGGGAAGCATGACGACCCTCACCGCTAGGTTTGAAAAAATGAGCAATGGTAAAAATAATTCGCATTGAGGCTATTAATTTATTCTTTGTAAATATCTTAGTTTCATTAATTTTTCCCAATCAAAAAACTTCAGTGTACCTTAATTAAACTTCGGAAAACTCAACCCAAACTAATCATCTAATTTCTGCCAAATCCTTTAGAAGATGGGCGATTTTTCAAGCTATTAGAACTTTTACTAGCAAACATCCATTGCAAATGCTGTGGTAACAGTTTCGCTAAATCATAACGCTTCAAAATTGTCTCTCGCGCATTCGCACGAATTGCATTCATCTCCTGAGGATGATTCAGCGCCTCTTCAACCCGATTAGCAATATTCTGCGGAGAAAAGAAATCTACCAGCAGTCCATTTACCCCATCCTGTACGACTTCCAATACTGGCTGAGTCTTAGAAGCTACTAGTAAACATCCTGCTGCCATGACTTCTAACATTGACCAGGATAAAACAAAAGGACGGGTTAAATAAACATGAGCAGAAGAAGCTTGTAAAACCTGAAGGTACTCATTGTAAGGTAGCCTATCTGTAAAGTGGAGCCTCGATAAATCCAAAGATAATTTTTCTAGCATTAATTTTTTATAAGTCTGACCATCGGGGAGATTCTTCCCATAAGCCACCCTATCTTCTCCCACAACTACCACATGGCACTTAGGTCTTCGCTGCTGAATTAGTGCCACCGTTTCCATAAACTGCGGAAAACCTCTATAAGGTTCCATTCCCCGTCCCACATAAGTTACCAACTCTTCTACATGCGAAAGATCAAGATTGATTCTTGGTAAAACTAACTTTGCGCCTGGTTTGGGAACAAAAAAATTGGTATCAATACCATCATGAAGTACAGTGATTTTGCTATGATATTCTTTAGGAAACTGCTGTCGCTGCCAATTCGTCGGAGAAAGACCGCGATCGCAACTATATAAATCAGTCAAAATCGGCGCATTTTTTACGCGGATGCGGCATTCATCATCAGCATTCAGTGGTTCCTTGGGATCAAAATCTGCATCCGAACCGTGAGCGTGGTAAAACCACTCGAAATAACACAATAATTCGGCTTTGGGGAAAACATCTTTCATAAATAAAGTCGGTCCCCAACCAGAATGACCATAAACTATATCTGGAACGAAACCCTGAGCTTTTAAGTTTTCTGCCACGCGATACACAGCCTGAGCAGTGAGAACAGCATTTTCCAGGTTGCGAACGTAGTGGTGGGTTTGGGGAGCAGCTTCACGAGAAGGAGTGTAAATAGCTTTATAAACGCCAGGTATTTCTCCCTCACGACGATTTGTCCCAAAGACGACTTTGTAATTAGGATTTTTACCTAAAACTGTCGCCAAGTTGCGAAATTGAGAGGGAAAATTGGGATGTAAAAATAAAATTTTCATTGGAATAATCTTGATTAATTTATTGCGAGATAAAATAAATTAAGACAAGCTGCTTAAGATTATAAGATTATTTACCACGATTTTTAGCAAGTAAACTTAGGTAAATGGTTGCCCGAAAATGCGAAAATAATCACAAATTCGTGTTATGACCATGAAATTTCTTGGCATTGATTTAGGTTGGAAATCACAACCAAGTGGATTATGTTGCTTAGAATGGATAGATGGACAACTGCAACTACTTGATCTAGACCGCCAAGAAGCCATTGCAGACATCCTCACCTGGATTGATCAGAGAGTAAAACCAGATGAACCAGCCATCATCGCCGTAGATGCACCTACTCTCATACCCAACGATAGCGGGAGTCGCCTTCCCGACAAACTCAGCCATAAGTACTTTGGCAGATATCATGCAGGATGCTACCCAGCTAACAAAAACCTACCCTTTGCAGAACGCACCATCAACTTTGGTTTAGAATTAGAATCACGCGGTTTTGCACACGCGCCCACCATTGAAGCGCAAAAACTCAGCCGATATCAAATAGAAGTCTTTCCCCACCCAGCAATCGTTAACCTATTCAACTTAGAACGCATCCTCAAATACAAAAAAGGACGCCTCAATGAGCGCCGCCTAGAATTAATCAAACTCCAAAATTATCTTCTCGATATTCTCCCCTCTTTCTCTCCTCCTCTGCGCCCTCTGCGCCTCTGCGGTTCCTTCCTTCTTGAAATCCCCACCACAGGCGCAGCACTCAAAGCAACCGAAGATAAGCTAGATAGCTTAATTTGCGCTTATGTTGCTGCTTATTGGTGGTATTGGGGAGAACAACGTAATCTCGTATTAGGCGATCGCACCAGCGGCTACATTGTCATCCCTCAAAGAATTTGAACAAAGGCTTTGCATATGCAGCTTTACGCTAATCAGGATTAAAAACCACAAAATTGTTGTTGGTTAGTGACAATCCAGCAGATAGTTGTGCAAATTGTACCTGAATAAACCCAGATGCACTACCATCAAGGTCAAAGAACAATGCACCTGTAGCGCTGTTGTAAATAAATCGCTCTTCACTAGTAGTTGCAGATGTTCCGATTGTAAACTGACTTGCTGAAAGTGAACCTATTGACAAGCGACTTTCAAACCCATAAGCCGATAGCTGAATCAATTCATTAGTAGGGTTGAAGTCATAAATAGTATCAACACCTTTGGTGTAATTATAGAAATTAAAGGTATCAGTACCGTTCCCACCTGTCAGGGTGTCATTGCCACCAAAGTAGCCGCCAGAGAGCGTATCGTTGCCATTACTCCCCACAATGTTGTCACTGCTATGTGTACCTACGATATTTAATTGTTCGATATTCTTGTAGCTAACACTATTGATCCCTCTCGTAATTGACCCAGTGTTAGTAGTAGCATTGAAAGTCGAAGTTATTGCTTCGAAACTACTGCCATAATTTACGGACAACAAATCGTCACCCTTACCCCCATCGATCGTATCTTTGCCATCGCCCGCAGAGAGAGTATCGTTGCCATTACTCCCCAAAATGTTGTCATCGTAGGCTGTATCTACGATATCTAATCGTTCGATATTGTTGTAGCTAACCCGATTTGTGCCTGTTGTAATTGACCCAGTGTTAGTAGTAGCATTGAAATTCGTTGTGATTCCTCCGGTAGCATAGACACCATTAACGAACAACACATCGTCACCCTTACCCCCATCAATCGTATCATTGCCAGCATTGCCCCCAGAGAGGGTATCGTTCCCACTATTCCCCACAATATTGTCATCGTAGGCTGTACCTACGATATCTAATCGTTCGATATTTTGGTAGCTAACCAGATTCGTGCCTGCTGTAATTGATCCAATGTTAGTAGTAGCATTGAAATTTGTTGTGATTCCTCCGGTAGCATAATAGGCACCATTGGCGAACAACACATCGTCACCCTTACCCCCATCAATCGTATCATTGCCAATGTTGCCCCCAGAGAGGGTATCGTTGCCATTGCTCCCCACAATGTTGTCATCGTAGTCTGTACCTACGATATCTAATCGTTCGATATTTTTGTAGCTAACCAGATTCGTGCCTGCTGTAATTGATCCAATGTTAGTAGTAGCATTGAAATTTGTTGTAATTTCTTGTGTAGTATAGGTGTAATCGAAAGACAACAAATCATCACCTTTACCCCCATCGATCGTATCTTTGCCAGTAATGCCCAGAGCGTGCTGATCATTGCCACTAGTGCCCCCATAGAAGGTATCGTTGCCATCGCCCCCAAAGAGCAAATTATTGCCTCTTGAGTTGTTAACATTCAAGTAATCATCACCAATATCACCGTTAAGAGTGTTAGTACCTGTTGTATAACTAACATCCAAGGTATCGTTACCAGCACCACCGTTGAGAGTGTTATTACCTGCTGTATAATTAGCATCCAAGATATCGTCACCAGCACCACCGTAGAGGGTATTGTTGCCTGTGCCATAAAATCTACTAAAAAATCCATATTGGTCGTCGTGGAAGCCAGAAACGGAGAGATAATCGTTACCAGCGCCACCAGAAAGCAGATTATTACCTGTTGAATAGTCAACATTCAAGCTATCATTACCAGCATCACCGTTGAGAGTGTTATTCCCTGTTGAATAATTAGCATCCAAGGTATCGTCACCAGCACCACCGTAGAGGGTGTTTTTGCCAGAGGTAGGATTGCGAAATACAATTGAGCCTGCTCGGTACTCGCTGTAGTCACCAGAGGCAAAGACATAATCATTTCCATCGCCACCAGAGAGCAAGTTATTGCCCTGATTAGCAATGAGAGTGTCATTGCCCGCACCACCAATGAGAGTATTATTCCCGGCACCACCTCTGAGCATGTCATCGCCACTTTTGCCGTCAATTTTGTCATCACCCCCCTGACCATTGATCACATCATCTGAGTTATCAAAGCCGTTAACATTATTGGAGAGGTCGTTAAGGAACGTGACTGTATTCAAATTAAAGATAGTGCTTTGAGTGGAGTTGGCATTGAAAACATCAAAGCTATCCGTAATGCTAGTTTGCCCATCAAACAGGATATTACCCAAGTCTACAGTGGCTCCAGTAGATTTGCTCAAGTTTTCCAGGTTTTCCAGGGCAAAGTTTTGCAGGATGACTTTGAAAGTATTTATCACTCCTTCAAAGGTGATTTCCAGATTGTTGCCATTCTGGGTAAGCAGCAGATTTCGGGCAGTAAAGCCATCACCTTGGAATATCAGGGTATCAACTTCGGCAATGACTGCTGCTGTCGGGTTTGTTCCTTTACCTACACCACCGAAATCGGTGATGGTATTAAAACTCTCAGAGTAGGAGTTGCCGTCCATGCTAACAAATTTATCCTTGCCGCCTCCACCAGTCAAGGTATCATCGCCATTGGAATACATGATGATGTCGTTACCAGCTTTACCGTTAATCGTGTCCGTGTTCTGAGTGCCTACTAGGGTATCATTACCGTTGGTGCCATTGATATTTGCCATAACTTTTTACCTACCTAAATCGATTTTTTGAGTAACTTTCAGTTGTTAATTTGTAGTTAGTGCTGTTTTATGGCACAAATAGATCATCGAAATTTGACGTTTTCGGCATACTTTATCCGTCACCTTTGAGGATCATTCAGAAGACAGAAGGGAATCCACGTTTAAAAACGTGGTATTCATCTTGAACGCTTTATATATATCTCACGGCACTTTCCGCGACGCTCGTTGCGCTAAAGCGTCTCCCTTTGGGAGATGACTCGCTTCTAAGCGTACCCCTGCGGGGAAGCACGCATAGCGTCTTGTAAAGAAGCTATGCCGCAGGCTTTACGCAGGAGATTAAAAAATCTGACAATTGAATACGTAAAATTCACACTCGATATTTGGTTTTTTGCCAAATCTAAGTCCTAGTAGAAGAGAAAATAGTCAACTTTTGAGCGATGAAAATTTTTATACCTTTTTTATGAGCAATTATGCGTAGATATTTAACTTGAAAATAGAGAATATCTAAATAACCCAACACTGAGCATATACTACTGTATTTACTTAGATATTTTTGCTTCGAGACGCATCTTTACATATTCTTCACATTATTTGCTGATAAATCCACGTAAAAATACTTCGTTTGTATACTATTAATCTTTTGATAGTCAATGTTACCCTAAGCTATTACGGATTGGTATAAGGTTTGTAAACCAAGAAATCCGCGATCGCAGACATTAGTACTTCTGGCTTTGAAGCACGGATCAATCAAAGCTTAAGAAGCTAACTTTTGTGATTATCCCAGTCAAATCGCATTTCCTTATAATTCTTCGTAATTCTAGCAATAGTTATTTTTTGGGTGTGACTGCGTAGCATAATAAAAGGCGTTGCTAAACTTAAATCAGCAACGCCTAATCTTGAGTAGTCAATAACTACTCAGCACTATTACTCTGCCCAAGCAATCAACCTTGGTTCATAAGCATTAGCCAGGTATTGATTTTTCGGCAATACACGCAAAGACAAGCCTTGCAAACCAGAAGCGGTATAGGTGATATTACCCGTGTAAATACCCAATTGCTGTCCATCCTCACCTTCGTAATCCATTACCACTGACACAGCGTTGACAATCTCACCATTGGGATCGATCGCACCTTGGTATAGCTCCACCTGCACATCATTATTCGTCAAAGTTGCCAAGTCAACTTTGGCTTTGACTGTAACAGTTTGGTTAACCTCAATGTCCGAAACTGCCGATACGTCAATATCTTTGATTTTGATGTTGAACCAGTGTTCCCTCAGTTTTTCCTTCCAAGCAGCTAGTTCTTTAGCTGGGGCATAGTTATCAACAGTCAGGGTATGATAGCGATCGCTAGCTGGGAAATAAGCCCGTCCGGCATACTCTCCTACCATCCGCGCTGTATTAAAGAATGGACAATTCAACCGAATTGCATCCTTCATTTTCGCAACCCACGGACGGGGTAAACCATCACTATCCCGATGTTCATAAAATAACGGTACAACTTCCTTCTCTAACAACTCGTAGAGAGCATTTGCTTCTACTTCATCTTGGTAGTTGGGATCGTCGTAATTCTCTCCATGTCCAATTGCCCAGCCCGTGCGGACGTAATCAGCTTCATCCCACCAGCCATCTAGTACACTTAAATTCGGCAATCCATTCATTGCCGCTTTCATGCCACTGGTACCAGAAGCTTCCCGTGGACGACGCGGTGTGTTTAACCAGATATCGCAACCTGCAACCATCAACCGGGATATGTGAATGTCGTAATTCGGAACAAACACTACCTGCTTTTCTAAATGTTGTTCGCGGATAAAGTGATTGATTTCGCGGATCAGTTCTTTACCGGGAATATCCTTGGGATGCGCCTTACCAGCAATCACGAATTGCACTTTTCGGTCTTTGTTAGCCAGCAAAAGCCGCTTAATGCGATCCAAATCACGCATCCAAAGGGTAGCGCGTTTGTAGGTGGCAAACCGACGGGCAAAACCAATGGTGAAAGCGTAAGGATCTAAAACTTCTTGGGCTTGGGTAATTTCGGAGGCGGAAGCGCCGCGATCGCTCAAATGCTTAACCAAATGATCCCGCACATACAAAATCATATCTAAGCGGCAGCGTTCGTGATTGCGCCACAACTCCTCATCGGGTATGGCGTCCATCCGCTCCCACAATGGACTATCTGGTGGTGCTGATGACCAATTTGGCCCCAAGTAGCGATCGTACAATTCTTGAGTCGATTTCGCCACACAACTCCGGGCATGGACACCGTTAGTAATTGCTGCGATCGGCACTTCTTCTACAGGCACATTCTGCCACAAGCCCTGGAACATTTGCCGCGACACTACACCATGCAGTTGTGCTACACCGTTAGAAAATGTGGCCATCTTCAGCGCTAGCACCGCCATACTGAAAGGCCCAGATAAATCGCCTGTATTCTCGCGCCCCAGTCCTAAAAATTGCTCTTTGGGCAACCCAAATATCTCTGCATAGTACCCCAGGTAGTACAACATTTTATCGGGAGCAAACAAGTCAATTCCCGCCGGTACTGGTGTATGCGTAGTAAAGATGTTACTGGAAGCCACCACCTGTCTAGCTTGGGCATAATTGAGTCCCTCTTCCTGAATCAGCAAGCGGATGCGCTCTAGGGCAGAGAAGGCGGCGTGACCTTCATTCATGTGGTAAGCGGTGACTTTCAGCCCCAAAGCTTTAAGCATTTGCACACCACCGATCCCCAGCATGATTTCCTGGTGGATACGCATATCGATGTCGCCACCGTACAGCTGATCTGTGATGTCGTGGTCGTAAACATTGTTGGGTTCAATGTTGGTGTCCATCAAATATAGGGGCACCGTTCCTACCTGTACGCGCCAAACTCTGGCATACACCTTGCGTCCTGGATAATCTACCGCAATCCGCAGTTCTGAACCATCGGGATTGCGCTCTAGATGCAAGGGCATATTGTAGAAATCATTGCTCAGATAGCGTTCCTGCTGCCAGCCATCGGCATTGAGGTACTGAGCAAAGTAGCCTTGCTGGTACAGTAAACCTACACCTACAAGCGGTAGACCCAAGTCACTGGCAGATTTGAGGTGATCTCCCGCTAGAACGCCCAAGCCCCCAGAATAGACGGGTAAACAATCTACAAGTCCAAATTCCGCCGAAAAATAGGCGTAGCATTCTTTTGGTTTCTGCTCTCGTTGTTTCTGATACCAGGTGCGCTCTTGCAAATAATCTTCTAACTGACGGTCAGCTCGATCCATTTGCGCTAGGAAGCCTTCATCTTCGACAACTTCCAGAAGCCGTGATTGAGAGATAGTACCTAACATTAACACCGGGTTGTGATGGCTAGACTCCCATAGGTCAGAGTCTAAGCGACGAAATAAATCTTTAGTTTCAACATTCCAATCCCAGTGCAAGTTCTGTGCCAGCCGCCGTAGTGGTTCGAGTCGCGGCGGTAGTGAAGGGGATACGTTAAATGTGCGAATTGGCTGCATAGGTTGGCAAAACTCCAAGTTTAGCTATGGTTATTGTTTACTCTCTTTACCAATGTTGCCAATTCT
The DNA here is from genome assembly GCF_036917395.1 of Nostoc sp. Classification (GTDB taxonomy): domain Bacteria; phylum Cyanobacteriota; class Cyanobacteriia; order Cyanobacteriales; family Nostocaceae; genus Nostoc. The sequence goes on from NZ_JBALDI010000078.1 coordinate 179,449, forward strand.
TTATACTGTATTTTGTGAAAAAGCGATGACTTTGTTAAGCATTGAGAATTATTCTTTACCTCGTTGCTAAAGTTTACACCAAGGTGTTTCTAATTCTATGCCTTACCCTCAGCCATGTACTTGGTATATTAAGATTTAATCATTTACTGGCACTGGATCACTTAAAAAAAATCTAGTTTTGAATAAATAATTTATATTTTTTTTAGTATTGCTTCTGGGGATCAATTCTAGGTCTTAGCTGAGGGTGAAAATTCCCCATACCTGTGTCCAGAAAAATTAAATTTTTAGTTATTTTAGGACTTACGCATCGTACATAAGTACTACAGGCTATTTAGGTATTTCAACCATGTTTAGCAGCCAGCGATGTCTACACGACGGGCTACGCCTACGCAAATATGGGAGTAAATTAGGGTTATACGAAGCGCCTGAAACGACGAAATCTCATAATTTACATTATGGTTAATTTGTACAGTGCGTAAGTCCTATATTTTTTAATAAAATGGCGCTGGCAAAGAAGCAGTGTCAGAAGGCAGGGGGCAGAAAGCAGCTATGTAAACCCCATAAATAATCGCACGAAAACCTTACCAAGCAATTAACCAGGAAAACCGATGCCTGCGGTGGTCACTGAGCTTGCCGTACCCCTACGGGGATCTTGCTACGCGCAGCGTCTCGTAGAGAAGTGCGGGCTACGCCGACGCTAACTACTTGGTATAATTTTTAATACTAAATCAGGAAAATAACTTCTTAGCGTGTTATTTTACGCGCCTAATGAAGGCTGATCTTTGGTATTTTTTGTCATTGACAAAGCCACAGCTGCTGCATAAGCAATCTCCGCTGCCATTTGATAAGCAAGTTTGATACTCGATGAAGCGTCTTTAGCTTTAGGAGAGAGGGAAACCTTTTTTCGGCGCGACTCTTGCTTAACATCACCCGCCACAATAGCCCGCTGTAAAATGATCCAGGCATCTAGGTCTTCTGAGTCATAATTACTTTGAAGTTGCGATCGCAGTTGATCTTCAGCTACAACACTCAGATAGCCGATAGTTAGAGCTTCTTCGACAATTTCTTTAATTAAAGCCATAATTTGAACCAAGTGTGTGAGTTAAAACCGATACCTCAATTTGAGCAATTGGATGTTGTTTTGTGGACTTCTCCTGAAAACTAAGTTATGTTTTAGCTTCCTCTCGATAAAATTAAATTTATAATGAGTAGTGCCAAGCACGCATCACCCGCTTGGATCACCCGAATGGGTGATTTACAAATGTTTTAGATATAAGTAATAGGCAAGAGGAATATTTTTAGCATTTTCAGGAAGAGGGTGTAATAAGTATAGTAGATATCATTCTGAGTTGAACGCTCAATCATAAAATAACTTGGACAAGCGACGATAGAAATATGGACAAAAATGCCAATTAACCGCTTACAGCATTTTTAAACTTCCCATCTTCAATGGATTTACTCTAAGTGTATAAAATTATTTTAGGTAGCGATCGCTCCAGTAAAAAAGTTAACTGATTTCCAATATTCTCATCAATAAGCAACCTGGAAATCAACTTATTTATTGAGAGTGTTCCACTAAAAATAAAATGTGTTATCGTTAAAAACAATTGTTATTAAAAACCATTCATGTAATTACAAACGTGAACTGGTTAGTCTGTAAATCATCTGTGTGCAACATGATTGGAGCAGCATACTCTAGAAATTCGTTGCAAGAAAGCCGTCATAGCAGTCGGGGAAGCGCTTACTTGTTTGCACCGATGGTTAATTTCAATGTGATGGCTGATGTGGGAGATAATCCACCTTAATTGGATTTTATTTGGGCAAAAATACCCAGAATAATCCAACAATAATTACATTGTCATGCTAGGCAAAAATTTTATCTAAACTTTGAATATAGTCTAGTTAAATGTATTTTTTGTTGCAAAATAGCTTGTGGAACTGAGTTGTTTTAAAAGACTAAAACCGCCTGAGAGAAAGTAGCTTCAAGGCAAACAACTCCATCCCTAGTTACGTAACAACCTTTTCAAATTTATTGGATAACCAAAACAGTAGCCTATCTAACCAGCAAATTTACCCGTCAGACAATTTAATAGTCTGATATTTGACTCTGCAATGCAGTGATATTGTTTGATTAATTGAACTGGTAAAAAAGAAGCAGAATTGTTACGTGCCTTGACTGTGCCAATTTTAGATTTTAGACTTTCCTGCGGAACGCTACGCGTAGCTTGCTTCCACGAAGTGGTACGGCTACGCTCAGTCGAACGATTTTAGATTAAAGAATTGAAGAATTAAAGCCTCGACTACTTCGACGCCGGCTCCATCAGCGACTTGTGTTAAGCGCAGTCGTTGGCGCAGCCTCTCGAAGAGAAGCAAGCCGAAATTCTCAGTACAAGTCCGCTCGGCTTTAACACTGAGCGACTTGCCTTGAGCGTACCCCTATGGGGAAGCAAGCTACGCGCAGCGTCTCCAAGAGTTGCCGAGGTAAAGGAGGCAAAGTGTTAAAAATTACTTCGGTTTATGCCTCATCCAAGCGTGGGCGGAACAAATCCAAAATCCAAAATTCGGCTTGCCCCACACCCAATCTTGCTGGGGTCAATCCCTTCAGGTGACGCTCGTTCCGACGCTCGTTCCGACGCTCGTTCCTCGCTAACGCTGCGCTATCGCTATCGCTAACGCTACGCTATCGCTAACGCTACGCTATCGCTAACGCTGCGCTAACAGCAGTCGCTCATGGGGGAAACCCCCATCGCCCTTGGCGTCTCCCAAGGGGAGACGACCACGCTGCTTCACCAAAATCCAAAATCCAAAATCTAAAATTGATAAACTAGGTACAAAAGCTTCTAGCGACCCAAATCAATTGTGTATATCAATTGAGTAATTCTATCGCACCTAAATTAAGGAATTGCTCACATAGTCAAAGCTAGACTTTAGTTTTCCAAATGTTGGAAAACCATTTAAAAATATGGGTAAATTTCGGTAATACTGCCAACTTACCTGATGTATTAAGAAATACAAATTTTATTGGTATTGGCAGAAGATTAGGGATACAGCCAAAACAACTTTCAATACTGTCAACAACAATTGATTGAAGAGATATGTAGCCATGCATAACGAGCAATATGTTTCAAAATTGCAGCGCGTGCAAGAACTTTTAGTAACTACTGTGTTAGGGGATATTCCTACACTCATTCTGGGTCCGAAGTTGCGTAATTTGGGATATCGTAGTATTTTTGCTCAAATAGGCAGCCCAGTTTATATTCAAAATGGTGTTGAATTTAACGGTACTTCTTGTATTGAGATAGGCAGTGGAGTATATATTTTTAAGGGTGTACGGATGGATGCTAGAGGACACAAAAATAATAGAATTCATCTAGGAAATAGAGTCGCTATTGAGCGTAACGTTGATATAGGGTCTTTAGAAAATACGTGTATACATATTGATGAAGACACCTTCATTGCTCCCAACGTATGTATTGAAGGGCCAGGAGACATTAAAATTGGCAAACATTGCATGATTGCTGCCCACTCAGGGATATATGCCAATAATCATAATTTTGCTGATCCGATGGAGCTGATTAAATACCAAGGTGTTACTCGCAAGGGAATTGTGATTGAGGATGACTGTTGGCTAGGGCATGGAGTAACGGTATTAGATGGAGTTACTATCGGTAAAGGCAGTGTTATTGGTGCCGGAGCTGTTGTCAATAAAGATATTCCTCCTTTTTCCATTGCTGTAGGCATACCTGCACGAGTAATCAAAAACCGAATTGGCAAAGACCTAGCAAAAGTTCAAACCGAAAAATAGGGCATTGGGGAGCCACTGCGCCCAAGAGGGTTCCCCGACTTAAAGCAAGTGGCGTTATGGGGCATTTGGAATATTAACTATCCCCTGTAAGCTATAACCTGTTACCTTTTTTGGGAAACCTTTGCCGTCAGTTAACGTCACAAGAGTAAACAGTCTCTGAGTTATTTTTTAAGGGCATCTAAAAGTCAGATAACTGACATCTTGCACCATTCTCAATAACTGTAAAGTAGGCACTGCTAGTCCCTAATCTCTAAGTCCCAGTCCCAAGTCCCCAGAGTCCTCTAAAAAAGGGACAAGATTTGGGTAATATAAAGGAGCTATCTTTTCTGCATGGCAGATCCTGAAAGAAAAGCTTTCTTTGTCTTACCCCTTGGAGATATTTCTATGCTGACTTTAAAAATCGCTGTTTATATTGTTGTTGCCTTCTTCGTAATTATCTTCGTCTTCGGATTTTTGTCGAACGACCCAGCTCGTAACCCCGGCCGTCGGGACTTAGAGTAAAAGGCGATAAATCATCCGCGACTTTGGAAGGCGGAAGATACTAAACGCCACGGAAACTTACTAAACTTTCGCTTAGTAAGTTTCCTCGTCCAAGTGGCTTACTGCAGGTAGCAGAAGGCGACAGTCGGAAGGCAATAATGTATATTTATCCTTCCGCCCGTCATTTGGCTGTTTGTTAGCCCGATTTTGCTCAAATATGCTTCATCCAGTTCTGCCACCCGATCCGCCTCCGATCCTCGAATCTTTACAACCTGTAAATCCCGCCCCGTCTGGTAGTTATACAAAGTTTCTTTCAGTTGTAAAGACTGGAATGCAGGAAAAGACAGACAAATCCAAGCAGCCCAAGGATTTGACTCAGTTGGCAATTGCGGGTAACACCAACAGTAATCCGCCATTGCCAACTGAGATCGACTCAACTCAGGATGACTTGGTAGTTGTCAAAACTCCCTCTGTATCCCATCCACTAGAAATTTCCCCGATCACCGCACCTGGAAGTGCTGCACTTTTGGGGCAGTCACTGGTTGTTGGTTATCCCACGCAGGAGGTTAAAACCTCTAATCGCCAAGATAAAGAAGACACAAAGACAAGTCTAAGTGCCAGACGCCGACGCTCGGAACTTCTCCTCAGGTTGTCGCACAAACAAAAGACGCAAACCGAAGCGACTGCGTTGCCAAGAAAAGTTGGAGCGGAGGCTTTTAACCTAGATGCAAAGCGGCTTGTGGTCAAACATCCCAACTTGGGATTCTCGACCTCGAATCAAGTGGCATTGGGAGACGCAAAACGTGAACCTTCTCAAAAACTCGGTGAGCGATGTCTGACGACAAGCCGCTCCGCGTCTACGCCAGATCCCAACTATAGTGGTGGAGAAAAACAAACATTTTTAAATGGTAGCTTTAGCTATAGAGTTTCCCCAAGTCCCCAAGTCGCTCAATCTTTGCGTCCTCTTGAAATTGCCCCAAGTCTCACAAACAGCAACAAGTTAGTCGAATCCAAGGCGGAAATTTTAGCTGAGAAGTTAACCCAGCAAAAACAGCAAAGTGATATTACTGCACCACAGTCTCTAGGAAGAGACAATATCTCTGTATCTGCTGCTGATCTTGCACCAAGTTCTCAATCAGTACAAAATTTTATAAAATTCAAGTCTCGCAGTTCGACAAACCAACTCTCAACGCCCCTCACTGTAGAATTCAATTCCCAAATTCAGCAACAAGCTCAAGTACCAATACCTACACCACAGGTAGATACTACTAATAAGCCGCAAGGTCAACCATCTGGTACAACTGCGCCAGCCAGCACGCCGCCAGCCAGACCGAGAATTGTGGAAGTCACTTCAGATCGGCAAGAGTATGACGAGCAACGGCGAATTATTACAGCTGTTGGGAATGTAGTTGTGCGATTTGATGGGGCGGTGGTGGATGCCGATCGCCTGCAAGTCAATTTAGACAACTTGATCGCTGCGGGGTTCGGCAACGTAACTTTAACACGGGGTGATCAGGTACTGCGTGGACAACGCTTTACCTATAACTTTGTTCAAGATAGTGGGGAACTGCTAAATGGTAGAGGAGAAATTTACGTACCCTCAGCACAAACAGATTTTGCTTTCTTACCCACGGATGTAAGTGCTGGTGGAGTCCCAAAACGTCCGCCCAGCGATCGCATTATAGCCAATCAGCCCGTTTCGGGTGTGAGCAGCCCTGGAGGAATTGATGTGACAATTGGTGGTCAGACAGGCGCTACCAACATCCCGCCACCAAAATCAGGGGGTGTAGTCAAGCGGCTCAGGTTTGAAGCTGAACACATTGACTTCTATCCGCAAGGCTGGCAAGCAAGGGATGTCCGCATCACCAATGATCCTTTTTCACCGCCAGAATTAGAGTTACGCGCAGATACAGTAACTCTGACGCGAGAATCACCCTTGGTAGACCGCATCAGGACACAGAAGCAGCGTTTGGTATTGGATCAAAGACTCTCCTTACCAATTCCGGTGAATGAGCGGACTATTGACCGCCGGGAACGAGACGTTACACCTGCAATAGTCTCCCCCGGCTTTGATGGAAAAGATCGGGGTGGTTTGTATATTGAGCGTGGTTTTCCAGTGATCGATACAGACCAGACTCGCTGGACGATCACGCCCCAGTTGCTAGTACAGAGAGCTGTGCAAGAAGGCACGGGTGACTTAGGCGCACTGTTTGCTGTGAAGACAAAGATAAATTCTGTTTTGAGTCCACGAACAGTAATTCAGGGGACTGGGGAGTTAACCAGTTTTGACTTAAACAAGGTGGAAGACAATTTGCGGGTGAATTTGGGATTGCGCCAAATAATAGGGACTTCCCTTCCCCATATCTTGAATCTGCAATACAACTACCGCAATCGTCTCTACAACGGTACTCTCGGCTTTCAAACCGTCCAGAGCAGTCTTGGCGGCATTATTACCTCTCCTGTGATTCCTTTAGGAAAAAGTGGTATCAACCTTACCTATCAGGCAAGCGCTCGATATATCAATGCCAACACCGATCGCCAAGACTTACTAGAACCAGTGCGGGAAAACGATCGCATCTCACTAGGTCGTTTACAAGCCAGCGCTTCTCTGAGTAAAGGGCTGTTGCTGTGGCAAGGAAAACCATTACCACCCACTGCCACTGAGGGATTACGATACACAGCTAACCCTGTAGTTCCTTACTTGCAAACGTTCGCTGTTCTTACGGGCACTACCAGTTATTACACCAATAGTGATAACCAAAGCACTCTAACTGCTACAATTGGCTTACAAGGGCAAATTGGTCATTTCTCTCGACCTTTTTTAGACTATACCGCCTTTAATATTAGTTATTCTCAAGGCTTAAATAACGGATTATCACCCTTTTTGTTCGATCGCTCCGTTGATAACAAAGTGTTGAGTGCTGGGATATCACAGCAAATCTACGGTCCTTTTCGCTTAGGCTTTCAAACGTCTGTTAACTTGGATACTGGTAGAGAAGCTAGCACCGACTACATTTTGGAATATAGCCGTCGCACCTATGGCATCACCTTACGTTATAATCCAGTGTTGGAGTTAGGTGGCTTCAGCATCCGAATTAGTGATTTTAACTGGGGTGGCGGTACTGATCCATTTTCTGAAATTAAGCCAGTAGTAGGTGGCGTGCAACAGGATTACTAGTCAATCGATTTTAGATTTTAAATAATGGAAAAATGGAATTTACCCCGACCACTTTATGGCTTGGGGCAATCAATTTTAGATTTGAGATTTTAGATTGGAAGAAAATACCTAGAGGTAGCCGTGTTTTTATTTGAACAATTATTCAATTTCAAATCCAAAATGAACAGGGCGGGGCATGAACCGAAATAATTTTTAATCTAAAATTGGCACGGTCAAACAGTTATCAGGTGCCCTACCCAACACTTGATTCTTTAACCGCAATGAATACTTTCTATTTACAGATTTTCTATCTTTTGCCCAGTCTAAGGACTTGGCACGACTCGACAGGCGATCGCACAATTGGTTAATCCACTACCAGGTATTCTCAGGTTGGCATAATCGCCGCTTAGTTGAACACGTGACGGTGGTTGGTGTAGAGTTGCACAGCATCTTTGAACTGCGGCTTGGTACTCTCGCCATTGCTTACGGATTGCTATACTGGCGGCATCGTCACCTAAGTCTGAAAATCTTAGCCCAGCCCGAATTAGCCAAGATTCTACATCAGTTGTTTCACCCAGTATTTCTGGAATGGGATTAATCTTTTTCATGAGTAATATCTTATACGTGTATTCACGATTACTCATTTCACTTTAAGAGAAAGGGTGAATACTAGCCAATATAATTTTTTTTCAAAATCATAAATAAAAATGATTAAAAAAAAGTTCATACCTGAGTATGAATACTCAGATATGACGAATGAATTACTATTACGCCTGGGAAACATCATTGCTTCAGTTTCCGAATAAGCCGTTTTCTAGTTTGTAATCACTAGAAGCGATAGCCTAATCCAGCTTGAAAGCTGACAGCATCAGCATCACTATTTCTGTAGGCGTCAATACCCCATTTAGTATCGCCATAGGCAATGACATTGTTTCTAATTTCTGATTCAATACCAAGGGTGACTACAGGTGCATTCTGATTGCCCAATGGGGTTTTTTGACCTTCGTCAGTTACAAAAGAATAACCACCACCGAAGTAAACGTTAGTATTTTTGGCGATGGGCGCATCGTAAGTCACTATAGGCATAATTGCGGCAGCATCACCACCATACAGCACAGAACCTCGCAGTGAAAGAGGTGTTTTGGGAACGGCGTACCGTCCTTGGATATTGCCACCAACTTGTGCCTCATCGTTTCCTTGTCCGCCACTGGTTGCACCAACAGCAACACCAGCACCGATGTAATTGCCGTTTGTACCCGCAGTTTGAGCAGAAGCAATTCCCCCTGAGAGGACAATGGAAGCAACAGCAAGGAAAGACGCAGCTAATTTTGTAAGTTTCATAGAATTCTTCTCACCAGAGTTAAGTAAAATCAATATTCTCTAGTACTAGAATCTCTTTTTTTACAAAATGTAACCTCGCACACCTGGTTCACCCAAATGGCTGAATTATTAATCACCCATTTGGGTGTACCAACTAAAATTTTCAAATAACAGTTATTTCTTCAAAAAGCGCTGACGTAGGCGAGATATAAAAATATTCACCTCTGGTATTTTTATCCATGAAGCGATCGCAGCAAACACCGCAATTCCCACGAAGCCAGATACACACAACTGCAACAGCAATATCAGTAAACCCGTTTTACCTAACAACTGCTGAGAACCAACCAAAGTCCCATAGCTTGCTACCCCAGCTACTACGCTACCAGCAGTCAAACCCAAAATCGGCAAACTCCACTCACGCCAAGGTAAACCATTAAGTTTGTGATCAAGCAACCATAACAGCATTAATATTGAGCTGCAATTTACACCCACTGTTGCCAACACCAAACCGGGAGCGCCAAAAGGTTTAACGAAAAACGAATCTAATAAGATGTTGAGCAAGATGTTAAAAACACTGATGCGAAAAGGTGTCTGTCCATCGCCTAAAGCATAGAATACCCGCACCAAAACATCACGTCCCAAATAGACAAACATCCCAATCCCATAAGCGACTAACAATGATGAAACTAGCTGTGTGGCTTCTGGCTTGAAAGCACCGCGTTCATATACCACCTGCACAATAGGTACAGATAACGACACCATCAGCGCCCCTAACGGTAGCATGGTGAAAGCAGTCAGTAGCAATCCTTGGCGAATGCGTAATTTTAACTCTGGCCAATTTTCTGGATCGGCTAGTTTGGCAAATATCGGTAATAGGGGCAGCAAAATGATATTAGAAATAATCCCTAAAGGAGTTTGTACTAATAGATTTGCATAGTTAAATCCTGCCGCAGCACCAGGGATAGGACTGGCAAAATAAAGGTCAGTAGCGACATTAATTGGCATCATTCCAGAGGAAATTGTTGCCGGAGTCATGATTTTAATTACTTCTTGAACGCCTGGAGATTTAAACTCAAACCGCAGGCGTAATGTGCCTAATCCTAACCGCCACTGGACAATTAGCTGCACTAACCATTGGAGAATGGCTCCTACCAAGGTTCCCCAAGCTAACACCATTCCACCGATTAAAGCGAACTCCGGCTTAATAATGTCCTTGCCCAGTTGCATAGCCAAGATACCAAGACCGCCAACAACGGTAATACTGGATAATAAAGGACTAATGGAGAGTAACCAATATTGATTGGCTGTATTGAGAGTACCGAAGCCAATACCAATTAAACCGGCAAATAAAGCCATCGGTGCCATAATCCGGATCTGTTGAATTGCGATCGCTCTGGTTGTCTCTTGCAAACCTTGACCGACGAAATCAATGATCGCATCCGCAAAGAAAATCTGAGCAACTGTCACCAACAACAGCAATCCACCCACCAGCGTTGTCACGGTTTCCACTAGGGGAGCCGCTTCTTCTCGCCGACGCTTGGCTAAAACGCTGACAATTGCACTGTGTAATGGGCCGTTTACGCCACCTAGTAATATTAATAGAAAGCCAGGGATAATATAAGCATAACTATAGGCAGTGGCAGCTGCACCAACACCAAAAGCGGCAGCGATCGCTTGCTGCCGCACTAAACCGAAGACTTTACTAATTAATGTGGCTGCGGCAACAATGCCAGCAATTCCAGCGAAAGAACGAGAGGGTTTTTGGTCTTGTTGTGTCACGAATAATACCCGACAACTCTTGCAGAGTGCATACCTTAAAACATTTAACCTGAAATCCCGCAGTTTGTCAGGTAAATTTTGACAAATTAGTGATTTTAAATGCCTACGCCAAGGGTGAAGGCAGAGCGATAAAGGTATTTGAAGTTTTCTAAAACGTGTCCAATAATACCCTTAACTATCTGGATTAGTACGCAAGCCGTTAATAACCAGATTGTAATTAGAATAGCTGATAATGGTCTTGGGATTCCAGAAGAGGTGCGCTCGCACATGTTTGACCGCTTCTTTACCACCAAAGCGCCAGGTAAAGGTATATGCTTAGGATTGTCTATCAGCTATCAAATAATAGTTGAAAAACATCATGGCCAGATTAAATTTTCTTCTAAACCAGGAGAAGGAACAGAGTTTTTGATTGAAATTTCCAGCAATAATTAGAGGTGACTGGTTTTTGACAATTCTCAGTCAATCTTAAGTAAAAGAGCGAGGATAAGTAGAGTTTTATTCTGTTTACCGATGTATTTATACTCACAACTGAAATTTTTTACTTACAATCCAAACTGTCTCGCGTTAACACACCCGTAATTGAATTTACGCCATCGGCTCTTTCACACAATAGCGACACTTGATAACGGTCAATCAAAGCGTCTGTAAAATCAGCGCCTGTAATTTCGGCATCGTAAAAGCGGCTACTCGTCAAAGTTGCTTCTGTAAAAATGGCATTTTTTAGGTTAGCACTATCCATAGTCACGCGATCGACTAAAGCACCGCTCAGGTTCGCGCCTTCCAAATTTGCTTTCAATAAAACTCCTTTAGTGAGAATTGCGTTGGTTAAATTCGCTCCTTGGAAATTCGCCCCTCGCATTTCTGCTGCTACAAAAGTCACACCTGCCAAATCAGCATTAGAAAAGTCACGATTTTCTAAATTTATATTGTTGTAGTTAATTGTGTTTAGTTGAGCAAAAGCAGGTTTGGGATTAAGTATTATCCACAAAAATGCTAGTATTAAAATTACAATCAAACCAAAAAAGCGTAGTAAAATCTTTTTCATAACTTTATTATTTGTAGAGGCGTACAGCTAACTGTGCGCCTCTAGTAACTTATTTCCAATCTTTACCAATGCGGATTGTGAGATCAGATTCTAAATCACCAATCGCCGACACTTCGATTTGACCCAAGCCTAAGACTTTTTGCAAATCAACTCCAACTTGTCGGTTGCCTTTTTGGACAACAATCTGAGTTTGACGTTGGGTATCTGGCCAATCAGGCACTTTGTAAATATTAGTAAAGCCTTTCTGTTTGAGATAAGCAATAACTTTTTCAGTTAGCTGAGGTTGATTGGAAGCATTTTGAATAGCAATTTTGAGGTTAGGAACCCGGCGCATATCTGGTTTTAAACCAGGTACATTTACCCCAACATAATCATTCAACAGGCTCTGTTGTCCAGTCATGTTCAGCCAATAGCTATCAGGGTCTTTGCTAAAACGGCTAAACGTACCAGGCAACACGGTCATTTGGAAATTATCCCGATCCAAGTTGAGTCCGAAGTTCACCAACGCCATCATTTCTTCCATCTTCAGGTTGGTATCAAAATATTTTCGCATCAAGCGAGTTAATTGAGGCAACCTGGGTAAGACGGTGGGACTATTGAGGCGTTGCAGCAGGGCTGCTATTAGTGCTTGTTGACGCTGCACTCTCGGCAAATCTCCCAAACCTGGGTCGCGGAACCGGGCAAACTGTTCTGCTTGTTCGCCGTTGATGGTTTGCCAGCCACTGACTAAATTAATCGACAGCCGGCTGCTAGAGTCTTTATATTCCATTGATTTGGGAACAAAGACCTCTACTCCGCCTAACTGATCAACTAACTGCCGTAAGCCGCTGGTAGAAATGCGGATGTAACGATCAATTGGGGCATTATTTAAGGTACGGCTAACTACCCGCGCTGCCAAGACTGGGCCGCCTTTGGCATTGGCATCAGATACCTTAGTTAATCCCTTTTCTCCCTTTTCTGGGATGGCGATCATCGTATCTCTGGGAATCGAAAGCACCCGTACAGATTTTTCACTAGGGTTAAGCCGTACCAGCAGCATGGTGTCGCTTTTCCCAGCAAAGCTTTCTGGTGAACCATCAACAGTACCGGTGACTGGTTCAATCCCCATAATTAAAATATTCATCGGTCGTGAAAGCTGGTATTGGGAGAGTTTGCTCCATAACTCCCCTGGTAGTGGTATTTTTATCTCGTCTTTACCAGCAGTTCCTAAATCTTCATCTGTTCGATCTAGATTGCTCCACAACGGAGTCCAAAGGGCCAACGTTGATACCAGTAACCCAGATAAGATGATGCCGAGGACCACCGTCATGATCCACAACAGCCATCGAGGCACGGTCAAGCCCAGTCTCTCATAAAGCTGATTGGGAATTGCACCCACTGATTCGACGACGCTACGGTTCGGATTCGCTGGCTGGTTTAGTTCTACCTCCTCCTGTGCGTCTGCTACTGGTGCAGGCGTTACCTGATTTTCCGGGCGTTGAAGTTGCTGCGATCGCACCTCAGTTTCAAATGCTACTTGCTGAGATCCGAGCGGATTTTCCGACCATTCGACTTGTTTTATCACAATTATCTCCCCACTCAACCACTCCCTAAAAGTATGTTAATCCAAGCTACAAATATTGCCAGTGGAAAAGCTCACTGTAAACTTGTAATGTTCTTCGGTAGGCGTGTATGACAACATGAATACTTTATTGTTCCCCGTAATCCTTGCTGGTGGTAAAGGTGAACGTTTTTGGCCCCTGAGTCGCAAAGACCGACCCAAGCAATTTTTAAGTCTTGATGGTAGCTCTAGAAGCTTATTACAAGCAACCGCCGATCGATTGATTGAACTCGGTGGCGGTGAGTCCAGCGCTGCGGGAGGGTTTCCCTCCACAGGCGACTGGCGAACCCCAAGGGGGTGGGATTTCTTGTGGGTAATAACTTCTAGTCAGATAGCTGAAGGGGTACGACAACAATTACCTGATCTACCAGTTCAAAACTTACTGATTGAGTCGGAAGGTAGAGACACTGCCGCAGCCGTTGCTTGGACAAGTTTAGAAATCAAACAACGCTATGGAGAAGACGCTGTTATTGGCTTTTTCCCTGCTGACCACTGGATTGCTGATCAAGAGGCGTTTGCACACACATTAAGCGCGGCTACGCAACTGGCAGCAAGCACAGCAGCGATCGTTACACTGGGGATCAAGCCTACTTTTCCATCAACCGGTTACGGCTACATTGAACAAGGTGAAAAAATAGGTAGCTTTAATGAGTTGCCAGCTTATCACGTCAACCGTTTTACTGAAAAGCCCAACCGTGAAACAGCCGAGACTTTTTTATCTACGGGACGCTTTAGCTGGAATAGTGGAATGTTCGTTTTTCGGGCAGGGGTTGTTCTCAAGGAACTACATACCCATGCACCAGAAATTATCGAACCTTTAGAACAACATGGTCCTGATATCTATCCCCAGTTGCCTAAGAAGAGTATAGACTATGCGTTAATGGAAAAGACAACTCTAGCATACGTTTTGCCAGTTGATTTTGGTTGGGATGATTTAGGAGATTGGAATGCGATCGAGCGCTTACTCAAAACAGAGGAGACTCCCAATGTAGAACTCGGTACACATGTAGGGCTGGATACGCAGGGAGCGATTATTTATGCCTCCAATCCAGAGGATGTAGTTGTTACTATTGGGTTAGAGGACGTGGTGATTGTGCGCGATCGCAATGTCACCCTCGTTGTCAAAAAAGAACGTACCCAGGAAATCAAGCAGATCCTCAAAATTCTCCAAAGCGATTCCCGATTTACTGACCTGCTATAAAAATTAAAACCCTTGGCAGAGGCGAAAAAGTCTATTTTTCCATTATAACTTGACAGTCTATTATTCTATCTGACAGTTATGGACATTATTAGCTTTGAGCCTCTGGCCAAGACAATCGCAATCGAGTCTATTACTGCCTATCAAAAATATATTTCTCCGTCCAAAGGATTTTGTTGCTCCCATCGCTTATTACACGGCGGGGATTCCTGCTCTAATTACGTCAAAACTCTTTTGAAGGAACAGAAGCTCCACCAAGCCGTACAATCATCCATAAAAAGATTCCAAGACTGTGCCGCAGCTAGCAAAACTTTAACAAGTACCAAAGCTACAGCCAAGTTTCGTTGTATTGTCATCCCCTGCTGCTTACCTCTTTAAACTTTTCTGCTTCTTTGCAATTCTTTACAAAAATGTTCCTCACCCAAACTGTTCCCCGTCAACGAGAAATTCTTGAAGTATTCCTTCGCAATGGCTGGGACTATATGCGAAGGTTACTTACTGGTGGCAAAGCTGATGAACCCCAGCTACCTACACCTGCGGTTTTAAAAAATATCCTGGTAGACTTGGGGCCAGTTTATGTCAAACTTGGCCAGCTAATGTCTACGCGTCCAGATTTACTGAACGCCGCCTACATTGAGGAACTATCAACTTTACAAGACGAAGTACCGCCAGTTCCTTGGTCAGAGATAGAAATAATCCTCCGTAAAGAATTAAAACTTTCACTAGCAGAAACCTTCAGCACAGTTAACCCGATCCCAGTAGCGGCGGGATCAATTGCCCAGACACATCGCGCCACATTAATAGACGGTAGCGAAGTTGCTCTGAAAGTGCAACGTCCGGGAATTGATCTGACTATTGCTCAAGATATTGCTTTAATTCAAGGTATTGCTGATTTAGTAGCGCGAACTGATTTTGGGCAAACCTACGAAATCAAATCTATCGCCGAAGAATTTACCAAAGCTCTAGAAGCTGAGTTAGATTTTACACGGGAAGCGGGTTTTACAGACCAACTGCGGCGCAACTTATCTAAAAGTCGCTGGTACGATCCTACACAAATAGTGGTTGCGGAAATTAACTGGGAATTGACCACACCAAAGTTACTGGTAATGCAATGGCTGGATGGAGTACCATTCTTGGCGGCGGATTTGGATAGTGACCCCAATGTTAAAGATCCTGCCGAAAAGCGTAAAGAAATAACCACTTTGTTATTTCGGGTATTTTTTCAGCAACTATATATTGATGGCTTTTTTCACGCCGATCCTCATCCAGGAAACTTGTTTTATCTCAAAGATGGTCGTGTTGCCCTCTTAGATTGTGGGATGGTGGGAAGACTCGATCCCCGTACACAGCAGATATTAACGGAAATGTTATTAGCGATCGTTGATTTAGATGCTCAACGGTGCGCTCAGTTAACTTTACAGCTATCAGATTCTGGTCAGCCAGTAATTTTGTCGCGGTTAGAAAATGATTACGATCGCATGTTGCGAAAGTATCACAATGTCAGCCTCACCCAAATAAACTTCAGTCAGATAATTTATGAAGTTTTACAAGTTGCCCGCAACAATAAAATTAGGTTGCCTAGCAATATGGGTTTGTATGCCAAAACCCTAGCAAATTTAGAAGGGGTGGCGCGGACATTCAACCCGGAGCTTAATTTTTTTGATGAAATCAAACCATTAATTACAGACTTGTTTCGTCGGCAGTTACTAGGCGATAATCCAGTGCGATCGCTATTACGGACAGCCTTAGATATTAAAAGTCTGTCTCTCCAATCTCCTCGCCAAATCGAACTATTATTAGACCGAGTTACCTCAGAAACCTTACAGTGGAATCTATCGCTGCGGGGGTTAGATGGCGTGCGGCGCACTATGGACGATGCAGCTAACCGACTATCTTTTAGTATTTTAGTGGGTTCGCTGATTATGGGTGCAGCAATAATTTCCACCAAAGCGCAGACAACTCAGCTATCTTTTTTAAGCACCACCCTGTTTGCAGTCGCTAGTTTATTGGGTTTGTGGTTAATTATTAGTACATTGCGATCGGGACGTTTACGGTAAAGTCTATGTGTTGTGCTTGAGTAATGCCCACTACAGGAAATCATCATATATCACTGGTAAAAATTCCGGCTTTAGTATTTGGAACCACAGATAAATAGCGCTAAACAGCAATGATTTATCTGTGTACATCCGTGGTTCTAATACAACGTTTTTCAGGTAAATGAGGTATACAGGTAGGGGCACAACATTGTTGTGCCCTCACAATAATCTGTACCTCACTAAGTTGCAATCTGCTGCATAAAAATATGTCAATCATTATTGCTGAAAATCTGAGTAAATCTTATCCAGTGGCAGTTAAAAGTCCGGGTATTAAAGGTACAATCACCCACCTTTTTCGCCGTACCTACCGCTCAATTAAAGCAGTTCAGGATGTTTCCTTTGAAATTGCACCTGGTGAAATAGTGGGGTTTTTGGGCCCAAATGGAGCTGGTAAAACCACTACACTCAAAATGCTCACGGGGCTAATTCATCCTTCTGGCGGTACAGTCACAGTAGCTGGACAAATTCCGTTTCATCGTAAAGAAGCATTTTTGCAAAAAATCACCTTGGTAATGGGGCAAAAGCAGCAGCTAATTTGGGACTTGCCAGCGCTGGATTCTTTAAAAATTAACGCCGCTGTATACAACATCTCTGATAAAGAGTTCCAGCGGCGGGTGGGAGAATTAACAGAGATGCTTTCCTTAGAAGGCAAACTTACCCAACCAGTACGGAAGCTATCTTTGGGTGAGCGAATGAAAGCAGAATTGCTAGCAGCACTTTTGCACCGTCCCCACGTATTGTTCCTAGATGAACCAACGCTGGGATTGGATGTAAATGCTCAAGCAGCAGTGCGCGAGTTCTTGCGCGAGTACAATCAGCTTTATCAGGCTACAGTGCTGTTGACGAGTCATTACATGGCTGACATCACAGCTTTGTGTCAACGGGTGCTGTTGATTCATCAGGGGAAGCTGATGTATGACGGTAGTTTAGATGGACTGCTGGAACGTTTTGCCCCGTACCGAGAAGTCCATATAGAGTTAGCCCAACCTCTACCGATAGAAAAACTTATGACCTATGGTGATGTGCAACTCTTAGAAGGGCGAGCAGTGCGTTTTATGGTGTCGAGAGAGGCGCTCACCCGCACCGTTTCTCAGATTTTGGCGGATTTGGAGGTAATTGATTTAACAGTTACCGAACCGCCCGTGGAGGAAGTGATTGGACGAGTTTTTCAGGCAGGTGTCGTGTAGTGAGTGCTGCGAGGAATAGAGTTGCTAAGAGGAGAATGCACCACAAATGAAAAAGATTATTAGAAAAGCTCTAACTTTACTGTCAGTATACTACGCCTATTCGGTTGAGTATCGAGCAGAGCTAATTTTTTGGGTTTTGTCTGGTTCTTTGCCGATTATCCTCATGGGTATCTGGATACAGGCGGCACAAGGCGGACAGTTTGGGCTATCACCTGTGGATTTTGGCCGTTACTTCATCACGGTTTTCATTATTAGACAACTCACCGCTGTTTGGGTAATTTGGGACTTTGAAACAGAGGTAGTGGAAGGCAAGCTTTCGCCCAAGTTGCTACAACCACTTGATCCAGTATGGCATCATGTTGCGGGGCATATTTCTGAAAGATTTACTCGGCTAATGTTTGCTTTTCTATTAGTGGCATTATTTTTTATTCTTTATCCCCAAGCTTTTTGGTTACCAAGTTTAAGTAGATTTTTGTTTTTTATGTTGGCGGCGGTGCTAACTTTTGCTTTGCGGTTTACGATTCAGTACACCTTTGCTATGTTCGCCTTTTGGACAGAACGGGCTAGCGCTTTAGAAAATTTTTGGTTGTTGTTTTATCTATTTTTATCTGGTTTAATAGCACCTTTAGAGGTCTTTCCAGAACCTGTACGGAAAATAGTCATGTTTACGCCTTTTCCTTATTTGATTGATTTTCCTGCGAGTCTTTTGGTAGGGCTACCTGTGGATATAGGGCGAGGATTTTGGTCAATGGTGGGTTGGATATTAGTGTTTTTGGGTGTGAATCGCTTGCTGTGGCGTGCGGGTTTGAAGCGGTATTCTGGAATGGGAGCATGAACAATTCATAATTAAGAGGTTTACCACCCCAGAGTTTGGCTAAGTTAAGGTAATTTAAAACTTCCTTGATAAAAGAAAGATTTCTCGAACACTGATATATCCCACCTCACGATTTGCTGGACTAAAGCGGTTCTCGTTTATATGAGGTACACCCGTAGGGGTTGTCTCGTTAAGAGTCTGAGACTGGGAATGCCTACTCTTAGGCGGAGCCTTCCTTACTCGCGGCAGAGCCGCAATGAACAGCATTTCCAGCCAGAGCCTGGAAACGAGGTTTGAAAAGGGTTTTGTGTCTCGTTCCCAGTCTGAGACTGGGAATGCCTACTCTTAGGCGGAGCCTTCCTTACTCGCGGCAGAGCCGCAATGAACAGCATTTCCAGCCAGAGCCTGGAAACGA
>NZ_JBALDI010000079.1:0-161283 GCF_036917395.1 Nostoc sp.
TCAGTTAAACTCCGTAAGTTTTCTGCAAATAGCGAGTTAATTTTGGGAAGCTCGGTTATACTTCGCGTTAGCTCTGTAAATGGTGAGTTAATTTTCGGAAGCTCAGTTAAACTCCGTAAATTTTCTGCTAGTGTAGAGTTGATTTTTGTAAGATCAGCTATACTTTGCCTTTGTACTGCAATTGTAGATTGAATTTCTGTAAGATCAGTTATACTTGATATTTTTTCTTGACTATTCTGCTCTGATACAGTTAACTCTTGCTCTGAAAAATCTTTAACATTTTTAATAACTGCATCATGCAGCATAATTTCTCTGGCTTCTTCAATTGCTTCTGGCTGTTCTGGGAGATTTAGAAAATTTCCAGCATATTTCATAAATCGAGGAGTTAAATACATATAAAATTTAACTCCAGCCTCTGCTAAAACTTCTTGTGCTAGCTCTGGCCTTGGGCTTATAATCCTACCTTCATGCTCTAACCACCAATCCTCTTTCTCATCATCTGTAATGAAAATTATCGGTTTTTTCTCTAATTTTGCATATTCAATTAGTTGAAACCATAGTATAGCATCACCGTACCTATCTGGTTCTGGTTTTTTTACATCTTTATAGCCTGGGGGAATTAATTCCTTAAATCTTTTTTCAGCATCTTTATATATAGCGTTTAATTTATCTTTGGAATAAGGCTGTCCAATTCTAGAATCCAAGATTTCAGTTAATTTATCTAGAAGTTTGTCAGAGTTTATTAGGTCAGGATGAGCCTGTTTTGTCTTACGTAAATTATTTTTTACTTTTTTAGTTATTCTTTCAACAGGTTCTATTATTTTATTTATCTCTATAGTAGAATGTATATTATATTTTCCTAAATCACCTTTTAAATTTTGTAGATTTTTATCTAAAATTCTCTGAATATCGTCGTAAGCTTTTGACTGATCAGATATCTTAGTCAAACGATTTTTATGAAACTCGTGAGCGACTTGATATGGAATCCAAATCCTTTGTTTAAGCTTGTGAAGAATGTCAAAAAATCTTTCCCTAGTTTTAGGAGAATACTGATAAATACGTAATAAAACATTTGTATCAAATGAAAAAATACATTCTTTCCATAGTTCAGCAAACTCTTCCTCTGTAGGCTGGTAATAGCCAGGAAATAAATTACGCATATTCATTTTTTGATAATTCCCTAATATATGCTAAAAGTATAGTGCCTATCCATACAAAGATAGCACTCAAGAATAAAATGGGGCTTCTTAATAAAAGTCTTTCTTTTCCTATTCTTTGCTTTGCACCTTTGCGTGAGACAAAAAACTCTACTTCTTTACCGTCGGATACTGTTTCAACACCTGCTGCAAATATTGCCCAGTATAAGACCTGGGATTTTTTGCAACTTCCTCCGGTGTCCCCACAGCAATCAATTCTCCCCCTTTGTCGCCACCTTCTGGCCCCAAATCTATCACCCAGTCAGAACAACGAATTACATCTAAGTTGTGTTCAATTACTAATATTGAATTGCCTTTATCCACCAATCTTTGCAATACATCTAACAATTTGTGGACATCGTAAAAAGATAACCCTGTTGTCGGTTCATCTCTCTATAACAGTAGCTTTTTTATCCAATACTATTATTATTGTACTGAATATATTTTATGAACTAAGAAAACCTTTGGTGTTATAAGCACTCTGAGGGTTTTACTGTAGATAATTAGCTATATCGCTATAATCCCGCCCTCTCAGAACCAGATATGTTGTGGGTGTTGAGCCGACCTCAAAAGTCCCGTAGGGAGGGCAGTTAAACCAATAATGTTTTCCCATCAATTGGTTGATGATATAAAGTCATTAGCTTGCTAGCATTTAAAGTTTCTACAGCATAAGCTTTTCCTGTTAAGTCGCTGAATTCTACTTCAAAAACTCCAGGTTCATAAGCTTCTACAATTGTTCCTACTTGACCGCGATACAATCCTAATTCTGGTAAGTCTTCGGTTAGGGCAACCACATCTAATAATTTCATAGGTATTACCTCATTGCTTAGATTACATAACAGGTGACTAGGCGGGGGAAGCCTTCATTATTACGCACCATCCAAACGCTTTGAATAATTGCTTGTTTATCTGAACGATTTAGGGAAAAATCAATGATATATTTTTGACCGTATGGATTCCTTTTACCAGGCATAGCATCATAATTTGCTACAGCTTGTAAAAGGATCGCTTGTAATTCTTTTGTATCATCTAAATTTAAGTCTAGTGCAGATTTAAATACACGGGCTTTGTGTTTTCCCTCTGGATGTTCTGGGTTGAGACAGTAACCCGTGATTTTATCCATTTCAACGATAGCGCATTCACGGTTAGGAAGTTTCATAATACCTTTGCTACAACCTTCTCCGCTTTTTTGACCTGGATATGACCTGTATGTAATGCACCCTACTTGCAAAAGACTAAGATTTCATCGCCGGATACTGTTTCAACACCTGCTGCAAATATTGCCCAGTATAAGACCTGGGATTTTTTGCAACTTCCTCTGGTGTACCCACAGCAATCAATTCTCCTCCTTTGTCGCCACCTTCTGGCCCCAAATCTATCACCCAATCCGAACAACGAATTACATCTAAGTTGTGTTCAATTACTAATATTGAATTACCTTTATCTACCAATCTTTGCAATACATCTAACAATTTGTGGACATCGTAAAAAGATAAACCTGTTGTCGGTTCATCGATTAAATAAAGTGTCTTACCTGTGGCGCGTCGAGATAGTTCTGTTGCCAATTTTACCCGTTGCGCTTCACCACCAGATAAGGTAGTCGCAGGTTGTCCTAGTTGGACATAACCCAACCCGACATCAAATAAAGTTTGCAAGCGGGCGATCGCTTTGGGAATATTCTGGAAAAAGTCTAAACTCTCCTCAACTGTCATTCTCAGAACATCAGAAATAGACTTATCTTTGTACTTCACCTGCAAAGTCTCACGGTTGTATCTTGCACCTTTACAAATTTCGCATTGCACGTAAACATCTGGGAGAAAGTTCATTTCAATAACATTCACACCCTGTCCGCTACAAGCTTCGCAACGTCCACCTTTAACGTTGAAGGAAAATTGTCCAGGTTTGTAGCCCCTAGCTTTAGCTTCTACTGTTTGAGAAAATACATCCCGAATGGCATCGAAAATTCCTGTGTAAGTTGCAGGGTTAGAACGTGGTGTGCGTCCAATGGGAGATTGATCGATAACGATCGCTTTATCAATCGCATTTAATCCCTGAATTTTATCCAAATGTCTAGGTAAGGGAACTTTTTTAGTTAAATGGTGTTGCAGAGATGGGTAGAGTAATTCGTTAATCAGGGTAGATTTGCCAGAACCAGACACACCAGTAATAGAGACAAGTTTGCCTAATGGAATTTCTACATCTATATTTCTTAAATTGTTGCGATGGGCATTTTTAATTCCCAAACTACGCCCATTTCCTTCTCGGCGTTCTGCTGGTGTGGTAATTACCCGTCTTCCTGATAAATATGCACCTGTTAAGGAATCTTCTGCTGCTAATAACGCCTGAAAATCACCTTGGGCGACGATATTTCCGCCGTGAATTCCTGCACCAGGGCCAATATCAACTATGTAGTTGGCTGCACGAATTGTTTCTTCATCGTGTTCAACGACAATTAATGTATTACCCAAATCGCGCAATTTAGTTAAAGTTTTAAGCAACCTGCCATTATCTCGTTGATGCAAACCAATACTCGGTTCATCTAAAACGTAGAGAACTCCTGTTAAACCAGAACCAATTTGCGTTGCTAAACGAATTCGTTGGGCTTCGCCACCAGAAAGGGTCATGGCGGGACGGTCAAGGGTGAGGTAATCCAAACCTACATCTAACAAAAATTGCAATCTAGCTTTGATTTCTCTTAGGACTAAATCAGCAATTTGTAACTGGCGATCGCTCAACTTGAATTGCTCAATTCTCTCCCGACAATCCCGAATTGATACAGTAGTTAATTCTAAAATTCCATATTGTCCCAACTTCACCGCCAAGGCTTCCGGTTTTAACCGTTTTCCCTGACAAACTTCACACGGTTGATCGATTAAATACTGCTCTAATTTTTGCTTAACTAATTCAGAACCACCCTCATACTGCCGTTGCAAAATTGGAATAGCACCTTTAAAACTCTGTTTCCTCTGTGCCTCTGCGGCTTGTTCATCTTTGTCTCCATACAAAATAATTTGCTGTTGTTCTCCTGTCAGCTTGCTCCAATTTGTCTGTAACTCAAACCCATAAATCTGTCCCACACTATAGAGTAATTCTAAATAATAAGAATTATCTTTTTCTGACCAAGGCGCGATCGCAGCATAAACTGGCGCTTCCCAGTCGGGTACGATCAAGTCTGGCGCAAATCTTCTTAAAGTCCCAATTCCATGACAGTGCGGACAAGCACCATAAGGCGAGTTAAAGGAGAACAATCGCGGCGATAGTTCCTCCATTACCGCGCCATGTTCTGGACAAGCAAAGTTTTCCGAAAATACTAATTCTTCTTCTTTTTCTTGTCCATCGTCACCAAGTAAACTCACAAGAATCGCCGCAATACCACCCGATTGCTTGAGACACGTAGACAGGGAATCAACCAAACGCTCCTGCATACCAGCCTTTTTCACCAAGCGGTCAATTACCACTTCGATGGTGTGGGTAAGATTTTTATCCAATTCAATGGAATCTGACAGTTCACGGATCTCGCCATTGATCCGCACGCGGACAAAACCTTGGGATGCCAGACTTGACAAAAGCTTACGGTGTGTGCCTTTTTTTCCCCGAACAACGGGTGCAAGGATTTGAAAGCGGGTGCGATCGCTTAATTCCATAATGCGATCGCACATCTCATCGATTGTTTGGGGTGCAATACAGCGATCGCATATCGGACAATGGGGTTCACCAGCCCGACCAAACAACAGCCGCAAATAGTCATAAATCTCTGTTACCGTACCCACAGTGGAACGGGGGTTATGAGAGGTTGACTTTTGGTCAATGGAAATTGCTGGACTTAAGCCATCAATCGCTTCCACATCCGGCTTATCCAGTTGTCCTAAAAATTGCCGGGCGTAGGCGCTGAGGGATTCCACGTAGCGACGTTGCCCTTCAGCGAAAATGGTGTCAAAGGCGAGGGAAGACTTACCAGAACCCGAAACGCCAGTGAATACAATCAGGCGATCGCGTGGCAATTCCAAGTCAATATTTTTCAGATTATGCTGCCTAGCACCCCGAATCCGAATGGTATTCTGGCTGTTGTGGCTGGGGTAGGGAAGATGTCCGTTCAAGGATGCTGCTAGCTGTTTGTCTGACATATTGGGCGGCGAAGAGGGAGTTTCCTATGAAACAGTCCTTAATAATACTATCTTTAATCAGTTTATAGTAGAACAATCGTACTGTTATAGATAGTTATTCCTCCAGATTCATCCCGCAGACATCCTTAAGAGTCTGCTAATTTGGAAGCATCCCGATTTAAATCTTTCTGAGGGTGAAGCTATGGTATCGCAAATCCAACCGCCGACCCAGCCAGAGGTCATCTACCCCGATAGTGACGGACAACCAGTGGCGAATAATACCATACAGTTTGGCTGGATTGTAGAAATTAAGCAGAATATAGAGTGGTTATTTGCTAACGATCCAAATGTATTTGTCGCTGGGGATTTATTTTGGTATCCGGTAGGACGCAACAAAATTGTTAACACCCCAGATGTGCTGGTGGTATTGGGTAGACCAAAAGGCGAGTAGCCCGTCGTAGACATCGCTTGCTCAGGAGTAACGCCGTGTGCAATTGTTTTACAGCTATTTTCAGGTAAATAGACCACGCGGTAGGGGCGCAAGGCCTTGTGCCCCTACGACAGATGTGGTTCAAATACTTGAATTCTGCTGTAAGTTCGTAGATAAACTAAAGTAAAGTTATCGTGAGCTAAAAAAGCATGATGTCTTCGCTTCCCGTCAACGACGCTCAAAATAATTTACAAGAACTGATAGACCAAGTTGCACAGCAGGGTAAGCCTGTGATCATTCAGGGTGAACGTGGTAATGCGATTCTGCTGGCGGAAAAAGACTGGTCTGCAATTCAGGAGACTCTTTACTTGTTATCTATACCTGGAATGCGAGAATCTATAAAAGAAGGACTAGCAACTCCGATCCAAGAATGTGATGAGGAGTTGAATTGGTGAGTCAGTGCAGTAATGGAGAGCCACTTCCGAATTCTGAAGAACTGAGTTGGAGGTTGGTTTACACAAAACAAGCGCAAAAAGATGCCAAGAAGTTAGCTTCTAGTAATTTAAAGGAAAAAGCTGAGGAGTTGCTTTTAGTTCTTAAAAAAAATCCCTTTCAAAATCCTCCACTTTATGAAAAGCTGGTTGGTGATTTATCAGGTGCGTATTCTCGCAGGATAAACATACAGCATCGGTTGGTATATGAAGTCATCGAATCCGAACAAGTAGTCAAGATAATTCGGATGTGGACGCATTACGAGTAAGTTTTAGGTAGTTGATGAGATGATTTAATTTTGGGGTTGACCTGAACTTGATATTAATTGTGGTTAACTCTTAAATAATCGCCCTTCACTCACAATAATTGACCCTTGGATCTCGGTTGTTTCAGTTCAGAGGTCGAAGTTCCGAGTAAAAAGGTTGAAGTTCGGAGTTCAGAGGTCGAAGTTTCGAGTTCAAAGGTGGAAATTTCGAGTTCAAAGGTCGAAGTTTCGAGTTCAGAGGTCGAAGTTCCGAGTAAAAAGGTCGGAGTTGCGAGTTCAGAGGTCGAAGTTCCGAGTAAAAAGGTCGGAGTTGCGAGTTCAAAGGTCGAACTTTCGAGTTCAGAAGGTGAAAACTGGAGTTATGAGCCTCAACATTGCAAATTAGAGGTTTATTTCTCCTATTTTTTCTCATTAATCCCTACTTTTAACTTCTTTTTTACTTCAAACATATTTACGGCAGACTTCGTAGGCGGCTTTTGTTTCCTCTGTTTGCGGATTGGTGAAGATGGGATAGTTAAGGAGGCGATCGCTAGAGAATTTGGAATTTTATGCATAATTTTCGGATAGATATATTTTGTAGAAGGTTTCTGCTATTTTTCGTTGTTTTTCCTGGGCATCACTCTGCTGATAAAACTCTCTAGCTGCGGTGTCTAAATCCGATTCAAGTTCTGACCATATCTCTTGCACTTTAGCCAGTAATCGCCCCATCATTAAATTTTCATCACTTGGTTCTTCCTCCCATATCCGTAGAGCATCTTCTATTTGATCGCACAATCGCCTAAGTTTCCGTCCTGTTTTACGCCACTTAGCAAACCTTTCCCAACCTTCCATCAAAGCTTCGTGAGCTAAATCAACCCAAACTTCTCCTGTTAGTTCGCACTCAAGTACTATCAAGCGTCCTTTAATCAGCTTTTCTAAAACATCATTAATGACTTGCTGCTCATCTCGGTTCTCACCAGCAATACTCAATAATTTAGTTTTAGCTTGCCATTGTCGAGTATCCTTAGCTTGTGCCCCAGTACGTACCAGTTTTAAGAAAATCCGCTTCACCCAATCTTGCTGCTGTTCAGTAAAACTTTCATACAGATTTTCTGCGTGACGATTTAGCGCCCCAGTTACTCCACCCAGTTCCTTAAACTTAGCCACTGTCAACTGATGTGCTTGCCGATCGCGCTGTTCCCAAAGTTCAGTGAGCGCAAACTGCAACAAAGGTAAGCAGCCTTTCTCTTGTCCCACCACTTCTTGCTGGATGGTTCCGAGTAAACCTCTTTCTAACTGATAACCTTGTAAGTTGGCTGGAGATGCGATCGCTTCTTCTAATTCTGCCCCTAGTAATGGCGGCATATACACAGCCTGTTCTTGAATTAGTTGCGTCAGCGATTTATAGTTTAAACAGTATTCCAGAAAATCAGCTCGCATCGTGGTGACAATTGCTAACCGCCCTTCAGAAACTTGGGTTAACAACTCAATAAATCGCTGTCTTTCTTCTTCCTGAGAACCAAGGGTAAAAATTTCTTCAAATTGATCTACTACCAATAAGCAACGCTCAGAACCAGTCAGCCTAGAAATTACGGGAGATAAACCTTCTGTGTCAATGAGAGCCGAGATTTCCCTAATTTCCGTGCGTTCAAATAACTGTGTAAAGGCTCGTTTTAACTCTGCTAAAGGTTGAACTCCAGGCAAAATTGGTTCTAAGATTCGCCAACCATTTTTTTCTAACACTGGAATCAAACCTGCCCGCACTACGGAAGATTTACCACTCCCCGAAGCGCCAATGATGGGAATAAAGTTAGCTTGAGTGAGTTTTTGTTGAATTAAGCTAACTACTTTTTGCCGACCAAAAAAGAACTTGGCGTGTTCTTTGTCAAAAGCTTGTAATCCTCGATAGGGAGATTCTTCACTCACCACCGCAACCGCTACCTGATTCTTCGCTGAATACCAAACCAAAGGAATTGACCTACCGCCACCCATGTAAATTGCTTCTTGTCCACTTCCCTTGAGTTCCCGCGATACGAAGCTCATCAAGTCGTTGGCATTGACTTCTCCTGTAGTCTCATCAGCTTTATCTTCAGACAGTCCTTTGATGACGGCTTTGGTGAAAATCCCACCTTCTGCATCTTCACGCGCTCTTTCAAAAGCGCGGGAGGCTGTAATTAAGCAGTAGTCTTGTTTGCTATTGAAAACGGAGAAACCAGAGTTGATAAAACTTCTCTCTAATAAAGAGCCAGCATAGCAGCAATCCAGCAGTACTACCAAACTGCTGAGTTGAGATTTACTGATTAAGGTGTTGAAGTCATCAAAGGCGATCGCATATTGTCCATCTTTGTTACAATCTGATGTTGCCAAATATCCTTTCGCTTCACCTGTCAGACTGGGTGCTTCAAATCCATGTCCGGCAAAATAAATTAATGCCTCCGCACCTTTGGCTTTTTCTAACAAAAATATTCTCAGTGCTTGTCCGAGTTCTTTACCAGTTAACTTTTTATCAGGTGTGATCTGCCAGCGATTCTCACTCTCGATTAACTTGCCAGGTAAAGGCTGAACATCAAATCTACCTTGTTCGCGCAGCAGTTGGGCGATGTGTTCAGCATCATTGACAGCCTTTGGTAGGTTGGTGAAATTGTCATACTTAGCAATTCCCAACACCAGTGCATATCTAGCCATATAATCTAACCTGGCATCCGTTTTGGCCTAATCTTACTAAGAATAACTTCAAGAGTAACTGAGGCTATTATGTCAGAAGTGCAACGTTTAATTATCAAAGAAGACGATCAAGAGTACGAAATCTACGTAGAATCAAATACCGATTCTGAAATTCCAGAAGAAGAGGAACCGGGATACCGTGATGGTTTACCCACGTTAAACATTCACGAATTTCAGGGCAGAATTCGTAACTATGCCAAGTTAGCTGTTAATGCATTCAAGAATTTACCTGACGCTGAGGAGGTAACAGTTAAGTTTGGCATCAAGCTGGGTGGGAAAACTGGCATTCCGTTTTTAACTGAAGGGTCGGCGGAAAGTAATTTTGAAATTGAGGTTAAGTATAAGTTTCCTGAGAAGAAGCAATAAATAGCAATAGTTGGATTATCGTGCTTACCTATATCCCGCCCGGAAATAAATTTCCAGGCTCATAGCGCAAGTCCACTCAAGTGAACTGAAATCTCTCCTTAGTCTTCTGAAGAGGACTTTAGCTATTAGCAGAAGAATTTAATTCCCCTGCGGGATGACAACGAAGCTGATGATTTGGGACATCTTTATAGTGTCGGCTAGCCTAATTATTATAGAAGCGATGTCTCCGACGGGCTACGCCTACGCCCTCGATTCATCATCATTCACTCATAGAACACGAACTTCCGAGTTCAAAGGGTGAGCTATCACCTTTTACTCATGATCAATTCACTCTTGGATCTCGGACGTTGGTGTTCAGAGCTTCAAATTTCGTGTTCTCATCTCGAAATTTCATGTTCTGAGGTTGAAGGTTCGAGTTCAGAACTCGGAACGTCGAGCAATTTACTCCAACATCCGAGTTCTGAGCCTCAACATTGCACCTTAGAAGTGCAATCACCAAGCTATTTTCTACAACGCTGCTGCTTGAGGCTTGGATTTCCGAGATTTACGGGCGAACCTTTGCCCCATTTCCTCAACTACTCCATCTAAACCAGCGCCTTGTCCACTAGCTTTGGCATAGTTATACACCTGCAACGCGGCTGCATAAGCTTCACTACCCACTGCTAGCGAAGTATCATCCAGCAACTCTTGTAATTGTGACAAAGACAGCAATACTGGATATAAAGCTTCAAATAATTGAACGTCTTTCCGCATCTCATTAAGGTCAAATGATCGCGGTAAAAACTCTGGATTCTGTGTCGCCACCTCCAATGCTTTGCTTACAAAGGCGCGGCTTTTATCTCCCATTTTGGGTAAAGCTTTCCGCTCCTCGTTACTTAAATCAATCAAAAATGGTAGCTTTTCTTTAATTGTGGCGATCGCTTGTAACACAGCATCTCTCTCTGATTGCGCTAATGCTGCACTAATTGGGGCTGTGGACATAGAAATTAGTCTCCAGTAGGTTGCTTAATTTTAGAGTGCCCACATATACAACAAAATTACCAAGTTCAAAGCTTCAACAACACGACGTAGAGGCACGGCAATGCCCATACGTGTCAACTTAAGATAAAAGCCAGTCTAGAACAAGCTTTTAGAAATTGTCTCGTTCCCAGTCAGAGACTGGGAATGCCTAACGTGAGGCTCCGCCTCAAGACTTGCGGCAGAGCCGCAATGAGGAGCATTTCCAGCCAGAGGCTGAAAACGAGGATTTTAAAAGGGTTTGAGCTTAAGTTGACACCAATAGGCATTGGCGTGCCCCTACATCGTTGTGCCCCTTGAGAAAAATCGCACATCGCGCTAGTCTTCATTGACGTAACTGCACGCTGTAACATTAGGCGATGACAAATCAACTCTCTCCAGAAATTCCCTCTTGCACTTGGAGCCGTCCCATCGGTTTAGGCTGGGACAAACCTTATACCGTCCGCTACGCAAGTAATATCGATGATGGCCCTTGGCATGGTATGCCTTTAGGTGGCTTTGGTGCAGGTTGCATCGGTCGTTCTTCACGGG
This sequence comes from Nostoc sp., assembly GCF_036917395.1. Taxonomy (GTDB): domain Bacteria; phylum Cyanobacteriota; class Cyanobacteriia; order Cyanobacteriales; family Nostocaceae; genus Nostoc. Next base: position 11,104 of record NZ_JBALDI010000079.1, read on the forward strand.
GAGATTTTAACCTGTGGCACATCGACGGCGGTGAACATACCTTCAAAAACGTTCCCGCTTGTCAATTCAGTGTGTTTGAGTCCAATGGCACATCTTCCCAAGCCTACGCTTTATCTACGCAAGCGCCCGATGATGGCACTCTCAAAGCTTGGCAGTGGTATCCGACACTTCCCGCCACAAAAGGGACGGGCAATTATCACGCACTCTATCCACGTAGCTGGTTTGTGTATGAAAATGTGTTTAAAGCACAGTTGACATGTGAGCAATTTTCCCCAATTTGGGCAGGAAATTACCAAGAAACTAGCTACCCTGTGGCAATATTCCTCTGGAATGCTCACAACCCTACAGATGCACCGATTACTCTCAGCATCATGCTCACTTGGCAAAATATGGTGGGCTGGTTTACAAATGCTCTCAAATCTCCCCAAGTGCGGGTGCGCGATGATGGGAGTCCGGTTTACGAATACCAACCGCGCTGGGGCGAAAGTCAAGGAAACTATAACCAGATAGTTGAAAATCCACAACAGTTTGGCTGTCTTTTAGGTCGGGTTGGTAGTGATCAACCTTTGAAGGAAGGCGATGGAAGTTGGTGTATTGCGACGCTGAAGCATCCCCAGGTAGAAGTATTTCACCACACCCATTGGAATCCTGAAGGTACGGGTGATCAGGTGTGGCAAAGCTTTGCTAAAGATGGTTCTTTGCCCAATTATATAGATGTAAATCCAGTAGCAGAAGGTGAACAATTAGGGGCTGCGATGGCTACACCGGCCGCAGGCATCGCACTCCGTTTCACTCTCCAACCAGGGGAAACTCTCGAAGTCCCCTTTGTCCTCGCTTGGGATTTGCCAATTACAGAATTTGCCGCTGGAGTCAACTATTATCGCAGATACACAGACTTTTTTGATAAAAGTGGAAATAATGCTTGGGCGATCGCATCCACTGCGCTACAAGAATATCAAACCTGGCGATCGCAAATTCAAATTTGGCAAAAACCGATTCTCGACCGGGAAGATTTACCCAACTGGTTTAAGATGGCTCTATTTAATGAGCTTTATGACCTCACTAGTGGCGGTACTCTCTGGAGTGCAGCATCGGAACTTGACCCCATCGGTCAGTTTGCAGTGCTGGAGTGCTTAGATTACCGTTGGTATGAAAGTTTAGATGTGCGATTATACGGCTCTTTTGCCCTACTGATGCTGTTTCCAGAACTAGAAAAATCGGTGATCAGGGCATTTGCACGCGCAATTCCTGAAGGTGATGATACACCCCGAATAATCGGCTATTACATGACAATTAAGGCAGAAAGTCCGATCGCAGTTCGTAAAGTCGCCGGTGCAACACCCCACGATTTAGGCGCACCGAATGAACATGTTTGGGAGAAAACCAATTACACCAGCTATCAAGACTGCAATTTGTGGAAAGATTTGGGTAGCGATTTTGTCTTGCAAGTATACCGCGATTTTTTGCTCACGGGTGCTGACGATGTAGAATTTTTAGCAGATTGCTGGAATGCGATCGTTCTAACCCTCGACTACCTGAAAACTTTTGACATTGATGGCGATGGAATTCTGGAAAATTCTGGTGCGCCTGACCAAACCTTTGATGATTGGCGGTTACAGGGTGTCAGCGCCTATTGTGGGGGGTTGTGGTTGGCGGCGCTAGAGGCTGCGATCGCAATTAGTGATGTTTTGTTAACGAACCACAGAGGCACAGAGAACACAGAGGTGCAAAAATCCATCTATGAGGCTTGGTTAAAACAATCTCGCCCTATTTACCAAGAAAAACTCTGGAATGGGCAATATTACAAACTCGATAGTGAAAGTGGTTCTGATGTGGTGATGGCAGATCAATTATGCGGACAATTCTACGCCCGACTACTGGACTTACCTGATATTGTACCGAGCGATCGCGCCCTTTCTGCTCTAAAAACTGTTTATGACGCTTGCTTTTTGAAATTCTGTAATGGTGAGTTTGGTGCTGCTAATGGTGTTCGTCCTGACGGTTCACCAGAAAACCCCAAAGCTACTCATCCCCTGGAAGTCTGGACGGGAATAAACTTTGGGCTGGCGGCTTTTCTTGTGCAAATGGGAATGAAAGATGAAGCGTTTCGGTTGACGCAAGCTGTGGTGCAGCAAATTTATGACAATGGTCTGCAATTTCGCACGCCAGAAGCTATCACCGCAGCTGGTACTTTCCGCGCTAGCACTTACTTACGGGCAATGGCGATTTGGGGAATTTACTTAGTTATTAGTTGATTGGCTATCAAAGCGCTTCTCGTTTTGATGCAACACACGTAGGGGGGCACAGCTACCCCTACTAAGGGTCATATTCCACGTATGCTGTGTGGGTTGCCAAATTTAGCCCATCTTCATCTGAGAAAGCAGAGTCTAGATTTGTGATTTTATTTTCCCAGTGTTTCCGGAAGCGAAGGAAAATTTCAGTAATCGTAATAGTTGAAGGATTGAGAATTCAAGACTACTCTTTCAAAAAATGCAAATATTACTAGCTTTAGCCATAAATCTTGCTAATATTTCCCAGACTACGTTCACAATCAAAAACTAGGCTATGGCGTGCCTATCCTTTTATACAACACCAAAGTTCATCAGATTGTGGCGCTGCGTATTTGGCAATGATTAGCCAATACTGGAACATAGGCTTAAACCACTACAATTTGCGTAACTTAGCACGGGTAGATTGTAGAGGTGGATCTTTCCAGGCTTTAGCAGAAGCAGCCCAAACTTTGGGATATGAAGTGCTATTAGTCAGGGCGAGTCTTAGCAAGCTGGACTCATATTATAACCCGTGCGTAGCTCATTGGCAAGAAATTGATTATATAGTTGTCTGGCTTAAAGGCGATCGCATATTGATTAGTGATCCAGCCATAGGTAAAGACTGGCTTTTGCGTCCAGAGTTTGAAGCTAGCTTGTTAATACACATACAAATTCTTATTGAATCAACTTAGCACTATTCTCTGTTAATTAACTTTCACTTTATTAAAAAGTTATTTAAAGTTATACAGGTTTAGCCTGCTAAATTGTTGAAAACATTCCATACGGGTGTTTTTCTTAACTTATTTTATGATAATTAAACACTAATTATTTTTCAAAATTAGGCTATTTGTAATTCCTAATTCATGCTCATGAAATATTCATGAGCAGTTTCCAGTGATTTCATTTAGACAAGCTAAAGCTGTAATTTTTATAAATTAATAGATCCAATGCTAATAAATTAAATTGTAATCTCATTGAAAACATTTAAAAAGTTTTCAATATCTCTAGCTACTCAAAATCTTTCAGTCTCTATATATTACTATTTTTATAAGTTGTTTTACTTTCTGGTTAATGGTAATATTTTCTAGGGACTCGACAATAATAAAGGTTTTAAATTGATAGTGCCTGGGGGGTCAGACCCCTCATTAATTAGCAAAGAAGGACAAAATTAAAAGTTGCACAATCCGCAAGTATATATCGAAATATATTCAGTAAGTTTAACTTATAAATCTGCTAATCTAGGAAATGACATTAACAACAAAAAATAGTATATATACAAATAGTGTTGTGAACGCCCAAAGATAAATAAATCTTCTATACTAGCCCAAAAAAATATGTAAAATTCCCGGAAAATGCTTAATTAAACAGTAGTAAGAAATACAAGCTGGTAAACAAATAAAATTTATTTAATTAGGAGTTTAAAAAGTTTAATAGGACAAAATTGTATTTACCAAGAGCCACACGAGAATTTTGTCCTACCAGTCATATGACAAAGCCAAAGGTAAATTTTTACCTTTCACTCACTAACAAGCAAAAGCTATAGTTTCCTCTTTACTTCATCCCAGACACCTAAAAACTATGATGAATCAAGACATTGCGAGCATTAGTAGTAACGTAGATAAGACGGTGAAAGCTCAACAATTTGACAAAGTAGTTGAAGCAATTATTGCTGGAAAATATTCCTGGGCATGTGTTTTAATGCTGCGATTTGCTGGCTATAATCCTCTCCATTACATTCCATATCGTACCTATAATCGATTGCTAAAAGAAAACTCTAAAGCCAGTAGGACAAATCAACAGCAAAGTGAAAATCTCAAAATGCTGAAACATGCTAATGATTCAATATCTGATAGTAATGGATCATCAAGCTGCTTAAGCAAAATCAAAGACCGAGGTTATCTAGAAGTAGTTGGAAAGCAAAAAACAGAAATTCGTGGTGGTGGTTTAGATCAGAGATTGGCACAGTAAATTAACGATCATCAATCAATGAAATTGCAATTCAAACCAGAAAGTACTCAAGAGATTTCCTTGAAACGTTGTGGATCTAATTAAAAACTATTTGGAATCAATAGATTCTGCCCTAAAGTCGATTGAGAGCCTGCTATGCTAATTTAAAATTTTTAGCATGGCAGGTTTTATATAGCAGTAATTAATTTAATATTTTTTTCAAAAATCTGCCAAAATGGCAAATATATACTGATGAGATTGGTAAACTAATAAAAACTACAACTTCAACAAAAATAGAGGTGATTGGCAAGCAAGTTAATTTTAAAAAATAAAATCAATGATTAGTTCTGACTATGAAAGAAATCAAACTGATTACAAAAGTAGTCAGCATTTGATGGAGTAAATAACTCCTACACCAAGACCGATGATGCAACCGTTGCTACTGGTGGTTTTATTTTCGAGGAAGTCTGAGCAAAGAGAATTTGGAGCGGTAGCTTCTCCCAATCCAAACTTCACAGAGCTTTCACTGACTGCAGACGGTGCAAGTAATGCTTATAAAGCTTTCTATACTGTGGTTGGTGTTGCTTTAGTTAATAAAGCAAACGCTTAACACCAATACCAGGAACGGAAATAGAAAAGTTTCGGTGAAATCGTTGTCATGGCTGGTAGAACTAGTAGCTCATACGCTTCTCTTTCGACTATTTTAATCCTAGTCCTCCCAACCTGGATTATCTCTGCTTTCTAAACTTTGAATTTATATAGCAACTACTGGAAGTTCAAAATTTGAATAGCTTCCAGTTTTTTTATGTGTAAATAAAAATAAGGTGGGCAATTTACCCACCTTATTTTTTCTGAAGTACAGTTAATCTAAAAATGAATTAAACTTTGGCTAATTCTGGCGTAGGACGCTTGCTGTTGCGAATTGATGTAATAGCCTCAGCATAATCCTTAGCGTTAAATACAGCTGAACCGGCGACAACTGCATTAGCTCCCGCTTCTAAAACTTGCCAGGTATTATTTGCCTTCAGTCCCCCATCTACTTCAATCCAAGGGTCAAGACCACGTTCATCACACATTTGACGCAGCTTGCGGATTTTGGGTAATACACCGGGGATAAAGCTTTGACCACCAAAACCAGGGTTGACGCTCATAATCAGTACTAAATCGCACAAATCTAAAACGTATTCAATTAGCTCTAGAGGGCTACCAGGATTAAGTACAACTCCAGCTTTCTTACCAAGTTCTTTAATTTGCCCCAAGGTGCGGTGCAGGTGTGGAGAAGCATTATGCTCACAGTGTACGGTGATATGATCAGCACCCGCCTTAGCAAAATCCTCTACATACTTTTCTGGCTCCACAATCATCAAGTGGACATCTAGTGGCTTGGTCGTAATCGGACGAATCGCCTCCACAATCAGAGGACCTATCGTAATATTGGGTACAAAACGACCGTCCATTACATCAACATGAATCCAATCTGCTCCAGCCGCGTCTATGGCGCGAATTTGGTCACCCAGACGACTAAAATCGGCTGATAGGATAGATGGAGCAATTACAATGGGCTTTTGAGATCGGTTTTGGGTCATGGTTAGTGGGTTTTAAGCGTCCTCGTCTGTACGCATTGTAACAAAACATTGAGCAAGACTCATAACTTTGATCCCGGCTTTTTTGGGGAGATGGGGAGTTGGGGAGAATAATAATTCCTAACTCAACTCCGATCTCCTAACCGGAACTTTGGAAGCCTCCGGCTGCGCTCTTAACTTCTAACTTCCAACTTTTAACAACTGACAAATGACTAAAAAACTAACCTGGATAATTTGGGGATTAAGTGCTTCTTGTCTGAGTGCGCCGGTAATTGCTTCAGCTTTAGAATCTGCTCTAGGAACTAATGGCATTGATGCTCTGAAGCTACACCAATCTCCTTATAATTTAATTGGTCGTAAGATTGCTATTGGTCAAGTGGAAATTGGCCGACCGGGAATGTTTGGTTGGGATAAGGCGGTGTCTAAAAATCGCGCCATATCTTTAGCGGCAGTATTTTTACGTGATGGGCCAGCTAAATCAAATACTGGTGTTGACCCCCACGCTTACAATGTCGCTGGTGTGATGGTGAGTCATGACAAAGCTTTGCCGGGAGTTGCTCCGGGAGCGCGACTGTATTCATCTGCGGTGGGTTCCACTAAAAACATGGGTCAGCCAGAAGAGTGCTTATCAGCCCAGCACATAGCGCTACAAAATAGTGGCGATGTCCGTGCGATTAACTTTAGCTTTGGTGAACCTCTGAGCCGCGATCCTAGACCAGAGGCGACTTTAGACGGCAATGCTTTACTAACTTTATGTGTTGACTGGTCTAGTCGCGTTCATAATGTTTTGTATGCGATCGCAGGTAATCAGGGTAAGGGCGGTATTCCCATTCCTACAGATAATTTTAACGGAGTCAACGTGGCTTTTTCATCCCGCAGAGGGGGAGTTTTTAACAAAGTAGACGTGGCTAATCTGGCGGGTGCTAACCAAGGAGTGAGTGGAAAGCTAGCTGGAAGAGAATTTGATCTTAATGGGCGTCGCGCTATCAGTTTAGTTGCTCCTGGTAATAACATTCCCTTGCTCAATCCAGATGGAAAATTGAATAAGGTCACGGGGACAAGTTTTGCAGCGCCTCAAGTTACGGCTACTGTTGCTCTGTTGCAGGAATTTGCTGACCGACAGATGCGGACAAAACAACTCCACTGGAGCATCGATTCTCGGCATCATCAAGTGATGAAAGCTGTATTGCTGAATTCAGCAGACAAAATCCAAGATAGTGGTGATGGCTTGCGGTTGGGAATGAGCCGGACGCTAATTGATAAACAAAATCAAAACTGGCTAGATTCTGATGCTTATAAAGATCCTAAGATTCCCTTAGATGCCCAAATGGGAGCAGGTCATTTGAACGCATTTCGCGCTTATCAACAATTTAGTGCTGGTCAATGGCAGCCATCAGCTGCGGTGCCGGCTATTGGTTGGGATTATCACGCAGTCGATACTGGAGCGTCTGTTGACTATGTGTTAGCAAAACCATTAAAGCAGGCGAGTTTTATTGCTATTACCCTAAGTTGGGATCGATTGGTAGAACTCAACGATAAAAATAAAAACCAGCAATATGACGTGGGCGAAAATTTTCGCGATCGCGGTTTGAATAATCTCGACCTATACCTAGTAAAAGCTGATGCTCAAAATTCAGATGCTGGTGCTGTTTGCTCCTCAATCAGCCAAATCGATAGTGTAGAACATATTTTCTGCCCGGTTGCTGCTACTGGCAATTACAAAATCCGTGTCCAGTTTCGGCAAAAGCTCAATGAAGCGACTCAACCCTATAGTTTAGCTTGGTGGAGTGTACCTATCAATTGAAATAGGGGCGCACAACTTTTATTTGTGTCAACTTACAGTCTTTTTCATCTATTTGAACAACACTTCCCTATTGGGGCGCATAGTTGTGCGTCCCTAAAAAAATTGGTATTTCGTGAACTGAGAAAGGTGATTTTATCTTTAAAAACCAAAAAAAGTGGTTATTTTGTGATTAGGTAATCTACAATACTTTTATTGATAAATATAAAAATTTATAAAAATCGATATTTTTCCTAATTCGTCTGCATAGCCGCCTCAAATAGGATTTAGCAGCTTTAAGAAGTTGTGTTTAATTCATCTGAACTACTAACTTGCTGTTACAAAAACTGTAACAGTCCCATTTTTCTATTGGAGCAAATGCAATAGTTAATCATTGACACAGTGTCTGCGTCAACTCTGAGCACAGATCGGGAATCTTTCGCTAGTAAGGTGGTATGATGATTCGGCAGAAATATAGTAGTGTGAGAGAAAATTTCATGCAAAGACGTTATGGTGTGAGTCTAGGCAGACGTTATGCTCTGGCAGCTGCAAGTGTTGTTCTATTTAGTGTATTAGGGTATTCTCAAGTCGATAGTAATAAAAGTGCCCTTGCCCAATCTAGTTTACCTCAGCCAGAAACTCCATCGCAAAAAAAAACACTCAAGACTGATGCAAAAATCGTTGAGTCTAGCAATAAGTTTGGCTTCAAACTATTTTCAGAAGTTCTGAAAAGTGATAATGGTAAGAAGAACCTTTTTATCTCACCTTCGAGTGTTGCGATCGCTCTAGCTATGACCTACAATGGCGCCAGCGGCACGACTCAACTAGCGATCGCAAAAACCCTGGAATTACAGGGGATAAAACTGCAAGAAATCAACTCTTCTTACAAGGCAGCATTAAAGCAGCTTTTAGACAATTCAGATCCAAACGTACAACTGAAAATTGCTAACTCACTTTGGGCAAATAAAAATGTTAGCTTTCGGCCAGACTTCCTCCAGAGAACGCAGGATTTCTATCAAGCTAAGGTCAGCAATTTAAATTTTCAAGATCCCGCAGCGCCTAATATTATCAATAACTGGGTAAAAGAGAATACTAATGGCAAAATTGAGCAGATAATTGGAAAAATTGAACCAAGTCAGGTGTTGTTTCTGATTAATGCCATATATTTTAAAGGAAAATGGAGCAAAGAATTTGATAAAAGTCAAACTGCTCAATACCCTTTTTACAGTACACCTGGCAAGCCAAAACAACACCCGATGATGTCACAAACTGGTGACTATAGATACTATGAAAGCAAACAATTTCAGGCAGCTAGTTTACCTTACGGCAAAGATGGTAAATTCAGCTTTTATATTTTCCTGCCGAAACAGAACTCTGACCTCAAAGCCTTCTATCAAAACTTGAATGTTGAGAACTGGGATAAATGGATGACTCAGTTCAGCGAACAAAAAGGGTTTATTCGTTTACCCCGTTTCAAAACAGATTACGACGTTACACTCAATGATGCCTTAAAAACTTTAGGCATGGAAGAGGCTTTCAGCAGCAAAGCCAATTTTTCTGGCATGGGTAAAAATTTTGCCATTAGCGAAGTTAAGCATAAAACTTTTGTGGAAGTGAAGGAAGAAGGCACGGAAGCGGCTGCGGCTACTTCAGTGGGAATAGTAACATTAGCTTTGAGACAGGAACCAGAACCATTCCGAATGATTGTTGACCGTCCCTTCTTCTGTGCGATTAGGGATAATCAGACGGGAAGGGTTTTGTTTATGGGTTCGATCATTGACCCACAGTAAAAAATTCAAAATTCCTTCATTTTGAATTTTGAATTTTGAATTTTGAATTTAATTCTAGGGTAATGTCGCTTCCGAAATACTCAGAGTGTTTTTCGCGTCAGCTTTCGGGGACTCGTTTGCTGCAACGGGTGCAGTTATCTCCCCAGTGGCGCTGTTGTTTGTCTCGCTACCAGGACGCAAGGCACTTAAGGCGGTCTTAATTACAACAGCTGTGGGTACTGCCACAATTACACCCAACAGTCCGCCAATTCTTGCCCCTGTTAAGACTGAAATTAAAATCCAAACTGGATTTAAACCCGTAAAGCTGCCTAAAATTCGGGGGGCAATTAAGTTTTCGAGAATTTGTTGTACGATTACTGCTGCTATCAAGACTCTCACACCCATTGAGAAATCTTGCAACGCTACCAATAGTGTAGTCAGGGCGATGCCTACAGAACCGCCAAAGGGGACGAGAGCCATCAGACCAATAGTTAGACCAAATAGTAGACCAAATGGCACTTTTAGCCACAAAAAGGTAGGAATGAGGGCTGATGCCATGCAAGTAGATAAAATTAGCTGGGTGATGAAGAAATTTTGGAAGCTGAGGCGGACTGTTTTGGAGAAAGGATCGCGAAACTTATTAGGTAGCCATTCCACTAAACTTTGCCAGAGTTCACCCCCATGCTGTAAAAGGTAGAAAGTCAAAACCATCGTCAAGAGAATATCTAGCAGACTAGTGACTGTAACTACCGCTAGATTTAAAACTTGTCCAGCGATCGCTTGTAATTGTCCCTTGACGCGATCGTTGATTTGCACTACCAGAGCATCGAGGTTAATCGGTAAGCCGAAAGTCTCGGCTTTTTCGTTTAATATCATTAACTGAGAGCGTCCAGAGTCGATCAACTCTGGTAAACGAGCCACCAGTTGTTGGGCTTGGGTAAGGGCCAGCGGAATAAGTGTAACACCCAATGCTAATAAAATTGATAAAGCCAAAAGAAATACTAGGATAGCGACTTGCTCTCGCCTCGCACCATGATGCTCCATCCAGCTCACGGGGTAGTTGAGCAGAAATGCTAGCACTGAGGCTCCAACTAAAATGACTATGAGAGAATGGAAATAATTAAAGAATATCGAAAGTGCCCAACCATTTAGAACTAGCAGCGGCAGGAATAACGCGATCGTCCCGATTCGCGCTATTGGTGTGAATCTTTGCCACCAGTCGAGTAGCTTGCGTGTCTGCATTTTGAGCTGATTGCGGGATAGAACTAAATGAAATCTTTCTTTACAGCTTATTATCTCTGACTATATGAGTCTTATTCATCCTTCTAATTTAGGAGTTAGACTAACCTACATGGAAAATTTTGAACCGAAAGAGAATAGGGAGTGGGAAAGTGGGGGAGGAGGGATCAGGGAGAAGGGAACAGAGGGGAAAGAAGTAATTCTTAATTCTCCCCCTTGCACCCAGCAAAGAGCCTCTCTGCCTTTTCTGCCCAATGCCCCATGCCCAATCCCCAAAACACAGTTGCTTTTATATTTAGTTCCGATTATCGGCTTTTTTCCATCCTTGTGGACTCTCTATCGGGGCCAGGGTAGTCGGGAACAACTTGCTATTAGTCGTCTGTCTATTACTTTGGCGCTTACTTGGCTGTTGGGATATCTATTATTATCTACCGGTGCAGCAACTTCAGATTTTTTGACGCTACGTCTATTTATCCTCAATAGCTTTCTCACATCAGGTTACTTTTTAGTAAGTGTCTGGTTGATTTTGCGCCTGATGCAGGGCAAATCTGGGCGTTTACCAGGGTTTAATACTTTAGCAGAACGAGTGCTGGGTAAGTATTTATCTTAATTTTTTCGGATGATACTTTTCCAGTATTTTTACTTATTTCCTAAAAAAATCCGGTTGATTTATCTATATATCTAGTCAAATCCAGTTTATTATTGCCATACTTCAGAAAAACATCTCTAGATTGGCCCAAAAGAAGGAAAAATGCTGCTATAAGTGTTGTGGTTGACACTACATTAAAAAAGTTAGCACTGATAATTAAGAGTTAGCTATTATGGGTTGATTTGTCTGCATGTTTTTAGTCTGCAAATTTACCGAATTTGATTAGTGAGTAAGTGTGAGGAAGTCTGTGACCATTCAAAGAAGTTCGGCGGAAGAAAATCAGTCAGGAAAAGCCTCTAAGTCCAGTAAAAAAATTTCTCAGAACTCGAAATCCGGACGTTGGCTGTGGTTTTGGGTAGGTATGAGTGGTATTGCGATGGTGTCAGCAACTGCGGGGGCGCTTTTAGCGGTGTCTTTAACCAGTACGCCTTTGCAACAAGCCCAGCTAAGTCCAAAGGATGAGGCGGCCTTTGATGGCGATCGCATCTCTGGAGGTGGGTTGCGATTTTCACAATTAACTCGCCCAGTGAATCTCTTAGTTTTGGGAATGAGCGTACTTCCCCCGGATATCCAAAACCCTCCCCCAGAAACCAAAAACCTCAAATACCAGCCCCAGGTAAACTCCTTTGATGGTCTCTCCGATGTGATGCTCTTGCTCAAATTTGATCCAGAGACGAAAAAAATAATCATGCTCTCCATTCCCAGAGATACCCGCACACAAATAGAGGGGTATGGAGTGAAAAAAATTAATGCTGCCAATGTTGACGGTGGGCCAGCTTTGACTGCCAGAACCGTCAGTAATCTCTTAGGTGGGGCGGGAATTGATCGCTATATCCGAATTAACGTTCTGGGAGTTGCCAAGCTAATCGATGCTTTAGGGGGCGTAACAGTCTACGTCCCCAAAGATATGAAGTATCAAGATGATTCCCAGCATTTGTACATCAATTTGAAGGCGGGTAAACAGCATCTAAATGGGGATAAGGCACTGCAATTGCTGCGTTTTCGCCATGACGAACTTGGAGATATTGGCCGGATTCAGCGGCAGCAAATGGTTCTGCGTGCTTTGATGGATCAAACACTCAACCCAGCTACTGTGGCTCAATTACCTAAAGTTCTTGATGTAGTCAAAGACCACATTGATACCAACTTGACGGTTGAAGAATTATTGGCGCTTATGGGTTTTGGGGTGCAGACAAATCGCTCCAATATGCAAATGTTAATGCTGCCAGGTCGCTTTAGCGAGAAGAATGAGTTTGATGCTAGCTACTGGTTGCCCAACAAAGATGGTATTGCCAGACTGATGGCTCAACATTTTGGTTTGGAATCAGAACAGGAACAGCAGGCGACTGCAACTGACCCACGCTCTTTGCGTGTAGCAATTCAAGATAGTACAGGTGGCGATCGCTCTAATCTCCAACCATTAATTAGAGCCTTAGAAAAATCTGGATATCGCAACATCTATGTAGCCAAGGCATGGGGTGAACCTCTAGACGTAACTCACATTGTCGCCCAGCAAGGAGATGGTGACACTGCTGAATCAGTTCGCAACACTTTGGGATTTGGCGAAGTGCGTGTGGAAAGTACTGGCAACCTCGGCTCGGATATCAGTATCCAAGTGGGTCAGGATTGGTTGCAACAAAAATCTATTTTAGAGGAGTCGCTGACCAAATAATTACTAATGACGCTTTCTACGAGACGCTCTTGCTAGCAAGATCCCCCGTTCGCGCTAGCGTCTTTGTTGGCGCAGCCTCTCCGTCAGGAGAAGGAGAAGGGGTACGCGGACTCGCTACCGCTACGCTAACGTAATTCGTAATTAATTACGAGTTATGTTGACACCCTAAAGTGATCAGATCCATGTTTCTAGCTGAACTGTTTACACTGGCACAAATGCTGTTGACAGTGAATTTACTACATGGTTGAGTTCTTGGAGTTTAGCTGCTACCACACCGTTAGTTAATAATTCTTCTGCCTTAGCTAAACCCTTTGACATATCTGGACAAATACCACTCCGCCATAGGTAAAATCCGCCATTCCACAAGGCTGTTTGCATCAATTCGCCTGGTTTACCTGCTAAAACCGCCTGAATATCCGCCACTAGTTCTTCAGTAGTTCCAAGGGGTACGTTCTTGGTAGTAAAGCCGTAATCACGCGGTACGAGGTGCAATCTTTCTACCTCTTGAGATGCTACGGATGAAGATAAGCTGATGATCGCAGTCCGATCGCGCGGTAAGTCGCAACTACCTTCCAATCCTTTTACTAATGTAAATTTTGTTACTCCCCGCAGCCCCAGAGCTATCTGAAACATCCCTTCTGTCGGCGGATGAACAAACCCAGCAATTACGTGAGCATCCCCGGCATAAGGACACCAAATTAACTCCATTGTTGCCAAAGGCGGACGCTTGCCGAGTTGGTCGCGGTACTCCCAAATACTTTTAGTTAAGGGAAAATGCTGAGGTAGATAAATAAAGCCGATTCCCGTTTGCTCAAACACCTGCTGGGTTTTTGCTAGTGGTAGCGTAGTCCAATTGACTCCTAAACCCTGCCAAATCTCTATTAGGGGTAAACCGTATTTCGTTGGGAGGCGATCGCCACCGTGCATTACCACTGGTTGTCCAACTGCGGCGAGTAGTAAAGCTGTTACCGGACTAATTGGTGCTGTACGTGTTCTGCCATCATAGGGGATGCCAAAAGCGATCGCTGGTCGCCCAGAGACGATTGGTTGCAGTTTTGGCCCTAGTTCATCATAGGCATCCAACATTCCTGCTAACTCTTCCCCTGTAGGACGCTTGATTCGATGAGCAATCAAAAACGCTCCAATTTGGGCTGGTGTAGCTTCACCCAGCAGCATCATTTTTGTAGCGGTGGCTGCTTGGGCGCGAGTTAGATTCTCTCCTGTGTGATTTCCGCTACCTACTTTTTGCAGGAATTCCCTAAATACATTGCTCATTTGTCCTTTGTCCTTTGTCCACTGTCATTTGTCCATTGTCCTTTGTGAAAATGACTAATGACCAATGACTAATAACTTAATCACACTTAAGAAGCCGATCGCTGCTGATCAATTTGTAATGGAATATTTTCGCCCACGAGTTGCCAAAAGTGCTTGATGGGGGGAATTTGGAGTCGGTCTTGAGTTGTTACCATAACTACCCGACGAGTCAAACTGGAACCATCTGCTAAACCACTAGTATTATTGCTGGCTAAGGAACGAATCGCCAGGGTAGCGTCTTGGCGTGCTTCCACTAATGCTGATTGAGGTAGCAAAGCTATCAGTTCTCCTTGGCGTACCACTCCCCGGAAGGCATCTAGGGTATTTACCTCTAAAGCTGCCTGGAGTTTAGCTTCCATTCGCTCAAATCTATCTTGTATTAAGCGCTGCATCCCATAACCATCTTTGAAAACCACTTGAGGATAACGAATTAGCTCCGACCAAGGGACGCATTCATATTGAGCTAGTGGATGATTGGCTGCTGTTAAAACTTTTATCGGTTCATCATAAAGTACTTCTACCACCATTTCTCTACCACTGGTTAAAAAGCGATTATTCATCACAATTGCTAAATCCACCAATCCATCTTTGAGGACTTTGAGGGCGCGATCGCTTCCCAAGGAAGTTACGCGCAATTGCACATCTGGATAATCATGACAAAATTTTTGCAACACTGGTGGTAAGTAAGATCCACAAACAGAGTGAATCGCGGCAATGCATAGTTCTAGCTGTTTTCCGGCGATTAAATCAGCTAATTCTTCTGTAGCTGTCTGCCATTCTTGGCAAATTTTGCGGACACGGGGTAGTAAACATTCACCTCCAAGTGTCAATTTTCCATGACTTGTTCTGTGAAACAGTTCTACACCTAAATCTGCTTCCAATGCCTGGATTTGACGACTAATCGTCGATTGAGTGACACCACATTTTCGCGCTGCTTGTTGAAAGCTACCGGTTTGGGCGATCGCTAGAAAGGCTTGCAACTGCTCTAGGCGCATTTTTATGTAGCCTGAATTACATTTATTGGTTTCATTAAGTTAACGGATTTTTAACCAAAGTTTGGTAGGGTTTGTTACAGGTCTTTCCTGAGATTTATATTTGTGTAAATCAGGTTTTACTGCCTTTGTCGTCAATTATCCGCAATGCATGGAATTTATTGGTAAATTTCGCGGAAAACGAATTGACTATTTTCTGCTGAAATATATGAATTTTTGATAAGATTTTTAATTCATCACATTATGCGGCGGATTATGAGGTTTGAGCAACACAAGTTTTTGTGCAACTTGCGGATAGGGCTGCGATGCCGAAGGCGGGCTACACCTACGCGTCATATTTGCATTTATTAATTACGAATATGGCTCCGAACCGTTGCGAACCCGTTCAATAAATTCAGGATAATTTTCCAAGTCCTCTGAAGACTGTAACGGCGGCATTTCAACCCAGTTAGCTTCTGCGTGTAGCTTATCAAGATATGCGTAAAATGCTTCTTGATCATCCCGATGGGCTAAAACGTAGGCTTGCAACTCTTTCTGACTCATTGCTTGAAAGTTTGGTTTGCTCATTGCACGTACCTCCATCTGCCATTGGGATATATCTCAATAATATTCTCCTCGCCTGCCAAGAAGAACACATTCCCTGTTCGTTCGTCTACACGAACCACATTTATGGGCAAGTAAAACTTAGTAAACCAGCAGCACAGTATAAAGCACTGCGTCTTTTGTTCTGATGTAGGAATAATTCTTGCTCCTCATTACCTTTGATCGCATAAATTATCTACAGATGGATTTGCAATTAATTTATAACCACTCTGTACCAAGTTAGTTTCAAATGTTTGGAGGTTAGTTAAGCGAGAAGAGAGATTACTTGCAAATGATGTTACAAGCAATGCATTCCTAGCCATAGATTGTAGGAAGACTAAGTAAGGTGCAGACATTTGCTCATGGTGGTGAATTAAATGTTCTTTCTTGTGCTTGTAACCAAGTGCTTCAGCTATTTGCTTAATTCGTTCTAGCTTACTCTGATTAATTGACATAACTCTTATGTTTATGTGTGTTTAGGCAGAAACGATAGATGTAAATGTCATCCAAGTTAACCGAATAACTTTTTTGATACTAGCTTAATCTTATCGCTGCCGAAAGACTAAAATAAGTATATTATAAAGAACTATTTAGTTACTTAATACTGAACGCACACAGGTAGCGCATACTCTTTGAAAAAATTTACCACTCAGCTAAAGCGATCGCTATTCCTTGGTGCAAATCTAGTGTTAGTGTGGCGTTATTTGTTAACTGCTGCAATTGTTGATGTGCGCCTTCCTTATCCAGATTTTTCAGTGCAGCGATCGCATGTAGTCTCACCGATGCATTTGAATCGGCTAGCAGCGAAATCAATGGTTCAATAGCTTGCATTTTGCCTAACTGTCCTAAAGACAGGGCGATCGCACTTTTGATGTTGGCAATCTCTGTGGCTGGATGTTGCGTTAGCGTTCGCGGAGCGTCTTGTAGAGAAGCTCGCCGTTCGCGTAGCGTCTCGTAGAGAAGGCATCGCAGTATTTGCAGTAAGATTTCTGCGGCTGGTGTAGTTAAGTGCGGTTTTTGGACTCGCCCCAAAACTGTGACAATTTCTTGCCAAAGTGTCTCGGATGTGATTTGGTTAAATGCTGTTTGTAAATATTCCAAACTGGATGGTGTCCCCACCCAACTTAAAGCGCGAATGGTTTCTAATTGCAGTGGTAGCGGTGTATCGGGTGAAATCAGCAAATCAAATAAGTATTTGGCAGCGTCATCACCACCCATCCGAGAAAGGGAAACTGCGGCTGCACAACAAACCTCAAGGTTAAAGTCGTAAAGCTTGGGTTGCAGTCTGGTTACCAAATCTAATGCTTGGCGTAAGTCGGGGCGAAAACCTAAACCAAGCACTGCTGCACGCCTAACTGTGGCAACTATATCATCTAAAGCGTTTAACAATACTGGTGGTACACGTTCGTCATGAAAACTGCTGAGGGCTTCAATTGCGGCGGCACGGATTGCTGCTTGTGGATCTTGCACTACACTCAATAGCGGTGTGATGGTTTCTGGTTGCGGAATACAGGAAAGCGATCGCACTGCCAAAAGTCGTGTATCTTCATCTAATAAAAGTTCAGTTAGTGAAGTAATAGCAACAGTACCCATTTGCCCTAGTGCTGTAGCTGCGATCGCTTTGAGTTCTTCATCCTCATCAGTTTTCAACAATTCCACCAAGGGGGCGATGGCTTCAGGGTGCTGAAATTCACCCAAAGTCCGCGCTGCATACCAGCGTAATTCTTCTTCTGCATCTTCATCTTCTAAGATGTCAATGAGTGGTGGGATGGCAATTTTCCCCAAGTGAGTCAGCACTTTGGTAATTTCCCAGCGTTGTTGAAAATCCCCCATCTCTAACATTGAAAGTGTTAATGTCAGCAGATATTCTTGATTTTTAACTATCTCTGGATGTTCAGAGTCTGCCCCTAAGATTAATTGTTGTAAATATTGAATTACTGATGACCAATCAGCTGCATCGTATGCTGTCTGGGCTTGTACCAAAAGCTGGTTGATATTACTCACGATCCCCTGAATTGTATTGTTTAACTTGGCTTGACTACAACTGAATTACCCTCAATCTTGGCGGCGTAAGTTTTAAGCGCTTCTGTAGCTGGCCCTTTTTGCACTTTACCATCAATGCCAAATTCCGATCCATGACAAGGACAGGCGAATTTTTTTGCCTCAGCTTTCCATCCTACAGTGCAACCTGCGTGAGTACAGGTAGGGTTAACAGCTGTCAGATTTGCAGCTTTAGATGTGCCGACTACCAACACAGGCCCAGCAGGTGAGTTTTTAGCTAGCAATTGGCCAGTCTTATCTAATTCTGCCGAGGTGCCTACTGTTTGCCAATCCCCAGATGTTGAAGTTGTTTGAGAAGAACAGGCTGCGATCGCTACAGGTAGAGAACTCGCTATCCAACCCAAACCTACCCAATTAATAAAATCACGACGTTTCATAGCTGCTGAAATAATATCTAAGTTTTAGCTAACATCTGCTACTCAATTTTAGATTTTGGATTTTGGATTAATCTATGGCAGTCCAAAATCGCTTCAGTTATTTTAAATACTTTTCATCAAGGGCTTTTTGTGGCTCATTGACTGACTTTGATGCAAAAAATGCATAGGTTTCATATATTTTCAGCAATTTTACCAAAAAATCGTAACAATTTATACGATTTTAACAGAAATTTCCCGTTAACTTATGAGTATTGAAATTGTTACATGAACAGTATCTAAAGCTGCTTGACAAATTTCCCAGATGTAAATACCGACAAGTTTTCCTTAATTAATCATAGATTGGGGTTTCGCTTTGGAATGCTCTTAAGTAAAAATAATCAGCCGTGAGCAAATATTAAGTTTTTATTCCCAAACCTTCGTAGATACAACACCTGATAGAACTACGGGTTGGTTGATGTTGGGCAATTATCACCATATTTAGTAATTTGTAACGATCAGACTCATGACAGACACAGCAACTACCACCAGCCTTAATAAGTTCGAGAAATTCAAGGCAGAAAAAGATGGACTCGCCGTCAGGGGTGAGATAGAGAAATTTGCTGCCTTGGGCTGGGAAGCAATGGATGAAATCGATCGAGATCATCGACTCAAGTGGGTGGGTGTGTTTTTTCGCCCAGTCACCCCAGGCAAGTTTATGATGCGGTTACGGATGCCTAACGGTATTCTCACCAGTAGTCAAATGGGTGTTTTAGCCCAAGTGGTGCAGCGCTATGGAGATGATGGCTGCGCTGATATTACTACCAGACAGAATATCCAATTACGAGGGATCAGAATTGAAGATTTACCAGATATCTTTAATAGATTTGACACAGTTGGTTTAACCAGCATTCAGTCAGGAATGGATAACGTCCGCAATATCACAGGCGATCCTGTGGCGGGGTTGGATGCAGATGAGTTGTACGACACACGAGAGTTAGTACAGCAAATTCAAGATATGCTCACCAACAAAGGGGAAGGAAACCCAGAGTTTAGCAACTTACCACGGAAGTTTAATATTGCGATCGCAGGTGGAAGAGACAATTCAGTTCACGCCGAAATCAACGATTTAGCTTTTGTTCCAGCATTTCAAGAAGCAGGGGAGCAAAAAATTTTCGGGTTTAACGTTTTAGTGGGTGGCTTTTTCTCAGCCAAACGTTGTGAAGCGGCGATTCCTCTAAATGCTTGGGTGCTTCCTGAAGATGTAGTAGCTGTATGTAGAGCGGTTTTGGAAGTCTTTCGTGATCATGGCCCGCGTGCTAATCGGCAAAAATCCCGCCTGATGTGGCTAATTGATCAATGGGGTTTAGAAAAGTTTCGAGCAGAAGTAGAAAACCGTTTGGGTAAATCATTGTTACCCGCAGCAGCAAAAGATGAAATAGACTGGGAAAAACGCGACCACATCGGGGTATATAAACAAAAGCAACCGGGATTAAATTACGTAGGCTTGCACATTCCAGTCGGGCGACTATATGCTAAAGATATGTTTGAAATTGCCCGTATAGCGCAAGTTTACGGCAGTGGTGAAATCCGCTTCACCGTTGAACAAAACATTGTCCTTCCTAACATTTCTGACTCACGTTTAGCAACATTTTTAACAGAGCCTTTGCTGGAAAGGTTTTCCATTGAGCCAGGTTTGTTGACGCGATCGCTAGTTTCTTGTACAGGCGCACAATTTTGCAACTTCGCCCTGATCGAAACCAAAAACCGCGCTCTGGCAATGATTAAAGCCTTAGAAGAAGACTTAACCTTCACCAAGCCAGTACGAATTCACTGGACAGGTTGCCCCAATTCCTGTGGACAGCCCCAAGTTGCAGATATCGGCTTGATGGGAACTAAGACTCGCAAAAATGGCAAAACTTTGGAAGCCGTTGACATATATATGGGCGGCAAAGTTGGCAAAGATGCCCATTTGGGAACTTGCGTCATCAAAAGCATACCTTGTGAAGACTTGCAACCAGTATTGCAAGATTTACTAATCAAAAGCTTTGGGGCAAAACCCAGGTGAGAAGCCTTAGTAGTTAGTAACTGCTAGTGCTTATCGCGGCATTAGTCAAAGGCTCAACCTTCAAGCTTAAAGGCTCAACCTTCAGCCTTTAAGGCTTAACCTTCAACCTTTAAGGCTTAACCTTCAACCTTTAAGGCTCAACCTTCAGCCTTTAAGGCTTAACTTCCAACCTCAAAGGCTCAACCTTCAGCCTTTAAGGCTTAACCTTCAGGCTTAAAGGCTCAACCTTCAGCCTCAAAAGCTCAACTTTCCCCTACCTCTTCTCCGTGTTTTATTCAATTTAGATAGATTGGAATGCTTAAAAACTTATTTTCATTCAGCGATCGCTACCGTATCTTACATCAGACTTGGTTTGCTTTCTTTCTCACCTTTGTTTGTTGGTTTAACTTTGCTCCCTTTGCTACAACTATTGGTAAAGAGCTACATTTAGCACCAGAACAAATCAAAACTTTGGGCATCTGTAACCTGGCCCTGACAATCCCTGCACGACTAATTATTGGGATGCTTCTGGATCGTTTTGGCCCCAGAATCACTTATTCAATCTTGCTGATGTTTGCGGTTGTTCCTTGTTTAGCAACGGCGCTAGCGCAAGATTTTAATCAACTAGTTATCAGTCGTTTGCTGATGGGAATTGTCGGATCTGGGTTTGTTGTGGGTATCCGCATGGTGGCGGAATGGTTCCAGCCGAAGGAGATGGGCATTACTCAAGGCATTTATGGCGGTTGGGGTAACTTTGGGGCTTTTGGTGCAGAGTTTGCCTTGCCGATACTTGCAGTTTCTACTAGCTTTTTAGCTGGTGGCGCTTCTAACTGGCGGTTAGCGATCGCACTCACAGGGATTATTGCAGCTATTTACGGCGTAATTTATTACAACACTGTTCAAGATACGCCCACTGGCAAAGTCTACAAGAAACCTAAAAAGAATGGTTCTCTAGAAGTGACCAGTATCAAAAGCTTCTGGGCGATGATTATCTCGAATTTTGGTTTGATTTTCGCCTTGGGTTTATTAGCTTGGCGCTTGGAACAAAAGAATATTCACTTCCTAACTCTGAGTCAAATGTATCTGACTTGGTTGCTATTAGCAGGATTATTTGCTTACCAAAGTTACAAAGCTTGGCAGGTAAACCGAGAACTTCTAATTGGCAAAAAAACCTATGCTGCATCTGAACGCTTTCAATTTGGTCAAGTAGCTTTACTCGAATTCACTTATACAACTAGCTTTGGCAGTGAACTGGCAGTTGTTTCCATGCTGCCGGCATTCTTTGAAAAAACTTTTGCTTTAGAGCATGTTATAGCTGGGATGATTGCCGCTACCTATCCTTTCTTAAATTTGATTTCTCGTCCCAGTGGTGGCTTAATTTCTGATAAATTTGGCTCCCGTAAGTGGACAATGACAATTATCAGTGCAGGTATTGGTGTTGCCTATTTGATTGCACATTTTATTAATAGTAACTGGCCAATTCCGCTAGCGATCGCAGTTACAATGTTTGCCGCCTACTTTGCCCAAGCTGGCTGCGGTGCAACCTACAGCATCGTACCCCTAATTAAGAAGGAAGCCACTGGACAAATTGCCGGTAATGTGGGAGCTTACGGTAATTTTGGCGGCGTGGTTTACCTGACAATTTTTAGCTTAACCGACGCATCTACACTATTTAACACAATGGGTTTAGCTGCTTTAGTCTGCGCTTTCATGTGTGCCTTCTTCCTCAAAGAACCAAAAGGTTCCTTTGCCGTTGCTTATGAAGGTGAACTACCAGAAACTGCAACTACAAACTCTATTTTCTTAACTGAAGAATAATCAACTTAATGATGAAGTAGAAAATTCACTATCAAATTTGAATTAGGCAACTTTACCCTTCATCCTTTTATAACAGTCTTAATTCATTAAAATCTCTTTTTCTTTTCTCTGCGCTCTCTGCGTCTTTGCGGTTCGTTAAAAAAATTTATGAAAAAACGAACCGCAAAGGACGCAAAGGAATAAGAGTTTTTTTGTATTACGCACAAATTTCTCAAACTGCCACTAAATCTGAGGTTGCACAATCCAAATAATAAAATGGTACAACCGCCATGAGTGAATTTACCAAAACCCTTTGTCCTTATTGTGGTGTTGGCTGTGGATTAGAAGTTTCACCCCCAGCCCAACATGGCAAAGCAACTAATCGAGATAGCCAAGGAACTCCAAATTGGCGAGTCCGGGGCGATAAAGCCCATCCATCTAGTCAAGGAATGGTTTGCGTTAAAGGCGCAACGATCGCTGAATCTTTAGATAAAAATAGATTACATTACCCAATGGTGCGAGACTCCTTAGATCAAGAGTTCCGGCGGGTTAGTTGGGATGAAGCTTTTAATATAATCACGCAACGCATTCAAACTGTGTGCTTTACCCAAGGACCAGAAGCCTTATGTATGTATGGTTCCGGTCAGTTTCAAACCGAGGACTACTACATAGCCCAGAAACTCATGAAAGGCTGTCTGGGTAGCAATAATTTTGATGCTAACTCTCGCTTATGTATGTCTAGTGCTGTAGCTGGCTACATTCAAAGCTTTGGCTCAGATGGCCCCCCATGCTGTTACGATGACTTGGAGTTAACTGACTGTGCGTTTTTAATTGGTACTAATACAGCTGAATGTCACCCCATCGTTTTTAACCGACTGGAGAAGTATCACAAAAAGAATCGCAAAGTCAAAATGATTGTGGTTGATCCCCGTTGCACACCAACCGCAGAAGCCGCTGATTTGCATTTAGCGATTCGTCCCGGTACAGATATCGACCTGTTAAACGGCATCGCTCACTTGTTGATGCGGTGGAACTACATTGATACCATGTTCATGGACGACTGCACTAGCAACTTTCCGGCATACGCTGAAGTGATTCGCCACTATCCCCCAGAAATAGTAGCTAGTCAATGTGGAATCAGCATTGAAGATTTAGAAACAGCAGCTCGCTATTGGGGTGAATCTGAGCGAGTATTGTCTTTGTGGTCAATGGGTGTAAATCAATCGTCAGAAGGGACGGCTAAGGTCAGAACGATCATTAACCTGCACCTGATGACTGGACAGATTGGCAAACCTGGCGCAGGCCCTTTTTCCCTCACCGGTCAGCCCAACGCAATGGGAGGACGGGAAGCTGGAGGTTTGGCGCATTTATTACCGGGTTATCGGGTGGTGAAAAATCCTCAGCACCGCGCAGAAGTTGAGGAGTTTTGGGGACTCAAGCCAGGACAAATTTCACCCAATCCCGGTTTGACTACTTGGGATATGATTACTGGGTTGGAAAATGGCGTTGTAGAGTTACTGTGGATTGCAGCTACCAACCCAGCTGTGAGTATGCCAGATTTGGAGCGAACTAAGAAGGCGTTATTGCGATCGCCTTTTACCATTTACCAAGACGCTTATTATCCTACAGAAACCTCTGCTTACGCTCATGTTCTGCTACCAGCAGCCCAGTGGGGTGAAAAAACTGGTGTGATGACAAACTCCGAACGAGTGGTAACTCTGTGTCAAGCATTCCGCCAACCCCCAAGAGAAGCTAAAGCAGATTGGGAAATTTTTGCCGAAGTTGGACGGAGGTTAGGTTTTGAGAGAGAATTTGCCTTTGCTAACTCTGCTGAAGTTTATGCTGAGTTTGTCAAACTAACTAGCGATCGCCCTTGCGATATGACGGGTATCAATCACGCGCAATTACAGACAGAAGGCCCAACTCAATGGCCTCACCCAGAAATGGGGAGTGGGGAATGGGGAGTAGGGAATGGTGAATCCCCTACTCCCCACTCCCTACTCCCTACTCCCTCCAAACGCCTTTACACCAATCTCCGCTTCCACACCCCTGATGGACGCGCTCGATTTGGGGCATATTACTCAAAGGGATTGGCAGAACCACCAGACCCAGATTATCCCTTTGTGCTAACTAATGGGCGACTTTACGGACATTGGCACACGCAGACGCGTACCGGGCGAATTGAAAAAATTTGCAAAATGCATCCCGAACCGTTTATCGAAATTCATCCCCGTGATGCTGCTCGGTTAGGTATTGTAGATCATCAGTGGGTGGAAGTGCGATCGCGTCGTGGTAAAGCTAAGTTTCCGGCAAAGGTGACAAAAGCGATCGCGCCTGGTACAGTTTTTGTCCCCATGCACTGGGGTTCGCTGTGGGCAGACAATGCCGAAGCTAATGCCCTCACCCATCCCGAATCTTGCCCTGATTCGCTGCAACCAGAATTAAAAGCCTGTGCTGTGCAGCTGATACCAATTTCTGTGGAAGTTACAGTCAAAGATTATCAACTCCAGTCCTCACAATCGTAAGCTCCTAAGTGTACCGCTCAAGAGATAATTTCTAACCAGCAATAGGGAATTTTGTCAATAATCAATAGTCAATAGTTATTATCATTTTTTATGACTGTCTAATTTTGGCTGTTACCAATTACTATATCTAAAGAGGTTAAATCTCTCGTAATAAGAGGTTTTACTAGCGTCGATTTTAGCTATGGATAAAGAATAAAAAACTTACAAAGCTTCGGCAACTCCTCTTTTTTTAATCCTCTAGATTTATCTATGGGATTTTATTTTATTTGAGAATTGGGTGCAGCATTATGAGAAAGCTACTAAGACAAATTTTAGTAACTACCAAAGATGAGAACTTCATGCACATTATCGAAAACATAGAAGTGCTAGTTTCTAAAACTCTATCTATTTTTATGGTAATGGTGATTTTGGTAGCGATCGGGGATTTAGGAATATTTATTTTTAAAGAGTTATTTGCAGCGCCTTTTGCACAATTTAACACAACACTGTATAAAATTTTCGGGCTATTTTTGAATGTTTTAATTGCTTTAGAAATCTTAGAGAATATCACAGCTTATTTACGAAAACACGTTTTTCAAGTTGAATTAGTTATTGTCACATCTTTAATTGCTGTTGCCAGAAAAATTATTATTCTTGACTTAGACAAAGTTTCAGGTATTGATATAATTGGTTTAGGAATTGCTATTCTCGCCCTCTCAATTAGTTATCTAATAATTCGTCTAAGTAATTCCAATAATTGACGTTAAAAATAAAGACGTAATCAGCTGTTTTCAGGCATAAATGTAGTTAAATCTAGGCTAAAATAAAATTTTTGCCAATACAACATAGTATATTTGATCCAGAAAATTAGCCTAAACTGTATTTTGGACAAATGATTAATGTGCGATCGCTAGATAAGTCTTGTTTTTAATTCATAATATACGTAACTAAGATATAAAAATTATCGATGATTAAAAACCCTTAATTTTGAATGCTCGAATTTTGAATACTTACTTATGGCAGATTTCTTTGAATTTGAAGCAGACTTTGTTGATTCCCTGCGTTGCATACCCATGCAGGTGCGTTGTAAATTAGATACCTGTGGCATCAAGCTAAAATTGTCTGATTGGAATCAAATGACTATAGCCGAGCGTCAAGCTTTAGTCGAATTACCTTGCACTACAGAAACGGAAATTCAGTCTTACCGCGAACATATCCAGCGATTAATTATACAACGTACTGGTACACCAGCTAAAAAATTGCCTATAGAGCCTCATCCTGCATGGCTAGACTCTGCCACTGTACCAGTCAGCATCCAGGAAAAAGCTCAGGAAATAGGTGTAACCCTGACAGGGCAAAATTGGGCAGCTTTAACGCCGTTACAGCGTTTTGCCTTGATTAAACTCAGCCGCCCAGGACATGAAAATCAAAACTTTCCGAAAGCGATCGCAGAATTCCATCTGCTTTAATTAGTCAGTAGTCATTAACAGAACAAATCTATAAGATGGATTACACTTTGTTAACTTGCTGCCGTTAAATGATACATTACAGCACAGCTAATGCCGTAATGTATCAGAAATTACCGCATAGACTAACGCCTAATGTAGCTGACTCTAAATTAATATTTACTTTATAAACAACTATTAACTATTGACTAATAGGTGAGGGTAACAAAAATATGGCTGCAAAAAAACTTTTGATGCTTATTGGGGACTATGTGGAAGATTATGAAGTAATGGTTCCTTTCCAGGCGTTGCAAATGGTGGGACACACTGTCCATGCAGTTTGCCCGGACAAAAAAGCTGGGGACAAGGTGCGGACAGCAGTTCACGACTTTGAAGGAGACCAGACTTACAGCGAAAAACCCGGTCACAATTTCACTTTAAATGCCACGTTTGCAGAAGTAGAAGCGGCAACCTATGATGCTTTAGTCATTCCCGGAGGACGAGCGCCAGAATATATCCGTCTGAATCAGCAGGTGCTAGAAATCACCCGTCACTTTGCCCAAACGAATAAACCTATTGCTGCCATCTGCCACGGCTTGCAGTTATTGGCAGCTGCTGATGTACTGCAAGGCAAGAGATGTACTGGTTACCCTGCTTGTAGCCCAGATGTCAAGAGTGCTGGAGGGATTTATGTCGATATCCCTGTTAATCAGGCAATAGTTGATGGTAACTTGGTGACAGCACCAGCTTGGCCTGCTCACCCCCGTTGGCTGGCAGAATTCCTCACAGTACTTGGAACTAAGATTGAACACCCAGAACTAGCTAGAGCTGTTTGAGGCAAAATACGGGAAATCTTTTGATTCAATCTTCGGGGCAGTTTCTTTCACTACTCCCTACTCCCTGCCCCGAAAAAGCTTAGTCAATTATCAGTGGCAAAAACAACAGACAACAGACAACTAAAGAGCATATAGTTTTTTGATGAAACTATATGCAGTAAAAACTACTATTTTTTGATAAATTGCCGTGGGTTTAATTTGCAACTAGGATGTCAAGAGTACAGCACCGATATAATCTGATTTATCCGCCTAGCAAGCCAGGTTGAGGACAAACTCTCAGCAAATGGAATACTTATTTACATTAGGTGAAACAATTTGAAATTTTGCATCGGAAATTTTAAATTTCTTAGCAGGAAGTGAAGCTATAGTGGATTTAGCAATGCTGCTGTTAATGTGGCTAAGGTTAGTCCTGCTGCCAAATTATATGAAGAATTAGTTTAGAAACGCACTTCTTATCGATGACAGGCAAAAACGCAAGACATAATGCATTTCTGCGGCTAGTGTCTGGTAATGGGGCAGCTTTTGAATCAGAATCTCGCTACTCGCTGCCCCCCAGTAAAGAGATGGTAATTGGACGCGACCCCAGCTGCCAAGTTGTCTTGGATGCCATGACGTATCGAATGGTATCTCGTCGTCATGCAGTGGTTCGTCCCCTCTCTGTATCCCCAGATAGCAAATTCAGCTGGGTGCTTTGTGATTTAAATAGCGCTAATGGCACTTATTTGAATGGACAACGCTTGTATGAATGTCAGGAACTGCACCCAGGCGATCGCTTTTCTCTAGGTGCTGATGGTCCACAATACGTTTTTGAGTACGAGTTTACCTACCAAACCCCGGCCACAACAGTTAACCAAGTTACACCATTACCTTCGGCAACAAACTACCACAACCACACGCAATTAAAGCAGCCAGATTCTGTTAGCTTCACTCAGCTTTTTCCGATTATTTCTACTGGTAAAGATTTAACTCGTAAAGCTTACCTGATACCGGGAATACTGACCGTAATTTTTGTAGTGCTAATGTTTGCTACAGTTGGTCAGCCCCGAGCTAATCAAGTGATCGTAGCAAGTTACATCGCCTTCGCTGCCTACTATTTTGTTTACCAACTTTGCGGTAAACAGAAGCCTTGGTGGGTGCTAATGGGTGCGGCATTGGGTACAACGCTGATTTTACTCAGTCCGCTGTTGGATTTATTTATCTTTGTGTTTCGCATCCTACCTAGAAGCTTGCCCTTACCCCAAGAATCTATTAGCTTCACAGAGTTGCTGGTGCGGATGTTTTTTGGGGCTGGGTTGATGGAGGAATTACTCAAAGCATTGCCTGTACTAGCGGCGTTTGCCATCGGTAGAATGTTGTCTTCACCTTGGCGGGAACGGATAGGCGTCTGGGAACCTCTAGATGGTATTCTCCTGGGAACGGCTTCTGCTGTGGGTTTCACTCTATTGGAAACTCTCGGTCAATATGTACCGGATATAACTCTAAATGTCGCGCAACAGGTGGGTACAGGCGCTGCTGGTCAACTGGCGGGTTTACAACTGCTAATTCCGCGAATTTTAGGCTCTGTAGCCGGACACATGGCTTATAGTGGCTACCTGGGTTATTTTATCGGGTTGGCTGTCCTCAAACCCAGTAGAAGTTGGCAAATTCTTTCTATTGGTTATCTTAGTGCCTCTGCTCTCCATGCCCTGTGGAATGCTACAGGATCAATTAATGCCTTGCTGTTGGTAGTTGTAGGGGTGTTATCTTACGCCTTTTTGATGGCGGCAATTCTCAAGGCACGGGCGCTGTCACCGACGCGATCGCAAAATTTCGCTACCCGATTTCTCGGCCCAAAATAAGAGGGGAGGGAGGGAGTGAGCGAGAAATAATCAATGTCTAATGATTCTTGAATATTTATCTCTTGGGATAGATGGCCTAGTTTCAAAATTAGCCCACTGTAAATTTATACTGGTACAACTATACCTAAAAAATAAAGCTCATTAAACTTCTTACAAAAGTCTTGATTTTCGACTCTTTCTTTGCGCCTCTGCATAAGGCAAACTAACATCTTTCCAAGAGACGCCTCTGAACAGAGTGAGTACAAAGGGGGGCTACGCGAATACAGCGCCCAATGAAAAAAAATTTAGCTTTCTCTACTTTTTTATTCCCTGTCACCTGTCACCTGTTCCCTATTTAAGGTTCAGACTGAGACTTGTTGAGTTGAGTAAAAGCATAGTAAGCGATCGCTAAACTAACCTTTGCTTTGTCTACTTCTGATAAAGCTGTCCACTCACTATTGTTAAGATTACTAACCGCAGATGAGGCGTTTTGTGATTCGCTACTCCGCATCGCGTAAGCAAAAGGACGAGCCAAAACTAAAAGATCCTCTGTTCCCCAAGTTGGTAGTACTGTCTGAACGCACTCAACCAGTTGCTCACCCATTGATTGCTGGGCAGCAAAAATTTCAGCAGCTTTAGTGGCGATGGTGTTGAGCAATCCTTGGGGGATACAGGCGGCAAAAGTAGTGCGTAATGTTTCTTGAAGATTAAGCACTACTGCCTGTTGTGGGTTGCTATTGTAGTCTGAGGTAGAAGCAATACCAGACCAAAGCGTGTCTAGATGGCTATAAAAATCTTGCGATCGCGTTGTCAGTTCTTCCTCAAGCAAATCTTGGATTCCAAACTGTTGTTCTAACTCGTGAAAATAAGCTTCTGACTCTTCATCCGCTGGATTCCAGGGATAGGTAGCATCGTCTGGTTCCAGTAACGCTTCCAGTAACTCTAAATCTATTTGAGACGGCAAAGAAGAGTAAGTGTCTGAGCCGTTAATTTTATTAGCCATTTTTTCTTACCTCACAATTATTTGGTGGTATTGACAGCTACAATTCCCAAGAAGAGATTTCCGCAAAAACAATTGATTTTTTATCTATTAAAAATAGATTATTTTAAAGGCTGATGCTAAAGACCAAAATGCATTTATCCAATAGCTCTGCTAAGAGTTTTCAATAATAAACTCCCAGATTTCACCTTTAGGACTTCCAAACTTTAACTGTATTCCCGATTGCAACGGGACTTCCTCTCGGAGGATTTGTTGCCAGCCATTAGGGCCTAAAAACCAGGTTGTCCCGTAGGTGGAAAAATCTTCTAAGTAATAAGTTCGCACCAGTGTAGCATCAGTAAGAGTATCGCGGCAGAAGATTTCGGCGTGGCGTTTGGATACAGATGGTTCCGGGATGACAATCTCATTATCTTTCGTGCGGCCGATGCGGGTGACTCCATAAGGCAGTAACCAGGTTTTCCCTTTTGAGGTGAGCGATCGCAAAGAAGCAGTTGGAAGCGCGGAACCTACATCAGGGATGGCTGTGTCTGGTAGTTCGGTAATCCCTTCATCCAGATTTTTAATGAGTTCACCGTCAAAATCTGGATGCAGGTAGAGAACAGGCAAAGTCCAAGCAGGTTGATTAAATTTATACAATGTTAATAACTCTTGCCTAGCCTGTGCTACGGCTTCATCAATTGGTTTGTGCGATCGCAAAGCTTCGGTAAAGGTTTGAATAAAACTGTGGCTTTCGTGGTCAGCAATTTCATCGCGCATCCCCAAAACCGCAGGCACACCATGACGAATCAGTACTTCTGCTAAACTGCTAGCAGGTATAGCTTGATGATTGATAGCAGCTGGTTGTGCGCCCCAACAGGCGTTGAAAACCGCTAATTTCACACCTGTACGGGTCAATACTTGCGCCAATTCTATCCCATTCAGGGGCATGTCTGGTCGCAAAAACAGTAACCCCCCGTCTGGGTCTGGCAAACCATGTCCAGCGTAAAAGAAAACATTGTATGCTCTGGTTTCTAATTCTTGAATCAACTCCTGTGGAGTTGGTTGGATGAGTTTATTCACTATACAAGGTGCATATCTTTGGGAATTACCATCCACAGGCGTATCTGCAAGAGTTTGCTGTAGAATAGCAGCTTCTTGTTCCAGTTCCAGTTTTTCATCATGACCTAAAACCAGCAGGATACTTAGAGCCTGGTCAGTTCGCAAATACGGTAAGGCATCAACTTCACTGCTGGTGCGACTAAATAGCAAATCTGGGGAGAGAGACATAGCGGATTGACCAGGCTGACGCTGCATAATTTCCCAAGGCAGAGCAATCAGATCCGGGTCACGAATTTCTAGTCGAAAGCGCAAACGTGTATGCTGACCCATAGCCATACCGCGACTGCGTTCCAGGCTACCAAGAATTTGCCCGTCGAATACCCAGCGCCATAGATTCATTCCCAAGTATTGCATCAGACGACTGCTGTAAGGGCCAGTGGTTTGACCTGAAGGTGGTGAAATCCAATCTATGGGCAATGGGTTGGACTTTGGAGTTGAGTTTGGGGAAATATCTAGGCGACTATGACCAGCAAACATCTGCTGCCATTCTTGCCAGACTTGATTGACTTCAACAGGCCATACACAGTCACGTAAAACGTAGCCACTAGGATAGGGAGCCTTGACCACCCAAATGGCGAAGTTGTCAGTGCCAGTGTTTAAGAGACGGGCGATCGCCAAATTCAGGGATGGCATGGATTCATTAAACTAAAAGTTAAAATAAATAATTTAAAATAACAATTCTTCAAAATGAAAATTTTCTACTTTTTGACCTTGTAAGTTTTTATTTTGGTTGTTACCTGTTATTATTCCAGGTTTTTACCAGTTTATCGAGTATTTGACTAAGTTGGACTAGTGTCAGGTGCAGGTGATGGAATCGCAGGCGGTTGGGTGACGGTTCTACATGGATTTGGTGCATCTAATTGTAAAACTAAGACCCCAGAGCGTTTGAGTTGGGATAAGTCCAGCAATACTGTTTTCTCTATTGACGGCAAAGGTTTTGAATTTGGTGGAATTGAGGAAGTTACTGTTGGGTTACTAGTATTAGCTGGAGTTTGCGTGCTTTTATTGGCACAGACTCGCATAGACACCGAATTACCAGAAGCAGGTTGGGGATTTGGTTTTGTGTTGATAACTTCTAAAAAAACTCCAGGGGGAAGCGATTGGTTGTTTCCCAAAGAGATTTGATTGTTGGTTTTAATTACCCAGCCAGGAGAAAGGTTAGCAAGCGATCGCGGTGCAGATGTCGCTTTGATGGTAGGGTTTGGAGTTGTTGTCGGATTGGAAAAAAATGGAAATTGCCATGATTGCGATCGCAGTTGCTTCACGAACAATCCTAAAGAACCTGCTGCTACCACAACTATTAACAGAACTATCCACTGTAGCGGTAAACTGCGAGTTTTAGCATGCTCAGTGTCTGGAATCACCTGAGTTTTGTGGTTGGGGCGATCTAAAAGTGTCGGATCTACGGATCTGGACGTTAAATCAACAGTTTTGGCAGAATAACTCTCTGGAATGACAACTTTAATCGTGATTTCTGGTTCCCAGTACTGGACTTGATAGTGGACTAAAGCGACGGTGACATTATCGTGTCCATTTTTAGCATTAGCGATTTCGACTAATCTATCCGCAACATTTGCTATATTTGTTTCCCCAACTAAAATCGGCAAGATTTCTGTTTCCCAATATTCTTCCACCCGATCAAAATCACTCAAACCATCAGATGTGAGCAGAAAAACAGCATCTTCGTCGAGCATAAACCGTCCAGATGTGGGATGCAATGAAGTGCTTGGTCCCATGCCCAAAGCTTGAACTAGAGAGCCAGCAGCACTCTGTTGTACAGCCTCACGATAAATGGCATAACCTAGCCGCACCTCGCGGGAAGCAACATCATCGTCGAGGGTAACTTGATAACAGCCGTGGCGGGTAATCCAGTAAGCACGACTATCGCCAACGTGGGTAATGTACATTTCATGTGCAACAGGCAATGCCATTACTAAAGTCGTACCCATGCGTTGACGCCCTTGACGATTTTCACCGTCATTGCGCTGACTAATTTTATCATTGGCAATTGCCACTGCCTTTTCTAGGTCATTAAGCAGGAGTGAGGGGTCTATGTGGTCATAGGGAACTTTTGTTAGTTGCTGTACCTGCTGCTGGATCGTTTCAATCGCTAAATTTGAGGCGACATTGCCACCCTCGTGTCCACCGATGCCATCACAGACAATTGCTAAGGCTGTTGGCTGGGGTGGTTTGCTAACAAGAGTTCCACTGGGTGGGCTACAGGCATCTTCGTTCCGTTGGCGACTTGGGCCAGTGTCGGTTTTGGTGATAATTTGGATCGTGGGTGTTTGCGATCGCCCTAACCCAGCTAGTCCCCCATCTAAAACTGTGATTAATTGATCGGTTGAATTGATCTCTCCCTGAATTAAGCAAAGGCTAATGTGATCAACAAATTCAGCTATGGCTGGTTTGGCATTACTAACCAACTGCTGCCAGAATCCACCTAATTGGGGCAATTCTGGTGATGTTGCGGCGTCAAAACGCAATTCCAACAAACGGACTAATGATCCTTCTACCCGTAATACATAGGAGTCAAGCAAGCTAGAGGCGACACCTTCACTCACAAGAGGTTGCCACAGATGAGCTATCTGCCATAACCAATTGAGTTGGCGCATCGATGTAGCATCACGCCAAGCGGTGGTTAACTCGCTGCCTAACTGCACTTGTTGGATTGTGTCATCTACTAATAATGGTGGTTTTTCTAAGAGTAATATCTCTCGGTCGGGGGAACCATCAGCAAAAAATAGCACTCCATATACTTGTGGTACGTGTAAACGGTAGGGAATGAGTCTCAGGTAAGCTTTTAGAGGCTGTAAATTATCTAACTCAGGCGTTAGTGCTAATAAACCAGGCTTCGTATCTAAAAGAATAGATTTCTCAAGGACTAAATAGCGTTCGGCTAATATTTCTCCAGGGCTACCCACACTTGGTCCATCTACTACAGCCCAGAGATAATTTTTCGGTAGGGGCGTTGAGCATCGCTGGCAAAACTTGTGAGTCAGGGGGTTGGCAGCCTGACAATTTTCATTTGGACAGTAGAGCGTTGCCGCGTCATTTTCCATAGTTTTCGCACCGATCAGCGATTGGCAATTTCTTTAACAGCATTAGTAGGGACAATCTAGACCGCTCATCTTCTTAAACTTGACATACCCAGACTTTAGATGATGATTTTAGCTGGTGGATATCAGCAGGTGCAAATACTTACTTATGCAAAAAATACGCTCCCAAGTCAACCCTACAGCCTCATCATAGCTTTTATTGCTCTGTGACTCTCTATCGCCAAAGCAACTAACTCCAACCCTGTTACCAAAGCATAACCCAAGCATAACTGCGCTATTTGCTTTTGCTGAATTATCCCATCATCAAGAAGCAGATGATGTTGGTATTTATTTAGTTTATAAGTAGGATAGCAACAATTAACTTTAATTAAGAATTAAGAATAGCAAAGATAATAATTTTAGCAAAAGTACCTGACGAATCAAGAAAACCTCACTTCTATTTCTCTCTCCTACCAGGAGTAGCCACTGCGTTGGGGAGCCAGCGCTCTGGAGAAGGGGCTTCTACGCCACTTGACGGCAGTTGCTTCAAGATAGTCAAGAAACCGCTTGGGCGCACTGCCTCCTTTAGGCCTCTTAACCCGTCCACCGCAGTGGTTCCCCATGAGTGACTGGCGTCCGGCGAGCCACTCGTGGCGTTAAATATTTGAATTTTCCCCCTTAGAGCGTCGCAAGGGCGTTAGGGGCTGGGTTTTTCGTGGGCTTTTCCACATGACCTGAATTGTCAAAAGGGTTCAGCCAGCCAGCCTGCTACTAACTCATTCGCTTATTGTTTGTCGTTAATTGCAACTTGGGGGACTCCCATGCTGTAGTTGGTAACGCGGGCAGAAAGATTGTAGCTGAGTTCGCCGAGTTGCAGGAGCGATCGCAGATAATGCTCTAAGTCTGACCCCACACGGCGCAAGTTATAGTCTGTGAGGTCTGCGCCACTAGATGCTTCTACTAGTTCATCAAATTTTCGATAAACTTTTTGCAGCGCATCTTCATTCCAGTTAAATTCGTTATCTGGGTCAATATCTAACGTTAAGACCTGTTGACTGGGAATCAGTTCGCCATCCCGGTCAATTTCGCCTGCAAAAATGCGGACATGCCGGGTTGTGGACTTGAGCAGCATCGGGTTAGCCATAAAAGGGTGTAAGATTTGGGTGGATTACACTGAAATTATTGTAGCCGCTATCTCTGAGCTTGAATGCTCTCAATTTACAAGCTTTGAACGCAGTTTCAAAAGGGTATATTGAATGGGCATAAGTAAAAATATCACCCGTACTGACTAACTTACTACTTATGTTAAGAGTTGAAGACGCAGTTAGCTGCTAGTACTGACAGTAGTCCAATTATTTTCCTGTAAAAATTATTGGAGAAAGTGTTTTCATTTGGGGTATACAAACAAGTCAAAGAGGTCTACTAATCTTACCTACTGCTAAGATTTTTGTACTCCTCAAGCCCAAAAGCCAGTAGGGAAAAGCACTCATCAGGAATAATTTGATCTGTGTACGTTTTTTTATGGAGAACAAAAGTTTTTACCTTAATAATTATGCTCATCAATTTTTTCGAAATTTTATATTGCAAAAAACGTACACCAAGTAATTTTACTGAATAGCGCTACATCCACCTCTGGCTTTAGTAAATTCAAAAAATTAAGCGGTTTTACTTACGTATAAACACTAAAATCAAAGTAACAAGTAAACATGTTATTTACGCTAACATAAAGTTGATGTAAAAACCTTTAAAAAGGTTGCACAACTTCTTACAGAAACTTTATTGTGTAGAATTTTAAAAACTTAATAATAGTTATGGCTTACCATAAGCTACATCTGGCACAGTTACGTCAAAATCTAGACAGTGAAAATTTAGCTTGTAAATACAGCACAGGAGAGTGAAATGGAATACAAAGGTGATTGATGAAGAAAAATTCTTAATTCAAGCACTTTGGATTCAAAAGAGATATAAAGAATTTTTGCTTACCATCTACCTCCTTACCCTCATGACAACCAAGTAAAGGAATCTCAATAGCTATGAACTCCAAAGTATTACCACGCCAGATAAATAATCTTGAAGTAGGTGTTTATGAGTGCGAAATCCATCTCAAATTCCGGTTGATTGAGGAAAAGAGTCTATTAGGCGATCGCGAGCAACTCTTACAGGTGCTACTTGATGCCTTGACTGTGGGTTCGGACGACTTTTTGGAGACGCTGCAAGCATCCGTTAAAGCGCAGGAAGTGTCTGAATTCAAAGCCTCACCTCAAATGCGACGCCAGCTAATGCGCTTGCGTAATGCTGCTGAAAACCCTCCAGATTAAAGGTATAATTTAAGTGAGTAAAAATCTGAGTTGGGTATCAAATAAAATGTTGCTCTCACACCCCAGTTGCAATAAAAACTAATCAGTAAGTAGAATTCATAAAATATTGTGATTTCTACTTTGTGAAAGTCTTATTTAGCAGCACAAAGTCCCAGGAACAGTTTCCTTTATTAAAAGCTTTGTAGCAAAGGGTACTGGTAGAATCAGAGAGTAAATTCAGCCGGGTGCATTTTACCGAGTTTTTATCAAAACATTGCAGGAATAATAAAACCCTGTGTTTTTACAGATGGGAAATTGGAGAACAGGCGCGAATCCCATGAAAACCTAAAAGACCAAAGTAAAAATAAATAACCTTTCTTTTAGCTTTTTACTTTAGCTAAGTGCCTGATTTGCTAAAATACTTATGTTTTATCTATTACTGGTAATAGGTGATGGTTTAGCAGCCAGTTACCTATTACCAGTTACCCACACTCAAAAAACCTCTAAGAGGTTTTGCCAGGCAAAATTGTCACTCTCTGAGTCCCAGAGGTACAGACTTGAACTTTAGTTCAAGGCAGCGAGAGGTTCGTCGAACTTACGTTGACAAAGTGGACGCGGGGAATACCAAAAGCGGGAGCTAAAAAAGATGAGGGAGTGGGGGAGAAGATTACAGCTATTTTCAGGTAAATAGACCACGCGCTAGGGGATCTTGGCCTTGCGCCCCTACGACAGATGTGGTTAAAATACTTGAATTCTGCTCTAATAACCAATGATACCAGTTGCTTCTCCTGTCAAAGACGCTACGCGAGCGAACAACGGATAGCGTCCCTTGCGCGTCTAGGTAGAGAAGCGCTAGCGAGTCAGACGCTACGCACAGTCACTAAGGCAACGCTTACGAGCATCGGGAACCTCCCTTCGGGTTCGGGAGTTCGCAATCGACGGGAACCGCCAAGACTGCGACTCCCTCACCGCAACGCACTGAGTCCTCAATGTCTATTTAGCCAGACCGTGTTCTAGAGCAAAACGAACTAACTCTGTACGGCTATTGGTGCCAGTTTTACTAAACAAGCGGCTGACGTACTTTTCTACATTGCGGACGCTGGTTTCTAAACGACGGGCGATTTCTTTGTTCATCAACCCTTCAGCGACCAAGTTTAAAACACTTTGTTCTCTGGGAGTCAAATCAATTTTGAAAGGGGCTGGCGATTGGGAAATAGCATTTCTTTGAGTTAACAATGCCTTAATTTGGGCAATCTGATTGGCTAGTTCAGCAAGATCAGGGGTTTCAGCGTCATCTCCGGTAGTTGCAGCCTTAGCGGCGCGGCGGGCTAGCAAATTTTCGACTATAGCCACTAACTCGTCTGGATCGAAGGGTTTAGGTAGATAGGCATCAACACCAGCATGATAGCCTTGGATGCGATCGCCTGTCATACCCTTAGCAGTTAAAAATACTACCGGGAGTGTTTGGAAGCGGGGGTCTTCTCGCAGTTGCTTCAGGAACTGATAGCCATCCACTTGGGGCATCATGACATCGGAAATCACCAAATCAGGTGTATTCATCTGCATCCATTCCCAACCTTCAAGGGCGTTACTGGCGACTTGAACGCTGAAACCGCTCTCTTGCAAATAGTCTTTCACGGCTTCCCGTATTCCTGGTTCATCATCCACCAGTAACAATTGTGCTGACATTTAAAATTCCCTTGAGTTTACCTTTTTCCAATTTAGCGAAAGTTGACATCTATTGAACAATCTGAATTCATCTCTACTGCCCCCAAAGCTTTTAAAGTTGACACCTCGCCCTCAGTCAACCCTGTCGCCGCAGTAATGATCATGCCTTCGACGGGCTGGTTGTAAAGTTGTCCAGCATTCCCCTGTAGCAAGATCCCAGCAATTGATTGTTTCATCCTGGCTACCGCGCTATTGCTGATCAGAGTTTTGCCGTCTGGGCTAAAAGCGATCACCAGCACACAACCAGGATGTCCCGGCAATGTTTGCAGACATTCACCAGAATGCACATCCCAAATCTTGATTGTGCGGTCATAGCTGCCACTAGCAAGGAAGTTACTATCTGGACTAAATGCGATCGGCAACGATACCTTACAGCTATTTTCAGGTAAATAGACCACGCGCCCCTAGCGCAAGGTCTTGCGCCCCTACGACAGATGTGGTTCAAATACATAAAAACTGCTGTAAATCGCGATGCTGGCAATGACTATCTCGAAGGTGGCACAGGCGATGACCTCCTCAATGCCAGCGAGAGCAATAAATTGCTCACTAGGAACCGCGCAAAACTCATAACACATACTAAGCTGTCGTACATTTAATTTCCACAACTAGGGCGGGCTTTTCGACCCACCCCACAAGAGATTTATTTTTTGGAGGATACAAATTAAAAGATTTTTAGCTTACTAGTATTTTTAGAGCCAATCAATTATCTTGGCATTCTCTGGCAGCTTGGCGTTTCGTTGCCCAGCAGTCCGCGCCCTAGCAGTGAACAGACCAATGGGAGTATTTAATAAATCTAAAAGGGTGGCTTGACCCGCGATACCTGCGGCGGGCTGCGCCAACGCCTTTTTAATATCCCTTGGTACTTCCTTCAATAACCAACGTCCTAAGCGATAGCCGCATTCTTTGGCTGTCATATCTCGCATCAAATCTACACCGTGAAGTTCGTGTAGATAGCGATTTGAGCGTCCATAGCGCCGCCATTGACTTTGCAGTTCTTTAAATGTCGCACGGTGGCGATGCCCAACGATCGCATTTGCGGCAAATTCCAAACGCCCGATGTTTTCCCCCAAAATCCGCCAGCAAATGTCTGCATCGCCACCAGTGGTAAGATAGGGACGAAATAAACCCGCTTTTTCTAAGGCAATGCGTCGAATCGCCAAATTAGCGGTTTGACCATAGGGACAAAAGGAATGGTCAAGGGTATGCTTTTGTGACAAAGTTTCTTGACGGTCTGCGTGTTGTTCTAGCAGAGTTGTGCCTGGTAGTGCCAAAATTTCACCAGGGACAATTACCACTTCTGAGTTGACAAAAGGCTGAATTAATGCATTTAACCATTGCGGTTGCGGACGGCAATCAGCATCGGTAAAAACTATAATTTCGCCCACAGCGGCGCGAATCCCAGTATTACGGGCAGCATAGGAGCTTTGAATTTGGTTTTCGCTTAATGGGTGAATTGTAATTGGGCAATTTTCAGCAGATGTTTTGAGGATGGTGAGAGTGCGATCGCTACTGTTATTATCCACCAACAAGTATTCTACCCGGTCTTTTGGGTAGGTTTGAGACAACAGACAATTGATTAACTCTGGTAAATCTGTCTCACCGTTATAAATAGGAACAACCACCGACACTATTGGTAAAAAGGTGGTGGCGGTGGTTGCATCAACTGGCTGATGATTCATAAATCTGAGATTTTGGAGATGGGATTAGTAGCTAGTATTCCCAATCCAAAATCCTAGAACGGTATATCAAGCAGTTTTCATAACTCCAAAAATCTGGATTTGGGAATGACGTGGGATGAATTTTTGTTTTAGTCAGGACTTACGCAAAATCATGATAAAACGAACCGCAAAGGGGAGGCAGCGCGGTCTTCTCCCATTCGTGAGAGGCTAGCGCCTGCCGTAGGATGCCCGTTCGCCCCAAGGCGTCCCGTTAGGGAAGGGCTGTAGGGGGTTTCCCCCATGGGCGACTGCCGTCGCAAAGGACACAAAGGAATAAGAGTTTCAGAGAGTTCTTGCGTAAGT
Source organism: Nostoc sp. (assembly GCF_036917395.1). GTDB lineage: Bacteria > Cyanobacteriota > Cyanobacteriia > Cyanobacteriales > Nostocaceae > Nostoc. Next base: position 50,943 of record NZ_JBALDI010000079.1, read on the forward strand.
CCTGTTAACTAAAATTTCAGGTTATCGGCACTGCTCATGGGTCGAGTGGGTTGAGTTGCTGGCGGCCGGGCAAAGTTGTTACTTGATAGAATTGTGATCGCCCGGGCATATTGCGGATCACTCTTAGTTCCGATTAAATCTGGATTAGAAGCCAACTGACGCTCTTGTGCCTCTGTCAAGTCTAGCTTGATATCTGGCGTAATCCCTTTATGGTTAATATCCGTTCCCGCAGGGGTGTAGTAATGGGCAATGGTAACTGCTAAGCCGGAACCATCTGCGAGTTTATGAACTGACTGGACTAAGGCCTTACCAAAGGTTTGACCACCTACGACTACCGCCCGCTTATTATCCTTGAGTGCCCCTGTGAGGATTTCGCTAGCACTAGCTGAATTCCCATCTACTAATACTGCCAAAGGACGATTTGTCAGAGAAGTGCGATTGGCTTTAGTTTCTTCACTGCTGCCTACACGGTCTACTGTCTTGACAATCGCGCCGTTATCATACCACATCCGGGCAATTTCAATGCTGGCGTTCAACAACCCGCCAGGATTTCCCCGCAAATCCAAGACATAAGAATCTACTTTCTTATTGTTCAAATCGCGGATGGCTCGTTGCATTTGCTCTGCGGCGTGGGCGCTAAATTCCCGCAAACGGATATAGCCAACGCGGCGATTCCCTTCTTGCCTAAGGGTATAACGTACTGTTGGCACTTCAATCTTTCCCCTTGTCAGTTTCAAATCAAAGGCATTTAGCCCTGTCCGTCCCACCCGTAGTTTGATGGGAGTACCCACTTCGCCACGAATTAACTTGGAGGCGTCATCCACTTTCATTTTGAGAGTGGGTTTGCCGTCAATTGCCAAAATTTGATCGCCTGCTTTGATCCCAGCTTTCAGTGCTGGAGAATTTTCTATGGCTTCGACAACAGTGAGCCGCTGAGTTTTTTGGTTCACTTCCATCCGAATGCCAATCCCAGAGACTTCCCCGTCTGTTTGGCTAGTCAGGGCTTCAAACTGTTTGGGGTCCATAAATCGAGTGTAAGGATCTCCCAACTTTTGTAAAGCTTCGCGAATAGCAGTATAAGCTTCTTCCCGAGTAGAATAGTCTTTGCTCAACAGGCTTTGTCTGGTTGCTTGCCAATCTTGTTGATTAAATTTGGCATCAACATATTCACGATTTACCACTTGCCAAACTTGGTCAACTATCACTTTCGGGCTGTCTTGTAGAGCTAGAGCAGCACGGACACCACGAGTCCAAACGGGGCCGAACACAGACATAGTAGCAGTCGTGGCGATCGCTCCACCAATTAAGGCTACTTGGAGCGGCGAGTAACTTTTCGGAGATTTTTTCATGTATATTAGCTGGAATAATTGTGTTGTTGACAGTTTAGCAATCAGGCTTTCCAGAAAATTTTAAGTTTTTATACCCCAAACTAAGCTATGCTTCCTTAATCATTTTTATCGTTGAATGATGCCGAAAATACTGCATTATTAACAACCATTTCTCGGTTTGTTAGCCTTCTCCGGAAGGCTCTTCTGACCATGTGACACTTTGATTAGCGTCATGTTTACACTTATTCATTACTTTTACAAGATAGCACTTTGTTCACTCAATTGCAGGACTGTTAGACAGTCATTAAATCAGCTTTTATTACCTAAATCATGAAACGCAAATTTACCATCAAATCGTTAATTTCTATTAAAAAAAATTTTGCTAATCTGTGGCAATTATTACAAAAGCTAACTGGCGGATTGTCCGTTGTCCTGGGTGCTTGGCTGATTTTTACTACTATAACCTTAGTTTTTGCTTCTTCGCAGCCAGTAGATGCCTTCTTGGTGCTTGGTGGCAGTGTTCATCGAGAAACTTATGTTGCCCAACAAGCAAAACAATACCCGCAAACCCCAATTTTAATTTCTCATGGTTCCCCAGACCCCTGTATATGGTTAATTTTTCAGGACGAATTAGCAAGCTTACAAAACGTCTGGTTAGAAAAGTGTGCGAATTCTACCTTTGAAAATTTTTATTATGGTATACCGATTCTGCGGCGTTGGGGAGTGCATAAAGTCATGTTGATTACCTCGCCAAGTCACTTACCCAGAGCTAAATGGATGGCACAGATTCTTTTGGGCGCTCATGGTATTTGGGTAGAGACAGATATTGTTCAGGAGTTGGGTGTTCCTGGTAATCGTGAATCTTGGCCCAAAACTGGATTAGATGTAACACGTAGCTTATTTTGGGCGATTTTAAGTCAAATTATTCAACCGCAATGCTCGAATGTGACAAAGCTTACCCAAGTAGATATGCAAGCTTGGAAGAATCGAGGTTTTCATTGTGAACACCAAGTAGCGTGGGTTGAGGAGATAACAACAGATGAGAGTTCCAAACTATAGACCCCCATCACATCCAGGAGAAATAAGGAGAATTAATGCAAAAGTTCCCAATCTTGCAGTATCAAAATAGCATCTCTATACAAAGACAAATCCACCTGATGAACTTCTATTCCCTGTCCGATTCCTTGTAGAAGGGTGAGTGTCAATTTTCCTCCCAAGTGTTCACGGAACTCGGTAAGCCCCCTAAATAGACAATGCGGATGATCTAGCTGATCTAATTGCTCTGTCAGCGCTGATACGTACAAGATAAAGCCTAATTTCTTTAATGTACTTATAACCCTTTGCCACTCAGATTGTAAGAGTTGCCCTGTTAAATATGAATAGGTCGTATCTAAAGCAATGCCGATCGCTACAGCTTCACCGTGACGTAGGCTGTAATTAGTTAAATGCTCCAGTTTGTGAGCAGCCCAGTGTCCAAAATCCAAAGGACGCGATGAACCCATTTCAAAGGGGTCGCCGCTACCAGCAATATGCTCTAAGTGCAATTGGGAACAGCGATAAATCAATGTTTCCATTATGTCCATGTCTCGATTAGCCAATTTCTCGGCATTAGTCATAATGAAATCGAAGAAATCTGCATCTTTAATCAACGCTACTTTCACTGCTTCTGCAATACCTGATCGCCAATCTCGATCGTCAAGGCTAGTAATAAAATCAAAGTCATTCAAGACAGCATAAGGTGGCATGAATGTACCCAAAAAGTTTTTCTTGCCAAAGGCATTAATTCCGTTCTTTACCCCTACACCCGAATCGTTTTGCCCTAATACTGTTGTCGGTACTCGTAACAGCCGAATTCCTCGGTGAGCTGTTGTTGCTGCGTATCCTACCATATCTAGGACGGCTCCACCTCCAATTGCTAAGACGTAGGAGTGACGGCACAATCCAGTTGCGTTGATAATTTGATGAATTTGCTCTATAAATCTAGAATCGTTCTTGACTGCTTCTCCACCCGGAACTACTATCGGCTCACCGCTCAATGTTAGTACATTTTCATAATACTGGGCATAGACTGATAATTTTTTGAGCAACCCATCCTGATACTGTAAAAATCCTGCATCTACCACTGCTAGCACTTGTTTCGGGGTTGTCTCCCCATCTGCGGCAATCACTTGTGCCAGTAAAGGATTATCTAGCTGAAACAAACTTCTAGTGAAGTGAACATCATAATTGAAGGTCACGCGGACACATTGGTTAATTGGTTGCAGATTAAGAACATTTTTTTGTTGAATAGCCATTTGAATATTATTATTTAACTATTTGTAAATGAATGCACTAATGCAATTATAATTAACAGTAAAATAAACCCAATAAATCCATTGATAACTTTAACTTTGAAATAATTTGCTAGACCAATTGAGCTACTAAATCAATCATAATTTTGAAGTTTATTCACTTTAATATAGAAAGTTCAAAACAATATTATTTCATAATTTTATTGATATCTAGTCTTTATATATGAGATTGGCAATAAATATCATGATTACATAAGATTCTAATTTTTTCCGTAAGATAATTTTATAATTTATCTAATCAAAATGATATCTTTACAGTATCTTATTTAAAATCGGGAGATTTTTATAGTTTCAGTGAAGTTATGATCTCAGTAGTATATTATCTAGCTACCTCAATCACAAAATATCAACTTTAGTGCTAGATTTTATACTTGGTTGTCACAAAAAAGTTGGGCAACTTCTCCTGAAATTCATCATGAATAAAGTAAACAAGTTACTCCATCACTGGCTGTTAAAATCTGTTTCAGAGAAAGCTTTTGCTTGGCTGGAACAGAAGCAGGCACAAATTGCTAGCGGCGCTGCTGAGAGAGTGTTTTTCACGGCATTTAGTGCTGTACCGCGTTATTTAGGCAAACAGGATTTGCAGCTAACATTCCAGGACTTGGAAGCAGCAAAGGATGTGGTTCCTGGTTGGTATCCTGGTCATTGGAGTGTAGATCAAGCAGGTCGCACACTCTTGCTTTTAGCGTTGCCCCACGATGATGCCCAGGGGTATGTGCGATCGCTCGATCAAGTCTTCTCCACTGCCGATATGGGGGAGTTAGTTGTCCTTTATCAAAGTTTGCCACTGTTACCATATCCAGAGTTACATCGCCATCGTACTGCTGAGGGAATTCGCAGCAATATGAGTAATGTATTCCAAGCGATAGCACTACGTAACCCTTATCCAGCGGATTATTTAGATAATGCTGCTTGGAATCAGATGGTGCTGAAGGCTGTGTTTGTCGGCAGTCCGTTGCATCTAATTTGGGGTCTGGATCGGCGTGCTAACCCAGAATTGGCGAGGATGTTGGCAAACTATGCCCATGAACGTTGGGCAGCTAAACGCTCAGTTACGCCAGAACTTTGGCGATCGGTAGGGCGGTTTGCGGATAGCGCAATCATCACAGATTTGGAAAAAGTACTGGCTAATGGGGATATAGAGGAACAACAAGCTGCAGCATTAGCTTGCGCCCAATCGCCTTTACCCCAAGCAGAAGCATTACTTTCCCGTTATCCAGATTTACAGTCATCCATTCAACAAGGTAATCTGACTTGGAGTAGTTTTAGCCGCGATGCCTGCGGCGAGCTGCGCTAAGCCTCTTTGTTTACAAATAAAAGGGACTGAGTTTTCCAAGTACCTAATCCCTAATAAAATTTATCGCTCATTAAACCACACTATGATGTTTATCGATCCTCACATTCACATGTGTTCCCGTACTACTTACGATTACTTAGTAATGCGGGAATATGGCATTGTCGCTGTCATTGAACCAGCCTTTTGGTTAGGACAACCCCGAACCAACGCTGGCACATTTAAAGACTATTTCAGTAGTCTTGTGGGCTGGGAACGGTTCCGTGCTAGTCAGTTTGGCATCCAACACTATTGCACAATTGGTCTAAATCCGAAAGAAGCTAACAATGAAGCGTTAGCAGCAGAAGTTATAGAACTGCTACCACTTTATGCTTGTAAAGAGGGAGTTGTTGCCATTGGCGAAATTGGCTACGACGACATGACAGAAGCAGAGGATAAATACTTTTGTCAACAGTTAGCATTAGCAAAAGAACTTGATATGTTAGTACTAATTCATACCCCTCACCGCAATAAAAAAGCAGGTGCTAGTCGGAGTATGGATCGCTGCATTGAATATGGCTTAGATCCCTCACAAGTAGTTATTGATCACAACAACGAGGAAACCGTAGAGGAAGTATTAGGACGGGGTTTTTGGGCAGCTTTCACGATTTACCCACAGACGAAGATGGGTAACGCCAGGATGGTAGAAGTTGTCCGCAAGTATGGATCTAATCACATCATTGTAGATAGTAGCGCTGATTGGGGTATTAGCGATCCTTTAGCAGTCCCAAAAACTGCTCAACTGATGTTAGATCGGGGCATTCCTGAAGAACATGTGCGAACAGTTTGTTATGAAAACGCCCTAGCTGCTTACAGTCAAACTGGGCAGATGAAAGCATCAGACTGGCTGAATCCCCAATCTGTTGATCAGCGTGAGTTGTTCAGTGGTAATTCTGTATTGCGGGGACAGGAACCAGGAATCAAATCAGTTTCAAATTATGTGTTGATTGAGTAGAAAATTGGGGAGAGACTCGATTAATCGCATCTGTACTGGGGAGTGGGGAAGAGGAATTGCATAAATATCTGATTCATCTATAATATGCGGTTTGTTTTGATAAATTACTCGGCAATGAGGCAGACGAATGAATGTTGCAAGCTTAAATTTTCAAGGCTGGAGGGGTTATCTGGAATTGATGCGTCCTGCTAATATTGTTACTGCTTGGGCGGATATTCTTCTTGGTTTTGCTGCTTCTGGCTCTGGAATAATTTTTACTAAATTAATCAATGGCGAAGCAACTTTTGCCATACTAATTCCATTAACTTGGTTGTTATTAGCTACAACTGGTTTATACGGCGGTGGGGTAGTTTTTAATGATGTTTTCGATGCTGAATTAGATGCAAAAGAGCGACCAAATAGAGCAATTCCTAGTGGTCGCGTATCTCGCCAAAATGCTACTTTATTGGGGAGTATACTGTTTGCAATTGGAATTATAGCTGCTTTTCAAGTATCCTGGTTAAGTGCTGCGATCGCTATATTTATCACTCTTTCATGCCTCCTGTATGACGCACTCGCCAAACATCATCCTTTTTTTGGCCCACTTAATATGGGTTTGTGCCGTGGTAGTAACTTATTGTTAGGCGTAAGTGCTGTACCCGCAATCATAGGAGAACGTTGGTATTTAACGCTGATTCCTATTCTTTATATTGCTGCTATCACCGCAATTAGTCAGGGTGAAGTTCACGGAGGTAAGAAGATTACGGGAGTACTCGCGCTACTGCTAATTGCAATAGTTTTGACAGCAGTTTTAGCTTTAGGATTATTAAGAGAGTATACAGCGATCGCAGCACTACCATTTGCTGTTCTATTAGCTATCCGAGTGTTGCCTAATTTTATCAAAGCTGCGCGTCAACCACTAGCTGAAAACATCCGAAATGCTGTAAAAATAGGCGTGTTATCTCTAATTGTCTTAGATGCAACCGTTGCATCTGGTTTTGCTGGTTTGTATTACGGTTTATTAGTTCTAATCTTGCTGCCAATTTCGATGAAATTAGCACAACTATTTGCCGTAACTTAAATTTGAATGTACGTACCCAGTAATACCATAAATCGGCTGTATGGGCGCATAGATGTGCATTAGTGTCAACTTAAGGTGAAAGCCTCTCATGAACTTGCTTTTAGAGATTGTCTCGTTCCCAGTCTCTGACTGGGAATGCCTAGTAAGAGGCTCCGCCTCAAGACTAGCGGCAGAACCGCAATGAAAGAGCATTTCCAGCCAGAGGCTGAAAACGACATTTTAAAGGGGTTGTAGCTTAAGTTGACACCAATGATAGATGTGCGCCCATACTCATGAATATGTAGTAGGGATTTTGTGAAATTGTATAAATCCAAGAAAACAGATTATTAGCATATATAGGGTATAAAGCTAGAAAATGAAAATTACAAAAGACAGCAACTTTCATTTAACTTATTGCAGCAATATTCATCCTGGTGAAAGTTGGCTAGAGGTTTTCGCCAATTTAGAAAAATATGTTCTCAATCTCAAGTCACGTTTATCACCTACAGAACCTTTTGGGATTGGTTTGAGGTTAGCAGATATTGCTACCAAAGAACTTTTAGAAAGTAATAATTTAGCTCAATTCCAAGCTTGGCTGACTCAACACAATTTATATGTTTTCACCTTAAATGGATTTCCTTATGGCGGATTCCATCGACAGGTGGTAAAAGACCAAGTTTATGCACCAGATTGGTCTACACAAGAAAGGGTAAATTATACATTAAAGTTGACACAAATTTTAGCTACTCTGTTACCAGAAGGACTGGATGGTGGAATTTCTACACTGCCATTATCCTATAAACCTTGGTCGGGAGAAGACCAAGCAACTTTTGAAACAGTTATGAAAAAGAGTTGTTTTAATATAGCATCAGTTGTCGCAGAAATGATTCACATTTGCGAAAAAACAGGAAAGATACTCCATATTGATTTAGAACCTGAGCCTGATGGATTAATTGAAAATACCTCAGAAGTAATTGATTTCTATCACAATTGGTTATTGCCAATTGGTGGGAATTACTTATCAAAAAAGTTAAATATTGAGCAGAGTTTAGCAGAGACTAAATTGCTAGAACATGTTCGGGTTTGCTATGACACCTGCCATTTTTCAGTTGAATATGAGCAGCCTCAATCTGTATTTGGACGTTTGCAATCAGCAGGTATTAAGATTGGCAAAATTCAAATCAGCGCCGCAATTAAAGTAAAAATACCTGCTGAGGTTGAGAAACGTAGTTTGATAGTTGAGCGTTTACGTCCTTTTGCTGAATCTACTTATCTTCACCAGGTAATAGAACGTCGCAGTGACGATACACTGTCTCACTATCCTGACTTAATAACTGCATTACCAAACTTAGAAAAATCTCTAGCTGAAGAATGGCGTACTCACTTCCATGTGCCAATTTTTATTCATGATTATCAAATTTTGCAGTCTACGCAAGATGATATTGCTACTGTTTTGCATCTACTTCAAACAAACAATGCTTGTCAACATTTAGAAATTGAGACTTATACCTGGGATGTATTGCCATCAGAAATGAAGATAGATTTGCTGACTTCTATTCAGCGGGAATATGAGTGGGTATTAAAAGAATTTGCCGCCAATTAAGAGGAGATTGATTTTATGCAGAAAACGGTTGTTCTAAATGTCGTGGGATTAACGCCCAGTTTACTAGGAGAAAACACGCCGTTTTTATCTTCTTGGGCTGATAAAGGGCAGGTAGTTCCGATCGCAACAGTGTTACCTGCTGTGACTTGTTCGGTTCAGGCTACTTATTTAACAGGAAAATTGCCTGATGAGCATGGAATTGTCGCTAATGGCTGGTACTTCCGTGATGAATGTGAAGTTAAATTTTGGCGACAATCTAATAAACTAGTGCAGGCTCCCAAAGTTTGGGAAATAGCTAAATCAATAGATCCAAACTTCAGTTGTGCCAACCTTTTTTGGTGGTACAATATGTATTCCTCAGTCGATTATGCCATTACGCCGCGCCCAATGTATCCCGCAGATGGCAGAAAATTACCTGATATTTATACCCATCCTAGTGATGTGCGATCGCAAATTCAATCTGATTTAGGTAACTTCCCTCTGTTCGATTTTTGGGGGCCAAAAACTTCTATTAGTTCTAGCCAATGGATTGCCAATTCCGCAAAATGGATTGAGGAACGCTACAGCCCCACTTTATCACTAGTTTATCTGCCACATTTAGATTACTGTTTGCAACGATTTGGTAACAATAAAACACAGATCCAAGCTGATTTGCGAGAAATTGATGCTGTTTGTGGCGATTTAATTAAATATTATCAAGCACGAAATATTCAGGTAATTATTCTTTCTGAGTATGGCATCACGCCAGTCTCCAAAGCAGTGGATATCAACCGCGTATTAAGGGAAAACGGTTTAATAGCTGTGCGGGAGGAATTGGGGCGAGAACTGCTCGATTTTGGTGCTAGCATTGCCTTTGCTGTTGCTGATCACCAAATTGCTCATGTATATGTGAATGATCCGGCATACATCCCAAAAGTGCGATCGCTTTTAGAAGCAACTGAAGGTGTGGCGCAGGTATTGGATGAAGAGGGTAAGCAAGCCTACCACCTTGCTCATCCTAGATCGGGAGAGTTGGTGGCGATCGCTGCGCCTGACGCTTGGTTTACCTATTATTATTGGCTCGATGATGCCAAAGCGCCCGATTTTGCTAGAACTGTAGATATCCACCGCAAACCTGGTTACGATCCTGTAGAACTTTTCCTCGATCCGCAGATGAAATTGCCTCAAGTAAAAGTTGCTCTCAAGTTAGTTAAGAAACAACTAGGTTTTCGCTACTTAATGGATGTGATTCCTTTGGATGCTTCCCTAGTACGTGGCTCTCACGGTCACATTACCACTTCTTTAGCTGAAGGGCCTCTATTTATCACCCATCAAACTCACTTAGTTAATGAAAATCGAATTGAGCCTACAGATGTTTGCTCGTTGATTCTCAAACATTTAAATCAGGAGTAAAAAGGGCGGTTAGAAACTGCGTCTACACGAAACGTTAACCACGCAAGTAGGTTCCACACAAGGGGCTTAAGCCCCTTGTTCTCACTAAAAGCCTGCTTGCTGCTGCTGATTTGAGTGCTGTACGTTTAGGTTGGACTCCAGACCGCGACGCGATCAAGGCGAGCGATGGCGTACCTGCCCGCCAACTTTTAGAGGAAGTTTGAAGATTGGGTTTTCCTGTCTACGAGATGCTTTTGCTTGGAACTGGAGGTAGAGTATGACGCTCAAAGAAATTCCAAATCATCTGAGTTGAGTCCAAACCCAGGTTTTTATTGAACTTGTTAATATTTTTATCATTAGAAGTACCACCGTACCAAAGATGTCCCCCATTAACTACAGCTAATCCTAAAACCTCTGAACCAGCACTACAACCGGAGTAGGAATAGGTTTTAACTTTATCGCTACTGCGAGCATTGTCAAGGGCAAATGCTACATCGTTTGCAGCATACGTGGGACATTGGTTATGATCGCGCCAAAAATTTACTACTTTCGGAATGGAAACGAGCGCTCCTTTTTGAGTTTTTTCGTCGCCCTGATAATGTACAGATTGGTCGTTTGTGCCGTTAATCATCAACATTGACACAGGAAGAAGGGGTTGGCATGTTTGTTCAAGTCGCATTGGCAGAGAACCAGCAACCGAAGCAAAAGCAGCTATCTGATCAGATAGTTGACAAGTCAAAGCCTGAGTTAATATTCCACCTTTAGAAAAGCCAGTAGCGTAGATTCTACGCTTATCAATATTCCTAACTTGCTGTAGGTGATTAATTAAATTCTTCACAAAAGAGATATCATCAATCTTCCTTTTACCCTTCTTTCTCAGGCTCCATGTATGGTCAATTCCATCAGGATAAACTACAATAAACCCTTTTTGTTCTGCTAATTCATTAAACCCTGAGACATTACTAATTGAACGCCCGCTACCATCGTCCCCATGAAATACTAAAACTAATGGCATAGGACGACTAGAAGAATAAGACTTAGGTGTATAAATATAGTAAGTACGCACAGAACCTTGCTCAGTTAATTCGCCATCACTAGCACCAAAAATAACTTTGGATTGCCGAGCAGTTATTTGCTGTGCTTGAATTGATTCGCAAGCTGTTACTAAACCAATTAACGTAAAAAAAATAAATACTCGCTTCAATAACTGAAAACTTAGATGAATATTCACGGTAAATAAAATTTGGTAAAAGTATAAGTATTTTGTTTTTCATGCTGTTATGAATAACAAAATACATCTATTCACTTACTGTTTACCTCATACAAATGGTTGAATAATCGCTCAATTACAACTAGTAAAACTCTAACTACAGATAGTAAAACTCTAACTACAGATATAATCTAGTACTCATGGGGGGTTGGGGTGGGTGCGACGCTCTCCCATTTTCCTCTTTCCGAGACGCTCAACGCGAAAGCTTTGATCATGAGCGTAGCTTGCCGCATTTCTCTACTTTTCCTCTCTTGATTGAGGGGCGATCGCATCTATTTCACGAATAAATGCTTATACTTTGTCTCGTTCTTTGGGAAAACTCCTCACTTAAGAGCAAACTTACAGCCATGACAAATTCAGATGCACTACCAGCAAGTGTACCTACTGCTAAGGAGGGCAAAGCATTACCAACAAGGGAAACCAATGTTCCCAAAAATAACCACGGCCATTTCAGTCGGAACCAAATACCAATGCCAATTAGTAGAACAAATAGATTAACTACAATCGTGATAATTGGCGGGCCGCTCAAGTTGGCAACATGATAGCGCAGGATTCCCGCAAACTCTATTGAAACTAGTTCCAGCCCTATATAGTGGGTGGCAACATCTATCGCTGTAAGTCCTAATGCAATTAGCCAAGATAAAACCCGCACTACTCTATTAGCCCAACTAGCTCCGGCGCGGTGAGCAAGTTCAACACCAATCACAATGAATAGCGGTACAACCAAATAATGTAATAGAAAGCGTAGCATACTGAGAGTTTTCAAAAGCTCTCCTTCACCAATCAGACTTCCTATTGAAAGAATAAGATTGTCATAGCTAATGCTCACTAGCACTATAGGTAATACAATCATTGCGAGGCTAGTTGATTGCTGCCACAAACGAATTGCCCAGCTTATTAATACCCATTCGAGCAAGGCAAGACTGAAATGTGTTACAGGATAAATTATTGACATAAGTAATGTATTCACATAGCAAAATGTATTCCAAGCACAAATACTGACTGCATAAGCCGATAAGGCTAATTTGTGCCTGGAATAAAAGTTAGAGCGACTTATTCACTAAACTTGTGGTTGTAATTCCGGTTAAAACTGGTGTCTAAAAATCATCCGATAAAACCACTTTTAACTTGGTGTTAAGTTTTGGTGCAAAACCACTTCCTTCAGCTACATAAGTAATCGCTCCTCCAGCTTCTAAAACAGCAGGGCCACCACAGGCTTTAATTAAATCAACACCGTTCTTCACCTTAATATCTTGACAACCAAATTCAAGTCCATTTGGTCCAGTAATTTTAATCTTATTAATTGTTCCAGTTTCACCAGCTGGTAAAAAAAGTTTAGCAGAGCGAATAACTGTTTTTTCTGGCAAAGGAGTTGTTGTGTCGATACTGAACTTTCCTTCAGTAATTGGCGCTTTTTCCGTGATAATTAAGGTAGCAAGGGTGCTTGGCGCTGCGATCGCCTCTGTAGAGAAACAGAAAACCAGAAATGATAGAGCAAATGCTAAAATCTTGGTCAAGCGCATGGACTTTTTGAGTGAATTCATAATCATTTTTTGTTGAACCTGTAATTTTTAATGCCAGCTAGAGGAAAGAAAGATTGCTTCCATCGCTGTACTTAAAAGCTACGATATCAACTAAAAAATGTATCTAATAGTACCCTTGAGGGTACTATTATAGAAACTTGAGCAAAACTGATCAAACAATAGCTGCCTCTGGAATCGCACCCTGCATTCTCCCGAAAGCATCAATCAAATTCTACAATTATTGATCTGCTTTAAAAACTCCTAACCCACGCACTGTAACTTTACCAGGAGAATACACAAAGCGCGTCTTGAAATTCTCTGGTAAATTAGCCGCCAATAAACTCCAAGCGGATTCTTCCATCGGTGTTTCTAAAACGATGTGCTGTTTGTTTTCTGGTTTAATCTGGCTAAATCCAAGTTTTTTCGCTAGCTGTTTGAGTTCTATGACTCGCAAAAATTGATTCGCCGACACTGGTAAATTACCATAGCGATCGCCTATAGATAATACTCACACAATCGCGATCGCTCCAACTGAAATCTTAGATCCCGCTTGTGCAAACACTTTTGTCCTCTTATTGCTCACCTCGATTTGAGACAGTTCTACAATAAAGGCAAAGACGTTGAGGTTGAACTAACCTAATGCGTGTACCTGAAACAAACCCAAAGATACCAATGCCTTCACCAAGCCTCTACGAAACTGATTTTTACGCTTGGACACAGGAACAAGCAACTTTACTTCGTAATGAGCAGTGGAGTCAGATTGATTTACAAAATCTGATTGAGGAGATTCAATCTTTGGGTAAACAGCAACGTCAAGAACTGCGAAACCGTCTGAGTGTGTTGATTGGACATTTACTAAAATGGCACTACCAGTCAGAGCGTCGTAGCCGTAGCTGGTTAGCAACACTTCGGATTCAACGCTTAGATATTGCTGAACTGCTTGAAGACAATCCTAGCCTAAAACCCTACCTTGAAGAAGCACTTCGCAAAGCCTACCTTAAAAGTGTCGAATTGGCTATTGGAGAAACAGATTTGCCCAAGCGGACTTTTCCGGTAGAGTGTCCTTACAGTTTAGTAGAGATTGTGGACGATGATTTTTACCCAGGTGAACCAAGCAAGTTAATAGATGAATCAGAGCAGTAATTTGAAATTAAAGTAAATCTTCTTCAGATAGCTGGGCTATTTTCATCAAGGCTTTCAAGGTTCCAACTTTCAAATCTTGATTGCAGTGAACAGGAATTGATAGGATTTTTCTACTTCAGGGTTTTCATAAATATGATGACTGTTCCAGCGATCTTCTCCCACCAAGGTATTGTCGGGAAAGAAACAACCTTTAATTTACTTTTGAGGCGTGCAACTTCTGCCTCTATAATCGCTACTCGTTCTTCTAATTTTCCCGATATTGTTGACATAATTTACTTGTATTCGAGATATTTCACAACTATTGCTATGATCGCATCTTGTTCATTAGCAAGCAATGCTTCAGTTTACTTAGCTTGTTATCAAAGCATACTTTACTCTGATAGCAGTGATGTATATGCGTCAGTGCCAAATTGCTCATCACGCCATGCAATAACAACTGCTTGCAGCATATCTATTACAATCCTCTCCATGTTTGGTATGTCTTGCTTTGGATCGCGAGCAATCGAAGTAAAGGTCTCAACTGAATGAGTAAGTGGATTTCTGACGTGCTTCCACAAATCCTTCACTACATTCAATACATCACTTTTTTCATCCCAACCTGATTGTGCTATCTGAGCAATACGATTTCGTAATTTGAGTCCCTGGAGATGCTCAGTCGCATCTTTTTTTGCTAAATGCTCTGCCAAAGAAGCCAACCTCAAAAATCTTGCCTCTTGATTTTGAATTTCTCGACTTTCTCGAAATGCGAATAATCCTTGAAAAATTCGTTTAAGCAAAGGATCAAGGTTATCAAGAGTATTGCAGGCAGCAGAACAAAGCTCTTTGAATACAGGGTCGTTATATATTTTTCGCACATCTGTAAGCGTTACCCGCATTGGTTTTTGAACAAATTGATAAGGCGAAACTTGTCTAGCAATAAATTTTGCATGTTGACCATCATCACCAATCCACACACCAGAAATCCCATTTCCAACAGCCCCGACACGCCCGATACTTGTGTTATTTCCAGGTTTGAAGAGGAATAATCTAATTACATCGATAATTCTTTCCCCCTGCTCCAGTAATTGCTGTAAAAATTTTTCGTTGTTGTTTAGACTTCCGATTGAAGCTAAATCTTGAGCGTTAAAATTTGCTTCAAAAGCAATGCAAGTAAAATCCTTAAGTCTCTTAGTTTCCAGACTATCCATAGCCTCTAGAGTCAAATTATCCATTGCTGAAATAGGGCTAAATAAAGCGTAATCTTTGAATTTAATCACGCCAAGATATTCATATGGCTGACGATACACTTCATGTAGTCCTGTGGGGCTAGGTGTGTAATCTGGCTGACAGCCATATAAAGCAGCTGAGTAAACAACAAAATCGCACATTAGGTGTAAACCTTCGACTGTAGTAAGAACGTAATACATACAGCAGTAAATAATTTCACAATAGGTATAAGGTTAAACTAGCGATCAAACAATAGCCGCCTCTGGAATCGCACCCTGCATTCTTCCGAAAGCATCAATCAAATTCTGCAATTGTTGATCTGCTTTAAAAACTCCTAACCCGCGCACTGTCACTTTACCAGGAGAATACACAAAGCGCGTCTTGAGATTTTCTGGTAAATTCGCCGCCAATAAATTCCAAGCTGGTTCCTCCATTGGCGTTTCTAAAACTACGTGCTGCTTGTTTTCTGGTTTAATCCGGCTAAATCCAAGTTTTTTCGCTAGCTGTTGTAAGTTCCCTGACTCGCAAAAGTTGATTCGCCGACACTGGTAAATTACCATAGCGATCGCCTTAAAATCCTAAACTCCACCTTCTAACTCTTCTAGGTCATCTACTGTCAGTGGTGCTTGACCACTGTAGCGCACATACAACACATCAACTGTAGTACCTCGAATCGTAAAAAGTACTCGATATACGTTTTTAGCTTTCCCATAAAGGAGTTGGCGTACTTCTTCTGGAAAAATTTCATGTTCGACTGCTAAGGCACAACGTTGGGGCTTCTCTTGTAGAGTAGCAATAGCATTCATCAATCCTCGAAACCAACGATCAGCAAATTCAGGATTCCGCTCTCGATACCAGCGATAAGCTTGCTCAATTTGAGCTTCCGCAATTGGCGTAATCTCAACCTGAAATGCCATACTTTTGCTGCATTTCTAGGGCGAAATCCCCTATGGGGCGAGTTTTACCAGCGTTGAGTTCCTCGAAACCTTGTCCAATACCTGCAATTGTCTCCAACTGATCAATCAGTTGGCGTAGTTTGGTGGGGTCGATTTTGCCAGGATCTAGAAAGGTGACAAGGACTTGAGAGCGATCGCTAACATCTTGCGGTAGCTGGGTGAGGTGAATTTCCCCATCCTGATAAATGCCTTCGATAGTTTTTATCATGAGTTGAAGTTGGGTTGGTATTTCCTTTAATTCTACTAACTAGTCTCAAAGGGCTGGGTTTGGAATTCCCACCTGCTCAAAATGACATAGGTTTTCACTTGATGACTAATCTTTTTCTACCGATCAAACAACAGCCGCCTCTGGAATCGCACCTTGCATTCTTCCGAAAGCATCAATCAAATTCTGCAATTGTTGATCTGCTTTAAAAACTCCTAACCCGCGCACCGTCACTTTACCAGGAGAATAGACAAAGCGCGTCTTGAGATTTTCTGGTAAATTCGCTACCAATAAATTCCAAGCGGGTTCCTCCATCGGCGTTTCTAAAACAACGTGCTGCTTGTTTTCTGGTTTAATCCGGCTAAATCCAAGTTTTTTCGCTAGCTGTTTGAGTTCCATGACTCGCAAAAGTTGATTTGCAGAGACTGGTAAACTACCATAGCGATCGCTCCACTCGGCAGCAATTTGCTTTAATTCTGATTTAGATTTAGCTGTCGCCACCGCCCGATAAGCGCTCATCTTTTGATCTAAATCAGTAATATAATCTGCTGGGATAAATGCTGTGAGGTTAAGGTCAATCTGGGTATCCTCCACTTTCGGAATTTCTTGACCTCGGATTTCCCGAATTGCTTCTTCCAGCATTTCCATATATAAATCAAAGCCAATGGCATCCATTTGACCAGATTGTTCTGCACCTAGCAAGTTACCCACACCCCTGATTTCCATGTCGCGCATTGCTAGCTGATATCCAGAACCTAATTGAGTAAATTCCTGAATTGCTCGTAATCGTTGCCGTGCTGCATCAGATAATGCCCGTTGCTTCGGATAAAATAACCAAGCATGAGCTTGGATACCGGCACGTCCTACACGACCGCGTAATTGATACAACTGTGCCAATCCAAAGCGGTGAGCATCTTCAATCAAAATGGTGTTGACTCGCGGAATATCTAAGCCAGATTCAATAATTGTCGTACAAACGAGGATATCTGCATCGCCATTACTGAAGGTGAGCATGGTTGATTCTAACTCGCTTTCATCCATTTGACCGTGAGCGATCGCAAACCTACCCCCCGGTATCACTTCTCGTAAATTAGCTGTTGTCTCTTCAATTCCGTCCACTCGTGGAACTACATAAAACACCTGTCCACCTCTGTCTAATTCTTGACGAATTGCACTGCGGATACTTTCGGAATTAATCGGTGACAGATGGGTTTTGATCGGGCGTCTGGTTGGGGGTGGCGTGGTAATCAAACTCATTTCCCGAATTCCCGACAAGGACATATACAAAGTTCGGGGAATGGGAGTGGCGGAGAGGGTAAGCACGTCCACCTGAGTTTTCAGGCTTTTAATTTTCTCTTTTTGGTTCACCCCAAACCGCTGTTCTTCATCTACTACCAACAGTCCTAAATCCCGAAATGTCACGCCTTTACCTAAAAGTTGGTGCGTACCAATTACTACATCTAATTCACCCGTTGCCAATCGCTTTTGAATATCGCGGCGTTCTTCAGCGGAACGAAAGCGGTTGAGTAAGCCGACATTTACCGGGTAGGGAGCAAAACGTTCTTTGAGTGTATGGTAATGCTGCTGTGTTAAAATAGTCGTTGGCGCAAGGAGTGCCACTTGTTTACCGGCGATGACTGCTTTGAAAATAGCACGAATCGCCACTTCCGTTTTCCCGAAACCGACATCGCCACAAACTAAGCGATCCATTGGGCGATCGCTTTCCATGTCTCGTTTCACATCTTGGACAGCTTTGAGTTGATCCGTTGTGGGTTGGTAGGGGAAGGAATCTTCTAATTCTTCCTGCCAAGGCATATCGCCTGGGAAGCTAAAACCTTGTTGTTGCGATCGCGCTGCATACAGTTTCAACAAGTCCACCGCCAACTTTTTGATCGCTTTGCGGACTTTATTCTTGGTATTTTCCCAAGCTTTACCGGTCATCCGGTTGAGTTCCGGTGCTTTATCACCTGCGGCGCGGAACCGGGATAAAGCACCTACTTGATCGGCTGCGACTCTGAGTAACCCGTCAGCATATTGCACCACTAAATAATCACGGGTTTCGTTATTAATCGTCAAACTTTCCAGCTTGACAAATTTGCCAACACCATGATTCCTGTGAACCACATAATCGCCTGGACGCAGCTTATTGGGATCAACTTGTTTAGAAGTAGCTTTGTGGCGCTTGCGAATATAGCCCGGAGTTGCCAAGGAATGCTGCCCAAAAAATTCCCGATCTGTAACGATTACTAATCGGTATGTAGGCAGGATAAAACCTTCTAGTTCGGCAAGACCAGAATATTTTAGGGCTATGGGAGTATGGTTAATTTGGAGCTTATCTATCGCTTGGTAGTCGCGGGGATTGGGGATAAACTGAGCCGGACAGTCATGTTCTTGTAATAGCGAGACAGAACGCGAAGGTTGAGCAGAAAGCAGCCAGATCGAGAAATTGCGATCGCGTTCTTGACGGATTGTTTCAGCTAGTTTAGCAAACTGGTGCGGCGTAACTGGAACAGGTCGGCAGGCAAGATTAATTCCACTATTCTCCTCTGACAGTTCCGATAAATATAATGTTTTAAACTTGGCAACGTCAGCCAGACACTGATCAAAAGACCGATGAATTTTCGGCAATGTTAGGGGAGTAGGGAGTAGGGAGTAGGGAGTAGATTCTTCCCCATTCCTTACTCCCCATTCCCTATTCCCCATTCCCCACTGTTCCTCAGCATTTTCCACCCAGCGATCGCTATGAGCATGACACTGTTCTGGCTCATCAATGGCAATCAGGGTATTTTCTGCTAAGTAGTTTAGCAGAGATGCTGGTTGCTCGAAAGCTAACCCCAAAAAGCGACGACTACCCTCCAAGAGTGATGAGTTCTGAGTGCTAAGTTCTGATTCAGAATTTAACTCATAATTCCTAACTCCTAACTCAGAACCATTCTTGAGTGCCGCCATCACCACGGGAGAAAAGCTAGTGGGGGTAAGAATTAACTGGCCAACTTTGTCTAGGGCGGAACGTTGAGTTGCTGGGTCAAATTCCCGCATTTGCTCGATTTCATCGCCAAACCATTCCAGCCGGACTGGAAACTCAGATGAAACTGGGAACACATCAACAATATCGCCCCGCCGGCTCCACTGTCCTTCCGTTTCCACCAGAGGGACTCGTTCGTACCCCAGAATCGTTATTTTCTCACTGAAGGCATTCAAGTCTAATTCCATCCCCCGCTTCAGGGTAAGACAGAATTGTTGAAAAGCTGTTGGTGGTGGTAAGTGGGGTTGCAACGCTCCTTGGGTAGCCACAATCGCCATCTTAGGTAATTGTGAGGGATTGGGAATCTGGTTTTCTTCCCCATGCCCCATACTCAAATCTGCCAGTACCTGCATTTGTCCCCAACTCATTTCAGTTTCCGGGTCAAAAGGTTCGTAGGGAGAAGCCTCGGAGGTGGGGTAAAAATGTACTGTTTGCCATCCCATTGCCTCAAGTTGCGCGTAAACGCGTCCAGCTTCTTCCAGAGTGGCACAAACTACAAACAAATCCTTGCCCGTAGCCCGTGCTAATGCCGAAGCTACCAGAGCCTTGGGCAGCCTGGGAATGCCATTTAACCGCAATTCTTGTTGTCGGTTTAGCTTAGAAATAAATTCAGTGGTGAGGGGCGATCGCGCTAAGGCACGCACAATAGAAGAAAATGACATAAGTACTACTTGCGGTGGGAGTCTTTGTGGGTCAGAAAATCTTGAAGCAGTTTATGTCAACTATTTTAAAAGTGTTAACAGTCTTCTTATTCTTTCGGTGGAAGAATAATGCACAGCGACTAATAGACATAAGAACTATAACTACTACTTTGTGTACAGTTAAAGCATTTATAGATGCACCTTTAATACTAGATACTAAAAATTGAGCTACGTTCGCTCTGATAAGCAGCAATTTTAAACATGTCCTCCACAACTTTTGAAATTTTAATCATTTTGGTGCTAATTATTGCCAACGGCGTGTTTTCTATGTCTGAGATGGCAATTGTCTCAGCCCGGAAAGTTAGACTACAACAGCTTGCCAATCAAGGAGATCCCAAGGCAAAGGCAGCATTAAAGCTAGCTGAGTCTCCAAATCATTTTCTGTCAACTGTTCAAATAGGTATTTCCCTAATCGGTATCCTGACTGGTGCTTTTGGAGGAGCAACAATTGCCAACCGAGTGGCAGTCTATATAAAACGTGTCCCCTTATTAGCACCTTATAGTGACCCGCTTTCCTTCGGAATAGTGGTTTTAATCATTACCTATTTCTCACTCATTGTTGGCGAATTGGTACCGAAGCGTCTGGCATTAAATAACCCAGAAAGGATTGCATCGATTGTAGCTATTCCGATGCAAGCTTTGGCGGCGATCGCTTCTCCTGTAGTCTATCTCTTAAGCGCTTCTACAGATTTGATCCTGCGAGTGCTGGGAATTACAGCTTCTACCGAGCCGCAAGTCACCGAAGAAGAAATTAAAATCTTAATTGAGCAAGGCACCGAGGCGGGAACCTTTGAGGAAGCCGAACAGGATATGGTGGAGCGAGTCTTTCGTTTAGGCGATCGCCCTGTCAGCTACTTAATGACACCCCGTCCCGATATTGTCTGGCTGGACTTAGAAGACTCTGCCGAAGAAAATCGCCAAAAAATGGTTGATAGTGCCTATTCTCGGTATCCGGTTTGTCAGGGGGGACTTGACAATGTACTGGGTGTTATCCCAGTTACCGACTTATTAGCCAGGAGTTTCCGAGGAGAACCGCTAGACTTGACGATGGGATTGCGACAGCCAGTATTCGTGCCAGAAAGCACCCGTGGTTTGAAAGTTTTGGAATTGTTCAAGCAAACTATCACTCATATGGCGCTAGTAGTCGATGAATACGGCGTGATTCAAGGATTAGTCACTCTCAACGATATCATGAGCGAAATCGTGGGTGATGTTCCTTCAACAGATGGGCAGGATCAACCACAAGCTGTGCAACGCGAAGATGGTTCCTGGCTTTTGGATGGGATGTTGCCTGTAGAGGATTTTTTGGAACTTTTCGGTATGGAAGAGTGGCAATCTGAGGAACGCGGCAGTTATCAAACCTTAGGCGGTTTTGTGATCACCAATTTAGGTCGTATTCCTGCCGCAGCAGATTATTTTGAATGGCAAAGTATGCGAATTGAAGTGATGGATATGGATGGTAACCGCGTTGATAAGGTGCTAGTCGTACCGAAAGGAAATAAATCATCGGATACGATAAAATCTGATTAGTGTTGGGCATTGGGGATCGGGGATTAATAATTATTGTTTACTATTTCCCATGCCCAATGCCCTATTTATGCAATTTGTCAAGTCTTAGATAGACGTTTGACGGCTTCACCCGCTAACAACTGATGGGCTTGTTCCAAAACTTGGGGGATTTTATGGGCGTGGGGATTGCGGGCGAGACATTGCCGCAAGTCTAATTCCTCTAACCGATCAGCTTTGTTACCAGGAAACCAGTGGCTGGCATTGCCAAGCAGGTTGTAGCGCATTTTAGCGTAGTCTAGCAGATCGTAGGCGATCGCTAAATTCCGCAGCCACAAAATCACCCGAATGTTTACCTCACCAGGGGTTTGGTCAAAGGTTGGTAGATTTGTTTCCCAAGATTTTACCCAATCTTCTCCCAAAGAAGCGATCGCTTCTGATTCCAACCTTGCTAAAATTGGTGGCAAAATTGACCATGCCCGGTCTACTAATTCTAAAGTTTTCAGGTGTTCATCAAAATCTTGTGGTTTTGCTGCTCCTAAACTCAGAGTATGCACCTCTTGATGACTCAAACAAAACAAATCATTAAACACCATTGGACTCAAAGGGGCGCAAAGATTTACTAACTTTTCTGGAGGTTTATATAACAAACCTCCTTTATCAGATGGGCTAATAATAAACACCCCCATATCGTGGCGTTTAGCTGCTTCAATTGCCTCCCAATTCCATTGATTAATGTAATACCAGTGCAGATTGACATAATCAAATTTATTGGTATTAATTGTCTGCACAATCATATCTGTTGGGCCGTGTGTAGAAAAGCCAATAAATCTGACTTTTCCCTCAGCTTGCAATTGCTGCGCTACTTCCAAACAGCCACCAGGACGGATACTGTAGTCGAATGACTCAGCATGATTGATGCCGTGCAACCCTAAAAGGTCAACATAATCTAGTTGGAGATTTTTCAATGATTGTTCAAATTTATCACGGAATTCTTTCGCATCTGCTGTTGGGTTGACTTTGGTCTGAACAATCAACTTTTCGCGGGCAAACTGGGGCAATATTCTCCCCAATTGCATTTCGGAACTGCCATAACCACGAGCAGTTTCAATATGATTAATCCCAACCTCAACTGCCCTTCTAATAGTCGCTTCTAGATTCGCCTGGTTATCAGCAGGAATTTCATTATTGGGAACATCCTCCCATTTAAACTGATATCTCATGCCACCGCAGGAAAACACTGGCATCTGTAATTCTGTGCGTCCAAATCGTCTATATAGCATCAGTGAATTGTGGATTGCTTACCAACTTAAAATCTCAAAACAACAGTCATTCGAGCTTTCAGTGCCACAATAAATTAGGGACTGACAATTAAAAAAATACTCAACTACTTCTTGTGGGGTGAGTGGAAAAGCCCGCCCATAGCTAAAGGTGGACTTTTCGTCCCACCCTACAAGGTTGGATAATTTATTTGTTAGAAATCTCTTCCCTCTGTTCTATCTGTGACACTAGCAAGATTCATCGCATTATTAAATCGGTCAAGTCTTTTGGTTATTGGAGTGTGACTAATATTCCAGTTTTACAGAGTAATTATCTCATCCTATAAGAATCCTAAATCATTTATGATATTGTTACCACTAAGTAAGTAGGCGAGAAGAAATCAAAGTAAGTTAAGTAATGTAAAGCTGCTAGTTCTGGTTCTTGTTTTAAGCTGCGTTTAATATTGGTAAGAACAGATGTTGTTGTCAGGGCTAAACTAGCTTGGGCATCTTTCACAATCGCTTGTAACCTTGTCATGCGCTGATTGCGGCGCGGTGGATATACGGGAACGGCAGTAACACCTGCGTACAGACACCCGAAAAAAGCAGTAATAAATTCCAGTCCAGGAGGGTATAAAAGCAACGCTCTTTCTCCAGTAGCTTTCATGCTCTGTAACTTTGCTGCAAGCGATCGCGCTTTTTGATCTAATGCTTGATAAGTTAAGCTAACTTCTTCTGCTTCTCCATTAACTAAAAAGGTATATCCTACCTAACTTTGTTGCTGTAGTGCTCTTTTGCGTAACAGGTCAACTAAAGTCGCTTCAGTGCGAGTTACTACTGAGAATAAATTGTTGTTCATCAACGCTCCTACCCCGTTATAAGCAAGCATCAGTGAAGTGAGAATCTTTGTACCAGCTCGAGCGAGTTTTTCTCGACACTCTTGAATTTCGTGTAGATGAGTTAGTCAATGTGCATACAAATAAAGAGTTTTTCTAGTTGTTAGTCTCTAAAAATTTCTGTAACTTTCACGGGTCTGGCAAAAGCTACTCAAAATGCAAAATATGAAAATTTAATCCAGAAAAACTGGTAGTTGAACAGTATATTTTTGGGCAAGGTCAAAAAAATCCCAATAACAAAAGCCAACTACCCGATTTCACGCAATTCGAGTTACTTGCTGATTCACACGGGGACGGCCAAAGCGCTCCCAAGCACTTCCACCTCGCAGAAACAGCTCTAAAAAGCGCAATGGTTCTCCGGAATCGCCTGTTGACCAACCGGAACTACCAGGAGCAAAGGCTAAAGTTCCTTCAGACACCTTGAAGCTGCCATCAGAATAGATTGCATCACTGACTACATCTCCAATTCGGATCACGATCTTGCTTTGAGGCTCCAAATTAAGTGTATGCGCCCCAATAGTTGTTTTGATGTTGCCGTAGCCATCAATCCAAGCAATTCGATCTGGTGGAACATCTGGGATTTGCTCACTCTTGAGGCTATCTCCCAAAAGGCTAAAATCTTCATTCATAATGGCAGCCGCCGCCGGAGGAAACACATCCCGTGAGCGAAACTGCGATCCACCACGAGAAACGTTGACCACTCGCAACTCCTTTGTATAGTCTTTGATGAAGGAGAGGGTGTAGCCCGCATTCACACCCACTACTTTTACACCATTGGATAAAAGCGCATAAGTTAGTCCTTCACCTTCATTGTCCCGCCGGGCTTCGGGATCATCTTGACGAGGCGCACAGTTGTGATAAATTAGGCGATCGCTCTTTCCTGGGTTGAGTCCCAGTTGGGCAATCCAGAATCCCGTTGCCAAGGTACTAAATGCTGGAACCGAAAGCAAATGAATTTGGGCATCCGGAAAAGCCATCAGCAGACGTTGTGTGACTTCTGTAAATGCCGGATCTCCTGTACCGTAGTCTGCAATGACGCAGATAAACATTCTGTTTCTCCTTTTTGAGTGTAGTAATTTACAATCAACTTAATTCATAATTATTAATTCATAATTCATAATTCATAATTAAAAAGGGTTTGTACGCGGTGCTTCTACAAGCAGTCCTGTTTTAGTTGGGGTTTAAATCCTTGATGTAACATAATTATGAATCATCAATTATGAACTATAAATTATTCAGTCATCATCTGTTTATAGTCTGAAATGAACAAACAACTGCTCATTTTACCCCTATTAGTAACCTTAAAGTCTTAGTCAACGCAATGAAAACAATAACTTCACTTTTTAGCGAAGAACGCAACCAACTTCAGACAGATATTGATAACACAACCAACATTGAGCAGACAGTTAAGCTGGTTCAAAACCGACTCGATCATCTCGAAAGAATTTATATTGAAAAGCTTAATCTAGCTCAAGTTCGTCTGGCTTCCTTTTTCCTGGATACGCTGCGGCAGTCGATCGCCACTCTCGCGGCGGCTAACTATTCTCAACTTGCTCCCATAGAGCAAAGCCAAATTACTAACCCAGCTACAAAGTTTTTTACCAACAGATTAATCCTGAAACTGCTACAGGGACTAATTTCTATAGGCATTTTAGGTTCGTTATTCTCCTTAACTAAAACTACCCCTGGTGCATGGATGGTTATCTTACTAACCTCTGTACTTTTAGGACTAGAAGTTGTGCTTCAACTCGACTTAAACAACCAGCATTCTATGTCTCAAGAGCTATTGGAATTACCTCAACCTATTCTCCGGGTTGATAGCAAAGTATTTCTAGATCACCTTGGCGATGCTCTCAACACGATCGACCTAGCAGTGGCTAGAGTAGAAGAATCGAATAAACATGAAGGCGATTTAGCAATAGAAGAACTGCCAGAGCTATTGAACTTTCTGCAAAGGCTAATGGGCGCATCAAAACTTGATAAACCCCAAATGGCTCATGAACTGGCGAAGCTTCTGCCACAGATTTTAATGTCTCAGGGAATTAACGCTCAAATTTACCGACAAAATGACCCTCATAGCGATCGCGAGTATTTTGACTTTGAGCCAAGTATCGACCCTGATACCAAAGATCATGTAACTCTAACTCCGGCTTTGTTGAAAGGCGATCGCCTCCTGAGACGCGGTAGGGTAATTGAGCCAGCATATTCTTCTTCTAGAGAATAATAGACAATAAGGGTATGGAAATTTTAGAAACAATCGGTTTTGATTTGGGACACGGTGAAACGGCTGTAGCTAAAGCGATAGTGGAAAGCATCGAACCCCCGCAGATGCTGGAGATTAATAACAAGAAGAACCAAGTTACAGCTCTTGGTTGGCATCCTAAACTGGGTTATCTTGTGGGAGAACAAGCATTAATTCAAGCTGGCGTTACCCAACTGACAATCTCTTTTAAGCAAAAACCTAACAACGATCCTAAATATCGGGAAACAATTAGCACTTTTGTAGCAACCTACTACCGCCTTTTGAAAGAAAGCAAACAACTTGAAGGTGGGGAAGGTAGCTATTTTTACATTGGTTGCCCTTCCGGATGGTCAGTTAGCGATCGCACCGAATACCAAAAGCTACTTCAAGAAGCCGGCATTCCCCAACTAAATGTTGTACCAGAATCGCGGGCTGCTTTTATGCAAGCCAAGGAAGCCGGGAAGCTGGAGTATGACAAACTTGTTGCATCGGTGCTAATTGTCGATATTGGTTCTTCAACCACAGATTTTACTCTGGTTAAGAGCTTAGAAGAGATCCCCATAGATTTCGGGAGTAATACTTTAGGTGCATCTCTAATTGACAAAGCTATTTTTGCCCGGACTCTCGCCAACCACGAGCAAAAAGCATTACTCGAAAAAGTATTTCAGGAATATCCGCATCACCAAGCTCGTTGTGAACTTGCTTGCCGCAAAGCTAAAGAAGATTACTTTTCTAATGAACAACTATACAGTGATCCTGAATCCTTTGCGCGTGGCTTTGAGTCGATTAATGAACAGATTTATTTTATTCCGCAAGTAAATAAATTGATGATGGAGGAAATCTTAAACCAACCTTTACCTGAACTGGAGCATCATAGTTGGGTGCGATCGTTTCGTGACTCTTTAACCGAGGCGAAAGAAAAGCTGGACGAACTTGGAATTGTGCCAAAACTTGTGCTGATGACTGGCGGTGCGTCTCGCATGAAGTTTACGCACTTTCTTTGTCAGGAAATGTTTCCTGAACCAGAAACGCTGCTTCGCCCTGATCCAGAGCCGGAACGGTGCATTGCAATGGGTTTAGCACGAGTAGGACGATGGGATTTGCGTGCTGCTGCTTTTAAACAAGAAGTCAACAAACTATTTACCTCGAATCAGCTTAAAAATTTGATTGAGAGACATATCCCAGAGTTAATTGAATCACTAACTAAGCCTTTGACAGATGGCTTGATTGTCAACGCAGTTAAACCTGGTTTAAAAGATTGGCAAAAAAACAAAATACGGACTTTAGCAGATTTGGAAACATCTTTGATCAGTCGAGCAGAACAGTGGCTCAAAAGCGATCGCGCTGGGCAGATAATTAATAATCAATGCACTTCTTGGTTTAATAATAAAATCCAACCTGATTTAGCTGCACAAACTGATCCAATCTGTCGAAAGTTTCAGATCCCTAGAAGCAGCTTGAGATTCGAGGATAGCATTGACCCAAATTTTGTTAACCCAGAGCTACGAATTGGAGATGCTATCATTGCTGAGACAGTGGCGTTTATTGTCAATGTAATAATTGGTGGAGGCGCTGTGGCTAGCATCATCACTCTAATACTAACTGGACATTTAACCTGGCCTATTGCATTAGTATATGGGGCTTCGCTTATGGCAGCAGGAATGGAGCTAAATCGCAAGACTGTTCAAGAAGTCATCAAGACAAATGTGGATGTACCTGGTTGGATTCGTTCTAGTTTTTTGGGCGACAGAAAAATCGAGGATATATGTGAGCAAATAAAGCCTGAGTTACAGAAAGTTATTCAAGAACAACTGACAGCGGATCAAGAGGCTTTTGACAAACTGATTGGCAAAGTTGAGCAAGGGCTTCAAAAAACCCTTTCCACCAAGGTTCAATCTTGCATAATTCTGATCCAATAGCGGTGATGTGTGCCAGTAAGTATAGTTTTTATAAATTCTGATTGCATCTACTAAGGATTTAAAAATGATGGCGATAGTTAGAGTGTTGGCAAGGGCAAAATTAGAGAAGCCCCCCATTTTAATTTAGTTAGCGAGCCACAATCAGAATAATTATTTTATCTAATTTTTCTGCTTACCAGCGACGGAAGTATTTAAATTGCTCAAAATTCAATGATTCAAACAATAGTTGTCTTTCTGATCATTGGGCTGATTATTACTGGTATTTTAGTCAATCCCATTCTAGTAAAAAGGCGAAGAAACCGTCTCAAACATCGTCCTTTCCCCTCACTTTGGAATGCCATTATTGAGAATAATCTTCCCATTTATCCTTGTCTTTCTCCCAATGAACTCAGACGACTTCAGGGACATATTCAAGTGTTCTTAGCAGAAAAGCAATTTATTGGCTGTAAAGGATTACAGGTAACGGAGGAAATGAAACTGACCCTTGCATCCGTCGCTTGTTTACTCCTACTAAATGAACGTGGGCAGTACTTCCCCAGACTTCGTTCAATTCTGGTGTATCCCGATACTTATTTTGTTCAGGAAACGACTTCAATCGGAAATTATGTTGTTGAAGAAAGGCGTGTGGCAAGATTAGGGGAATCGTGGACAAATGACCAAGTAGTACTGTCTTGGGAACAGGTGAAACAAGACACTAATAACTGGAGGGATGGACGTAACGTTGTGCTTCATGAATTCGCCCATCAGTTAGATCAAGAGGATGGTAAAGCTGAAGGAGTTCCGATACTGCAACGCAATTCAGACTATCCTATTTGGGCGAAGGTGATGACACAAGCATATCAGCAACTTTGTAATGATGTTATGCAAGGCGTAAAGACAGTAATGGATAGCTATGGCGCAACAAATCCCGCAGAATTTTTTGCCGTAGCGACTGAGACATTCTTTGAGAAACCGCACCAATTGTTATCCAAGCATCCAGCACTTTATGAGCAACTGCAACGTTACTATCAATTAGATCCTGTGCAATGGGCGTGAAGTACAGGGGCTTTAACAAGGGGATTTTGTCCCAAGTATTGTTTGAGATAGTAGCTGGATTTACGCCCCTGTGGTAATGGTGATTATTTGGCTTAACTGCGGTAAGCTATGACGGCATAAAATGGGTCTCCTCCAGCTGCACCCAACCACTGTAATAAATTTGGTAATGTTGACTTATGAGTTATAACTTCTGCGGCTGTAAATCCTGGAACTGAGGCGAAGTAGGCTTTGACTAATTCCACCCGCTCTGCTTCTGAAGCCTCCCGCCAAGCTTGAATTGCCTTTTCAAAAAACATCCGGTTAGAAAAGCTGATAATTGCGACACCACCAGGTTTCAGGATGCGATAAATTTCAGAAAATACTGCTTCTGGATATTGCACATACTGCACAGATACGCAGTTGAGAACAGCATCAAAATCCTCATCTGGTAAAGGTAGCTGTGGATTTTCGTTGAGATTTTGCACCAAGTAATGATTTAAGCGGGGATTTCGTGCTAATTCCTCACCATTGAGTCCGTGTCCCTCCACATGGTCAAACTGCATCTCTTCTGGCAGATGAGACACCCAACTGCTCATCATATCAAAAATGCGGGTGTTGGGTTTAAGGCGATCGCGATATAAATCCGTTAGCCGTTGAATAAATCCTTCATCGACATGGGTGACGAAGCGGGGATAGGCATAGAACAGCTTATCATCTGTGTCGTCTAATTTCAGGCGTTGATTCGGTCTTAACTGCATAAATCTCTGTTTGGGATTACTTTTTCCGAAAAATGCGGCAATTTCAGGTATTTTTTCACAATCACTATGTAAGATATTTTAATAACAGCAGGACACATAAACTCGTCTAAATAGCAACATTCAATTTTGAGCAATTCAATGTTCTATAAACTACACTTCTTGCAGCATATTTGGCGACAAATCCGTTTAGTCCGATCATTACCCTATTTTAGTTTGTTAGTTTGGATACTGCCCTTATTATTACTTACTTCTGGGCACAATAGTCTGATGGCACATGATGAAGGGCTTTACGCATCGCGTGCCCGTCTAATGTTTGATTCTGGTAATTGGATAGATCCTTGGGAAAGGGCACATCATAAAACCCCTGGCCCTTATTGGTTAATTGCTAGTTTCTACAAGCTGTTTGGGATCAGTGATACCAGTGCGCGTCTTCCTAGTATGATTGCTGGAATTTTTAGCTTATGGCTAGTGTATGAAATCGGCAAAATTATGCTGGGCAAAAAATTAGCTTGGCTAGCTGCTGCAATTTTAAGTGTGGAATTTCTCTGGCTGCAATACTGCCGCTTAAGTACACCTGATGTACCAATGATCTTCTTGGTACTTTTAGCGATTTGGTGTTTAATAAAAACAGAATCATATCCTAAATATCACTATTTTTGGAGTTTTATAGCTGGTTTAAGTTTAGGTTTAGGCTTCTTAGTCAGAAGCTTTATGATTTTTTTGCCTATTGTAGCTTTATTCCCTTATTTAATTTGGGAACATCGCCGTCATCGTCATCTTACTAACCCAATTTTGTATTTAGGCTTTTTCGTAGGTTTAATCCCTACTTGTATTTGGCTGTGGTTAAACTGGTTGCACTACGGAAATCAAAGTTTTGAGGAGTTGTTCAAGTTTGTTGTGCGACAAGGTTCTGAGGATCATTATAATAATGGGCCGCTGTTTTATATATGGAATATCCCTTTAATAGCATTTCCTTGGGCTTTTTTCGGGATTTTAGGTTTAGTTTCGACTCTCCGTCGTCCCATTCCTCATTACCAGTTAATATTAGTTGGCTTTCCACTTGTCCTATTTTGTGAACTTAGTATTTTTAGCAGTCGTTTCCCTCACTATAGTCTTTGCCTTTATCCGTTTATAGCTTTGTTTGCATCTGTGGGTTTAAACTGGTTAGGCAATATTTACCAGACAGGGATTCCCTCACAATTCCCTCTTCAAAAACGTGGAATAAATATATTATCCCTTTTTGCGATCAAGAATCTTCCCCGAAATCTCAGTTATGGTTTTGGTGGGTTAGGTGTTTTACTTGTTATGGCAAGTATTGGCGTTCTTAGTTGGGGTGGTTCTGATATTCGCAAGTATGCAACTATTGGCTTGGCTATGGGCTTAGGTTGGTTAATTTTGCCTATAGTGTGGATTAGTCGTTACCACTTTGGCATAAAGTTTCTCACAGCCCGTTACTGGATTGCAGGTTGGTTAATTCCCTGTTGGCTGGCTTTGGCGGCGACAGGTAGCATAGGGCTGTTAAGTGACTATAACCCTGCTTTAAAAGTGTTTTTACAACAACCTGCGATCGCCTCAATTATCCAAACTCATCCTACCTACTATGTGGAAATAGACGCTAAAACCAAAGTACTGCTTAATTTCTATCTTTCTATTCGCCCCCAACCAGTAGTCTCTATTTCTCAAGTACCAGCTTTGAGCTATGCTTGGATCTATACTAACCAGTCCCCTAAATTATCTCGACCTCACCGCATTGTCGGTACAGTAAAAGAGTATCAGTTGATTCAAGTTCTTCCCTAATACCAATGCAAAGCAACTGTTGCTAAAAAGATTAATCTAGTTAGTGTTCAAGTCTTGGTTACGACTTTGATACATTCTGTTTTGAGAAGGACTAAATTATCAGTCTCAAAAACTGCACAAGAGTTAATTAATGTAGCTAAGACAGGTAGAGCCTTTTGTAGCTTTGCGTTCGCTTGTTGTGCCGCTGGCTGATATTGTTGTAGCCAAGTGTTTTTAGTTATATATTCGGGAATGAATGCAGAACGTTCTAATAGCCAAAAAGTTACGTGGTATTTTTGGATAAAGTCTTTAATCTGGTTAATATCTTCAGTATATTGGGCATTAATCAGGTCAAGCATCCGCTGGCGAAATTGAGTGTAATATTTTGTATGGGTCGGTAAAGCATATTCTTTACCCACCAAAATTGTTCTTTGAGCAAAGATAGGTATGTTATCTGCTTCTTGGGAAGTAGAGGCTATGACAATATTTTGCGGCTGCTTTTGCAAAAAATTATATAATGTTGGGACTTTACCCTCTATATAAGGGGTTTTGGGAAAAACTTTTAAGCTGCTAGGGTACAAAACGAGTCCTGCACCAAGGATTATAATAGTCCCCAAGATTAAAATTTGTTTCCCATTTTGTCTCGACCATCGAAATGTAGCATCTAAAATCAAAGTAATAGAGATTGCTGCTGCAAGAGCAAGTACCATTTTAAAAGTATGATGAGTATAACGGCTAGGCCAGTACAGTTTAAAAGCTAAGGCATGGGCAGTAAAAAACATTATTAAACTAGCTATTACTACCTGTGGTAATAATTTGACTTCATCTTTTATTTGCTTGGTTAAGAGAAAATGAGACTTGAATTTCAGGATAATTGGTAATAATAAACCAAATAATAGTTGAGGAGGTGCAATTAAAGCAAAAAAACCGCTATCTCTACCATCAACCCAATAAGTAATAATATTATGACTAAAATATCTGACTCTTCCTCCATCCCAGTAGTCTGGCATAGTTCTGGCAACAGCAGCAGTAATTACCGGACCAAATTGTGATGATTGAATGGCATAAGGTAAGATTGCAATACCAGTAATCATAATGGCTGCTGCAAATAAAATAAAATCTTTTCGGTTCTGAGAAATAGTTATCTGCCCATTTTGCCAGCAAAATAATCTCAAAGCTAAAATTAATAAATCGACAAAACCTATTAAAGGGTATATTAAACATTGGAGCGCAAGTACAATTAATATACCAAACCCAGAAGACCGGATTGAATAATATAGAAAAGCTAAAAATAGGGGATAAATAAAATCTCTAGGAGTAGCAGAAAATAGATCATCATGCAGGCAAAGACTTTGATTTAAAAGTAAAGATGCGATAAACCCCACCATTGGCACTGGTAATATCTGCATACAGACTACAAAGCAATAGCTAGTTGTAATTAGTCCCAGTACTATTGGAAAAATTTTGCTAAAGAAAGTTAGATCGATATCTAAAGCCGCAATTATTTTATAAAGAATACCATATCCAATTGGTGTCACCGACTGAAAATAATCAGCGATTAAATCCCCAGGAAATAAATCTGGGTTAAAGTAACGATACATCCAAGAAATATATTCCCGTGCATCGTCGCTGACTATATATTTACTAGTGAAAGCTTGTCGCAGTCCTATAAGAATATAACCAACAACAAAAGTTAAACTTAGACTGTACCAAAAGATGACAGTCAATCTAGATTTATTTTGTCTGTTTTTTTGAGTAATAGGTGTTGTTAAAACTTTTTGTAACTGTGTTAGCATTGTACGCGTCCATATCTGAAGAAATCGTGTTAATTAGGAAAATCAAAAGCTTTCTTGAATTTTTCTGATTGTACAATCTTCAAACTCGTCCTATCTACTTTATTATGCAAATAGACGCTAAAATCAAAGTCTGCTTAAGTTCTATCTTTCTATTCACGCCCAACCAGTAGTTTCTATTTCCCAAGTACCAGCTTTGAGCTATGCTTAGATTTATGCTGACCAGTCCCCTAAATTATCTCGACCTCACCGCATTCTTGGTACAGTAAAAGAGTCCCAGTTGATTCAAGTTCTTCCCTAAGACAGATACAAAGCAACTATTGCTAAAAAAGATTAATCTTGGTAAAATAATAGTACGTACACTAAATATTTTGCTAAATGGTTTCTACATCTAATCACTCCCCACCTTTACAGTCGTGGCAGCAAAATCTGGCACCATACAATTTGGGCTATAGAATCAAATTAGTTTCACAACTGCTCAGTCGCAAGTTTACTGAGAGGCTAGAACCGTTTGGACTTACGCCATTTCACTGGCTGGTGTTGTGCTGTCTTTGGCAAGAAGATGGTTTACCAACTTCTAGTATTGGGGACAAACTCAAACAAGTGGGAGGGACTTTAACAGGCGTATTAGATCGGATGGAAGAACGCGGCTTGGTGCGTCGAGAACGCGACACCCACGATCGCCGCATCTGGCGGATCTGGCTAACGGATGCAGGTAAGGAACTAGAAGCAGTCTTACCGCCTATTGCGGCAACAGTGCGTGATGAAGCAATGGACGGTATTTCCTTCGCTGACCGAGAACTGTTTTCCCAAATCTTGAACCGGGCGATCGCTAACCTCTCCTAAAGATTACCCACAATCACCCGACCGGGGGAGGTACTGTGAAGATTTATTTTGAGATAATAGTACGCATACTAAGGAAAAAAGATTTTTTTCAGTAAATATTACGCATTCTAAATAAACGACTATTAATCAAATTATTGAACGAGCAAGCGAGATAACCATCATGGGCGCTAATACTTTGAACGAACGCAACGGACATAAGACCCCAGTTTTAGAAAAACAAGTGATTCCTGATTTAGAGAGTTTAGAAGCTTTGACAACAGAGACATCCGCAACAGCAGAAGCACCGATTATAACTCCTGAGATAGAGAAAGAAGTTCCAGCGAAACCGAAACGGAAAAAACCGACTGGTTTAATTTTGGCAGGATTAGGCGTGGGTGCGATCGCCGCAGGTACTTTTGGTCTTCACTACTGGCAATACGCCTCCACCCACCAAGAAACAGACAACGCCACTGTTGCCGGAAACATTCACCAAGTTAGCAGCCGCATTCCCGGAACTATAAGTCAGGTGCTTGTGAATGATAACCAACTGGTGCAACCGGGACAATTGTTAGTGAAGTTAGATGAACGGGACTATGAAAGTAAGGTACAACAAGCAGCAGCAGCTTTAGAAAATGCGCGTGGTCAGGCGCAAGCCGCCCAAGCAAATATTGCCTTAACTTCACAAACTACCACTGGTAAGACAAGTCAAGCGCAGGGCGATGTCAGCGGTGCGGTAGCAGCAATTTCCACAGCCCAAGCAGCAGTACAAGAAGCCCAAGCCGGGATACCAGCGGCGCAAGCTGAAGTCAGACTAGCCCAAGCGGGGATTCCCGCCGCCCAAGCGCAGGTAGCGCAAGCAAATGCGAATTTGGAAAATGCCCAAGCAGATTACAATCGTTACAACCAGTTGTATAAAACTGGTGCGATCGCTCGTCAGCAGCTAGACGCAGCCAAGGCAACTTATAATGTGGCTACGGCACAAAAGAACGCCGCTATTCAGGGAGTAGAACAAGCCCAAGCTAAGTTAGCCTCTGCTAGAGTTGGTGTAGCCAAAGCCCAGTCTCAACTAGCACAAGCGCAAGAAAATGTTACCAACGCCCAAGCTAAATTGGCAGCATCTAAGGGAGGATTGCAACAAGCGACTGCTGGCGGACAAGATACAACAGTAAAACGTAGTCAATACGAAGCGGCAAAAGCTGCGATCGCCCAATCAGAAGCATCGCTTAAAGACGCACAATTGCAACTATCCTATACCAATGTTACCGCTCCCAGTGCTGGACGAGTCGGGAGGAAAAACGTGGAGATTGGCAACCGAGTTGCAGTGGGAACACCATTAATGGCGATCGTGGATAACAACTATTGGGTAATTGCGAACTTCAAAGAAACCCAATTAGAAAAGATGCGCCCAGGAGAACCAGTAGAAATCAAGCTAGATACTTTCCCTCATCACACCTTTATTGGTCGTGTTGACAGTGTTTCGCCAGCTTCCGGCGCTCAGTTTGCCTTATTGCCACCGGATAATGCTACAGGTAACTTTACCAAAGTTGTACAGCGCATCCCAGTCAAAATAGTTTTTGACCAAAAGAGCATTCAAGGGTATGAATCGCGGATTACTCCAGGGATGTCTGCGGAAATTGCTGTGGAAGTCAAGTAATATCATGTCCACTAAATTATCCCATAATACAACAATCCCACCCCGCCGGCGGGGAGGGGAGACAAAGCACAGCTTTGGCGGGGTGCGGTTCTCCGGATTTAATTAAGTCAGGACTTGAGTTTGTTTCAAGGATTTATTAACGCCTTAGATGCTCCAGCCTGCCAAGCATTTGTGCCAGAATTAGTTGAACACAGAGAATATTTAGCCAATGCGATCGCCATTAACTCCACGATGATCAACGGTGCGCGATTAATTGGCCCTGCGATCGCGGTAATTTTGTTACTTAACCTTGGAACTGGAACAACACTATGGCTAATACAGGTGTAATTCGTCAGCAAGGGCAAAATCCTGCTGTACCACCAGAACGTGTACCGCTAAGAACCTGGATTGGTGTATTAGCCAGTATGCTTGGTGCATTTATGGCGGTATTGGATATTCAAATAACTAATGCTTCGCTGCAAGATATTCAAGCAAGTTTAGGAGCAACTTTAGAAGAAGGTTCTTGGATTTCTACGGCGTATCTCGTGGCAGAAATTGTGGTAATTCCTCTAACAGGATGGTTATCACGGGTGTTTTCTCTGCGGCGTTATTTGTTAGTGAATACTACACTATTTATTTTCTTTTCTATATGCTGTGCTTGGTCGTGGGATCTCAATTCCATGATTTTATTTCGCGCCTTACAAGGTCTTAGTGGAGGCGTATTAATTCCCACTGCTATGACAGTTGTATTAACAACTTTACCCCAATCTAAGCAATCAGTTGGACTGGCTGCATTTGGTTTTAGTGCAGTTTTTGCACCTTCAATTGGGCCGACAATAGGAGGTTGGTTAACAGAAAATTTTGGTTGGGAATACAACTTTTATATAAATGTAATTCCAGGGGTATTAATGCTAGCTGGCGTTTGGTATGGAATTAAGCAAGAAAAACCCCAAATTAATTTACTGAAACAAGGTGATTGGTGGGGAATTATTGCGATGGCTATAGGGTTAGGTTCCCTGCAAGTTGTTTTAGAAGAAGGTAGTCGCAAAGATTGGTTTGGTTCAACGCTGATTGTACGCTTAAGTGTGATTGCAATAATTTTTTTGGCGATATTTTTCTATATTGAATTAACTCGGAAGCAACCATTTATTAATTTGCGGCTTGTGCTTAGGCGTAACTTTGGTTTAGCGAGTATTGTCAATGTGTCGCTGGGAGTAGGATTGTATGGTTCAATTTATATTTTACCACTGTATCTTGCCCAAATTCAAAAATACAATGCGCTGCAAATTGGTGAAGTATTAATTTGGGCTGGTATTCCCCAACTGTTTATTATTCCTCTCATACCCAGATTGATGAAACGTATTGATGTGCGTTTCATGGTAGCTTTCGGTGTGACTTTGTTTTCCATCAGTGCATTCATGAACTCAGGAATGACTAATGAAACAGGATTAGATCAGTTACGCTGGTCGCAATTTGTGCGGGCAATGGGACAACCCCTAATTATGGTGCCGCTGAGTTCTATCGCAACTGCTGGTTTAAGTCCGAAAGAAGCAGGTTCGGCAAGTGGTTTATTTAATATGATGCGGAATATGGGTGGTTCTCTCGGAATTGCTTCTTTAGCGACTTTATTAGCAAACAGAGAGCAATTTCACTCGAATAGATTGGGTGATACAGTATCTTTATATAACCCAGAAACTCAGCAGCGAATTGACCAAATGACACAGTATTTTGTCAGTCGCGGAGCAGATTTGAGTACAGCCCAAAATGAAGCGATCGCATCCATATCTAACATCGTCCGCCGGGAAGCGTTTGTAATGGCTTTTAACGATTGTTTCTACTTTATTGGTATTGCTTTGTTAGTTAGTGGGATTGCTATTTTATTCCTCAAAAAGGTGAAGGCAACCGGTGGCGCTGTCGCTCATTAAATTTGTTATATCAGTTAAAATGTTTGATAAAACTACTAAGGTACTAAAATGGTCATGAGCCAAAGTGAGTACTATATCTCCCCAGAAGAATATCTAGAAGGCGAGAAAGTAAGTGAAATCAAACACGAGTATATTGATGGGCAAGTCTACGCAATGGCAGGGGCAAGTGATGCTCATGTCACAGTTAGCATGAATATATCTATGCTGTTACGAAACCATCTCCGGGGTAGTGGTTGCCGTGTTTACATGTTAGACATGAAAGCACAAATTGATGTGATAAATCGCTATTTCTATCCTGATATAATGGTAACTTGTGATCCACGAGATAGAGAATTTGAATATTTTAAGTCCTATCCTTGCTTAATCATCGAAGTACTTTCTGAATCAACAGAAGGCTTTGACAGAGGAAAGAAATTTGCTAATTACCGACACTTAGAATCACTGCAAGAATATGTGCTAATTTCACCAGATCGAATGAGTGTGGAATGCTTCCGCCGCAATCAGGAAGGACATTGGGTACTTTACCCTTATGAAAAAGAAGAAGTGCATTTAGCTAGCGTTGATTTTCGTTGTGCGATAGCAGCTATATATGAAGATGTATTATTAGTAGATTAATTAACTTCTCCAATAGCAGATGCTGCACGGACCAAAATCACAGTTTGGTTATTATTACGGCAGATAGTTGCTGGGATATTACCATGCACTACTTGTTGCAACATTCCCTCACGAGAAGCCCCCAAAATAATCACATCACTCTGGTTGCGTCTAGCACAATCCAAGACGGCTTCTGACACAGAATTTGCATAGAGTGGATCAATTGTTACTAAACCTTTGAGCCGTTGTTTGAGAAAATCAGCAGCTTTTTTGAGAGTTGTTGTATCCGCTTCAGTTTTATTTGGTTCAAACACTTGACATAAGTTGACCACTGGAGTTTTACTCACTGAAGTCAGTGCTGGGAGCAATTGAATTGCCTGTTGGGCATTGGGGCCACCCGCTATCGGTACTAACCAGCGTTCCAAGTGGGTTTGCTTATTCAGCTTGACTAACACCACATCACAGGCTGCTTGCCGGATAACCGTATCTACAACGCGACTAAAGACCCTTCCCGGTGTGGCTGTGCTGCCTTTCCAACCCATCAGCATGAAATTAATATGGCGGTCTTGGATAGTTTGCAAAATTGCTTCTGACAAGTCGTGAGCAACTCGAATTTGGGTATGTACTGGGATATGCCATGTCCGTCCCAAACGCACTGCTTGCCGCAGTGGCCCCATAGCTGCCTTGATATTCACTTGGGTTTCTGCAAGAATCTTGTGCTGGGGGACAACAATAATATGCAGACATTCTATTTCATAATGGCGATCGCGGGCAATTGCGATCGCCATTTCCAACAGCATACCTGCTGTTTTTGGGTTACTCAATGGCACCAGTAACCTTCCCTGTCCAGTTTCCGGCGCACTGGTATGGTAAATCACGCGGGATGGTTCGGCTTTAGAACCTGCAAAGTCTTCAGAACCATTGAAATAGGCAGCTTGCACCCGAATAATATCACTACGGGTAATGATACCCACCAAGCGGTTTCCTTGCACAACTGGTAAACAGTTAATCTTGTAACGGTTGAGCAAGTGCAGCACATGGGCAAGGGTATCAACAGGAGAGGTAGTTACTGGTTCTGGAGTCATCACTTGGGCCACAGTGCGATGCTCACTTAAACCTGTTTGGGAGAGATTTGTGATATCTTGCTGGGTTAAGATTCCGACCAATTTACCCTTTTCCAATACTGGAAAGTGGCGGTGGGAGGATTCGGAAAATGCCTGCAATGCCTCATCCCAACTCATCCCGCTCCCCAGAGTTTCCACACTCGGTTGCATAACATTGGCTGCGGTTAGTTGCGTCCAAGGCGCTTGGGAATTGGTTTCTTCTGGCAAATGAATGCCTTTAAATTCTAATAAATTGTCGTATAGTGATCCCGTTTCTAAGGCTTCCGCCACCAAATAAGCAGTTACCGAAACAATCATCAGCGGTAACACCAAATTAAAGTCAGTTGTCATCTCAAACACGATGATCACTGCCGTAATTGGGACTCGCGCCACCCCACAGAAAAATGCCCCCATCCCAACTCGTGCATAAGTTGTCGCCAAACTCACAGCTAGGAAGTGGTGTTCTAAGGTTCCTACCAAATAACCCAAAGCTGCTCCCAATCCTAGTGTGGGAACCAGCAATCCAGCAGGCGCACCAGAAGCGTAAGTAAACAGGATAAGTAGGAACTGAAGAAAGAAAACTAGCGCCACTAATTGCCAGTTTGCTTCACCCGTCAGCAACAGTTCCCGTAATCCAGCGTTGTCCCGAAATAATGAGGGAAGGCAAGCAAATACCAATCCCGTCACTAATCCAGCCAGTCCCATCCGCCAAGGTAAGCTGATTTTGAGAAAGCGACGACTTAAACCCAAACTGGCGAGAACTCCGCGATTGAACAGCACGCCCCCGAATCCTGCCAAAATTCCCAACAGTAGATAAAAGGGAATTTCCGACACATAAAAGCTGGTGTTAGCAGCCGCTAAATGCAGATTTAAATCTAAACTATGAGTGTCACAAACACGGGCAACAACAGAACCAATAAATGAAGCCAGGATTGCCGTTCCCAAGGTGATGTCAGAGACATCTTGCAAAAGTTCTTCGACAACAAATAATACCCCAGCAATCGGGGCATTAAAGGCAGCCGCGAGTCCCGCCCCGGCTCCAGCTGCAATCAGTTGGCGACGGTGTTCAGGGGAGGTGGGAAACCAGCGACTAAACTGATTGGCTAAGGCTGCACCAATTTGCACTGTAGGCCCTTCCCGCCCCAAGGGCATCCCAGATGCTAGCACCAGCGTTGCACCGACCAATTTCACCAAAGCAATTCGCAAGTTGAGAGGCATGGGCACCTTTGCCAGCACCGCTTTTACTTCCGACATCCCGCTACCAGCAGCTTCAGGGGCGATGCGCTCCACCAACCAGCCTGCGAGAAATCCGCCCACTAACCCAATTATCGGCAGTGCCAACAAAGCAGGAAACTGATGGGATATTTGTAGTCGCCACCCACCTAACAATCCCACACCTTGCCCTAACAAGACAGCAGCCAATCCAGAGACTAAACCAATCAGACAAGCTTGCACCATTGCAAGGCGTTTAGTGGGCAAAAGCTTATGGGAGAGCCGCTTCCAAAAAATCTGCCCCATGCGTGCCATGTTGATTCTAAACTTGACAACCAATTAGCTACCCATTTAATTCAATCACTATAATAATCACACGAATAAGTTACTAGTGGGCGATCGCTAGAAACCAGCAGTTCCAACCGGGCATATTCTTTTGGAGTCAGGTGTAAAAGTTCGTCTGCATATGTAACTTCATAGGTGCTGGAATTTAAGCGCAGACTTCCCCAACAAAAGTCAGCTGTAGATATAGCGGTTCTCTATTGCATAAAATACAGACCTAACAAGAACAGCCCCAACCCTTGTAGCGTTGGCGGGTAAGCCTCAAAGCCTCTCTCCTTTTAATAAAGAGGAATGGAAGTGAGGTCAGAGTGTATTGCATACAAACGAGAAGCGCTATAGCTGTAAACAGATGTAGGTTAATTTTTGCAGGTCGAAACAATCGCATTGTCAGCCGCAACAATCGCATTGTCAGCCGCAACAATCGCATTATCAGCCGCAACAATCGCATTGTCAGCCGCAACAATCGCATTGTCAGCCGTAACAATCGCATCGTCAACCGCAACAATCGCATTGTCAGCCGCAACAATCGCATTGTCAGCCGTAACAATCGCATCGTCAGCTGCAACAATCGCATTGTCAACCGATGCATTAATATAAGTATTGTTTATGAAATGGTCGTTAGGCAAAGATTGTCAATACTGTTAGGACTCGACTTCAAACATTCTCAGGACTTACGCAAAAATTGCTAAAAAGCTTAATTTATCGAAGCGCCATTTTTACGAGAGGCTTCCACCAATGCACAGCGTCTCGTTGGTGCAGCCTCTCCAAGAGTTGAGAAGAATTTGTAGAGTGTGCGTAAGTCCTAATCCTCTAAGAAATAAGTTCCCAACTCTTTGATTTGCTCTACCCAAGCCTTAACATCATCAGCCGCTTTATATTTCCATTGAAGTTGAAGTACTTCTTTGATGTAAGAATCATCAAACACCACGTTGTTTTTATTTTCAAATATTGGTGCTTTAAATTTTACCTGAGCAGCCTCCGCAAACAAAGTTGCCATCTGCCTAATACTCAGATTTTCAGCCGTTGCAAGGTAGTGTCCTCCTTTGGAGCCTTTTCGTGCTGCGGCGATGTAGCAGTCTGCCAAATCTTCAACACGAATCTACGCTATCATAAAATCTGATGGAAATGGCTGATAGCCGTGGTGCGAATGGATAAAGTGGAGCTAATATTATCTACAAATTTGCTTTCGAGATTTTTTCAATTTGCCCAGTAAAGTATGCTTCTTGATGTTTGAGTTGGTGCGCTAATTCTAACCCTTTTTGAAAAGCTGTTAGTGCTTGAGGAAACTCTTTACGTTCTAGATACAATTGCCCAATTTGGTCATAAGCTTGCATCAACCCGTAAAAGTTGGCAGCTTGCGCCTCTGTCTGCACAAGAATTTGGCTAGCCTGCAAAGCCTCGTCTGTTTGTCCTTGAGAACGGTACAGCGCAATTAATTTTTGCAAAGCTTCACCAGCACGAACGTACTCCTGTAATTGCCAAGCAGTAGTATAAGCTTCTTGATAATTTTTAAAAGCTTCTAACAGTAAGTTAGGATCTTTCTTTGCTAGAGATTCGTAATCTGAAGCGATCGCTAGCTTTAATTCTGGTATTTCAGTAAGATTATTTTCATTGACGTAAATTTCTGTTAATTTATTAAGTACATTCAATGACTGCTGTGGTTGATTTGTCTGCTCGTAAATCTCAGCTAGCCGTTGCAAATATGTTAGCTCGTTTACACGATCGCCAACAGAAGTAGCTAAACCCAACAATTCCTCGTAGATTGGCGCAGCTTTGCGATAATCAAACCAACTCAAATTTAGTTCCCCAATTGTCTTGAGGATTTCTACCAGTGCTGTTGTATCTTTTTGCTGTCGCACCACTAACAAAACTTGGTCGTAAGCTTCTAGAGCGAGTTTAGGCGATCGCACATTTTGGTAAGCTTGCCCTAGCGATCGCCACAATTCTAGATCAATTTGGGCAGTTTTTTTCTGAGATTGTACCTGCTTTTGAATTGCTTGCAATCGCTGCGTAATATATTGTACTTCTTGACTATCGTTTTGCTTCCAGGCGATCGCCCCGACTCGTGATAGTGCTTGCACCTCTAGTGATGAACCTAAAAAGCGCCGCAAGCGAAGTTCTCGGTTCCAAATTTCAAATGCCGCCACCTGATCCCCTGCTTGCAGTTTTGCCGCTGCTTCTTGGTTTAAGGCATCCAGCGCTGGTTCTAACTTTTGCTGTTCTTCGAGAGTTAACGGCTGTTTATCCTTGGGCAAACGTGGTAACAGTGGATCGGGTGTGGTAATTTCTAGGGGACTAGGAGGAAATTTATCCGGTACTTTGGGCTTTTTACTCTCTGCCAGCGTCAAGGAACTGCTAAAGAGTGTAACAGCAGTAACAATCACAATTAAGCGCCTGAGCATGGGTACTTTACCTTCCCTTGAGTTAGTTGCATGAGATAATTGGTAATTATCCCCATGCCCTATTATTTACTAACTATTCCCCAGCTTTACAAGGTTGGGTTGAAGTACGAAAGTCAAGACGAGCCAGTGCAGTAGGTGGGTAAAGCCCGAATTGTACTCCTTG
Source organism: Nostoc sp. (assembly GCF_036917395.1). Lineage (GTDB taxonomy): Bacteria > Cyanobacteriota > Cyanobacteriia > Cyanobacteriales > Nostocaceae > Nostoc. The sequence continues at coordinate 94,314 of NZ_JBALDI010000079.1, forward strand.
GGAGAACCCGCAAGGTAGCAACTGGCGTTTAATAGTCAAGGCTTATTATCCAATAAGCTTGGGATAAGCTTTTATTCTCCCCCTGCTCAAGAACAGCCTTCCCTGCCTCCCCTGCCTCAATGGATAAATTTCCTTAACTGAACCATATTGGGTTATTATCCTGCTCTCCTACATGACTTTATGTTTCTATCTAGTCTACGTATTTAGTAAGTCTATTTAATATCAAGCTAATATCATCAAACTTTTTTAAGTGCAATTACCGATACTTTATAGTACATTAATATAATTTCTGCAAGCGAAAATCTCTTGAAGATGGCTGCAAAAATATACTAAATAATTTGATTAAATTTATTATTGGCGTTCGCATCACTCAGAAAATATACCCTCCCAATAATTAATTAATACAGATATCCTTTATTAAAGCTAATTCGCTCTCGAAGTTAAGAAACTTGGTATCAGTTTCCAGGACTATGACGAGTAGTGCCGTGAAAAAGTATGAATCCAGATGTAGAGACGTGAAATATCGCGTCTCTACATAGGTTTTGACATCAAACAAAATCATTTTCATACTTCTTATTCAGCAACGCCAATTTTTTCATGGGTGCTATTTGGTGGAACGAAGATATAGCGGCTTAGACTAGGGTTGCTAGTCATCCTTCTTTTGTGGTCGCCGCAGGGACGGGTTTACCACTTTAGTCAGCGACTACTTTTTTAAATAGGAAGGTAAAAAATGGAATGGGCTATTTACAAAAAGAATACAGGCAGTTTTGTAATAGCAGTGGCAATTATGACTGGTGTTGGTGTCGTCTCTTATCTGAGTTTGCTTCAATATAAAGAAAACGCTCAATGGGTCACACATACACTTGAGGTGCTAGAAAAGACTAAAGAAGTAATGTCACTGCTCAAAGATGCAGAGACTGGGCAACGCGGCTATCTGATCACGGGCAAAGAACGGTATCTAGAACCCTATCGCACTGCAACTGGCAAGATTACTCAGAAGGTTAAGGCTCTGCGCCAATTGACTGTGGATAACCCCAATCAACAGCGGCGGCTCGATAGCCTTGAACCGATGATTGCCAAAAAACTGGTTTTGCTTGAACAGACGATTAAGGGGAGGAACGTACAGTTAGAGTCCGCACTGCAAATAGTTCAGACAGATCAGGGTCAGCAGGTGATGGAGGACATCCGAATGCTGACTATAGCTATGGAGAATGAAGAGAATCAGTTGTTGAAAAAGCGGTCAACAGAGGCAGACGCCAGCGCTCGTCAAACAACTGTGCTGACTATTTTTGGCAGCATTCTAGCTTCTGTTATCGTCGGTTTAGCAGCCATGATCACCAATCAAGAACTTGTCAAACGCCAGCGGATGGAGAAGTCTCTGCAAAAGGCTCGCAATGAATTAGAAATAGAGGTGAAGAAACGGACTGCCGAACTTGTAAACACTAACGAAGAATTGCAAACTGAAATTAATCAGCGCAAAAGCGCGGAGTCAGAGATTCTGCGCCTGAACGTCCAACTTGAACAGCGAGTCATTGAACGCACAGCACAACTCGAAGCTACTAACAAAGAGATGGAAGCATTTAGTTATTCTGTATCTCATGACCTGCGAGCGCCCTTGCGGAGCATCGACGGCTTTAGCCAAGCACTATTAGAAGACTATGCTGACAAGCTGGACGCACTAGGTCAAAACTACCTCTTGCGAGTGCGTGCAGCCACGCAGCGGATGGCACAACTCATCGACGATTTACTAAATCTGTCACGACTGACGCGCAGTGAGATGCGTTGTGAAAAGGTTGATCTGAGCGCACTGGTGGAGACGATCGCCACAGAGTTGCACAAAACCCAACCAGAACGCCAAGTAAAGTTTGCGATCGCGCCGGGATTGGTTACCAATGGTGATGCTCATCTGTTACGGATTGTGCTAGAAAACCTGTTGGGTAATGCGTGGAAGTTTACAGGAAAACATCAAAAAGCACAAATAGAATTTGGGCTTTTGCAGCAAGATGACATCCATGCGTATTTTGTCCGTGATGATGGCACAGGTTTCGATATGTCCTATGTCGATAAACTCTTCGGTGCCTTTCAGCGCCTGCACGCCATGACTGAGTTTGAAGGTACTGGCATCGGATTAGCTACTGTGCAGCGGATTGTTCACCGTCATGGTGGCCGTGTCTGGGCCGAAAGCGCAGTCGAGCAAGGCGCAACATTTTACTTCACCCTTTAACTACAAGAAGATATAAAACAAGATGATTCTATTAGTAGAAGACAATCCTGACGATGAAGCGCTAACTTTACGCGCACTTAAGAAAAACAATATTTTGAACGAGGTAGTGGTGGCACGTGATGGGGTGGAAGCCCTAGATTATCTCTTTGGTAAAGGTGTGTACGCCGATCGCGACATGAGCCTTATGCCGCATCTCATTCTCCTGGATTTGAAGTTGCCTAAAATGGATGGTCTGGAAGTTTTACGACACCTGCGAACCGACGACAGGACAAGAATCCTTCCCGTCGTCATTCTCACCTCGTCCAAGGAGGAGCAAGACTTAATCAATGGTTACAGCTTGGGTGCCAACAGCTATGTTCGCAAACCAGTAGATTTTTCCCAATTTAGTGAATCAGTGCGACAACTAGGGTTGTACTGGTTTGTCTTAAACGAATCACCACCGAGGATATAGTTTAGATGGGTATGGGTATACCTCTGCGCGTATTACTTGTTGAGGATTCAGAAGACGACGCTTTGTTGCTGCTGCGGGAACTGCAACGTGGTGACTATGAAGTAACCTTTGAACGGATTGATACACCCACAGCCATGAAAGCTGCGATCGCAGAGCAAACATGGGATATCGTCATCTGCGATTATTCCATGCCGACCTTTAGCGCCCCTGCTGCATTGAAGCAGGTCAAGGAAAGTGGGCTTGATTTGCCATTCATTATCGTCTCAGGCACTATTGGTGAAGATACCGCAGTAGCCGCCATGAAAGCTGGTGCCCATGACTACATCATCAAAGGCAATCTGGTGCGACTTACCCCTGCTGTTGCACGCGAGTTGCGTGAGGCACAGGTGAGACAGGAGCGTAAACAAGCAGAGGAGCAAATTAAAGCATCGCTTCAAGAAAAAGAGGTGCTATTGAAAGAAATTCATCACCGGGTAAAAAATAATTTGCAGATTATTTCTAGTCTGCTCAACCTGCAAGCAGATTATCTCAAGGACAATCAAGCCCTTGAGGTATTCAAAGATAGCCAGAACCGGATTGAATCAATGGCTCTGATCCACGAGAAACTATATCAATCTCAAGACTTGGCAAGGATTAATTTTGCTGATTATATCCAAGATTTAGTAACTAATTTATTTTATTCATACAATGTTAATTCCAGTACTATAACCTTGAAAATGAACGTTGAGGAAGTTTTTCTAGCCATTGATGCAGCTATTCCTTGCGGCTTGATTATCAATGAACTTATTTCAAATTCCCTAAAATATGCCTTTACCCAAACAGAACCGGGAGAAATTTGTATTGAATTTTGCTCCCTAGAAGCAAACTTTTTTACACTTACTATCAGTGATAATGGTGTCGGTTTTGCCCAAAATTTTGACTTTCAAACTACAGAATCATTAGGTCTGCGATTAGTAAAAGGTCTAACACATCAGCTACAAGGCAATATCGATTTTATCAGTCAGAACGGAGTAAAGTATAAAATTATATTTCCGACTAAAAGTTTCTAAAATTATCAGTTAAACAAAATCATGAAACCAGCAAATATATTAGTTGTTGAAGATGAAATCATCGTGGCAATGGATATACAAAATCGGCTACGAAAATTTGGATACACTGTTTTAGGGCTTGCCGATTCTGGAGAAGAAGCAATTAAGAAGGCAGCAGATAATTCTCTAGATTTGGTTTTAATGGATATTCACCTCAAAGGAAACATGGATGGTGTGGAGGCCGCTCAGATAATTCATAATATTTTTAATGTTCCAGTCATATATCTTACTGCTAATGCAGATGAATCAACATTAGATCGAGCAAAGGTAACAGAGCCGTTTGGCTATATTATTAAGCCTTTCAAAGAAAAAGAATTAAAGTTCACTATTGAAATTACCCTTTCCAAACATCGGACGGAAAAAAAATTAAAACAGAATGAACAATGGCTGACTACTGTACTTAAAAGTATTGGAGATGCTGTGATTACTAGTGACGCATCTGGATCTATAACTTTTATGAATCCTATTGCGGAGGTATTGACGGGTTGGAATTATTCAGATGCGTTTGGTAAAAAAGCAACAGAAATATTCAATATTACTCATGAAAAAACTCGTACAATAATTGAAAGTCCGATAACGCAAGTCCTTCAGTCGGGCGTTACTATAGGTCTACCAGAACAGACGATACTTATTGCCAGAAACGGTGCAGAAATACCAATTGACGATAGCATTGCACCGATCAAAGATGACAATGGTAACATCACTGGTGCAGTTTTAGTCTTTCAGGATATCACTGAGCGGAAGCATATATTGGAGGCACTAGCGCGTCGCCAGCAAGAATTCAAAGCATTAGTTGAAAATGCATCTGATATTATTTCCAGATTTAACACTCAATTGCGCTATGTTTACGTTAATCCAGCTATTGAAAAGGTTACAAGAATATCAGCCGAAACATTTATCGGCAAAACAAACGCAGAGTTAAATCTGCCGGAAGAATTTTGTCGGATATGCGATCATAAGCTCCAGCAAGTTTTCCAAACTAAGCAAGAGATGGAGTTTGAATGTAGTTTAGCGATCGCCCAGCAAACAAGACATTACCATACCCGTCTTGTCCCTGAATTAGCTAGCGATGGTTCAGTATATTTTGTCTTGAGTATCGCTCGCAACATTACTGCTCTAAAACTTGCGGAGGCGCAATTAATTCATGATGCCTTTCACGATGTCCTAACTGGGCTACCAAACCGCGCCTTATTTATGGAACGGCTAGAACGTGCGCTCATGCTGACAAAACGACGTGCAAACTATACATTCGCTGTTCTCTTTCTAGACCTCGATCGCTTCAAAGTTGTCAACGACAGTCTCGGTCATATGATTGGTGATCAACTACTAACTGCACTTGCTCGCAGATTGGAGAATTGCTTGCGCTCTGGAGACACAGTTGCCCGTCTAGGGGGAGATGAGTTTACAATTTTGCTTGATGATTTCAACAACATCAATGACGTAACAGGCGTAGTGGAGCGGATACACGAAGCTCTGACATCTGTGTTCAAACTTAGCGGGTACGAGGTATTTACTACCGTCAGCATTGGCATCGCCCTGAACAAGGGTAATTACAACCGACCAGAGGAACTCCTGCGCGATGCTGATATTGCAATGTATCGCGCTAAGGCATTGGGTAAGGCGCGCCATGAGATATTCGACTCAACCATGTATACCCAAGTTACGAAGCTATTAGAGTTAGAGATGGATCTACGACGGGCAGTTGAACGCCAGGAGTTTCAGATTCACTACCAACCAATTGTTTTGTTAGAAACTGACAAGATTATTGGCTTCGAGGCTCTCGTTCGCTGGCAGCACCCGCAACACGGATTAGTTCCTCCAGACAAGTTTATTCCACTGGCAGAAGAAACTGGGTTGATTATCCCTATTGGTTATTGGGTACTCCGCGAGGCTTGTCGTCAGATGCGTGCTTGGCAGGTACAATTTCCTACTGACCCACCCTTGACAATCAGTGTAAATCTTTCCACTAAACAGTTTTCACAACCCGAGTTGATTGATCAAATTAACCAAATTATGCAAGAAACTGGTCTGGAAGCCAGCAATTTAAAGCTGGAGATTACTGAAAGCGTACTTATGGAAAATATTCAATCAGCAACTTTTATGCTCTTGCAACTGCAACAGATGAATATCCAATTACACTTAGATGATTTTGGCATCGGCTATTCATCTTTGAGTTACCTGCACCGCTTTCCAAGCAATGCCTTAAAGATTGATCGTTCCTTTATTATCAAAATTGGTGCTAATGGAGAAAACTTGGAGATTGTTCAAGCGATCATCACCCTAGCACACAATCTAAATATAGATGTCATCGCAGAGGGCGTAGAAACGGTGGAGCAACTGGCACAACTTAAAGCCATGAAATGCAAGTACGCACAAGGATATTTTTTCTCTAAACCTCTGGATAGCAAATCGGTAGAGACATTAATTGCATCTGGCATTCAGCCGAGACAAGGATAGGGTCAGGGAATATACTACAAACGGATAGATAGAGTTAACAATTCAAAATTCTTGCATTCGTCTTGGAAAGCTCTGATGCCTGTCTGGAAAAATGACCAAATAATTACGAATTATTTTGACTTTCTTTTTCTCCTCCGGCTCGTTCCCGTGTCAAGCTATCAATAGCATCACCCAAGGCAGTAGTTAGGCTATTGCGGGTTTGGGCGTGGTTATCCTGCTCAGTTTTTAAAGCTTGCAAAAGGCGTGAGCGTTCTTTGATCACAGCGATGAGTTTAGCTTGTAAGTCCTCCACAGATTTTAATTGTTCTATTTCTTGTTGGATCGCTGTTACTGGTGTCTCAACAGCCATTGTCTCGACCTCAATACCCTGAAGTTTATACAGGTCTGCCTTCAGGGATGCGATCGCCTGTTGGGACAGTTGGGCATCTGTGCGGCGTTGTTCTGCTTCTGTGTTGTAAAGCTGACGCCATTTTTGGGCACTTTCCCAAGCAGCATCGCGCTCGTGTTGAAGTCCCGCCATCTGCTCTTTGAGTACCTGGATTTCTGTCAACCACTCTTGTGTTAAATCTTGATTCATAAATAAATAGTTATTAGTTATTAGTCATTAGTCAATGGTCATTAGTCATTAGTCAGGAACTCTCCTCTGCTCCCCACTTGGTATTCTTGCGGTAAAAAGATAAATGCGATCGCTAATAAACCCAACTAGTTTTAACTCTAAATCATGCCAAAGCCTCGTTTTTTCCGCTTCTTTCGCCACCTCAATTTGCACACGCTCAAAAAAACTTTTGCCAGGACAACCGAAAGACGACTTTTGGGACTGGCTTCAGAAATCGCCTTCAATGCCATGCTATCGCTATTTCCAGCAATTCTGGCTCTGATCACAGCCATTGGCTTATTGGCAGAATCTTTGCAAGCCACCTTTAACAAACTGGCGAATCAACTCAGTCAAATTCTACCTGAACAAGCACTGGATCTGATTCGTGATTTTGCCACCACAGAAATTACCGACTCCAAAAACAGCGGTTTGTTTTCTCTGAGCTTTGTATTAGCAATTTGGACAGCTTCTGGGGCGGTAAGTACCGTGATGACAGCCCTCGACCAAATCCATCAAATTCCTCCAGAAAAGATACGCCCCTTTTGGAAAGCCAAGCTCATCTCTCTGGGATTAACAGTCGGTACTATGTTGCTTTTAGTATTGGCTTCTTTGTTAGTGTTTACCAGCGATTGGCTATTGGCAATGGTAGTGCGCGGAAATGGTTCTTTGATCTTCTTGTTGCATCTTTGGCAGCTGTTACGCTGGCCTTTAGCTTTAAGTATTGTTGCTGTCGCCTTTAGCTTTCTCTATCGCTATGGCCCAAGCCAGTGGAACTCAGGCACGCCAATGATGCCTGGAGCAATTTTAGCAGCTGTTTTTTGGGCAATTTTGTCTGCCCTATTTCGGCTTTATGTGGCAAATTTTGGGAATTATAATAAAGTCTATGGTGCAGTCGGGGCTGTGATAGTTTTAATGCTCTGGCTGTCGATGAGTGCTGCTGTTCTATTAATCGGCGAGCAGTTGAACGTGACTGTCGGCGAAGATATGCGCCCAAAAGCACAGTCAGAATCCCCCGAAAAATAGTAGATATAGCTATAAATCCCTGATGAAACTTTTGCTAAAGCTCATTAGGGAAGTAGAATATCTAACGATTCAATCCAAAGCTAGCGATCGCCTTTATGCCTGATTCTCCTCCTCGGTTTTCGATGATTGAACCTGATACCAAAGCACCCACCTTGAAGCGCCTGCGTCAGTTAAGTCGGCTGCTGGATAATGTTATTACCATTCCTGGTACACAGATTGGTTTTGGTCTAGATCCAATTTTAGGACTTATACCTATTGGTGGTGATTTTTTGGGAGTCATGTTTTCTAGTTACATCATCCTAGAAGCAGCGCGGCTGGGTGTATCTAGAGCCACTTTAGGCAAAATGGTTTTGAATGTGATCATTGATGGCTTGGTAGGTGCTGTCCCAGTTTTGGGAGACTTTTTTGATTTTGCCTGGAGAGCTAACACTCATAATATCAAGCTATTGGAAGAGTACTTAAAGTTTCCTAGCCAGCAAAAGAGTGCAGACAGGTGGTTTATCTTTGCCGTTTTGGCTGGATTGTTGCTAATCTCCATTGTTTTAGTGGCATTACCAGTAATACTAATTAGAATATTGTGGAGCGCCTTTACTGGCGGTTAAATTATTTATTGATAAAGGAATGAAAGATTGGTGGCAAGCTACTTTTCCTGAAGGGCAGCAAAGTCTAGTTATTACTGATGCTAAAGGGTATCCTGTACAAATTGCTTATGGCGAAAAAGGTAAAGGGAAACCGCTAATTTTATTACATGGCATGGGTAGTTGGAGCTATAATTGGCGGCACAGTATAACACCATTATCGAAATATTTTCGGGTAATCTGTTTTGATGCCAAAAATTTTGGTTTTTCCGAAAAACCATTGTCTCGTAGAGAACACAACAGTCATCAACTTATTGAGTTTAAAAGAATTATTCAGGCATTATGTGATGAACCCGCAGTGATTGTAGCTGAATCTCTGGGGGGATTAGTTGCCCTTGCTCTTGCTCAAGAACATCCGCAGTTAATCGCGCAGCTTGTAGTAGTAAACGTACCTATTTTTACCGAACATCTACCCCATTGGGCTATGTGGTTACTTGCCCTAATGCCCCTAGAAATAATGCAAACAATTGACTCCTTACGGCTGGCATATTTGTTTGCACCTCTATTTAGAGAAATTATGGCAATAGAAAGACGTGGGGTATTATTCGATCCATCAATTTTGACACAGGAAGATGTCTATTGGATAACTTACCCGTTTATTGAACTGCCAGGTACGGTTGCGAAAGTTGCTGAAGAGTTACAAATAGCAGCGCGAGAAATTGAGAATTGGCAAGCAAATAAGCCCAATATGCTTACCCAAATTCAAAATAATCTGAGTTCAATTAAGTGTCCTACACTAGTTTTGTGGGGTGATCAAGATAGTTGGTTTCCTGCTAGTCATGGTGAAAAATTGCATCAGCATATTCCCAATTCCAAATTACAAATTTTGTCTGACTGCTGTCATGATGCCTCAACTGGTGCTTTTGAGGTGTTGAATGCAGCGATTCTTGAGTTTTTACGGGATAGTGATTTATAAAAAGAATTTATGTTCTAAACCTCATCTATGTTGAGAACCGTAGTTTTTGCCCTCACCCTAAATCCCTCACCCTACTGGGAGAGGGATTTAGGGTGAGGGACTTTTTTCCGCCTCCGCTTCTGGCAATATTGGGAGAAGGGGCTGGGAGATGAGGGTTTTTTCTTTTCATACGGAAAGAACTACAGTTTTCAAGGTGGATGCGGTTTAATTGAGTTGATGGTTGTTTTTTTGATTGGCATATTTGAGAGCGATGCCAGCAGCAGTCACTGAGCTTGCGTTGCCCTAAGCTTTGCCGTAAAGCCTACGGCATAACTACGCTTAGGGCGCAGCCTCTCCAAGAGTTGGGTCGAAGTGCGGGCTATGCCTACGCTAAATAAAAAGAAGAGTGGGAGGAAGCATATCAGTCAGCTTTCAAACTCCCACTCTGCCATTTGCCGCTGAAGTGACAGGAATATATATAGACGTTGCCCGTTATTTGGGGGCTAATGCGTACTTCAACAACAACGCCCATACATATTTAATATTCCTGTTGCAGCAAATGTCAAACCTGATTATTGATATTTATCTACTGAGAAATCCTCTGCAAATAATTGGTAAAAATAGTTTTTTATTTTTGTAAATCATTTAGTAAATAGTGTTTTACAAAAGTAATTTTTACGTGGTAGTCCCTGATAATAAAACCCTTGAAGTCGTTTATCTTTATACAATTTAACTTGGCTAATTAGAATATGGTTGCCATTTTGGCAGGTTTTTAAATTTCCTAATTGTTCATAAATAACCTTCATGAACTGCATAACCATTTGATCATTGTCCCAATACTTTTTGGCAAGTATAAAAGTGCATCATGCATCCAATCCAACTCTTGATTCAACGTGTAAATAGACCTAGACGAAGACGACAGAGATTAATCTCATTAGGGATTCCTGAAAAACCACTCTTAGGCGATAGTATAACTGTAGATTATTTCAATTCTCTGATCTCCCATGCCTAAACAGTCTATTGGTCTTGATAACCAACTCTATAATTACCTTTTATCCGTTTCGCTGCGGGAACCGGAGATTCTTTTGAAGTTACGCCAAGAAACCGCCAGCCATCCCCGAAGTGGAATGCAGATTTCACCAGAACAAGGGCAGTTTATGAGACTACTGGTACAGCTTATTGGAGCGAAGAAAACCCTGGAAGTTGGTGTATTTACAGGTTATAGCTCACTCTCAGTTGCCTTAGCCCTTCCTGAAGATGGCAAGATTATCGCTGCTGATGTGAGTGAAGAATTTACTGCGATCGCCCGCCGATATTGGCAAGAAGCCGGAGTTGCTGATAAAATCGATTTGCGATTGGCACCAGCTTTGGAAACTTTAGATGCATTGTTGGCATCTGGGCAAGCCGAGACATTTGATTTTGCCTTTATTGATGCTGATAAAGAAAATTATGATGGATATTATGAGCGATCGCTGCAATTGGTGCGTCCAGGTGGATTGATTGCTATTGATAATGTTTTATGGTCAGGACAAGTTGCTCAGGAGCAAAATCAAGATGAAAGAACCCAAGCTATCCGGGTGCTTAACGAAAAGTTACATCATGATGAACGGGTTACCCTCTCCCTTGTCCCCATCGCTGATGGACTTACTTTAGCAATCAAACGACCTTAATACAACATGAGTTTGATGAACCTCTGCCTGACTTGAACTTTAATTCAAGTCTGCACCTCTGCGACTCGCAGAGGGACAGTTTTGCATAGTAAAATCTGTTCCCAGTCTCAGGCTCTTAATGTCTACTGGGAGGTTCCGCCTTCCTTATTCGCGGTAGAACCGCAATCAGGTGCATTTCCTTTTTGGTAGGACTAGCCCTTTCAAGGTGACTCGAAAAATCTCGTTTTTTCTCTCTGCGCTACGGGCAGTTTGCTCAAGTCGGGAAACCCGCCCACGCAACTGCCCTCCTCTGTGCCTCTGTGGTTTAAAAGTAATTTATCTAACCACTCCAGACGCAGAGAACACAGAGGTAAGAGGCTTTTGCCTTAAGTTGACATCTATCAGCAATGTTGTGCCCCGATGCGGATCTCTTTACTATCAAAGAATGATTAATAAAAGCCTGAAACGACCTATGCATGGGAAATGCATACTATTATTTACTTAGAAGTTATAGCCAACTCCTAATTGTAGTCCGACATCAGTGTCATCCAGAAAAGCAGCATTTACACCACCTGTTAGTGTAAGTTTAGAACCGAGAGGAATATCTAGACCACCAGTTAACAGTAATCCAATATCAGTATCAGCGTTAGCTTCAATTGCTATGCCAGCACCTATGTAAGGAGATATAGCAAAGGTTCTTTCACCCACCGAACCTGCTCTGCGCGGAGAAAAATCCAAAGTTACGGGAACCAGAAATACTGTATCGTCCCCAAATATCACCGATGGTCGCACTGATAGAAAGTTTGTCAGACCAAATTTGCTGATTACTGTAAAGTTAGTATCGCTCAGAGCTGTATCGTCGCCGCTCAAACCAATGTTACCACCAACCCCGATGTAGCTTCTGCCACCACGAGTAGCTCTACCTACCGTAGGTGTCCCATTTGTGCTTCCTGTTGGTGGCTGATTTAACTTACTAATGTTAACATCCGGCGGGATCAGGACTTGGTTGACTGCATGGATAACACCATTGCTAGCTTTCACGTCCGCCTGGATAACTCTGGCATTATTCACCTCGACTTGATTGTTAGCGCGATCAATTTTAATATTTACAGGTCTTCCTTCATCGGTTGCCAGTTCCCCAGGCGAGAATTGACTAGCAGTTACTGCACCAGGAAGTACATGATATCTCAAAATCTTAATCAATGCTTCTCTGTTTTCTGGTTGCTGTAACTGTTGTAAGGTAGCAGCAGGTAAAGCCGCAAATGCTTCATCAGTAGGAGCGAAGACTGTATAAGGGCCTGGCTGTTGAAGAATATCAGTTAAACCAGCTGTCTTTAATAAAGAAGTCAGAGTTGTCAAAGAACTACTAGATGCAGCAAGAGAAACAATATCGGTACCTCTTTGAGTTCCACCAACAATATACTGAGTAGCTGGAAGATTACTAGCAATGGGTTGCACCCTTCCCTGTTTAGCCAAAGCTTGATATAAGAGTGCCGCAGCTTCTGCACGAGTCAGGGACTGTTGCGGATTGAGTTGTTTTACATCTGGATAATTAACAACAATACTAGATTGTGTTGCTGCTGTCACACTATTTACAGCGTAGTTCGGGATACTTGAGGCGTCATTGTAATAGGTGCTGAGGTCACTACTTGTTCCAGTGCTGCTAGGAGTTAAACCTAAACCACTCGCTAAGGCAACGATCCCCTGCACTCTAGGAATTTCTTGATTTGGTCTAAACACATTCCCAGGATAACCTGCCAAAAATCCAGTTTCATAGGCGCTCTGAATTGCAGAAGCCGCCCAATAGTTAGCAGGAACATCACTAAATCCACCTGCGCTTAATTGCCGAACTCGGTTTTGGTTACCGAAAGCTTTTTGAATTAAAGCGGCAAATTCAGCACGAGTCACAGCTTGATTTGGCCTAAAGGTGCCATCAGGAAAGCCAGCAATCACGTTATTGTCAGCTAGGGCTTGAATGAAGGGACGCGCCCAATAATCTGAGGAAACATCAGACAAGTTAACTGTTGAAGTAGGTGATGGTGTTGTAAGCGATGGTGTCGCAGGCGATGGTGTGTCAGGTGATGTTGTGTCAGGTGATGGTGTTGCAGGCGATGGTGTATCGAGCGATGGTGTGTCAGGTGATGGTGTCGTAGATGGAACAGTATTTTGAGATGAAGCTGGGGTAGAAATTAGGATGGGAGCTATTATAGCAGATGTCATTCCTAGAACTAGTAAAGCAACCCTTGCTGATGACCAACGAAACAAACTAGACATGGAAATATCCTCTTTTCAAATTCTTGGATTGACTATTGGAAAATACTGGATACAAGGTTAAGTGAATACAAATATCGAGATGATTGTTTGGTTTGCCTCGATATGGAAACCACAAATACAACCGTTAACTCTGGAAAATTTAAATGTTGGGCATTATAAGTAGCTGCTCTGACATCTGATCAAATTTATCCAAATGTTCACCACACATAGTATAGGATTCCTATTTGATTTTTAAAGAACCGCATGTAACACTAATAAGGATAAACAGGCATATTGTGGTAATATGGTATGTTGCAACAATCAAGAGAATGAGTGCAAGTAGTCGATTTTATAACTGATAAAATCGTTGTCAAGCACTAGGAAAATTGGCTTATAATAGCCGTCTCTTTATGATTGCCCAGGAGGGTTAATGCCGTCAAGCCCAATCTATCATGATCTTTAGCAAGATTAAAGAAATAAAATGTGTTTTGGCAATAAGCTGTATTGTTACATCTTTGATGAAAATTATACAACTAACTAAGGGCTGGATTCCGAGGAAAAACTTTCACTCTTTAGATAGTTGTCCCTGATGGGAAATTTTCAAATGCTAGACCGGAAATTAGCGATCGCAATCAAAATTTTCGAGCATGATTGCGCCAAGATTTTTAGCTAGGAATCATTTTTTTGCAAAAGACAATTTTATGAAAATAAACTCACAGATAAACTAGGATTTTCGGAAGATGTCTAATCTGCATCAATTTTGCTCATAACTATAACTCCTTTGCCATTGCCTGGATTTATACTGGTCTTGTAGCCCCAACCTTGAGCAATTTCGTAATTAACATTAGAATTTCGCTGCTCAATTAAGTGATAAATGTAGAGTATCCCATAGTGCCTGAAATTCATCTGCATCAACTTGTTGAGTATCTTCAGCACAGCTACAGTTTTCCTTAAGCTGCGCCAATAGATTCCGAAAAAGTTGTCACGATCGCGTCGGGAGTAGTTCCTCCAGCTTGGAACAAAAGTTGTGAAGAGTAACAATAGCCCCTCTTTGCTCACCATTTGGCTGATAAAAGCCACAGACCACATTCAAGCAAGGTTTACCTGTATTCTGGGTAACGATCGCAGAGTAAGTTTCACCTCCGAAAGGAGAGCCATCTTCATAAATAAAATGCTACCTGGGATCAAGCAAATTTTGCCCCACAAGCTGTTCTGCGGTCAGTCCCAGAATGCGATCGCAAGTTGCACTGCCAGCCTGGATAGTGCCATCAGCCAACTGAAGCACCATTCCCTCTTCTTTCCTGGCTACCAGAGACTAATTTGCTTTTTTACTAACTTGTCGGTGTAGCAGCTTGTCACTAGCCAACTGGTTTTGGGACTTTTTGCGTTTGGGATTTTAAAAAGTTAAATAGATTTAAACCTCATCTACGTTGAGAACTGTAGTTTTTGCCCTCACCCTAAATCCCTCTCCCTACTTGGGAGAGGGACTTATTTGTGGCTCCCCTTCTGGCAATATTGGGAGAAGGGGCTGGGGGATGAGGGTTTTCTCTGTTCATACGGAAAGAACTACAGTTTTCAAGGTGAACGCGGTTTAAAGTTAATCTAAGATTTTGCGGGTCATACTCAGCATAAATTTTAGGGCAATATCTTCCACCTTTAGGCTGAATATAACTAAATTTATCCACCTTTAAGATTTGTTCATCCACCTTTAATCCTCGTTGATCCACCTTTGATACTCGTGAACAAGTCTTTAATCCTCGTTGATCCACCTTTAATACTCATTAACAAGTCTTTGATCCTCGTTCATCCACCTTTAATACTCGTGAACGAGTCTTTGATCCTCGTTGATCCACCTTTAATACTCGTGAACGAGTCTTTGATCCTCGTTGATCCACCTTTGATACTCGTGAACGAGTCTTTAATCCTCGTTGATCCACCTTTGATACTCGTGAACGAGTCTTTAATCCTCGTTGATCCACCTTTAATACTCATTAACGAGTCTTTGATCCTCGTTGATCTCCAAACGATGGGAGCAATCGCTAATCATTCCCAACTTGCCGACAATCAGCCCAAGGTACACGCATCAATAATGCTACCAGAGCCATAAAATAAGATAAAATTCGCTGTTTTTTCCCTTTTGCTATCCAAATACCAAGATGCCTTCTAAGCGAATCTTATTTATCAGTAACGGCCACGGAGAGGACAACCATACCTCTCATGTTATTCAAACCCTGTGCCAATTATGTCCTTCTCTTGATATGGCAGCAATGCCGATTGTCGGGGAAGGGAAAGCTTACCGCAACTTGAACATTCCCATTATTGGCCCGACGCAAAAGATGCCCTCTGGGGGATTCTTTTACATGAAGCGCCTCTATTTGCTCAAAGATTTTCAATCGGGATTGATTGGGTTAACGTGGGGACAATTACAAGCGGTGTTGCACTATGCTCCCAATTGCGATTTGATTATGGCTACTGGGGATTTTGTCTCTCAGACATTTGCTTACTTAACAAAGCGCCCCTTCGTCTCCTTTATCTCTTGTCTTTCTGCCCTCTACGAAGGGCGGTTACGACTCAATCCGATTCTGTGGCATGATCTTAATTCTTCCAAATGTCTAACAGTTTTCACCAAAGATTCCTATACGGCTTATGACCTCCAACGGCAAGGTTTAACTAAAGCTCAGGTTGCTGGCATTCCGGCTTTAGATTGGCTCGTCCCTACTGGCAAAGACTTGCACCTGAAACCGGACGAGAGAGCGATCGCTCTCCTACCAGGGTCACGGATGCCTGAAGCCGCGCGAAATTTTTGTTTGCAGTTGCAACTAGTGGTAGAAATCGCCAAGGTGATGCCTGAGTCAGGATTTCAGTTTCGTGCAGCCTTGATACCGGATTTGATGCAGCAACTAGACGACATTGCCAAAAGTCAAGGTTGGCAGCTGAATCAAGGTATACTCACTTATTCTCCTCCAGAAAATTCTCCTGACGAATCACCGATTGTGGAAGTGAGATGTTATTCAGATGCCTTCAGTGACATCCTATGTTACTCTACTCTCGTCATTGGTATGGCAGGGTTGGCAGTGGAGCAAGCTGTAGCGATCGGCAAACCTATTATCCAAATTCCCGGAGAGGGTCCTCAATTTACCTATCAATTTGCCGAGGCGCAAACACGGCTGTTGGGCATTTCTGCCCAAACTATCGGCACTAAGCCAGCAACCCCTGAGATTCTCAAGCAAGCGGCTCAACGAGTAGTTGAGACTTTACAAGATTCAGACTATCTCGCTAAGTGCAAAGAAAATGGCCCTGAGCGATTTGGCCCGCCTGGCGCATCTGAGAGAATTGCCCGCTTTCTGCTAACCTATCTAGGAGAAACTGAGGAGAAATTACCGTTGCTGCCAAATTTTAATAATGAAGGTAAGGATAACAGAATCTAGGTAAAACAGCGAGTTATTCGTTGTCTCGTTCCCAGTCTCTGACTGGGAATGCCTAGTAAGAGGCTCCGCCTCAAGACTAGCGGCACCGCAATGAAAGAGCATTTCCAGCCAGAGGCTCTTAACGAGGTTTAAAAGGGGTTTGGGCTTAAGTTGACACCAATGAGCTTTTTCTGTGCCCAAGAGGATGTAGTTTATTTAACTAAATCATCCGGCATGAGAGCAAAAAGATGTTATGTGTGGAAAGCTGCTAATTATTGCATTCGGCAATTTTTTATCTATGGTCATAGTGCCATCTTCCAATCAGATGGATAAGTTAATGCAGCCAATTCAAGAGGACAAAAGTTTATAAGGTTGCACAATAAATTTTGAGATTGTTGGATAAATCATGGAAGGGATACTTTGCGGCGCTGGCAGAATATAAGCATACAGAATTGAACTATGAAAGTCCGCTCTAGCTACTGGCAACTGTTGCCTTATCTGTGGCCCCAATGGCCGCTGTTAATTCGGGGATTAGCTTGTATCTTAGGATTTGTGTTGTTCACCCTAGCAATACCCTATTTAGCAGGTAAGGTCGCTCTTTTTCTTGGTCAGGGAAATGTTAACCAGATTGCCTACTGGCTCGGACTAGCCACTTTAGTATTTTTGGTTCGAGGGTTTTGTCAATACGGGCAGAATGTCTTTATGATCGCTGCTGCTCTGGAAATGGTTTTAAACTTGCGTAAGCGAGTTTACGCTCACCTGCACAAACTCGGATTGGATTACTTTGAAACCACACAGACGGGAGACCTCACTTATCGCCTAACTGAAGATATCGACCGGGTAGGCGAGATTGTTGATAAGTTATCGCATCAGTTTCTTTCCAATCTGTTGCAGTTAATTGTAATTCCCATTTACATGCTCTACCTGAATTGGCCGCTGACGCTTGCAGGTTTGATTTTGGCTCCCCTGATGGCTTGGTTGATCGGAGAATTTGGTCAGCGATTACTCGTGCTATCTCGCCAGAGTCAAAATCAGGTTTCCAATTTGTCGGCGCTGCTAACTGAAGTATTTAGCGGGATTCGCGTCGTTCAGGCTTTTGCAGCACAAGAGTATGAAGTGAAGCGATTCAATCAGGAAGCAGAACGCAATCGTCAGGCTCAGTATCGCACTCAACAACTCAAATCCATTCAGTTTCCTGTTGTCGGTTTTTTAGAAGCAGTTAGTATTATGCTGCTATTTTTATTGGGAGGATGGCAGATTTCTCAGAATCAGCTAACATCTCAAGGGTTTATCAGTTTCTTAGCTGCTGTGGCTTTACTGATTCAGCCAATCGACATGATGATTAGCAATTACAACGAGTACAAACAGACTGAAGCTTCCGTCGAACGCATCTTTGAACTGATGGCGAAGCAGCCTAGCCTCAGCGAAAAATCGAATGCTCTGGAAATGCCACGAGTTATTGGCAAGGTAGAGTATCGTCATGTCAATTTCGCCTACAATCCCGACCAGCCAGTGCTAAAGGATCTTTGCCTGCACGCTTCTCCTGGTGATGTCATGGCTTTGGTTGGTTCTTCTGGAGCAGGCAAATCGACGTTAATTAACCTTTTACTTCGCTTTTATGACCCTCAGGCGGGTCAAATTCTGATTGATAATATTGATATCCGTGACGTTACACTCACCAGCCTGCGCCGTCAAATTGGGATTGTTCCCCAAGATATTACTCTTTTTTCGGGAACGATCGCCGAAAACATCGGTTACGGTCAGGAAAAATTAGATTTAGCAGCGATTCAAGAAGCGGCAAAGATTGCCAACGCTCACTCATTTATCACCCAGTTTTCTCAGGGTTATCATACCTGGGTGGGTGAACGGGGAGTTAACCTATCTGGAGGACAACGCCAAAGATTAGCGATCGCCAGAGCAGTTGCCAACGATCCGCGAATTCTCATCCTGGATGAGGCCACCTCTGCTTTGGATTCGGAATCAGAAACATTAGTTCAAGAGGCGCTGGAGCGAGTGATGCAAAACCGTACCGTGTTTATTATTGCCCATCGCTTGAGCAGCGTTCGTCGTGCTGACTGCATTCTCGTACTAGAACAAGGACAGGTGGTTGAAGCTGGTACCCACGCCTCCCTATTATCTCAGGAAGGACGGTATGCCCGTTTTTACGCCCAACAGTTCTACTCTACAGATAAGTAGGGCATTGTCATCCTAAAAATTGGCTGACAATATTTCCTAGAGATTTAAACACATTCAAACCCCACGCCACTATTGGCTTTTTAGTTAATTACTAGTACAGTACGGCAAAACAAGTTGCTCTAAGCCCCTTGTCATCAGGTAGGCCGGCAATCATAAACATTATGGATGGTAAAATTTAGCATATTTAACCTTGATTAAGTAATCGTCTTCTCAACTGAATTTCAAGTTACAAAATAGAAAATGGTCTTAGGTATTGCAATTTTATGAATTTACCATTACGGACATTGGGAGTTGCGCCAAATGCGTGGACAGTAAATGATGCGATCGCAGATATCACTCGTCCTCAAAAGACCCCACAACCCGTTATTTTATCAACAGAAACTAAAACCCTGCATTTAGACTTGGCAAAAGCTGCTATCCTCGTCATTGATATGCAAAACGACTTCTGTCACCCTGATGGCTGGTTAGCGCATATCGGCGTGGACGTAACTCCGGCGCGTCAGCCTATTGAACCTTTGAACAACTTACTTCCAGAACTGCGTGAGGTTGGTATTCCAGTCATTTGGGTAAATTGGGGGAATCGTCCCGACTTGCTCAATATTAGTGCTGGTTTGCGTCACGTCTATAATCCCACAGGGGAGGGTGTGGGATTGGGCGATCCACTGCCAAGCAATGGTGCTAGAGTACTCATGGCAGGTAGTTGGGCAGCGGCAATAGTAGACGAACTAGAACAGATTCCGGAAGATATTCGTGTGGATAAATACCGCATGAGTGGTTTTTGGGATACGCCCTTAGATAGTATCTTGCGGAATCTGGGAAGGACAACACTATTTTTTGCTGGTGTTAATGCTGATCAATGTGTGCTAATGACCTTATGTGATGCCAACTTTTTAGGATATGACTGTGTGTTAGTTAAAGACTGTACCGCTACTACTTCTCCTGAATATTGTTGGCTGGCGACATTGTACAATGTCAAACAATGCTTCGGTTTTGTCACGGACTCGCAAGCAATTTTAACAGCGCTCTAAAAGAGTGAGGAGTAATTCGATTTGAGATTTGAGATTGATTTCATGCATGAATGCTCTTTATTTGCTCAATAATTTGAGATTTTAGATTTGTTCTTGCGTTTAAATTCGCTTGATATCAAACTTTTTAAATTTTGGATTTTCCTGCGGAACGCTACGCGTAGCAAGATCCCCGTAGGGGTACGGCGTAAGCGCTTAGGCGAACGCTTTTGAATTATTTAATCCCAAAATCCAAAATTTAAAATCTAAAATCTAAAATTGGGTGATTTAGACATACAACTAACAACTCAGTATTCAGGACTTGGATTTTAGGAATTTTCATACCCAACAATCACTTCCGAGGGGATAAATAAATGAATGCTACTCGTTGTGTAATTCCGGTTATCAAATCTACCAAAGATTACCAAGTATATCGCATCAGTCCCAACGACTCTAATCGATTAGCAATTATCTTCGATTCGACAAATGCTAATACTTCCTTGACTTGCTGCATTGAAATTTTTGATGTTGGTGGAGAAACACCGCCAAATCGCCATCAGTGGGCGGTGGAAATGTTTTTCGTTATTAAAGGGGAAGCGATCGCCATGTGTGACGGCAAGAGTACCACGATCAAAACTGGAGATAGTTTATTGGTGCCTCCCACTGGGACTCATTTGATTAAAAATACTGGTTCTACTCGCTTGTACACGTTGACTGTTATGGTTCCCAATGAAAACTTTTCAGAATTAATTCGCAGTGGTATTCCGACGGAGTTAGATGCAGAAGATATGGCAGTACTAGGGAGATTTGATACCTCGTTAAATTAAAGGAGGCAGGAGGCAGGAGAACAAATAATCATCCAGAGATTCGTTCTTCGTTCCCATGTTATTCATGGGAACGAGGAAATATTACTAATTACAAATTATTTGTTTAACAACGCCAACAAAGCGTTCCATATCGGATTGGGTAATGGCTCCCATTGTTGATACTCTAAAGATAGATTGAGCTAAATTTCCCTGTCCAGAATAAATAATATAATCTCGTGCTTTGAGTTGGTCGTGAAATTCTTCATAGCTGAAACCGTCTGGCAAGTAGTAAGCATTCAAGACAACGGATGAACTGCCAAGAGGAAGTAGGGGTTTAATTCCGATTGAGGCTAACCCGTCTCTAACTAAGCTAGCAAGTTGGTTGTAATGGCTGTGTCTGGCACTCCAACCCCCTGCTTCTGCCATTTCTTGCAAAGCTTCTGTTAAAGCATAAAATGTCTGTACTGATTGCGTAAAAGGTGTGCCGCCTCGATCCTGCTGCTGGCAATAGGTTCCTAAATCTAAATATAAGGTGCGGGGGATTGTGGCAACTGACGGCAGTGCATCCCGTCGCAGGATGACAAAGGAGGTTCCGGGTACGCCATGCAGACATTTATTGGCTGTTGCAGCGCAAGCGGTGATTCCCCAATCTGCAAAATTTAGTTCCTCGGCACCGAAACTGCTGACTGCATCTACTAATAGTTTGATGCGGCGTTCTTGACAAATTGGCGCAAGTTCTGCCAAATTATTTAGGCGACCGGTAGTAGTTTCGTGATGGACGACAGCAAGATGGGTGATATCAGCGTTTTCATCTAGAAGTTTGACTAAACCGTTGATGTCTATTTCGGCATCCCAAGGATGGGAAAGTGTTATGTAATCAATGCCGTAGATTTTGGCGATTTTGGATAGTCGTTCGCCATACACACCGTTTTCAATCACCAGCAATTTCCCATCTCTGGGGACTAGACTGCTGATCATCGCTTCCATCGCTGCGGTACCAGAACCAGTGAGGAGAACTGCTGCCCAGCGATTGCTTTCAAGATCATAAACTTGAAGTAATTGTTCGCGGATTTTGCTTTGAAGTTGGGAAAATTCTACTTCACGATGACACAAATCGGGACGCAACAGGGCATTTCTGACGCGATCGCTTAAATTGACGGGGCCGGGATTTAATAAAATCATTACAAAGGGACGCGATTAATCGCGTCTGTACAATTAGAATTTTATTGCCAGTCGGAACCAATATGTTTCATGAAGCGTTGCAAAACTGCTTCCGGGGTGAGGTTGGGTCGAGGTAGCTTTTCTAAAGTTCCGGGACGGATTTTCAGATGCGCGAATTTCGGTCTAATGTTGGTATCTGCGGTAAATAAGGCATCTAAAAGCGCGGGATCATCTCCGGCTAATGTAATGCCGTAACCGCACGCTTCGGCAATTTTGGCAAAGGAGATACCCGCAGAGACGGTGGCTTGTGCGCCTGTGGAATCATGGACTTCATTATCTAAGAGAATATGGATTAAATTAGCACCGCCATAAGTGCCGATGGTAGCAAAATTACCCATTCGCATTAGTGCTGCTCCATCGCCATCAATCACTACTACCTTCAGGTCTGGACGTGCTAGGGATAGCCCCAATCCCATAGATGAAGCACAGCCCATCGACCCGACCATATAAAGATGATTGGCGCTGTCTTTGCTGGCGAAGAGTTCCCGTCCAGTGTATCCAGTGGTGGCAATTACTACAGTGTTTTCTGCATCAATGAGTTCCACAATCCGAGCCAATGCTTCGCTGCGAGAAATGCGTTGTTCTTTGTGATCCCGAAAAAAGCTTTGCTGAATATGAGCGCTACTACTATTTTCTCGTTCGGGGATAGAAGAACGGGTGAGTGCATGGGGTGCAATCGCTCCTTTACGCATAATTAAAGCATAAGGACAGCGTTCTTGTTGCATATAGGCTGTGGCTCTTTGCAGAACGGGTTCTATTTCTGCTGCGTTTGTGGGAAAAAATTCCCAAGGTATAGTTATTGTTTGCAGCAATTTATCTGTGATTTGCCCCATTAATTGATGTTGCGGTTCATCTTGCAATAAGCGATCGCCTCTTAAAGTACAAATCAGCAGCAGTGGAATCCGAAAGATATAAGTGAGCGAGGTTAGCGGGTTAACTGCATTACCCAAACCAGAGTTTTGCATCATTACCACGGCTGGTTTTCCAGTAATTGCTGCTCCAGCTGCGATCGCTACAGCATCTCCCTCATTGGCCGCGGAGATATATCTAAGTTGAACGTCATTAATGACGTAGTTAATAAAAGGCGTGAGAAAAGAACAGGGTACGCCAGTGTACCACTCAAAGCCAAGATTACGTGCAGCTTCTACAAATTCCTCTGCCTGAATCATAATTAAAAATTTACAGCAATTTTCAGGGATTTAAACGATTGAGATGGGGAGTGGGGAGTCGTCTTGAAAAGAAGTCTCTGACTGGGAATGCCTAATGGGAGGCTTTGCCTCAAGATTTGCGGCTCTGCCGCAATGAAGGGCATTTCCAGCCAGAGGCTGGAAACGAGGTTTTAATGGGGTTTGGGCTTAAGTTGACATCAAAGTAGTAATGTTTCCTACCAACGTATTTGTATCATTAAAGTCAACTCGGAAGTTCGACCTTTGAACTCGGAAGTTTGACCTTTGAACTCGGAAGTTCGACCTTTGAACTCGGAAGTTCCACCTTTGAACTTGGAAGTTCCACCTTTGAACTCGGAAGTTCAACCTTTTAGCTCGGAACTCCGACCTTTGAACTTGGAACTCCGACCTTTGAACTCGGAACTTCGACCTTTGAACTCGGAACTCCGACCTTTTAGCTCAGAACTCCGACCTCAGAACTCGAAACCTCAACTTCAGAACTCAAAACTTTAACCTCACAATACAAAGCTTCAAGCTTAGAACTCTTGTACAGACGCGATTAATCGCGTCTCAACTCCTAACCCTTGTACAGACGCGATTAATCGCGTCTCAACTCCAAACTCTTGTACAGACGCGATTAATCGCGTCTCCTCTATTGCTTTAATTGAAAAGCAAGGTCAAGATCATCTAAAGAATTAACATCTAACCAGTTACCGCGAATATAAAGCACCTTAATCGGTTTGCCTTGCTCGATTAAATAATTGCATAATTCTGGCAAACCCAAACTGTTGAATTCCGGTCGTTTTTGCAATTCATTGAGTGCTTCACTCATCCACTGTCTACCTTGACTCCGCAGGCGCAGCATCCCAATCCAGCGGCCACTATACTTTCCTAATTGCGTTTGTGTTGTTTTAGAAATGTCTAACAGGTTGACATCCTGGCCAAACAGAGAAAGATCGTCGGGAATTGAGCAATAGGCGTAGTCAGGTGAACCGCTAACAGACTTGCTGTTCGCCACAGAATCAACCACAGCCACAATTTCTCCAGGACATTCTAATAAATCCCGCAGAATGTAGCTTCTAAATAGTAAATCGCCGTAAAGCACCAGCATCTCGTCACTGAAGTTGGTTTGAGCGCAGGCTAAGGATGCTAATTCTCCGGTTGTTTCATAATCTGGGTTGCGGATGACCTTAGTCCCCGGAACATTAATAGTTTCTGCTTTGTAACCTGCGACAACCGTAATATCGTTGATGGCAAGTTTCTTAAATTTGTCCACCAACAACCTGAGTAAGGGTTTACCTCCAAGGGGTAACATTACTTTCGGTTTATCTTGCGTCAACGCTGCTAATTCTTGGCCTCTGCTAGCAGCCAGAACGATCGCTTGGGTATCGTGGCGTCCATTGTTAAAGTAGCGTTTTTCAGCTTCTTGGAGTTCATCCGCCCCCTGTAGCCGGAAAATTTCTTTTACAGGCGCAATCTCATCTTCAATGTTGATTAAAGTTTCGCTGGCTTTCACTTCACGAGCGATCGCTTGCATACTAGCAACAGCAGCTCGAATCAGATGATTTGCCCAGATGACCAAATTCACTTCAGCTTTGCGAAAGACATCGGTGGGGGTGCTGTAATATTTGGTTGGTATAATTACTAACGGGGAACGACCCGCCCATTCTTTAGCAAAGGCTAGCACTTGGTCAGGACGCGATGATTTACTGTGAATCAGGATGGCGCTGGCTCCTGCGGCGTGGTATGCTTCAGCTCGGCGCATTGCCTCTGAAAGATCCCACCCGGCAATCAAAGCTTCGAGTCGGGCGACGATGCAAAAATCTGGATCTGTCTGACTATCCTTACCTGCCTTAATTTTGCCGGAGAATTCATCAATATCAGCCAAAGCTTGGCGACTCCCATTGATGAAACTGTTGGTTTTGGGAAAAAGCTTATCTTCAATACAGACTCCAGCGATACCTCGCTGTTCTAACTTCTTAACCAGGCGACGCATATTATTAAAGTTGCCATAACCAGTATCCCCGTCTAATAAGATGGGGATGCTGGTAACATCAGACATGAACTCTAGCATTTCCACAACTTGAGTCCAACTGGCTTCATTATTATCTCGAACGCCATATTGAGCCGAAAGGGCGAGTCCACTCGCCCAAATTCCTTTAAATCCAGCCTCTTCCACAATGCGGGCGCTAATCCCATTGTGAGCTTCCATGATGAAGTCGAGTTGAGGCGATTCTAGTAAGGCCCGCAGTTGGGCACACTTGTTTAATTTTGCAGCGGTATCAGTGGGTGCAAATATTTGATGCATCTATTCTGCTTTTTTCAACCTATATAATATAGCGGTTCTCAATTGCATGGAACACAGACCTAATAAGAACAGCCCCTTAAGAGCTAGCGTTAGGAGTAAACCTCAAAGCCTCTCTCCTTTTAGAAGAGAGGTTTGGAGAGAGGTCAAACTGTAACGCATCCAAACCAAAACCGCTATAAATGAAGATATTTTCAGACATTTTCTACAACTTCTATCTGAGGTAAAATATCATTTTGGGCACGTTGAATATCCTGTGGAAAATCGATTTCGAGCCAAGCTAAACCAGTGATGTCTTCGTAGCCAAATTTTTCGGGAGTTTCTAATAGCAGATCCCGAATGACTTCTTCATAAGGTTCATCATGTCGTCCGTCTGCAACATATTGTTCTGTGCGAGTAGCAATCCGGTAAGCAGCAATACTTCCAAAACGAAAGAATCCCACTGACTCACCTGCAAAATCATAAATCAAACCAGGAGCTATTTGTTTACGAAACTCCACTAGATAATTATCTCTGACGCAAAGCTTCACGGGTTCATCTCCCGGTTCAAAATCTTGATCCAGTAAAAAGCTGTTGGGGATATTTGTCTTTACTAATCGTTCGATGATGCGGCGATCGCACAAAACATCTGCATCCATTAATAATATGTCATCGCCAGCAACTAAATGCTGACGTACAGTCCAAAGGCTGATTGTACTGCCTTTGGTGTAGTCAGGATTATAAACTGTACTGACCCAATTTTCGGCTGCTAATGCTTTGATTTCATCCTGAATTCTTTGTGCTTGATAACCCACAGCAATCACTACTTCATCAATTTTGTAATGATGGAGATTGTTCAAATGGCGCTCTAATAAAGATTTGCCGTTAAATTTCAGTAAGCATTTGGGTTGGATTTGCCCATCTTTACCTAAGCGTCGTCCAACGCCAGCAGCTAATATAATTGCCTTCATTGTCAAGTCACCAACACTAGCTTAGACACCAGGAAATCTGGAAATTTTCCCGTATTTTATAATGACTGTTTTTTGCTCAAGACAATATTTGTTAATTAATTCTTAACATAGAAGAAAGATTAACTCTGTATCGCCTCAACTGCGAAACACTTGGCGAAAACCAAAATAGGCGATCGCATCTTTCATATTCGAGACAAAACGTTTTAACATACCCATGTTGGTGTCGGTGACGTACTCCAAAGTTAAGACAATGCGCTGTTCATTTTCACCCAAAGGAGTAACTCTGTGGTAAAGTTTGTCACCATTGAATAAGACTATAGTACCAGGGGTTAAGGAGAGTGATCGCGTTTGTGTCTCCCGTTCAGGAATATCCTTGTAAAGTTGATATTCCAGCTTACTGGATGAATTATCAACTAAACCAAGCAACACTGTATAGCGTTTCCCGCGATAGTAAGAGGTATCATAATGATACTGAATATGGTCTCCAGGCTCAGTGTAATAGTACAGCGCGTAAGTATGAGGATCAGCATTAGGACAAGGAAGGAGTTTTTCTGCCGTAATTTTGTTGAGGAACTCGAAAAAAGCACCAAGTTGATAAAACTCTCCAAAAATCGGAGCAAGGCTGTCTAAACTATAGCGGCTAATACTACCGCCCTTTTTATGATTGGGAATATAGTTGCGGTTTATAGCAGGTTGCAAAGATGGCAATAGCGCCAAAAATTTCTCGATGATGGAGTTAGGAAGAAAGTTCTCAACCACCAAAAATTCATTTTGAGCTTGAAACTCAGCTTGAAATTTCTGGTAATCAACACCTGCTATAGCTTTATCAATTTCAGTTTGAAGCTCCATTGATAATTTGATACTAATACAAGATTGCAAAAATAAACATACCATTCATTCTCTCTATTGTCCCACAATACCCACAACCTTCACAGTTCCATCCTTACTTGATATTTGTAATAGCAAATATCATAATCTCTGTTTATATATGAAAAAGCCGCTTGCTTACTCTATCAAGGGCTTTTCCGGCTGCATGGATTTGTTTTACTTATCTGAGGAGTGTAACTCTATCCTTCATTCTTTACGCTGATTATAATTTCACTCTCAACTTGGTAAGATGTTTAATAAATGCGATCGCACTTTTGCATTCAGCATAATTTATTCTTTTTACAAAATTTTTTTTAGAAAACACCGCAACTACATATCGTTATTGTCCTGGGTTACCGACGTGTTAATAATCTTTATGTCAGGGGTAACATTAAAACCTTTTGGTTTTAATTGTTGAGATGATTTTTCAGATAACTGATTAATTCTATATCTTAGGTCTTTTTTTGAAAAGTTCATTATTACTTGAGTAACCGATTCAAGTAAATCAGTCCATAAAGGATTATCAGAATATATTTTAAAAGTTTCAGTAACTACTTTTTCTTCTTTTATCGATGGTGCTATAACAATAAAAATATCATCCTCTTGTTTAATAGAGATATACATAGCAATTCCTGAAGGCGGTACTAAATTTTTATTAAAAAAGCTTTTCCCACAACTACTAATATTAAAACCTATATTGGGTGCAGAAATCACTAGTTTGAAACTAAAAAAACATTCATTGTCTACAATAATAGCATCTTGAATAAAATTATAAGGAGCAATTTTAGAGCCTTTTTCATCTACAATATATATATCTTTTCCTGGACTACATTCAATATGTAAAGCGATTTTATCAATCAGTTCGCGGATAAAATCAAAATTTCTACCTACATATGCATAGGTATCCTCATAATCTTTGTTCACACTATCGACCAGATGTTGAAATATTGATTTTGGCATAATGATAAAACTTTTAATAAAATAATAGTATCATGTTTGAATGAAACAAGTAAGTACTGTTACTAAGTTTAGGAAGTGCGATCGCAAAATTTAATTATGCATTCAAGAAAGCTAAAAAGCCTGTTTTATTAGCTTTCTGCCCCATGCCCCGTTATACTAGTTTGATTCAGGCTGCGGGAGTGCCCAAAATTGCCAAATTACCCATGTAGCAAAAGTTGGTGCCCCAATTGTAGCTGCCATTAGTAACGCCTCTAGTCCATGCAGTAAGGTAACTATGGGAAACAAATACAGCACGTCTTCAATGTCAAACCCAGCGAAATTTGGTTGACGACTGGCGTCTTTACCTAAACGCTGTTCCATTTGGTTTCGCAAATGAAAGATGCAAGCAACAGATACACCAGATATTATCCCCATTAGTAACGCCCACCAACCAAATTTTCCCTCTTTAAGACCATATCCAATACACACAAACAAAAGAATGTGGATGATGGCGTCACTAGCAAGATCATACTGATGTCCCCATTTGCTGCTTTTCCCACTCAAACGAGCTAATTCCCCGTCTGTGTGATCTAGAAAGTTGGATAAAGCAAATAGCACTGCCCCAATATTAGCCCAGATGGCATCACCAACTGCAATCGCTACCGCAGCCGCCAACCCTGTCACAAGTCGCACTGTCGTGAGATGATTGGGGTTTACCCAACTCTCTTTTAGAGGTTTAACTAGCCAGTAAGCAAGTTGAGCATCCCAAGGCTTGGTAATCATAGATGAACTTGAATTTGATATGGTGTTTGAATACATATAACATTTACGATTACCACATCTAGCTGGAGATACAGATTTTTGTTTAATAACTGGCAGTTTTAGGATATAGCGGTTCTTAGTTGAGTGAATTATTGAATGCTTTTGGCGAAGTCGTATGCGCCTCCACGTTCAAGGGCGCGTTTGTAAGCAGGTCGTGCATGGATGCCCTCGATAAATTGCTTAATCTTTGGTCGGCTTGAGATGAGTTCAGCTTGCATAGCGACTATTTCCAGAGGAAAGCTCATTTGGATATCGGCGGCAGTAAATTCTTCACCTACAAACCATGTACTCTTATGAAGTTCACCTTCTATGTAGTCAAAGTGAAGCTTGATCTGGGGTGCGATAAATTCGTCCTTTACGCTGCTGTCTCCTATACCAAAATTGTTGAAGACAAGGTTCATCACCAGAGGTGGCATTGCAGAGCCTTCGGCGTAATGCAGCCAATAGGTGTAGCGCAGACGCTCCGGCGTACCAGATGGCGGGATTAGCCGACCATTGCCGTAGCGATCCACTATATATTCGATGATAGCGCCCGACTCTGCAACAGTGAGGTCTGCATCTGTGATCACTGGTGACTTGCCGAGCGGATGGACTTCACGCAGCGATGTCGGTGCCAGCATCGTTTTCTGGTCGCGTTCGTAGAACTTAATCTCGTATTCGATACCTAATTCTTCGAGTAACCATAGCACGCGCTGCGATCGCGAGTTGTTGAGATGATGGACAACGATCATAATTGCTACTTTTTGATAATGGGATTGATAGAAGCTTTTGCTCATCTCAACCTATCATCAGTTCCCCCACTGTTCATCTATCTGCTGGTTTGTCTTGAGTCTTATGGCGATCGCACCAAAGGCAGCTTTAGAAACGTGACAAAATGTCTAGAGTGAACCAAAGGTATTTCCTGAAATAGCAATCCGATTTGATTTTTGAAAAAATATAAGTATATCGCAATCCTATCTGATTTGTGAAAATTTGCGATGTCTAGATCCCCGACTTCTTTGATAAATCGGGGATCTAGACACCACGAATGGTTTAGAACTGCTATATATAGGGTGTGTTACGCTTCCTTAACACATCTATGTGTATTTAAAAAATTAAATATGAATTCTATATTTCAAGGAAAAAACATATGTACAGGGCTACCCTCGTCAAGACGGAACTTATGTTCAAGGGCATTATCGTAAAAAGAATTAAGCCAAGGAAAACTTTATTGAAACATGAAGTGACCCACACTACTGGCATTATCTAATTTTAACTTTTACTTGTAATTTTTCTTCTATTTTAAACGGTGCTTGATGATAGTTATTATCTTCATATTTTGGTGTAACTTTCCAATCATATCGTTGCAGCAATGTTGCCAAAAAAATCTTCATTTCCATTTTGGCAAACTCCATTCCAATACATATATGTTCACCACCACCAAAACCAATTAAAGCAAAGGAGTCTTTTTTATCTTCTTCACGGGGAGGGGCAAAGCGTTCTGGCTCAAAACTTTCTGGGTTAGTATAAATCTCGCTCATGCGATGCGTTAATCCTTGAGCAACAATCACCACCCAACCAGGAGGAATGCGGTACCCTGCGTATTCAATTTCCTTGACAACTCCCCGAAACAGTACTACACCTGCGGGGTTGTAAAGTCGTTCTATTTCTTTTAAAAAGTAAGTCATTTGATTAAGTTGCTTGAGGTGTCCCAAGTTCAAAGGTTCATCTCCTACAACTTCTGCCAGTTCTTGACGGAGTTTCTCACGCCATTGCGGACGCGCTGCCAATTCAACCATTGCCCACGTTAAGGATGTAGCAGTAGTGAAATGCGCTGCATTTAATAAGTGTATCAGTTCGTCTATGATCTGCGATTGAGTTAAAGCATTTCCGTCTTCATCTACTGCTGCCAAAAACAATCCTAATACCTCACAAGACTCCTGTAAGTTGCCTTGAAGTTTGCGCTTACTGATAATCTTTTCCAAGAAAGCTTTAAGTTGACGACGGGCATTTTGGGAACGACCATATTTTGTGAACGGTATATCTAACCGCAATAGTGCCAATGCTCCCTGCGTTAAAGTGTTATACAACTGTTCGACTTGCTCAACTTCGCTTTGTAGTTGAACACCTAATAATAGCCGAATCCCAATTCGCAATGCTAACTGATTAAATTCATTTTTGATGAAAATTGGACTGCCTTCCATCCAGTTTTCTAGGCACTTGTTAACTTCAGTTTGCATGATGTCAAAATAGTTAGCAATGGCTTTTCCATGAAATGCTGGAGCCATTAAGCGACGAGTGCGGCGATGTTCTTCGCCATCCTGAAGCATCATTGGTTGCCCGAAAATATGCTCCATAGCCAGTTTCCATCCTAAGTAGGAAGATACATGATCGGCTTTTTCTTGCAAAATTAGTCGATTTGCTTCTGTCCCTACCAAAACTGCATATTTCTTTCCTAAAATGCTGGTTTTAAAAACCGGCCCGTAGCGTTGGTAGTTCTTCGTCAGCCCCCATCCTTGGGTAGCAAATAATCGCAGAGTTTCACCTAAAATGGGTAGCCCAAAGCTACCGGGCATTTCCTCGGCTGGTTTTAGTTGTGTCATTTTTTGGACTATGAACTGAAAGGATAGTGATAACTATTGATAGCTTTAACAAGATCATGCTGTCTCACGCAATCTTCCGAAAACTAGCGTTATCTTCCGAAAAATTCAGTGTAGCTTCTTAAATGCTTGAGGAGTGATGCCGATATATTTGCGAAAAACCTTGGCGAAATGACTTTGACTTTGAAATCCTACTAGTTGGGAGACTTCTAGAACTGATAATTCTCGCTTTGCAAGTAAATACTTTGCTTTTTCAACTCGGCATTTAATGACATATTGGTGAGGTGCTATTCCCATTGATTGCTTAAACAAGCTAGCAAAATAATGCGGACTTATCTGTGCGATCGCAGCAATTTCTGCAAGGGACAAGTTTTGGTCTAAGTTATCGTTGATATAGGCGATCACTTCTTTTAATTGATTTTTTGGTAATCCACCTGTGTATTCTCGAATCAGGAATTTTTGCGTTGAGTAACGTTTCAATAAATGCACTGCTAGCAGATTTGCCGCTGACTCTATATACAGATAACTATCAAATCCACTAGTTTCTATTTCTTGCTTGAGTGTCAGTCCAATTTGTTGAATCAGCGGATCGTGGGTTTGCAGTTGTTGGACAATTTCAACGGCATCAGGATTTACTGACTCGTAAGCAACACGAGTAATCATCGCTGGTTCAAGACCGACGTGAATAAACCCTAATTCCTGTTCAAATTGTACTGCTGGAGAAATTTGGTGAGCAGGAAAGATACCCACATCAGTTGTTGCATAAAATTTACTTTGCCAACGTCCGTTAATTTTTAATTTTGCCTCAAACTCTCTAGTGTAAATGGTAATAATGTGCTGAAAAGGCGATGTCTCAGGGAGTTGATAGTTCGACTGGCGATGATAGGCAAAATAAAAACCATTCCAACCGGCGACTGGGCTGACGATAATTAAAGGTTTGGGAAGGAATTGTTTTAGCTTGTCTGGTTGGGCGGCATTAATTCTAAAAGGCTGCTCTATTTGCATGACGATTCGCACGCTTTTTTTATAAATATAAATTACCGAAGAACGGGAAGTAAGAGAGTTACTCAATAGCAACTCTCTTACTTCCTCAGCCCTTGCCCTTCTGCAAAAAGTCTATTCTAGAAGTGCGAAAACTCAAACTACAGGAGAACATAGCAGTGGGCAGGTTAGCAAAGGATATAGCAGGCAAAACACCTGTCTCATTAGGATTGTTGGGCGCTGCTGCCTTCATGGTGATTGCTGATGCACGGGTGATTGACCCCCTGCTACACATCATTGCTGACGAGTTTAAAGTCGGTGTTGGCAGTGCTGCGGTGATTATCTCCGCATACACTATTCCCTACGGACTATTTCAGTTAGTCTATGGGCCACTAAGCGATCGCATCGGCAAACTCAAGGTAATTACAACAGCGCTGGCAGCATTTGCTGTAGGTACTGCTGTTTGTGCCTTGATGACAAATATCGTCTTACTTACCTTGCTACGGTTTCTCACAGGCATGGCTGCTGCTGGGGTCATCCCCATCACCCTAGCTTATATTGGTGACAACTTTCCTTATGAAGAACGCCAAGCTGCGATCGGCAAGTATTTAAGTGCGCTAGTGTTGGGTCAAATTCTCGGTGGTAGTTTGGGCGGTATCTTTGGAGAATATATCAGCTGGCGTGATATATTTCTGTTATTTGGCATCGTCTCCCTTGGCATTGTTGGACTTTTGTGGCGGGGAACGCGCCATCTTAGCGATGGTCATCGTCCCCAAAGTCGCGTCGGTAGGATAACATTTCGACCTTATTACCAACTATTGACCCAACCAATCGCTCGGACTGTAATTATAGGAGTGTTTGTGGAAGGCTTTTGCGTGTTTGGGGCATTTGCTTACGTCGGTGCATTTCTGCGCGATCGCTATAGTCTAAGTTATCTAGCGATCGGGTTTATGCTCAGTGGTTTTGGATTGGGTGGACTAATTTACAGTCGCTCAGTTAAATGGTTAGTCAGGCGACTGGGTGAAATTGGTTTAATGGGGGTGGGAGGAGGCTTGATGTGTATCAGCTTTTTGGCGATCGCATTGTTCCAGAACTGGATGCTGTTTATCCCCTTGAGTATTTTAATGGGATTAGGCTTTTATATGATGCACAGCACCCTCCAGACCCAAGCCACTGAGCTTTCCCCGGAAGCACGAGGCACTGCTGTTTCGCTGTTCGTCTTCAACCTGTTTGTCGGCCAGGGAATCGGCGCAGCAGTATTTGGTAGGATTGTGGATAACTTCGGCTACATTTATTGTTTTATTGTGGCTGGTGTTGCACTCGCTCTGCTCTCTGTTTGGTTAGTCAAGCAGAAGCAAAACAGCGATGAAAGTTAAGGTATATACACAGCCTCTAAAGCAGAGCAAGGGATTAGAATGTATCGATGTCATCAAAAAAGCAACATCTCTTAAACAAAAAACCAGGTTGGTCTTTGGATGAGCGAGATCCAAAGTTCATAGAATTTATGATGCCTTTGTTTGGCTTTTTATATCACTACTATTTCCGAGTTCAAACTAGTGGCTGGGATAATATTGCACCTCAAGAAAAAGTCCTATTTGTCGGTTCGCATAATGGGGGACTCGCTGCACCCGATATGACAATGATGATGTACGACTGGTTCCGACGATTTGGTGTAGAGCAACCCGTTTATGGTTTAATGCATCCTAACGCTTGGCAGGTTAGCCCGCCACTAGCGCAACTAGTTGCCAAGACTGGAGCAATCATTGCCCATCCGAAAATGGCTTACGCTGCTTTGCACTCTGGAGCTAGTGTCCTAGTTTATCCTGGTGGAGCGCAAGATATCTTCCGACCGCATTATTTACGTAACAAAATCTGCTTTGCGGGGCGGCAAGGATTTATCAAGTTAGCGTTGCGGGAAAATGTGCCAATTGTGCCTGTGATTTCCTGGGGTGCTCACGATACGCTGATTATACTGACAGACTGCTACAAAATTGTGCAGCAACTCCATGAATGGGGAATGCCTTGGCTGTTTGGGATTGATCCGGAAGTTTTTCCGATCTATCTCGGACTGCCTTGGGGATTAGCAATTGGCCCGTTGCCCAACATTCCATTACCTGTGCCCATGTACACGCGGGTTTGTCCGCCAATTGTATTTGAACGCTATGGCCCTAAAGCAGCTAGCGATCGCCACTATGTCAATGAATGTTATGAATTAGTTGTTAGTCAGATGCAGCAAGAGTTAGATAACTTAGTGAAGCTAACTGCTAAATCCTAGAGGTATTGAGTAGAATTGGCACGGACAACTTCCAACTAACTTGATTTCATCCGAGTAAGGACAGCACGAGGATTATCCTGCCAATGGTGACCAGCGCAAAAATTATTGAGTGCATTTTTCAATTAATTGAACTATACCACTCGCCATCCTAAAAGTGATCCATAAGCAACACCTTGCCAAAAATAGAGGCTGAAGTAATTGAAAATGTTCAGTTTTACTGTGTAACTTTATAGTACTTTTAAATAAAACGCATTTAATTATATAAAATTTCATGAAAAATAAACGTTTATTATGATATAGCAATCCTAAATCACTTGTAAGAAAGTAAAAGACTGAAAATTCTATAAATATGTAATTTTAATCTCCATATTTTCTCAGGATTCAATTCGGATTGCTATAATATAAGTGAAAATTTTATTGATTAATTTAATTTTTATATAATTATGCTAAATGTGAATGATTATAATTTCAATAAAAAAAATAAAATATTGTTAGGGCTTGCCATAATTTTGTCGTTAATCTTATGTGGAGAATTA
Organism: Nostoc sp.; assembly: GCF_036917395.1. Taxonomy (GTDB): domain Bacteria; phylum Cyanobacteriota; class Cyanobacteriia; order Cyanobacteriales; family Nostocaceae; genus Nostoc. The sequence goes on from NZ_JBALDI010000079.1 coordinate 129,641, forward strand.
GCAATTAGAGCTTATTCTTTTGATATTGAAGCTTTAACTAATCACACAGGTAAATATTTACCTGATTTTTCTAACCGTTTTGACAAAGTAAGAACAGGCATAGAATACCTGGGTTTAAATATTATATATATTGTTTGGTTAATCATAAATAAAAACAAAAATAAAAAAAGAGATATAACTTTTCTAAAAATACTAAGAAATAGTTCATTCTTTTTGTTAATCGCCTTCATAAGTTATCCAATAACTACTGATATTAATTTATATGTGCATTATGGTTTAATGGACTTAAATGGAATTAACCCTTTTATTAATCCTGCAAGCACATTTACCTCAAAGTTGTCTTCATTTCTTGTCTGGAAACAGACTTCAACTTATGGGCCTGTATCTCAAATATTTTTTATTATTTCCGCTGCTTTCGTTGCAATTACTCCTAGTTTGGGAATTTATGTATTTAAATTAATATGTCTTTTATTCCATATATTAAATAGTTACTTAATCTGGGGGCAATTAAAAAATTCTCCTCAGAAAATCAATGTAACAATTGCATATTTAGTTAGCCCAATTTTGCTGTTTGAGCAGGTTACAAATGCACATATTGATGTCTTAATTTCTACAATTTTAATTACTTTAATAATCTGCCTAAAAAACCATAATTATATAGCTGCAATTGTTACAGTTTGGATTGGTTTTTTAATTAAAACATTACCAATTATTTGGTTGCCTTTAATTTTTGTTTATTTGATTAAGCAACAACGGTGGAAAAGCTTATTCAGTGCTATTTGTATCTCTGTAGTTATAATTTTTGCAGTTGGCATTATAGCTTTACCTACAGTCGAGGCTTGGGAAAGCCTTTTAAATCCTGGGGTTTCAAATAAAGTAAATGGTTCCTTATATGCTTTGCTTACGCAAGTACTACATTTTAAATTTATAAATTTTTCTCTAAGTTTTAAACAGACTATATTCTCGATATTTAAACCTATAATATTTTTTCCATTTCTAGTTGCTTATTTTGTTGTTCTGCTAAAACCATATTTTAAAAAAAATTATTCTGAAACTAATCTTAGTATAAATATTGGATGGATTACCTTAATATTATTTCTGTTTGCTGCTCCTTGGTATTGCTCTTGGTATTCCTCTGTGCTGCTGGCAGTCGTAGCTTTAAACATACATTCAAAAAGATTTGTGATTACTAGTATAGTATTTAGTACTACAAGTACTGTTGCTTATTATCTAATACAAGGTTTCCCACCTTTCAATGTTGTAACGGTTATCCCAACTTTAGCATTAATTATATTTTGGTTTAGGCGTGATATCCAAGCTCAAAAAAGAATGGTGGCAAACTAAATCAAAAAAATATTTAATTGCAAATTAATATAATATTGAACAAATGAATCATTTACATGAGATGCTGGTTGATTAATTATTGACTATATCGCCTATGGTGCTGGTACTGAGGTTAATAGGGGAGTATCCCACTTTGGCAAAAATATATTAACCAAAGTTGCGGCTTATCTTGGGTTATTAAGCAAAACTGCATTTATTCAAGTTTAGGCGGGAGGAAAAATTGCAGCCAAACAAAGGGTGCGATCGCCTACGGCGGACGGGTACACCATCGCAAGCCTTGTTCAGTTAAAAGTTTTGAATCTTTAACTCATCACTCATAACTGTTTTGCTAGCCACCGCTGACTGGTGGAATCAGCACGACTTCATCCCCATCTTGTAGTAGGGTATCTGGTTCGACAAATATTAAATTAATCCCAAAGCGGGTGATGTCACGCCATTGGGAGAGTTCCGGGTGTTCAGCTATGAGGCGATCGCATACTGCTTTGACTGGCATACTATTGGGAAATTCTAGTACAAGTTCCGAAACCCTAAAGGCTTCTTGATAAGCAGCAAACAATTTGACGGTAACGGTGATTGCAGATTTAGACATACAATATGCTTTGGCAGTACTAGCAAGTAGTTTAATACTTGACTTGCACCCTAAACTATTGGGCTTTATTATACATTACTAAGTAGATGATTTTACAAGTTTATAGCGAAAAATGTGGATATAGGCACAGCACAATAACTTGCATTACAGGAACTACTGATGGTTTATGTTTTACTTTAAAACAGCAGACAAACACAGGGAGTTAAAGACCAAGCAGTAATAATCGGCTAGACGTAGATGCTGGTATTAATTCGCAAAGTAGATAAGTTTTATCAGCAAGTAGATGCATGACTAACAGAACCTCTAAACCGTTGCTTTGAGCAACCGCGAGTATATCGGTAAGTGTGTGTCTCAAGTATTAATGTAGATATAGACACTGCACAATAACTTGCATTACAGGAAATAGTGATGGATCGTTCAAAATTAGTTGCCATTATTACAGGTGTGATTTCGATCGTTTTAGCGATCGCCTACCTAATCTTAGTCCAACTCCTGGACTACCGGGACATGAAACCCGCTCCTATCAGCCAATTTGACCAAGCGCCTGCAATTATTTCTAATTGTTGGCAGATTGACAAAATTGCCAAAGTTTAGTATATATTTAGTTGACTTATAGAGACGCAAGGGACTTGCGTCTCTTGTGATTTATGTCAATAAATAAAAACTAATGATGACTATTGATTAATACCACAGTCAATTCATAGATAAAAAATAATAGTTATTATTGATTAGTCAAATAGTTGATTGGATAAGAAATAATTAGAGTTCTTATCGGAAATTTATTTAATTAATTAATTCCATTTGGACAAATATAACGGTAAGCTGTTTCTAAGAAAAGAAAGCAAAGATAAATTTGCATTATCTGCAATCCCTGGGTTAACTGGGATCAACACAAGTTGATTCAAAACCCCAAATTTTTGATCATAATATAGAGGTAAGTTGATGGCTCAGTTTCTACTTGAGACTGTTTGGCTAGTTCCTTGCTATGCCTTAATAGGTGGCTTGTTAGCCGTGCCTTGGTCACCGGGAATCATTCGGAAAACCGGGCCAAGACCGGCGGGTTATGTAAACTTGGTGATGACATTTTTGGCGTTTGTGCATTCTGCGATCGCCTTACAAGCAACTTGGAATCAGCCACCCCAAGAAATATTTATTCCCTGGTTATCTACGGCTGGTTTAGACCTCACCATTGCTTTGGAAATATCCTCGGTGAGTGTCGGCGCTTTGGTTGTGATTACTGGCTTGAATTTGCTGGCGCAGATTTATGCGATCGGCTACATGGAAATGGATTGGGGTTGGGGACGCTTCTATTCTTTATTAGGATTATTTGAAGCAGGACTATGTGCCCTTGCTCTGTGTAATAACTTGTTCTTTAGCTATGTAATTTTGGAAATCCTCACACTGGGAACCTACCTACTAGTCGGCTTATGGTTTAGCCAGCCGTTGGTAGTCTCAGGTGCTAGAGATGCTTTCTTAACCAAGCGGGTGGGAGACTTATTCTTGCTGATGGGCGTGTTGGCATTATGGCCCCTAGCTGGAACCTGGAATTATACAGAACTAGCTGAATGGGCGGCTACTGCAAATGTTAACCCCACAGCGATTGCACTGGTAGGTTTAGCCTTAATTGCCGGGCCAATGGGCAAATGTGCCCAGTTTCCCTTGCATTTATGGTTGGATGAAGCAATGGAAGGCCCTGTTCCCAGTACCATTTTGCGGAACTCGGTAGTAGTCGCTAGTGGTGCATGGGTGCTGATTAAACTGCAACCGGTATTAAGCCTGTCGCCCATAGTTTCCTCGGCGATGGTGGGGATTGGGGTAGTGACAGCACTGGGTGCTTCTTTAATTGCGATCGCTCAAATTGATCTCAAACGCTGCCAATCCTATTCTGTCAGTGCATACATGGGTTTAGTATTCATCGCCGTGGGAGTCCAACAAGACGAAGCAGCACTATTGTTAGTCCTTACCCATGCCATATCCGCAGCACTATTGGTAATGAGTACCGGCGGAATTATCTGGAATAGCATCACCCAAGACGTAACCCAACTTGGTGGACTGTGGAAACGCCGCCCAATTTCCGGAATCGCCTTTATCGTTGGAAGTTTGGGGTTAATTGGTTTTCCACCCCTGGGTAGCTTTTCGGCGATGCTGGAATTAGCAGATGGGTTATGGAAAACCCAACCTTGGTTAGTGGGAGTATTGATAGCGGTAAATGCTTTGACAGCCGTCAGTTTAACGAGAGAATTCGCTTTAATTTTTGGTGGTAAACCTACGCAAATGAGTGAGCGATCGCCTGAAGTCCACTGGCCGATGATTCTGCCAACAATGATTTTACTTGGTGTCAGTCTACATCTTTCTTTAGTGTTGCAAAGCTTATCACTTTTACCAGATTGGACAAACCTCAATAAAGATGTCGCACTACTTTTAATGTGGTCGAGTATTCTCGGTTGCACTATTACTGGCATAATTTATTTAGGGAATATTCCTAAACCGATTCGTTTGCCTTGGAAAGGTTTACAAGACTTAATCGCATACGATTTTTACACTCCCAATATCTATCGAATGACGATTATTTTCAGCGTTGCCAAGATTTCTCAACTTGCCGATATGATTGACCGCTTTGTAGTTGATGGCATCGTTAATTTGGTTGGTTTATTTTCGCTATTAGGTGGCGAGAGTCTCAAATACAGCACCTCTGGACAAACCCAGTTTTACGCCTTAACCGTCCTTTTAGGAGTAAGTGTTTTAGGAGTGTGGGTAAGTTGGCCATTTTGGGGAGTGCAGTTTTTAGATTTGATTTTCCAAATTATTACACCCAGGTAGTTAATCACCGTTTTCTTACAAACAGATAGTTTAATATTCTGAGAATAATTCCATGAGCATACAACGTCACAAAATCAATCTTTCTAGAAGAAGTTTATTTAAGTTTGGTGCAGGTGCGATCGGTACAGGTGTATTGACAGTCGGACTTGGTTCAAACTTACTTGCAGCCGAAAAAAAACCAGTAGAAGAAGATATTACGCCCGATAAAGCACTGCAAGAGTTATTAGATGGAAATGAAAGATTTGCCAAGAGAAAACGTCGTAATCCTGACCAAAGCTATTCACGTTTAGTCGAAGTTGCTAAAGGTCAAAAGCCTTTCGCTTCTATTCTCGGTTGTGCAGATTCACGAGTACCTTCAGAGATTGTTTTTGATCAAGGGCTTGGAGATTTATTTGTTTGCCGGATAGCTGGTAATATTGCCACAACACAGCAAATTGGTAGTTTAGAATTTGGCAGTTTAGTATTAGGCACCAAAGTCATCATGGTAGTAGGGCATGAAAGATGTGGTGCGGTACAAGCGGCGATTAAAGGTGCTCCAGTACCGGGAAATATTGGAAGTTTGCTGGAAGCAATTAACCCAAGTGTAGAAAGTTCAAAAGGTAAATCAGGAGATATGGTAGAAAATGTTTGTAAAGCAAATATTTTGGCACAAATTAAAAGATTGCAATCATCGTCAGTTCTATCTGAGTTGATCAAAGCTGAAAAGCTGAAAATAGTGGGTGGCTATTACGATTTAGATACTGGAGAAATTAGTCTAGTAAGTTAGTTTTTTGTCCTTTGCCATTAGTCACTTGTACTGAGCGCAGTCGTAAAGCCTGCGGCATCCCTACGCTTAGGGCACAGCCTCTCTAAGAGTAGTATTGGTCATTGGCTAAAGGACTTCCAAAAAAATGTCCCAAAACTGACGCAAAAATCCTCTCATTTTTCCTCTGTCTGTGTCGCGCCAGTTGCTTCTCCTAAGGGAGACGCGCAAGGGACAAGTCTCTTAACCGCATCGCCCTTGGCGTCTCCCTTTGGGAGAAGGGCGCACTGGCTTCTCTGTGTGCCTGTGGTTCGTTTCTTTGGATAATTTATTTCTTGGAAGTCCCTAAAAGTAAATCATAAAGGACAAAAGACAAAGGGTAAATAACCAAAATTAAAGGGCAATTATACCATGTTAAGTGTCTTGATTTGGCTCCCAATTTTCGCTGCTATTCTCATAGCAATATTACCTGTAAGTATCCCTAAACATCGCGTTCGTTTAATAGCATTAATTTTTTCAGGGATAGTTCTTTTCTGGAACCTTATTATCCTGCTGAAATTTGATATCAGCAATCCTGGAATGCAATTTCAAGAGTATTTACCTTGGAATGAAACCCTTGGTTTGAGCTATCAACTAGGTGTGGACGGGCTTTCTATCTTGATGTTGGTGTTAAATAGCCTGCTCACCTGGATTGCTATCTATAGCAGTAGTAAAGAAACTGAACGCCCCCGGCTGTTTTACTCCATGATTTTATTAGTAAGTGGAGGAGTCGCAGGTGCTTTCCTAGCTGAAAACTTGCTGCTATTTTTCCTGTTCTACGAACTAGAATTAATCCCATTCTACTTACTAATTTCCATTTGGGGAGGGGCAAAACGGGGTTATGCTGGGATTAAATTCCTGATTTATACTGCCGTTTCAGGAGCATTAATTCTGGCTACATTCTTAGGTATGGTATGGCTAAGTGGTTCTACAAATTTTGCTTTTGATGCAGTTTCTACAGAAAATCTGTCAACAGCAAAGCAAATCCTTTTACTAGCAGGGATAGTATTAGGTTTTGGTATTAAAATTCCTTTAGTTCCTTTCCATACTTGGCTACCCGATGCTTACGTTGAGGCTTCAGCACCAATTGCCATTCTTCTTGGTGGCGTGTTGGCAAAGCTGGGAACCTATGGACTGCTGCGATTTGGGTTGGGTATGTTTCCCCATGCTTGGAGTATTATTGCACCGACTCTGGCAATTTGGGGAGCAGTCAGCGCTATCTATGGAGCAGTAATTGCGATCGCTCAAAATGATATCAAGCGCATGGTAGCATACAGTTCCGTCGGTCACATGGGCTATATCTTGCTAGCTGGTGCTGCCAGTACTTCCTTAGCACTTGTGGGGGCAGTCGCCCAAATGTTTAGCCACGGTATCATCCTTGCAATCCTCTTCCATTTGGTGGGAGTCGTAGAAGCCAAAGTTGGCACCCGCGAATTAAATAAACTCAATGGTTTGATGAGTCCTATCCGTGGTTTACCTCTAATTAGTGCCTTACTGGTTTTAAGTGGCATGGCTAGTGCTGGTATTCCCGGTTTAACAGGATTTATCGCCGAATTTATCGTCTTTCAAGGTAGTTTCTCTATCTTTCCCATTCCGACAATTTTGTGTGTAATAGCTAGTGGATTAACCGCAGTTTATTTTGTTATCCTCCTCAACCGCACTTGTTTTGGCAGACTCGATAACTTAGCCTACTATCCTAAAGCCCTTTGGTCTGAAAAAATGCCAGCTTTAATTTTGGCAGCTTTTATCATCTTTTTGGGAGTACAACCTACTTGGTTAGTGCGTTGGAGTGAATCCACAACTACAGCAATGGTGGCTGTAATTCCCTCCTTGGAAAAAACCGTAATCTCTGAAGTACCAAATAATTGATAGTTGGAATTTAAACGCAGAGTTTGGGAATTTTATTCGCTAGAAATTTACGCAATTTAGCAAACACCATCACTATGACAGCAATTAAAACACCTACTAAATTACCTCCTTCCAAGCATGAATTTCCTGAAGTAATTCATCGTCTAGAAGCAGGCGGTGCAATGTTACCCGATACCCCAGAAAATTTGATGCAAATCATCGGTTTATACAAAGCTTATGCTGTGCCGATGGATTTTTACTGGCGTGACCTACTTTATATTGCTGAACAAGAATTTTTAAATCCGCTTTCCTTCTTTAAATACTTCTTACCCAAAGAGTATTTAGAACGGCATAATCATTACGCTGGCGATGATGCTGATTTACGAATTTGGCGCGGTGAAGCAACTGCACATCCAGAACTTTTGGCATTTATTGAGAAAGGTGAAACCTTCAAAATGCCGAAGTTGTTGCATCACTTGTTTCACGATCGCATTAACATGGAATTTGCTGAAGCTTGTATGCGGGCGATGTTGTGGCACAGAGGGATGGGTGGACAATTTGACCCTTACTTAGATTCTGAAGAATACAAAGCCAACGCCGATAGGGCAATTAAAGCTTACTTCCAAGGGAACCCCCTAATGCTGGGGCTTTACAAGCTATTTCCAGAGATGTTTTTGGAGCAGTGCCGCCAGATGTCATACTACGCAAATCTGGGCTTATTCTGGGAAGTCATGGCCCCAGTATTCTTTGAAATGTCCGATCGCTATGACGAAGGTACCATTAGCAGCGTCCCAGAGGCGATGAGTTTCTTAGTTAATGGTATATTTGCGATCGCAGGTCGTCCCATTTACCATCATGTTTATATTCGTGGTGAATGTTACGAAATTGTCCCCAAATCCAAGGGCTTCATGTGGCTATATGAAGCAGCATTACCTTATGTAGAAGCTGTTTTCTACCGCACCGCACCCTTCCGAGGCACAAAATCTTATAATGCTCAAGCGCGTCAAGTACCGGAAGACCAGAAAGACTTTCATTATGGCATTCTTTACGCTGATGTATTTCCAGTGGGTACTGCTGGCATTCCCCCCACATTATTAATGCAAGACATGTTGCATTTTTTGCCACCATATCTTGTTGATTATTACAGCCAACATTGCCGCGGTGAAGAAGATATGTTGATTCAGTTGGGAGTTAGTTTTCAACGGTCAATGTACTGTGTGACTTCTGCGGTAATCCAAGCCTTGCGAACTGCACTTTTATATCCTTTAGATGACCAAAATCCCAAGCATTTACAAGCCAATCGAGATTTTTTTGAGATGCAGCTAAATCGCTTTACTCGATCCGACTACAATATTCGTGATGCGGCTCGTTTGGGAAGTATTCAAAAGCAAGATTATAGATAAGATATCCCCCCAACACATTAAAAAGGGGGGTTCAGCCAGGATGAGAACTTTACAACTTGTCGCGCACTTGGGGAAAGTGCTTCGACTGAACCGTAGGGGCACAGCAATGCTGTGCCCGTAGAGCGTGGTCTATTTACCTGAAAATAGCTGTAATGAAAAATATCATGCTCATTTGCGACAAAATCAATGCCCTAGTCTCAAACCTTTTTCCATAAGCATCTGAGGTTTGATATTCTCAACTTTAGGTATCGCTTCTAATTGAGGAATTCCGGCGATCGCATCTGCAATATTACCTGATTGGGCACGCAACCAAGCGGCGTGAGGTGCATAGTCAAGACTTTGCGCTACTTCGTAACCCGCTTGATTAATTACTTCGCGCTGGGACTCCACATCAACGTCTTCAGCAAAGCGGATGAAAACCAGTCCAGTTGGTACTGCCAAAGAACCATTGGGTTGTAGTGTGTAAATTGGGCTTACTATCCCCTGTTCAGATTGATTAGGTTCGCCTGGAAAAACTGCGATTGCACCATCGTTAAGGTGTAAAACTGCTCCTGATGCCACGGTCTTGGGTTGATTGTAATGTATTGCATAGTACCCAGGCTTACGAGTGTAGGATACAGCAGTGCGTAGGCGTAGCCCGTCGTAGACATCGCTGCCAACGCGAATTTGTTCAGGATACTCACAAAAGTAGTCTTTTTGAAATCTCACTTCAGCAATCAGGGGTAAAGAGTACACCTGTAGAAAATACTCAGCCGGAAAGTAAAACATCTTTCTCAAGTTCTAATGATGTTATAACGTTTTTCAGGGGTAAGTAGTTGGGCGAAATTAAATATAAAATGTCATTGCGTTGGCGTAAGCCTAACTGTAGGGTACGTAACGCAGTGAAGTGTTCGCGTAGCGTCTGGTAGAGTTGCGATCGCAAAGACTAAGATTGCAACTCTTAAACGACGCTACCGCGAACACTTCGTACCCTACGGGAAGGCTGCGCCAACGCAATGACGAACTATCTTATAATTTATTTAGATGCATCTAACTTATGGAATACAAATCTTTCATCGGGATGCAAACTATACGCCTTTATTGATAGTGAAGATTTTTAAAACAACCTGACTTTTAATCCCTCTTGTCTGGAAAGAAGAATCGAAAGCTTGGATGAACTCAGTACAGCATTTCATTAATTCGTAGCGAATTAAATTTGGCAATAACCCTACAATGCCAATGTGTCGGCTTACAATGCCAATGCGTCAGCTTACAATGCCAACGCGTCAGCTTACAATGCCAATGCGTCGGCTTACATTGTTAATGCGTCACCTTACAATGCCAACGCGTCAGCTTACAATGCCAATGCGTCGGCTTACAATGCCAATGCATCAGCTTACAATGCCAACGCGTCAGCTTACATTGTTAATGCATCGGCTTGCATTAAAAACGCTACCCGCGCACACTGCGTGTAACAAGCTTTAAAAGTTGGGCATAATAGGGTTTGCCAATGCCCAATGTCCCATGACGCCAGTCGCCTCAAGTCGGGAAACCCGCCCACGGCGCTGGCTCCCCAATGCCCAATAGACATTCAATATCCCAGGAGATTAAACTATGGTTCAGGTTCGCTATGGTGGACAGAACGGCCAACAGTATGAACTTGCTATCAGTAACGAACACGTTGTAGTGCGTACCGAAAGCCGTACTACTCTTGTCGGTGCAAGACCATTTGAAGTCGCACCTGTATCACCCACAGCTCGCAATATCCTCAATCAATTCGAGTTAGTAACGCGGTTTCGGCAAGCGGGTGTAGAAATTCTGCGATCGAAAGTTCCGACTCAGGGTGTCGGTTTGCGCGATCACGCCCGTGAAATTCTCAACAAAGAGTCTAAAGTCCAATTTGCTGGACGTGTCCTTCTCGATCCAGTATCCAAACAACCTGTAGTCTACACCGAAAACCTTTTCGTTAAATTCGATAACGAAGAAGAGTTAAGGGTTTGCCAAGAAGTATTAAGACGTTACAGCTTAACAATTAAACGCCAACTTGAATATGCACGAAATGCTTACTTTGTCAGTGCACCTGCAAACACTGGTATAGCCATCTTTGACATCGCCGAGAGACTTCTGAATGAGGAATCAGTCGAACTGTGCCATCCTGAACTAGCACGTGAATCACGCCAACGTCAGGTTTTCTCGCAGCAGTGGCACTTAAAGCAAATAACAATTAATGGTAAGATAATTAACGCCCATGCCAACGTTGAGGCAGCTTGGAAATTAAGCGATGGCACAGGGACGATTATTGCAATTATCGATGACGGTATGGATCTCGATCATGAAGAGTTCCGTTCCTCTGGAAAAATTGTTGCCCCGCGTGATGTCACACGTAAAACTAACAATCCCAGACCGGGAAACGACAATAACCACGGCACAGCGTGTGCAGGCGTAGCTTGTGCAAACGGCAACTTTGGTGCATCTGGTGTGGCACCAGGTGCAAAGCTGATGCCAATTCGTTTAGCTTCAGCGCTAGGGTCACAAGACGAAGCAGATGCTTTTGTTTGGGCGGCTCAAAATGGTGCTGATGTCATTTCTTGTAGCTGGGGGCCAGCAGATGGGACTTGGTTTGAGCCAAACGATCCTGTACACAACCAAAAAGCACCTCTACCTGACTCCACACGACTTGCTATGGATTTTGCAATCAATAAAGGACGCAACGGCAAGGGATGTGTAATTTTATTTGCAGCTGGCAATGGTAACGAAAGCGTGGATAATGATGGCTACGCCAGCTACCAAAAGGTGATTGCGGTGGCAGCTTGTAACGACTTTGGCACGAGAAGCGCTTACAGCGACTTTGGTCAGGCGGTTTGGTGTGCCTTCCCCAGCAACAATGGTGACAGTTCTCAAACCCCTGGCATTTGGACAACCGATCGCTCTGGTGTCGTTGGCTATAATTCAGTTAATCGGAATCTGGGTGACGCCGGAGGCAACTACACGAACGAATTCGGCGGAACTTCCAGTTCTTGTCCAGGTGCAGCTGGTGTAGCAGCTTTGATTATTGCCAGAAACCCAAATCTGCGTTGGGACGAAGTGCGAGATATTATTAAACGCTCCTGCGATCGCATTGATCCAGCTAAAGGTAAATATGATGCCAATGGTCGTAGTCCCTTTTACGGTTACGGTCGAATGAATGCTCTCAAAGCTGTAGAATTGGCCAAGCCGGCTCAAACATCGCCCATTAGCATATTCAAGGCAGTGCAAGATATCCCAATTAACGACTTGCAAACATCAACATTGTCGGTGGCGATCGCTAATACCAGCCTGATGAAATCCATCAAAGTTAATGTAGACATCGAGCATACTTATATTGGTGATCTTGTAGTTACTCTCCTTCCCCCGGTGCAAATAGGCATACTTCCGATCATTCTGCACGATCGCCAGGGCGGAGCTACAGATAATATTAAAACAACCTATGACGAGGTAAACACCCTTAAACTTGCTGCCTTCAAAGGTAAAAGTCCCCAAGGAACCTGGACTCTTGAAGTTGCAGATAAAGCTGAGACAGATACAGGAAAGATTCGCAGCTTGACCATTGAAATTGGATTTTAAACCAATATCCTTCGGTTACAGCTATTTTCAGGTAAATAGACTACGCGGTAGGGGCACAGCAATGCTGTGCCCTGACGACAGATATAGTTCAAATACATGAAAATAGTTGTAAACGCATAGCGATCGCAAAGCTTCAATCATCATACCCACAGTTGAGTAAAACGTTCAGCCGTCCATCCAACAATATCTGATACCTGGCCATCACCAATTTCTACAATCCGCTTAATACCATCTCTACGCTCTATTACATCCACAGAAAAGAACTGACTTCTAATCCGCTTGGCACACTCAGAAACAATCTCTGGAATTTCTTCATCTGGTAAAGCGGCAAAAGGTTTACCAGATACGACAAAGTAACGCCTCTCGGTTTCAGACACAAAATCTTCAATCCGCCGCACACAAATACCTCCCTCAATACTGCCCCGAAATGTCTGCATTTGGGCAATCACTGTTTTAATTTCCGAAGGCTTATCAATCATCGAACCAACTGAGGTTTTGAGAGACTTAACATAATCTTTGATAAAAAATCCATTCCAGCCAAGTCGATTCAACTCACTCTCTAAATCATCATCGACGGAATAAAATTTAGTCTCTGGAGTTAAATCAGCAATCAGGGGATACCAGTTGATCAGATAATGTGTGGCTAGATACTCAGCCTTAGAAGTTAAGACACCTGTCCCTGTACTCTCTACAACACTAACTAATAACTCATAATCTCCGGGCGAGAGCATCCAACCCCGATAGACCACTTTTGAATCAGGAGTAGGGAGTGGGATAATCTTTGATGAACCAGATCCCAGCGACTCCAAAGAAATAACGGAAGTTGCAAACCCAGCATTTTGCATACAAGTAACTTGCTCCAAGTATGCTGAATCGGCTTTCTTCGGATTGAAGTAATCACTGGGAAAAAGAAATCTCACAATATTTGGATTGAATATACAGCTAATTACTAATGATATCGGACGGAACTCTGTAAATTTCTGAGATGGAGTGCTGTAAACAATCCTGCAAAACCACCTTTGAGAATCACAATCGGCAGAGCATTTTTTGTTTCATATATTTGCGATCGCATAATTCAACCTACCTTGGAAAATACCCATCCAACCCCTAGCGCTATCAAGGTGAGTTTTGTATTCATTACCACCTCTGAACTCGGCAGTTGAGTCTTTTTACTCGGCAGTTGAGCCTTTTCACTCCGCAGTTGAGTCTTTTTACTCGGCAGTTGAGCCTTTTCACTCCGCAGTTGAGTCTTTTTACTCGGCAGTTGAGCCTTTTTACTCGGCAGTTGAGCCTTTTTACTCGGCAGTTGAGCCTTTTCACTCGGCAGTTGAGCCTTTTCACTCGGCAGTTGAGTCTTTTTACTCGGCAGTTCGCAAACAATAGCCGAAACCCTGGTTTTTAGGTAGGGGCAATTCATGAATTGCCCCAGAGCGCGTGTAGTTTTGCGTAAGTCCTATTGATGAAAAACTATTGTAACGGCAGAAGACAATCTGTTAGCTTTGAGTCACAGGCTGTTTCGCCAAGAACTTCTCTAATTCGGTCAGCGCATCAGCATCAACCTTAGTTTGCATTGGGCAGAACTTAGGCCCACACATCGAACAAAACTCAGCAGTTTTATAGATATCTGCTGGCAGAGTTTCATCGTGATATTCCTTAGCTCTTTCTGGATCGAGTGATAATTCAAACTGACGGTTCCAATCGAAGTTGTAACGCGCCTTTGAAAGTTCATCGTCTCTATCCCTTGCACCAGAGCGATGTCTGGCAATATCAGCCGCATGAGCTGCTATTTTATAGGCAATCAACCCATTCCTAACATCTTCGGCATTTGGTAAACCCAAATGTTCTTTGGGTGTTACATAGCACAGCATTGCAGTACCGTACCATCCAGCCATCGCTGCTCCAATGGCTGAAGTGATGTGGTCATAACCAGGAGCAATGTCTGTCACCAATGGCCCCAACACATAGAAAGGTGCTTCAGAACACTCTTCCATCTGCTTACGAACGTTGAACTCAATTTGATCCATTGGCACGTGTCCAGGACCTTCCACCATCACCTGGACATTATCTTCCCAGGCTTTGCGAGTTAGCTGTCCAAGGGTTTTCAATTCAGCTAATTGTGCTTCATCTGAGGCATCATGGGTACAACCGGGACGGAGTGAATCTCCTAAACTGAAGGAGACATCGTACTTTTTAAAAATCTCAATAATGTCTTGGAAGTGGGTGTAAAGCGGGTTTTGTTTGTGGTGATGCAGCATCCACCGCGCCAAAATACCACCGCCACGAGAGACAATACCAGTGATGCGGTTTCTCACCAAAGGCAAATGCTCAATCAAAATCCCTGCGTGGATAGTTTGATAGTCTACTCCCTGCTGGGCGTGCTTTTCGATGATATGGAGAAAATCATCAGCAGTCAGGTTTTCGATTGTGCCGTGGACACTTTCTAAAGCTTGGTAAACCGGCACCGTACCAATGGGAACAGGTGAAGCCTTGATGATGGCGGTACGAATTTCATCCAAATTACCGCCGCCTGTGGATAAATCCATCACGGTATCAGCACCATACTTCACTGACAGATTCAGCTTATCCACTTCTTCCTGAAGATTGGAAGAGTTTGGGGAAGCGCCGATATTAGCATTTACCTTACATTTGGAGGCGATGCCAATAGCCATCGGCTCTAGATTAGTGTGATTAATATTAGCGGGAATAATCATTCGCCCCCGCGCCACTTCCTCACGAATGAGATCCGCAGGGAGGTTTTCCCGCTGGGCGACGTAGTGCATTTCTTCGGTGATAACACCTTGGCGGGCGTAGTGCATTTGAGATACATTACTTTGCCCACGTCGTTTAGCAACCCATTCTGTCCGCATATTGTATATTCCTCAATAAACAGCTTCCCTCCGCTGGTATTACCCAGACTCAGGTGTTAAGGGTGTGATCTCAGCCTGGTTAGGCACCCCTAGCATGGATGTAGTGTACCACCTTCGTTATATCTGGGAACAAGGGTGTTAACAATTTATGAGGTGAGGTGGTGTTAAGCCGTTTTTTCGGAGTCTGGCGTAGGCGCAGCCCGTCGTAATTTCTTATATCTTGATAAGATTTTGAGATTTTTGGGCAAGTGCTAATTCTCTTTATACAGGACTTACGCACAGCTAACGGAAAATCGAACCACAGAGGCGCAGAGGTCACGGAGAAATGAAAGTTTGAGAGATATTTTGCGTAAGTCCTATATAGCTTGATGGCTATATTAAAGGCGATCGCATCCCTCACGCCCTTCAACCAAAAGCTTTTAATTACCAGGTATTATGCGATCGCCTTGATTTTGTACGCTTGACTCATCCAGTTAGACTACAACGAAATTGGTTGCGCTTAGTGAGAGTCCACTGCTGAGTTGCGCGAATTGTACCTGAGTAAAAGCGCCAGCGCTGCCATCTTGGTCAAAGGACAGTGCGCCTGTAATATTGTCGTAAATAAATCGTTGAGCGATCGCACTCGCACCTGATCCGATGGTAAACTGACTAGCTGAGAGTGTACCTACTGTTAAAGAGCCGCCGAAACCAGCAGCCGATACCTGAATAACTTCACCAGTTGTGTTGAAGTCATTAAGACTATCAATGCCTTCACTATAATTATTGAACGCAAAAGTATCAGTCCCATCTCCCCCGTACAGAGCATCATTGCCTCTCCCTCCAGTCAGGAGATCGTTGCCATTATACCCATAAAGCATATCGCCGTTATTACCCCCCACAATCTTGTCAGCGTAAGTTGTACCACTGATATTTAATTGTTCAACATTCTTGTAGCTAACTCGATTTATGCCAGCCGTAATCGAGCCTTGGTTAGTGATTGCATTGAAAGTCGAGGTGATTCCTTTGGTAGCATAGCTACTGTAATTGACTTCCAAATAATCCGAACCCGTACCCCCATTTACCGTTTGAGTCACTAAAACAGAGGGGGCGCTAGATGGGGCGCTCAAATAGAAAGAGTCATCGCCATTCCCTCCATTCAGGATGTTAGCACCCTTGACTCCATAGATGTAAAAGGCATCGTTACCATCGCCTCCATTCACAATGTTATTGCCAGACGAGTAGGAAACATCAAGGTAATCGTTACCTGCACCCCCACTAATAGTGTCATTACCAGAAGTGCCTCCGTTGAGTACATCTTCGCCATTGCCCCCAACAATATTGTCAGTGTAGGCTGTACCAGTGATATTTAATCGTTCAATATTCTTGTAGCTAACTCGATTCATGCCAGATGTAATCGAGCCTTGGTTAGTGGTTGCATTGAAAGTCGAGGTGATTCCCTCGGTAGTATCACTACTGTAATTGACTTCCAAATAATCCGAACCCGTACCCCCATCTACCCTTTGAGTCACTAAAAAAGAAGGAGAGGTAGATGGGGCCCTGAAATAGAAGGAGTCATCGCCATCCCCCCCATTCAGGGTGTTAGCACCACTGACTCCATAGGCGTAAAATTTATCAGAGCCAGTTCCGCCTGAAACAATATTTTTGCCAAAACTATCCTGAATCGAAAATTCGTCATTTCCCGTATCTCCAGAGAGGGTGTTATTCCCAAAAGAAGAAGAAACATCTAGATAATCATTCTCACTTCCACCCCTGAGGATATTGTTGCCAATGGTAGCTATAGCATAAATTTGATCACTCTCAGAACCGCCATCTAAGAGGTTTTTCCCAGAAGAATTAGAAACATCTAAATAATCATCCCCACTTCCTCCTTTGAGGGTATTATTGCCAGTGGTAGCTGTAGCATAAAGTTTATCATTGTCAGAGCCGCCGTCTAAGAGGTTTTTTCCAGAAGAATTGCTAATATGGAGGACATCATCGCCCTCGAAACCATAGAGGTTATCATTCCTCCCCAAGCCATTAAGGATGTCATTAGCGTTAGTACCATTGATAATTGCCATAACTTCTATCTACCTAAATCAATTTTTCAGGAACTTGAGATATTAACCTGCGAGTATTGCTGTTTTAAGGCACAAAAATTTAGCCGAAAGTTGACGTTTTCGGTATAGTTTTTGCCAAATTTTAAAACACTAATTTTTCAGTGCATTTCAGCTTTTTGACTGGCTTATAAGCATTATCCAGCTAACCTGTTACATAAAGAGTTAGTTAATTTAATTACTATAACCTTTATTTTTTTAAGGGTCACTACTTAGAATTGTATTTTTTCCTACTTTAGCTTACTTATCTATTTTTGTAGTTTTTAGCATACCTATTTACGTATTATTTACAGTGAAGCTAGCTTAAAAATCGGGAACTTGTGGGATACGAGGAACTAGCAATAGTTAGTCAAAACGCAGATTTAGACCTTGATATTTTACGTTTTATTTTTTTGTGAAGGTATTTTTAACAGAGATTGTTTTTTAGCTGTAGGTGTGTGATACTTGCGTTGAAATTCATAAAATCCTATATCTTTGCGCGACTCTCTTGGGGCGATCGCATTAAATAATGCCGCACAATACCTGAACAAGGGGCTTAAGCCCCAAGTCTTACAAAGTATTGATATACATGCCTTATTGTTAGCTAAGTACAGATATTTCAGTGAGTAGGCACAGCTACTTTCGCGTGTTTGTTAACGTAGTCCACAAATAATTGCTTCAGCCTGGGACTAACACCAGCGTGTTCAAAGAATCCAAAACCCAGATTCTTAGCTCTTGTTAAGGTTTCCTCTGGTGTTAATCCCTCGTGGATAGCGATACTCAATAGCGCGATTCCAGTTGATCGCATCCCGGCTGCACAATGCACAACTGCTGGTTTAGGGATTTGTTCTAGGATCATAAGGATTTTGGTAATCGCCTCTTCATTCAAATTTTTTAAATCCACCTTGAGTGGAACATTCGTATAATGCAGCCCCAATGCTTCTGCTACTTTTTGCTCATCCTGGGAAAATCCTAGTTCATCAGGCGATCGCAGATTTAGAACGGACTTAAAACCTTCTTGGATAGCTTGCTCAAGCTGTTTTGGTATGACTTGTCCTGTGGTTGTCAAATTTTCGTTAATCTGTATGGCGTTGATCACATTCACTCCTTTTGACTTTATGATGTCTTCTGGCTTGGTAAATACTCTAATAAGCAAGCTTTGAGGATATATTCAAGTAAACACAGCAAAACTAGCCAAATATCAAACGATATTGCTTGATTACTTCAAAATTTGTCTTTTGAAGTTGGTTATTTTATTGCTTTATCTATAATAAACGTATTGTCGATAGACTTACCGTACTTTAATTCTAATTATACGTTTTGTCGATAGGATTATAGGTGTTTATATTTCAGGAGTTATACTATTGAGCTTGGGTGAGCAATTGGCTGAAGATTGTCGGTAAATAGTATAACTAGATACATTATAATTTTGCTTAAGTATCGGCATCTTGAGTATTTTTAACGAGGACATAAATAATGACTGTAAATGAACAAGTTTCTTCTCTATCCATTGGAATAGTATTGTTCCCAAATGTGACGCAGTTAGATTTCACGGGCCCCTACGAAGTCTTTGCCAAATTGCCAAACGCGCAATTATATCTGCTGGCCCAAACACTCGAACCAATTCAAAGCGATTGCGGCCTTACCTTTCTACCGGACACAACCTTTGCTCAAGCCCCAGGCTTAGATGTGTTATTTGTGCCAGGAGGCCCAGGTATCAATGCCAAGATGGAAGATCCAAAGTTTC
The DNA here is from genome assembly GCF_036917395.1 of Nostoc sp. Classification (GTDB taxonomy): domain Bacteria; phylum Cyanobacteriota; class Cyanobacteriia; order Cyanobacteriales; family Nostocaceae; genus Nostoc. Next base: position 148,694 of record NZ_JBALDI010000079.1, read on the forward strand.
TCGACTTTCTCAAAACCCAAGCCAAACAAGCCCGCTACATTACATCTGTCTGCACTGGTTCTCTGCTGCTGGCGGCGGCTGGTTTGCTTCAGGGCTATCGCGCTACTACTCACTGGCGATCGCTGGATTTGCTTGAGATGTTGGGAGTTGAGACAGTTTCAGAAAGAGTTGTCATTGATCGCAATCGAATTACAGGCGGCGGTGTGACAGCTGGCATTGATTTTGGGCTGGCTTTAGCAGCTGAGTTATTTGGGGAAGCGATCGCTCAAGCAATTCAACTAGGGATTGAATACAATCCCCAACCTCCTTTTAACAGTGGTTCTCCCCAAACTGCCCCTGCGGCTGTACTTGCTCAGGTTACAGCTGCGAGTCAAAATGTTCAGGAAATCAGACGGCAGATTGTCCAGCGAGTTGTAACTCAATTGCAAACTGCTAATATCAGTAAAGCAGTTGAGAATTTGGCTAGTTGATGTGTTGCGATGTCTATGACGGGCAAAGCTGGGGCAACTAAAATTTCTCATAACCAAACTTGATAACTTTGGATCAGTGAATGTCTGCCCTGAACCTATGAGCGCTAACGAAATATCTCTTCGACCTGCTAAGGAAACAGATGCGTGGGTGCTGAGTGCAATTCATATTGCTGCTATCAAAGCTCTGCCTGCAACTTTCTACACAAAAAAAGAACTTTTAGCTTGGCGTAATAACTGCGACAAGCCCGATGGTTCAAATATCTTAAAGAGGATGAAAGTGGAAACTTTCTGGGTTGCGATTGAGGGAGATGTTGTTATAGGTTTCGCTAGTTTTATTGTTGATGAACTCATCGGGCTGTATGTCCATCCTAAATATCAAGGTAAAAGCATCGGGCGTGCTTTAGTTCAGCATTTTTGCGAGCAAGCAACTGATCAAGGTATAGATAAGGTAATTACAACTGCTAGCCTTTATGCTGAAGGGTTTTATTTACGACTGGGATTTACTGCCATCCAAAGAGCACCTCATTATTTAAGAAGTGGGGTAGTTGTGCCAGTTACTAAAATGAGTAAAGCATTAGCTACCACAATATGATGAAATTGATTGAAGTTAGAGCCAATTGTGAGTTTATTTTTTTGATAAAGTTCGATTAGTTTTAGAAAAACATCTCGTATTTCTGAAATTTGGGATTGTAAAATAGTTATATGATTATATATTTTAAAAACTCATAGTTAATCTTAATAGAACTTTAGTGTCGAATAAGACAACTTTTATTATTACTCTTTTATCCCAAATTGCCACCACTTTTTTTACATAACCTACGATGTAAGTAAGTACTTGCCAGCATAAATGAATAAAACCATCCGTTCATCAACTCTCACCCGTAGACGTTTGATAGAAGCTGCCTCGCAGGTATTTGCCAGTTTAGGTGTTCAAGGAGCAACTACCCGTGAAATAGCTCGTGTTGCTGGTGTGAATGAGGTAACTTTATTTCGCCACTTTGCTAGCAAAGAACAACTTCTGGGAGCAGTAATCGAAAATGCCTTTGTACTCCAGACAGAAGCCCTTGCACACCCCGAAGCGTGGACGCAGGATCTAAAAATTGATCTAACACAGTATGCCCGTCTTTACAATAGTATGCTAGAGGCACACGAGGACTTAATTCGTACCTTCATTGGAGAAGCTAAACGTCATCCAGAGGCAGCCAAACAAGTGATTCAAGAAGCTGCCAAGCCTTTAGGTGAAAAACTGATAGCTTACCTGCAATCGAGTCAGAAACGAGGCATCGTCAGAGCAGACCTCGAACCATTTCCAGCAGTCGATATGTTTACAGGAATGCTGTTAGCTGGAATGCTATGCCGCAGTGCAAAATTCAATCAACGCAGCTATAGCTGTGAAGACTATATCGAAACCTGTGTAGATATTTTTGTGCGCGGTATCACTGCCACTCCCCTCTCAGTTTTCAATCCGGCTGTAAGCTAACGTGAGTTCTTTTCAGGGGTGGGTAGAACCTGGAAACAAGGCTTTAAAAGTGTTTTGGCTTAAATTGACACCAATGAGCATTGCTGTCCGAGACATTATGCGCGAATCTGTAATTTATCAAGAAATTGAGGCTGAAGCTAAAGCAAAAGGTAGAGCAGAAGGTAAGGCAGAAGGCATTCGCCTGGTGGCTGCGAATCTGCTCAAAAGCCAAATGTCTTTAGAGGAAGTGACAAAATTAACTGGTTTATCAGTTGAAGATGTACAATTATTGCAAACAGAGATAATTGGTAATTAGTAATACTCGCCTTGGGCAAGAAGCAAGCTACGTAATTCGTAATTATTACCTCACGGATGAATTCGGGTGTCTCTGAATAAAAACGAGAGCGATGTCGTAGACATCGCTCAATTTCACTCATTTCAGAATATGTGTAACTTGTAACTATAATTTGACAAAAACTTACAGACAAAAACAAAAAATTAATATTGACTTAAGATTAAAAACACTGTCTGCAATAACCCTATGACAAAACCTAAAACACCGCCTAAAGTCACAATCGCTTGCAATTCATTTTTTACAATTCCCTCAATTGCAGCTTCTAAATCAGCCGGGGAAGTTGATTTTACCCGGTCAACTATCACTTGATCTATCGACAAAATCGGAATTGCCTGCGCCACAATTACTTCTAAATCTTTTTCTAAATACTTATCTAAAAGTAGAGCCAACTCTTGACTCATGACTTCTAAAGAAGTACTGACAACAGGTGAAGTACTAAGACGATTCAGTAGGACTCCAGCAATATTTTCCCAATCAACGGAATCAGTTAATCCTTGTAAAAAATCACTGCCACTGTTTTGCAGATAATGGCGGACACTTTCGCGGGTGGTCTTTCTAAGTTGACGCACCGTACCCATTGGCAAGTTTTGTAATGATAAATTTTGCAGTAATTTTCTAATGCGATCGCGCATTTGTAAATCTTGAGTCAATTCCTGCAAGCGAGTATTAGTAGCCTCCTTTTCATCCAAGCAAAAAGTTCGTAACCGTGTAAGAGTATTACGTAAGCCAAACAAATTTGCTACTACCCAATAAGTACCACTGGTTTTTTCGCGGAAGCCTTCATCAATAATTTGAATTGTGCGATCGGTCAAAAAATCAATTATTGCTTGACGCAGCATATCCGGCGGTAAAACTGCTTGCAACAACCAATCAGCAAGCCGCGTAGCTTGTTCTTCACTCAGTTGAAATTCCAGCAATATCTGGTCAAAAATTTGATTGATCTGCACTTCCAAAAAGTCTTCACGTCGCGCTAAAACCTTGAGTAATCGTGGCAAGGATTCCCCTAGCAAATCCCGCAAAATTCCCGCCACAATTTTAGCACTTTTCTCGTTTTTATCTGTTTTGATTTGTTCGATCGCCAGCTGCAACAACCAGAGAATTCCTGCCTGCACGCGTTCTGTTTGCAACAATCGCCGCGCTAGATTTTGCAATTCTTGTGGTGTCAACAGTGACCCCATAATTGTCTTGGAAATGTTCAGAGCCAGACGTTCCTGGTTGCGGGGAATCAATCCAGGGGTGAAGGGTACTCTTCGTCCAGCAACATAAATTGCTCGGTAAGGACGGAACAACATTTTGATGGCTATATCATTTGTGAAATAGCCAATAATTCCACCCAGTACCGGGGGAGACACATAAAGCCAAAGATGAGACCAGTCCACAGGATTTTGGATTTTGGATTTTGGATTTTGGATTCTAGATTAGAAATTAGGGATTGGGGATTGGTAATTGGCGATTATTAGTTATGAGTTATTTTTCCACTAACTACTAACAATTATCCATTAGCCATTACCTATTCCGCAGTCCCCAATCGAAAATCCCAAATCTAAAATCTAAAATTTGCTGACTACCAGCACTCCCATCATACCGTTCACGATGGGGTAGTGTGTGGCAACAGCAAAACCAACTTGACGTGCTAACTCTATTTGCTCTTTTCCGATGGGAAAACGGTCTAAGCTGGGACTGATGTAAGCATATTCTTCTTTTAAACCTAAATAATTGGCAACTGGGACCACGAAACCGTCCAAATACCACTGCTGAAAGGTACGTAGCTGAAGATTACTCGGTCGATGAAAGTCTAAAATTGCGGCTTTAGCACCCGGCTTCAAAACACGGTATAACTCTTGGAGACTACGGGGAATATCTTTAACATTTCTTAAACCATAGCCCATTGTTGCGGCATCAAATTGGTTGTCATCAAAGGGTAAATTAAGCACATCGGCTTCTACCCAGGTGATAGCAGGTTGAGGGTACTGCCTTTGGGAACGTAATGAAGCAGTTTCTAGCAGGTTTGGGGAAAAATCTACTCCGTACACCTGTCCTGTTGCTCCTACACGCCGTGCCAAACGTAAGGCTAAATCACCACTACCGCAACACAAATCTAATGTAGTATCACCTAATTTAGCTGCACTCCATTTAACTGCCATTTCCTTCCATATTCGATGCTGTCCCAAACTCAACCAGTCGTTCAACTGGTCATAAACTGGAGCAATACGGTTAAAAATGGACTGAATTTCGTTAGTCATTGGTCAAGAATCAAGGGTCAAGGGGAGCCAGTCATGTGCGGGGTTCCCTCCGTTGAGGGGAGTGGCGTTGAACTGGCGTTCAAAATTCAAGGGTCAAGAGTTCAACTTTGGACTCTTGACTATAGGCTAAATTTTTGTTTTATGGTAACCACTACTAGTAAGAGCGATCGCCAGCAGTTCGGCTGATAAATTAATTAGCATTAATTCATCTTCCCGCAAAGTGCAGGGTTGTTTCCACTGTAATGACAATACACCCAAAAGTTCATTACGGTAGCTAATTGGGATAACTAAATGTGCTTGCACACCCGTGTTGTTGTAGTGAATAGCATCAACTAATTTAGTGTCTTTAAGTACATTTAAGGAAACTTGCATTTGCCCGGTGGCGATCGCTTCCCTTGTTAGTGGGTCAAGAGATAGCCAATTCTCTATTGTACCTGTATCGCTGTAAGTTCCTTGAGTCGCAACCAGAGTATTTCCATCTGTAAGTTGTAGGATACAGCCTTCTGCTCCAAAAGTCTGACTCACAGCCCTAGCAATTGGAGTGAGAGTTTCCTCTAAGCTAGAAGCTGCTTGAGTTATCTGTACCAAAACACTTAGCAGCGCCATTTCAGCATGAGCACGGCGTAATTCTTCTGTACGTTGCTTGAGCAAGTCGTAAGTTTCTGCTGCTCTTTGCACCACTGCCTTCAGTTCCCCTGGGTCCCAAGGCTTGGTAATATATTTGTAGACTTGTCCGGCATTAATCGCCTCTACCAAGTCTTCAATATCAGTAAATCCAGTAAGAATTATCCTCACCGTATCGGGAAACTGAGGTACAGTCTTGCTGAGAAACTCAGTTCCTTTCATTTGTGGCATCCGTTGATCGGAGATAATCACCGCTACCTCCCCTTCTGCTGCCAAAACTTCTAGGGCGTTCACCCCACTATCAGCTTTGAGAACATTAAAGTCGCGTCGAAAAGTGCGATAAAGCAAATCGAGATTATCTGGCTCATCGTCAACTACCAGGATTTTAAGCTTTTTTGAGCGTTCGAGAGTCATCACTTGATATTGGACTTTATCAATTTCGAGACTGGCCTTATCCATAAGATATTTCCTTTAAATATTCACTATCTTGTTATATTCCATACCAAGTTTAGTTGAGAATAGCTGGAAACTATCAAGGGTTTTTACGGACTTAATTTGCATGTTTCAATACGTTTATTATGAGTGCTACAGAGGATATTTACCTGCCCAAATATCTAAATTAAAAAAAGTCGCACTAGAAAAACCAACTAAATCAGCCTAAATATGGCAATTTTTGTGATGGATGAGGTAGTTTAACAAACCTTCTACGTGCAGTAGGGGTGCACAGCTAACTGTGCTACCCGACAATCTGTATTCCACACAATTAAAGTCGAGATAAGTTTCTACAGATGAACTCAAGGCAGTAGGTCTGGGTAGTTCATAGATTAGAATAAGACTTGCTCATGAGGTGTTAATTAACCTCTCAAGTTGAAGCTCGCACTCCGATTATGACTGATCTACCACCCAACGCTCAGAATCCCGAAGAAAATACTACCAACGATGTAGCACAAGAATTACTGCGAAGGCTGAGGCAAAAACAAGGCAACTGGGTGGAATGGGGAACGGCGATCGCCTCATTGCTAAAAACCGGTTACAATCCCCAAGACATTTTTGAGGCGACTGGATTTGAGCCGATTCAACAAAATCAGGTGGTTGTTGGTTCCCAAGTTTACAATTCTTTAGAAAACTCTGGAGTATCGGAAGAAACGCGATCGCACTACGCCACACGTGGCAGTGATGTTTTATACGAACTGCGTTTGCTTACCCAAGAAGAACGCGCCGCCGCCGCCGAACTGATCTTCGTCCACAAAATCGACGCGGATGAGGTGAAGGAAGTAGCAAAAGCAATTAAAGAGTTTTCGTATTTCCGCACTTTGCCAGAAGGGTTTTCTGCTCATCCTGGGGATGCTGTTGCTCACCAAGTTTGGAAACTGGCACGTCAAAATGCAGATTTACAACAGCGATCGCGCCTGATTGCCAAAGGTTTGCGTTTTGCTCACACGCCAGCAGCAAGGCAAAAAATCGAACAGCTACTGACTGATTTTACTAGCGTTCCCCAGCGTCCAGCGCCAATTTTACCCTTTTACCGCCTGGAATTTGAAGAACAATTACCCCGAATTTTGCCCGTGGTAGGCGAGTTGCCATTGTCACGGCAAGACTTGCAAGCTGTGCCCATAGTCACAGAAATTGAACCATTTCGCCTAGTCAAGTTTTCTGGAGAGCAAGCTTGGGTACCATTACCAGGTTGGCAAGTGCTGTTGGCGGCGGAAGATCCAGTAGTGATTTTAGCGAATAGCGATCGCTTCCCCATCCAAACCCAAACCCAAACAGGGCCAGTCGTAGTTGTGGTAGATCGTGCCCAACGAAAATGGGATGTCTCTAGCTACTTTGTCGTTGAAAATGGTGGTGAATTAGATTTTCAGTGGTTTGAAAATGAGCCAGAAATTCCTCTACTAGGACAAATTATTATCATTGTTCGTCCTAAGAAAATTCTGGATGAAGAATTAACTAAGGATTCCTGGCAGATTGACGAATAAATTTAATTTTAGACAGAACTAACTACGTGATCTGATCTGTTAAGACTGTCCAAACAGTAGATAGCAACTGGCGGCATTGGTTCAATTTTCTGTTTGGCCAATGCCGCCAGTTGCTTTAATTCTCTTAACATGAAGTTGGCACTGGCTCCGCAGTGCTTTGCCTAAACCCTTGATTTTTCGTTGAACTGTGTAAGAGACTATTTATAAAGTAAATCAAAAGTTAAGGTGTGTTACGGCTTTAGCCTAACGCAACGTATTATATAGCGGTGCGTGATCGCCGAGAGTCATATTTTTTGTGACAAATCATATCGAAATATGCGCCTAAGACAACGCCAGTTGCTTCTCATAAGGGAGACGCTCTTGCTTGCTTCTCCGTATGGGTACAAGCCGGGGAACCCGGACAACGCACTGCTCCGCTACAAGAATTTTATTTTTACTTTATAAATCGTCTCTAAGTCCACATTTTGAGGGATGATAATATCCCTTGAACAGTCATGAAGTAACGACCGTAACAGGAAAAACCCAATTTTTTTCAGATGAAAGTGTATAGAGCACAAAACCTATTTAAATTTTGTAATAACTTTTAAGAGAACGCACTGGATCAAGAATCTCAACAGATATATACCAATACGATTTTATTTTTGAAAAAAACGCACTTGCTACGCTACGGATATTTCAAAAATCAAATATGAGTTTTATATCATGAGAGCAAAATTCTTCATAAATTAAGCATTTTTAGGGAATTTTAGCTTTTCCAGCATCTGCATATTTTATCATCACAATTATTGAGGAAAAAACAAATTACTATTTTTTCGATTTAGTTTCATAACGAAACAAACGCAATAGATTTCCTGTTGACAGGAATGACTCAAGCATTATTCAACATAGCCATTACTCGTTTATAGCTGAACAAGGAGTTTTCCGAAAATGTCTCTGACGAAACGTTGTTTGGCCGAATTTATCGGCACATTCTGGCTTGTTTTAGGTGGCTGTGGTAGTGCTGTTCTAGCCGCCGCCTACACAGAAGATGCTGCAAAAATCAGCGAGAATACTTCTTTTCCATTGGGCATTGGATTAGTAGGTGTATCTCTGGCATTTGGGCTTACTGTCCTCACAGGGGCTTATGCTTTTGGTCATATTTCTGGTGGTCATTTCAACCCAGCTGTTTCGTTTGGACTATGGGCAGGTAAGCGCTTTCCGGGGTCTGACTTACTACCTTACATCCTCTCTCAAGTGATCGGCGCAGTTGTTGCTGGGGGCATTATCTACCTGATTGCTAGCGGCAAAACTGGATTTACGCTGACTGGCTTCAACCCACTGGCTACCAACGGCTATGGTACTCATTCTCCAGGTGGTTACACGCTGTTTGCTTGCCTGATTACTGAAGTTGTGATGACTTTCATGTTTCTGCTGATTATTCTGGGTGTGACTGATAGCCGTGCTCCTAAAGGATTTGCACCACTGGCAATTGGTTTTGGACTCACTTTAATTCACCTGATTAGTATTCCTGTAACCAATACCTCGGTTAATCCTGCCCGTAGTACTGGAGTTGCTCTATTTGCAGGTGCAGAACTCTTTTCGCAAATCTGGCTGTTCTGGATAGCTCCTATCTTCGGGGCTATCTTAGCAGGATGGTTGTACGTAGCTATCTTTAGTGAATCAACTGTGGAAGAACAGTAAAATCTCAAAGAGCTAGTCTAAAAGTCATTTTCAACTGTACAAGTTAGCCCGGTATTTCTGGTTTTTATAGCAGTTCATGAAAACGGGCAATAGTTGGATCTGCATTGTGCCTATAATCAATCTTCAGGTGAGGCTGCGTAGATACAGCCCGCCGTAGGCATCGCTTGAGATTTCGTTTTTAGATTTCTTAACAATCCCGTGACTGAACAAATAACGCTTGGCTAATTTGTTTAGTCACAGGATTGACAGAATATTTAAGTTTATGAAAATTCACGGTGTCCAGATCCCCGACTTCATAAAAGTTGTCGGGTATCTTACTTTTCACGAATGATTCAGGGTTGCTATATACACTCTCGTAACAAAAATTAGATTATTATTTTAATAGTAAACAACCGATATATTAATTATTCTACATTCTTAATCATTAGACTTAGCTGCGAATTAACTAGTGCAGCGGGCGCGTCAATCCACATACCATCTTAATTAACAAGACTTGGGTCTTAACAAGGGGCAAAATCTCCTTGTTAAACGTTAGGCAAACTTACGCCTCAGTGTACTAATTAGTGATATTTCGAGCCGGAAGATCCCCCCAACCCTCCTTTTTAAGGGGGGCTTAAGATATATTTACAGAGAATCACCAAAGATTATTCATATCTGTGGTTTGGGAATTACATTCAACATCTATAGGACTAGTCCTTTCAAGGTGGGTAAAAATGTTAGTCAAAAAACCTCTTTTTAACTTCTTACCTCTGTGTTCTCTGCGTCTGGAGTGGTTAGATAAATTACTTTTAAACCACAGAGGCACAGAGGAGGGTAGTTGCGTGGGCGGGTTTCCCGACTTGAGCAAACTGCCCGTAGCGCAGAGAGAAAAAACGAGATTTTTCGAGTCACCTTGAAAGGGCTACATCTATAGGACTTACGCACTGTACAAAATAACTATCTTGTGCCTCAACGTAAATACCTTGTTTCAGGCTTTGGTCAATCACCCTTGATTGGGTGCGATCGCTAAAATATCATTGAAAAATCTAGCTATAAGCCTTGAAAACTATACCTGTTATTTTGGCTTTTCTGTCAATGCGTAAGTCCTGATCTATTTAAAATATAAAATTTGATATGTCAGACTCTAAATTTACTGCTTCTGTGGCTCAAGAATCACTCCATTCAGAATTGTCTGAGCGATCGCCTCTTCCTAACCTGCGTGAGAAGATTCTAGCAATCCGCAACGGTCTGCGCCCTGGACAACAACAAATGGCTGACTGGCAATCTGGCCCTCTAGCTATTTCTGCCGTTCCTGGTGCAGGCAAATCTACTGGGATGGCGGCGGCGGCGGCGATCGCGATCGCCCGTCAGTATGAACGTTCATCCTCCCGCCGTCAATTGGTGGTTGTCACCTTTACTCGCTCCGCTGCTGCCAATATTAAAGCGAAGATCCGCAAAGACTTAAAGGAATTATCCCTACCTCAGATGGGCTTTTTTGTCTATACCCTACATGGTCTAGCGTTGAATATTGCCAGTCGCCATTCAGATTTATCGGGTTTGCAGTTAGAAAATGTCACATTAATTACACCAACCCAAAGTCACCGCTTTATCCGCACAGCCGTAGAGCAATGGATTGCGAATAATCCAGGAATATATTTGCGGTTATTAGAAGGTCATCAATTTGACGGAGAAGAGACAGAAAGGTTGCGTCGCCAATCAGTGCTGCGAACAGAAGTATTGCCGGAATTGGCTAATACGGTAATTCATGAAGCAAAAAGTTCTGGGATATCCCCAGAATTATTGCGGGAGTGGAGTAAACAAACCACAGACGAATATGCAATTTTGAGCGTAGCGGCGGGATTATATGAGCAATATCAAAACTTAATGCGATCGCGTGATTTCATCGACTACGACGATATGATTTTAGCTGCACTACGCGTTTTAGAAAACGACAGCGCCCGTCGCATCGAGCAAAACCAAGTATTCGCCGTCTTTGAAGACGAAGCCCAAGATTCTAGCCCCCTACAGACGCAGCTGTTAGAAATTTTGGCGAGTGATGGGGACAAGGGAGATAACTCCTCACTCCTCAGTACAGACGCGATTAATCGCGTCTCTCCTAATTCCTCACTCAATCTAGTACGAGTTGGCGACCCCAACCAAGCGATTAACTCCACCTTTACCCCAGCCGATCCAATTTATTTTCGGCAATTTTGCGAAGAGTGCGATCGCATCAAACGATTAGCAACGATGGATCAAGCTGGACGTAGTACTAGAATTATCATTGAAGCTGCTAACTTTGCCCTCAAATGGATCAATAATCAGTGGTTAGCAACAACCAATAAAAAACAACAGACTCCTGACAATCGACAAGTACCATTTCGCTTGCAAACAATTCACCCTGTTGAAGCTGGTGATCCGCAAAATAACGCCAACCCAGCACCAATAGGACGAGGATTAGAACTTTATACCCCGCGTGACATTCATCACACCGTTGAATTGTTATCTCAAAGAGTGATCGAGTTATTTAGCGAAGATCCAACACAAAATAGTGCAGCGATTTTAGTGCGAGAAAATCGCCAAGGAAGATGGTTAGCAGAGGCTCTGACACCTGTGTGCAAAGAGCATAATATTATACTCTACGATGTGGGAGAACGCGATCGCCGTTCCCATGTTCCCCAAGAGATTTTAGCATTGCTGCAATTTTGCGATCGTCCCCACTCCCCCGACTACCTCAAAGCCGCCTTAGAGGCATTGGTACAGCGCCAATTAATTCCTACCCAAGACCTCAACGCCCTTGCTAGTCTCCCAGAAGAATTTTTGTATCCTGGTCCCTTAGCAGCACCCCAGTCAGAAACAGTCCAAAAAGCCGCTCGCTTGTGTCGCAGTTTACTCCGCGCTCGCTTGGAATTGCCTCTGTACCAGTTAATTTCCTTTCTTGCCTTAACCTTAAATTATGACCAGGCAGAATTGGCAACTGCTGACAAACTCGCAGAACGGGTAAACCAGCAGATAGCTGGTAATAGTTCGATGGGGGGAATGCTGTCAGCTTTAAGTGAAATCGTCAGTTCCGAACGGTTTGAACCAGTGGAAACCGAAGATTCGGAAGAACGTTACACTCGTCGCGGTCAACTGACTATTATTACCATGCACAAAGCCAAAGGGCTAGATTGGGACTATGTGTTTCTTCCCTTCCTCCACGAAAACTTGATTCCTGGTAGATTTTGGGTTCCTCCCCAAAGCCAGTTCTTAGGGGATTTTACCTTATCAGAAGTAGCCCGCGCCCAAATTCGTGCTGCTCTCCACGGAGAATCTACCATCCCAGATGTTACGCAAGCATGGGAACAAGCGAAGCATTTGAAAATATCTGAGGAGTACCGTTTACTCTACGTTGCAATGACACGAGCAAAGCGTCTGGTGTGGATGTCAGCAGCGCAGAAAGCCCCCTTTACTTGGAGTAAGCCGGATAATTTACAAGAACAAGCGCCTTGTCCGGTTTTTCCAGCATTAAAGCGCCAATTTCCGGAATGTGTGATGAATTTAGCAGTAATGATCAAACAAGCGTGATCAAAACTTTTAAGAAATTGAAAAAAAATCAGTACACCCCGAAAAGGCTTCTTCCCCACGCAGGCGACTGCTGAGTAATCATGGCGTACGCATTTGTTATTTCGGCGTATGCATTTGTTATTTCGGCGTATGCATTTGTTATTTTGGCGTATGCATTTGTTATTTCGGCGTATGCATTTGTTATTTCGGCGTATGCATTTGTTATTTCGGCGTATGCATTTGTTATTTCGGCGTATGCAT
>NZ_JBALDI010000080.1:0-118189 GCF_036917395.1 Nostoc sp.
TTCCGAGTTCAAAGGTGCAACTTCCGAGTTCAAAGGCTCAACTTCCGAGTTCAAAGGCTCAACTTCCGAGTTCAAAGGTGCAACTTCCGAGTTCAAAGGTGCAACTTCCGAGTTCAAAGGCTCAACTTCCGAGTTCAAAGGCTCAACTTCCGAGTTCAAAGGTGCAACTTCCGAGTTCAGAGGCTCAAATCTCAACTTAAACTGCTTCTTTATCCCCCTCATCTCCCCCATCCCCCTTATCTTTCTTTAATTTGCACGCTGCGATTGAATAAATTCATAACTATAGAGATGGTCAAACTCAAGGTGAGATAGGTGAGTATAATCAGTAATATTACTTCAACGGCTTTCCCCGTTTGGTTAAAAGTGGTGGAGGCGACAAAATAAATATCGGGGTAGCCGATCGCGATCGCTAAACTGGTATTCTTCGTCAAATTGAGATATTGACTCGTCAATGGTGGAATGATTACCCGCAAGGCTTGGGGAAAAATCACCAGCCGCATAACTAACCCTGGTTTTAATCCTAGCGATCGCGCCGCTTCCCACTGTCCCTTAGCTACTGATTGAATCCCACCTCGGACAATTTCAGCGATAAACGCACCCGTGTAAAAAGTTAATCCCAACAGCAAAGTTGAAAACTCTGGTGATAGAGTAAACCAAGGGAACTGTAAGCCATTTTGACTAACGCCAATAAAACCCCAAAGGGATATCTTATTTTCTGTTTTGGGAAAACTTAGGAAAACAGCAAAGTACCAAAATAGCAATTGCAGCAGTAAGGGGGTATTGCGGAAAACCTCCACGTAAACCATCGTGATATTCCGCACTAGCCAGTTATCAGAAAGTCGGGCAACCCCAGCACCTACCCCGACGATTGTTGTGAGAAAAATTCCTGCAACCGCCACCCGCAAGGAGTTGATTAACCCCACCCACAAAGCATGACTGTAGGTGTCAGTAGGTTTGTAGGTAATCAGCGTCTCGCCAATATCAAAAGATGCTTGTTGCTTAAGAAAATCAAAACCAAACTGAATACCCAATTGCTGCAAATTGCGGTTGAGATTGCCCCACAGTATTACTACTACAACTGCTGCTAAAAATACGGCAATGAGTTGTAAGGTAATGCGCCAAAAGCGATTATCACGCCATATAGGCGGTTTTGAATTAGTCATTTATTATTTCTCCCCCTGCTTCTCCTGCCCGCCTGCCCTCTTCTACCGGAATGGCGGAGAATAAAGCAGTCCGCCTTTGCTCCAGAGTTGATTTTGACCGCGAACTAGATTAAGTTTTGTCTTGGGGCCAAGGTTGCGATCGTAAATCTCAGCATAGTTGCCGACGTGCTTGACTATCCTGGCTGCAAAGTCGTTAGTTAAGCCGAGTCCTTCACCAAGGTTGCCTTCAGTTCCTAAAAAGCGTTTAATATCTGGATCAGTACTAGTGGCGAACTGACCTACATTCTCAGAAGTAATACCTAACTCTTCAGCCTTGACCAGCGAATAAACCACCCACTTAACAGCATCACCCCACCTAGTGTCTCCTTTGGCAACTGCTGGTGCAAGGGGTTCTGAAGAAATCACTTCCTCAAGAATCACGTTATCTTCTGGTTTAGGTAGAATCGTACCTCGCGAAACTAATGCTGAACGGTCAGCCGTAATCCCGTCGCAACGACCTTCGGCATAGGTAGCAAAGGTAACGTTAACGTCTTCAAAGACAACGGGTTTGTAGGTGATGCCCCTTTTCCGCATTTGGTCTGCTAAGTTCTGTTCAGTAGTAGTTCCAGTTTGAACGCAGATGGCTTTATTTTTAAGGTCTGCTAAGGACTTAATGTTGCTATTTTTGCGAACCATTATCGCTTGTCCATCGTAAAAGACCACAGGTGCAAATTCTAGACCGACTGTGGTTCCGCGACTAAGTGTCCAGGTAGTATTACGGCTGAGAACGTCTACTTCACCAGTTTGCAAAGCTGTAAACCGCTCTTTAGAATTGAGATTGCGAAATTCTACTGCATCTGGGTTGTCAAACAAAGCTGCGGCGATCGCGCGACAGACATCCACATCAATGCCGCTATATTTACCATCAGTTCCCACAAAGCTAAACCCTGGCACTTCGCCACTGACACCGCAAATTACTTGACCACGACTTTTAACACTAGCCCAGCGATTTCGATTTGCTGGTGCTGCTGGAGTACTGCCTGGAGGGCTGGATGTATTTGCTGTTTTACCTGACTCTCCACCACAAGCAGCGATCGCAAAGACTAAGGGTGCGATCGCTATAATTAAAGCTGATTTACGCATAAACTTCATTGATACTAGACAATCAAAAATGTATTGCTCACTACAATCATTTTGTGAAAACAATTTGTTGCTTGTAATATAAAACTCTACCAGCCTCTGGGCTATATTTATTCGCTTTTAAAAGCGGTAGTTTAAGTTTTTACTTATATTTCCAAAAGCCTCAGATGCTATGTAGAAATTCTCTTAACTTGGCTTCAGCTTTCGAGTTTGATTTAAAATGCTGCCATCATGCTTCTAGTAATACATTCATTGAACCTAGAAGATAATATTAAAATTGAAGTTATTAGTGCTATATCGTTGACTGGGTAATATTTAACAAAAAGTGATTATCGCTTCTTTAATAATCAGTAATAGTCCTTCATAAAATATAATTTACAGCACAGAATGATCATCTGTTTTTTCTATCTTCAATGCCCAATGCCCATCAAAAGTTTTGAGTGACTTTGGCGTGAGCGCTCAGTCGAACCCTGAGTGCTGAGTAGGGAATCTCACTTCTTTACTCAGAACTCGGAACTCGGAAAAGACAAACTGTTTTACCCCGTGCCCTAATTGCATACTTCTATGTGAGCAGAAGTAGCCACACCAACCTAAACAACTACCCCTAGCAGGTTAAACTAGGTCTGTTAACAGCTGCTCCATGTTCCTTATGAGGCTTTTATGGGAGCTAACCTCAAACAAATTGCCAACTATTTAGACAACCTTGGTTGGGACTACCGTTTTGATGATCAAGAAGACCGGATTATAACAGGTGTGGAAGCTGATAACCTAGAAGATTTTCTGATAGTTGTCCAGTTGGATGAAGAAGGAAAATTTTTCAGGGTATTTGCTCCTCAAGTTCTGGCAGTAATCCAAGACCATCCTCACAAAGGAGCTATCTTACAGACAATGCTTGCCATTTCCTGGGAAACCAAAATGTTGCAATGGGAGTATGACCCATCTGATGGCGAAATCCGTGCGATTATTGAATTTCCTCTAGAAGACTCGATTCTCACAGAAAAGCAATTTCACCGTTGTCTGAGTGGGTTAATTCAGATTGTGGATGGCATAGCGGCACCTCGCCTAAAAGAAGTGATGGCAACAGGTCTTGATCCGGGGAATATAGAACTTGGGGAAAGACTGTTACTCAGTATCCAAGAAGAAGCTCCAGGATTGCTAGATTTGCTAGAAAAAGCAATGGAAGCGCGAAAAAAGCGAGGAAGTTTTAAGCGCGACTGAGACGGATCATCACTTAAATAGCTATACTCCAAAGTGATACCCTCACTATATACTGAAATTTTCTGGGGCTGGATATTATGACATCCTATGCAACCTCCTCTGCCAAAGCGGAAATGAGTGAACTTCGGCGGTTGAAAGGCTTACTACCGCCAGAATTACAGAGCTGGGTCACGGTTGAAGGCACAACTGAGGTCAATCCACCCCTGGTTCGCTGCGAAGAAATTGGTAAAGACCAGGTAGAAATTCAAATTGACTTGGTGAAATGGGATGCCCTCGCAATGGATCAGCGTAATCTGCTATTCTGGCATGAAGTTGCTCGCGTTCAAAATGACACAATTCCTAAAGATGGTTGGGAAATGGCAGCACTAGCCATCGGTTTAGGTGGCGCTGTAGGCGAATTGTGGGTACAAGATGGATTGCTATTGGTGTTAGCTTTGTCGCTTTGTGGCGTGTCAGGGTGGCGACTGTACCAAAAGAATAGTGGTGAAAAGCAACTAAGAGAATTGCTAAATGCTGATGAAAAAGCGATCGCCTTAGCAACTCGTTTTGGTTATAGCCTCCCCAATGCCTACAAAAGTCTAGGTAGCGCCTTAAAAACCCTGATTGATAATACTCCTAGTAAGCGCCAACGGTCGAAATACGAAGCAAGACTCTCTGCCCTCAAACGCAGTGCCAATAAGGCAAAAGGTAAATCCAAAATTCCAGATGAGGGCGCACTGTAGAAACCAGAAAGTAGGTTGGGTGGGTATTACCCACCCCACATAATACCTAAATCAACATGAGTTCGAGGAACCTCTCCCTGCCTTGAACTAAAGTTCAAGTCTTTCTCTCTCCGACTCCCAGAGGGACGGTTTTACTGCGTAAAACCTCTTAGAGGTCTTTTGATTGAGATAACTAGATTGCTTATTGAGGGGGTGCTGCCTCCCTGATTAGCAGCAGCTCAATGACTATTTCATAAAATCTTACTTTTTTCTTGACTACATCTTTATCAAACTCAAATTTTACAGCTGGTTCAGCATTTTATGCGTCTGAGGGATCACACGCACTTGCTTCACAAACCGCTTCATTAAAGCTTGCCACGTCAAAACTTGATCAGCCGTAGGGGCAAGTACAGGTATTGGGGAGAATTGTTCAGATGCTGCCAAAGGCGTAACAGGTTGTAAAAATACTGAGATATCTGGACTAACCTCTGCCACCAGCAAAGCTGAACGTTCCAACTCAGCTGGATCTGTGTTTTGAGACACAATTATCTTGACAAAAACATTTAAATATGAATCATGACATAATTGGAGAAATTTAGCATGTTCTTGCCAATGACTTTCACCGCTGACACTGGGCAATTTGAAATCCATACCTACAGAGTCTAAGTAGGGGAGAATCATCGCCAGTTGTTCGGGGCGATGTCCGCCAGTTTCTAAGTATATAGGTAGACCAGTTATGGCTCGCACTTGGGGGAGAAACTGGATTAAAAATGGGGCATGAAGAAGTGGTTCGCCTCCAGTTAAGCTAATGCTATCGTGTAGACAAGGTAGATTTTGCTGTTCCACCCATTCGATTAATATGGGTAATGGGACAGGGTTAGAGTGGATTTCAAAGTCGCGCAATCCAGGCGATCGCTCTATCCGACAAGTAGCAGGTGCATTCCAAGTGTGGGCACTATCACAAAAGTGACAGTGCAAATCACACAAAGCAAAACGAATAAATATCTGACGCGTCCCTACATTCAGTCCTTCCCCTTGAATGGCAGAAAAGACCTCAACTAGGCGTGCGGTAGGTGTAACCGTAGTTTTAGCAATCATTTGATTAGAGCAACGCGATCGCGCTGCGTCGGCACAACAGCAAGGATGTTTTTTGGCTTCTTGTTCTATTGTGAATCGTCGCTAGCGATCTCCAATCTCAGCCCCGATAAATAGCAATTAGTCCTTATTACTACTGATTCCAATATTAGATTAAGTAATTTTATAGGACAAAATAATGTTTGGTAGATTACATTATACATGGCAACGAAAGTGCAGAGCTTCATGACTAGCCAACCGACAGAGGTCGATTTTCCAGTTAATTCCCTAGATGACACGGCTATAATGCAGGTGCCCACACGGTTGAGCGTGCTGGAGGCTTTAGGTTTTAAACAAACCTGCCAAAGCTTAATCCAACCCAATTCACATCCTAAGCAAATCATTATTGACTTTCACCAAACTACTTTTATAGATAGTAGTGGTTTAGGTGCGCTGGTCAGTAATTTTAAATACGCCCAGTCCAAAGGGATTGCATTAACACTGCGGAATGTAACACCTCAGGTAATGGCAGTCCTAAAACTCACAGGATTGGATCAGGTTTTTCCTTTAGAGCTTGTGGATGAGGCATCGCTAATAGAACAAGAAGACTTAGTAGATATTCGGAAGACAACTTCCCGGAAAGTAGAGCAGTTACCCACTACTCACCCTTCTGTGGCATCTTGGATGAAACGGTTATTAGACATTGTAGGGTCAGTGATCGGTTTATTAATTACAGGAGTTTTATTTATTCCGATTGCGAGCGCTATTCAAATTAATGATCCCGGACCCATTTTCTTTAGTCAAACCCGCTGTGGTTGGATGGGGAAGCGGTTTGAAATTTGGAAATTCCGCTCCATGTGTGTGGATGCGGAAGCGAAGAAATCTGAAGTCAAAAACCAAGTGCAAGGTGCCTTTTTCAAAAATGAGAATGACCCCAGAATTACCAAGGTAGGGCGCTTTTTACGGCGAACGAGTTTTGATGAACTACCCCAATTTTGGAACGTCCTCAAAGGAGAGATGAGTTTAGTAGGCACCCGACCACCTACACCTGATGAAGTGGAACGCTATGAAGTACCGGAGTGGCAACGTTTAGATGTTAAACCCGGTATGACTGGCGAATGGCAAGTAAATGGGCGTTCTACAGTCCGTAGTTTTGAAGATGTAATTCGCTTGGATTTGCAGTATCAAAAAAATTGGAGTTTGGTGTACGATTTAAAGCTAATTTTCAAAACTATAGCTATTCTGTTTAAGAGAAACAGTGGTGCTGTTTAGCTAACTACCTTTATTCACAATTTTTTGGTAACTCCCAATCACGAAAATTCTAAAATTTACCCAAGCCTATTTTAGGCTTGGGTAAATTTTAGGTTCACCATACAGTACCATGTAATGTCATCCTCTGCTTAACAATATGCTGGCATGAATTGTGAGAAGATATCTTTGATATAAACAATGTTAAAAGCGCTGGTTTCAAAACCTAAATAATTATTTTTCAGCCTAATGCAAAGGCGCAAAGATGCTAAGAAAAACTCTGCGCCTCTGCGTGAACTTAACCCACCGCCTTCTGAACACCAACTACTTCAATCGGCTGCACCTCTGGCAACAAACGCTTCATACCTTGCTTAACAAACCCCTGCAAAAAACCAATTTGCTGATTTTGCCCAAATACCTTTTGCAAAGTTTGCCGCAAATTCTCCAAATTCAAACCAGTCCCGGAATCTATCGCTATTTCCTGCTGTTGGAAATACTCAACTAAACTTAACCCTGCTACCCTAGTCAGATAAGCTGCACTTACTCCCTGCACCACGCCACCAGCAACAAAGGTAATAGCATTACTTTTAAGAACAGTACTAATCGCCTTTGTAGAAAGTTCAACTAAACCCAGTTTCAACATCAAACTTCCCATTGTTCCAGCTACGGTTTGCGCCTGTTCCAAGGAAAACTTCTGCTGATAGATATTACCCAAATCCATTACCATCTGAGCATTAATTGCCGCAGTCGCTAGGATGTCAAGGGCTGGTACTGGGTTAGCAAAGGCAGCTGCTGCTGCTATCCACTGATATTGTTCAATAATTGGGGTAGCGTGATCGCGTCTGGTTCCATTCAGCCAGTTTTTCGCCTCAGCTTTCAACAACCCGGCTTTTCTGATGGTAGTTACCCAAACCAGCCGTTGTCCTTGCTGTGCCAAAACTTCATCCAACTGCTGCGTCAACTGCTGGATATCTGGTGCTGGTTGTTCCATCCACTCTTGCACAGAACCATCAGCCTCATGCTTTCGGACTTTGATGGCAATGGGAGAGGCCGCAGTTGCAACTACATTTCCCTGCATCCGCTGTTTCAATTGACTAAAGATGCTGGCGCTTTCATCGGTTAAATACTGGTCTTGTTTGTTGAAAACCAGGATTGTAGGCTGATTTGCTGCTTTTAGCTGCTGTAAGGTTTGAAATTCTGAGTCTGTCAAATCACCGTTTGTCAGGAACAGAACAAAATCAGATTTTGCCACTTCTGCCAAAATAGCTGCATCTGAATTGTCACTTACTTCTCTAAATAAAGGTGCTGTCTCTTCTAAAGACACTAAATTTCGTGTCTCTACATTTTGTAGCACTTGCATTAAAGTGCTTTTACCCACGGATTTACCGCCAGTCACAGCCACTTTAATTTCTTGCCTGTCTAATTCCAATAATAATTGGGCAATTTGTTCTCTGAGTGTCTCTAATGCCAGATGGTTTTCTGCTTCTTGTGCCAGTTGATTTATTACGGCTTCAGTTTTAGCGATCGCACTTTCCCCAGTCGCCCGATCCACGAGCATACCATCTAGCTGCTCTAAACTGTCTTTCGGGCGATTTTGCTGTAATAACCACAAACCACCGCCTACAGCTAAAGCACTCAATAAACCAAACTCACCCACCTGCACTATAGAATCGTGCCAACTTTGTAACATCCACAGGGAAAAGGACAGTCCCAATCCTCCCACTAAAATTGGTCGCTGCAACTTTACAACCATGATTCTCCGCGCTTTTTGGATGGCTATTTCTTCCAGAATAGATCAAAATAAAACAAAACCCTGCAATCTTTATTGATTGTAGGGTTTTGTTTTATTTTTTATTTGGTGGCGGGAAGTGGATTTGAACCACTGACCTTCGGGTTATGAGCCCGACGAGCTACCAGGCTGCTCTATCCCGCGTCGCTCTTAACTTTTATAGCATAACCTATAGTTAAGAGTTTGGCAACTACAAAAATGATAATTCTCCAATTACTTCTAAACGCTTGTATTTTCCCAAAGTCACAAACTTTTCTGAGAGGCTTTCGGCGGCGCTGGGACTAATCCAACCCATTTGTTGGAGTAAGTGAATAGCAACGGCATGTTTTGCCCGTTTTGCCCCATCCATGACTTTGATTGCCAATCCCATGCCTTCACCGAGTCTACCAATGCACTGCACTCCTTCGGCACCAGCTTTACTGACCAGTTCCCCTGGAGTTAAGCGCATCAGTTCCGTATCAAATTCTCCATCTCCTGCTACCATCGCGGGGTGATGAGTCATAGCACGGAGGATGCGCTCCATATCCAAATTGGTACTAGAGGCTAACAGCGCATACAAAGACGCCATATGACCGAGTTGCATCAGATAAGTTGGTGCGCCACAGTCATCATGAGCGCTGATAAATTCTTCAGCTGGCATTCGCAGCAACTCTGCTACTTTGCCCAAAATCAACTGCTGTATTGGGTGCTTGCGATCCAAGTAGTTATTCAAGGGCCAATGGCGCTGCTGACAAACGGCTAACATTCCCGCATGTTTACCAGAGCAATTGTACTCCAGAGGACTGCGTTTACCTTCAGGAATTGGACACTGGAGTATAGTCGGGTCAAGATCAGCCCGCCAAAGGATATTAAATACCTGTCGGACTTGATCTATTCTTCCTTTATGGGAACTTGTGATAATTGCTAAGTCGCGATCGCTGAGATTATAGCGTTCCAGTGTACCCGTGGTGGTGACTGCAAGTGCCTGAAATGGTTTGAGCGCTGAACGAATAAATGTAGCAGTTTCAGAATTTCCGGCTACGGTTAGAACCCGCCCCCGTTCGTCGCATACAACAGCCTGGACTATATGCTTGGATTCAATAATACCTTCCCGCAGCAACCGGACTTCCAGTGCTGTGGCTTGAGTTCGTTTTCCCATTGTCATGGGTTTATATTTATCACCTTTTTTTAGTTAGGAGTTAGGAGTTAAGAATTATGAATTATTAACCAAACTCACTGGTGAGTTTTGAGTTCTGAGTAAAGTAAAAAGTACTTCATTTTGATGCTCTCGGTATATGCCCGCTCTTTGTGGGCGGTCTTTTAACTCAGTACTCCATACTCAGGACTCTTCATTAATCACTCCTAACTCCTGACTCCTAACTTTTAAAACAAATGCCAAACTATCGTACCAATAACGAACATTCCCGCCAAGCCAGCAACGGTAAATTGTAACCGCCGCAGAATAGGTTTGATTTCGTATGCCACAATTAAACGATCGCGGTTGAGGACTTCCTGTGGTTTCGTCCAAGTTTGGCCGTCATACCAGCCGGACTCTTCATAAAATACTGTGGGACTGCAAAGGCGATCGCATACGTAAAACCACCCTAAGTACAACCTTACCAGTGCCAGCACTACTCCGACACTCGCTCCTGCTGCACCACAAAGGATAAAATGTGCAATATACTTGTGGGCAGGAAAACTCGCCGCAGCTACAGGTCCTGCTACCAGCCAAGATAAACTCCAAATCCAAACAATTTTCGTGATATACTTGCGCCAATTTAAAGTGCTATCACGAAACAGCCAGGAAGTTTTTAACTCTTCATACTCATTGAGCGGTTGTTGGTCTGTGGGAACTGGGCAATTTGAAACCGAAGACCTAATCATGTTGGCTTACTCTCACCCTCATCAGATTCTGGAAGGGAAATACGTTCTGCATGAATCCAGAACGCTTCTAAATTATAAAACTCCCGTTCCTTGGGCATCATGATATGAACGATCACATCACCGTAGTCTTGTAGTACCCAACTCCCCTCGACTTTTCCTTCTGTCCTTATGGGACGCCGTTGCAATTCAGTTTCGACTTTTCCTTCAATTGCTTGAGCGATCGCCCTTACTTGTACTCTAGAATAGCCAGTCATCATCACAAAGTAATCAGCCAGGTAAGATACCTCTGCTACTTTGAGCAATAAAATCTCACCCGCTTTGCGGTCTGATGCAGCTTCTGCTATCGTTGCAGCTAATTTTTCGCTCGTCTCTTCAGTTTGGGCGTGGCTTTTTACCACACTTTTTGTCAGTGGGACAGATTGTAATGGGAAATTTCCTTGGAAATAATCAGTCATTAAACCTCATGTGCTTTCTTTCTTTTGAAACAATTGTTTACATTTACTTACAAATAACAAACAATTGATCTGAAAATGTGTCAATAGGTTTTTTTGAATACTAACAAAAAAATAGGTGTCTATGGAAGCTGGTTTGATAATTGGCTGTTTATATTTCGACATCAGCAATCAGCAGTTGCGGATGGTTATTATGCAGCTTTTTAAGTGCGATTCGTTCAGTCGAAACCGAGCAATCGGGGGATGACTGGCTTTTACAAGGTAATTCATTAGGATTGAGTTCGCACTTTAATCCCTTGTAGATGACAACTTCATAACCTTACAAGTGAGCGTAAGTACCCTAGAAAACGACAACCCCTATCTTCTATACGTAGGAGTGAAAACACATATCTCCCACTGTAGAGACTAGCCCTCAATCGGTGAAGTGGGGATAAAAGCAAAAAGAGCTACTAGCACTGCAAGGCGGAAGTCAAAAGTCAAAAGTCAAAAGTTAAAAGAAATACAGCGTAAACGTTTCGTTGATTTGAAATGGGTTGTTTATTTCCGCCGCGCTGTACTGGCCTAAAAGTGGTGTCCTGTGAGTAAGTCCTTATGGATAACTCTCATCTAAGTCACTACTTGAATCACCGTTACTGCAAGCCAGCGAAATTAGGCTTTCTGCGCTGGAAGTCCCAAAAGGGTATAAGAAAAAAAGGGTGGGATGAAGATTTTTCTCGACATACCTACGTTATCCAAAAACTCGGTAATAAGGTGGCATTCTAACGGAACAAAACTCCAGTTACGAGGAACGAAGTAACTCACCTAATTACTCTCAAAGAGGTGGAATACTTTCAGTAGTAAGCTAAAACGAAAACTCTGGATTAAAACCAGGTAGCAGGTGAGAGAGATTGAGCGAAGCTGGAGACACTCCGCCTCCGGTCAGAAACTAATACCTTGCTGTTTTCTAGATAATTCTTTCCACCATGCTGTACTAATAATTTGCAGGTAACGTCACATCTATACTTTCGGCTGTCTACTAAAAACTACAATACAACTGCTCTTGACTTAAACCCCCAGAATTAATTAACCACCCTCAAAATCTGTTGTTATTTAGATAGCGAGGGTAAAATTGCGACTTTCTGAGTTGGTTACATCCTCATGGGCTTTCTGCTCTCGATACTGTAACTCTTGTGGACTGAATTGCTCTACAATCTACCGTCAATGAGTAACACAACGACTCATACTGATTTAAAGCTTGCTCAAAAGCATAGTGTTCAACCGCATATTGACGACTTTTATAACCCAGAGTTTTGACTTTTTCGGGGTTTTGGTACAAATCTAAAATTGCCATTGCTAAAGCTTGAGGATGTTCTGGAGGAACGATAACTCCGCCGCCACTTTGCCTGATAGCTTTTGCTGCTGTACCATTGTCAGGGACAGAGGCAACTAAGGCCCTTCCACTGGCAAGTAGCACTTGAATTTTTGACGGCATATTGAAGGATACAACATTTTTCTTTTGCACCACCAAGCCAACATCAGCAGCTGCTAACATTTGTGGCAAATGTTGGCGGGGTTGAAATGGCAGTAGCAAAACATTATCTGCGCCACAGTTTAGACATTCCTGTTGCAATCGCTGTAAACCTTTTGCCTCTCCAACGATGACAAAAACAATATCTCGGATATGGCGCAACTCAGAAGCAGCTTTGACAACGCCTTCTAAGCCTTGGGTTAGGGCAATGTTACCAGAATAAAGTACTACAAATTTGCCATTCAGATTATGTGCTGTGCGGAAAGGGTTATTTTCTTTAGGCAAAGGGCAGATAAAATTTACATCAACCCAGTTAGGAATTTGCACAATTTTGTTAGCTTCTACGCCCTTGGATCGCAAATTGTCCACGAACCCATCGGCGATGACGCTAATTTTATTGGCAGTGTGGTAAGCAAACTTTTCCAACACTGTAAATAACTGTATAAGCAATTTATTTTTTAGTAGACCGACGTGGACTGCTGCTTCTGGTAATATATCTTGTAGGTTTAAGATTACAGGACAAGCACGTAACCATCCTAAAAGAGCGACTGGTACACAGCTTGGCAAGGATGGCGATGTTGAGAGAATAACATCTGGGCGCCAACCGATGAGGGCAGGCACAAAACTAGTGACAACGAAACTAGCATCTAGTAACACCCGATCTAATAGGTTGGGTTGGGGACGAATCCAAACGTAACTGCGTTGAATTTGAACGCCATTTTTGTATTCGTTGACATACCACTTGCCCCGATATTCCTGGTAAATTTGACGCTCAGGGTAGTTGGGCATAGCGGTGACTACGCGCACTTGATGCCCACGCTTCACTAGTCCCTCTGCTAATTCGGTCATCAGTGGGGCAATACCAATTGGCTCTGGATAGTAGTTGTAGGAGTAAATTAAAATCCGCATAAAAATTAGTCCGAAGTAACCCGGTTTTTTATTTAATGACAAATATTTGTCTTAAACATGATTTGGAGCTTGGAAACTCCTATATTTAATTGTGACTTCAGACTCTTTTTATGTCAGGGATTTTTCTTAAAGATTGAGTAAACTTTGATATTAAATACATAGGCAACCTGTGAACTTTTTTTACTATTATAAGCACTATTTTAAGTGTTTATTTCTAACTGGTACGTAAGTAGAAACCCTATGTTTCTCGATATTAATTAAGACCGATTTCACAATATTAGTTATTCAATGAGCGATCGCCCTTGTATTTTCTCCTTTTTTGCTGGTTCAGGACTCCTAGATTTAGGTTTTGAAACCAGTGGTTTTAATATTGTTTACGTCAATGAAATTTTTTCCTCATTCATGGCAGCATACCGCTATTCACGGCAGGTTCTCAATCTCCCGTTGCCAGAATACGGGTATCATAACGGACAAGCAGGAGATGTAACCCAACTTCTCGAAGGTTTAGAAACACAACACCTCCGGGAGTTAGTACAAGACTGCCGCAAATCTAATAATATTGTGGGCTTCATTGGCGGGCCTCCCTGTCCTGATTTTTCTATTGGCGGGAAAAATAGAGGACGTTTAGGAGATAATGGCAAGCTTTCCGCTTCTTACGTTGAATTAATTTGCCGCAATCTTCCAGATTTCTTTTTATTTGAGAACGTTAAGGGGTTGTGGAGAACGACAAAGCACCGTTTATTTTTTGAATCGCTCAAGCAACAATTAGTGGAAGCAGGCTATATATTAATAGAGCGGTTAATTAATGCTATCGAATATGGTGTACCCCAGGATAGAGAAAGAATTATTCTCATTGGTTTCCGAAATAGTTTGATCAAGGATAGAGGAATAAAACTCGGTAGTGAAAAGTTACTACCTGAGGGATATTTTCCTTGGATAAATCACATTTTATATCCTCAAAAAAAGGTTTTTGCTTATCTTTGGCGTAAGTGCGAACCATTTCAAGAAAATTCCATAATGCCTTGTCCTGATGGCATACCTCAAGAATTAACAGTTGAATACTGGTTTAGAAAAAATAATGTGCTGAAGCATCCTAATGCTGAGAACTGTTTTCAACCAAGGGCAGGGATCACAAGGTTTGCTGCTATTGATGAAGGAGATGATTCTAAAAAGTCTTTCAAGCGTCTGCACAGATGGCGTTACTCTCCGACAGCCTGCTATGGAAATAATGAGGTACATTTGCATCCCTATAAAATCCGGCGAATATCTGTGGCGGAAGCTTTAGCCATACAATCTTTGCCTGCAAATTTTGTACTTCCAGAGAATATGTCGCTCACGAATATGTTTAAAACTATTGGTAATGGCGTACCATATTTGGCATCGAAGGCGTTAGCTAAAACTATTATTGATTTCTTAGGATCTGGCGTAAAAAATGCTGTTGATATTCCTAATCTTACTATGCCTAATGTCAACTTAAACACTTACAGTAATTCCGGGAAATCTCCAAAGCCGACATCCAAAATAAGTCAGCAGTTTGTTTTCAGAATAAACTCGTAATAAATGTGGTTTAATATATATATAAGAAATGTTTTAATTTTTTATAAAGTTTAATAATCAATTACTGGCAGAAGACACGATGGCAGCAGACTATCCAGATATTGATATTGCGCCATTTATCGATCACGCCCTGTTAACGCCAACGGCTACTCCAGAGCAAGTTAAGCAGTGGTGTGAAGAAGCATACAGATTCAATTTTGCGGCGGTTTGCTTGTATCCCGCCTATGTCAAACAAGCAGCCGAACTCCTCCACGGCAAGAACCCAAAAGTCTGTACGGTGATTGGTTTTCCCTCTGGTGCAACGACTTCAGCAGTCAAGCTGTATGAGGCTCAAGAAGCAGCAGAAAATGGGGCGACTGAGTTGGATGTGGCAATGAACTTGGG
This sequence comes from Nostoc sp., assembly GCF_036917395.1. Taxonomy (GTDB): domain Bacteria; phylum Cyanobacteriota; class Cyanobacteriia; order Cyanobacteriales; family Nostocaceae; genus Nostoc. Next base: position 14,985 of record NZ_JBALDI010000080.1, read on the forward strand.
CTGGTTGAAAGCTGGTAAAACTGAAGAAGTCCACCGGGAAATTGCCGAAATTTGCGAAGAGACTGGGCAAACTGTCAAGGTAATTTTGGAAACCAACCTGTTGACAGATGCGGAGAAAAAAATAGCTGCTGAAATAGCTATGGAGGCGGGGGCGGCTTTCTTAAAAACTAGTACAGGTTGGAATGGTGGTGCAACAGTGGCAGATGTGCGACTTTTGCAGGAATTGGCAAAAGAAAGGGTGGGAATTAAGGCTTCGGGTGGTATCCACACTATCAATCAAGCCCTAGACTTAATCGTAGCTGGTGCTACTAGATTAGGCACATCTCGCGGTATCGATTTGATCCGCCAGCGCGATAACCTGGGAAAGGGTGAATAGTCATTTGTACTTTGTCCTAACCTAATGACCAATGACCAATTTTAGATTTTAAATTTTGGATTTTGGATTGAGGATTCAAAATTTACACCTGGTTTGAGAGCAACTAGTTTCAACTATGGAAAAATCTAAAATCTGAAATCCTTGCATTCCTTTCCCAAGCTCCTACCTTGAGTATGGGGTTAATCTAAAATCTAAAATCCCAAATCCGAAATTGATTGGCTAATGACTAATTACTAATGAGTAGAACCTACAAAGCAACCGGAATTAATCTTAAAACCCAGGTGCTGGGAGAATCAGATAAAATAGTGACGATTTTGACACCGGAGTTGGGACTGATTCGAGCAGTGGCTCCAGGGGCACGTAAGCACAACTCCAGCCTGGGCGGCAGGAGTGGAATGTTTGTTGTCAATGAACTATTGATCGCGAAAGGGCGATCGCTTGATAAAATTACTCAAGCACAGACGTTAAAAACTTATCCTGGTTTAGCTAAAGATTTGGGAAAATTGGCTGCTAGTCAGTATTTAGCAGAAATAGTCCTGTGTCAAGCTTTGAGCGAACAACCCCAAGAAGAACTTTATGAGTTGTTCAATGAACATCTGCATCGGTTGGAGGCGTTGTCTACTGCAAATGCGTCTGGTGTTTTGGCTCATCTGGCTCATGGGGTGTTTCATCTTTTAGCCTTAGCAGGACTAACACCACAAGTGCAAATCTGTTGCCTATCTGGGCGCCCCCTTAAGCCAGACTTTACAGACCCCAACTGGCAGGTAGGATTTAGCATTCCTGCAGGTGGAGCGGTTTGCTTAGAAGTTTGGGAACGTTTACGAACAGAGGGAGAAAGGGAGAGGGGGATACAAAGAAATTCATCTTTTTCTCCATCACCCAATCACCCCATTATCCCATCACCTCCAAAACCTGGCTCTCAAACAGTTGTTGTGCATCGGCAAGAAATACCTGTGATTTCTAGTCGTCCGGGTGCTATGGAATTGACTTTGCTTCAGCATCTGTCACAACCAGAGATAATGCAAATTGATGGTGCTAGAGATCATAACTGGTTATCTGTTGAGCAGATTTTACGCCAGTATGCTCAGTATCAATTAGGTCGCCCTATTCGCTCTGCTACCTTGATCGACTCTTATTTTGCTGCCAACCATGATGCAACCGTCTGATTTGGATAAAAAAATCCTGCCTTTGTCACCAAGCCTTGTCAAAAAACAGAATGGGGCATTAGATCCTCCAGTCAAGAATCACTTGAGTGCCGTTTCCGAATGTACACCTAGTCAAATCAATAGCCAAGAAATGTCTCCAGAAGACGTTTCTAAAAACGATCAAAGTTGGACAGAAGAAATTCCAAAAACTGATATTCCAAGTCAATCAGAAACACAATCTGAGGACAAATTAACCACTGCTGAGGTAGATAGCAACGGGCAAAGTTTGCCAGCAGGCTCTCTCCCAGAAAAAGAACCACCGAAATTAGATGGCTCTGGTTCAGGTTCAGAAGCTGTTTTAGGAAATGTCAAACAGAAGGGGTTTTTGCCCGTATTAAAAAACCCTAATTTCCTGGCTCTTTGGGGTGGTCAAGTTTTCTCCCAATTAGCAGATAAAGTTTATTTGGTGCTGATGATTGCCTTGATTAATACTCAGTTTCAAGCAAGTAATCAGAGTATTAGTGGTTGGGTATCAGTCTTGATGATGGCTTTTACTATTCCAGCTGTATTGTTTGGTTCCGTTGCTGGTGTGTTTGTCGATCGCTGGTCGAAAAAGGCTGTGCTGGTGGCAACGAATATTTGGCGCGGCATCCTGGTTTTGTCAATTCCCTTCCTGCTGTGGTTGACTCATGGCTGGAAACCCATAGGAGTAATGCCAGTGGGTTTTTTGATCATCCTGGGTGTAACTTTTTTAGTTTCCACACTGACGCAGTTTTTTGCACCGGCAGAACAGGCAGCAATTCCTTTGATAGTAGAAGAACAGCATTTACTTTCGGCAAATTCGCTTTACACGACAACGATGATGGCATCAGTGATTGTTGGGTTTGCCGTCGGAGAACCGTTGTTAGCGATCGCCGATGGACTTTGGCTGCAAATTGGTGGTAGTGGTAGTTTAGGTAAAGAATTTTTAGTAGGTGGTAGTTATGCGATCGCTGGACTAATTTTATTTCTCCTGGCAACTAACGAAAAACACCACGACCCCGATACAGAATTCCCCCACGTATTCTCTGACTTACGGGATGGTTTTGCCTACCTCAAAGCAAATCAGCGCGTCCGCAATGCTTTGCTTCAGCTGATTATCTTATTTTCCGTCTTTGCAGCATTAACTGTTCTAGCCGTTCGCATGGCAGAAATAATTCCCAACATGAAAGCCTCACAGTTTGGCTTTTTACTAGCAGCCGGCGGTGTTGGCATCGCTGCTGGAGCAACAATTCTCGGTCAATTTGGTCAACGCTTCTCTTATACCCAACTAAGTCTGTACGGTTGTATGGGCATGACAGCATCCCTGATTGGTCTATCAGTATTTACAACCCAACTGTGGCTAATCCTCCTGCTGGTGGCGCTATTAGGTATCTTCGGGGCGCTAGTAGGTATTCCTATGCAAACAGCGATCCAAACAGAAACACCTCCAGAAATGCGTGGTAAAGTCTTTGGCTTGCAGAACAATGTAATTAATATTGCTCTCTCCTTACCTTTGGCATTAGCAGGTGTAGCAGAAACCTTTCTGGGATTACAGGTAGTTTTTTTGGGATTAGCAGCGATCGTCTTTTCAGGAGGTATATTAACCTGGTATAACTCACATAAGTAGTTATCAGCTAATAGGAGCTATTATTCATTAACTTGAAGTAATTATAATTTACTTAAAGCTTTTGTGTTCATGGTAAACTGTGGTCAGTGAAAATTTATCACATACTTGCCGGATATGAATCTGACATTAGTCAGAATAAGTTGTTTAAATATCAGAGATTAACAACTTATAGGTAGAAGAAATAAAGCCATAAATCTACTGGTTTAATCAGCTGAGAATAAGCTTTTTAAAGTAGAGTGTTATGGAAATTTTTAATAAATAAAAAACCAGCAAGTATAGCTAGATAAAATAAAAATCACCAAGGACACAAAAGTAATAGAACAAACCCGCTTTTCTTACAGCTAAATAAAGAATGCGTATAGCCTGGATTGGAAAAAAATCGCCCTTTTGCGGCAATGTCACCTACAGTCGAGAAATTACAAATGCCTTGCTAGATAGGGGACATCAAGTTAGCTTTCTTCACTTCGCCCAGGAAGAGTCTGAACCTGACAATTGGCCAAATCTTCGAGAGGTTTCCCTACCTTTCATTTATAAGTCCCAGGTTTATACAATTCCGACTTTTAAAGCCACCAAACTTTTAACCGATTCGCTACGGGAAATCAAGCCAGATGTAGTCCATGCTTCCTTGACGCTATCTCCTCTAGACTTTTTTCTACCGGAAATCTGTGAGGAACTGAGGTTGCCCCTAATTGCCACTTTTCACACACCGTTTGCTGGCAAGGGGGCAAAGCTGATATCTGGAACACAACTTTTGGCTTATCAGCTCTACGCGCCTTTTTTAATTAACTACGATCGGGTGATTGTATTTTCTCAAATTCAGCGAGAATTATTGGCAGGGATGGGCGTGCGGGAAGAAAATATTGCCGTAATTCCCAACGGTGTTGATACCGCCAAGTATTCTCCAGGACTTTCTAAAATAAAAGCAGAATTTAAAGCCGAACGCTTGTTTGTCTATCAGGGTCGCATAGCGCCAGAGAAAAATGTTGAAGCCCTCCTCCGGGCTTGGAAACAGTCGGCAATGGGGCCTGGTAGTAAGTTGCTAATTGTGGGCGACGGGCCTTTGAAGTCTTCCTTAGAGCCGTTTTATGGTTCAGAATACGGCATTATCTGGTTAGGTTTTGTTGCTGATGAAGACCGACGCATCGAAATTTTGCGGGGCGCAGATGTATTTGTTTTGCCTTCATTAGTAGAGGGTTTGTCCCTATCTCTGTTAGAAGGAATGGCATGTGGGTTGGCTTGTTTAGCAACAGACGTGGGTGCAGATGGAGAAGTATTGGAAAAGGGCGCAGGTGTAGTTATTAGTACCAAAACAGCGCGATCGCAGTTAAAAACCCTCTTACCAGTGTTGCAAGACCATCCGGAGTTAACAACCTTACTGGGGCAAAAAGCCAGACAGCGTGTATTAGACCGCTATACCCTCAGTAAGAATATTACTCTAGTGGAAGAACTTTATAAGGAAGTTTTAGCACAGCGACCTCTACCACTAAGTCGCAGAGCATAGGGAAAGGGAAAAAGTGCGATCGCACTGTAAATTATCATATGGCAATCAATGCGATTGGATAACAATGTTAGGCAGCATTAGCTAGTATTCTAGTTATGCAATGATTTGTGACTTATGAATACAGATGCCTAACTAAGAATTATCTTACCAGTTTTACAAGATATCTAGAGTTCACGAAATGAAGTATGACGCAAGTCAGATAAAGTTGAGAAATATCCCTGACTTAGAGCAGCTAGAAGATGGAAAGTGCTACCGAACATACGTCTATTGCTTCACAAATCCGTTGCCCGAACAAAACCTTATCGACCAAATTGCAAATAGTTTGGAGAAGAGATTCACCTTTTCAAAGGAAGTATATGAGATTCCTGAAGATGCTGAAATTTGTGCATCTATTTTCATGGAGCGTTTACAAGATAACGAAGCTAGAATTCGTGTTTTGACAGATCAACCAGAAGAAGATTGCGTTTACATCTTTGGGATATCCACTCTACCACGCAAAATTGAGGAAAGGTTTGGAATTGTACAGTCGATTCAGGGGGAACAGCGAGAGACTTGGATTACTGACAAACGGTAGGGTAGAACTTTTGGTTGGTTGTTCTTCTAGGAATTGCTGGATCTCTTCTGGCTTAACTTATGGGTGCTGTGTATCTTTTTTTTTAATTCTTATTTGGTATTCAAAAAGCGCAGAAAGTCCAAAGTTTCTTCTAGAAGAGAGTCTGAGGAGGATTCAATTTTTTGAAGCAGGAGTTTTTTAACAGTCATAGATTATAGAAAAGACCAACATTTTCCAATTTACCTATCGCTCAATTAATCTTTGAATTATCCACTAAAGACCATCCTAAACTGGTTGGCTGTTCATAAACCCGCTTTAGAGTATTTACATCTCTGGCAGAAATAGGCGACGGGTTACGAACTTGAGAAAAATATAGTGCATCGGTTTGTAGCGGACTATGGCCCCAAATTCCCAATGCATGACCGAATTCGTGGCGGGCGGCTGCAATGAGATACTCACCTGTTTGACTGGGGCTTAAAAAGATGGTGAAGCGGTGGGATAAAACTTTGTTGCTGGTGTATAACTCGTAAGTAGTTTGTGCCGATCGCGCCCGGAGTATATTACTACCAGGGGAAATTTGTAGAGGTGGCGCTTTTCGCACAATTGTAATATCAGCAATTTCTGGCTGTTCGACTATTGTCAAAGGCAAATAAGTACTCCATTCTTGCACACCCTGCAAGACACCGTTAACCCATGCTTGAGCTTGTTTTTCACTGATGGCTTTTGGTGGTTCTACGTAAACTTGAATGGGAAATTGTGACCAGACTAAATAACCAACTTGGGTTGTTGTGATTTGGGAAAAGTAGTCACCACTATTAGTGCTATCTTGCCACTGTACAAGTGTGGGCGGTAAGGGATGGGGTTTTGGGGAAGATGAGGGAGGGAGAGAGATTATTAAGCCTGAATATACAGATTTTGGTATTATTATAAACCCATCGCTCGACTGGAGATTTGTAAAAATGATTAACAGCCCTGTGCCAATAAACAAGGCAAGAGCTGTAATTAACCGCTGTGAAATTAAATTTATTAAGGTGTTAAGTATCGCGTATTGGGTTCTTCTCCCCATTGACCTATCCTTATTTAGGCAGCCAACCAGCACTTAAAACTACTGTTAAACCGAGAAAAATTACTGTCAATGCCCAAGTAATTCGGTTTAAAGTGTTTTCTGCACTCTTGGTACTGCTAAATAGCTGGGCTTGTCCGCCAATGGCTCCAATGCCATCACCTTTGGGGCTATGCAGTAAAACCAAGATAATCAAACCAGTGGCGGAAAATGCCCATATGCCTTGCACAATATTAGTAGCTGTCATGGTAGGAATCTCATTTATAAAAAGTTTTAAAAAAGAGGAGTCAGGGTTGGAAATTAGGAGTTGGGAGTACAGACGCGATTAATCGCGTCTGTACAGTAGTTGGGAGTAGAGACGCGATTAATCGCGTCTGTACAGGAGTTGGGAGTTAGGAAAGTCTTAATTCATCACTCTTCACTTTTAATTATTAACTCCTCACTCTTAACTCCTAACTCTTTTACAGCCCTACTTGCACGGGAGTGCGAGTGCGTTGCAGCTCATATTCTGCTGTTTTCAGCAGCGATCGCCCTGTCATTTCTGGTGGCTGAGGCAACTGTAAAATCTCTAGAATTGTGGGAGCGATGTCGGATAGCTTGCCATCGCTTCGCAGTTCGACATTTGTACCATATCCAGGGATTTTGACTTTCTCTCCTTCCACCAAGATAAAGGGGACTGGGTTAGTGGTATGAGCTGTCCAGGGATTACCCCCATTATCTAGCATATACTCAGCGTTGCCGTGGTCGGCAGTAATAATTGTTGTACCGCCGGCTTTAATAACGCTCTCTAGTAAGCGTCCCAAACAGCGATCAACTGTTTCAACTGCTGTAATGGTAGCTTCGATTTGACCAGTATGCCCTACCATGTCTGGGTTGGCATAGTTAATCACAACTAGAGAATACGTACCCTTTTGAATCGCAGCGATCGCTACATTTGTAACTGCTGCTGCTGACATCGCTGGGGCGTGATCGTAAGTCGCTACCATCGGGCTGCTTACCAGTTCTCGGTCTTCTCCAGCAAAAGGTTCCTCCAATCCCCCATTAAAGAAATAGGTGACGTGGGCGTATTTTTCTGTTTCGGCAGTGCGGAACTGCTTCAGACTATGATTGGCTATCACTTCTCCCAGAATGTTACTGAGATTCTGAGGCTCAAAGGCTACAGCCACGGGTAAGTCTGAATCGTACTGCGTAAAGGTGACAAAAGACAGTGGTGTGATTTGCTGTCTTTCAAAACCGTTAAACGTGCGACTGACCAAAGCTTGAGTCAGTTGTCGGGAGCGATCGGGGCGGAAGTTAAAAAATATCACCCCATCCCCTGGTTCTATTGCCCCTGGAGCAATTCGGATTGGGTTGACAAATTCATCTTTTATCCCTAAGGCGTAAGATGCTTGCAAGATTTCCACAGCCTTGAGACCATTACCAACACTATCTTGAGTCATCACGTCGTAGGCGCGTTTGACCCGATCCCAGCGGTGATCGCGATCCATCGCGTAGTAGCGACCGCTGAGGGTGACTATGCGCCCAATTCCTGTGCGATCTATATAATCTTGCAGCAGTGTGATTGCTCTTACACCGTCAGTTGGGGCGGTGTCACGACCATCGGTGATAGCGTGGATACAAACTTCTGGAATTCGCTGGTCTTTGGCTAAGTCAAGTAGTCCGAATAGATGGGTAATATGCGAATGTACCCCTCCCTCAGAACAAAGGCCCACTAGATGCAGCTTGCTATTCCGAGAGCGAACTTCCTGGCAAATTTTAAGGAGTGCTGGGTTTAAGGCAATAGAACCGTCTTCGACTGCATCAGAGATGCGTACAAGTTCTTGCGGTACCACTCGCCCAGCACCAATGTTCAAATGACCAACTTCTGAGTTGCCCATTTGACCTTCTGGCAACCCTACGGCTTTTCCTGATGTGTGGATGAGGGTATGCGGGTAAGCTGCCCATAAACTGTCCACGATTGGAGTTTTAGCAGCAACAATAGCGTTTCCTCGCTTTTCCTCGCAGTAGCCCCATCCGTCTAAAATGACTAGCACCACAGGAGCAACAGGTGCTTTGGTCATAGTAAAATTGCCCTTTACTTTTTGTAATACCCGAATGATACCATTGCTAATCCACGCCGCAAGGAGATATATGCTTATTAAATTCTTTTATTAATTACTTTATAGTTTTCTTAGATTTTTCTTAAGCTTGTTAAATCTTGTGTATTTTATGATTTTTAAATTATTGATTAGTTTATAAGTAGCAATTGCTACTTATAAACTAGGGTAAATCATTTTTTTGCAGTAGCTTTTACAACCCTAAGTATATTAGTAGTAGCAGGAAAACGCTACTACTAAGGCATTATCCAACCTCTTATTTCCTTTTTGTGGAAGCTTTAGCAGCTTTAGCAGCTTTTTTCGCTGCTTTTTCGGCTTCTATTGCAGCTAACTTCGCTTCTTCTTTTTCTTCGGCAATTTTCTGGAGATAGTAATGATAATCTCCTAAGTAAACCCGGAATTCACCATCACGAATTTCTACAATTTTGTTTGCTACTTGAGAAATAAAGTAGCGATCGTGGGAAACTACAATTGCCGTACCATCATAATTTTTGAGCGCTTCTTCCAGCATTTCTTTAGCTGGAATATCTAAGTGGTTTGTCGGCTCATCTAAAATTAATAAGTTCGCGGGACGTAAGAGCATTTTTGCTAACGCCAGACGAGCTTTTTCTCCTCCACTTAATGCTCCAACTGCCTTAAATACAGTGTCACCAGTGAATAAAAATCGTCCCAAAAGCGTGCGGACTTCTTGATTATCCCAATCGGGAACTTCATCATGAATAGTTTCCATGACAGTTCTTTTCAAGTCCAAGGCTTCAGCTTGATTTTGCTCAAAGTAACCAGGAAGAACGTTGTGATCGCCTAAATTCACGCTACCTTCTGTGGGTGGTTCCATACCCATAATCACGCGTAGAAGGGTAGATTTCCCAGCACCGTTGGGCCCCAGAAATGCAATGCGATCGCCTCTTTCAATTAGGAGATTCGTTCCTAAAAACAAAATCTTATCATCATAGATATGAGTTAAGTCTTTAATTTCTACTACCTCCCGTCCACTACGGGGTGCAGGCGGAAAACGGAAGTGGAGAGTTCTGATTCCCGCAATTGGTGCTTCAATGCGCTCAATTTTGTCGAGTTGCTTTTCCCGGCTTTTTGCCTGGGTACTACGGGTAGCACTGGCGCGAAATCTATCAACAAAGGTTTGCTGTTTCTCTAATTCTTTCTGTTGGCGTTCGTAAGCACTCAGTTGTGCTGATTGACTTTCAGCTTTTTGTTCTAAATATGCTGAGTAGTTCCCAAGGTAAGTACTGGAAACGCCACGTTCAGTTTCTACAATTTGGGTGCAGAGGCGGTCAAGGAACTCCCGGTCATGGGAGACTATTACCATCGGCGTAACTAGCCCTCTGAGGTAATTTTCCAACCACTCAATAGTTTCTAAATCCAGGTGGTTAGTCGGTTCATCCAGCAGCAACAAGTCGGGTTTTTGCAGAAGAATTTTACCTAAACTCATCCGCATCTGCCAACCACCACTGAAGGCACTGACGAGGCGATCGCCATCTTCTAGCCCAAACCCCATCTCTGGTAAGATTTTCCCGATGCGTGCATCTAAGTTGTAGCCATCCAAGGCTTCAAATTTGCGCTGCAAGCGATCCAACTTGTCGATCAATCGATCCAGTTCCTCTGGGCTAGCCGTTTCCATCTCTTGTGGCACATGCGCCAGAGACAACTGTACTTCGTTAGCTTCTTTGAAGACAGTCCAAAATTCTTCTCTAACAGTGCGGCTGGGGTCTACTTCAAACTCTTGGTTGAGGTAGGCTATGTGTAAGCTGTTGGGACGAATGATTTCGCCGGCGGTAGGTTCAATTTCCCCAGAGATGATTTTGAGTTGGGTAGATTTTCCCGCACCGTTGACACCGACTAAGCCAATGCGATCGCCTGGTTTAACTTCCCAGTTGATATCTTTGAGAACTTCGCCTGTGGGATAAATTTTACTTATATGTTCTAATCGCAGCATTAAGTTTCTCTCAGGTAGGGAGTGGGTGGTTGAGGACGAAGTACTAACACCGCTTCCAATATTAACAAAAATTAACTATAAATTCGTCGTCAGTCAAGTCTCAAGGGCGCAAACAAAATTTTGCTTTACTCACGCATAAAACTTACCGCATCCTTTTCAAGGCTGACTTTGTATTACTTGTCTGACTATTTCGATACTCAAATCTAAAGCCGATGCTACTTGTTTTATACTCAACCCTGCTGCCAACCAACATTGGTAGTACTGCTTTTAGTTTACCTTTAACCTCACCTTGTTCAAAGGCTTCCTGATCAAATCTAGTACTTGACTCACTATTTATACAATTAATTTGCTACGCAGCTTATGCAAACTCTTCTGAACAATTGCCTAATTTGACAAAACGGCTAACAGTCTGGGAATTAGAGCAGAATGGATATGTAGCCTGTTGTTTGTCCAATCTTGAATCAACCTAACTTCGTGCGTAATCTGCAAGAAACTCACTTAAATCGTGCCCGCGCCAGTCTCAGGCAAGTGCTGTCTTGGTATGGATATCTTCGCAAGTCAGGACAGCTTTCATCTAACCCAGAATTGGCAGGTTTAGTGAAACCGGAATTGGAAGCTTTGAACTCCACACTCAACAAGCTGGACTCTAGCGTTATTAGAATTGCGGCTTTTGGTTTGGTGAGTCGTGGTAAGTCAGCAGTTTTAAATGCCTTGCTGGGAGACAAGATTCTGCAAACTGGGCCCCTGAACGGTGTCACTCAATGGCCGCGTTCCGTGCGTTGGCAGCCAGGGGGTAAGGTACTAGTAGAGTTAATTGATACCCCTGGATTAGATGAAATTGAGGGTGAGTCACGGGCGGACATGGCACGAGAAGTTGTGCATCAGGCGGATTTGATTTTGTTTGTCGTGTCTGGTGATATCACCCGCACTGAGTATCAGGCACTGCTGGAATTACGTCAAGCACAAAAACCCTTGATTTTGGTGTTTAACAAAATAGACCTTTATCCAGATACAGACCAGGGAGCGATTTACCAAAATTTACAACAACTAGGTGCAGGACATCTTCAAAAAAAACCTCTACTACCGGATGAAATTGTCATGGTGGCGGCAGAACCAGCACCAATGGAAGTAAGGGTTGAGTGGCCTGATGGACGTGTCAGTTATGAATGGGAGACACCATCACCGCAAGTAGACGAACTCAAAGAGACAATTCTGAATATTCTCAATCGAGAAGGGCGATCGCTTCTGGCTTTAAATGCACTAATCCAAGCACGGGATGCAGAAGCCGCGATCGCTCAGAAAACCATCGACTTACGCGAACAAGAAGCCGAAGATATCATCTGGCAATTTACCAAATACAAAGCTTTGGCAGTAATGCTCAATCCCATCGCCTTCTTAGATATCCTTGGCGGAACTGTTGCCGATTTAGCTTTAATTCGCGCTCTAGCTAGATTGTATGGTTTACCGATGACTAGCTATGAAGCCGGAAAAATTTTAAAAACAATTTTATTTAGTTCCGGTGGCTTGCTGCTGGGAGAATTAGGTAGTAGTTTTCTTTTGGGTTTGGGTAAAAGTACGGCTGCAATCACCAGTGGTGACAATCCCAGCAATATTACTGCCTTTGCTGGCAGTGCGATCGCTCAAGCTGGTATCGCCGGTTATGGAGCATACTCTGTTGGCAAAGCTGCCCAAGTGTATCTCGAAAAAGGCTGCACTTGGGGACAGTTGGGCGCTAGCAGCGTCATTCAAGAAATTCTCTCTCAAGTTGACCAGAATACAATTCTGTATCGTCTGCGACAAGAATTAGGTATAAAGTATTGAGAATAAATAAAAATTGTTTCCCGTTTGTTGCTGTTTATAAGTGTTTATCAACTTCTATTAAGCTCTTATGACAATTGACTGACATTCCCAATTTTGGATGCAAGATTGAAAACATGACCATCTCTATTAGTGACCACAACTAGTGGAATATCCTTACCTTTTTGAATAAAAGATGACAATAGGGTAATTCCCACTCAATTTTGCCAAAAAGATGACGGTGTTTACTACCGCCTGTTGTGGTCAGCCTATCTAAACTGGAAATGTGAGCTTTTTGAAATCATTAAAAGCTCACAGTTAATATCTATCTCTATAAACTAAAGGTGAAAGGATCATGACAACTAGCCTAAACTCATTTGAAACTGCTGGGAAGGCAAATATTGAAGAAGCGATTTCTGAAGCCATTACTGAAGCCCGCACAACTTGTGAGCAAGATGGCAATTCTGCTGATTGTGCCGTAGCCTGGGACATTGTAGAAGAATTACAAGCTGAGAAAGCTGATCAACAGCAAGCAAAATCAAAGAAAACCTCTCTAGAAAATTATTGCGATACCCATCCCGATTCTGTAGAGTGTCTAATATACGACGTTTAACTCTTCCGTAAATCAGTTGTTGCTGATTGCGTTATTTGCTTAATTGCCTCTAAATCGGGCGATGGTGTTTCACTTTCCATTCCTAACCACAAAAGATATTCGATATTCCCAGCAGGGCCAGTGATCGGCGACCAAGTTAAGCCTTTGTATTTCCATCCTAATGGGTGGGCTGTTTGTAACACCTGAAAAATGGCATCAGCTTGGTCGTTTGGATCACGCACAACACCTTTTTTACCTACACGGGATCTGCCGACTTCAAACTGTGGCTTGACTAACAATACAGCTTCTCGGTTAGCTTGAGTTAGTTGCCACAAAGCAGGCAAAATCTTAGTTAAAGAAATAAACGATACATCGACCACAGCCAAATCAGGAATCGGGTCATTCTCCCCATATAAGTCATCTGGTCGTAGTTGTCGTAAATTAGTGCGTTCCCGCAAAATTACCCGCGAATCATTTCTTAAGAGCCAGTCAACTTGTCCATAACCAACATCAATTCCGTAAACTTGTTTTGCTCCAGCTTGCAAGAGACAATCAGTAAAACCACCAGTAGAAATTCCACCATCTAAACAAATGCGCTCTGCTACAGGAATGGCAAATACTGATAAAGCTTTGGAGAGTTTTTCACCGCCTCTAGAAACAAAAGGCGATCGCTCCTTAATATTTATTTGAGCAGAAATATCAACTTCTGTACCAGATTTATCAACTACCTGCTGATTAACAGTAACTTCCCCCGCCTGAATTAACCGCTGTGCTAAGGCGCGAGAAGAACATAAATTTAGCTCTACTAATAGTGTGTCGAGTCGCTGTTTAGCCAATTAATTAGACTCTCCTGGTAAAATTAAAGTCAAAGCACGATTGATAATTTCTTCTCGGTTAATCAGCTTTTCTAATTCTTCTGGCTCATAACGACCTTCTACTTCAAGCGTTGCCTCATCAATGGCATTTAAATAAGCTTCTAGTAAGATTTCTAACAATTCTTCTGGTGTGAGATAATAGCCCCCTGCTTTACGCCGCTTATTTTCCCGCTGAATTTCCCGAACCGAATTCCGAATTGAGACTTCCCAAGAGCGAGTCGTGCGATTTTCAGCTTGTTGTTTAATCAGATGAAATAGCAAAATCACTGCATAGTTACGAATCGTCTTGATTATGTAATTTCGACTCATTTCTGTTAATTCTTCGACTATCAGCAATGCTCTTTGAACATCGCCCTTAACAAGCAAGTCTTTTAGGGTTAATAATTCTTCCATAATCAGCGCCTGAAATATCGGCAACTTCTATTGTGGCGGATCTAGAGCGATCGCAGTTGGTTGCACTGAAATCTACCCTGCATTTACTTACATCAATCTCCCCTCTTATTCATCCTCATCATAATTAAACATTAAAACAAATTTTTGTTTAGGTAAAACTAACATAGGTAGATAGATAGGATGATCATCCCATCCTGTACTTTTTTCCCCTTTTTGATAGCAAATAATTAAAGTTGGTACATCAGGATATTTCTTCTGAGCTTCTATTGACCAATTACCTGAACCGAAGCCAAACATCCATTTAAAAGGCTCTTTTCTTGGCATATCTAATCTTTTATTTTTATTTCTCTCACCTCTGCGAACATTTAAACGCCCCTTTGTCATCCCCTTTGATGATACGTTTATCTTCCCATTTTTCAGAGGAAACATAATAACTTTTTGTGTGACTGATAATTTTAATGATCAGGTCTATATCTACTTCAGCATATAAATTATTATCTTGATAATTAATTAAAAGTGTCTCTATTTCTTTAAAGGTATGCTCGCGCATTTTCTTCCTGTGAACTGAAGCTAAATGACCATGAAGATGTGGGTTTTTTTGATATTTTAAATAGGATAGCTGATTCTTTATTTGAGCTTTTTATAGTATAAAGAGATGAATGAATATAAGATAAATAACTAATAGAGATATAAGATGTTCCTTTGAGGAGTCGAAGAAAAGCCGCACTATGCAGAAATTCTAGATCATTAATACTCATAGAACTATTGCCAAAAATTATTTATATCAATAATAAACATCGGAATAGCAAGTATAAAACTTTCTCAGTACTACTAATTAATTTGTCAGACAAAAAATTTTGCATTAATAAAAGTAAACGCACCTTGCCAATCAAGCCAAAGTGCGATACACATTAAGCCCACTTACGCGAACTTTATTTGTATAGTTCTGCGATTTCTAGTCCCTAGAAATAGATGCTAAATATCCTGCTCGCTCAATTCGCGTGTGATGTGATCAAATGGTTCATCCACAAAGCTAGAATTAATCACACCTGCGGTTGTCACCTGTTCTTTAATCAAATCCTTGAGAATTTGGATACCGCGAACCGTAGGCCCAATAGGCACTCCTAGAGAATTGTAAGTTTCCCGCAGCCCTTGTAGCACTCGTTCATCCAACACATTCGTGTTTCCAGCAACCAGCGCATAGGTGGCATAGCGCAGATAGTAGTCCATATCCCGCAGACAAGCTGCATAACGACGAGTTGTATAAGCATTTCCACCGGGGCGAATCAATTCTGGCAGTTCTTCAAATAACTGTAAACCAGCCTGCTTGACAAGTGCAGCCGCATTGGTATTGATTGCTGCCGCAGCTTGTACTCTTGCTGTACCACTGTCAAAGTAAGACTTCAGGCTATCGATCGCATTCCGGTCAAAATACCGACCAGCTAAGTCATAATTCTTAATTAAACTTGTTACCGCATCGCGCATTCCTTCTTCTCCCAATCGTTGCTATTTATGGTTTGATATTTATTTGGCTGCACTTATGCACCAGTAAAGTTTTGTGCTATTAAAAATAGATTCGGCACAAAAACAATCTATCCACTATCTATGGATTCTATGCCAAAGTTGACCCCTATGTGATGAACTTTCCAGTTTTGTACAGATGATCGCCGAAAGGTTAATATAACCTGAGAATCAAGACATCTGTAACATAAGTTACAAAATCCCATAATGACTAGTATTTAAGATATTTCTGGTGTGTCACGGCTTGATTGGGATCAGCAGGGTTAGGATGCTTTAGAAGATTCTGGTATTACTTTAGGAAATTGGTAGAGAAGGAGTAACAATGACAACACCGCAAGAAGTCTTGACGAGAATTCAAGATGAAAAAATTGAACTTATTGATCTCAAATTCATCGATACAGTAGGGACTTGGCAGCACCTCACACTGTACCAAAACCAAATCGATGAGACTGCATTCACTGATGGCGTACCGTTTGACGGTTCCAGCATCCGGGGTTGGAAAGCGATCAACGAATCGGACATGACGATGGTACTCGACCCCAACACTGCTTGGATCGACCCATTCATGGAAGTCCCAACGCTAAGTATAATTTGTAGTATTAAAGAACCCCGCACGGGTGAATGGTACAATCGTTGCCCACGCGTTATTGCCCAAAAAGCAATAGATTACCTGGTTTCCACTGGTTTTGGTGACACAGCCTTCTTTGGCCCTGAAGCTGAGTTCTTTATTTTTGACAGTGCTAGGTTTGCCCAAACTGCCAACGAAGGCTACTATTTCATAGACTCCGAAGAAGGTGCTTGGAATTCCGGTAAATATGAAAAAGGAAAACCCAACTTAGGTTACAAACCACGCTTCAAAGAAGGTTATTTCCCAGTTTCACCTACGGATTCTTTTCAAGATATCCGTACAGAGATGCTGTTGACGATGGCACAATTAGGTGTACCCATTGAAAAGCATCACCACGAAGTTGCCACTGGTGGTCAGTGCGAACTTGGTTTCAAGTTTGGGAAGTTGATCGAAGCGGCTGACTGGTTGATGATTTATAAATATGTCATCAAGAATGTTGCTAAGAAATACGGTAAAACCGTTACCTTCATGCCAAAACCGATTTTTGGCGATAACGGTTCAGGAATGCACTGTCACCAATCCATCTGGAGAGACGGCCAACCTCTGTTTGCAGGTGATAAGTATGCTGGTTTGAGCGATATGGGGTTGTACTACATTGGTGGTCTTCTCAAGCACGCACCAGCGCTGTTGGCAATTACCAACCCCAGTACCAACTCATACAAGCGCCTAGTACCTGGTTATGAAGCTCCCGTGAACTTGGCTTACTCCCAAGGTAACCGTTCTGCTTCTATTCGTATTCCTCTATCTGGAACTAACCCCAAAGCCAAGCGTTTAGAATTCCGTTGTCCAGATGCTACTTCTAACCCATACTTGGCATTTGCTGCAATGCTTTGTGCTGGTCTTGATGGCATTAAGAACAAAATCCATCCTGGTGAACCTTTAGATAAGAATATCTATGAACTTTCTCCAGAAGAACTGGCAAAGGTTCCTTCAACTCCAGGTTCTTTAGAACTAGCGTTGCAAGCACTGGAAAAAGATCACGCCTTCTTGACAGAATCAGGCGTCTTCACGGAAGATTTTATCGAAAATTGGATTGATTACAAGCTAGGTAACGAAGTCAAGCAGTTGCAGCTGCGTCCTCATCCTTACGAGTTTTACCTCTACTACGATGCTTAATTAAGAGTTGTATCTAACTAAAAATAACAAGTTTTGCCACCCTAGAGTAGAGGGTGGCTTTTTTTCTAGAGTTGTCAGTTGAGACATTCACTCAAAAATCAACCTTAAAACTCTTAAAACTTAGCTCATGGAAGCATGACTAGACCCATAAATCATCCGAGCGTTAGCATCTACCTTGCCTTGAATCGGGTTCCAGTAGTGAGATGCTTCTTCAGGAAGACCAAGTTCTTGTGCAGCCCGCATCAGTATTGATTGTTGGCGATTCTTAACTTGCTGATGTTCACGCACCATTAACGCACGAGATTTATCTGCGATAGACATAACCATAGTCCTCTCTATTTTGTTATATATTTTTCGGTTGTTCTATGAACTACTATAACAAAAATTCTGTAACATAAGCTACTTTTTCCGAGATTTATGTTTGGCTTTGCTGACAATATCAGGTATTTTTTCCTAAAGCTCGAAAAATCTTCCTTAATCTACCTTTGATGGCTAAAATCATCTGGCTTCAGATTTGTCTCACCAGGAAGCCTCTACCTTTGCAACGGTAAACAATTTTTTCGTTACAATTATTTACATAGAAGTATCAAAACTTAAGCTATTCGTATGCCCGAGAGTTTAACTAAGCTGACTTATCAAGCCTTTCAGCAGAGCAAAAATTACTTTGGTCTGACTCACAGAATATTAAGTTCACGGTTGAGGAACCTGGTGTATCCGACACTTGAACAAAACACCAAACCCATCCCATATGAGCTTTTACTCAAACTTCAACAGAGATTGAATCAGTTGTTGGAAACAGACTGGCAAGATGCTCAAAAAGGTGTATACCCGGAAAGTTTGCTGTTTGACAACCCTTGGGATGACTTTTTCCGCTACTATCCGTTGTTATGGCTAGATTTTCCTCAAACCTGGGAGCGGGTTCAAAAACAGAATTACCAAGATTTTTCGCCCGAAATTGATAGAGATGGTTATCCCAGCTACTACGTGCAGAACTTCCATCACCAAAGCAATGGCTACTTAAGTGACTTGTCAGCCAATTTATATGACTTACAAGTGGAAATTGTTTTTGGTGGGGCAGCTGATGCGATGCGGCGGCGGATTCTCGCTCCTCTCAAGCAAGGGCTGAAAGCAATTGATTCGGTTGCACCACGGCAAGTCCGGATTTTGGATGTAGCTTGTGGAACTGGGCGGACTCTGAAGTTGATTCGGACAGCCCTACCTCAAGCATCTCTGTTTGGCACAGATTTGTCACCAGCTTATTTGCGTAAAGCAAATGAACTACTATCCCAAATTCCAGGAGAACTGCCACAACTTTTACAAGCGAATGCCGAAGAGTTACCCTATGTAGATGACTATTTTCATGCTGTAACTTCTATTTTTCTCTTCCATGAGTTACCAGGAACTGTACGTCAGACAGTCATTGAGCAATGCTTCCGGGTTACAAAACCAGGAGGAGTGTTTATTATTTGTGACTCAATTCAGTTGAGTGATTCACCTGAGTTGGAACATATGATGGATTCTTTCCCCGAAACTTTCCATGAACCCTATTACAAGCATTACACTACTGATAACTTGGTAGAACATTTACAGAGAGTAGGCTTTGAGAATATTGAGATCCAAGTACATTTTATGAGCAAGTATTTCATTGCTCATAAGCCAGCTTGAGGTTATACCTCCTCATTCCCTTTTCTTTAAGTAAACTTTACCTAAAAAGGCCAGATGCAAAATATTGCATCTAGCCTTGGGTGTAGAATAATTAAATGACTAAGATGAACTAGCAGATCCTTCTTAATATTTATTTCGTCGGGAGCCATCTGTGAGGAGAACGATCCAGAGGGCAACAGTAGGTCAGGAATAGTAAGATTTGTTGCCAAGTGTAATAAACGTATACTACTTGTGCAAATTTATGCCCTACATAAATTCAGATGAAACGAAAGGGATTTTATGCTTCGGCAAAGGATGCTAAATAGGTGTCGGAGCGAAGATCAATTATTTCCTGATCTAGATAGCCAGCTACTCAATGTATGAGAAAACCTATTGGGGAATAAAGTGAAGTTGCCTTAAGACTGTTTCCTCAACAAGCAAAATATCTTAATTAGATGTGCTTTAGATTAACTGATAGCCTATCTATTTATAGAGCAGTTGAGGATTGAGACGCAGAGTTTCCCAGGAATATAGCAACATTTGTGTAGCTTTTAAGGAGTTGGTAATGCTGTTGATCAAAGCACTTAATTTGATTTGCGTTTTGATCGCCAGGATTTAGGCCAACTTATGATATCACAAAGCTTGCAGTTGAAATACTAAGTGATCGCTGAAGATTTTCGGGCGTCAACTGTATATATCTCTGCCAGAAAACTTGTGTAAAACATGTTAGCACAACATTCTGTTTTCTGGTACTTTGGTTGCTTTGGAAAAAGAGGCATTACCCTACAGTAGTTAAACCACAGCATAGATATATTCCGAATTTTTGCGTCACTTCTCTGCGCCCACTACCGCGATGACGTGGCGCATCATCTGAATTTTGTTCAGATGCTGCCGATAGCCACTGTTTTGAAGCAGGCGTAGAAGGCAGCGCATAGGATAAGTGATTGACCATTGCTTGGCAGTTAAAAGCTAAGGGGCCGAACACCAGACTCGAGACTAAAAGTGAAATGGCAGCACGCATAGCAGATGTCTATTTTGGAACTCTCCACTTCACTGATACTTAGCTTTTTCATGAATATCCGGACAATTAATCAAAAAGTATTCTGTTTTACTGAAAATAAACTCTTCTTATCCTTCGTTTAAATGTTCGACTAATAACCACTTACCAAAGTGATTCTGACGGCCCCACAATGTAACTAATTGTTCGTGGGGATAAGCGCGTAATTGGTCGTTGATATGCGATCGCAAAGTCACAAGCTGCCAATTTTGACCTTGATATGCAGCTGGTGCTGTGACAGTGAATCTGTATTCCTGCTGATCCAAGCGGTAGAAAATGCCTTTGAAACAGTTTCTTTCCCGAATTAATGCCTTGTCAAAAGCAGAGTCAGGGTACTCATTCCCCGGTAGGCAAGGGCAATAACCATTAGCTGGATAGGCTTGTGGGTTATTTAAGTAATACAGTTGCCAGTCCAGCCAATCCGAATGATTGGGTGGAAGATTAAACAAAGGAATAATTGCTGCTTTTGAGCAATTATCTGACAATAAAGCCGTTTGCAGCGCCCTAACAGGTAAATCCCTTGGCTGGCAGTTTAACTCAACACACATCGCCGCTGCCATCCCCCCTGCTTGACCAATGCCCATAACCACAGGTTGTAATCTGGTGGCCCCATTGGCAATGTGGGAGACAGAAATATTTTTTTCACAAACTAAGAAACCATCTGTTGTAGCTGGAATTAGGGAACTGTAGGGAATTGTAAAAGGAGTTCCCGTCCAGCGTCCCCCCCAGCGAATAGATTTAGGTTGCAGTGGGAATTGAACACCAGGATAATGATGGTCATTGGCGTAGTTACCAATAGCGATCGCTTCGCAAACGCCTGCCGTAGGATGCCCGAAGGGCTGTAGGGCGAACGCTTCTCCTATCAAAGACGCTTTGCGATTGCAAAAATTCCCATAATTAAATATAGATGCAACTCTCCCTCCAGCAATCGGCAAAATATCCTGTTCTCGGACAGTAGTTAGCCCTACTAAGCGGCGGCTTTCTCGGTAATAGGGATGCAGTGCAAAAGCTGTAGGGGCGTGAGGAAATACTTTTTTTGCTAAACCATAGCGAAGACCAAGCTGATTTTGGATAAAATGGGCAAAATTTTGGCTGTGCCAGCGAGATTCTTGGATGAATTCACTTCTAGATACATCTGACTCTATCAGCCGCCCTACTCCTTCGCCGTAGTCATTACCACAGATTGGCCAATTCATCATGAATCGGCCATCAGGCAAACGTCCATAATTCAAAAATGTCTCTGCTCCATAGCCATCCCAAGCACCTGTAAACTGGGATGGATTATAGTTAGGGGCAGCCGGAATTTCTAGGGCGACGGCTTCACCATAGTCTTGCATAATCACTACCCAAGTGGGCGCTTGCACTGGATATTTCTGGGTTAAAGAGTTAAAAGTCACTGGGGCGCTAGGTTCTTCCCACTCAGATTGCAATTCCCAACCCCAGCGGTAAGGTATTTCAGCTAAAGCCAATAAATCTCCTAATTCTGTAGCGTCGAGAATAATCTTGGCTGTGACAGCAAAATCAGCAAAGCGGACACCAGTAATAGAATCACCTTGGCGAAATACTTCTAAAGGCACTTGTCCAGAAATCCAGTCCAGATTTGGCAATTCCTGCACCCAATCTGCAAAAATCTCTGCCCCAATCCGAGGATCGTAACTAAAAAAGCTCACCCAACTGTGATCTAATCCTCCGGGCTGTCGTTGTCGCAATTCCTGCAAAAACGCACCCCATAACCCCGTTTGAAAAGCTTCTAATTCGTTGCCATCGGGTGCAGATACTCCAGCCGAAGTCAGCATCCCCCCCAACCAAGGAAATTCACTCACCAAAATCGTTTTGGCTCCCCGTCGCGCCGCTTGGATTGCAGCCGCAGTGCCTCCGGTTCCTCCACCGACAACTAGGACATCAGCTGTATATGTCTGATGAACCATCTTCTAACCTCTCTGAGTTTCCGACATATTCTCCTAAAAAAAGCGATCGCATTCCAGTTTTTATCTCAAACTGAGTGCGATCGCGATCGGATTCCCTAAATCAAAAGAGATTATTACGATTTTTATCAATTGGCACATACCCAACTCGAAGTCGAGGCGGTCTTCAGTTGTATTTACTTCGTCAAACCCTCAAACACACCCCTCAAAGCTGCAACAGCATCTTGAGTCCGTGCCCAAACACCTTGATCTGGGTCTTGACCTGTAAGTTCTCTTGTACCCAAAACTTCCAACACACCTTTCAATTGTTCTTGATGGGCACGATTTTCAAAGTTGACTTGGTTGAGCGGCCCAATAGCTTCTTTCACGTCGTCACCTACCACCTGTGAAGCTTTATGGATAATTAAACCAGTCATTACGGCTTGGTGCTTAATTCTTTCGTGAATAGAAACCTTTTGGTACAGTGTCAGCTCATCCCCATCTATTATACGGCCTACTTGCTCGACGTACTGCCCTATAGTGTCTCTAGGCTGGGCTGAACCACCACCAAATTTAGAGATGACTCCCTCGATTACTGTGAGATTTTCTTGATCATCTTTGAGAAAGTCGTTTAGGCGCTTGCTAATTTCTTGATCGTTGCTTACAGCAGGTAGTACTTTTTGTTCATTAGCAATTAGCAACTCTTGTATAGCTTTCAAATCTGCTAGCTCTGTAGCGATCGCGCTCCGCTTGGTATCATCTAAAGCTACAACCATTTCTAGACTTTCCTGAAATAATTTAGGACACGATTAAGCTCTCACAATTGTTTGACTCGGCGCATCTTTCTTGAGATGTATTATCATCTACTACTTAAAGTCGCAAACAGGCATACAGCGAATCTGACACACGGATAAACTTCCAGAAGTCGAGTAGCTGTTCTCCTACAAGCTGATACTGAGAAAAGTGAAAAAAATGCCCTCCTTCAAAACATGACCATAGGCGATCGCCTTCCTTGAAATGCGATCGCCATCCTTGCAGTGCATCAGGTGTGATAACAATATCGTTTAAGCTACCACAAACCATCAAAGGTACTGAAACTCTGTTTGGAGTCATACTCACGCTTTCAAACAGAGAATGAGGAGAGAGCGAACAATCTAAGTCTTGCTCCAGAAGATGTGTCAGACTCTTGAGAGTGCATTTCTCCTGATAACCAAATAAGTTATAAACCATATCAGTTAAAAGCTTTTGGCGACTTAAAAACTGACGGTGAATATAGTAATGAGCTTGCCAATCAACTGCTGGATCAACACCCACAGCTAATAGCGTCAAAGACTTAACTGTTTCTGGATAGCGACGGCTATAGAGTAGACCTAGTAATCCTGCTGTACTATGACCAATCAAATGAACAGGTTGATTGCAATATTTGAGGTAGTCGTGAAGCAGAACAACAGCAGCATCTAGTGAACTTGCTTCATCTTGACTTTGGCAATATTTCCACTCTTGGATTGTCACTTGAGATGATAAGTAACAAAATAGTGGTTGAGCAAAGTATTGCAAACTAGGGCTTGTATTTAACCAAAGAACATCTGGTAGTTTAGACATCCTGATTTTCCTGTAAATAGAATAAACTCTCAATTCACTAATTAAGAATTTTTGTAACGAATAATCCTAAATTCCTATATCTGATTACAGCTGATTTTTCCAGTCAGGCTTACCAGTGTGTCAAACCTCCTATAAAAAGTTATTGATAAATATATTCAATATATTTTAGAAAAGCTTACAACATCAGAGAAATTATTGCAAATAATTATTGTTAGTGCTGCAATACAGTTTCTCTGTGAAGTTATACAAAAATTTCTCCCGTCTAGAGGTTTAACAGGATTTTGTCTTGCTGACGAGTTAGAAATACCCTTTTGATATAGCGGTTCTCGTTTACGTGAGGTATACGCGTAGGGGCACGGCAGTGCCCATAGGTGTCAACTTAAGCTACAACCTTCGTAAAACCTCGTTTCCAGCCTCTGGCTGGAAATGCATACCCTGGCGGCTCTGCCGCTAGGAGAGGGAGGCGGAGCCTCCGAACTGGCATTCCCAGTCGGAGACTCTTAACGAGGCAACGAGGCAATCTCTAAAAAGTCTATCTAGACAGACGTTTACGTGAGGTAGACGCGTAGGGGCACGGCAGTGCCGTGCCCCTACACCTCGCAATATAATCTGAATGGGAAGCGCTATATACGAGCGCCCATATCTCAGTCAGATCGTATATTTAGTCACTTAAATAACATTATTACATTAATTACGTAGAAAATTTTCTCAGATCAGGAAAAATAAACTTTTTTCTCTAATAGGACTTACGCACACTCTATGAATGCTTCTCAACTTGATGAGACGCTGCGCGTTGGCGTTGGTAGTAGCCTACGGCAAGCCACTACGTGTCTACGATAAATTAAGCTTTTTGGCTATTTTTGCGTAAGTCCTGTCTAAATATCTAGATACCGCTTTTGTAAAGGTGAAATAATTTCAATTTTTGATCTCAGCTAGCAGAAATATATTACCAAAGTTGTTACTTTGAATTTATTCATTAGAGAATACAATGTCGAATCCTTATAAAAGCAAGAGTTACAAATAATTTTATTATGGCTGGATATACATAGGATTTAGAATTACATCAAACAATGGCTTGAATTTTTTAGCCAGACTTATGAGAATTTATTTTCAGTCAATATGAATTAATCCAACTTGTATATACATCTAAAGACAGAGGTTGGAACTATAGATTGGTATTTAGAATTAATATAAATCTTAACTTTATGAATTACTAGTATTAAGTAAAATCCAGATATTATGTTTACTAATTGTTTGAAAAAAACTGATAAATTAAGTATAAATCAAGATAGTAATGTCTCAAATGTTGATATAGCACTTTTTATAGATAAAATTAAAAGTAATATCTGGGTATTTGGTATTCCATCTTGGCTTTTCGGCATAACCGATAGAAGCATAGCTGCATTTTCTGATGGTTATTTATCTCCCCTAGAAATTTTTCAGCTATTGACAGCCTCTTTCTTTTTTATTAGTTGGCTATATCTTAAGCCTGAGGAAAGCTTCAATAGCAATGATTTAGCGCCCAGCCAATATCAAGAATATCTCGATCGGACGCAAGCTAACAAGCTTCAATTAAAAAAGCTTCACATGATTAGTCAGGAGTACATTTTACCGTTTCCTTATGTTTGCCAAATCTATCATCTATTGAACTTAAAACATTTGGAAACAGTTCATAGATTTAGCCTTAATAATCTTAAAATTATCAATATTAGCCATTTTGAAACCACAAATAGCGGTGGGATAATCAAGTTTAAAACAATATTAGATTCGCCAGGTAATCCTCTGAGAATTTGGCGACAACCAACTGTGGAGGTGGATTTAATATTACATACTCCCTACACCATTGAACTGAGTATTCCAGTCTATAATCAGAAAAGAATAATTGTTATATTTCATGCTTTCCCCTTAAATGACTCAGAACATCAGCTATTTATAGATATTTATAGTGACCTAGAGTGGCCAAAGCCATTATTACAAATAATATTGCATTTTGCTTCTTGTTTGACACTCTTTGAAGATTTGCCGTATCTAAGAGCTTTAGGTGACAAAAAGATAGAGCGTTTATTCAACTTAAGCAGGACTTCAAATCACGAGACAGCGTTGCTATTTAAAAGATTCGTTGAGCTATATGGGTCGAGTGGAGAAACAACTAAATTACTTGAAGGAAGGGAAGAGAATTAACAGTTAGGAGTTAGGAATTTGAAACTTATAACTCCTCATCTTAATTTAATTAAGCGCGTGCTAGCAATGGAGCAGCAGCTAGTAAGGTTTTGGTATAAGGATGCTGAGGATTAGCAAAAATATTTTTTGTCAGACCGAGTTCCACAATTTTACCGCTATTCATCACGGCAATCCGATCGCACAAAAATCGAGCTAACCAAAGGTCATGAGTGATGAACAGATAAGTTAACTCAAATTCTTCCTTTAATTGCAACATCAAATCCAGCACTTGCGACTGCACGCTAGCGTCTAACATACTCACAGGTTCATCGCAGATTAAAAGTTTAGGGTGAGTAATCAAAGCACGAGCGATCGCAACTCTTTGCTGTTGTCCACCAGACAAATCTGATGGATAACGCTCATAATACACTTTTGGCGGTGTTAACCCGACTTTCTCTAGCATCCACAAAACCTGTTCTTTTGCCTTAACAGGATCGGCAAGATTGTGGATAAATAAAGGGTCAGCAATACTTTGTCCCACTGTCATCGCTGGATTGAGACAAGCATGGGGGTCTTGAAAAACCATTTGTATTTGTCGCCGTGAGGAGCGAATTTCTTGGCGCGACAGTCTAGTTAAATCCTGTCCTAAAAACTCAACTTTGCCACTAGTGGGACGAATTAGTTGCAAGATAGTTCGTGAGAGCGTACTTTTACCACAACCTGATTCCCCAACTAAGCCGAGAATTTCTTTTGAATAAAGATCCAGGTTGATACCATCTACTGCTTTAATTGTCTGCGTTTGTGTGTTCAATAGTCGTTCGATAAAATTAGGTTCGATGGTGTAATATTGCTTGAGTTCAGTCAGACTCAAAATTGGGGATTGCTTATTAATAATTGGTAATTGCTTTTGTTCATCATTGACAATTATCAATTCTCCATTATCATTTACTGCTTGAATATGTAAAGCTGCTTTTAAGAGCGATCGCGTGTACTCATGTTGAGGATGTCTAAATACAGTTTCTGTAGAACCCATTTCCACCATCTTGCCGTTGTACATAACGCCAATGCGATCGCAATACTCAGCCACCATTGCTAAATCGTGAGAAATCAGCAACAATCCCATGTTTTCTTCACCGCACAGACGAGTTAATTCTTGCAAAATCTGCGCGGAAACTGTGACATCTAAACTAGTGGTGGGTTCATCGGCAACAATTAACTTGGGGTTGAGGAGTAAAGCTAAAGCGATCGCTACCCGTTGACGCATTCCACCGCTAAACTCATGGGGATACTGATTCCAGCGACTAGCCGGAATATTCACCTTTTCCAAGGTAGCAAGTGCTTTTTTTTTGGCTGATCGCGTTGATAATTCTGGTGAGTGCGCCTGAAGGGTTTCGATACAATGCTTACCAATCGTCATCAGCGGATCGAGGCGTGTCATCGGATCTTGAAAAATTAAGGCGATCGCCTCTCCCCGAAATTTCCGCAACTGGTTAGGCGTTAAGTCAAACACTGACTGTTCTTGAAATGTCACCTGTCCCTGAATACGACTAGAGGCTGGTAGTAAACGCATTACTGCCCGTCCTATAGTTGACTTACCACAACCAGATTCTCCCACCAATCCCATTCTTTCACCTGGTTGCAAGCTCAAAGATACATCATCAACCGCCCAGCTTGCTTCTTCTCCATTCCTGTGAGGATAAGCAACTCGCAGATTTTCGATACAGAATAAAGCTTTACTCATAGTTAGTTATTAGCCTTGGGCTAGCAGCTTTTATAATTTCAAATTTAAGATAGTCTATCAGATTAGTATTAGACCTCCGTTGTGCGAACATCTTTATTGTCTTAGCGTAGGCGTAGCCCGCCCTTTGCGTAGCGTCTCCAATTGGCATCGCCTTTATAAAAAACTCCACCCACAAGGAGATGGAGTTTCCTGCCGACTTTCGATGAACAATAGTTCTACAACAGAGACGTTGAGGTTGGATCAACCTAATGTATCTACCGACAACCAATCCAAAGGTAGTGACGAGATCCGCCAATCTTCTATCATACTGATTTATACCGCTGGCCTCAAGTTTTCTCAGTTCATGTTAAGAGACAAGCAAGCATTTTTACTATTGAGCTAATTAATCTTCATCAGCTTGATATCATTTGTACCTTGCTCAGTTTCTAGTCATTAATTCACCCATTTGTGGGAAGTAATTAGTAAGCCAATAAGTGTACTTTGCTAATAAGCAGACCAACACAAGATGGTTTGAATCAGCATTCATCCAATAAATGTATCAATCATGTTGAATTCGATATTCACCGGATCTATAAAAATAAAACCTTTGGTAGTTTTAACAGCTTTTTTGCTGGTTGTACAAACTTCTGCCAATGCTCAACAACCCCTTCCTAGTTTGACTCCAACACAAGCTCAACATTTATCCCGTGACTTGGTTCCATATAATTCTCAAGACTTTTTTAGGCAAGGAAAAGATTCTATTGAGACAGAAATTCAAATTCTTAGGCAAAGGCAACTGCGCTCAATTAAACCTGTTCTTAAGATTGATTTAGTACCGCATACAAAAATACCACAGACCCAGCAAAACCCTAACATCTTATCTAAGTAATAATTATCATTCTTCTATAGGACTTCTATTTGATTTTTGAGAAAACTCCTTACATCTGAAGAGTGCGGAAATCAAAAGTAGTGTGTTGAATAAACCACTTTTTCCATCCACTTCAAAAGAAAGAACAGCTATGTCTTTTAGATTTTTTGATTGGCTGACTCTTAATCGTGACTATTTACTGCGAATATCGCCAGTTTAGGCTACATTTGAGCTTAATTTTTGTTTAAGTCCCGTTATTCAACAAACCCGCTTGTCAATAGGCTTTGAGATACGCTAGCCCTGTATGGTTAACATAAGTTAGCGAGGAGCGATCGCTTATTTACGGGCTAGGGAACAACCATTCGCTCCCAACACTCAAGAGAACTTACTTAGATACACAAAGCGATCGCTCATTCTTGCATCCCTTCGTATAACAGTCGTGCAAACAGCCGTGCGCCATCATCTATCTTCAACCGCGCATAAGTCGGTGGTTCACACGTTCCTACTGTTCGCAAATCGGACAATAGCTCTGGGTGAAACTGACATGTAAATGAGCGCCGAATCCGTTTACTCTCAAAATCTTTATAGATAATGCAAGTCGCAGAACATTCGGTAACAATTTCATTGTCAATGGTAGTAGAACACAAAATCTCGATCGCATCCGGCAGTTTCAGTAACCAGGCCAGCCGACTACCTGCTAAAATCGACCGATAAGGAATAATGGCATCATGCAGCAAGCGGTATGCCCAGTTAGCAAATAAGATTGCTTCTTCATTAACCTCATCTGAATGAAACATGGCAATATTGACTTCCCGTTCATACTTAATGGCGGTGTCAATCACGCCTTCATATTCATCAGCCGTGATTTCGTGAGCGGTGATTAGGTCTTGGGGAATATCAAGAGCCTCTGCATCCGGTGATTGGTAGTGATGCAGCCGCCGTTCGCCAACTTCCTTGTGTTCGTTCGGGCCAACAGCAAATTCTGGATGATCCCAGCCTTCGGCGATGAGGTGCCCATTTCGCTTAGTAATTTTTAGGGAACTGCCAACTGTTTCAATTTGTTGACAAACGCGCTTCAGGGCTTTTAACATTTTGCCATTGCGGTCTCTCGGTAGATATTCTAAACTCAGCACTTGCTGAACCGCCCGCTTAATCAAATTGATATGTCCTTGCGCCGCCAGTTGATGTCCCAAACAAATAAACAGCGCTAAAGCACTTATCGGCGAGCGCGAGATCAACAACTTTTCAACCAAACAATGGAGATCGTCGAGGGAACATTTGCCACCCTCAAAAGTAGAAGCATCCCGTACTGAGGGATCGCCACCTTCTACTACTACAGCTAACCCCGATGTAATCAAAGGTACCACCACATCAGGATCGAGTAGTCCAGAAGACCATACAGGAAACAAAATTGAATCGCAATCGGCAATTTTTTGAGCGATGTATGCAACATTCAGCGATGCTCGAACATCTTCTCCTAATGGATTTTGTCCGACGTGTTTCCAAGGTTCAATGATGGCGATCGCATTGCGAAATAGACAAGGATGTTTCATCAGAAATTCTAAATCTGACTGCGAGTTAATTACCTTCTCCAATGGTTTGCCATATCCCCACTGAAATTTGGCGTTTTCTATGAGTAGCGATGTATCTGGTAAAGGATCAAGAGAGTGGCGATCGGCAAGAAATTGACCGATGAGAACATGCATAGATTCAAAGTCAGAATCCCCTTCACTTAAATAACCAGGACGCAGCCGCCAATTGTTAGGGGTTACTAATTGATTAATCTTTTGAGTTGTACTCATTACAATTTATATACTTTTTTAAAAGAACGCGATGTGCAACTTAATTTTGATACCTGAATTTATAGCATTTGAGCTATCTACAAACTCATCGTCCGAGCAGTCGCTAGAGAGAAACTAAGGATTCCAGACTTCAAGTCGCATATAGCGTTACTTACTAGATTTTTAGCTAATCCTCCTAAATACTTTAATTCTCGCTTCTTTAGTTCTAATAAGAAGGATGTGTTATTACCATATCCAGCATCTACATCTGAAATAGGTTTTTTCTCTCGCTTTCACCCAATAATCCCCCTAAATAATACCTAAACTCTCTTTTTTGCGCTTTATGAGTCAACACATCATCAAACCGCTTACACCATTTTCAAAGCACGGAGGCATGGCTGTGGGGGTTGTCTCTTTCATGGGGAGTTACTTTGACGTGAAAGCTATGCTAGCAAAGCATTATACTCCTTTTTATTCTTCTTTTTTGTTTAAGTCCCACTAAACCACACCCCCAGGCATCACAATCACTATGCTCTGCTTTCCAATAACAGAGATTTTGTGTTTTGAATAAATTTTGCAACACAAATTTACAATCTTAATCGTCTAGTAAACTCATCAACGCTTGGATTTCAGCGTCTTGCGGCTCTGATAATTGACACTGTAACTTTAATAATTCATTTTGTAATCCTTCTGCTACATAGAGCAGATTAGATTCTTGTGCAATTTTTAGCTGATTTTCTTTAATTTTGATTTGTTTAACCAACTTGTTTTCAACATGAATTGAATTATTGTAATGTTGAGCAATCATAGCTTTACATTTCTTATGAATCTATAGAGTGCAATTAAATTTACCACCTATGTATTGTTCCACACTTTTATGATTTTTTAAATATTTGGTGATTTAATCTTTTGACTAGTAGTGTTTAGGGGTATGGCATTTCTCCTTGCTTGAGTAGTTGATTTTTTCGGGGTCTTTAGGGCATTGAATCGGACGCTTAATGCCATTTTGCTCTATAGCGATTTTCATTTTAATGAGGTACACGGCATTGCCATGTCCCTACCTTGTATCTGTGTTCATCTGTGGTTAATTATTTTTTCTGTACCTTACCCATGTGGGAACCGCTATATTCTCCGAAGGAGGAGACTTTTAGGGAGCATCTTAATAGCAAGCAAATTTACCAAAATCGTTAAAAGTCAATTGCGAATGAAGCGGACTCCAACTCTACAAGACGCTCCGCGAACACTGCGTTTTGCTTGGAATGACAAATTATGTTTTTACACATTTGGGATACTCCCGACTTTTCACGAGAAATCCTCAAACGACAAAAATGTATAGTTTTTTCCACAAATCCATTCTCAATAGTTTGGGAATATTGACTTAATACACCATATCGATATTTTTACAGGCTTTTACAATAATGTAAATTATGATATAAGATTGGTTGATTTCGGGAGAATTTTTAGATAAGACGCATTAACTTATCTGTTACTTCACCGAGTCTTGTAGATATGTTAAACATTTTTTTTTGAACAGGATGAACTTAAAGTTTATAAAGAGAAACCTTTTTACCTTTGTAAAAATTATATCTACAGTGCTTATAACAAGCGCAATTGGATTGGAATCGTGGAATATTTATGCAGTAATAACTAACAGTCATTTACCAAACAGTCTTAATCCAATTTTTTGGATTGAGCGTTTTGCCATGACGATCCATTTTATAGAAAGCATTATAGCAGCTTTTTATGCACCTTCAAGAAAAAAGATGCCAATAAAATATGCTACTTATACTTTTTTTGTAGGCACAATTGGGTTGTTAGAACTGTTTGATCAGCAGGATGACTATTGATACCTCCACGCCTTGAAGGTATGAGATTTTTGGATTAGGTAGGTTGTGAGGGTGCGTTATGCGATCGCTAACTTACGTAAGAAAGTTGTAGGTTATTAGATCCACGCTACCAAGCAAAAGTCAGTTGCGGGGGTTTCCCAATCTAGGTGACTGGTAAATCTGACAGCCAGAAGGGAGTATATTTGTATAGTTAGCTTTTTGCTGAAATTTTAGTTTGACACTAAGGAATTAAAAAATGTCTACTGATACTGACATAGTTGCTTACGTTGAAGAAAGTGAATTTGATACTGTTTTAACTGGAAGTGAAGAGAAAGTCGTTGTTGTTGATTTTACTGCTACTTGGTGTGGCCCCTGTCGCCTGATCAGTCCGTTAATGGATCAACTTGCCCAAGAATACAAAGGTCGCGCCAAAGTCGTTAAGGTAGACGTTGACAGCAACAAGCCGATTTTCAAAAAATTCGGTCTTCGCAGTATTCCAGCAGTTTTAATTTTCAAAGATGGTACTTTAGCAGAAACCATCGTGGGAGTTTCTCCTTACGAAGACTTCAGCAACGCTGTTCAGAAGCTTCTTGAGGTTACTTCAACGTAATTGGTAATTCATAATTAAACAGGGTTTATACCTGATGCCTAATAACGGCAGTCACGTTTCAGGTGGAGTTTAAATTCCCCGAAGTTCCGAGCCTCGTAAGCCGACCCTCGGACTTCTTACCATTTGAAACACAATTATAAATTTTTAACCCTTTCCTTTTTGCCTATAATGTGATTGGAGTAAACCACTAGGATATTGTTTTGAGTCAATCAGCTCCAATTTTTCTTCAGGGCTAGCTGGTGGGAAAAGGTGTATACCACCACCTAAGATAATTGGAATAGTTGAAATAATATATTCGTCAATCAAGCTGTGCTGAAGAAACGAATTGATTAATGCTCCGCCACCAACTAGCCAGATATTTTCCAAACCTTGAGCCTCCATATTTGCTAAGACGTGCTTCACTGTGTCCGAAACAAACACAACATCCTCGCGGTCAGATTGGAGATGGCGCTGGGTGAAAACGAAGGATTTTTTCCCCGAATAAGGCCACTCATCAAAACTAAGTCCTATTTCATATGTATTGCTGCCCAAGACAATAGCATCAATCGATTCGTAGAAAGCAGCGTAACCGTAGTCTTCTCCTTCTGTATCAAGGATTGATAGCCAATCAATTCCGCCATCGCTACGAGCAATGTAGCCATCCAAACTAGCTGCGATATAGAGTGTAACTTTCGTCATTGTGCTTGGTGAATGTGGTAGTTTTCACTCAATTGGTACAAGCGATGCCTGCGGCAACGCGAAGCGCGATCGCAGGCTTATTTCTTTTAAAGTATTTTAGCTTCTGATGGTTCTGAACCATATTTTGATTGAACACATCATAAAAAAGCGATGTCTACGACGGGCTACGCCTACGCTTACCCAATTAGTTAGGTTTTTTGATTGGGCGATTTAAACCGACCTGCAATAAATTCTCGCTTAGATAAATGCTTTGTATTGCGTTTGGTGACTCGCTCGCGCCACATCTGGAAACTAGATTCTTTCATTTCGCGCCTCATTAAGGCAATTACCTGTTTCTCCAGTAGCCCAAATTGAGCCTCAATGGCATCAAAAGATGTTCTATCTTCCCATGCCATTTCAATAATGCGATCGATGGTTTGTGAATCGAGGTTAGGTAGGTTCATTCCTTTGCTGGCAATTGAGAAATTCGATATATATATATTTTACTTTTCATTTTGAAGAACCATTGTGTCTGCTGTGTCTGCTGCACCCAGTTGTAGAGCATAGAGATTCGCATAGACACCCTGCTGATCGATGAGTTCGGCGTGAGTACCCTGCTCTACAATTTGTCCCTGCTGAATTACTAATACCTGATCTGCCAGAGTAACTGTACTGAGGCGGTGAGCAATCACGAAGCTGGTACGACCTTGCAGCAAGCGGGCGATCGCAGTTTGTACTAGCGCTTCTGTGCGGGTATCGATGCTGCTGGTGGCTTCATCGAGAATCAGAATTTGGGGGTTAATCAACACCGCACGGGCAATACTGATCAGTTGTCGCTGTCCTTGGCTCAGGGGAGCGCCCCGTTCACCCAATTGAGTTGTATAACCCTGTGGCAGTGAGGTAATGAACTCATGCACATTTGCTAATTGTGCAGCCTCTTCGATATCAGCTTGGGTGGCGTAAGGAACGCCAAAGGCAATGTTTTCGGCGACGGTGCCGCTGAACAGAATATTGTCTTGCAGGACGATGCCAATTTGACGCCGCAGACTTGCTTGAGTCACGCTACGCACATCAACATCATCAATTTTCACTGCACCGCCAGATACATCGTAGAAGCGCAAAATCAAGTTAATGATCGTACTTTTTCCCGAACCTGTCGGGCCTACTAACGCAACCATCTGCCCTGGATAGGCGTGCAAATTCACCCCTTTGAGAACCAATTGATCTGGGTTGTAGCCAAACTTGACATTTTCAAATGTCACTTCACCCTGAATAGGCAGCATTTCTGTCGCATCGGGTGCGTCTTTGAGTTCTGACGGTTCATCTAGCAATAGAAAGATTCGCTCTAATCCGGCGAAAGCAGATTGAGCTTGGGTATAAAACTGGCTGAGAATTTGGATCGGGCGGAAGAATTGCTGGACATAAAGTAAAAAAGATGTCACTACACCTACTGTTGCACCTCCGGTGACCGCAAGATAGCCACCATAGGCCAGCACGCCTGCCGTTGCTAGTGTGTTGAGAAAATCGATCGAGGGCAAAAAGGCCGAAGTAATTGCTACAGCCTCGACGTTAGCATCACGATTGGCAGCGTTGAGAATGTCAAATTCTGCGATGTTCATCTGTACACGATTAAATGCCTGTGCTTCTCTGACGCTACCAATATCTTCTTCTAACTTGGCGGAAAGCTCCCCAATCGTCTGTCGCGTGACGCGAAACCTAGCTCTTGCCCAACGTGCAAACAAGCTTGTGGTAAAAATCATCAGTGGCACAACCAGATTGCTCAACAAACCGAGTTTCAGGTTGATTGAGAGCATAGCAATGATTATGCCGACCAAACTGAAAGTGTTGCCCAGCATTTGAGCGATCGTCAGTCCAAACGCCTGATTTACAGTATTGACATCATTCAGCAGGCGGCTCATTAAATCGCCTGCTTCGCTGCGATCGAAAAAGCTGAGTGGCAAACTTTGGATTTTAGTGAAAATATCTTGCCTCAGTTGAGCCAGCAATCGCTGCATAATCCAGCCGACTCGAATAATTTGACCCCGGATTGCCAAGATGCCAAGTCCGTAGTTCAGCGCTAGTAGCCCTAATAACACCAGCAGTCCTTGCAAATTCCCTTGTTTAATTAGGTGATCAATCGACCAACCGATGAAAAACGGCCCAATTGCCTGGGTTGCAGCACCAATAAATACTAATGTCAAGGCGATGGGAATTTCTTTGCGATAAAGTCGCAGGTATTGCAAAAAGCGCCGCAGGGTGGAAAATTGCTGACTCGCCTGCTCAGATGCAACAACGGTAACTGTGCCTCTCATACCAATTTTGGATTTTAGATTTTGGATTTTGGATTAAAAGTCTTTGTCTTTATTCGCTGTTATAAAAATCTTAAGCAAAACTATTTATTAATACGGTTGGGTTAAGGCTTAATTCCTCCTCGTCAATTTTTTTAAGGTAGACGCCCAGGCTACTGCCATCTCTACAAGACACTACTTGTAGCAAGATACCCGTAGGGGTACGCACAGCCTCCGCACCAGAAGGACGCATTCGCCTCTGGTCTAGTAGAGAAGAAAGCAAAGGAAGAGAAGGAAGAAATGCTTAACTGAACTGTATTGGACTACTTATACTAATTTAGGATCATTTGTTTCTTCACCTTAACCTGAGATTCCAAAATCACACCGTAGAGCGGGCTGGTTTGCATCAATTCCTCATGGGTGCCTTGTGCCACCAATCGTCCTTTATCTATAAGAAAAATGCGATCGGCATTCTTGACGGTGCTAATACGTTGAGCTACTACAAAAGTTGTACAAGCTTTTTGGTGGATTAATTTATCCAGTTCGGCTTGAATCTGGGCAGCAGTCTTGGCATCGACTGCCGAGGTACTATCATCTAAAATCAGAATCCTGTAATCGGTAAGTAAGGTCCGAGCGATCGCAATTCGTTGTTTTTGTCCACCAGACAAGCCCACGCCCCGTTCACCCACAATCGTCTCGTAGCCATCGGGTATACTGGTAATAAAATCGTGTATTTGTGCAGTTTTTGCAACCTCAATCACCTGCTCTAGAGTTGCATTGGGTTTTGCGTAGGTAATATTTTCGCGGATTGTGCCAGAGAAGAGGGTGGTTTCCTGAAATACAATGCCAATACGCGATCTAAGGCTTTTGAGCGTCAAATCTTTTACATCTCGTCCATCAATGCGAACTGCTCCCCCTGTGACATCGTAAAACCGGGGAATTAAGTTCATAATTGTACTTTTTCCCGAACCCGTCATCCCTAGAACGGCAATCAACTCGTTAGGCTTTGTTTCAAAGGAAACTTCTTTAAGAGCTTCGGTTGTCGCTCCTGGATAACGAAAGGAAACATTTTCAAAGGTGATTCTCCCACCGCAGGTGTCAAATGGGACAGCACCGGGGCGATCGCGAATTTCTATCTCTGCATCTACAACTTCATAAACCCGTTCCGCAGAAGCAGCTGATTGAGCGATCGCAGGTGCAGCAAATCCAATCAACAAAATTGGTTGGAGAATCAACGCTAGGTAGGAGTTAAACGCCACCAGTTCGCCAATGGAGAACCTACGCCCAATCACCTGCGCTCCCCCGTAAGCGAAAACTGCCAGTGTTACCAAATTACTCAGCAAAAAGATCAACGGAAAGATATCACGGATGGCGCTAATGGTCTTCAGATTTGCCCTGACTAGACCATCATTCAGGCTCGTGTAACGCGACCTTTCAGTTGACTCCCGCACAAAGGCTTTCACTACCCGTATTCCTAGTAAGTTCTCTTGCAATACGGCATTGAGGTCGCTCAGTTGCTCTTGTACTTGCCGAAAAAGTTTGTTATTTCGGCTGATGAATCGCGCCATCAACCATCCGCATAGGGGCACTACTGTCAGGGTAATCAGTGCTAATCGCCAGTTCATCACCAGCAAAAGCACTGAAATACTCACCAATGTTACAACTGAACCGATGACTTGAATTAAACTGGTGCCAACAAAGGTGCGGATCTGCTCAATATCGCTGGTGACACGGGTTAGCAGTTGAGAAGTCTGCGCCTGGTCATGATAGCTGAAACTGAGATTTTGAATCTTGCTAAAAATTTTGTTTCGCAGGTCATAGGCCACACCTTGAGACACTGCTTCTGCCAAATAGCTTTGTCCAAAGTTAAATAAACCACGAGCGATCGCGGCGAGTACCATCCAGGCGGCGCTGTATAGCACAATTTGTAAATTTTGTTTGATAATGCCCTGATCAATTCCCCACCGAAATAGTTGTGGGGTAACTGCGTTTGCGATCGTCAACAGCAACAGGCTGGCCAATGCTCCTAGCGAAGTCCATCGGTAAGTGCTTAAACTCTCAAGCACCCGCTGGATTGACTGTATCGACGAAGTTTCCTGGAGTTCTGGTTGCTGAACCAATGGTATTTACCCCTGTATCTTTGAAAAATTATCTCCTATTTTGATTGTAAAAAACCAATCCGCCAGTTGACAGTGGGGAATGTAAGATAGAGAGAAACTCTCCTATTTGTGGTATAAATTCCGAATTTTGGGACAGTGGCATGGGAAAATACCTCTTTGGCAAGCATTGTGGCTAGGGGGTGTTTTCAAAGTCTTAGATTCCCCTAACCTCCCTTTAAAAGGCTTGCTCAGAGTCTCTTAAAGTCCTCCTTTTTAAAGGGAATTTAAAAAGTTAGAAGTCTAAACGAGTAGTTTGAAAATACGCCCTAATCCATTTAAATACCTGAGAAAAACAAAGAACAAGAATAATGGCTCAAAATTTTCATAGCAATTCCCAACTTCCATCGGATATTTCAACTGCTATCAGTCGCACAACAAAGCCAAGTTCTGAGTTCTACTCTCTTTTTTCTGAAGAAGAAGTTTTAGGGATAATTCATGCATTAGAAGTCAGGCGAGAAATACCTCTAAAGTATTCTTATAAAGGTAGAGGCGCAAAAATATGGGATGATTTTTATCTAAAATATATTATTCCTACATGGTATCGGACATCAAGTATAGAAGTTGAACTTTTAAAGAAGAACTTTAAATACTTTAATGACAATATTAAAAGTGGCGAAAGAGTAAATATTGTAGACGTTGGTGCAGGAAATTCATATCCAGTTAAAAATTTTATTCAAAGACTTAATAAATTGGGAAAGGTTAATAAATATATTGCTTTAGATATTAGCGAGGAATTGCTTCATTTATCTAAGAATAATTTTAGAAAATGGTTTCCTCTCATTGAATTTCTCAGTTCGATGATTGACATAGAAAATAGTAGCATACCCAAAATTTTATTTCAAAATAAAGCTAGCCTTGAAATTGATGACACAGTAAAAATATTTTTCCACTTAGGTGTTACCATTGGAAATCATCAAAATAGAGATGAGGTACTCAAAAACTTTAGAGATAGCATGGGAAAAAACGATTTTCTGGTGTTCACTAATGAAACTGGTTCTAACTCTCAATGGGATGGAAACGTCAGAGGTGGCTGCAAGTATCATGTAGAAGAAATATATGGATGGGTTAAAAATAATATTGGGATTAAATCTGAAGATTGTGAATTGGTTAGAAAGTATGATTTAAAAACAGATAGTATAGTTGCTAATATGAAATTTCGTCATAATTACACTATAAATTTCAGTCGAATAGGCATAGATAAGAAACTTGAAATATCTGAAGGTGAAGAAATTACTATTTGGCGACATCACAAGTATGAAATTCCTAAACTTTTGCAAGAACTAGAACGTTCTGGACTACAACTTCTTCATTATAATACTGACAAATACAAATCACATATTATGGTGATTTGTGCGGTTCGCTAAAAAATTTGACGAGGACAAAGAGTTAAGTAAGCCTAAAATTGCGGTGTTCAGATCCTCAACCTCATAAAAATTGCCGGGGATCTAATACCAATTCCGTATTGCAATTGGTAGAATTTTTTAGACTTTTTAGCAAGAAACTTTTGTTTTCCGTATCCAATTAGGTGTAAAATATTTCTGAGAATGTTAAAAAATCAGTTGCCCTTGGTTTGTTTATCAATTAGATGTACATCAAACGCCGTCTAGGTTCAGGAACTGGACGCCCTAAATCTTTAGCTGTTTCTATCCATTCCTGCACAACTACTTCTACATTGTGCAGGGCTTCTTGATAAGTCTCACCGTCAGCAGTACAGCCTGATAATTCTGGTACTTCAGCAATAAAGGCTTGATCTAATTCACTCCAGTAGAGAATAATTTCATAACGAAATATCATTTTTACTTCCTAGCTTATACTTGATAATTACTGCACGAACTTGTTTAATTTGATAGCTTTTGGCTTTTCCTTTTTTATGTTGGAGGTTCAATATTTCCTCAACATCGGCTTTGACAAAAATCCGATGATCGCCACGAATCCGTTCATCAAAGCCTAGTGTATATAAGAGTTGCCACAGTTGTGCAAAAGGGATGTCTGTATCAGAAGTCCCAGAGAGGATTTTTTCTAAGAGTTTGTCTTGCTGACTCACGTTTTTCTGACTGTCTTAATGTTTCTATAGTCTCATATTTATTTAAAATCAGGGCATACACGAGCAAATCTCTGTTTTTACTCCTGAGTAGGATGACATTAGCACCAGGCACAGACGCATAGCGGCTTGTCGTTAGACATCGCTTCTTTGTAAAATCAAGATGACTTAGAGTCCAAAGAAGTAGAAGTGTAAATTTTATATCTAATTATCAAAAAGTATTACAGCAACGTCAAGGTCTGACCCTTGAAGAACAAATAAGTAGCTAGGCATAAATAATTAGAAGATAGTGAACTTGCACAACCAGTGAGTGTTTACTCAAATTTACAAGTGATATACGCAACTACAGAGGGCAAACTGTTCAGATTGCTCATATCATAGGCTGAGGTATAAATCCGTCTCAGTCAATGTTGAATATTGAGTAAGAAATATTACGCGAATATGAAAAACCAAATTATAGTCATAGCTGCTTTTTTAACCACGATTAGTTTGACAACAACCGTACAAGCAGCAAATTCTGAACACGTTAGACAGTTATTGGCAACCAAACAATGTCAAAACTGTGATTTAACCAGTGCAGGTTTAGTGATGGCTGACTTATCTGGAGCCAATTTGAGTGGTGCTAATCTCACAGGTGCTAACCTCAGCCGGGCAAACTTGAGCGGTGCTGATTTGCGGGGTGCAAACTTGAGTGGCGCGAGTTTATTTGGTGTTAACCTAAGCCAAACTAAGTTTAGTGGGGCAAATTTGGCGGGTGCTGATTTAAGAAATACCTATCTAGCAAATGCAGAACTGACTGGTGCTTACTTAAATGGCGCTAACTTCCAAGGCGCAGTAGGTATACCATCACAAATTGCAACACCCGAAGAATTTTATGCTTTGGGTGTGGCAGAAGCACAAAAAGGTAACCAACAGCAAGCAATCAGTTATTTTAATCAGGCGATCGCTATTAAACCAGAATATGCCGGTGCTTATTTAGCTCGTGGTGTTGCCTGTTACCAAATACTGGATAGACAAGCTGCATTCAAAGATGCCCAAGTTGCTGAAAAATTGTTTACATCCCAAAACAATACCGCTGGAACGCAAACAGCCCAGGCTTTTATTAAAGAACTGCAAACACCCGTAAATGAGAAGGTAAGCGCTGGTAAACCCAGTTTCGTTGACTTTTTGGGAAGTCTTGGCTCAGTCTTACTTCAGTTCTTACCTTTTTGAGGGGGAGAGTTCACAGAACAGAGGGATAATAACAGATGACAAATGACAAAGCGCAAAGTCTGAGCGGAGGTTTCCTCCGATCAGAACTTTGTAAGAGAGGACAAATAATAAATGACTTTATCTAACGAATTATGGGCAGCAAATCAAGACTTAGCCCAAGCTTGCCTAAAGCATCCTTTCGTTCAAGGCATTGGCGATGGTACTCTTGAGCAGGCGAAATTTGCTTACTACGTAGGGCAAGATGCTTTTTTCTTAGAAGCTTTTGCCCGTGCGTATAGTATTGCCGCAGCTAAAGCACCAGACTGGTTAGGTTTCACCACATTTCATAACCTAGCTAGTGAAGCTTTAGAAGAACTGCGGATGCATATTGGCTATGCTTCCCAGTTAGGAATCAATTTAGATTCTGTGGAACCAGGAACCACCACCCGCCGCTATACTGACTTTTTGTTAGCAACTGCTTGGGGTAGAGATGTGGGTTTAATTGCTGCGGCGATGTCTCCGTGTATGCGTTTATATGCCTTTTTGGGAGAACAGTTAGCTCATAACGGCATTCCTAATCATCAATATGCAGACTGGATTCGTACTTATAGCAGCGCAGACTTTCAACAACCGACACAACAATTAGAAAGTTTGGTTGACAATTATGCCATTACTAATTCTGTTGTGCATTCAACCTATCGTTATGCTATGTTTTGCGAACGCGACTTTTTTCAGGCTGCGTGGGAGTGTTAAAAACTGCTGTTATCATTTGCTCAAAAATAACCTAGACAAATTCCTCCCAACTTTTCCAGAGGAACGTTCCACTACTATGGCGTTCCCGCATGGGTAAGGTACAGAAAAAATAATTAACCACAGATAAATACAGATACAAGGTATAACACGGCATTGCCACGTCCTACTTTGTATCTCATTCAAATGAGAATCGCTTATATATGGGAAAAATCAAAAATTATAGCGGTGTAAGTTGAATAGACTAGAGAGGAATGGAAGCGAGGTTTAGGCGTAGTCTATTCATTTAAATATCGTTATATAAAGTGTAATTTTTGAGAGTAATTTTAAAGAAAGGTAGCAGATGGGTAAAAACTACCCCTCTGCTACAAGTAAACGGAGGTATAAACTTGATTAGTTAATTGGCATGAGCCAATTCTTGAGGCGCTGCGGCATCATATTCTACAGCTTTAACAAATTCCTTGAGAACGTCTTTGAGTCTTTGCTCAATTTCCTCATCTAACACCACACTGTTATCAGCTTGTCGTTGAATTTGTTTGTCTACCGCATAAATAGTAGCTAGGATATGCCGCGCTCCTAATTCAGATAAGACAGGTTTAAGAGCATATTCAATTGCCAATAAGTGAGCCAACGTCCCACCAAGGGCAATCGGTAACACGGGTTTACCTGTCAATGATTTTTGTGGCAGCAAATCTAGAAACGTTTTGAGTACTCCTGTGTAAGCAGCTTTATAGATTGGGGTGGCAATAATCACACCATCTGCCTTTGCTAGCAAAGCTTTTGGCTGTTCCAAAGCAGGGCTGTCGTATCGTCCAAAAACTAAATCTTCAGCAGGCAAATCCCGAACTGAAATAATGTCTACATGCAAGCCTTCTTGTTGTAAAAGCTTGGCAGTGTATTCAACAACACCATAGGTTCTAGAGGGATGAGTTGGACTACCAGCGATCGCTAAAATATTTGTCATTCAATTGAACTCCCAATTTATAAAACGGGTTCAGTGTGTTTTGTGGTTTTGGTCTTCATAGCTTCTGCTGTGTTGACCTTTTCACTCAGACGTTTGTAGGGACGGCGCAAACTCATACTCTCTACTTCCCAAATGTAGCCATGAATAACTACATCCTGGGGAATTAAAGGAGAATTACGCAGCAATTCCACCTGCTGTGTGCAGATTTTGTCCACATCGGTAAACGTTTTGATCCATTTGGAAAAAACGCCTTTTGCTAGCTTCAACTCTGGCAAAGCAGGATCGATCGTAACTTGATCCACGTCAATACCTTGGTTTCGCAATACCTCACTGAGAAAGTCTCCTGATGCTGTCATCATGCCACATTCGGTATGGTTAATGACGATGATTTCTCTTGTGCCAAAAAACTGTGTAGTTAACATCGCTGACCGAATAGCATCATCCGTAACTAACCCCCCGGCATTACGGAAAATATGAGCATCTCCTTCACCAATTCCTAATGCTTTATCCACAGGTAAACGTTCGTCCATGCAAGTTAGCACCCACAAGCGTTTATTGTTAGGTATCCCCAACTGACGACGCAATGCCCACGCTTGTTTTTCAGAAATCTTTTGGTCAATTTGTTGGTGCAACATCGCTGGTAATCTCCTAGTTCTTATCTATTAGGATATGGACGTTGCTCTTTGCTGAGGCTGCTGCTTAGGGAAATCTTCATTTGCGACAATCTCACCAAATGGACTCAAGACATGTTGCTTCTCTACTGCTGGCAGATTCTCTAAGGGCAAATGGGGAAATAAAAGTTCTGCGACTCGATAAGCTTCTTCTAGGTGGGGATAACCAGAGAGGATAAAGGACTCAATGCCTAAATCTGCATATTCCAACATTCTGGCAGCTACGGTTTGAGGATCGCCTACTAAGGCTGTTCCCGCACCACCTCGTACCAAACCGACTCCCGCCCATAGGTTCGGGCTAATCTCTAATGCCTCACGATTACCGTGGTGTAATTGGGTCATCCGTTGTTGTCCAACTGAATCCATCCGAGCATAAGCTTTTTGGGCTTTAGCGATCGCCTCATCATCTACATACTTAATCAATTGATTCGCCGCATCCCAAGCTTCACTCTCGGTTTCGCGCACAATCACATGTAGGCGAATCCCAAATCGCAAAGTTCGGCCTTCTGATAAAGCAAGTCTGCGAGCCGATGCAATCTTCTCGGCTACTTGCGCCGGTGGTTCACCCCAAGTTAGATAGACATCTACATGCTTGGCAGCAATTTTTTGGGCGATCGCAGAGGAACCGCCAAACCACAAGGGCGGATATGGCTTCTGGACGGGTGGAAACAGCAGCTTACCATCCTGAATGTTGAGATAGTCGCCCTGAAGATTAACTTGTTCACCACTGGCGATCGCTCGCCATACTGTCAAAAATTCATCTGTTAATTCATAGCGCTGATCGTGATCCAAATGCAAGCCATCTCCCGCCAACTCGACAGGATCGCCCCCTGTCACGACATTAATCAGCAACCGTCCACCAGAGAGGCGATCAAAGGTCGCCGCCATCCGCGCTGCCACCCCAGGTGATACCAAGCCGGGACGAATCGCTACCAAAAAACGCATCTGTCGCGTCAGTGATACCAGCGTTGACGCTACAATCCAAGCATCTTCGCAAGAGCGGCCTGTAGGCAGCAATGCCCCTGTATAACCAAGGTCATCCACCGCTTGGGCTATCTGCCGCAGATAAGGAAAGCTTACTGCTCGTCCGCCTGTAGCAGTTGCAAGGTAACGTCCGTCGCCGTGGGTTGGGATGAACCATAGTAGCTGCATGAGTCCTGTCCTTTTAAACTACGGTAATTCGATAGAAATACCGTGCTTTATTTATAGTTTTCACAGTATCACATATTCCACTTAACCAAGCAAG
This sequence comes from Nostoc sp., assembly GCF_036917395.1. GTDB lineage: Bacteria > Cyanobacteriota > Cyanobacteriia > Cyanobacteriales > Nostocaceae > Nostoc. The sequence goes on from NZ_JBALDI010000080.1 coordinate 59,379, forward strand.
AAGTTTTTTATAAAACTACGGTATTCCTATCCAACCAATGTATATTAAGCCGTGTTCAATAAGCTGGCGATCAAAAAAATTGGGCATTAAGCCGAAGAAGTCGCTCTGATGTTGATCTAATCAGGGAATGTGGACAAGCAGAGAAGTTGCAAGCAGGAGCCAGCGTTGCGGGAGGACCTCCCTCTGGGCAAACTTCAAAGGGCAAGACTTGGCGGAATTATTGAATTAGGACTTACGCAAAAAACCTCTCAAACTCTCATTCCTTTGCGTACTCTGCGTCTCTGTGGTTCGTTGATGATTCGGCGTCAGTTATCAGAAAAATTATTCGATGCAGAACCAGGCTGGTTGGGGCCAAAGTACCTAAAGGGATTTTTTGCCCAATCAGATTGGGAGCAACGCGTAATGATGATTCAGCAAGCTAGAAATGGCGGTTCCATGACACCTGCGTAGGCGTAGCCCGTCGTAGACATCGCCACACAACTACGGAAACAAGTGCGTCGTGGTAAAATCAGAATTGATGAAAACTGTCAAGTAGTAAAAACCCAATAATTATGTAAAAATTGGCACATAGAATGTAGCGATGGTAATCAACATGAGTGCGATTATATTTGGTTATCGACTGGCACTAAATTCGATGCCACCACTGAACCCTTGTTAAAAGATATTTTAGAGACTTACCCTATCAAGATTGTTAAAGGTTTGCCTGTTTTAGATACTTATCTGCGTTGGCTTTGTTGTGAATTATTTATCATGGGTGGCTTGGCTGCAATGCTCGTCGGGCCAACAGCACGGAATTTATCGGGCGCAAGAATGGCTTGTGAGAAAATTGTTCCAGCTATTGTCAAGCCAAGTATAGCTCTTTCTCATAGGCTCAACGAAGTACAAGCAGGCTGACCAAAGACCCTACACTAAACTTACACCAGGAATCGGGAGTGGAAGAATTTTTTTCAATCAGCAACGTCGCTTCTTCAGGAACGTGAATTTCATCGCTCAACCATTTTTCATTGCAACCATCCAATAATGCACTGGATGATGCTCATATCTTCTGTTTACTTAATCCATTATAGTCATTAATGTAGGGAATTCCGTACTGGAGTTGATTGGCCAGTTAACCGGAAAATAGAAAATAATAGATATATGGACAAACGGTATTTTTTACAGGCTAGTGCAGTAATAGTCGGCACGGCATTGTTATCAAGGTATATTAATTGGGGGTCAAAAGAGATGACAACTTCTGAGAGTGGATTTGAAGTTACCAAACCTGAGCAAGAGTGGCGCACGATTTTAACGCCAGAACAATTTAATGTATTGCGTAAACATGGGACTGAACGCCCTCACACCAGCCCATTGGATAAGGAATACGACAACGGTACCTATTATTGTGCTGCGTGTAAACTGCCACTGTTTACATCTGATACCAAATTTAACAGTGGTACTGGCTGGCCTAGCTTTTTTAATCCAATTGAAGGTGCGATCGCCATTACTGAAGATAAGTCGTTGTTTATGACCAGAACTGAAGTACATTGTAGTCGCTGTGGTGGTCATCTGGGTCATGTTTTTGATGACGGCCCTGCACCCACTGGTAAGCGCTATTGCATGAATGGTGTTTCGCTGAAGTTTACTCCTGCCTAATTTAGTTGCCAAGAAGTAGCCCGTTGTAGACATTACACGCGCTACCAACCTAAATTATCAGATTTTAAGATTTGACCAAGAGTGAATAAATTTTTGACAATAATTTATCCTACTTAATGCTACTGGACGAAGTATTGTCAATTTCAGGAAATGAACTCTTGGTCTTCGTTAAATGTATTTTCTTAAATCGTCCTATTTATTTGGGTCTTTTTTATCCTTTTTGTCTTTCGGATCTTTTTTAGGTTTTTTAACTTCTTTATTACTTTTTCTTTCCTTTGACATCATCGTTCTCCAATTAGATTAATCAGTGCAAGCTTCCAGATTCTACCGTCAGCAAAGCAGTAGATGACTTATCTGATATTTTTTTAAGGCAAAAAAAGAAAACATCAGACATCAATACTACTAACTACCATGATAAGGTGTTGTTTGATTTAATGTAGCTTGAATTTATATTGCCAGAGGTTGCCCAAATTCCATGAAGATTTAGGTTATATTACGTCCGCCTAATTATTTATAATTCAAAACTCTCTGCGTCTCCTTTAGGAAAAGTTATGATCTGACTTTTCAGGTCATGTGCAAAAACCAACACCAAACCTAACCCTTGAGCAAGCTTCCCTAGTAGGGAAGGGAGAAAAATCAAAGCCTCTCCCTTTTTAGGAAAGCCACTACGCCCTTCTCCCTTGGCGTTAGCCTCTCCCTTTGGGAGAAAGGGAGACGCCAAGGGCGATAGCGCAGCGGTAGCGAGCCTGCGAGCGTCTGCGGTTTCTCGACTGATTCGCTCTTAGGGTTCCCGCAGGGTAGCATGTGGCCTCAGAGGAATAGGAAGTCAGGTTTTCCAGATGACGTGAAAAGTAAGAAGTTATGACTGTCCATTCGCTTATTTCGATCTCAGTTTTAAACAATTACAAAGTTGTTGTTGGTTAGTGACAACCCAGGAGATAATTGTGCAAATTGTACCTGAGTCGAATCACCAGTACCGTCAGGGTCAAAAAGCAATGCACCAGTAATGTTGTTGTAAATAAATTTTTGAGCGCTAGTAGTTGCAGATGCTCCGATTTGAAACTGATTAGCTGAAAGTGAACCGGTTGATAACCCCCCACCAAAATTCGATATCCCAATCACGTCATTAGTGGCGTTGAAGTCATAAACTCTATTACCAGTATCGGAACGTATATCGTAAGTATTAAAAACAAAGGTATCAATACCAGATCCTCCATAGAGACTATCATTACCTTTGCCACCTATGAGGATATCATTGCCATTACCACCTATGAGTGTGTTCTTAGCGTCATATGCCTGAGAGGCTGTGAGAGTATCATTGCCATCGCCTCCATCTAGAAGATTATTACCTGATGCTGATGAAGAATTATTTCTATCAATATTCAAGCGATCATCACCTGCACCGCCAATAATCGTATCATTGTCACTGTCATAATAGCCCCCAGAGATCGTATCGTTGCCATTGCTCCCGACAATGTTATCATCGTAGTTTGTACCTGTAATATTTAATCCTTCGATATTCTTATAACTAACCCCATAGGTGCCCGCCGTAATTGAGCCAATATTAGTAGTGGCATTGAATGTCGTTGTGATCCCCCCCGTAGCACCGCTGTAATCGATGTATAACACATCGTCACCCTTACCCCCATCTATCGTATCTTTGCCACCACTGCCCGTAGAGAGCGTATCGTTGCCATTGTTCCCTATAATGTTGTCATCATAGGCTGTACCTGAGATATTTAATTGTTCGATATTCTTGTAGCTAACTAGATTCGTGCCCGCTGTAATTGAGCCAATGTTAGTAGTGGCATTGAATGTTGTTGTAATCCCACCTGTAGCATTAGTGTAATCGACGGATAATAAATCGTCACCCTTACCTCCATCTATCGTATCTTTGCCACCACTGCCCGTAGAGAGCGTATCGTTGCCATTGCTCCCCACAATATTGTCATCATAGGCTGTACCTAAGATATTTAATCGTTCGATATTCTTGTAGCTAACGCCAGAGATGCCCGCCCTAATTGAGCCAATGTTAGTAGTGGCATTGAATGTTGTTGTAATCCCCCCTGTAGCATTGCTGTAATCGACTCTCAACAAATCGTCACCCTTACCCCCATCTACCGTTTGAGTCACTAAATTAGAGGGGGCAGTATCTGAAGATTTAGCATTTACATAGAAGGAGTCATTGCCATCGCCACCAGAGAGTAGGTTATTACCTGTTGAATACTCAGCACGCAAAGTATCGTTACCTGCGCCACCGTTGAGCGTGTTATTGCCTGAGGAGGCATCAAAAATTTCACCGTCGAAGTACCCGATTAAATACCCAGAGGTGGAGAGATAGTCATTGCCATTGCCACCAGAGAGTAGATTATTGCCTGTTGAATACTCAGCACGCAAAGTATCGTCACCAACACCACCGTTAAGCGTGTTATTACCTGAAGAGCTAAAATAGAAAAATGATCTATAACCATCAATACCAGAACTGGAGAGATAATCATTGCCATCGTCCCCAGAGAGTAAGTTATTGCCCAATGGAGACTCAGCAAGCAAAGTATCGTCACCAGCACCACCGTTGAGCGTATTATTGCCTGAGGAGCCAAAAAAGCTGTATCCCGAGTTAATAGAAAGGTAAGAGGTGTCAAGACGATCATTGCCTTCACCCCCAGAGAGGAAGTTATTGCCTTGTGAACCCCAAGCATACAAAATATCGGCACCAGCACCACCGTTAAGGGTGTTATTACCTGAGGCAGGATAGACCCCCTGGCCACCATCATAATTGTAACTAGAGGCTGTGAGAGAATCATTACCATCATCGCCATTCAGTAGATTATTGCCTAATGAGTAGTCAACATTCAACTTATCGTCACCAGTACCACCGTTGAGGGTATTATTGCCTGCACCACCTCGTAGTAAGTCGTTGCCACTTAAGCCGTCGATTTTGTCATCACCTCCCTGACCATTAATGACATCATCTGAGTTGTCAAAGCCATTAACATTGTTGTCGAGGTCATTAAGGAAGGTGACTGTGTTCAAATTGAAGATAGTGCTTTGGGTGGAGTTGGAATTGAAGACATCAAAGCTATCTGTGATGCTACTTTGTCCGTAAAACAGGATATTACCTGAATTTACGGTGGCTCCAGTAGATGTGCTCAAGTTTTCCAAGTTTTCCAGGGCAAAGTTTTGCAGTATGACTGTGAAACTCAAATCCCTTAGACCTTCAAAGGTGATTTCCAGATTGTTGCCATTCTGAGTCAGCAGCAGATTTTCAGCAGTTAACTCACTATCAAGGAATTTGATGGTATCGACTTCTGCAATCACTCCTACCTTCGGGTTTGTTCCTTTACCTACGCCACCAAAATCAGTGATAGTATCAGTACTTCCAATCGAGTCATACAAGTCGTAAATAAATGTATCCTTGCCACCGCCACCCGTTAAGGTGTCGTTGCCTCGATTCGCTGTGATGGTATCATTCCCAGCTTTGCCGTTAATCGTATCGTCACTATTAGTGCCTTGTAGAGTGTCATTTGCGTTGGTTCCAATGATGTTTGCCATAACTATTTCCTACCTGAATCGATTTTTGCAGTAACTTTAGTTTTCAAGTGTCAGTGCTGTTTTAGGGCACAAAAATTTCTCGAAAGTTGACGCTTTCGACACAGCTAAATCTCAGCCTTGGGGATTAGGAATTTTTAATGAAAATTCTCTTTTTGATTTGCAAGTATTGAGGATTATCTAAATTTTAAGCATTCTACAAATTCATCAGTGTGTGGATTCACAAAAATAGTAGTTTCAGGCTGATTTCAATCATCCTTCAGCAGTAGCATAGGCAACCATTTACCATAGACATCGCTGACAAAGAGTTACAAAAATCGAGCTTGGACGCCCCAAATTTCAATACCATTATTTAGTTTTTTTGTCAAGGCATAAGTCTTACTAGCTTGAAAATAGGGAACACTTGATAGAGCATAGGAGAAGGGATCTTTATGCCCGGGCCGTGGACTATTGCCTGTAGGTGTTTGGCTTCAAAATGTGAAGTATCTAAATCACATCATACTACGCTTAGTACAAAATATTTATTTACATGTCTAGATTTAGACAAATATCTTTGCATATATGTATATATTAAGTACTGAACCTTATATGTACTTGACATTTTCAAGTTAAAGAATTTGCCGAAAGCAGTAGACAGATGTCTTCTGGAGCGATAGAACATAAATATTTTGTTTAGCGATCGCTACCAGAAAAATAAGTTGTATCTAATTTACAATCGCTCAATTGCTGTGAGCAGACAGAAAATTTCGTTGCTCGGTTGAAGGTAGATATCAAAACCCTGTATTAAATGCAGGTCAAATACAAAAACTTTAGGTGAATTTATTAGCTGGAGCAAAGGCAAAGACCCCAATGATTTGGGTTAGCAGTATAACCGACTTGAGACAATGTATTATCTAGTACAATAAGCCTATATCAGTAGACTGAAAAGTTTTCCCTGTAGACAAGTATAGAGTATGGGGAAGAAATACAGCCTACATTCTGCTGATCGATAAATGTTCGCTTAATTGCAAAATGTGAGTTTTACAGGGTACAGAGGATAATTTTCTTTACTCTCACCTGTAACCTATCCCCTTCTTAACTCCTAACTTCCTTTACTATTGCTCCAATAATTTCATCCGCTGCCACCAACGATTCAGGGGATAATAGACCACAGGTGCCCACAGACTACTAAGAATGGCAGAGGCTAGGGCGACACGCTGGTAATATGTCCAAATATCTGTTACTTTGCGCTCATCGCCGATCAAAGTTAATTGCAATCCAAAGATAGTTTCTGCCAAAACTGCCATACCAAACACAATTACAGCAATCGAAATAAAATCTTCTTCGATAAAACGCTGTTTCTGGAGCAGACCAGTTAGAATTCCCACTATACCTAAACTGAGGGCATGAGTAGGATTAGGTGATGTCATGGAATCTTGAAGTAGCCCCAGAACTATACCTGCCAATGCCCCGGAAAACACTGTGCGCTTCACACTCCAAGCTACCACCCAAATTAACAGCCAGTTAGGGCCAATTCCTAATAATTCCATACCTGGCAAGCGAGTTGGCAATAATAGTAAACATAACACTACAGATCCAGCCGTGACTATCCAACCCAACAACTGACGGATACCGGGATGCCAACGAGAAAGCGGCTGGATTTGGAATTTCGATTTTCGCTCTGAGGATTTTGGCTTTTTCTGCCTGCTGCCACCAAATGCAGGAATCTTCATTTTTCTATGGATTTTCAAGGGAGAATTTACTTAGACTTTTGCGGCACTTGATTTACCGACTTTTGGGTTTCCAACTCTTGGTTTTCTACCTTTGGATAAACAGCTACCCAATCGAGAGAACGGATTGGCGGAAAAAGCTCAATTTTCGCCACTGATGCCGGAAGTTTCTTTAAATCCAGCGACTTGATTCGTCCTACTGCCAAGCCAGATGGAAATTTTTGACTATAAGTAGATGTGGAAACTAAATCTCCTACCTTGACATTTGGGACTTTTTCATAAAACTCCAGCACAGCTTCTGCCGAAGAATCTCCTCGTAAAACGCCTTTAGCTGCCGTGCGGCTAACTGATACACCCACTTGACTCTTGAGGTCACTGATTAACAACACGCGACTAGTATTAGGAGTTACACTCTCCACCAGACCGACCAATCCGCCATCTGCCTTGACAATGAAGCCTTCCTGAATCCCTGCATTCGCACCACGATTTAGAAATACTTGTTGCCACCATTGGTCAGCACTACGTCCTACTACCCGTGCTGGAATTGGCCGTGATGCCAGTGGCTCTTTTTCTACATAGCCTAATAAATCTTGTAGCTTTGTCTTTTGACTTTCTAAATCTACTATACGGGTTTGCAATTCCAATATCCGGGCATCTCTTAGACGTTCTTCTGGAGTTGGCCCTGACTGCAACATCTCTAACGGACGGGTAATTGCTTGGTATGTTTCAAGCACCAATTCACCTTGAGTTTGTCGCAATATGCAAGCACTACCAACTACTAAAGCTAATAACCCGATTTGTAACCCTTTATGATCCCACCAACGTCGTATTGTCACCATATATACCTTTGCATACTTATATAAATTAAGTTCTACTTGGATTCTATTTATATAAAACCCAAATAGAACTCAAATAGAACTCAAGTCTGATATTTTTTTGCTACATATTGCGAGAGCTTTCTGTGACAACTCGTTCCAACTGTTTGAAGTTTTCTAACACACGACCTGTTCCCAGCACAACACAGCAGAGAGGATCGGCGGCAATATGAGTTACAATCCCCGTTTCATGGCTAATGAGGGTATCTATGCCTTTGAGCAAAGCACCCCCGCCAGCTAACATAATACCTCTGTCAATAATGTCTGCTGCTAGTTCTGGAGGTGTACGTTCCAGTGTCCGCTTCACAGCTTCTATAATTACTGATAGCGGTTCTAACATGCTTTCACGGATTTCTGGGCCTTTGATCGTTACAGTTCGCGGTAGACCAGAAAGCAGGTGTAAGCCTCGGACTTCCATAATCGCGTCATTATCATCATTAGTAGGATAGGCAGAACCAATGCGAATCTTGATGTCCTCGGCAGTACGTTCACCAATGACTAAGTTATGAAGTTTTTTAATATACTGAATGATCGCATCAGTCAGTTCATCTCCAGCAATACGTACTGATTCGCTGATCACCGTACCTTGAAGACTCAGCACTGCAACTTCTGTTGTGCCACCACCAATATCGATGATCATGTTACCAGTGGGTTCGGCAACAGGTAGTCCTGCACCAATGGCCGCAGCTACAGGTTCATCGATTAAATATACTTTTCTTGCTCCTGCTTGATGAGCTGCATCCATCACAGCTCGCCTTTCTACTCCTGTAACGCCACTGGGAATACCAATGACAATCCGGGGTAAAATCAAAGACCTACCTTCATTTACACGTTGAATAAAGCTTTTCAGCATCAGCTCGGCTATATCGAAATCAGCGATTACACCATCTCGCAAAGGGCGGAGGGCAATCACATTTCCAGGTGTGCGACCGAGCATTTTTTTGGCTTCTTCTCCTACTGCCAGCGCTACCTTTTGGTTGACATCGATCGCAACTACAGAAGGCTCTTGCAGTACAATACCTTTACCAGATACATAAACGAGAGTGTTAGCGGTACCGAGGTCGATACCCATATCCCATGATGTGCGAAAGTTCCTAAAAATACTCACGCGTCTCTAAGCCCCCTATGTGCGATACTTTTTGACTACAACGATAAGAATTAATCGTGCTGAATTAGATTACGTTTATATCCTGAGTTGAGTAAAGTAGACTATATTTTTATCTGATTCCCAGGAATATTTACTATGTCTGAGTCCTCTATCTTTTTGATATTTTATGGTTAACTTAGTATATTCGTATACTTTTATGTGTTTCTCCAAGTAATATGTATAATTTTTCAATTCAATTATATTGTTAACTGTTTAACACATTATTTTCAAGAGTTTCACAATTCGCTATGATGAAAGTCGGAATTACTAAGTACCTATGTACTAAAAGGTAACACACATGAGTATAAATGTTGTCACGCTCATTGGTCGCGTAGGCGGCGACCCAGAGATTAAGTATTTTGAGTCTGGTAGTGTTAAGTGTAAATTGACACTAGCTGTTAATCGCCGCACTAAAGAAGGCGAACATACCGACTGGTTTAATTTAGAATTATGGGGAAAAACGGCAGAGGTAGCAGGTAATTATGTACGTAAAGGTAAACAAATTGCCGTCAAAGGTTCCTTGAAGTTTGACACATGGAGCGATCGCCAAACAGGAGCAAACCGATCATCACCAGTTATCCAAGTAGACCAACTGGATTTATTAGGCTCTAAACGAGATGGAGAAGGCGGTACAGAAAATATGTCTTCAGAACATTTTTAATTGGGCATTGTCCTTTTTCCTCACAAATGACAAAGCGCAAAGTCTGAGCGCCGGCTTCCGGCGATCAGAACTTTGTAACAGAGGACTAATGACTAATGACTAATAACTAATTTGCAGTGTTACTGATGCTTCTACTTGCTGCTCACCACCAACGACAGGGGTGGAAGCATCAGCTACCTTGGCAGCCTCAGCCCGTAAAAACATGGGTGGTGGTGGAGGTGAACTGGCATTATTAACTTGAATGCTCACCACTTCTTTAGGTTTAAAACCCAAGGCGCTGAAAACAGCATCAGCTTGCTGCTGGGCGTCTTGGGTAGCTTCTTTTAATGCTTGTTTTTGAGCAGATGCGATCGCTTGATCATTCGCAACAAAACTAATGCCATTAATTTGTGTTGCACCCGCTTTCACTGCATCATCCAATAATGTACCAGCTTTCTCAGTGGGAATGCGAAAACTCACTGTGTTAGTGGCAGCATAGCCTGTAATCCGCTGCACATTATTAGTGTAGCTATAAACTGGGTTAAGTTGAATACCAGTGGTTTGTAATTTTTCGACATTTTGGCTCTTGAGGAACGCAACTACAGCTGATGACCTCCGGGCGGCTTCTTGCTGTACCTCCTGTGCTGTTTTCCCTTGAATTTCTACTCCTAAACTAACTTGTGCCAAGGTTGCAGGAGTTGTTTCCACTCCGCGACCAGTGACACTAAGGGTTCGCCACAATTTATCCTTTTCTTGTGCTAACGCAGGCAGTACAAAAGTTGTACATAAGAGTAAAGCTAAAGGCAGTATTTTCCACAAGTTCCCACTTGGAAACTGAGAACCGGGTAAAGCGGCTCTAGTCATAAGATTTGCACTCCTCAAAGTATCCACAGATGTTTTTAATAAGCGTATGTAGCAATCTTTTGGTGGCTGTTAAAAGTCAACAGTCACCACAAGTTTTTCACAACTTAAGTGCGATCGCTAGATCCGATTTATATGTTCTTACTTTGACACTGCCATAATCAAAAGCTGAAATGGTTACATTTTTGGATACTAAAAAAATTACACTAGTACGCTACGGCGTAAATAGAGCAACCATTTAAAATCCCTAAAGAGCTTATTCCATAATACTTTTGACTTTTGAACGCCAGTTGCGTCTCCTTTAGGAGACGCTGCGCGTAGCTTGCTTCCCCGTAGGGGTACAAGTCGGCACTGCCCAACGCACTGGCTCCTTTTGATTTTTGACTTCCGCCTTGCGGTACTAGCCTTTTTGGAGATTTGTCGTGGCGTATTGGCTGCTGAAAACTGAACCGGAAAATTATTCCTACTTCGATTTGGAACGGGATGGCAGTACAGTTTGGGATGGAGTCAACAATTCTCTAGCGCTCAAACATTTACGTACCATGCTTCTTGGTGACTTAGCGTTCATTTATCACACAGGCAAGGAACGGCAAGTCATAGGTTTAGCAGAGATAGTTAGTCAACCCTATATCGATCCAGCACTCAATGACAGCAAACGGGCAGTTGTGGATGTGCGGGCATTACAAAAAGTGCACCAACCCGTCACCCTAGCCCAAATCAAACAGGACGGTAAATTTACAGATTTTGACTTGTTGCGACTTCCTAGACTATCTGTAGTCCCGGTTTGGGAAGTCTACTGGCAATACTTGATCGAGTTGACAGGTGGTACAAATTAATTTGTGTCAGCTGCCAATTGCATCTCTATAGGATGTTTTTCAGAAACGCGTCAAAATCAAAGAGAAGGATTTTCACAGAACCCATGCATTTGTTAGATCCAATCAGCTACTCTTTTCCTCTGCTGGCCAGCGCAACACAAGCCGCAGACAGTTCAATGGTAGTAGCAGCAGTGCTACTAAGCTTAGTAGTCATTTATCTCGCCAGCAAAGTTGGTGGAGAGTTATCAAACCAAGTGGGTTTCCCGCCTGTCTTAGGCGAACTAGTAGGTGGTGTGGTAGTGGGCATCTCTGTTCTCCACCTTTTAGTCTTTCCAGAAGGCGGCACAGACAGTTCTAGCTCTTTGATCATCTCCTTCCTTCAAACTACTGCTGGTTTAACTCCTGAAGCCACTCCAGCGGTGTTTGCAGCGCAGTCTGAGGTCGTTTCCGTTTTGGCAGAATTGGGTGTGATCATCCTGCTGTTTGAAATCGGCTTGGAGTCGAACTTAAAAGATTTAATGGCAGTTGGTATTCAAGCCACCGTTGTAGCAGTAGTGGGGGTAGCAGTACCCTTTGCCGCTGGTACTGTGGGATTGATGACTTTGTTTGGTATCGATGCTATACCTGCAATTTTTGCCGGGGCTGCTTTGACTGCCACTAGTATTGGGATGACTTCCAAGGTGCTGTCAGAATTAGGACGACTCAATTCTAAAGAAGGGCAGATTATTCTCGGTGCTGCCGTAATTGACGACGTACTGGGAATCATCGTTTTAGCGGTAGTTGCCAGCCTAGCTAAAGATGGCGTGGTAGATGTGAGCAAGGTCATTTATTTAATTATCAGCGCCACTGGTTTTATTTTGGGAGCAATATTACTGGGCAATGTTTTCAATAAGTCCTTTGTGGCGATCGCTGATAAACTCAAAACACGCGGTGGACTGGTAATACCAGCATTCATCTTCGCCTTTGCTATGGCATACCTTGCCGCTGTCATCCAGTTAGAAGCAATTCTGGGAGCTTTTGCGGCTGGTTTAGTCCTGGAGGAGACAGATAAACGCAAAGAACTACAAACGCAAGTCATACCCATCGCTGATATGCTGGTGCCAATTTTCTTTGTGACTGTTGGGGCAAAAACTGATTTGGGAGTGTTAAACCCAGCGATTCCCGACAATCGTGAAGGTCTAATTATGGCAACTTTCCTGATTACAGTAGCCATTCTCGGTAAAGTAATCACAGGCTTAAGCGTGTTTGGTCAACCGGAAATCAACCGTTTAGCGATCGGTGTGGGGATGATTCCCAGAGGGGAAGTCGGTTTAGTGTTTGCTGGTGTCGGCGCAGCCAGTGGCGCTCTCTCGAAACCATTAGGAGCAGCAATTATCATGATGGTTATCTTGACAACCTTTTTAGCTCCTCCTTTGTTACGATTTGTATTTCCAGATCCAAAAACCGTGGATGCAGGCTCAGAGCAACTGATTTTAGACGGTTCCTCTGGAACTTCGTTGGTAATTGAACCACCTGCGTCGAGGATGCCAGCATCAAATGATAGTGGCAATTTGGAAGTAACTCCAGAATCTGGCGATCGCTAATTAAAGTCTTGGGTAAATTCTGACTGAGTTCTGAGTGATTTTGCTCAGAACTCAGGACTCTGAATTCAGTACTATCACCGGGCTTTGAAGATTTTGCGATCGTGCAGTGGAAACTTCTCTCCCCAAATTTCCGTCCCGTGTGATTGTAGAATAATCGTTTGTTTCTAATTTCTACCAGCATTCGGAATGTTATTTATTTCCAGTCTCCCTTGGCTTGTGAGCCTTTATCTGAATATTTTCCAGGTAATTGGGAGTAACATCCATAAATCTTGCTAGATCATCTCACAGTAATGGGAATTATTTACTTAGTGCATTGATGGCAACAAACAAAAAACAGTTATCAGTGAACAGTTATCAGTTTTTAGTTTTTTAGCTTCCTTGGGAGTCAGAGTCTCCCACCTCTAAAGGTGGAAGATTTTACATGGGGATTTAAACCCAATATGAAACCTGATAACTGATTTAAGCGCCTCTTTATACCAGCTTAAAAAATCAAAAAAGGCATCAGAGGTCAAGTTTAGGTGGTGACGATGTGATGATTTACCAATGAGTTGAGATATTGACGGCTCCCATGAACGTGAATTAGGAGAAAGGACTGTGAAATTACACTGGTTACTACCCAGCACTATTGGAACTATCTTCATGCTATCGTCGCCGGCAATGGCTGCGAGACTTGAATCTTGGCGCTTTGATGCCAATCAAAACAGGCTGGAAATTAATACTGTGGGAGCAGTTCAACCCCAAGCGCAACTAATTTTTAACCCGACTCGGCTAGTAATTGACTTGCCAGGAACTACATTTGGTCGTCCGCAGCTAACCCAACAGGTGGGCGGTGGAATTCGCTCGATCCGTGTTGGGCAGCTTGATGCAGAAACGACGCGGATAGTTGTTGAACTGACTCCTGGTTATACTTTAGACCCCAAACGAGTGCAATTTGTGGGCACAACTGGCGATCGCTGGACAGTGCAATTACCTAAACCAGAAGTCGATATTGCCTCATCTCCTAGAAGTGCTTACAGTGTTGTTACCCCAGACTCTGAGCCTCAACCTGGTATTTCAAGGGTTGCCACTACTACACAAGGGGCGACTCAACTTGAGACTTTACAAGTAACAGGCGATGGGTTGTTCATCCGCACCAGTGGTGGTAATCCTCCGATTCGGATAATTCGCAGCCGCGATCGCGCTACCATCTTCATGGATATCTCTGACGCATCCTTATCACCACGTCTGACGCAACAGAATAATATACCCGTTAATAAATATGGTGTTAGCCGCGTCGAATTCACCCGATTACAAACCCGATCTCCTGGTGTCCGTTTGACTTTGCGGGTAGATAAAAATAGCCCAGACTGGCAAGCAACTAATAGTAACAGCGGTGGTTTGGTGGTTCTACCTAGTCGCGTTGTCAGATTGCCTGGAAGTAATAATTCGGACAATCAGTCAGAACGCGTTTCTTTTCCCAGCAGACTATCTGTTAACAACTCACCAGCAACAATTGAGTCTGTACAACTGGCTAATAATGGTACACAACTGCTAATTAAAGCCGACCAAACTTTATCTGCTAGGGGAATCTGGGATAGATCATCAGGTGTGTTCCGCGTCACAATTACCAATGCCAAGTTAGCTGCCAGAGTTACAGGCCCTACTTTTGCTGCCAATAGCCCCATTCTCAGAGTCCGGCTGCAACCGCAAGCACCCAACACAGTTGTTGTTTTAGTTCAACCAGCAGCCGGAGTGCAACTTGGGCAACCCAGGCAAATTGGCGACCAGCTTTTGGTACCAATACAAAGTTCTCGTCGGGTTGTCGCACTCCCCGGAAGACCCCCCTTTGCCTTACCTGGGCTACCACCGCCAAACCGGGGGCCATTTCCAGACCCAAACAATCCAAATCCCCAGTTCCGATCACAACCACAACGCCGAGTTACCAATGGGCGAGTGGTAGTCATCGTTGACCCAGGACATGGTGGCAAAGACTCTGGAGCGCTTGGTATTGGGGGGGCACGCGAAAAGGATGTTATCTTGCCTATTGGTAGAAGGCTGGCTGAGATTTTGCAGCAAAATGGTATACAAGTAATTATGACTAGGGATTCTGACTATTTTGTTACCCTTCCGGGACGGGTGCAATTATCAGAGCGAGCTAATGCTGATGTGTTTGTTAGCATCCACGCTAATTCAGCAGGTGCGAGTCGTCCCGATGTTAATGGCTTGGAAGTTTATTATTACGACAGCGGTCTGGGTTTAGCTCGCATTGTCCGCAGTAGCATTCTCCAAAGTATTGGGACTATCAAAGACAGGGGAGTGCGGCGAGCCAGATTTTATGTTCTCAGAAAAAGTTCTATGCCCTCCATTCTCGTGGAAACGGGTTATATGACTGGTCGAGAGGATATGGCTAGGCTAAGAACCTCAGCTTACCAAAATAAAATGGCAGAGGCGATCGCTCGTGGCGTTCTTCAGTATCTAAAGAGAAGATAAGTAATTTAGTCGAAATTATTGAGTAAATACATCTAATCTTTACCATTTTTATCCAATTTAGTAGTAAAACAATTTAAGTATTCTTGCGGTGGGACAGGAGTAGCTTATTTATTATTGTCATTTGATGCTTTACAAGCCACCCAATTTTGGACTTCGGCAACTTTTAAAGACGCTCTTGCGAACGCTTCAGTCGAACGATTTTGGATTTTGGTGAAGCAGCGCGATCTTGAGGGTTTCCACGCCACTTGCTTTATGCCGGGAAACCGCTTGGGCGCACTGCCTCCTTTATGCCGCCGGGAAACCCGTCCACCGCAGTGGCTCCCCATGAGCAACTACACCAAGCCGAAGGGATTGACTCCACTGATAAAAAGATGGGGCTTGATAATTTCAAATTTAGGATAATTGAATTATTTCAGGTCACAAGGGGTGTTAGTGTAGCAAGACGTTAGTCTGGCATGAACAAAAAATCAAAAAATCTAAAATTGGGAATCTAAAATCTAAAATTGACAGTCAAATTTATCTGAGCTAATGGCATGGCAAATTCACAAGAGCGTGCTATATTCTACCCCATTAGCTGTGTCTTAATAACAGCGCGAAACTCAAGTGGGCGCGGTGATGGTGTGAGGATTTGCCAATATGTTGAGATGTTGACGGCTCCCATGAATGTGAATCAGGAGAAAGGACTGTGAAATTACACTGGTTACTATCCAGTACTATTGGAACTATCTTCATGCTATCGTCGCCAGCAATGGCCGCGAAACTTGAATCTTGGCGTTTTGATGCCAATCAAAACAGGCTGGAAATTAATACTTTAGGGGATGTTCAACCCCAAGCACAATTAATTTTTAACCCAACTCGTTTGGTAATTGATTTGCCAGGAACCACATTTGGGCGTCCGCAGCTAACCCAACAGGTGGGTGGTGCAATTCGTTCGATCCGTGTTGGGCAGTTTGATGAACAAACAACACGCATAGTCGTTGAAGTCACTCCTGGTTATACTTTAGACCCCAAAAGAGTACAATTTGTTGGTAGAACTGGCGAATCCCCTGCGGGGACACTTCGTGAACGCTGGACAGTGCAATTACCTACGCCAGAAGCCGAAAATGTACCCTCAAGAAATACTGTGGGGCAACAAGAACAAGCTATAGCAACAGAAACTTCACCGAGAACATCTCCACCAGTGTTCTCCCAAAGAGATATTTACAACGTGGTGACAACAGGTCCTGTCAATCCACCTAAAAACGGAATGCTTGTTGCCAGGGGTACTCAAATTGAGAACTTACAAGTCACAGGCGATGGTTTTTTCATCCGTACCAATGGTGGTAATCCTCAGATTCAGGTTAATCGTAGCAACGATCAGAGGGCAATTAATATCGATATTGCTGGCGCAACTTTATCACCAATTTTAAAGCAGCGGGATTTGTCGATTAATCGCTATGGTGTCAGCCGGATTCAGTTCAGCCAACTGCAAACAAGCCCATCTGTTGTTCGCCTGACTTTACAGGTAGACGAAAATAGTCCCAATTGGCGAGCAACCACTAGTAGTCTTGGTGGTTTTGTCGTTCTGCCTAGTCGTGGCGTTGCCCAGTTGCCTGGAGGTAACAATCCACGCCCTATACCATCTACTAACACCTCACCTGCTACTATTGAGTCTGTGCAACTGGCTAATAATGGCACACAATTGCTGATTAGAGCCGACCAAGCTTTATCCGCTACAGGAGGCTGGGATAGAAGCTCTGGTCTGTTCCGCATAACTATCAACAATGCTCGGTTAGCTCCCAAAGTCACAGGCCCGACTTTTAATTCTAACAGCCCTATACTGCGAGTCCGCCTACAACCACAAGAATCGAATACTGTCATCGTCTTAGTTCAACCAGCAGCCGGAGTGCAAATTGGGGAACTCAACCAAGTTGGCGACGAGCTTTTGGCTCTAGAATTACAACGCTCTAGTAGCGTCACAGCGCCCATTGCTTTACCTCCTCTGCCATCGCCAAACCAAGGTCAATTCCCAAACCCTACAGATATTCCCCGGACAATTTCGCAGCCACGGCCACACGCCTCAGTTCCCAGAGGGAAATTGCTAGTAGTTATTGACCCAGGACATGGTGGAAAAGATTCAGGTGCCCCAGGTCTGGGCGGACTTTTAGAAAAGGATGTAATCCTGCCTATTGGTAAAAGGGTAGCAGCAATTTTAGAGCAAAATGGTGTAGGAGCTGTACTAACGCGGGATGCTGACTTTTTCGTAGAACTTCAGGGACGGGTAGAAATTGCCGAGCGAGTTAATGCGACTGCGTTTGTCAGCATTCACGCTAATTCCGTTGATAATCGCCCTGATGTGAATGGGTTAGAAGTATATTATTACGATAGCGGTTACGCTCTGGCTGAAGTAGTTCGCAATACCATTCTCCAAGACATCGGTACTATCAAAAACCGAGGAACGCGCAAAGCCAGATTCTACGTTCTTAGGAAAAGCTCTATGCCCTCGATTTTAGTGGAAACAGGCTACATGACTGGTTACGAGGATAATCCCAGATTAGGAACGCCAGAGTATCAAAATCGGATGGCAGAAGCGATCGCTCGTGGCATCCTCAAATACTTACAGCAGAGGTAATATAGTACAAATTACTAATTAAAGAGGTGGTATTTAAACTTCTTTTACGTGCTGAATTTAGTAGTCAATTTGCAGATTGTCTGCTAAATTCTGTATTTTAAATCCAAAAACCTAAATCAACATCTGCCTGTGTATTCATCTTCCATCTTTGAAGGGAATCTTGACGATTTTCCGGCTCTTGAACCCCAACGGGCCCCAATTGGCATCTTTGATAGTGGTGTGGGTGGACTGACGGTACTGCGACAACTATATCGGCAACTCCCCAATGAATCAATTGTTTACTTTGGGGATACAGCTCGACTTCCTTACGGAATTCGTTCACAAGCAGAAATTTTACAATTTACGCGGGAAATTCTTACCTGGCTACAACAGCAGCGGGTAAAAATGGTGATTATGGCTTGCAATACCAGTTCTGCCCTAGCCCTAGAAACGGTGCGTCATGAATTCAGCATACCCATTTTGGGAGTGATCCTACCGGGTGCAAAAGCAGCGGTACAGCAAGGAAAGCGGATTGGTGTGATTGCCACTCCAGCTACAGCTAAGAGTAATGCTTATAAGCACGCTATACTCGAAATTGCTCCTGATGTCCAAGTCTGGCAAGTCGGATGTCCAGAGTTTGTGCCACTCATCGAGCAAAACCGCATTCACGACCCCTACACTGCTGAAGTTGCACGAGCCTACCTAAAGCCTTTACTAGAGCAGGAAATTGACACCTTAGTTCACGGCTGTACCCATTATCCTCACCTTACACCAGTATTGCGATCGCTCCTCCCCTCTCAAGTCCAATTGGTTGACCCGGCTGTTCATGTTGCCGCAGCTTGTGCCCAAGAGCTAGACTTGCTAGGCTTAAGAAATACTTACCTCCCACTGCCAACTCGCTTCGCCGTCAGCGGTTGTCCGCAACAGTTTTCCCAGTCAGGAGTGCAGTGGCTAGGCTATACCCCAATGGTTGAAAAGGTTTGCTTCACTGATACCGCTATTTCCCAACTCCAATAAAACTATTTAAAAAATGAGAAGTTATACCACTTCTTTGTTAAACTACACAAAATCAAGCTTGCTCAGACTTAGGGCAAAATCCCCAAGTTCTAAAGCAATCTCATAAGTAGTTGGATAAAAATATTTATAGTTCTTGCGATTGCAACATTTGTGCAACTCTATCAGACGCTATGCGTAACTTGCTTCTTTATATCGTGGAGCGTCTGGTAGAGTTGGAGTACGCTCCATTCACACTGAAATTGTGCAATTAATTCTGTCCGATTGCTTAGGTAATCAGTATTAGGAGTTAAAAGTTTTGAATTAATAACTCCTAACTACTGACTACTGACTATTAACTGCTTGAGTCACCTTTGTCCTTACTGATATCTCCTGCTTGTGTTTTCCTTCGGCAGATGAAGGGAAACTTGTAAGAACAGTCTTTGCACCCGTTCGCTTTGCCAGTGCTAATAACAGGTAGACTGTGAACAAATATCCAGACGCTAAAATAAAAATCATCATAGGTATACTTCCGTAAATCATTGTTCTACCAGCACCTTTCTAAACGAATATAAAATTCCACAAAATTAGTAGAACCTCAGCCAATCAAGTGCATTCTTGATGGCTGTAGTTTCCTATGGTAAAATTAGCTGTAGAGATTAAATTCTTTACGGACAAAGAATTTATTATCTAATGCGACTTTTCGCAGACCATAGATCCCACAGCAGTTAGATTGCCCTTTAGCAATCTAAAACTACGATTCTTTGCGCTCTACTTGATCTGCGTTCTTTTTGCTCACACTGCTGCTAAATGAGCAATGCTTGCGCTCAACCTGCGCTGAAGACGTGTAGCGGCTTCCCTAAGGGATATCGCATAGCTCCAAACCAGGAGTTTCGCGGATTCGCAGGAAAAATCAAAGGAATTATTCCTTTAATCTAGGCTACGACTAATTATTTTAGACTCACATCACTAATCCAGTAAAATCAACTAGTACGTGACTTACTTTTGGGGTGTGAATATCTGAAAAATTTAAAATTCCTATATTTTAGCCTAACACAACCACCCTAAATTTTAAGCCCACTTGAGTGCTAAATTTCAAATTTTTTGAATAGCTACACTTCAGTCCTGAAAAATTCCTTCTTATTTATTGGTGACCATTTTAAATTAGATCAATTTTGTCAATAAGTAATATTGCTCAAATTGTGTTTTGATCTGTGGCGGGAAACATCTACTGCTAAACTACTTAAGACAATTTAAGCTGATATTTATTCCCATATACTGATAATTCCGGTTCTAAGTCAGTTTAAAACCTAAATTTCCACAAATTAAGTATAATTGCTTGTTGACAAATGTATTACTAACCAAAATTATCACCGATAGCTCATGAATATGGGATTACTTTATGAAAACTTTGCGCTGGCACAGGGTTATCTTAAAATGAGTAGAGGATATGTAAACTTTCGTAACCTAAGTCAGAGTCCGCCCATCCATGACCCCAGCCACCTCCATGTTTACCCCTGTGGAAGCAGACCTGCGACTACTAGCAGATAACCTAAAACAGCTAGTTGGAAATCGTCACCCCATTCTGTTTGCAGCAGCCGAACATTTATTCGGAGCTGGGGGAAAGCGTATCAGACCAGCAATCGTCCTGCTAATATCGCGGGCAACAATGTTAGATCAAGACATTACGCCGCGTCACCGCCGCCTAGCTGAGATTACAGAAATGATTCACACAGCAAGCTTGGTACATGACGATGTGGTAGATGAATCAGACGTGCGGCGAGGCGTTCCTACCGTTCATAGTTTGTTCGGTAATCGCATTGCCATATTAGCAGGAGATTTTCTTTTTGCTCAATCGTCCTGGTATTTAGCAAACTTAGACAATTTGGAAGTGGTGAAACTCCTCTCAGAAGTCATTATGGATCTGGCTACTGGGGAGATTCAGCAAGGACTGAATCGTTTTGATACTGGGATCTCTATTGAAACTTACCTCCAGAAGAGTTATTACAAAACAGCTTCGTTAATCGCCAACAGTTCTAAAGCCGCTGGGTTACTGAGTGAAGTCTCCGGAGAAACTGTTGAACATATATATAGCTACGGTCGTCATTTTGGGATAGCATTTCAAATTGTTGACGACATTCTAGATTTCACCAGTACAACAGATACCTTGGGTAAACCAGTGGGGTCGGATCTCAAAAGTGGTAATCTGACTGCACCCGTTTTATTTGCATTAGCAGAAAAACCATCCTTGGAAGTGCTGATTGAGAGAGAGTTTGCTCAAGAAGGGGATTTAGAGCAAGCATTGGAGCTAATTCAAGATAGTCAAGGTATACAACAGGCGCGAGAGTTAGCTGCTCATCATGCTAAGTTAGCAATTGAACATCTTGCAGTTCTCCCACACTCAGAATCCCATCAGGCATTGATTAACATAGCTGAGTACACACTTAGTCGCCTCTATTAAATCAGTTATCAGTTAACAGGTACAAAATGAGAATTTAGACCCTAAGTTAAACCTTTCACCTGTTTTTAGGTAGGGGAATCTGGCTCAACGGTAAACTCAAATTTAAAAAATGTTCACTGATAACTGTTTGTTAACCAATTTTAGATTAAAGGGAAAATTAAGCTGCTCGGCTGGTTGTTTAAAAGACTAAAAGGGTAGTAACTGGCATTAATTTTTCTCCATCATAAACTTTTTCAAACGAATTTGAGATTTAAAATTTGGGATATTGGATTGTATAGAAACAATCCAACATCCCAAATTTTTCTATGCAATATCAGGGGGTATCTGTTTAGGCGATCGCTGTTGTCGCAACTGTTGTTGCATGAGTTTTTCTAGGTCAGCTCGCCGAATTTCAACGCTATGAGTGGTCTTACCCGGCGTTTCCAAAAAAACGATACTATCTACGGGTTCCAATGCCACCAATTGGAACAAAATATGGGTGACAGGAATAATTTTAGCTAGCATTTGAGGGTCAAGCCCAGCAGGGGAAATTAGAGAGACATCCTGTATGGTAGGAAAAGCGTAAATCACACGCTTTTCCAATCCTGGATTAGCACGATTGCTCAATGTAGTTAAAACCCAGCTTGCCTCTGAATTTTGGAGAATATAGTATTGGGAGTAACGTAATTTTTGAGCGATCGCTCTAAGGGCAGGAGCAATTGCTGCAACAAGATGTGGTGTTATCCCATCGCGGGGCGCATTGTCAATCAGCAATTGAATTTGTGCTTCTAAATCCATAATGACTTGTATACGGCTCCTGGGTAATGGCAATAACATCTATCAAAGTGTGAACAATCCCATCAAAGTTGGGAATAATAAAATCAGCCACATCCTAAATGTAGGATTGGTCTGCGTTTAGCTTATACGTAAAACGGAAAAAACCAATACCCACAGTCATACAGGTTGTATTTAAGTAAGTTAGGGTCTTTTGAAAACCGAGACTATGAATTCAGCCGCAACCGCAACTATTCCATCTGTAACTATTCTGGGAGAAAATTCTAAAGGCGTGGAGGTGATCTTTCAACTCCTGTCCAGGGAGTTTCAGCAGTCAACCAAAGCTTCGGAACAGAATTGCCACGATGTAGCAACACGTATTACCACCGAAGTATATCGAATTTGCCATGAAAGCAAACGTATCCAAGCTTCTGGCTCTGTAGAAAGCTCGGCGATGACCCTAGCTCGGCATCGGCTACAACAGTGTCTCAGATACTATCAGTTGGGTTCAAATCGGGGCAGGGTAGAATTACACAGCACTCTGAGTGCAATTATTTATCGATACATTAATCCTCCTCAGAAGCAATTGAGTTATCAAGGGCGGCTGACTATAATTGAAGATTTCTTACAGAGTTTTTATCTGGAGGCATTAAACGCTTTCCGGCGAGAAAATCAACTTGGTTCCACTTATCGCCCTCAGACGCTTCTAGAATTGTCCGAGTACATGGCATTTACCGAGCGCTACGGCAAGCGACGCATTCCTTTACCAGGCCGTCAGCAGCAGCTAATTATCTTGCGGGCGCAAACTTTTTCCCAACAGCAGCCCCCAGAAACCAGCGTAGATATAGAACAAGCCGCAGAAGGCAGCAATAGTGAAGCCGATGGTTCTTGGGAAGAGCCAGCAGTGCAGCAATTGCGCTCTACAATGGCAACGCAAGCCGAACCTGAACCCGAAGAAGATACTCTGCGCTCCGTTGTGGTTACGGAATTAATGAATTATCTCGAACAACGGCAACAATCTGACTGCGCTGATTACTTTTCTCTCCGCCTCCAGGATCTATCAGCCCAGGAAAT
This sequence comes from Nostoc sp., assembly GCF_036917395.1. Lineage (GTDB taxonomy): Bacteria > Cyanobacteriota > Cyanobacteriia > Cyanobacteriales > Nostocaceae > Nostoc. The sequence goes on from NZ_JBALDI010000080.1 coordinate 82,530, forward strand.
TGAGTCGATTTTAGGTTTAACCCCTCGTCAGAGAGATTACTTACAGCAGCGCTTCAAGTACCATTTGATTCGGTTTGCCTTGTTACACCGTTGGGAATTAGTTCACGAGTGGCTAGAAGCCTCTTTGCACACCAATTTGGGTTTAACTCCCCAGCAATGGCAAGTATACACAGCACAGCTGGACAATAAGCAACGGTCTTTACTAGAGTTGAAGCAACAAGGGCAAGCCGATGAAAAAATAGCAAAAACTTTAGGGCTGTCAATGGCACAACTTCAAAAACGATGGTTTAAGATTCTTGAGCAAGCTTGGGAAATTCGTAACTCATTAGTGTCCGGATCAGGTGCATCTACTCATGAATAGTGACTCAGAATCCTTACAACACCAGTGTCTCGATTGGTTATTGACAGATGATGTCAAAAATAACGAGCAATCGGTATGTAAGGAAAATGATGGGGTAGAAAACCTCCTCAAGGAAGCCACTGCTTCAAAAAGCAGTGAGCCAAAATTGGGAGGAACGCCCCAGGCCTTTCAATTGGGAGAAATTCCTACTGTGCAAGATCGTTTCCAAGCCGTCCTTAAGCGTCGGTTACAAATCCAAGTCCAAGACCACCCACCTTTGTTTCCCTGGGAAACACAATTAATCGACTATCCCGATTTTGTTGATGAGCCGTCAATGACGCTCGTTCCTACCTGGGGGTGGATGGTGCAACAGTCGAAGCTGAATCTGCCACGTCCCTTGCCAGAGAAAGTTTTCCGGCAATTGCTAGAACAATGTCAGGCGTTGGTGACATCTTCTGTGCCTCTGGGGGCAAAATTAGTTCAAGTGGTGGAGAACTTTTTTCCCAACGAATCTCAAGCATTAAACGACATAGCTGGATTGGTGCTAAGAAGCACTTATCGGTCTGTAAATACTCTGGAGACAATACCCAATATTCAGAGCGATTACTCAGATTTACAACCACGTCAACAGATGGCTTTGTCGTTGCTAGCAGCTAAACAACTGCTGGAAAATCTGACTCTACCACTTTCAGCAACCAGTCCAGTGGTAGAAAGACAATGGCTAACCAGTGTCGGTAATTTGAACATTAAAGTAGAGTATCAGTCTGTAGGTATTACGAAGTTACTTGTTCAGGCTGAGTTACCAGTTAAAGGAACTTTGACACTTCGCGGAAGTGGCACCTTAGCAATGGCAACATCTTCGACTTCGGGATACTTAAGTGTAGAGTTAGGCTGCGAACAACTTAACCCAACTTATACCCTAGAAGTTGAGTTTCCAGAAATAGACCAACAGCCATTGTTGTTCGTGATTAGTCCCACAATTTAGTTTAAATTGCCAGCGCTAGCACACTACGTCGATCAACGCCGATATATATTAAGAGGATTTTCCTGGTTTTGAAGCTTATCCTATTTTTCAACAAGTGGTCATTAGGGTGTCTACGAGAAGCAGTTATTACAAAGACACGGGGACACGGAGAAAGTATTTGATAATTTCTCCGTGTCTTTACGTCTCTGGCCGCATCTTCCGCTATCGATTATTTCTTTGACACAGTAGTAGGGTAGCCAATTACATCCCTCCGATTGTGTCCGTTGCATCTACATCATTGCTTTGCTTAGACTCAAATGTTTAACTTATCCAGGATGAATCGGTTTTGGCGTCTCCCTGTAGGTAGTTTCTGGCGGCAAAATATGCATATTTCGCCTTTGATAGAAGTGGAAGATTCAATTTTCTTGCGGGTGCTGGTGCTAGCGTTGGTTATTTTGGGAATTCTGGCGACGGATATCGCCGCCGAGACTTCATTCAGTTTTTGGGCGTTACCCCTGAGTGGATTGGGTGGGATTTGGAGTTACTATCGTCGCCGTGATGCCAATGTTGCAGTTAAGTTTTGCATCGCTATCGGGATGTTAGTAGCACTGGGTGCTTTCTTTGGGCGGTTAGTGGGAGAGTTGAATGATACGCGGTTGGGTTTGGCGGAGTTATTAATTCAACTCCAGGTGTTGCACAGCTTTGATACACCCCGCCGCAAAAATTTGGGCTATTCGATTGTTATAGGACTGATTTTATTGGGTGTGGCGGCAACGTTAAGTCAGACTTTAGCATTTGCACCTGTGTTGCTGTTATTTTTAGCGATCGCTCTGCCAACTTTAGTATTAGATTATCGCTCACGCTTGGGTTTGCAGCCATTAAAAACTCAAAAGCAAAAACTCAATCAGAATTCCTCAACTCTTAATTTTAAATTTTTAATTCTGAATTTTTTGCTAATTGTCGGTCTGGGGCTGGCAATTTTTGCACTTTTACCCAGATTCCCTGGCTATCAATTACGGAATTTTCCTGTAAGTTCTCCTATCGAGTTAAAAGGCAATTTTACAGGTCGTAGTATCATCAATCCCGGTTATGCCCGCCAAGGTAAAGGTAATAATCAAGGTAGTGGTACGGGACAAAATCAAACTGGTCAACCAGGGAAAGTAGATAATAACTTTTATTACGGTTTTAATAGTCAGATTAACCAAAACCTGCGGGGCGAGATGAAACCTAAAGTTGTGATGCGGGTGCGATCGCAAGCTGAGGGTTTTTGGCGAGTGCTAGGATTTGACCGTTATACAGGTAAGGGATGGGAAATTTCTCGTAATGAAGATGTTATGACCATGAAGCGATCGCCTTGGTCTTACCAAATTTTCCTAAACCAACCTCTGATTAGAGGTAAAACCCAAGAGATAGTACAAACTTATACAGTGGTGGCGGATTTGCCTAACCTAATTCCGGCGATGGCTTATCCCAAAGAGATTTATTTTCCAACAGCAATGATCGCGGTTGATAGAGAAAATGGATTGCGATCGCCTGTGGAATTATTAGAAGGATTCACCTACACAGTAATTTCTGGAGTACCATACCGCGATCGCACTTTGTTAGGTGAAGCTTCTACTAAATATCCGCAACAGATTAAGAAGCATTATCTGCAAATCCCTCCCGAAATTGCCGAAAAAGTCCGACAACGTACCGAAGAAATTCTCGCTAACTACAATCGGGAAGGGGTATCAAAGTCTTTTAAAAGTTTAGATTCACCTTATGAAAAGGCTCTCTACTTAGCTCAATACCTGAAGCAACACTATTCTATTCCCCAAAATCCCTTAGATTTGCCTTATTTGGGAGAAAAAGATGACTTAGTAGAAGCTTTTTTATTCAAATATAAAGGCGGTTATCCAGACCACTTCTCAACAGTTCTCACGGTAATGCTACGTTCTATTGGTATCCCAGCACGGTTAGTGGCAGGGTTTAGTCCAGGAGAATTTAATCCATTTACAGGGCTATATGTTGTCCGTAATACTGACGCTTATGCGATGACGGAAGTGTATTTTCCGAAATATGGCTGGTTTGCTTTTGACCCCATTCCCAATCATCCCCTCATACCTCCATCAGTAGAAGATACTCAGACTTTTAGTGTCTTGCGCCAGTTGTGGCACTGGGTTGCTGGATGGTTACCTTCTCCGGTGACAGGTTTGTTGAATAATGTCTTTGAGACAATATTTAGGTGGGTGATTAGAGCGATCGCTTGGTTTTTAGCTCTATTCTCTCAAGGTTGGTTTGGCCTATTAACTGGCTTAATTTTGACAACTACAGCAGCTTTCTTCGGTTGGCTGAGTTGGGGTCAGTGGCGAGAGTGGCGCAACCGTCGATGGTTAAAGAAATTGCCAGCAATGGAAAGCCTTTATCAACAAATGCTGCAATGGACAACTCAAAAAGGTTTAGGTAAGCATCCAGCACAAACACCTTTAGAGTATGCCAGAGGATCATACCAGCATCATGCCCCAGCAACTGCTGAGGTAATAGATGAGATTAGCCAAGCCTATGTTAGTTGGCGTTATGGTGGTCATACGCCTAACTTGAAGCGACTACGAGAAATCTGGCAAGGTTTGAAAAAAACTGCTAAATAATTCATCAATGAGTCCTGTACAAAGGTTATCCATTCGGCAACCTTTTTGATAGATTGCGACTAATAGCACTTTTCACAATTCCTGAAATATAAATTGCTCCTTCAGCACGTCTGATTGGTTCGTGGTTCTCGTTCTCCGATACTAAAACTACTTCTCCTTTTTCCCTCCTATAACGTTTAACTAAAGTCTCATCATCCACAGAAACTATAACAATCTCTTCCTCCTTAGGCTTTTGGTATAGAGGATTAATCAGTTCAACAATTAACCAATCACCAGGATATATACCAATACCTATCATTGAGTCTCCCATTACAGGTAAGATGATCGTTTTATTTGATTCATTGATCAGTTCCTCACAGAGATCAATTTCTTCATAATCAATGTTCATTGAATCCCCTCCAACACTAGATGTGCTATGTGTGCCTGCTGATACTGGATAATCATACTTCCTGACCTTGCGAAACTTTGCTGAATGTAGAATATCTATCAGTTCTTTTCCTTTTATTCCCTTTTCCCAGAGGTTCTCTATTGCCACAATCAAGTCATTACTGATTGATGAAGGAACACCTATGTCTGTAAGTGGCTCACCAAATTTATATTTCCGACCTGACCCTTTTCTGGAACCGCCTCTTGGCATAAGTAATCATCCTTTGTGCAAGTTTTCGCAATTTCTCATATTTCCCTAGTAAAAACCTTACTAATTGTGTTTGTCTTGCAAAACTTTTGCAGGGTGTTCCTGATTAGGTGAACTGCTAAATTGTAGATAAGCAATGCCTAAGGCAAGTATGATATGGAACAATGCAATGAGAGCTTTTTCAGAGAAAATAACACTCAGCCCAGTGTTATAATTTGTTTCCTTACTCTGATTAGGATCGCTTTTCATAATATGCCTGTAATAAAATCTACAACTATCAAAATAGTACATATGAACTAAGTTTGCCTAGTATGTTTTGAAAAAAGTCTGGAAATCAAACTTTTATAAAAGTACTGTGTATGGTATAAAAGTGCGACCCAACACATCAAATCTAGGAATCAGAAATTGAATCTGGAAGCGAAATTGCAGTTTTCATAACTACGCTCGTTTTGGTCGCTACACTTCCAATACTGCTCGGTTAAAAAGATTTGCAGGTTGGGTTGAAGGTCATGAAACCTAACAAAGCTGAGAATCTTGGGTTTCGTTCCTTAACCCAACCTACCCCAGAGTGATTTTTTAGGCAAAACCTACGCAGTATTGACTACACTTCTGGTTATACCCCATCAGGGAGAGTTTAAGATAATTTAACTTTTGTCAATTAGAAATTATGCTGAAAATTTAGGATAAACACAGGTATCAAGTTAACTCTTGTACTGAACTTAGGCGGCAAGAATGAATCATGCGTATCAAGATTAAGTGATGGCCTGCTCAAAAATTGTGTTTCCGCCCCGATTTTAGCACTGTTTTAAGTACTATTGCTTATTGACAAATGCTATTCGAGCTTAACCCTTCACGAATGGTTATACCCTGGTTATTGAAACAGAATTCAGGAGTCAGGAGTCAGAATTCAGTTGGGTATTCTGTACGACTGATGGATGGGTGGATAATCTCAAATCTCAAATCTCAAATCCAAAATTGAGTTACCAGATGTTTATTAGCTATTATTTTGGATTTCGTCTAACTTGGCCCGCACTGCCTGGATATCCTGCCACATCAACCATTTTGGCGCACCTCTTTCTTTAGAAGGGTTACGCAGCAAGTAGGAAGGATGAAAAATTGGCATACATAAACGCCCTTCCCACTCCAACCACTGTCCGCGAATTTTCGTAATCCCCCGCTTATCGCCAGTGATCCCTTTGACAGCAGTTGCACCGGTTAATAAAATTATTTTGGGGTCAACTAGGCGAATTTGTTCTAGTAAGTAGGGTAGACAAGCCGCCACTTCTGTTGGAGTGGGAACTCTATTATCTGGTGGGCGACATTTATTGATATTGGCAATGTATACATCCTGCTCAGTAGTCAGATTTACAGATGCCAAAATTTTCTCTAGCAACTGCCCCGATCTGCCTACAAATGGTAAACCCGTTTCATCTTCATTTTGACCAGGCGCTTCTCCTATAACCATGATTGGTGCTTTGAGATCACCGCGTCCGACAACAGCATGAGTCCGAGTGTCTCCCAATGCACAACGGTGGCAGCGATCGCAATCCTGTGTCAATTCCGTGATGTCAGAATATGTTCCCGGAGCGATCGGAATTTTAGCGTCCGTGGGAATCAGTTCTTGCTGGCTAAAGGTTGAGTCGTCGAAGAGGCTGAGTTGGGTTTCGCTGCTCATGAAAATCAGGATTTTGGCATCAGCGCCAGCTTTAATATCTAAGTTAAATACCGCTTTTGTTGCAGATTTATCAGAATAAATAGACTTTTGCTGATTACTTATTATTTATACAAATCTTATTGTATCAGTTAATTTGAGACAAAATTCAGTCATGATAAAAGTAGTGCCGTCCTAAGATGCTGGGGGAAACCATGTCACATACCCCACTTTTTGCCGATCGCACCCATGCGGGTGAGCAATTGGCGCGAGTGATTCATGATGTTTTAACTCAGCAAGCTATTGATTCTGGGGTAAAGCCTGTACCAATTGTTTATGCTTTGCCAAGAGGGGGTGTCCCATTAGCAGCACCAATAGCCCGTCTTTTGGATTGTCCGTTGACAATCATTGTGGCGAAAAAGATTAGCCATCCAGAAAATCCAGAGTTAGCAATTGGTGCAGTGACTACTTCTGGAAATGTTCTTTGGACTGATCAAAAGCTATTTCGCCCTAAACATGATGCGCGGTGGCGGGAAGTAGCTTTAAATAAAGCCATCAACCAAGCTAAATCTCTTGAAGCTCAATTAATTCCTGCTTGTCCGCAGGTGAATGCCGAGAATGCTACGCTCATTTTAGTTGATGATGGCATTGCCACAGGTATGACAATAGCGGTAGCTGCAACCGCCATCAAAGCGCTTTCTCCAGCAGCAGTTTGGCTATGTACTCCAGTAGCGCCACAAAAATTGCTACCCTGGTTAGAACAGTGGGGCGATCGCACAATTGTCTTGGAAACACCGGAACCCTTCTGGAGTGTGAGTAATTTTTACGCCCAATTTCCTCAAGTAGATACATTAGAAGTTATCGGATATCTCCAGCAACAAAAGACAATGGGGGGAATGGATCTGTGCGAGTAATTTTAAATTTTGAATGAGTAAATTTTAAATTGTTTCCCCCTCTTCCTTTTTAATTATTTGGAGATTTTCCTTACTGGTATTGCATCTAGTTGACTGACAAAAGTCCTCAAAGTTTTGTCCTTTCGCTTTCATCCAGCTTGGAATCAATTCCCAAGCTAATAACTTAAGTCTACTAAAGTAGACTCAAAAGCATATCCAGTCCACTTTAGTGAACTGGAGCTATAAGCAATCAATTTATTGCAGGGCGGGTTAAGGTGCAACGCATTCATATTTGTCAGTCAACCAGGGTATTGCATAGCTTTGGCGTAATCGCCCAAGGCATAGCAAGCAGCTCTCAAACGAGCAAGAGCTTCTTCTTCACTGCGCCGATCTTTCATACTCCTAGCTAACAGTAAACGTTCTTCATAATATGTAATTGCTTTGTTATAGTCACCCAAAGCTTCACAAGCAACTCCTAAACTACCTAAAGACTGTTCCTCGCTACGGTTGTCTTGAATTTCTCTAGCTAATTGCAACCGCTCTTCATAATACTTAATGGCTTTGACATAATCATATAAGGCATAACAAGCATTACCTAGATTCTTTAGCACCTGAGAAGCACTACGAACATTTTTTAAGGAGCGTGCTATTACTACACATTGCTCATAGTAGGCGATCGCTTTTGGGTAATTGTCCAAAGCATACCAAGCATTACCCAAATTCTTGAGTACCTGTTCCTCGCCCCAATTATCTTTGAGTTCCCGTACAATTTCTAGGCTTTGCTGCTGATACACAATTGCCTGTGTAAAGTTGCCCAAAGCTTTATAAACCAATCCCAAATTATTCAGTGCTGCCAGTTGACTCCGTTTGTCTTGCAGCTGTTGCGTTATTTTCAAACACTTTTCCAGAAACTCAATAGCCTTGCTATGGTCATTTAGGTGACGGTATGAATTGCCTAAATGGGAAAGTGCTTGCATTTGCAATGCTAAATCTGAGGTGTTGTTGAGCAAAGACAAACACTGTTGGGAGTGAGAGATAGCACCCTTGTAGTCTCCGGCGCTGTAAGTTACCAATCCTAAAAAACAAAGCACCTGTGCCTGTTTTTGCAAATCCCCAATTGCCTGAAACAACCCCAAGGATTGTTGTAAAGATTTTATCGCCGTAAGGAATTCACCAGCTTGCTGCTGTTGCATTCCTTGCCGTAGTAGCTTAGACGCTTCCGATAAATTGTCGTCACTTTCCTGTGGAGGTAGTATTTCTGCTTGTGAACCAGAGTCAAATTCATGAGTAATTGTATTACGCTTCACTGATTTTAGGTATGTTATAGGTAATTGCAAGGGAACTGTATTTTTCGATCTGTTATTCCATTCGCCTTTAGACATCAACCTATTCCTGTTAAGTCTGGTGGTAAATTTAGTGTTCCCAAAACCAGAAGGTATCTTTCATCTATTAGTTGTAGAAGTTAGCTGAAGTTAAGATAAGGAATATTAATAATTAATCCCCCCTTTACTCCTGAAAAAGCGGGGCTATGTCCGCTATTTCTGAGAGTAATTGGGAGGATATTCAAGAGAAAAATGTCACTAATCTTCAAGTATTACAAAACTTACGCAAGAACTCTCTGAAACTCTTATTTCTTTGTGTCCAACTCTTGGAGACGCTGCGCGAATGCGTTTTTTGCGGTTCATTTTATCATGATTTTGCGTAAGTCCTGTATTAATTACTTACTCAATTTAAATGCATTTGCTAAAAGTTAAGTGTTGGTTGCACCAACAGGTACAGAGAGATTTGCAACAGAGCCATTATTTAGGATAGGTTGACGGGTTTTCAAGTCAAATTTGAAGCCATGTGGCAAAATATGAAGCTTTGCTCCGCAAATCGCCAAAGACTCATCCTTCAAAATTTCGCCCATATTGTTATATGTAGCTTCTGATTCATCAACAATTGTGACAGCGCCTTGGCCAATAACTTCAACTTGGTTATCTGTCACTACCATAGCGGTATTCTCGTCAATACCAAATCCCAAAACAGCAGGCTGTAGTATCAAAGCTGAAATTAAGCGTCCCAAGCGTCCGCGCTGGGAAAAATGCTGGTCAATTACCACCCCTGGTAAAAAACCTAGACCAGGGCCCATTTCAACAGTTTCAATCCTTGGATGTGTTTCTGAGTCGCCTTCCACAATCATTACATCTGGCATCACGGCAGCACCCGCGCTGGTGCCTGCGATAACTACACCTTCAGAGAACCGTTTGTGAATCGCTGCATCAATTTCGGTATCCTTGAGGATGCTGGTAATGCGAGCTTGGTCTCCCCCAGTAAAAAATACCCCAGTTGCTTTATTAATTGCTTCCAATGCGGTAGATGAAGATGCATCTTCGCGCGTTTCTGTATCAATGATGCGAACATTCTCGGCTCCCAGCCGCTCAAATACTCTAATATAATTTTCTCCCACTTCTTTTGGTAATTCTGTCGCCGCCGTGATAATTACAATGTACGCTTTGATACCCCCAGAGCGTCGCACAAAGTCCCGCAGAATTATGGAATCTCCTTCTTTGTCTTCAGCTCCCCCAATAATTACCAACTGCCGTTTGATATTACTCTGCACCATGATGCCCCCTGATTTGAGTTAATAAATCTCACTAAACCATGACAATTAAAATTATACAAGCATCCCTTTGGTAGATTAGCTGATAAAAGTAGTATTAAAATTTGCGTACACGCATTCGCGGAGCGTCTCGTAGAGAAGCGGCTTGTCGTTAGACATCGCAATTAGACCAAAAGATTTTTCCGGAAAATTACCTAAAAAATAACTCTCATCAAAATTAATTTTCCCTTACTAAATAAAACCCACAACGGCAACTGCCTCTAGAGGTATTTTATAGAGGCATTGTTGGCTATATTGCTAATTGTCGATTGGAAATTTCTCGTGCGATCGTGAGTAATTTGGTATTAACTCTGGCTGGGTGCAATTAAATATCTGATGGTAAGTCCTAATGAATGCGACTTCTGTAAAGCAAGTTTGTTAAGAAAAAACGTGCTTGTTCTAGTGGGAGATGCCTGGGTTTGCCTTGGTAGACAATTTGATACTCATTCATGTCTGCCCCATCACCATGCCCAGATATCAGCTTTTGGTGAAAAGCTTCCTCAGCAAGTTCTCGAATTTCATATCTTAGAGCAGCTTGTGTGCTATTCATACTTTGCTGTCTTTTCAATACCGCAGATTTAATTATACAAATAAATTGGTGGGTGTTGCACTATTCAAAGGTTATATTTTTGACTCATCATCAGGATGAATAGACTGTTCTTTATTCTTTGCTGAGGAAGGGGGGGTTAATTATGCCTTGAGATAGTTGAAAATACTTACTAATAGGGTTAGGGTGGGTTCTGATTAGATCAATGGCTTTGCCATCACTCTTCAAAATTAATCTGAATCAATCTACAATCAATAAGTCTGAGTAACCATAACTCAGCATCTAAATTTCAGGGTGTTTAGCCAAAGGTTCGTAATCAATGGTTCTACAAAAAAGCAGTGATTTAGTCCGCATTAATGCTAGAAGAACGGATGTATTCGATATTTTCAACTTCAAGCATTATATTGGGCCCAACCTCTATTTAGATACAGGGGCGCTAGTATTTGACTTTGCTCTAATTGACTCTAGAGAGCCTTTGCCCCTTGAAGATTATATTGCAAGGATTGGCGATCGCTATTCACACTTGGGCAGCCAAACCTACGAATCTTATGCTCATTTATTTGCCCAAGTTGTGTCCGAAGTCGGAAAACTGGACATGGATTTGCACCTTAACCATTGGAGTGTTAAGCCATATCCAGATTTGGTGCGGATTAGTGTCCAATCACTACATGAACGCACAACTAGAGAAGTAGCTTATTTTGTTTGGGATTGGTTTGAAGCCATTACCCAAGACGAAGACTTTACCTTTGATGAGCAGCTAGTGAAGCTGCAAAATAGATTCCGCGCATCTGTCTATGGTGGCCCCACGGTTTACGCTCTATTGCGAACAGCCTACGAAAAAGGTATTCCCGCCTTTTATTTATGGGAAGAAGGATTGATGCAGTACGGCTTGGGAAAAAAACATGTCCGGGGGGTAGCAACAACATTTAACTGTGATAGTCATCTAGATTCGGAGTTTACTACCCGCAAAGATGACTGTAAGGCATTTTTAAAAACTTTGGGTTTCCCAGTCCCTGAAGGCGATATCGTCTTTTCTGAAAAGGAAGCCTTGGCGGCAGCAAGACAAATTGGTTACCCAGTGGCAGTTAAGCCTGTGGTTGGTCACAAAGGAATTGGTGTTACGGCTGACATACAAGACTCAAAAGAACTGGTATCTGCTTATAATAGAGCACTGGCAGCGATTCCCGAAGACCAGTTAACTCGGATAATTGTTGAGAAAAGCATCTCAGGATCAGATTTTCGCTTGTTGTGTGTCAATGGTCGATTCGTCGCCGCCACAGAACGCCGTCCAGCATCGGTTGTCGGTGATGGGTATTTAACACTTGCAGAGTTAATCCGCCAAGAGAACCGCAAACCTGCACGTTTAGACACGCCCACCTCGCCGATGAGTAAAATTCAGATAGATGAAGCGATGGAACTCTATCTAAACGAACAGCGCTTATCATTAGACAGCGTGATTGAGAAGGGACGCACTGTTTACCTGCGTAAAGTCGCCAATCTTTCAGCCGGAGGTATAAGCATCGATGCAACCCAGACAGTTCATGATGACAATATTATCTTGGCGCAAGATATTGCCCAATACTTCCGGCTGACTTGCCTTGGTATTGATGTAATTACCAAAAGTCTCTCAGAATCTTGGAAGTCCAGTAACTTTGCCATCTTAGAAATCAACGCTGCACCAGGCGTTTTAATGCATCTAAAACCTTCTGTTGGTGAAAGCGTTGATGTGCCTTCCCATATCTTAGAAACCTTTTTTGAGTCGGGTACAGATGCCAGGATACCGATTATTACCTTTAATAAAATCTCAGTTGAAGAACTGCAAGCAACGATTGACCATATCCTTTTGCAACATCCCGACTGGACAATAGGCGCTGTTTGTCGTGATGCAGTTTTTGTGAATCGCTCGAAAAAAGTATTAAGCAAAAATTACAACAGCAACGTCCAAACTTTGCTGCGTCATCCAAAACTTGATTTGCTGATTGCTGAGTATGCGGAAGACATCCTAAATGAAGAGGGCATGTTTTACCGGAGTAGTAATATCGTAATTTTGGATAATCCCACCGAAACAGAGATGATACTAGTGCGGGATGTCTTCGATGGTTCTACTGTAGTGATTAGAAAAGGCAACGACATTTCTGTGCGTCGTAAAGGGTTGATTGAAGATTATACTTTGGCTGAAGATGAACCATTTTCACGGGTTTATTTGAAAGAAAGTGGAGCGATTTTGTGAGCTAAGTAAATAGGCGCTCAACCCAATATTTCTGAATTTAACTGAAAACTTAGATCCCCGACAAGTTTTACGAAGTCGGGGTTCTAGAGTCTAGCTAAAAATTGCTAATTATCTGAATTCATCGATTTTCTAAAACTTTAAAATATCTAATGATTCTTCTATTTCTAAATCTAATATTCTTTCTCGTGTATCTTTGAGTGCTTCTAGTTTACCTTCTTGACGATAGATGTCTGCCGCTTTTTGAAAATCTTCAATTGCTCCCTGTTTATCTGCTATTTCTAAACGAATATTGCCACGATTGTAATAAGCATCTGCATAATTTAAATTAATCTGTATTGCTTGAGTATAATCTTCAATTGCTCCTTCAAAATCTCCTAAATCAGAACGAGCATTCCCACAGTTGTAATAAGCATCGGCATAATTACGATTAATCTGTATTGCCTGGGTATAATCTTCAATTGCTCCTTCAAAATCTCCTAAATCAGAACGAGCATTCCCACGTTTTTTATAAGCGATCGCATCTTTAGGATTAATCTTGATTGCTTGAGGAAATCCCGGTTGAGAGCCTAATAAATAACGAGTAATTCCACGGTTTTTATAAGCATCAGCATAATCGGGATTAATTTTAATAGCCTCGGTATAATCCTCAATTGCTCCTTGATTATCTCCTACATGAGAACGAGCTTCAGCCCGGTTTTTATAAGCTACGGCAACATTAGGATTAATTCTGATAGCCTGAGTATAATCATGAATTGCTTCTTCTAATCGCCCCAGTTGATAAAGAGCTAAACCTCGTTTATTGTAAAATTTAGCATCATGAAGATTCATCTGAATTGCCTGAGAATAATCTGCGATCGCCGCTTCATAATTGCCTATTTGATAGTGAGCTAAACCTCGTTTATAATATAAATCAACATCGCTAGATTTAACTTGTAAGGCTTGATTATAATTGGCGATCGCATTCGGATATTCTCCTTTTTCAAAACATTCGTCACCTAATTTTACATAAAGTATATTTAAATCTTCATCACGATATTCTAAAGAGTTCTCTAATTCAGGTTGAAAAAAAGATTTGGTCAACTGATTATTAGTTGGCTTCAATGCAATTTCCTGCTTCGGGAGATATTTGTAAATTGATGATTGTTGCTTAGAAGAATTATTTATACAAGATTGTAACTGTTCTAAATAGCACCATAAACCACCACCATACAGTAATTGTTCTATCCCAAATGAAATTTTACCAGTCTTCAACTTAATCATCTGGGTTGGCAGAAAGCCAGCCAAAAAAAGGTGATACTCAGATTGTGCTTCACTCACATCTTCTTGAATCAAAATGCAAACTACAACTGCATTTTTTTCAACCTCTTCAGAACTAATTGACCATCTAACTCTATCAATCCGACCATGACGAGATTTAACTTCGATACCAATAGATGGGTCAGAAGTCAAGGTAAAATCTATATTACCATCGCCGCCGAATCGCTTTTCATAATCGACTTCGGTAATAAAATCAGCTAAACGTTCTTTGACAACTTCCTCACCCAACTTCCCTTTGAGATAGCTAATAAAAACGTCACGGACTGGCGAAACACGCTTATATTTCTCAGCCATCAGCCAGCAAAATTCCCGTAGTGCCTTTAATCTCTCTCCAGAGATTATAGTTAATTCACTATATTGACCTTCTGTTTCACAATGAAGCAGACAACCAGATGTTAACCTTTTAATAAAATCAGACTGTAGCGATCGCAGTAGTGTAATCCAGTCCATTTATATTTCTGCGAATCTTTTGATGAGATTATTCTATTAAAATATCCAGTTGGCGTAAACCTTTTAATTAGCTTGGGTGATATTCACAAAAATTGTTTACTATTTTGCAATAATTCTTAATTTAACTTAATATTTTACAATTGGCAAAGAATGAGATTGGATTAAAGGGAGTGTATTAAGACATAGCACCCTGTTTCAGACATCGCTGCTTTTTAGAGTCAAGTATAGTAGTGATTTATTGATAGATTTGCCTGAGTTCTTCTAGAGAATTCACAGTTTTGATACTGGTCAGAATAGCCCTTAAGATTATGTTTGTGGAGTATGGAATTTTGTCTGTGAAGAAGTACAATCATTTAGCATCTCTTAATGAGGATAGCTCAACCCAATCGCCAAATTTTGATTGTCTTATCAATACTTCCACTAGCAATGATTTGACCATCTGGGCTTATAAAAACTGACTTAACTTCACCTGAGTGACCAGAAAGCGTTTTTAGCAGTTGTCCCGTATATAAATTCCAAATTTTAATGGTGCTATCACTACTACTGCTTACAAGAGTTTGACAATCTGGACTAATGGCAACTGATTCTACCGAATCTGTATGACCTGTTAAAAGCTGAAGCATTTCTCCTGTATTAAGATTCCAAATTTTGATAGTTTTGTCGCTACCAGCACTGGCAAGAATTTGACCATTGAGACTCAACGCGACTGAAGAAATCCAGCCTGAATGACCAACAAAAGTGCGACTTTTTCCCAAACTACCTGGGCAATAAATTTGGATAATTCCATCTCCTCTACCATTAGCTATTATTTGACCATCGCCACTGATACTAACTGATGTAACTCCTATTATTGGCCCACTAGAAAACCTTCCTTCCTCTAAATCCCAAAAAGCAAATTCCTTACCAAAACCGCCACTTAATAGTAGTTTTTTGTTCGGCACAAAGGTAACTGAAAAAATAGTAAATGAATATAAAATAGTATGCAGTAGCTCTCCTGTCTCTAAATTCCATACCTTAATAGTTTCATCTGCACTACCACTTGCAAGAGTTTTACCATCATGACTGATAGCAACAGAAAAAACTGACCAAGAATGTCCAGTGAGAGTGCGGATATTCCTGCCTGTAGTAAGATTCCAAATCTTGATGGTCTTGTCACTACTACCACTAGCAATAATTTTTCCATTAGGGCTAATAGCCACAGAATTTACTGCGCCTGAATGTCCTGATAGAGTGTTTAGACATTTTTTGTAGTCAGAGATAGTGTTTAAGTGGCTTCGTAAACCACCACAGTATAGTAAATCTTTTATTGTTACTGAAGTGCTATGGTTACCAATTATAAGCTTTTGTTGAATAATATTTGTTGGTAAAAATCCTGCTGTAATAATATGATATTCAGCTTGTGCTTCACTTACATCCTCTTTAATCCAAACGCAAAATAAAACAGAATTTTTTTCTAATTCTTCTGAGCTAATTGACCATCGAACTGTATCAATGCTACCATGACGGGCTTTAACTTGAATACCAACAGATGGGTCAGAAGTAAGTGTAAAATCGACTTTACCATCCCCGCCGAGTCTTTTTTCATAGTCAACTTCTGTAACATATTCAGCTAAACGCACTTTGAAAACTTCTTCACCCAGTTTTCCTTTTAAATTGTTGATAAAAACATCCTTAACCGAAGACATTCGCTTATATTTTTCAGCCATCTCCCAGCAAAAATCTCGCAATTTTTCTAACTTTTCTCCAGAGATAATAGTTAACTCACTGTGCTGACCTTCTATTTCATAATGTAGAAACTGTCCGGATCTTAGCCTTTGAATAAAGTCATCTTGTTGCGCCCTGAGTGTAGTTGTCCAATCCATACTTTCAGTAAGCTAATTTTACTTAATAAGAAACTTAAGGTTAGTATTCACAATTTAATAACATAGATATCAAATCCCTGTTAAGTTACACTACCTCAACCCCTTCTCTGGCAACAGTGCATCCACCCAAACTGCATTCTTTTCTGACAATTTTGATACTGAATACTGACTGTAATCTATTACTAAGTCATAACTTGCACGGTCATAAATCCCAGCTAATAAACTATGCAAATCTACCAAAGGTTCACTATCACCAGTTTGCAAAGGTAAAAGAAATGAGGGAATTACATCTTGCAAATCAAAGGAATATAAATCAGATTGGGGGCGATTTTCTGCCCGACTAACCAAAATCCGATAATCATTTTGCGTACCATCCCCAAAAACTAACATTGGTTCCCCAGCACGCAAGAAATCAATTTCAACCAGATGTGTTGAACTTCCCAATACTCGTTGTCGCTTAGTTTCGTATGCGTTGCCTCTTTCTCCTGTACGTTTATTTTTAGGTGAGAGAATTTCAATCACTGTCACTACTTCTTTTGTTCCTACCTTTCGCACCTCTAAATATCTCTCCTTCACTATCTCAGGTATGGGAACTGTCACCGTTTTAGGTTGAACGGCAGGTGTAGCTACAGCTATATTCGGTATTTTATAATTTATTGCTGTCTGTGAATTTTGTACTATTACATCAGGAATACCAATCAAGAGTTTATCATTGCCAGTAGTTTGATAAATTCGTTTTTCAATGGCGACAAAATATTTGGGACGTAGTTGAGGAGAAAGATAATCTGCGATCGCTACTATTAATCTCCCATGTACTCCTAGCCATAATTCAGGATCTTCTAAATACGGGTTCATTCCTGGAAATGGATAAGGCATAACAAATATCTCAAAACCAAAATTTTCAAAGTAATTCTCATAGCCCCCTCTCAAAGAGCAGGGTGGGGTTCTAAGAACAACTGGTAAGGGCTGCACCACATTGATCTTTCCTTGTTAACCAACCTTTAACACCTTGATATTCCACCTGCGCCCAATCTTTCTGACAGCCTAACAACTTAACAACCGTATTAGCCGGAATTCTTCGCACTTTTTGGCTTTTTTCACTGGTACTAACATATAAATCCACGCCATTAGTACCATAGCCCCGCGTTGTTAAGCCTAACTTTGGCACAAATACCCATCCAGTTCCTTGAAAACCATCACTAGCATTAGTAATCTGTACCCAATCTCCAGCAGCATTAATAACCTGAACTGTTTCCTTGATGGGTATTTGCCCTATAATTGTATTATTTGTACTTGCACCACTCCGCACATTTAAACCTTGTGAATCTGTATCGGTGACGTAGGCAAGAATATCGCACTTTTGAGGATTAGTTGATTTCGCTAAACCTATTTGATGAGCTATACCTGTATTGAGCATCACACTAATAGAACTGAATGTTAATCCTATCACTAACTTTGATGCTGGATTTTTCACTTTTTTTATCATAATTTCTCTAATTTTCTGGCATTAGTAACTAAGGCTGTAGTTTTATTTGTATCTGATAATCTACCCAAATAAATTAGGGTTAACTTTGTAACGTAGTTCCTTAAAATGAATTTAAGTACTGCAATAACACTTTTCATTTTACAAAATTTAGTCCTGCGATGTCTACGACGGGCTACGCCTACGCAGATGGATGCAACACAACGACATATTGAGTATTAAAATGTCAGTATATAGTGTCGTTAACGCTAACAGTGAGTTCAAATTTCGACAGCCTTTTATTAAATTATATGAATACCAAGATACAGCCCATATCAGATGGCATAGGTCAAGAGATTATTAATCTTGATAATGTCAGTATTTTATAATTAGATAAAAAACAACTTATTAGTTTGTTTAAACCTTATGAAATCTTACTTTTTAGAATATTTGATGTTGATGCTGAGATTTTTAAAGAATTTACCAATCTCTTGAGTATCAATTTTATAAATTATGCTGGTGGTGCATTTAATTAATGGAGATTAGACTCTTTTAAGTGTAAATGATTTTCAGTCTGAGATTAAATTACACGGAGAAATGTATTATAAGCAGAATATCCCACTTATGCTGTGGTTTTTCTGTGCTAATACACCATTGGAAGATGGTGAAACAACAGTATGTGATGGCAGACAGTTTTTTCATGAAATTAGTAGTTCAACCAAAGAATTGTTCAACAAAAAGAAGCTAAAATTTACCGTTAGCATATTTAAAGATGAGTGGCAGAAAAAATACCAAACAAATAACTTGAATACACTAGAAGAAATATGTCAGAATAATAATACGCATCTAACAGTAAATGATGAGCAATCGATTCTGATTGAATACATTTGTCCAACCATTATCCCTAGCAGATGTGGAAAGTATCAAGTGTTTATTAATAGTCTATTGCCCACAAAGCAGTTAAGCTCAAAGATTCTTAAGTTTGAGGATGATTCAGAAATTCCTGAAGATGTTGTCTCTGAACTTAATGAAATTGCTGAAAAAATAACCACGGAAATTTCGTGGCAAAAAGGGGATATTTTAATAATTGATAATACCAGAATACTTTATGGTAGAAGAGGTTTTACTGATGATCAAAGAGATATTTATATTAGGCTATGTTCTCCAGCTTTTTCATTCTGATATTTTATTAATTTTGGGTAAGTTTGACTGATAAAAATCACTTAAGCTGATAGCCAGCATAGATTTTTACCAGTTTCTATCTAACACGTTACTTCATGTCATAGCCAAACAAATTCGGGTCTACTTCTCCTAACTGCAACTCTGCCAAACCATATTCCGCCCATCGTCTCTCTACCATCGCCGCCACATCTGGGTCAGATTCCAAGGGTGCGCCCCATTCATGGTCTGTTTCCGGCGGAATCTTTGTAGTCGCATCAATTCCCATGCGTCCACCTAAGCCAATCTTTTCACTGGCAAAATCCAACGTATCAAAAGGTGTATTTGGCAAAATAAAGACATCCCGCACTGGGTCAACTTTGGAACTAATCGCCCAGACTACTTGACGCGGATCGCGAATATTTATGTCTTTATCCACAACAATGACAAATTTGGTGTAAGTAAATTGTGGCAAAGCACTCCAAAACGCTAAAGCTGCCCGTCGCGCTTGTCCTGGATATGCTTTATCTATGGAAATAATCGCCGCTTTGTAACTCAAAGCTTCCATTGGTAGGAAGAAATCGACAATTTCTGAGACTTGTTGCCGCAGAATGGGCGTATAAATGCGATTTAGTGCGATCGCCATCATCGCTTCTTCTTTAGGTGGACGACCGCTAAATGTTGTTAAGTAAATCGGATTTTTCCGGTGCGTCATACACTCAAAGCGGATCAACGGCGAATCTTCCACGCCGCCGTAATAACCCATGTGATCACCAA
This sequence comes from Nostoc sp., assembly GCF_036917395.1. Lineage (GTDB taxonomy): Bacteria > Cyanobacteriota > Cyanobacteriia > Cyanobacteriales > Nostocaceae > Nostoc. Next base: position 102,083 of record NZ_JBALDI010000080.1, read on the forward strand.
AAGGCCCATCTGGCAAAACTTCCCCTGGTGTAATCGTTCCTTCCAAGACAAATTCTGAATCTGCGGGAACTTCCAAATCTACAGTTTTACACTTCGCTAACTGCACACCCGAACCGCCGTACAGTCCAGCAAACAGCCATTCTGATAAATCTACAGGTATGGGTGTAGCAGCTGCCATGATAATTAGAGGATCTACACCAAGTGCGATCGCAACTTCTAATTTCTTCCCACGTTCCGCCGCTTTTCGCAAATGCCTCGCCCCACCCCGCACCGATAACCAGTGAACCGTCATCGTAGTCTGAGATTGTAGTTGCAAGCGATACACACCTACATTGGGAGTACCCGTCTCACAATCTTTGGTAATTACCAGTCCCAGCGTGATAATCTTGCCAGCATCACCAGAATAAGGACGTATCAAGGGCAACTTATGTAAATCTAAATCATTACCTTGAAGCACAACTTGCTGACAAGCAGGGAAAAAGTCCCGTCCTGGTTTCGCCTTCACCACGTCAAACAGTACTTTTCCAAAATCTATCGCCTGGGAAATCTTCTTCGGCGGTTTTGGTTGTTGCAGCATACCCAGTTTTTTCCCCAGAGTTTCCAACTCCTCTGGATGCTGCATATTCATCGCCCAGCAAATCCTTTCCACAGTTCCCATCAAATTCACCGCCACCGGGAAGGAAGCGCCTTTGACGTTTTCAAACAACAACCCTGGGCCACCTTTTTGCAGCATCCGGTTGGAAATCTCAGCAATTTCTAAATCTGGGTCAACTAAAGCTGAAATTCGCCGTAATTGTCCCTTATCTTCCAAAATTTTAATGAATCCCCGCAAGTCTCTCGCCATTGTTATAATAAAGCTGATTATTTAAGAAGTGTGAAGCGCTTTCTTATATTATGGGGCATTGGGTATTGGGAAGAGATAAGCAAGAAACTTATTCAATAATTCTCTCTTGTCCCCCTTGTCCCCTCATCTTCCCATTTGGGAAATTGTTAGTTTTAATTGGAAATTAACCTATTTAGTAACTTTTCTTAACTATTTTTTCAAAAGTATTTAGTTATTGTATCTAGGGATACGCAATTATTTTTACAAATAAGCGTTAACCTGATCAAACATGGCCAGAATATACTATACCTTCCTGGCAGCGGGCTTGTTATATGTCCCCTGCTGGGTTTATTTGTTACAAGTTTGATCTGTATTTTGCTTTTAGATTTTTCTGAATTTTTGTGAGTTTGCGTTGGCGTAGCCTAACTGTAGGAGCGTACAGTTGTACACCCTTACCAATGTATATGTAACAGGTATTTTGTCAAATGGTATAAAGAATAGTTTTCTAAGTTAAGCAATTAATTTGATTATTTTTCGAGATTATTAATAAAAAATATTTTATAAATAATAATTTATCCAACATCATTAAAATAAAAATACTACGCCTTAAATGTGTGATATTTTCAAGTAATAATGTTGACTTTACCAGTGTCAATATCGTAACAAGCACCAACAATTTTTAGTTTATCTTCACTGAGCAATTTAGCTAAAATAGTTGAGCTTTCCTGCAATTTTTCAGTCTGATATTGAATATTAGCTATAACCGTATCTTGCATATTATCACCCGTTCTTAACTTTACTCTTTCTACAGATGGTTTGATGCCCTCAATAATCAAACCAATTCTGCCAGGAAGTGGTTCGTTTTTGATTGCTTCTGCTACTGCGCCGCATCTTTTATGACCCAAGACCACAATCAACTGCGAACCCAATACTGCTGTAGAGTATTCCAGACTACCTATAACCGTGTCACTGACGACATTACCAGCAACTCGCACGACAAATAAATCTCCAAGCCCTTGATCGAAGACGATTTCTGCTGGTACTCTGGAATCTGCACAGCCCAATATGGCGGCAAAGGGATACTGAGCTTTAGCAACTAATCGCAGATGTTCTAATGATTGATCGGGGTATTTACGTTTTTGATGGATAAATCTTTGATTACCATCAAGCAAGCGTCTGATAGCTTCATTAGGACTGATTAGATTAGGGTTAACTGGATGAATATCAGCAACAGTAGTTTGCTCTGTATTCCAAAAACTATCACCAAAAGCAGTAGCCGCAATACCTACCACACTTGCGAATTTTAAGAAATCACGTCGCCCTACAAATCCATTAATTCGACTCATCAATCTACCTGACAACAACAAAGCTGTTCTCAGCAAGATATCAGACTCAAGCAAGATGTAAGAGTACCCTTTTACACGATTTAAGAGTCATTTAATCTTCACCTTGTATCGGAATTTATAACTTATACATTATACAGATTGACTATTATGTGTATCAAGTAAATTCGATATCATCTGTCAAATTTAAAGCTAGAGTTAGCCCTCCTTAAATTAGAGCAAGCCTTTTTAAAGAGAGCCACTACGGTCTTCTCCCAAAGGGAGAGGCTACGCCAACGCAAAGCGTCTCGTAGAGAAGAGGGTTTCCCTCATGAGCAAGTGGCGTGGATTGGGGGGATCTTCCTGGGCAAAGTATCACTAACCTAAGGTATTGAGTCATAACTAAGATGTTTTTCCAACACATTATCTTCTGGTTACGAAAGAGTATAATTTGTGTCAAAAGCCAAAACGAGCTATTGTTTGTATTTCCTATATTTTTTGGGAATACTTAACATAGTACTGGCTATAGATATGACTTTTTTAAACAAAATAAACTGGAATTTACTACGTAAAAATTCTCAAAATAGCTCTGGGATAGATCCGTCTGCCCCAAGCCTTCAACCTGTAGTGCAGAAGAAACCTACAACACCATCAACCCCCAAAAACCTTGCTGAATTAGAGCATGAAATGGAGTTAGAGAGGCGGGTTCTCAAAACCTCCCCTCAGCAACTGCATAGCAAAGCCAAGCAGGGTATAGGTAGTAGACTTATTTGGATAGCAATACTTATAGGCATTCCCGTTGGTGTAATTTGGGTGGCGAACCAGCCTTACCCGGTAATTCGCCGTCCGGTGATGCTCCATGCGCCTTTTTTGTTGCTACCCAGCTACATCAGCATGGATAATCACTATCGACAGGCGTTGGTATCAGTCGAGCAAGCTGAACAATTGATTGAAAAAGCTACTAGTCCAGCAGATTTGGCTTTGGGAGAACAGAAGCTACAAGAAACACAAAAACATCTAGATCAGTTGCCAACTTCCTTTGTCAACGATTGGTCAGAATACAGATATTGGTGGTACGACTCGCGCTTTAGCATCTATGGTTTTAATGCATTTCGGAGTAAAGTTGGGCAGCTAGAAGCTAAGGTTTTTCAGGAAAAGAATGCTCAGTCCTTGCTTACCGATAATATGCAAACCCTCTTAAATGCAAAACAGCAATATGAACGGGCTGCAACACCAACTGATAAACAGACTGCAACAGCTGCTTGGCAGACGGCGCTTAATCAATTAGAGCAGATTCCTGGTCAAACCCTAGCAGGAAAAACTGTACAAAATCAACTAGATACTTATAAGCATGAGTTTCAGGAAGTTGTTGGATTGGCAGCTGGGAACGATCGCATCAGTGCCTTAATCACCGCAGCCCGGCAGTTTTCCTGGCAAGCTGCCAAAGCTGGTCAAAATCCGCCGCACACCGTAACTGAATGGCAACAGATAGAAAATTTGTGGATAGAGGCAATTGAGCGGCTTAAAGAGATTCCTTCAAAAGACGTGGCGGGTTATACCGAGGCACAGAAGTTATTAGCAATTTATCAGGCTAATTTAGGTCAAGTTAAAATCAGGCGGCAAGCTGAGGCGGATGCTGTGGAGGCAATGGACGCAGCGCAACGAGAAATCGAAAGTTTGCTGGCTTCAATTCCTGCTAATGCTGATTATAAGGAGCGCAATCGTAGGTTGAGCCAATTGCAGAGTATTATTAACCAATTAGAAAAGGTGCAAAATGGCACAACAACCTATCTAAAAGCTCAAGAGTTACTACTGTCAGCAAATAATAAACTAAGGCAGCTTGAGGCTCAATAAATGGTGGCGATCGCTTTGGTATGATCCGATTGCCTAACTATGTGTTTTCTGTTTGATTTCTAGCCAGTTGTGGTGAAGCGGTGACGTTCGTGCTTGTTTACTGCATCCACCCTAAAAGGGTAGTTCACAGAGCGCAAAAGTCAACAACTGGCCATTGGGTGGGATTTTTGAGACAGGAATCGATCCCTTGTAGAACTTTCTCAATGTCCCAGTAACCCTGCTGATATCTCAATTAAAACTGCAATAGAAAAATTTTGGATGCCAAATTGCCAAAAGCACTCAATCAATTTTGATTAGGGGAAACATAGGCGTTTTTATCCCATGCAAAAACGCCCAAGGTTTCCTCTAGTGCAGCTTTGCAGGAGTTGTTGTGACTCAGCAGTACCTCAAAAAGTGATGCAGAGCTTTATCAGGACTTACGCATTGAAAACCTGAAACCTCGTTCGCATAGCGTGCGCTTCGCGCACTCCTCCCTAACCCATGCCACTTGATTGCCAGTCCGCTTAAGTCAAAAGACCCGCCCACGCGATCGTCCAATTGAGGAAACCCTCTGAGTAAGGGACTTCCAAATAAAAAAATACTCAAAAAACTGGCGAAAAAACTCTCTCCTTCTTATTCCTCTGTGTTCTCTGTGTCTCTGTGGTTCGTTTATTTGGATAATTTATTTCTTGGAAGTCCCTAAGTGGCTCCCGTTAAAAAGGGGGGATCTTAAAAGCCAACTTTTAAGGGGGTTAGGGAATCTCTTTTGCATAAGTCCTATTTATATATAGGAAGCTCAGATGCATTCCTCTTTAATGGGGGTTTTGGCAGATCCCGGTAATTTACGTTCTGGTCACTTTTTCCTGAATGAATGTCCTGTTTTACCTTTTTACTCGCTGTAGATGTGATTAGAAACGCAAGGATTATTGGGGAGAATTCTTTGAGCATCGAAAATGACGGTCGCGGCAGTGGCAGGAATTGTTATAGCTTTTGCATTAACCCAAGTATGCTAGTTATGCTGTCAAGCGATCACTTCAGGTCACTTAAGTAATAAAATCCCCTCCAGTCAGAAAATTAGGAGGGGCATATGTTAAATGAAATAATTACTGTCTATGCTATCACTGATGATCTCTTGTTCGCGTAGCGTCTCGAAGAGAAGGCGATGCCTACAGCGGGCTATTGGGCGTCGCTGCTCATGAAGATTGTCTTATCGAGATGAGCGATGCAGAAATTATTACAACGGCTGTTTGTGCTGCAATGTTCTTTGATGGTAACCATGATAAGGCTTGCTGCTATCTGAAAGACTACAATTTTAGCTCTCATACGTGAGATAAATCACAATTTTCTCACAGATTACACGGTATATGAATGCTAATTAATAATTCATTACTGGAGTATTTGATTGAGTTTGATTTGCAGTTGTGCGTAGCGCAACCAGACATCTCGTTGCGTGCGATACTGATAGCGAACGCAAGAGCGTCTCCAAGAGTTGCTCTCTTCGAGTCTTCTCCCTACAGCCCTTTGGGCATCCTACGGCAGATTCTTTGATAGTAAATAGATCTGCACTTTCGGGGCACAGAAAAAGCTCATTGGTGTCAATATGCTTTTTGGTTACTATTTAATCTCTCTTACCTGCTCCCAGATATAGCTCACCCACTTTCGGGTCATTCAACAGTTCTTGACCAAAACCGGAGATCGCATCGCGTCCCGACTCCAGTACATAGCCACGATTAGCCATTTCTAAAGCCTTACGGGCATTTTGTTCCACTAATACGATCGCAGTACCCGTCTGATTAATTTGTTTAATCTGCTCAAAGACTTGTGTCACCAACATAGGGGATAAAGCAGCAGATGGTTCATCCAAAATCAGCAAACTAGGTTCTAACATCAAAGCTTTGCCCATCGCTAGCATCTGACGTTCTCCTCCAGAGAGAGTACCAGCGCGTTGACGACGGCGATCGCTCAGTCTGGGGAACATGCTAAATATTTTATCTTTGATTGGTTTCAGGGGAACGTTAAGCACAAAAGCACCCATTTCCAAATTCTCTTCAACACTGAGAGAGGGGAAGACATTGGCGATTTGTGGTACGTAGCACATTCCTCGTTGGACGATTTGATTGGACTTTAGCCCGACGATGTTTTCACCTTTGAAGGTAATTGTGCCTGTGTGGGGGATTAAAAGCCCAAAAATTGCTTTTGCTAAAGTAGATTTACCAGCACCATTGGGGCCAATCACTGTTACCAATTCCCCTGGTGCAACCCGGAAATTTACACCTTGCAGGATATCTACATCTTTGATGTATCCAGCGTGGACATTTTGAATGTCTAGTAAATAGTCATTTATCATTTGTCATTTATCATTTGTCATTGGTCAACAGTCAAGTCAAACATAACTATTGACTATTGACTGTTGACTATGGACTATTACGGAGTTTTTTGCAACTCTGGTCGTTCTTCTGCAAGAATCGCCCCTTCTACTGGGCAAACTTGGAGACATATACCACAGTCGATGCAAGTGGCAAAGTCAATCCAGTACCAATCTGTTCCCTTGGCATTTTTGCCTGGGCCATCATGAATACAAGCTACTGGACAGGCATCTACGCAGTCAGCTACGCCTTCACAGACTTCTGTAACAATTGTGTGCGGCATGTTCTCGATTCCCTCTTTTCTGTATCGGCTATTTCTAGCCTAGCAGGGGAGTGGGGACTGGAGATTGGAGATACCGCTGTCATTCGATTTTGGATTTTGGATGCAAGGATTTTGGATTGACCCCATGCATTAATGCACTTGCTCTGGATGATGAAATTTATTGATTTCACTCGCGTCTGAAGTCGCTTGCTCTAGAACCTTTTAATAGAAGCTAGATTTTAATTTAATCCAAAATCTAAAATCTAAAATTGTCTCTGTCAAGGTGAGTCTGGATGAGACATGCCCAATGCTCAACTCACTTAACGCAATGATTCAATAGTTGGTGAACCATCAGCTTTAATCCAAGCAATTTGGGCTATGCTGCGATCGCGTGCATATTGGCGAATAGCGTCTGCATCCTTTTCCCCCAAATCAATTTCTACCCGCACCAAATCAGTAGAATCTCTGAGTTTTTGCGCGTGGGCAAAGGCAAAGGCGTTAGCACTCGGCGTCTCTGGTACTACCAACCAGTCACTCGCTGGGATTGCCTGTGGTAATTGCTGAGTAGACAACAAAATTTGGTATAAATCTTCGATATTGAGTCCAAAACCAATTCCGGGGATGTTTTCTCCTTGAGGATGATATAGCCCCAAAAGCTGGTCATAGCGACCACCCCGCCCTAAAACTCTGGCTTGCGATTCGGTATCTGTGACAACTTCAAATACAATACCAGTGTAGTAATCTATGGTTTGAATGAGGCTGAGGTCAAGGATTAACGGAAGTTTTTTCTCTGATTCCAGTAATTCTACTAGGGATTTGAGGTTATTTACTGCCTCTCGCTGTTCTTCGTCTAGATCCAAACTACTGACTTTTTGTAACACGTCTGCACTAGAGCCACGCAAATCTAGCATGATTCGGGCGCGATCGCGTAGTTTGTCACTTAGGGGTAAAGTATCTATAGTAATGCGGTCGAGATGAGCGATCGCACTGCGAACTTGATCTTGTAAATTATCAGGAAAGGCACTCAAGAGCGATCGGGTAATTCCCGCCTCACCTAAAATTAAATGCCATTCCTGCAAACCCAGTGCTGCCAAACAATCTGCTACTAACAGTAGGACTTCCGCATTTGCCAGCAATCCGCCAGCACCTAACAACTCCACCCCAGCTTGATAAAACTCCTGTTGGCGATTGTGTCTACTTTCCCAAGTGCGGCGAAAGACATTGGCGTTGTAGTACAACCGTTGCGGATAACGCAGACTTGCCATCCGAGTGACAACAGTTCGAGCAATGGATGCTGTTAACTCTGGACGTAGCCCTAATTCATCATCTTCGCCATTTTGTTGTAGTTGAATCACCATCTGACGCTGGATTGCTTCCCCCGCCATCAAAGTATCCATGCGCTCTAAAGTCGAGGTGATAATCCTGTGATATCCCCAACGGTGAAACACCTGCTGTAACCGATCTTCAATCCAGCGTTTTTTCTCCACATCCAAGGGCAATAAATCCCTGGCTCCCGCTGCTGGTTGATACACCATTATTTTTTCTTCCCACCAAACAAACCACCGAACAAACCGCCACTACCAGATTTATCTGGTTGCTTATCTCTATTATTGGGGGATGAAGTCACCTTATGATCACTAGGTTGTTGTCCTAAAGCCTTATCTATTTTAGGTTTCCATTGTAGAGCTATTTCGTCATTGGGGTCTAATTTTAGAGCATTGTCAAAGTGGATTTTTGCCATTTTTAGCTGATTTTGCCTCAAATACACCATTGCAATTAAGCTATGGCAGCGACTATTTTTAGGTTCTAGCTTTAGGGCATCCTGCAACTCTACTTTGGCTTGGGCAAATTGGTTTTTGTCAATTAAAGATTGAGCGCGACGAACATACTGTTCTACAATCGAGTCTTCTTTTGCTGGCGCTGGTGGTGTATTTTTTGGTGTATTTGGCTCAGACGTTCCTGATTGGACTTTGGGTTGAGCAGATGGTGGCGGCGGTGCCGATGCTTTGCTCCCACTCCGCATTAAATAGACTAAATTCAACTCACTAACTTGGGCAATAACTTGCAGCGCTTGCTCTAAAGAATCATATTGGGTTTGGGCTAGTTTAGCGATCGCACTTTTATAGAAATGATCGATATTGGCGGTATCAGCTAACTCTCTCCCCAAGTCAGTGTTTAGAATTACCGAAGTAGACTCTTGTACCAGACGCTTGCCAATTTGCGACAAAATTAGAATATATTCAGCGCGAGTGCGATCGCCAGAAAGTTTTTCGTAAGCTGGGTTAACTAACTTTGATAACAATTCGTTTCCTAGCTGTTTTTGTGCATCATTTTCAGTAAAACTACTATCCGGGTGTAAGCGGCGGGCAATTTTGAGATAGCGTTTGCGAATCTCTTTGACATCCGCATCAACTGGAACGCATAATACTGCGTGATGATCTATGAAATCATATTTAAATAATCCACGATCTATTTTGAAAGACATATACAGGTTTTGCACCAAAGGATCAGTTAGATTCTTTTTAGTTTACCCAAAGTCGGGGGGAAAGCCCCCATCTGCTACACCCATGCTGACAGTGGTGGAACTTGTAAAAGTTCGCTACTAAGAAAGTCGTGAATATAACTATTTGTTGCAATAATTCTACCTGACTCAATTTTGACGGGAGTACCATCGTAGGCAGTGACTTTGCCTCCAGCTTCTTGTACCAAAATTATCCCGGCGGCAATATCCCAAGGAGAAAGTCCCCGTTCCCAGTAACCATCGACACGTCCACAGGCAACATACGCCAAATCTAGTGATGCAGAACCACTACGTCTGACTCCTTGGGTAAGATGGGTGAGGTGACTAAATTCTGCGTAGTTGTTATCAGCGGTTTCGCGGCGATCATAGGCAAATCCAGTTACCAGAAGGCTCTTACTCAGTTTTGACGTTGCCGAAACCTTGATGGGATGACGGTTACGCGTTGCTCCCAAGTCAGCAGCAGCACGGAATAGCTCATTATGAAAGGGGTCATAAATTACACCAACTTGCGGAACACCATTAATTAACAGCCCGATGGAAACGGCAAAAAATGGGTATTGATGAGCGTAGTTGGTTGTGCCATCTAGAGGATCTATTGCCCAAAGGTATTCATTCTCTTGATTACCTAATTTCCCTGATTCTTCCGCGAGGATAGAATGTTGGGGAAAATGGCGACGCAAAATTCCTAAAATCAACTCTTCTGAGGCTTTATCAGCAGCAGTGACTAAATCACCAGGGCGTCCTTTTTCAACAATTGCGTCTTCTAACTTACCCAAGTAACCTTGCAAAATGGCACCAGCAGCTAAGGCCGCTTCTGTAGCAATATCTAGAAAGATTTGTAGATTTGTCATTTGTCATTTGTCATTGGGTTTAGTAGTCTCCTTTGTGCCCACTCCTTAAAGATTTTGGCGGCGAAACTCGGCGGGAGTAAGGCGCATAGGTTTTTCAGGGTTCCAGATTCCTTGGCCCATAAGTCTAGCCCATTGTTGGGCACGTTCTAAACGCTGATCATATTTGTGGTTAGGCGATCGCCCAATAAACATTGCATTCCCTTGTTTGACTAATTCTTCATTTAACAACACCTTATTTTTCCACACATAAGCTAGAGTTCGGCCGATTTTGTCTTTTGCTTCTAAATCAAACTCCAGGGTTACCGATTGTTCTACACCACCAATTAGATTTTCTAACTGTTCTTTTGCTTCTTCCCCCCAAGGTCGCTGTCGCAAATCTGGTGCATCAATACCAACTAACCGCACTTGGGAAATCAAATTTGGTTGTTCAGCCATGCCTAACACTTCCAAACTTTGCCCACTAACTACCCGCGCTACTTTCACCTCAGCCTGATTGCTTGGCAGCTGGTTTTTACCTTGGCAACTCACCAAAAGAAATAAGCAAGCCAAAATGGCTATTTTTCGCACCCAGTCACCAAAGCGCACAGGCATCAGAACTTCTCCTCTGGTCGCAGGTGTTGCTAGCTGGCTTTTGAGTAGGGGTACGGTGATTTTGAATTGTTTATTCCTCATCTAAGGGTAAACCCGCTTTAACTCTCCCCCTAGCAAAATAGCGTCCAAACTGGAGTTCGTAGACTTCATCTTCGTCTTGTGTCTCCACCTCCAAGTCAGAACGGGGGTAACTCACACACAACAAGGCATAACCTTGCCGACGTAAATTTGGCGACAATCCGATCGCTTCTGGTTGGTAAATTTCTCCTGACAATACCCTTACCGCACAAGTGGTGCAAGCCCCGTTGCGGCAGGAAAACGGCAGTTCCACCCCTTGTTTTTCGGCAGTGTGCAGGATGTAGCGGTCTTCTGGCACTTGTAGGGTGTATGTTTTGCCAGTGGCGCGATCGCGAACTCTAATTGTGTATGTACGGGACATCTGGATTTGCGTTTTGGGATTGGGACTTTCAGATTCAACCTAAAAATATCTTTCTTTATCTTTGCATTTTCTGGGATTATATAGTAGAATCGGAACTTGTGGCACCTGGAGAGGTGGCCGAGCGGTTTAAGGCGCAGACCTGGAAAGTCTGTTTAGGGAAACTTAACGAGGGTTCGAATCCCTCCCTCTCCGTTCTCAAACCTAGTATAAATATATAGATTTGAACTAGACTTCTACAAATCGTCGGGTTCAGTAATAGCACGATATTGCTAAATATATTCTTAAAATTGCTTTGGAAAGGTGATCGAGTGTTAAATCTGACTACTAAATTTAAACGATTTAGCAGGAAGTAACATTTGTTTATTTTTCACTCATAATCGAGGCATTTTGTAAAGTCGCCAAACTCCTACTTCACTATAGTGACAGCCTGATGAACAGATCAGGTAAATTAAGATAAGTAAAGAAAACGCTTTGAACTAAATGGCAGATCTAAGCTTACAAGAAATTTCTACTCAGTTAGAAAGTCCGAATTTGCGCGATCGCATGGTAGCCCTTGCCAATCTGCGTCATATTCCCGCTGAGGATGCAGTCCCTTTGATTAAAAAGGTACTAGACGACGAATCTTTGCAACTGCGATCGATGGCAATATTTGCTCTGGGAATCAAGCCGACGCCAGAATGTTATTCAATTTTGGTAAGAATTCTCGAAAATGACCCAGATTATGGTATACGCGCTGATGCCGCTGGTGCCTTAGGATATTTGGGTGATGCCAGAGCCTTTGAGGTGCTTTCACGGGCGTTTTATGAAGATACTGATTGGCTAGTACGCTTTAGTGCAGCCGTTTCTCTAGGTAACATTAAAGACCCTCGGGCCCATCAGGTTCTTCTTCAGGCATTGGATAGCAAAGAAGTCGTGTTGCAACAAGCTGCAATTTCTGCACTGGGAGAAATTAAAGATATTGAGTCTGTTGATAATATTCTGCGCTTCGCCCAGTCAGATGATTGGATAGTAAGGCAGCGTTTGGCAGAAGCCTTGGGAAATCTTCCCACTCCCAAAAGTGTTTCAGCTTTAAAATACCTGGAAAAAGACAATCATTTCAACGTTGCTGAGGCAGCGAGAATTGGTCTCAAGAAGCTTGAGGAAATAGACAATCAAGCTTAATATTAAAGCCTCCTGCTACCTTTTAATAATAATTAAGTGAGAATTTTAGCATTTTGATGTAGGGTAATTTCATTCATGAATATTGAAGAATTTTTTCAGTTAAGCGCTGGCAAATGGTTTTCTCATCGGACTAGTCAACATTTGGCTTTTAACCAATCTGAAAATAGCAAGTCAGACATCATTATTGAGACGCTGGCAGTAGATCATCCAGAAGTGATTAAACTATGTCAACAGGACAAAATTAATCCTAGTTCCGCCTCTTGTGCGATCAAAATTACCTGGAATGGCACAATGGAAAAGGATCAAGCAAAACACAGTGGTTCAACTGTGTTAGTTTCGATACCTGATGCAGATAATCCGGTGCAAGGTAGGTTACTACGGGAAATACTTGATGGTGATAAAAGCCCAATAGCTGGAGACTATAAATTTGACAGTGATGGTGCCTTGATCCTAACTACAGAAGATGAAAGCATGTGGTTAGAGGAGCGCGTGTGGTTTGCTAGCCCCAATTTGCGAATGCGGGTAAATGTCCTCAAGAATTTCGGTGGATTTAGTATCACTTCCTTCACTTCTGAGATTCGTATGGGTGGCTTCCCACCAGCTGCGAAGGCTGACAAAGCGGCTAATTCAGTATCAAGTTAGTTGTAATACGAAATAATCCCCTTTTCCCTAGCTACGGTGTACACACAAGTTATCTGATTACCAAAAGTCCTTTTCTACAAGATTAAGCTAAATAAAACCTCACCCTGTCCTAACTGACATCCCTCTTTGAACTTACGGAGAGGGACAGGTTTTGCCTAGCACAACCGGGGTGAGGTTTGATTGAGCTATTTGATAAACCATAAATTGCTAATGAGACTTGTGTGTACCTAGTGTCGCCTTTTATAGAATTAATAAAAGCCTGAAACGACCTATTTGTGAAATGCATACCATGACTAATTTGTACAGGGCATAAGCCCTAGTATTGAGCAATGGGGCAGGGGATATATTTCTTATTTACCCTCTGCTAACAAAACTGCAAAAAGCACTTTTAAAAGAGGGCTGTTATTTAATATTGGATATAATTTCAATCACCAAATATCAAACTGTGGTTAATACCATAGTTTGGAAAAAATTCAGATATATTTCTCTTTTTGCGTTGAGCCTTTTTAAATATGCAAAAAGCTAGCGATCGCCTGCGGCAGTGGCAAAACAATTACAATCAACAAAGCCATTGCCAGTAATCCCCAAATATCACGTCCATTATCCAATTCAGTAACATCATTCAGTGCAGGTTCATCAATCAACGGCATAAATAATAAGATAATCGCCCACAGCAACAATTCTTCCCGAACTAAAGAAAGTAATAGCAACAGCAGGCGAGCAATTTGACCAATTACGATCGCAGTTCGTTGGCCAAACATCGCATGGACAATGTGACCTCCATCTAATTGTCCCACAGGCATTAAATTTAACGCCGTGACAATTAGTCCTAGAAGACCAGCTACTGCAACTGGATGTAGGTCAAGGGCTGCTTTTTCCGTTAACTGACTACCCAAGGCTAACTTTGAGAGTAGCGCTAGTAAGATGGAATACTTGGGATTAAGCGCATCAAAATTAAAAAGTTGGGTTTTTTCATTCAGGGAAACCACATCAGAATGAGCCAAGCCCCATATTAGTAATGGTAAAGTCGCGACAAAGCCTGCAATTGGACCAGCGATACTAATGTCAAATAAAGCTTTGCGGTTGGGAATGGGACTACGCATCTGAATAAATGCACCAAAAGTTCCCAAGAAGAAAGGTATGGGAATAAAGTAAGGCAATGTCGAGCGAATCTTGTAGAATTTAGCTGTCAAATAATGCCCAAGTTCGTGAACACCCAAAATAGTCATTAACGCTAAAGCATAGGGTAATCCTTTGAATAGGACATCTGGATTAAATAGAACTTTGAGCAAAGAACTAATTTCCCATAGAGGCGGGAGAGAAACACCAGCATTTTGGATTCCCACCAAGGTAGTAGTTAGGAAAGTAGCTACTAGTAGTAGAAGTGCTAATCCTGGTCGAGTTAACCGTTCCTGGTCGCCTCGTGGTGTATTTCTCTCTTTAGCAGCTTGAGTGTTGGGAACCAGCACAAAGAAAGGTTTTCCATTGACACCTTCTTGAAAAATCAGCAGGAAGCGATCGCCAAATTGTGTTTCAATATTAGTTTTAATCTGCTGGTAGGCATTGCTGGCTTGAGTTCGCAACTGACCCCGGCAAATCACCGCTTGTGGTCGATACTCAATATTTTGAACGTAGTATACAGACCAAGGAAAACAATTTCGCAGTTGGGTTTCTTCCTTTAGCTCAATAGGACGCACTACTGGTTCTGGGGTAGGCTGGATAGTCGGCTGTGATTCTGAGGCTTGGGCTTCGGTTTGGGTTTGTGTATCTCTTGGCACTCCACGCCCCCATTGAAACAACGTCCAGTACAACAATGTGCAGACAAATAACGACGAGATGATAAGCGCCGGTGGCGGAGATTGTTTCGCCCCGTACACCAGCGTCCATCCACTCAACAGAAATGCTGGTGTCATTAAAACCAGCCACAACAACCATACTGGCGTCCGGGTGATGTGAGCGACACTGTGCTGCACCATTAAATAAGTAGCTAGCCCCAGTAAGAGGATAAACAGAAACCAAAATGCCATGTTATCTTCAGTAATTTTGACAAAACGCCCCACCAGTAGCTTCAGCACCATAGCATTAACTACAAGGCAGACCTCAAATCCCAATTTTATTTACAAACCGTTAACAGTGTTAGTACACTGTAGCGTCAGTTTGCTTACCTTTAACAAGGGTTTGCCCCGAATCTAGTTAATCTGAGATGGTAGCTGAATTTACGTTGTACTGTACTAGTTAAACGTTTAAATTTCAATTCTTGAGAATTTCCACACTGTAAGCAGATTGTCTACAACTCCTCAGTTTCGGCTCTTTTATCATGTGCCCTTTACCTCAAGTGCCAAGTCATACAACTAAGCCACCACGGCCTGTGTTCCCTGACAAAGTTCCTAGCGGAAGTTCTCTCCAATCGGACTTCGCACAGGAGAGTATTTTTGCTTTTGCACCCAATCGGGACACATTAGGGGGAACCTCTTATTTTATTGTAAGAAATGAAGGCAATATCCTCATAGATTGCCCTGCTTTAGATCAAACAAATCAAGATTTTTTGCGATCGCATGGAGGCATACGTTGGTTATTTCTCACCCATCGAGGCGCTATTGGCAAGACTGCTGAAATTCAGCAAACTTTTGGCTGCGAAGTCCTGATTCAAGAACAAGAAGCTTATTTATTACCAGGCTTAACCGTAACTACCTTTAGGCAGGAATTTACTTTTGATGCAGTAGTTCAAGTTATTTGGACACCAGGTCATTCTCCCGGCTCATCTTGTCTATACTACAGTGAGCTTGGAGGTATGTTGTTTTCAGGGCGTCATTTAGTTCCTAATCAGAAGGGTGAACCAGTACCATTACGGACAGCAAAAACCTTTCATTGGCCCCGACAAATTAACAGTCTTCGGTTATTATTAGAAGATTTTACACCAGAAACTCTCAGGTACATTTGTCCCGGAGCTAATACAGGCTTTCTCAGAGGCAAGCGTGTCATCAATCAAGCTTATCAACACCTCGCCTCTCTAGATTTACCAGATTTGCTGCGGATACAGCCCTTAATTTAACATTTATCTAGCTTAAAGACTCGTTCACGGAGTTCAAAGACTCGTTCACGGAGTTCAAAGACTCGTTCACGAGTATCAAAGACTCGTTCACGGAGTTCAAAGACTCGTTCACGGAGTTCAAAGACTCGTTCACGGAGTTAAAAGACTCGTTCACGGAGTTCAAAGACTCGTTCACGGAGTTCAAAGACTCATTCACGGAGTTCAAAGACTCATTCACGGAGTTCAAAGACTCATTCACGGAGTT
>NZ_JBALDI010000081.1:0-90767 GCF_036917395.1 Nostoc sp.
AACAAGCTCCACAAGTTGCCCTGCTGCTCAAAGATTCTGACATTGGTGTCCGTCTTGCAGCAGCAGAGGTACTAGGGCAGATGCAAGCCAAGGAAGTAGTTCCACAAGTTGCCCTGCTGCTCAAAGATTCTGACTCTGGTGTCCGTTTTGCAGCAGCAGAGGTACTAGGGCAGATGCAAGCCAAGGAAGTAGTTCCACAAGTTGCCCTGCTACTCAAAGATTCTGACTTTCGTGTCCGTAAAGCAGCAGCAGCAGCACTATGGCAGATGCAAGCTAAGGAACAAGCTCCACAAGTTGCCCTGCTGCTCAAAGATTCTGACTCTGGTGTCCGTGGAGTAGCAGCAAAGGCACTAGGGCAGATGCAAGCTAAGGAACAAGCTCCACAAGTTGCCCTGCTGCTCAAAGATTCTGACATAAGAGTCCGTAGACTAGCAGCACAGGCACTAGGGCAGATGCAAGCTAAAGAAGTAGTTCCACAAGTTGCCCTGCTGCTCAAAGATTCTGACTCTGATATCCGTTATGCAGCAGTACAGGCACTAGGGCAGATGCAAGCCAAGGAAGTAGTTCCACAAGTTGCCCTGCTGCTCAAAGATTCTGACTCTGATATCCGTGGAGCAGCAGCACAGATACTAGGGCAGATGCAAGCCAAGGAAGTAGTTCCACAAGTTGCCCTGCTGCTCAAAGATTCTGACGAAATAGTCCGTTTTCTAGCAGCACAGGCACTAGAGCAGATGCAAGCCAAGGAAGTAGTTCCACAAGTTGCCCTGCTGCTCAAAGATTCTGACTCTGATGTCCGTAAAGCAGCAGCACAGGCACTAGGGCACATGCAAGCCAAGGAACAAGCTCCACAAGTTGCCCTGCTGCTCAAAGATTCTGACTCTGATGTCCGTTTTGCAGCAGCAGAGGTACTAAGGCAGATGCAAGCCAAGGAAGTAATTCCACAACTTGCCCTGCTGCTCAAAGATTCTGACTCTGATGTCCGTTTTGCAGCAGCACAGGTACTAGGGCGGATGCAAGCCAAGGAACAAGCTCCACAAGTTGCCCTGCTGCTCAAAGATTCTGACATAAAAGTCCGTAGAGCAGCAGCATGGGCACTAGGGCAGATGCAAGCCAAGGAACAAGCTCCACAAGTTGCCCTGCTGCTCAAAGATTCTGACTCTTATCTCCGTCATGTAGCAGCAGAGGTACTAGGGGAGATGCAAGCTAAGGAACAAGCTCCACAACTTGCCCTGCTGCTCAAAGATTCTGACTCTTATCTCCGTAGACTAGCAGCACAGGTACTCATAAAACTAGGGCAACAAGATTTGCCAGTTGTTGTGCAAATTCTCAATTCAGTTCACTATTATCCCTCTGAGATTGGTCAACTCAGATTTTTAGCTCATTTTTTGGCAGCTGGTAAACCAGAATTAGAAACTCTTATGCAATGGGTTGGTAAGCCTAAAATACGACCAGAGAAACCGAGCTATAAGCAGGGAGTGGAAGCAATGCAAGTTTTCGAGAAAGCCTGGATAGATTGTGATTCTCTGCCAGAACTGCGAACAGAACTAGCACAACAAATTTCTGAAGTTGCTGCTAAAAAACAAATTATTTGGAAAGCCCAGGATCTTAACTTACTGAACACTCATTACAGTAACCTCAAAAAAGTTAACTCCACTCAGGCTGAAGCACTACAGTCAGTAATTAATCATCTGGAATATTGACAGTGGTTTTTCAAAGCCAAAATCACCATTTATATTCATGCTACCTTTTGGCTTGCCCTGATCTTTGCCTACCCAAAATTTCCCCAAGTCCAAGCCATCTTCTTCTACAACCCTTGGGTACGCCGGATTCTCGGTGTCGGCTATGTCGGCTTTCTCCTCACCTGGGTTCCTTTCTTCCGGCGCAAATTATTTGAACCATTCAAATCTTCCCTATTAGCCGATGCCGGCTTAGATAATTTTTATGACCAATCATACTTCCCAGAATCTCAAGTCAAAGTTCCCACCTCAGGAGACATCCTGCCAATTACCGCAGCCCTACCCAGTATTCAAGGACAAATTATCTTAGAAGGTGATTCCGGCTTAGGCAAGTCAATGTTTCTCCGGCATCTGTTGAAAAATCAAAAGCGCATAGTCGTTTATCTCCCCGCCCAGAAATGTCATAAAGGCGTCATTGAGGCAATTCAAGACAAGCTACACGGCCAAGCCAAAGATGCCGACTTCCTAAAAAACCTGATTTACAGTGGTGCGATTGACATCTGCATCGACGGACTCAACGAAGTCACCGCCGATACACAAGCAAAAATCTGCCAGTTTGTCGAAAGCTATTTCCGGGGCAACATTATAATGACTACCCAACCCCTAGAGTGGATACCGCCCTCAACAGCAAAAACATACTACTTGCAACCCCTTGAGCAATAACAAATTCAAGAGTTTTTGATATCCCGTCAGCCGCGACTCCCCAAAGATGCCAAAGTTCAAGGCGACGATTACGCCAAAGCCTGCACCAATTATTTAACAGAAGTCCTGAATAACCAGCAAGTCAAAGAAGAGTTAAACGCTGCCCAACGAACTCTTTCCAATCCAATGGATTTAACAGTGGTAGCGCTGATGTTATCACAAGGCAAATATCCTAACTTGTTTCGCCTGCAAGAACAGCAATACAATTTAATGGCGGCAGAATACCTCAAAGAATGGAATCAAGAATTTCCCTTAAAGAAATTTTCCGCCGCCGTTTACCAAATGCGACTCGAAGACAAACAAGCCCTACCCGCAGATGAATTTCACCAAGTTGTCATGTCTTTGTCAGATGAAAAATACAAAATGGTAGTCAGCCGTCAGTGGGAAGGTGAAAAAGGCGAAGCCAAGAAAGAATGGTACTTCCGCCACGATAAAATCATGGATTTCTTCTTGGTGCAAAACTTTCTCGGCGAAACTGATGCAGCCGAAGGGCTATTAATTGATAGAATGGGCGATCCGCGATTTCGTGGTGTTTATTTCTTGCTAACAACCTTACTTGAGATAGATGCAGCCAAAAAACTGCGGGAAGAATTGATTCAATACGCCGCCGACACGAAAGACAATACGGTGAGTAATACCTTTGTGCGGTTATTGCGTTGCTTCACATCTAGATGGATAGACAGGTGAACCGAAAAGTTCTACAATCTGACTGATTGCGGTAAATTTACCTATTGCCCAATCCATATAAGCATAGTGAAGATTTTCTAGTGATTGCATTTGATTGCGGAAGCACTAAATTAATATAGGAAAGTCTTTAAGTAAAGGGCAGCAAACAAATGGATGTAAAGCTGATTCTAGCCGGATTAACAGTTATATTTACGCTCTCGTGCTTATTTTTCGGCACGAAAAATGGATTCTATGATTCAGATAACTATCACGGCAATGGCTCCGCACATTGAGATAAATCTGTAAACGTTTGGGCGACTTTTCATAGGATGAGTTGGCTAAGAGCGCTCAGAATTTGCAAAGGGAAAATAAACAAAAGGCATTCTTGAGCTTTTAGTTTGTTTGCTTTTCGTTAATCCACCTTTCCGAACCAGTGCGGGTTCGGTGGAGGCGTCCTCCCCAATCAAAAATCTGTATTCTCAGGGTGTAGGGGCGCACAATAAAACTTACCCCTAAGTCACAAAACCAAAATTTGTGTAATTTTTGGATTTTGGGATATGTCTATGATGATCAGGTTTGAGGGGAGGAGAGCATGAGGGATAATCTGTCGGCATCCTCTCACGTAGATGCTGGGGAAGCAGGTAGTGAATTAGAATGTTTGCCCTATAGTGTCCAGCATGACGATGAGGGCATGTGTTTATTGGTGAAGATGGGGCCACACCGCATCCTGTTGGACTGTGGTTTGGAGGATATTTCATCGCTAGCTAAGGGGCTTACTAAGTCGGGACGGGGAGCTAGTTCGCCCCTACCAGCAGATTTAGTTTTGATTAGTCACGCCCACCCAGATCACGCCAGAGGCTTACTGGCATTGCATAAAACTTTTCCAAAGTTACCGATTTATGGTAGCGAAGTAACCAGCAAGTTACTGCCGCTGAATTGGCTAGACCAAGATCCTGAGGAGATTTCCCAATTTTGTCATGCCTTGCCGTTGCGATCGCCTGTGGAATTCCAAGATGGTCTGGTAGCAGAATTATTTCCCGCAGGGCATCTACCAGGGGCAGTGGCAATTCTGCTCACTTACACCACTAAGCAGCGTACTTACAAGCTACTCTATACAGGGGACTTTTTCTTATCAAACTCCCGCCTGGTAGAAGGTTTACGCTTAGAGGAACTGCGGGGCTTAGATTTGGATGTGCTAATCATTGAAGGCAGTTACGGTACATCCCGCCATCCTCACCGCCGCAACCAAGAAAATCAACTAGCAGAGCGAATTAATCGAGCGATCGCTGACAATTGTTCTGTAATCCTTCCCACCCCGGCTTTAGGATTGGGTCAAGAATTATTAATGCTCCTACGCTCTCATCACCACTTCACCGGACGAGATTTAGATATTTGGGTAGATGGTGCTGTCGCCACTGGGTGTGATGCCTACCTAGAACTGCTAGCCCACCTTCCCCCATCCGTACAAAACTTCGCCCGTCATCAACCCTTATTTTGGGATGAACGGGTACGTCCCCGCGTGCGTCGTTTGCAGCCAGAACATCGTGCTTTTGTCGGCAAATCACCTTGTATTGTCCTCACTGACTCCACAACTGATTTGGGTAAACACTGCCAATTAGATACTGGCCCTTGGCTGATCCTTTTACCAGAAAAAATTGATATAAGAGTTAACAAAGAATATTTAGCACCCACCACTGTCGAAAGCTATCTCCTGGCTCAACATAGTGATGGCCCTGGTACTACGCAGCTAATTCATAATTTGCGACCCCAGCACGTCATTTTTGTCCACGGTTCTCCTGCCTACTTGGCAGACCTGACTAGCTTAGAGGAGTTGCAAAACCGCTACCATATACATTCTCCGGCTGCTGAGACTTTAGTAGAACTGCCTATCGGTGATACATTTTTACAACCGGCAGCACCAGAAACTAACTACGAAGGCGAACTCACAGAGTTGGGAACAATAATCACAATTACCCTACCTAATGTGATTACTACCGATCCTCGTTGGCGGCAATTTGCCGATACTGGCTTAATCGAAGCTCGTTGGCAAGGGGAAGAACTAGTCTTAAGGGGATTGTCTCAACGAGAACTGCTCAACCAAAATAGCGATCGCTATACATGGACAGATGTAGACTGTTGCGGTACTTGCCGACATCAAAGGGGGCAACGGTGTTGGAACCCAGCTTCCCCGTTATATAACTTTAAGGTAACTCTAGAAGGTTACTGTCCTGCTTTTGAAGGTTTATCTAATCCTGAGTCTTGAGGACTGAGTTAGGATTTATTAACTCAGCCCTCAGCACTCAGCACTGATTATTCTGGATTCGAGTCAGTGTAACGGTTGTGGATGCGCTCTGCTTCGGGACAGTCTTCAGTCATCAGAGGTTCCACATTCCCGCGTGGCACTGAAGCTAATTTTTGCGTTACAGCACCAATGCTCTCAAGGCGAACCATTTCTTCCCAAGAACAAACTTCGTCCTCTTCTTCTGTTTCATAGCGTAGGGTCACTAAATCTCCCTCTATGTCTATGATGCGGGCGCGTTCAATCCAGCGTTGCTGGTCCCGCAAGAAAACACATACCTCGCGCCCATCGCAACACAGTTGATAAATCTTGCGGTGTAGCATGTACTGTTTCTGCCTTTTTAAACAACGTAGTTAAACCTTTCAAAATCTGGGTTCTACCCCATTACATTACACCTTTAAGAGGTTAATTTCACCGTTCAGAACAAGTACGCTTTATAAACCAATCCCAATACTTGCTTGTAGTTGTCAAAATATTGGGAAATTTTGGGTCATAAATCAGTGTTTGCTCTAGCAATGAACTCAATCTCCTCCGGCTCGTTCTAAGGAATGTCTGCTTCATAGAAGTCAAACAATTCGGGATCTGCCCTAACCAGATTCATATATGCTGGTGAGTCATTATTACCATTATGTAATAAACGATACTCCAAAATAATCGTTGATTGCGGTTGTTTAATTTGCCTACTTTTAGTCATTGGCATTACTGGGAAGTCCGGGGACTTGGCTTTACTTTTACCCATGTGTATCTGATCTTAACTCATTCTCTTGCTGACCTTGGTAATTTTCAACAACAACACCTAAAGAGTTTTAAGATTTTTGCCTGATCATGGCTAAAGAAAAGCCAAGATAGTGGGGAGTGCATCAGGCAGCTTCCCTCTGTTCCTGTGCTTCTTTTGGAGGAGCAGGGAGATTTATATGGTAGGGGATAATTCCATAAGCTTGTTCGACGAGGACGCTTCTCGTTTAATTTTACCTGCGCGAACTGCATTGTATAGGGCTGCAAGGGCTGGTAAATCTTCTGACTGATAGCATTTAGTAGCCACTACTTGATGGAGTAAACCCTCAGATTCAACACTAAGATATCCAGTTTGGAAAGCAGATTCAACGATTGTGCGAATCATCTTGGTTAGGGCAAAGTAAACAATTTGTTACTTCAAGTGTGGAACATTTCCCGCTGCTACTAGTTGATATGGAACATGAAAATCATGTGATTATAGTTACATATAATTAGTGATATGCATCACAATAATGGGTTATGATAAGAGTTTGCGATGGGAGTACTAGTAGTATACTTAAAGTATTTAATACAATTTATTCAGTATTGATGTTGATCAGCCGGATGGTTTGACAATATTAAAATATAAAAAAACTTTTAGGCAAGTATCCAAAAAATATAGTGAAACATAAGCAATCAAGCAAAAAACTGGCGGAAATCCTCATCCTTTTGACTCAATTTCACCCAGTCTAGATTTAAGGACTGGAATTTTTGCACCAAGCGATCGCAAGCAGGACGTTCAGTAGCATAATGTCCAGCATCGATTAAAATTAGATTGCGCTCACGGCTTTCTTGAAACTGATGAAACTTACAATCAGAAGTCAGATAAGCTTGAGCACCAGTTTTAACGACAGATGAAATGTAACTAGCCCCTGAACCACCCAAAACGGCAACTCGTGAAATTGTTTGCTGTAAATCAGCAGTTGGGGAAAAAATCAAATGAGGGGAAGCAAGTCGGGTTTGAATTGCTGCGAGTAATTCCTGTAATGTCAAAAATGGTTCTAGCCAACCAACACGACCATATCCTAACCCTGCTTGTGTAGGTACTATGGGAGTAACTTCCTTTAGCTCTAAAATCTGAGCTAAAACGTCAGCAGTACCATCCTGTACTTGGTCAAAATTCGTGTGAGCAGTGTAAATACCAATATTGTGGGTAAAAGCTAACCGGATCATTTCTGCGATCGCTTCACCACTGCGTAATGACTTGGGAGGAGTAAAAATCAAGGGATGATGGGCAAATATCAGATTAGCATTAAGAGCGATCGCTTCCTGCATTACTGCCAAAGTCGGTGTCAAACACACCAAAACCCGTGTTTTTTCGTGCAAAACTCCTGGTTCAATCTGCCAGCCACAATTATCCCAGCTTTCACACCAAGCAGGATTTGCCCATGCTTCAAACCAAGTAATTAAATCACCAATTTTCATCCTATTTTTCCAGCCAATTATTTTGTATGCAGCAAGTAGCTAGATACTTGCCTTGTAAAGGGTTACATTTTTGATTTTTGAATTTTTGATCAGTGTCTCTGTGGTAGAATACTTAATTTTAATGCTAATTGCTGGCGCATTTCTTGAAAAGGTTTATTCCATACTGGGCTAGCGTTCCAGTTCCACACTGCCACTGGAATAAGTTGTTCTTCAGCAAGATAAGTTAGCAGACGGTATTCATCTTCTGGTTCACGAGAAAATGTGAAGGGATTGCGATAACCTGTTTCACATAGTTTATAAGATGTGATCTGACCGTGATTAATACGTTGTAAAAGTTCCTTGCCTTTGACGAGCAAATAATCCAAAAAAACCAGACTAAAAGGCTCTATATGTGCCCGATTTTGTGGTTCTTTTTGTACCCATCTTGCCCAATCAAATCCATACATAAAATCGTGAACGTAACGGAAGCGCATTTGCGTTTTATTTCCGAACATCTCTATCAGTAAAACCATTTTTTTGCCAAAAACTTTTAAAAAAGGAATAGCACCCTCATCTGCTACTAAAGCCTGTCTAAGCATACTACTTACCAAAAAATCAAAATCCCAGAAGATGTTTCCTGGAAAATTTTGCAACTGAGTGCAGACTATAGATTCGAGAGTTTCCTGAAGGGTTGTAATAAATTGAATGTCAGTGTTTTCTTCAGTAATAAAATTTCCCAATTCTGCAAAACTGGTAATTAATCTCTTTTGGGGATTAAGTGATAACATATTAACAGACTGCTGGGCAAGGATTTCATCAAGAAATTGGAAGGTATGAGTTGGTGTCAGTTCTTGCTTCATAGTAATTGAAATAGCCCAGACAGCTTACACTAAAATAATATTAGTTTATAGTCTGAAAATAGATTATTGAATAATTACAAATAAACTTAACTTTTAAATTTACAAATTTACATAAATTATTTAGTATGTATCTAGTCAATTTTACATCACTAATTTTTGTAAAAAAGCGATGTCTACGACGGGCTACGCCTACGCAGCGAAATTTGTTTAATGCATATGACCGCGAAGTTGACGAGATTTTTTCCACAAGTTACACAGTATAAATAGGGCGTTTCAACTCTACAAAGTCACACCTTAAATGAATTAAATTTGAGAATTTACTATCCAGAAATGTGGATAACTAATTCCCTCGAATGACTGCGCTGGCGATGTTCCCAAATATAAATTCCCTGCCAAGTTCCTAGCACCAAATGACCGCGATTAATAGGGATATGTTCAGAAGTATGGGTAAGTGCGGTACGAATATGTGCCGGCATATCATCAGGGCCTTCTGCATCGTGGATGTATTTGCCTGATTCTGGCACGAGTTTTGCCATAAAATTAGCTAAATCTATAAGGACATCGGGATCAGCATTTTCTTGAATCACTAAACTGGCTGAAGTGTGGCGCAAAAATAGAGTACAAAGACCAGTTTCCACTCCCGACTCTGCAACTATAGCTTCAATTTTCGCGGTGATGTTAGAAAAAGATTTGCCCGTGGTGGAAATTTTTAGTAACTTTTGGTAGTGAGTCATCTGTAATTTGATTGATTATTGACTAATAACCGTTGATTTTTTAGTTTGGATGATTTGCCTCACCATATAAATAAAGTTTATAGCGGTTTTCGTTTGGATGCAATACGCGCTTCGGGCGCACATCTGCGCGTCCCTACTGTATTTTACGTAATTGAAAACAGCTATAACCTTCTCAGCAGATAGCTAGTAGCCGATGAGAGGCTATCAGTTAAGTCAAGTTTAATTACTGCGAAAATAGTTGACAATAGCATGAGCGATCGCTTCATTACCATCCTTGGCAATTGGTTGAGATTGCTTTGGTGGTTGGGGTAACTCACGCAGAAAATCCCAAGTTCCTTGAAAAAACTCAGAAGGGGTGATGATTTGGTGCTGGTTATAATTAATTATGCCTTCTAGTATAAAATTCGCTTCAGCAAAATCTTCACGTGGTATAGTAATAATAGGCACTTGTAGTATTGTGGCTTCGGAAAAAGTACTGTAACCAGGTTTAGAAACGACTCGTCCACAAATAGGCATAAAATCTACAGGGCGGTATTTGCGGTCATCAATTTTCACTAAATTAGGTAAATCAGGGGCAGATTGATCAAATACGATGAATTGCCAATCTGAAAATCGCCGCAGGTTATCATAGGGGATTTGCTGTAAACCCAAACCGCCAAAGGTCAACAAAATAGTTTTTTCAACTGGTGTAGTTATTCCCCAAAGAGAACGTAAATCATCAGCAGAGTAACGGGGGGAACCGCCTGTTAAGCCGACATCTGTGATATTGTTACAAGCCTGCATCGGTTCATGGAAGGGTAGACGAAACAGGCGATCGCACTTTGAGTACCAATCACTAATCCAATCGGCAACTGCGGTAAATTCACCCCCCCAATCTCGGTAGATCAAGTCCCAACCAAAGTTACTCATCATCCAGCAGGGAATATTTGCAGCTTTGGCAAACCCAGGAGCCAGGAAGGAAATATCTGCCAAGATGAGATTAACACGATTTTGGCGGATAAAATTGACTTCTGAGGCAATCAGCGAATTTTGATGCTTCTTAATATCGAGCAACTTTTCTAAAGTCGCTACTTTATCCATTGTCAAACTATCAGTTTGCACCACACCCAAATCAAATGCACGGGGACGATAGATAAAATCACCTTCTATATAGCACTCTAGCAACCAGCGGGGGGCAGTACTCACCATAATTAGCAGAACTTCTGGACATAACTTTTGAATTGTCGCAGCTACAGAAGCCGTGCGGGTAGCATGACCAAAACCGTGGTTAGTTATGGCTATGTATAAGATTGGGCGTTCCATTTTATAGTTAGGAGTTATAAATTATTAAATGTAGAATGTAATTGAGTCTCTAGCCAATCTTTGATAGTGGATTCATTATTGAATAGCAAAATATTTTCATCTACTTCAGGAGGCTGAAAATTTTGTATTAGTTCTGCAAAAATCTCCTTTTTGATTCCTTGGCGTTTTTTAGTCTGTTCATTCATTTGCATTCTTATGTAAATTTCCTCTAGCGGAACATTGAGGTAAATTACTTTGCTTTTATAATCATGTCGTTTGGCGACCTCTCTAAATCTGTCACGCAACCAACGAAAACAGTTTGTATCATCGAGAATGATATCTTGTTCTAGCTGCATTAAATTATCCAAAATCCCAATTGCGATCTGGTGAGTATTTTCCCACTCTTCAACGGGAATACCATCTCCACCAAAACCAAGTCCTCGCTCTTTATTGATATCATCCAGACTTACATATGCATAGTTTAGGTAATCGACTATTGCTTTAGCCAAGGTACTTTTACCAGAAAACGCCAAGCCACAAAGTAAATAAAGGGTTTTCATTTAGTTCAGCAGAGTTAAGTACAGCATCTTAGCTTGAGATACCATAACGCACTAGTAAAAGTGCGTTACAACACACCCTACTGATCCTACATTTTACAAAAACTTTGAATTGCCTCAATCAATTGGTCAATTTCCGATTCTAAAGTAAAGTAATGAACACTAGTGCGTATACAGCTAGGGTCAGCAATTGTCCGAGTTAATATCCTTTGTGAGTCTAAAAATTGCACCAACTTCAAATGAGCTTGGGGCTGATTCTGGGTGAGTTGAAAAGAGACTATACCGCTTTCAGGTGGGGAAGTTCGTAGACATTTGACATCGGGTAACGCTACTAACTGCTGCCAGAGGTACTCACTGTTATGGCAAATTTGCTCGTAACGTTCCTGTGAGGTTCCCCATTGCTGATGGATTGCGATCGCCTCCCGTAACCCAACATACAACGGATAAGCTAATGTAGACACTTCGTATCGTCGCCCATCTGGAAGCCAATCTACAGGCTGAGATTGGCTATCCACAACAATGCCATTCAAGCCAATAAATGTAGGTTTCAGGCTTTCTCGTGCTTCTGGTCGAACATACAAACCACCAGCACCCGCAGGGCCACATAGCCATTTGTGACCAGTGAAAGCATAAAAATCTACTCCCAATTCAGTCAAATTTAAAGGCAACAAGCCGGCAGATTGGGCAGCATCTATCAGTAGTAAAGAATGATTATTTCTGCATACTTCGGCAATTTTATCAAGAGGTAAAACTTGACCAGTATTCCAGAAAACATGACTTAATATCACAAGACGAGTATTAGGGCGTAAGTGCTGGATAATAACTTTTACGGGGTCGCCCTCATTTAAAGTCGCTTTTAGAGGACAGGTAGTAACTTCCACAGCAAATCTCCGCGCGATTTCTTGTGCTGTGGCAATCACACCTGGATGTTCGCAGTCTGAGAGCAGCATATGGTCGCCAGCACGCCACTCAATGCCCCACATGGCGATATTACAGCCAACAGTGACATTTTGGGTGAGGGTAATTGTTTGACTTGGTGCATGTAACTCCGAAGCGATCGCTTCTCTTGCGGCTTGAGTCTGGGGCGCTATCCAGCGATATGCCTCATTGCCAAAGGGGCCTATGTGCTGAACATGAGCTTGAGTTTGGGTCATAGCATCCATTGCCCTTTGGGGCATCGGCCCTTGTCCCCCATAATTGAAATAAGCCTTATTCGCTAAAGCGGGAAATTGCTCTCGATGGCTATGCAACCTAGTTTGTGCGACAGAAGTACTAGTCATACCAATTTTAGATTTTAGATTTTAGATTTTGGATTTTGGATTAGTCAAAAGCTATTAGTCATTGGTCATTAGTTTTTCATCTCCCTGATCTCTCTCGTCTCGCCCACTCCATTATTAATTGTCTGAGTTACTCCCAGAGTGTGCTAATTCTTGTTAACTTAAAAGGATGCTAATTAATGCTGAACTCCTACTGCAATACCAACGCTGTAAACGCCGGCCTTTTCTAGATATCCACGGTGACAAAAGTCAGCGCGATGATACCAATGAGTTGCTGCGAAAACTACAACAGGACAAAAGCGCCCATCAGCTGAGTTTTCTAGCACATTTGACCTATCACCAACCAGATTATCCATACGGAAACTGGGAAAGGGGAGAGGCGGCAACTTTAGAATTGATGCAGCGTGGGGTGGACTACATTTATAAAGGAGTACTGTTAGCAACTTATTCTGAAGGATACACCTTACTGAGTCGTCCAAATTTACTCGTTAAACAGCCAGGACAGTCCCGTTTTGGAGACTGGATGTACGTCCCGGCTGGTATTGAACTGGGTAAGCGCCCTAAACAAGAATATCAAGTTGTCGCCGCATTTCATGCCCAGGTGTTGGCAACAGTGCAGGGAGTTGTACCAGAAATAGCTTGGCTTTTATTGCGGCGAACCAATGACAGAAGTTATGCGGTGGATCTTTTCAAATGGATACCACGGATGCAGCAGATTCTGGAGGAATTTATTCAAGTTTTAGAGTTACCGAATCCGCCAGAGGTGTTTATTTCTCGGCAAAAATGCAATCTTTGCCATTGGTATAGTCAATGTTATGCCGTTGCTCAATCTGAAAAACATCTCTCACTGTTACCAGGCGTAACACCCATTCGCTACACTCAACTGCAAGCCCTAGCTATCACTACACTGGAATCTCTCGCCAACACCAGTCCTAGCACCTTAGAAAACCTACTTGGTTTCGACAGGGAAGTAGCGCCCAAGCTAGTGGTGCAAGCTCAATCTGCACTGGAAAGACGACCCATAATATTACCCTACCCGCTACCAATTAAAGATATTACATTCACAGCACCCATAGAGCTTTACTTTGATATTGAGGCACAGCCAGACTTGGATTTAGATTATCTTTTGGGGGTTTTGGTCGTTGATAGACTTGCCAATACAGAACAGTTTTATTCGTTTTTAGCAGAAAAACCAGAAGACGAAGAATTAGTTTGGCAGCAATTTTTGGATTTAGTTTGGCAATATCCCGAAGCGCCAATTTATCATTTTTGTGTCTACGAGTTTGATACAGTCAAACGGTTGGCAAAGCTTTACAACACTCCCTACGCCTCAGTGCGTCCTATACTGAATCGATTTGTGGATGTGTATGAACAATTAACCCAAAGTGTAACATTGCCTGTAGAAAGCTATGCCCTGAAAGCGATCGCTCGTTGGTTAGGATTTGAGTGGCGGGAAAAAGAAGCTAGTGGCGCTAAATGTATTTACTGGTATGATCAGTGGCTAGAAACAGGCGATCGTACCTTATTAGAAATTATCCAAAGCTACAACGAAGATGATTGCCGCGCTACCCACAGAGTGAAAGATTGGCTTGTCAACTTTTTTCAGGATGAATACGGTTTGCGACTAGCTTAAGTAATTTCGTATTTTCTAAAGGTTTTCAATTGGTTGGAATATATGTTATTTGTAGTGGCGCACAGATGTGCAGCATTAAAACATGTTGCATCCTTCAGCATGATGTCTCATTCGTAATTTTTAGACTTTAACAAAAAAAATCTATGCAGCTGATTAAAAACATCTTCACAATCCCACGAATTATTTATTTATTGCTAGCAATTATAATTATCATTTTTTTATTTATAAATTTATATACAAATGCTGTTGAAGTGAGTAGCATAGAGTTTATCGGGGAAGCCACTTTACCAAAAGGTTTAATCTTTAAAAAAACTGAAGTGGGAGGTTTCTCTGGAATTACATATGATGCAAAAAACAACCTTTATTATGCTATTTCCGATGACCGAGGAAAAAAAGCTGCCGCCCGTTTCTACACTCTTAAAATTGACTTAAGCAAGGGTGAGCTACAAAAAGGTAAAGTTCTTCCTGTCAGTGTTACCACATTATTAAATGAAAATGGTCAAACATTTCGCCCTGGTGAAAGTGATACAGAAGGTATTGCGTTAACTAATAAAGCAACTGTGTTTATTTCTTCTGAAGGCGATGCTGGAAAATTAATTAATCCTTTTATTAAAGAGTTCTCGCTCTCTTCTGGCAGAGAAATTAAAACACTTTCCATACCAAACAAATTTTTGCCAGATAAAAGTAGTCAAAAAGGTATCCGTAACAATTTGGCTTTTGAAAGCCTCACTATCACACCCGATAAAAAGCATCTATTCACAGCTACCGAAAATGCTCTAATTCAAGATGGTGTCGCAGCTAAACCTAACATCGGTAGTCCTTGCCGGATTTTGCAATACAACTTGCTCAACAACCAGCCAGAAAAGGAATTTCTTTACCAAACTGAACCAGTTTCACCCTTTTTGAATTTGACTGGCAAATTCGCTAGTGGATTACCTGATTTACTTGCTCTCGATAATCAAGGACACTTCCTAAGTTTAGAACGGTCTTTTACTGGTTTAGGATTTGCTATTTTCCTATTTCAGGTTTCTTTAGAAGGAGCCGATGATATTCATAAGATTGATAGCCTTTTAGCAATTAATTCCAAGAGTATTAAACCAGTTCCGAAAAAATTGCTGTTAGATTTAAGAACCTTAAATGTACTGCTAGATAACATTGAAGGCTTAACTCTTGGCCCTAAACTACCCGATGGACAACAATCATTAATTCTCATCAGTGATAACAATTTCAACTCCCTGCAACGCACCCAGATACTAGCCTTTAAAATTAAAATTGAAACACCACTAATCAGATTATTGCGCCGTTTACTCCCGAATCTCAACCGTTAACTGTACAGAGGCATCGCACCCTTTACTGCTATTCACTTGTTTGAAGCTTATTCCTGTGTATTCACGGAATTTGCTAGGCAACTTTATCTTGCCTATTTTTAGTTTACGTGTAATTTCTCAACCGGATTCATTAATAAATATGTTACACAATGATTAGGGAGTTTTGCAGAAAGATTAACCATAATTACAACAGAGGATTAATATTCTAAAAATTAGGATGTTTTTCAGATTTAAATTTAAAAATTAGCTAGACTTATTAAAGTATTTTGCAACAATGTTTTTCATAAATAATTCTTATGTCACAAAATCAAATTGAGAGTATGGTAGGGCAAAAAGCAGAATTAGATGATTACATTGGAAAATTTTTAAATAATCGCTATTTAATCATAGATTTAATTGGTAAAGGGGGGATGGGTAAAGTTTATTTAGCAGAAGATACTGCTAAAGGTGGTATGCCGATCGCAGTGAAAATTTTATCACTCAGTTTGGTGAACCAGCAAATGTCCCAACGCTTTGCCAGAGAGATTTTTATTGGCGCTCAATTGGGTCGCAAAAGTAAACATATTGTTCGTATTTTAAGTTATGGTGTTACTGAGGATAAGACTCCCTTTTATGTAATGGAATACCTCCAAGGAAAAAATCTCAAACAAATTATAAAAATTCAGCCCTTAACAATATCAAAGTTTTTGGAGATTTGTAATCAAATTTGTTTAGGTTTACAATGTGCCCACCAAGGTATCAGCCTCAAGGGAGAGATTTATCCCATTGTTCACAGGGATATTAAACCAGAAAATATATTCATTAGTGAAGATAGTAAACAAGGAGAAATTGTTAAAATACTAGATTTTGGTATTGCCAAATTTTTAACAGAGCGAAGTGGGATGACCCTGACAGATTCTTTTATTGGCAGTTTGCCTTACTGTTCTCCAGAACATATGGAAGGACGCAAATTGCTAGATGTCCGCTCTGATATTTACAGTTTGGGAGTACTAATGTTTGAAATGCTGACAGGAAAACATCCATTTCAGACAAAAAGTAACTCCTTTGGTACTTGGTATCAAGCGCATCGCTTTCAAATGCCACCTACAGTTGAGGAAGTGAATCCGCAAGTCAAAATACCACAGGTGTTAGAAAAATTACTGATGAGTTGTTTAGCGAAAGAAATAAGCGATCGCCCTCAAAATATCAACCAAATATTAGAAGATTTAGAAAAGGTTAATACTCAGCTTAATGATGTTCTTCCTAGCAAAAGTACTGAGATTCTTAACCTCTCGTATCCAGTTCAATTAGTACCTGCTACTTTATTATCAGAAAAAGATTGTTTACAAAAAATTTGGCCTAAAAATAAACCAATTGCATCAATTGGTTTTCCGCATTTACTACATACTCATCAAAGACTCATACCAACTTTTTGGTCAATGTTGCCCAAACAAGAGATTACAAAATATTTGGATAAAATACATGGTACTGAATTTATTAGTAAAATGAATGTATACCCGATGCTATTATGGGTAACAGTATTATATAATGCCCAACCTTCTATGACTAAGTGGCTACCTTATTTTCTGGATTTGAAAGATAATAAAGGGGAGAATATAGCACGTAGTTTAGCAGAAGTAGGCTACTATCATCTACTATTTTTTGCCCTAGAAGATCCAAACCGTTGCTCTCATGTAACGACTTTAAAGCTTACAGCTAATCAGCGCCAGCAACTTATAGATTGCTTAGATATGAGTCAACAATCAAATGAATTAATTTCGCCTGATGAAGCTAAAAATCTTCTAAAAATAGATTATGAAAAGCTAAAATTAGATATTTTACAAAAGTTAGCTTTTCATCAAAAAACTGAGAAAGAAGGTTTAAAAAATTGGATGAATAAATTCTTGGAGACTTTTTTTAAACTTTTATCACGTCCTTGAAAGTCTGTTATCAAAATGAAAATGCTTACCACCATTACCCAATGATATTCTTATGTGTCTACTGCTAACTTTAAATCGACTCAGCAGCAGAGGTGAACAAAGTGAATCAAAGCCGATTTACATCTCCAAGTAGTACGGGCTTGCTTGCCAATCGTTATCAACTCAAGCAATTAATCGGTAGCGGTGGCATGGGTGAAGTTTTCTTAGCAAATGATATTTTGTTAGGAGGTACACCAGTTGCTGTGAAGTTTTTGACTAAAACTGTTGTCGATACCAAGATGCAACAAGACTTTGTTCGTGAAGCTTTAATGAGTGCAGCTTTGAGTCAAAAGAGCTTACATATAGTGCGGGCGTATGATTATGGTGTGAATGAGCAAGGAAAACCATACTACGTCATGGAATATCTATGTGGAAAGAGTTTAAAGGATTTAATTCCGCTGCCTTTGTCCATGTTTTTGACTCTCTCCCGCCAAATTTGTTTGGGCTTACAGTGCGCCCATCAAGGTATTAACATTGATGGTAAAATTTGTCCATTAGTTCATAGAGATATCAAGCCTGCCAATATATTAGTTATTCCTGATCCGATATTGGGTCAGTTAGTTAAAATTCTCGATTTCGGGATTGCTAGATTTTTAAATTATGCATCAACAGCTAGTACAAGCAGTGGATTTAATGGCACTTTACCCTACTGTTCTCCAGAACAGCTAGATGGGGAAAAATTAGATAGTCGCTCTGATATTTATAGCCTGGGTGTGATGATGTTTGAAATGCTCACAGGCAAAAAACCGTGGCAACCAGAAACTGATTATTTTGGTGCTTGGTATAAAGCACATCAGTTTGAAGAACCAAAAGCGATCGCAGATGTTAAACCCACTCTTAAATTACCTCAGAAGTTAAATAATTTAATCATGGCTTGTCTTGCTAAAAAAGCAAGCGATCGCCCACAAAATATCGCTCAAATTCTGCAAGTATTAAACAGTTTAGAACAGCCCGATAGTCCCCGTTTATCTACAACATCAGCCTCTAGTTCCATTCTTAACTGTCCCTTATATTCGGGATTACCAATCACAGTAGAACAAAAGTGTCTGCAACTTTTCTGGCCTGAAAATAAACCAATTCAAGAAATTGTTTTTCCCCAGCTTTTAGACACTGCACAAGGAGCTATGACAGCGTTATGGTTGATGTTGCCTAAACAAGAAATCAAAAACTATGCGGTTTCTACCCGTTATAATCAATTTATCTTCATAACATCCCCTCACCCAATGCTGTTGTGGGTGAGTATACTCTACAATCGGCAATTATTAGCTCCTAAGTGGCTACCCTGCTACCTAGATATGCAAAATCCTCAAAATCTTAGGGTGGTAAGTTTCCTGGCTGAAAATGAATACTATCCTTTGATTTTCTTCACTCTAGAAGCACCACATTCCTGCACCAACGTTCTCAGCAGTCGCATCGAGCCAACTCAGCGGCAAATGTTGAAAACCTGGGTGCAACAGAGTCATAGTCTACCACCCGCTTCTCAACCCCAATTGAGCAAACAGCTATTAAAGCAGCAGTATAAACAAATGCAATCCCGGATATTACAGCATCTAGAATCAGAGCCACAGGTTGTATTATCAGGTTCTATTTAACGAAAAATTTCCCCCAAGGAGCGATCGCCCGCTAGGCAGACGGGGCAAAAATAATTCCTAACTGCAAAACACTTGACAATTAGAAAATAAATAGCGATAATAGCAAAGTTGCCAAACAAGGGACTGTAGTTCAATTGGTTAGAGCACCGCCCTGTCACGGCGGAAGTTGCGGGTTCGAGCCCCGTCAGTCCCGTTATAAAGTTATCACTAGTGAATCTTGAGTAATATTAGGAATTGGGCATTTATTATTTACTAATTCCTAAGCCTGCATTTGCTTGACTCAGGATTCAGGGTTTAAATATAAGCTACATTTATCAAGCTTTGCGAAAGAGAGAATTAACTGTGACTGTCAGAGTCCGAATTGCGCCGAGTCCAACTGGAAATTTACATATTGGTACAGCTAGAACGGCTGTATTTAACTGGCTATTTGCCCGCCACCACGGTGGGAAATTTATACTGCGAATAGAAGACACAGACCTAGAGCGATCGCGTCCCGAATACACCGACAATGTTCTTGAAGGACTGCGCTGGCTAGGACTTAACTGGGATGAAGGACCATTTTTTCAATCCCAACGCCTGGATCTTTATAAAGAAGCAGTACAAAAACTGCTAGATCAAGGATTAGCCTATCGCTGCTACACCACTTCCGAAGAACTAGAGGCGCTAAGAGAAGCTCAGAAAGCTAGAGGCGAAGCTCCTCGCTATGACAACCGTCACCGTAACCTCACGCCAGAACAACGCGCCGCATTTGAAGCAGAAGGTCGCTCTTCTGTGATTCGCTTCAAAATCGAAGATGGGCGGGAAATTGTCTGGAATGACCTAGTAAGGGGAAAGATGTCTTGGCGAGGTAGCGATTTAGGTGGTGATATGGTCATCGCCCGCGCCTCAGAAGAAGGTAGCGGTCAACCACTGTACAACTTTGCAGTTGTAGTGGATGACATAGATATGCAAATCACCCATGTCATCCGGGGAGAAGACCACATCGCCAACACCGCCAAGCAAATTTTACTGTATGAAGCAATGGGTGCAAAAATCCCAGAGTTTGCCCACACGCCGCTGATTTTGAATTTGGAAGGGCGCAAGCTTTCTAAACGAGATGGTGTTACTTCCATTTCTGACTTTCAGCAAATGGGCTTTACTGCTGAAGGCTTAGTGAATTACATGACATTGCTGGGTTGGTCGCCACCAGACTCGACGCAAGAAATATTTACCTTAGAAACAGCAGCCAAAGAATTTGGCTTTGAGCGTGTAAATAAAGCAGGTGCAAAGTTTGACTGGGCAAAACTCGATTGGTTGAACAGTCAGTATATCCACAATACGCCAGTAGATAAACTTACAGATTTACTCATACCCTATTGGCAAGCGGCTGGGTATAAATTTGATGGTGGAAGAGAACGTCCCTGGTTAGAACAGCTAGTAACTTTAATTAGCCAAAGCTTGACTCGTTTAGTAGATGCAGTAGCTCAAAGCCAACTGTTTTTTAGCGACATTGAATTTAGCGACGAAGCCAGTACACAACTCAAGCAAGAAGGTTCTACTGCTGTGCTTGAGGGGATTGTCACAGCTTTAGAAAATCAGCCGCAACTATCGGAAGCCGCCGCCCAGGACATTATTAAACAAGTGGTGAAAGAGCAAAAAGTCAAAAAAGGCTTGGTGATGCGATCGCTCAGAGCAGCCTTAACTGGAGATGTTCATGGCCCCGACCTCATTCAATCTTGGTTACTATTAAATCAGATTGGTTTAGACAAGTCGCGCTTAAGTAAGGCAATAACAGAAGCTAATTAGCGATTACTTCCAGATTTTAGAAATATTTTAGACTTTAGGGGCGCACAAAGGTGTGCCCCTATCCATAAGGTAGAGCAACTATCGGAACAAGAAATCATTGACTAATTACTAATGAATTATCCCCAATTTAAAATCTAAAATAGGTAGTCAATTCTCCTCACATTGGGAACTTGGTGTGTAAAATTCATGTCTTCAAAAACACTTAGAAGCGAACGTAATTACAATGCCGACAAAAGCGCTCAATAGAGGGATGAGATTATCGTTCATGATAGTTACGCTATTCATCATATCGACAGTTAATGCTGTGACTGATGCTCAGGAAGCGCCAACGATATTTGGAGATGTCACCATTGGGCCCCAGTTTTCGCCAGACCCCCTGACAGTTCGCGGGATGAGTGGTGGTTCAATATCTGGGAGTCAAGTAGCCGCCAGAAGCGAAACAGCCACTGGCCCTTGTACCGGATTTGTTGATGAAACACCAGACCACACATTAGTGCTAACAAGTAAATTTGACTACCTAAAGCTGCAAGTGCAAAGTCCTGAGGACACCACCTTGATTATCAAGGGACCCGGTGGTACTTGGTGTAATGACGATGTTGACGGTAAAAATGCCGGCATTGTTGGTGAATGGTTGGCTGGAAATTACCAAATTTGGGTTGGTTCCTACGAAAAAGGCAAGTATCTCCCTTACACTCTACAAATTACAGAAGTTAAGTAGGTAAAGGGAGGGCAACGGTACACAAAACCCTTTCCGCAAGTTGATTGGATGGTACGAGTTGTTCGTTCAAATATCAAAAATGAGCCGGCACTAAATTACTATTGGGCATTCCACAACCCCAAATTCGCCCAACCGGACTTCAATCCCAGTTCTACTTCTAATCAGTTTGAGTATTTTACAAACACTAGACATTAATAATCAATTGCATCATTTGAAAAGACCTAGCATTTACTAAGTCTTTTTTTGTCCCTTAAATGATTGCAAATTCAGTTATTCATTAGCTATTCCGTGGCTATCCAGCGCACATAAGGACGGAACCCGCCTGTTCCCTGATATGTAATTGTGGTATTTAGTGTTGCTTGGTTCAAATCTAGGCGGAAATAAACTTTTCCATTCCGAAACCGGAAATTGTACACAAGCGGTCTTTCTGACTTAGCACTACCAACACAAGATGCATAAGATTGCCGCAATGGTGCTTCGTATTCTAAAAATTTCTTACCAGAGGCTACCAATTTAGCATTCCTAATATCAGCAACAGCAGTATGTTCAGCACCACCTTCAAAGGGGAGCAAGAAAGTCCAAATACCAACTGTCTGAGGACATGCCCCTGCCTCACTTTTTACATTGAGTATCATGTTGGGGCGCTCAGGTGGCCCAATGAAGGTTTCTATTTGGGCTTGAGTAAGAGTTGTTGCAGTTTCACTATTACCTTGAACACAGGCAGTTAGTATCCCTAAACTTATAACAGGAGGAACCAGGGCTAAAGTCAAGTGTTTGAGACTTTTGGAAGTCATTTTTGTAGTTCCATTGATTAATTTTCTTTTTACTAGCAACGAAGTATGTAACTCTTGTAATAAAAAACTTTATCCTGATTAACAAGATGTATTTTTTATTACATATCTCAGAATTAAAAAGTTGCCCGCCGTAAGAAAATCACCTCGCTCACCAGGGAAATTCGTAAGTAGCTTACTCTGTCGTGTTTCATCTTACACGCCAAGCGGCTGCTTAAATAACCAACTTCTCTCTCATGGCCTCTACAAATTCTCTGCTGGTTAATCCAAGGTGTATTAAAATTAAGTTAACTTTGATTAAGATTCTTGATGGCATTGTCGTAATGCCCCGATGGCTCTATGGCAATGCATATAAGAGATCAAATTAAATAAAATGGATTTATAAATATCCGTTTAACAGCTTAAAGTGACAGAGTGATGAACATTCGGTTGCTAAGGCTGATGAGTTGTATAGGCATCTAGAGGCAAATTAACATGAAATTTTCTTGGAAAGTCCTGGCACTCTGGACATTGCCGGCTTTGGTAATTGGCTTTTTCTTCTGGCAAGGGGCCTTTGCAGGCGCTCCTGCTGACATGAGTAAGAATACAGCCAATACCCGCATGACCTATGGTCGCTTTCTAGAATACTTGGACGGCGATCGCGTCAGCAGCGTGGATCTGTACGAAGGCGGTAGGACAGCAATTATAGAAGCCCGCGATCCAGACATCGAAAATCGTGTCCAAAGGTGGCGGGTGGATTTGCCTGTTAACGCTCCTGAGTTAATTAGCAAACTCAAAGAAAAAGATATTAGTTTTGATGCTCACCCCATGCGGAATGATGGCGCAATTTGGGGATTGTTGGGCAATCTCGTGTTTCCAGTTTTATTGATTACCGGGCTGTTCTTTTTGTTCCGGCGTTCTAGCAACCTCCCTGGCGGGCCAGGTCAAGCGATGAACTTCGGCAAATCCAAGGCGCGTTTCCAAATGGAAGCAAAAACTGGGGTTAAATTTGACGACGTAGCCGGGATCGAAGAAGCAAAAGAAGAACTGCAAGAAGTTGTCACCTTCCTCAAGCAGCCAGAAAGATTTACCGCTGTAGGCGCACGGATTCCCAAGGGAGTGCTGTTAGTTGGACCTCCTGGAACTGGTAAAACTTTACTAGCAAAAGCGATCGCTGGCGAAGCAGGCGTACCTTTTTTCAGTATTTCCGGTTCGGAATTTGTGGAAATGTTCGTTGGTGTGGGTGCATCCCGCGTCCGCGATTTGTTCAAGAAAGCCAAAGACAACGCCCCCTGTATTATCTTCATCGATGAAATCGATGCAGTCGGACGACAACGGGGCGCTGGTATCGGTGGCGGTAACGACGAGAGAGAGCAAACCCTCAACCAGTTGCTTACTGAAATGGACGGGTTTGAAGGTAATACAGGCATCATTATTATTGCTGCAACCAACCGTCCTGACGTACTAGACTCAGCCTTGTTGCGTCCCGGTCGCTTTGACCGACAAGTAACAGTCGATGCACCTGATATCAAAGGGCGTTTGGAAATCTTGCAAGTCCATTCACGAAACAAGAAACTGGACACTAGTGTATCTTTGGATGCGATCGCTCGCCGCACTCCTGGATTCACTGGTGCTGACTTAGCCAACTTACTCAATGAAGCGGCTATTCTTACCGCTAGAAGACGCAAAGAAGCGATCACCCTCCGCGAAGTTGATGATGCGGTCGATCGGGTAGTCGCTGGGATGGAAGGTACTCCTTTGGTAGACAGCAAGAGCAAGCGCTTAATTGCCTACCACGAAATTGGACACGCCTTAGTTGGGACTTTGTTAAAAGACCATGATCCAGTGCAGAAAGTCACCTTAATCCCACGGGGACAAGCACAGGGTTTGACATGGTTTACTCCCGACGAAGAACAAGGGTTAATTTCCCGTTCTCAACTCAAAGCCAGAATTACTGGTGCTTTAGGCGGTCGCGCTGCTGAAGAGGTGATTTTTGGGGCTGCGGAAGTTACCACTGGTGCCGGTGGAGACTTGCAGCAGTTATCAGGAATGGCGCGGCAGATGGTAACCCGCTTTGGGATGTCAGATTTAGGGCCGTTGTCACTGGAAAGCCAGCAGGGAGAAGTATTCTTAGGTCGTGACTGGACAACCCGATCTGAGTATTCCGAATCTATCGCCTCCCGTATTGATGGACAAGTGCGAACGATCGTGGAAGAATGCTACGAAACCTCGAAAAAGCTTATCCGTGATAATCGCACTGTCACCGATCGCTTAGTCGATCTGCTCATCGAAAAGGAAACCATTGACGGCGAAGAATTCCGCCAGATTGTGGCTGAGTACGCTGATGTACCTGAGAAGCAGCAGTATGTACCACAACTCTAATAGTTGATTCTTTTCTGGGCTAATACCTGGAAATCAGCAAAAAAGCAAAAAATCGAATGAGGATGCTATGTGGCATCCTCATTTTTTTTGCTCTACCGGAAATTTTATGCAAAAAAACATTCAAACAGTTATATACAAGTATGATCCTTAAATACTGGCTTGGAGTTGGGATTTAGCGCCCGTAACCTAGTTTTACTAATCAACCAAATAAAAATCCGAAACTGGCAACATGAGTATTGTATATAAATATCTACCCAATTTTATTTACAGCAAATGAATAGCAAAACTAAATTATTGAGTATTAGTATCGTAACGCTTGCTCTTTCTTCTCTGAGTGTTGGAATAGTCATAGCACAGACAGGACTGACAAACCAATCAAAACTGTTTATTAATGGAATTGGCACAGTACGAGTTGGGATGACTGTTTCCCAAGCGGCAAAGGCTGCTGCTACTAAGCTAGTGGGTGATTCTCCAAATAACAGTTGCTACTACGTTAAGCCACAAAACGAACCCAAAAATCTTTTGTTTATGGTTACAAAAGGTCGTATTTCTAGAGTAGATGTGCGGCAGAATACCCAGATTACTACCCTCAAAGGTGCAAAAATTGGCGACACCGAAGCGCAAATCAAGTCTCTCTACCCAGGACAAATTAAAGTCACACCTCATAAATACGTCCAAGGCGGACACTACTTGACATTTATCCCGAAAGACCGTGCTAACCAGAACTATCGTGTGGTATTCGAGACTGACGGGAAGCGTGTCACTCAGTTTCGGTCAGGTAAACTGCCAGAAGTTGAATTTGTTGAAGGCTGTTCTTGATCTGAGATATCATCAAACTTACTTCCTTAGCTTCCGCAGCTTGCGTTGGCTATGCCCGCCGTACCCCTACGGAGAAGCAAGCTATGCGGAGCGTCTGGTAGAGTTGGCATCGCTGCACTTTACTCCCAAGATGATCCAATGCCGTACAGCGCCTTTAATCTTAGCAAAGTAAAAACCGACTTTAAATTAATCTTTGTTGAAAATCAAGATTTATTTACAGATGTGCAGACAGTTTCACCTAGTGAATATCTAAATTT
Source organism: Nostoc sp. (assembly GCF_036917395.1). Lineage (GTDB taxonomy): Bacteria > Cyanobacteriota > Cyanobacteriia > Cyanobacteriales > Nostocaceae > Nostoc. Next base: position 25,533 of record NZ_JBALDI010000081.1, read on the forward strand.
TATTTTCTCTGAGCATCTACCATTAGTAACAGCAATAAATACAGAAAAAGCTCGTTCTGAACTAATTATTATGCCTGTTTTAATTGAAGTTAAACGCTTCTTTAAATACCAAATTAGTATATTTTCTGGTTCAGAGTTTAATGTAGATGTTTCTAAAGGCTTAGAAGGACGCTGTGATTTTATTCTCAGTTGTTCACCAGAACAATATGATATTACTAGTCCTGTCGTGACTATTGTGGAAGCTAAAAATGAGAGTATTAAATCTGGTTTAGGACAATGCATTGCGACAATGATTGCATCTCAATTATTTAACCAGCAACAAGGAAATCTTCTCAATGAAATTTATGGTGTAGTCACAACAGGAACAGATTGGAAATTTCTCAAACTTTGTGACAATACCATCTTTATCGATAAGAACGATTACTTTATTAAAGAAATAGATAAAATCTTAGGAATTCTGACAATGACTCTGATGGCTTGTCCACAATTTTAGCTTGGGGATGGTACAGCCCATCCCCATTTTTTATCGTTCTACTTCATCCACTGTTTTGGGAACCCCCGCAGTTAATACCTCATGTCCATCAGATGTAACTAACACATCATCCTCAATACGAATACCAATACCAATCCATCGAGGATCAGTCTCTGGTTGGTCTTCTGCTAGTTTGGTGTCAGGTACAATATATAATCCCGGTTCCACTGTCAGAATTTGACCTGGTTGCAAAATCTGCGGTTTATCTTCACCGTGCTGGTAAACACCCACATCATGGACATCCAACCCTAACCAATGACTGGTGCGATGCATATAATATGGCTTATATTTCTCTTCCTCAATTAACTTGTCAATTTCACCTTTAAGAATGCCAAGTTCGACTAAACCTTCGGTGAGGACGCGCACTGCTGTATCGTGAACTAATTTGAAGGGATTACCTGGTTGCACTTGGGCGATCGCTTGTTTTTGCGCTGACAAAACAATCTCATACAGCATCTTTTGTTCTGGGGTAAATTTACCACCCACAGGAAATGTCCGGGTAATATCAGAGTTGTAATAACCATAAGCACAACCGGCATCGATTAGCAGTAATTCTCCATCCTGCATTTGACGATTATTTTCAATGTAGTGGAGTACGCAAGCATTTACGCCAGAAGCCACAATCGAAGGATAAGCCGGCCCCATTCCACCCCGGACTCGAAAGATGCGTTCCATCTCCGCTTGAATTTCATACTCATAACGTCCGGGTGCAGCAATTTCTTGTGCATAATTGTGTGCTTCAGTTGCGATCGCTACTGCTTGACGCATCAATTCTAACTCAGCTTCACTTTTGATTAGTCTCATGCTGTTGAGGGCTGGGCCAGTATCTTCAATGGCGATCGGGCCTGTACCACGCTTGGGATAAGTCCGCAGTAAACTCTGATAATGTCCCAGAATTTGGTCATTGAAGGTGCGATCGCGTCCTAAGTGATAGTAAATGCGGTTAGCTTTTTCCAAATACTGTGGCAACTTTTCATCTAACTCGCTAATCGGGTACGCTTCATCAGCACCATAAATTTCCTTGGCTGCATCTACCCCACAAAGATAACCAGTCCATACTTCCCTTTCCCGATCCTTCGGTTGGACAAATAGCACAAACCGATGTTCTGAATGATGCGGCGCTAACACTGCAACAGCCTGTGGTTCGTTAAAACCAGTCAGGTAGAAGAAATCACTGTCTTGGCGATAAACATACTCGACATCGTTGTGCATCACTGCCATTGGCGCACTGCGAAAGATGGCTGTGCCATCACCAATTTTTGCCATTAACTGCTCGCGACGCTGCCGATATTCTGCTTGCATAGCTGATGTATGTATTAAACTATTGTGTCATTTTACACTTCTGGCAACCAGCGGATGCACAGATTATGCTTTTCAGTAGTTGCTAATCTAAGTTATTCTAACCAATATTTGTTTCAACTCAAGTCATAAACTATTAATGAATAATCAATTATCTTGCGATTGGCGTCTGGCGAACGACTCTTGTTGCATCTGGCGTGGGACTACAGGAGGGTCGCAACAATTTACAATTTTCACGAATGATTTAGGACTGCTATATAAAACACGAAAAATATTTTGCAATTGCTTGTATATAACTTAATTATTTTAGAATAATCGTTTAAAAAAAACATATATTTATCTTCAGTTAATAACATTAATAAAGAAAAAATAGTTATAAAGAAATATTGAAAGCCTGGTAAATGTTATTAGGTTACAGAAAGAGATTGTCAAAAAAAGTTAAAACCATATAACAACCAATCATAAAAATACACCATGTCTGGAAATTCAAATTCCTCACCCTTATCTTTGAATACATCTAAATGGGCATCAGACTCTTTAGCAAAATCAAAAATCTTAACATCTTCTTTTGAGGATTTGAATTATGATTTGGGATTTGGGAGTAAGAGTTCCTCATATACACTACAAGATGAACCATCGAAGCCTGCCAAAACGTCAGCAAATCCCAATCCTAATCCTTACTTAACTAGTGCGGCGATTACTCCTGACTTTAACGGTGATGGCAAAACGGACAAAGTTTGGGTCGATTCTACAACCGGTGAGATTATCATTCGGTTGATGGATGGAACAAAAGTTATCGACCAGGGTTCTCTAGGTAAATTCGACCTATCTGCCTATGATTACAAAATTGCTGACTTCAATGGTGATGGCAAAACCGACTTCTTATTACGCAATAAGTCAACTGGTGAGAATGCCATTGCGCTGATGGATGGAACCAAAGTTGCTAATTCGGCTGCTCTAACCAGTGTTGACCCAGCTTGGACTCCTCAGATTGGCGATTTCAATGGCGATCGCAAAACAGATATCTTCTGGCATAACAATACAACCGGTGAGAACGCTATTTGGCAGATGGATGGTACAACAGTTCTGAATGCAACTGTTTTAGACACTACAGATGCAGCCCTAACTCCTACCATTGTTGATTTCGATGGCAATGGCAAGAGTGATATCTTCTGGCGCAATCCGACAACCGGCGATAACACCGCTTGGTTTATGGATGGTACGCAAAAGACTGAACTTGCACTACAATCACAAGACGCCGCCTGGACTCCTACCCTTGGTGATTTTAACGGCGACTATAAGACTGACATTCTGTGGAGAAACGCTCAAACAGGTGAAAACAAGGTTTGGACGATGAATGGGATCATAGTCACAGAGGGTGCTATGAAGACACTTGACACAGCCTGGACTTCTAAGATTGGTGATTTCAACGGCGATGGCAAGACCGACATCTTCTGGCACAATGGCACCACTGGCGAGAACACTGCTTGGTTGATGGATGGTACAACAGTTGCCACTGAAGCTTTCTTACCCACTAATGACGCGGCTTTGACACCATCTCTTGGCGACTTCAACGGCGATGGTAAGACTGACATCTACTGGCGCGATCAGACAGCAGGTGCAGACAAAATTTGGACTATAGATGGGACGACAGCGGTTGAGACTCCCATTAGCGATGCAGATAAGCTTGGTGGAGGGTGGTATACGTTCTAAAACCTAGAAACAAGAGTCATTCGATTTTAGATTTTAGATTTTTGCTTCAATCTCAAATCCAAGTTGCGCTGTTAGCGCACTAAAAGTGCGACCCAAAATCTAAAATTGGCAGAGTCAGGAGTTATATCATGTCCGGTCAAATACCCATAATAGCCGTGCTAACCCCACCCCGGCAAAGCTACACTTTTGCTCCCCAAAGACATCGGGGAGGGGGTGCTTTCATGATCGGCAATTAGATGGCATATCAAAAGGTGTGGGACAGGAATCGTTGATTATTCTCCCTGATCCACTTATCCTCTGCTCCTCAAAACTTGTAACTCAAAACCTGAATTTCCCCATTTTCCGGCAATTTACCAGGGCTAATAGAAATAGTATCTGTGTTACTACGTCGCACTGGCATACCTTGCATCAAGGTCAAAAAATTATCGAGTGGCGAAATATCGCACGTAGCAGCATCAGCAGCCTGTGTCCGGTAATGGGTCGGAATCACCAGCTTGGGATTTAATACTTGAACAGCCTGCTTTGCTTCCTCAGCATTGTAGGCTTTTGCACTGCCTCCCACTGGAATAAATGCCACATCGGGACGCCCCATCAGGATTTTTTGCTCAATGGAAATGGGTGCAGCGGCTCCTCCTAAGTGGAGGATATTAATTCCGCCTTGCTTCCAACTCCAAGCAGTATTTGAGCCAAACTGCCTACCACCTTTGCGATCGTGGTCTATGGCAATTCCTTGGAACTTAATGCCTTTGAACTCGTAAACTCCTGGTTCGTAAATGAGTTTTGCATTTCCCGGTAGTACGTCTACAGCCCCTTCATCCAGTAGTTGGCTGCTAATCAGTACCAAATCTGCTGCAACTTTTGGTGGACGATATTTAGCAGTACAGCCGACCGCCCGAAATGGATTGACGAGAATTTTCGCACCGCCACCAGTAAAAAGAAAGCAAGTATGACCCAACCACTGAACTGATAAACCGCTAGATTGTGCGTCAGCTTGAGATTCAGAACTCAAGGTAGTAAGCAAAGCTGTGACCAACCCCGCCCCAGCATAGCCCATCAACTGTCGTCGTTTCATTAATTATGCTCTCGACTGTAACTGTTCCAGAAAATTTCGCAATAACTGTTTTCCTGAAGATGTCAGGACACTCTCTGGGTGAAACTGGACGCCCTGAATGTGAGGATAGTTCCGGTGTCGCACTCCCATAATGGTGTTATCTTCAACCCAAGCGGTGATTTCTAACACATCTGGGCAAGTCTCACGTTCTATCACCAAACTATGATACCTGGTGGCGGTTAGAGGATTTTCTAATCCCCGGAAAACCCCCACCCCAGTATGAGACACCTGAGAGGTTTTGCCATGCATTAACTCTGGAGCAGAAATTATTTTACCACCGAATACTTGACCGATGCTTTGATGTCCCAAACAGACACCCAAAATTGGCAACTCTTGGCCTAGCTGTTCAATCAATTCTAGGGAAATGCCGGCATCTTCCGGGCGACCAGGCCCAGGAGAAATAACCACCGCTTCGGGCTTTAATGCCCGAATCTCATCTATGGATATCTTGTCGTTACGAAAAACTTTAATATCATCTGCCACTGAGAATTCTGCTGCCAATTCTCCCAGATACTGCACTAAATTATATGTAAAACTGTCATAATTGTCGATAACTATAATCAAAGCTCATTACTCCTGGTTTTTACCACTAATCAATTGCAAAAAGCATAGACAAATATCTCATGCTATTTGTTCGCTAAGTGTAAAAATAACGCTAACGTGGACACGTAAATATGAAGTGGCTACTCTGGGACAAGCCACTTGTTAAAGTTACTAAGTAACCCTTTAGCTAGGATGGTTGGCACGTAGGCGTAGCCCGTCGTAGACATCGCATTACTTCAATTTTAAATTGCTGATAATGTGTTCTCCAAAGGGGATCGGACAGAGCGTGATCCTCTTACCGACTCACTAAGCGCCTGGCGAGGGCAGTGCGGACTATGACGCTCGAAGACTCGCTAACGCTTCGCTATCGGCGTCGCAAATGATGTCTACAAAGCCGATATAATTAACCTTACCAGAGGAGGGAGCAATAGCGTACCAGCTACCAGCACCGCTACCAAAGCAGAGACAAGGACTGCACCAGCCGCACAATCTTTAGCGATTTTTGCCAAATCATGGTATGTCTGCTTAACGGTTAAGTCCACAAGAGACTCGATCGCTGTATTTAATAACTCTAATGCCAAAACTAAACCACTAGTTACACCAATTACCGCTATTTCCACCGCTTGCAGATGTAGAAAAACGCTCAAAGCGATCGCTAAAGCACAAACACTTACGTGGATACGAAAATTACGTTGAGTTTGAAAACTATAGCTGATTCCGGCCCAGGCATATTTAAAACTAACAAATAAATTAGAGGCTACTTTCCAGGAGAATTCCCGTTCGTTAGACACCAGTGTTTGTAACGAGGTGGGCGTTGGTGATGGAGAGATTTTTTGGGACATACACTTAAAAACACAAAAACAGAGTTGCTACAGTGGGAATCTTCGCCGATCTTAATGGTGCAATTAACTTTAAGACAATTTTTAAGCAATTTTGCACAGAAGTATTATAAAAGTATTACCCAAAATTAACACTAAGGGATACACAAGCTTCTGCTATTCCATGTCAATAGCAATACCTATTGCGTTCAGCAATCTCACTTGCTGTTCTAACATTCGCCCCAAACTTTCTTCATCAGGATGATCCCAGCCTAACAGGTGCAATAAGCCGTGAGCAGCTAACCATGCTAACTCAGTTGGTAAGCTATGTTCCTGTTGTTGAGCTTGACGTTGCGCTGTATCTACAGACACAATAATATCACCTAAATACAATGGTACAGAGGCAAGCATTTCTTTGCTTTGAGGAAAATCCACCTCCAAAGCAGCAAAGGCTAAAACGTCTGTCGGCTTATTTTGTTGTCGATACTGGGCATTCAGTTCTTGTATTTGCGAGTCATCTGTCAAACGCAGCCCAATTTCATAACTTGACGCTGGCGGAATATGAGGGTGAAGTATTTCTAACCAGCGATTAAACCAATTTTCCCAAGTTTCAGGAGGAATTCGGGCATAAGTGTCCCCAATCTTTACAGATGTTGTCGGGGACAACTCGTAAAAATACTCTTCCACATATAGTTCAACTCTCAGAGGCACACAGTCTCCTAGTCTGAGGTTTACAGTTTGTCGTTAGTGAGTTAGATAAGCAAGACCAACAAGGAGAGCTAAAAGCCCTACAGCAGTCAGCCCAAAATGCTTCAGGGAAGTTCCACCCTTCCGCACCATGTTTCGCATGGCAAGTTTTACGTAGCTAGGTTGAGGTTCTGTTGAAGGAGAGTTGCTCATAGTTATTTGCCTACAGACTCTTTTATAACTGTAACAGTTGGTCTAGGATAGAATCGCGATCGCCTGTATATTGCTGAGGAATTTCTCTGAAACCCCCCAATAATAGAGGGTACTATGCGATGTCTACGACGGGCTATTCGGCGTCGCGCCAATCTAAAATACGAGAAAATAAATCATGGGCACTAAATAACAGTAAAAAAATCAAGTACACTGTTGCGGAAGTTTACCTATTTTTAACAAGGGGATTTTGCCCCAAATCTGGTTAATTGAGATGGTAACTGGATTTACACGCCCGCTGTACTAGTATTTATTGCCAAACCCAAATTATACCGGAGTGTTTTCTACTAATTTATTTTCTTGGCGCAGATAAGCTTGGATGAATGTATCAAATTCACCATTCATCACATCTATAATCGCATTTGTTTCTGTATTTGTACGTAAATCTTTCACCATCTGGTAAGGGTGAAACACATAGTTACGGATTTGGTTCCCCCAGGAAGCTTCCACCATATCGCCACGAATTTCGGCAATTTCTTGGGCCCGTTGCTCCTTGGCTATGACCAACAGCTTTGCTTTCAGGCGATTTAAGGCTTTCTCTTTATTTTGCAGCTGCGATCGTTCTTCTGTACAGCGCACGGCAAGACCTGTAGGAAGGTGAACAACGCGTACCGCCGTTTCTACTTTGTTGACGTTTTGCCCACCCTTACCACCAGAGCGGGTTGTGGTTATTTCCAAATCTTTATCTGGAATGTCCAACTGCACAGAGTTATCAATCTGCGGCATCACTTCCACCCCAGCAAAACTGGTTTGTCGCTTACCGTTGGCATTAAAAGGTGAAATCCGCACTAAGCGATGTGTACCCATCTCCGATCGCAAGTAACCATAGGCATAGCGACCAGTAATTTCTAGGGTTGCCGATTTAATTCCGGCTTCATCACCCTCCGACTCTTCAGCTAAAGTTACCTTATAGCCATGAGCTTCGCCCCAACGGGTGTACATCCGCATTAGCATAAATGCCCAGTCTTGAGCATCTGTGCCACCAGCGCCAGCACTGATTGTCAGTACAGCACCTTCAGCATCATAGGGGCCAGAAAGTAACTGTTGTAACTCCCACTGGTCAAGGTCACGATTCAGCTTGGTAATGGTAGATTCTGCTTCTTGCAGTAGTGCCTCATCAGTTTCTAACTCCAACAACTCAACAACTGCCTTAGTATCTTCCAGATTGGCTTGCCACTGATCATACTGCTGGAGGTGGGCTTTAATATCGTTGAGTTCTTGTAGCGTTTGTTGAGCTTGGGTTTGGTCATTCCAAAATTCTGGTTGTGCTGATATTTTTTCGAGGTCTTGAATTTTGGCTGTCAGTGCAGGTACGTCAAAGATAGTCCTGGGTTTTACCCAGGCGGCCAGACAACGTTTCGATTTCGCGTTTGAGTTCTAAGACTTCCATAGTGCTTGCTTTAGTTGATCGATAGAGCGCTTTGGATTGGGAAATTGCTTTTTATTGTACTTATATTTACGCGATGTGCAACTTAATATTCTAACCTGACTTCTATTCTTCTCTCCTAAAAAGAGAAAATCTTTGAATTTTCCCCCTTCCCTATGAGGAAAGGGGGTTGGGGGTTAGGTTTGATTAAAAGTTGCACACGGCGTTATATTTATTAGTTTTAGCTGTAGTTGGGCAACTTCTCTCTGCACTACTTAATATAAGTTACAAAAATTACTTGGAATTATCAAGTGCTTCTTTGGTCACTCAACCTGGATTTCTCACCAGGATTTTCCAAAGGCTTATGAAACCTAAATTAACGGTAGATAAGGCGTTCAACACTCTGTCAAAATTTTTGGTTGGTCAAAAACGCCTGAAATATAGTTGGGATAAATGTTGTCAGGTGTGCGATCGCTCAACCAATTAACTCCCTCAATCTTTTGATAGTACTTTTTTACTATATTAAATAGGCAAATTATCCAGTACTAATAAAAAATTGACAAATTCATCAAAAGATTATTCATTGCGATCGCAGCTTACATCCTATACAGTTTAAAACTGTAAGAAATATTTCCGTTAACTTTTTAGTTTCACAATATTTGAATTATCTCTTCTATAAAATAAATTATAAAATTTATAATAATTAAGAGACTTATAGAAAAATTGTATATTTTATAAAACTGAATATTAAGTTTTTGTAAAACTCAATAATTTTTGAAATGGGAAGTTTCAAATGGTACTCCGTTCACTCAAAATATGGCTGTTTCCACTAGTTTTCACCTCAATTAATATTTGTTTAGATGCAGCGATAGCAACAGCACAGACTATATATCCATTTACTGGCAACTATCGCACTACTGTTAACATTCAGCCAATCTCAGGCAATGTTTCACAGGTATCTGAGATAGGTGTGAGTGATGATGCTCTATATAATTTAGGACGATACGACGGTCTGACATACTCAGTAATTGATGCCAAAGGAAATCTCACTTTTAATAACAATCCACAAGTGTTTGGCGTCCAAGGTTTTCCATTAGGCTACATCGTTTTTGGTAGCGGTACTAACAAATTGTTTGGAACTAGTGATGCCAGTGCTGAAGTTAATTTTGATAATCTGACAGCAAAAGGTTCTGGCATCGTGAATATCACTGGCGGTGAGGGCATATTCAAAAACGCTACAAGCACACTATTGTTCTCCGAAGAGGACATAGTTAATCTGGGATCAATTATTACCTTGAATGGTCTGGCTTCAGTAAAGGGTTCTATCGAGGTGTCTCAGGAAGTCCCAGAACCAACAACTATGACGCCACTGATTAGTATAGGTTTAGCTGGAATCGGTTTTTTTGTGCGTCGACGCCACCGTCGATTCGCTGGGTGAATTCTTGGAGCAATAAATGCATATATAGGGCTTGCGACGATTGGTCTATATTAAAAAATTGTTGTCCAGTTTAAAATACCTTCGCCAAAAAAAGATTATGAAGAGATCAGACCGATGTAGTAAAGTTGTTGTCTTCCCAAATTCCAATACTTCCAGAGCAGCCTTGATATCTTCTAAAATAGAGTACCATCGCTGATATTGTTCCTGTCTGTTGGATATGAGATATGCGATTTTTTTAATTGTCTAATGACCAGTAGTTGGATTTTCTCAAAAGTTGCTTTAGGAACTAGCTGATTTAGGTTGTGAATTCTTACAGTGAAATATGAAAGGTCAAAGACAGTCCACTGGTTGACCCAAGATATTCAACAACCTTTCTACTTCACTTTTGATATTTAAGAGTTCAAGCATAGTTTTGCTCACTTAAAGCTTAACTTATCTACATATTCTATTGGTAAACAGATAAAAAAAACCGTGGTTGCTGAAAATTTCACCACGGTTTTTGCTTTATAAAACTTTACTACTGTTAGTGGCTACAGGTAATTAATCGCGGCCATTAATGGCAATTAGCAACCGCAAGATAAAGACGAACAAGTTGATGTAAGTGAGGTACATCGACAAAGCAGCAGGTAGATACTGGTTATCGCTGTAAGTGCGGGGCAAGATGTAGAAATCGACAACAGAAACCCCAACAAACAAAAACACTCCCAAACCGGAGATGGCGATTTCTAACCAATTAGGCGTGTAAACATGAAACATGGCAAACCCAAATTGGGCTAGGCACACAACCACCAAGGCAATGACGCCGAGATTGATGGTTTTCGTCAAAGCCATGCCGTCTTGTTCAGAGAGATTTGAACCAATTTGACGGGCAGCAATAAAGGTGACGCCACAACCGAGGGCAGCCAACCCAATGCCTTGAATGCCAACACCTTGGGATCTCAAGGCGACAAATATTAAGCCACTGAGGGTATATCCAGATAACAGGCTATAGGTTGCCAACAGGGGTAGTGCAAGACCCTTATTACCTTTTTGGGCAACATTTTGGGCAACAAAGAACAAAATTAACTCCAAAATCACCGCACCAATGAAGGTGGGAAAGAATATTCCGGGGTTAGTACGGATAACTCCCAAACCGCCGTAGGTTCCTAATGCCGTTAGTACTAATCCACCGCCGACGTAGGGGAGGGCGTTGGCAATCACATTTGGGCCAACGAGGGCGTGAGATTTAGCCTCACGGATAGCTTCACGAAAATTACTGGTATTGCTCATATTGAAAAACTGTTTTTTAGGAAAACGTTCTGCTTATTCCTATTCTTACCAAGATTTAGGGCGATAAACCAGGAAGGGGTTACGCAAGGTAGGAAACAACTAAACAAAAAAGATCATCCAAGGTTGAAATTTTTATCTAAAACACAAACATAACCTGCAACAAATAGGTAAGCAAAATCATGCGTAAAAATACTGAATTATAGAGTGCGCCCACTCACAAGTTCAGTGAAACGACGATAGCTTATTCAGCCCTAACTAAGGAAAATAATGACAGCTTAAAAGAAAATATACGCAGCTCCCTTTTCTGAAGAATAGGAGTCATAACAAAGGAATGTATATGGCAACAAGTGAGTCCTCTTTACGAACTGATGGTATAGAATTATTACACTTGTACCACCAGAATCCTTCTATTAAACTTCGTAATAAACTTGTACAGTTACATACTGGCTTAGTACGGAAGATGGCTCATAAATTCAGCCATCAATGTAATGAACCTTATGAAGATTTAGAACAAATCGGTTATTTTGGTTTGATTAGGGCAATTGAGCGCTTCGACCCTAGCCAAGGATATGCTTTTAGTTCCTTTGCTGTGCCATATATTCGCGGTGAGATGCTGCACTTTTTGCGCGATCGCAGTACTCTATTAAAAATTCCCCGTCGTTGGCAAGAACTGTACAATGAAGGGCAAAAGATTCGTAAGGACTTGTCAATGTCTTTGGGTCGTGCGCCTAAGGATGCTGAAATTGCCAGCCAACTTCGCGTATCTCTGCAAGAATGGCAAGAAACCAAGTTAGCTGCTCAAAACCGTATGCCTTTAAGTTTAGATGCGACCGCAGTTAACTATATTGATTGCCAAATAACCTTGGGTGAGGCACTTCCTTGTCCTCGTTCTCATGTTTTCCTGCAAGAAGAAGAAGAACGGCAACAACTCCAAGGTGCAATAAATATGTTAGAAGAAAAGCCCCGCATGGCAGTCGAAATGGTATTTTTGAAGGAACTTTCTCGCAAGGATGCTGCTAAGAATATTGGCACCAGTCCGATGACGGTAACGCGGTATTTGCAAAAGGGAATTCAGGATTTGATTTACTATTTGCAACCACAGGTAATGCCGACTGGATCTTGATGTTATTAGACAATGGCCAGTGGTTAGTAGAAAAGCAGCTGACAAATGACTAATAACTAATTATCGAGATTTTAAATCAGCGATCGCACCTTTAGTCATAGCAGCAATAGCTTGATCTGTCGCTTTCGGCAAATGATAATATTTACCACCTGCTGTTTGCGATAATTCCTTGGCAAAGCCAGTGGACACAAATTTACTTTCCGTATCAATTACTAATAGTTGCATCCCCAAAGCACGGATTCTGGCAGCAATTTCTAATAATTCCCCTTTGATATCCGGCTTTCCTCCTGGTTCTAGTTGTTCACCTAAAGAACGCGCTAAGGGAATATTACCCCGCCCATCGGTGATTGCTACAAGCACAACTTGCCCAATATCTCCACTCATCTGGGCATTTAAGCCGACGCGCACAGCTTGGGTTAAACCATGCGCTAAAGGTGAACCCCCACCACAGGGCAACCTTTCTAAGCGGTTACGCGCCAAAGCAATGGAACGTGTTGGAGGTAATAACACCTCCGCCTGTTCTCCCCGGAAGGGAATCAATGCTATTTGGTCGCGGTTTTGATAAGCTTCTGTTAACAGTTGCATCACCGCACCTTTGGCCGATTGCATTCGGTTCAGGGCCATTGAGCCAGAAGCATCTACCACAAACACTACTAACGCCCCTGCTTTGCGTACCAGGCGTTTCGAGCGAATATCAGCCTGTTCGACAATAACTTTTCTGTCTGGGTGTCTTTCTCTTCGGGCTTTTTGATAAGGAGCCGCAGCTCTCAGGGTGGCATCTACTGCAATGCGTCGCGCTTTCCCCTTGGGCAACATTGGCTTAATATAGCGTCCCCTGTCATCGGAAAATATGACACTGCGACTACCAGATTTACCTTGCCGCTTCGCCATCTGAGTAAAATACAGCACGCTCTCATCAAGGATTACCCCTTCCGGATCAAAAATGAATTCTTCCGGGATGCTAGGGGGTTCTTGCTCTTGATTTTCTTCCTGTTCTTCTTGTTCCTCTTCTTCCTCTTCTGATTCGTCTGGGGGTTCTTCTTGATTTTGTGGTGGGGGTGGAGGTGGTGGTGGTTGTTCGGGTGGCGGTGTCTGCACAATTGTGGCTCGTGGTACAATCACCAGTTCTACAGCACGGCGCAAATCTTCGGCATTAACTGTTGTCCGTCCCTCCAAAGCCGCAGCAGCTTTGGCAACCCGCGTGGCGAATAACTCGGCGCGATGTCCCTGAACTCCTCCGCGAATAGACTCATCCACTAAGTAGGCAATTTGTTCATGAGTGATCGTTACTTCTTTCAACCATTCCCGTGCCAAGATGATTTGGGTTTTGAGGGAGTCTAAATCTTCGTTGTACTGTTGAAGAAAGTCTTGGGGAGATTTAGAATAGGCGATCGCAACTTCAACTGCTGCTACTCTTTGATCTAAGCCAAGTACACCATCAGCTGAGAGGGCGATCGCAATTCTATCTAGCAAATGCTCCCGTAATCCGCCTTCTTCTGGGTTGTAGGTGGCAATAAACAAAGATTTACACGGATGCTGAAAACTAATTCCTTCCCGTTCAATCTGGTTACGTCCCTCAGATAATACTGTTAGAAGCTGATTTGATATTTGGTCATCTAATAAATTAATTTCATCTACGTACAAAACACCTCGGTTTGCTGTAGCGAGTAACCCAGGCTGAAAAATAGTATCACCTTGTTTTACCGACTTTTCAACATCCACTGAACCTAATAATCGGTCTTCTGTGATACCTAGAGGAATTTGCAAAAAAGGCGCTGGGATGATTTCGACGGGAACATTTTGAATGTCTTTGCCTGCGGACTCCGCCAATAGTTGATCATCCCATTCTTCTGGGTGATTGGGGTCACAGTTGCTGATTGAACCTTTGACAACTTCAATGGGCGGTAGTAGAGCGTGGATAGCACGAGCCATCACAGATTTTGCCGTACCGCGACGACCTGCGATCGCTACTCCCCCTAAACCAGGATCAACGGCTGCTAACAACAAGGCTAATTTAATTGCTTCTTGACCGACTACGGCACTCAAAGGAAAGGCAGTGATCGTGGGATTGATAGTAGGCGCAGGCATTGTTTGCTTTCATAGCGAGTCTCGGCCTTTAGCATACCAATTTCTGGCACATTTAGAATAAGTATTATGGCAATGAGACAAAGGTAAGGTTATGAGTATTGCTCAAGCTAAACGCTTCACACTGAATGAATACCACAGGCTTGGAGAATTGGGCTTTTTCCATGAGGATGAGCGAATTGAATTAATTAATGGAGAAATTATTCAAATGGTAGCCAAAGGTACAGCCCATGAAACTTGTTTGCGAAATTTGTTGCGGGAACTTCCAAAACTTGTAGGTGATAGGGCAACTTTGCAATCTCAAGCTCCGATTGCTTTGCCACCTAATAGCGAACCTGAACCTGATTTTGCGATTGTTCAAAACCGATATGATAATTATCTCTCATCTCATCCAAAATCGGCTGATGTATTTTTGGTAATGGAGGTTTCAGATTCTTCTTTAGCTTATGACCAAGATGTGAAAATACCTCTCTATGCTAAAGCGGGTATTACTGATTATTGGATATTCAATTTATTCGATAATTATTTGGAAGTTTACAGTGAACCATATCAGGATAATCAAGGCAGATATGGTTATTCAAATAAGCGAATTGTCTTGTCCACTCAGGTGATAAATTTTCCTTGTTTTCCTGATTTGTCTCTTGATTTAGGTAAGGTGTTTCCGCCAAAGCTGAATTTCTAAACTTTGTTATATGAATGAGATAAAATTCCGTCATAAGACAAAGGAGTAAGTTTGATGGCTTATAGTGATTTTAAACTTATTGAAATTATTGATTCTTTTGGTTTAGTTATCCACGAGTCATCTGGATTATTTGCAAGTGTACAGGAGCAAGAATGTAGTGATTTATTATCTATCCTTCTTAAGGAAAATGTTGATTTAGCGGTAGCGATAAGTACAGAAAAAGCTCGGAGTGAAATGATAATTAGTCCAATTTTATTAGAAATTAGACGTAAATTTAATTATGAAATAAGTTTGTTTTCTGGAGTTGATTTTACTGTTGATAGCCAACGGGGACTAAATGGTTTTTGTGATTTTATTTTGAGTCTTTCTTCGGAACAGTTGCTTGTCCGGAGTCCGGTGATTGTCCTAGTAGAAAGTAAAAATGAGAATTTAAGGTCTGGTTTAGCGCAATGTATTGCCGAAATGGTAGCTGCCCAGTTTTTTAATGAGAGAGTTGGAAATCAAATAAAAGCTATATATGGTGCTGTTACTATCGGTACTATCTGGCAATTTCTCAAACTTGAAGGTAATGTAGTTTCGATTGATTTGAGTGAATATTATATTAAGGATATTAAGAAAATTTTAGGTATTTTGTATAGTGCGATCGCGCAAAGTAAGCCATAAATTATTGGTTAACTATATTAGAATTTTTCTCACTGACTTACTTAAACTTTGGTAAATTGTATGAAGAATCTGTGCTGCATCCCTATAATTTGCTAAACTAAAGGTGAAAGCTAACACCCTAAAAATTGTTATAACAAGTTACTCAATACTCAAAGAAGTCCTGCTGATTCATATAATCGTTTGAGCATTGCTGAAATTTTTGTACCATAATCTAAATCTGCTGACCACCGCCCTGCTAGCTGATCAATTAATGGCGCAATCCCGCGTGTGACAAAGCGAAACCGTGGATCTACGACTTCTTGTACCAAAGGTTCTAAACTAGCGTAAGCTTTTAAATGTTGGATGTGTGCCCTCACCCCAATTCTGGCACTTGCAAAAGATGCAGCCTCCGAACCACCACCGATCGCACCTAAGCCGGCAAAGTTATTTTGCTCAGGTTTAATATCACCACCAAACCGTAAAAATCCAGTTTCTACACACATTTGGCAAAAGGCAATATCATAATTGACTCCCTCTATACTTGCTTCTTCCCGATAAAGTTTTGGGATGTCAGGAAACTTTACTAAAGCATTTTCATTATTGTTTCTCAGAAATAATTGTAACTGGACTTCTGAAGTATTACCATTCGACATCACCCGTGAAAATTGACCAGGGCAAACCACCAAATTTGAGCGCAAGCTGACAGTACGAGTTGCAGCATCCCAAGTGACTGCAACATTAAAATCTCGCAGTTCGACCGCTTTGACATAAACTACTTTGTGATAGGTAATCCGATTGACATTAGCTGCTTTTGAAAGGTCAATCCGCAGAAGGTCTACTAAATCAATGGGAATGTAAGCATTACCATTAACTAAAACTCCTTGCTCTGAGTAATTTTGCCCATTAATATTTATATTAATTGCTGGATAATTTGGTTCCGCCGGAATTCCAGGAGTGGGGTCAATCACACGACTCCAAGTTACTAGTCCATCGGCAATTCCCAAAGCAAAATCGCGGCGGCGAGTTTGCAACAAAGCCCGATCCTCTGGATTGCTGAGAAACCCCACTTGCATCACCAAAGCTGGAAGCGTTGTCTGGCGACAGAATGTTAAACGACCCAATCCACTATCTGTATCTGGCTTGACTCCCCGATTCGGTAATTGGGGTACACGGCGCAATAACCCCACTAGCAACTGTTCAGCATTGCTTCTACGATCGCTATTATTAGCAATGTAGAAGACACTAGCCCCACGCACAGAAGGGCTGTTAGCCGCATCAGATTCAATTTCTAGGGCGATATCACCCCGGCGGCCACGGGAATTGATCCAGGTGATAGTTTGAGCGGCACTCAAGTCATCGGGGACTGCTAAAATTTCCAAATTCCGCGCTCTTAGTTCCGTGACAATCAAATCCCGGAGCAGAATCATTTCTTTAGCTTCAGTTGTACCACCTGCGATCGCACCTGGATCGATTCCTCTAGCTTCTTTGCCTCCATGAGCCGCTGATATAAAAATACGTCCCATTTTCAGTATTTCCTCTGATCCAATTAAGTGTAAACAATTCTATACATTATTTTTGGTCTAGCAACAAGAATATAATAGCTATCAGTTGGGAAATGTACCGCAGTGTTAATTACCAACCCATGACTTCATAAATAGGCTAGAATGCAAATTCCCCGCTTGCACCCAGACACAATTGAGGAAGTTAAACTACGGGCTGATATTGTCGATGTCGTCTCTGAATACGTAGTTTTACGTAAACGTGGAAAGGATTTTGTCGGTTTGTGCCCCTTCCATGATGAGAAATCTCCTAGTTTCACCGTCAGCCAGACCAAGCAAATGTACTATTGCTTCGGCTGTCAAGCTGGGGGAAATGCAATTAAGTTTGTCATGGAGTTGGGAAAGCGTTCTTTTGCTGACGTGGTGCTGGATTTAGCACGGCGTTACCAAGTACCTGTGCAAACCCTAGAACCCGAACAACGCCAAGAATTACAGCGTCAGCTTTCTTTGCGTGAGCAGTTGTATGAAGTTCTGGCAACGTCTGCACAATTTTATCAACACGCCCTTAGACAATCACAAGGGCAAAAGGCAATTCAATATTTGCAATCTAACCGTCAACTTAAAGAAGAAACAATACAGCAATTTGGTTTAGGTTATGCTCCCGCAGGTTGGGAAACTCTCTATCGCTATCTAGTGGAAGATAAACGTTTGCCCGCGCAGATACTGGAAAAAGCGGGCTTGATTAAGCCACGCAAGGAAGGGGGCGGTTATTATGATGTATTTCGCGATCGCCTAATGATTCCCATCCGTGATGTCCAAGGGCGCGTCATTGCCTTTGGTGCTAGAACCCTTACGGATGACCAACCTAAATATCTGAATTCACCAGAAACCGAACTTTTTAGTAAAAGTAAAACATTATTTGCCCTCGATAAAGCCAAAGCTGGGATTTCCCAACAGAATCAAGCCGTGGTGGTAGAGGGATATTTTGATGCGATCGCTCTCCACGCCGCTGGTATTAATAACGCCGTCGCCTCTCTCGGTACTGCCTTAAGCTTAGAACAAGTGCGGTTAGTATTACGCTACACCGAATCAAAACAATTAGTACTCAACTTTGATGCTGATAAAGCCGGAACTAATGCCGCCGAACGGGCGATCGGTGAAATTGCCGAACTAGCATACAAAGGTGAAGTTCAGCTAAAGATTCTCAATCTACCCGATGGCAAAGATGCTGATGAATACTTGCATAGCCACACATCAGAAGATTATGGAGAATTGCTAAAAAATGCGCCACTTTGGCTAGACTGGCAGATTCAGCAAATTATTCAAGATCGGGACTTGAGACAGGCTACTGATTTTCAGCAAGTAACTCAGCAATTAGTCAAATTACTTAAAAATATAGTTAATAGCGATACACGCAACCATTACGTTTCCTACTGTGCAGAAATACTTAGCTTGGGAGAAACCAGATTTATACCTCTACGAGTCGAAAATCTGTTAACTCAAATTGCTCCCCCTGCGGCTACATACACTAAGCCCGTGTCAGCGAAGAAGGCATGGGGAGGTAGCAAATCCCATTCCCCACTCCCTACTGAACGCAGCCTTTTAGAACACGCAGAAGCCTTATTACTGCGGATTTACTTGCATTGTCCTGAACAGCGTCAAGCGATTAGTGACGAACTAGAGGAGCGAGATTTGCAATTTAGTCTTTCCCACCACCGATTTTTATGGCAACAGATTTTAGAAATTTCATCTGGTGATGGAGAGACGAAAAATTTTTCGTTTCCACCAGATTTAATTTCCCGCCTGCAAAACCAGTTCTTAGAATTTGGCAGCGAGATGGGGTTAATTTCCCATTTATTTCATGTAAATGAAAAAAACCAGAAAGAAATACTTCGGACTCCGCAAGTGGTTCAAGCTGCGATCGCTTGCATGGATCTGGTGATGCTTGAAAAACGCTATCGCCACTTTTTGGAACTATGGCAACAAACCGATCCAGAAGCTGAACCAGAGCGGTATCAATCTTATTATCAGGCTTTCTACGCTGAAAAAATCAAGCTTCAGAAAATAGACCGACAACGCTTATTTTCCATCACAGAGTTGTTATAGCCTCGCACTCACGCCCAACCTAATTCTTGATTAGAAATCAATCCAGTTGAGTTAAGCATTTTTTCTTCCCTCTGTGTTCTCTGCGCCTCTGTGGTTAAATTAAAAAATTGACTTTTACAAAGGATTTTAACCTTAACCCAAGCGTATTGCATTAGAAATGACTTTTCACGTTATGTGGAAAAGAACAAAGCGAAACCTAACCCCCTAGTTCCCTTCCCTACAAGGCAATGGAGGGAAAATTCAAAGCCTCTCTCCTAAGAGGAGAGAGGAATGGAAGCTAGATTTTCCAGTTGAACAGCTAACGAAAATTAGCGATCGCGTTTAGCAGAACGGCGCGATACAGACGAACGAGTACCAGACTTATCGCCATTCGTGGCAGGTGGTGCTACCTTACGTTTAACCGATGTCTGTGGTGACGGTTTAGCAGTACGGGCCGGACGCTTATCACCTTGGGGTTTCGGTCTGTGTTGGCGTCCATTTGGGATTGGTTCAGGCTTGGTATCAGGGTTGGGGCCAAAGCCAGCGACCACTTCCTTCGGTAAGCGCTGCTCGATCAGTTTTTCAATATCTGCCAATAGAGGGTATTCATCGACACACACCAGTGATACGGCTTCACCTGACGCGCCAGCGCGACCAGTGCGCCCAATGCGATGAACATAATCTTCCGGTACATTGGGCAGATCGAAGTTGACTACATGGGGCAGTTCGCTGATATCAAGACCCCTAGCAGCAATGTCCGTCGCCACCAATACCTGTAAGCTGCCATTCTTGAACTTTGCCAGAGCATTGGTACGCACCGGCTGGCTCTTGTTACCGTGGATTGCCAGGGCTTGAATGCGGTCTTCAGCTAGCTGCTTAACTAAACGGTCAGCGCCATACTTAGTGCGAGTGAAGACTAACACTTGATACCAATTATCTCGCCGAATCAGGTGAGCAAGTAATTGGCGTTTCTTGTCACGGTCTACCTGGTAAACTTTCTGGGCGATCGTGTCGGCAGTAACGTTGCGGCGTGCGACCTCAATCATCGTTGGCTGATTGAGGAGTCCGGCGGCCAGTGTCTTGATTTTGTCGGAGAAAGTAGCGAAGAATAGCAAATTTTGTCGTTGTTTGGGCAGGAGTGAGAGGATACGGCGGATATCATGAATAAAGCCCATATCCAGCATCCGATCTGCTTCATCTAGCACCAAAACCTCAATCTGCGACAGGTTCAGCGTGCCCTGCTGTACATGGTCTAGCAGTCGCCCTGGAGTAGCGACTAGAATATCCACTCGGTTCTTCAAACGCTGTTTTTGCAGATTAATACTGACTCCGCCGAACATCACCATGGAGTTTAGCTGCAAATACTTGCCGTACTCGCGCACGCTTTCTTCCACCTGTGCGGCGAGTTCACGAGTTGGGGTAAGAATCAGCGCCCGGATCGGCCGATAGCCATTAGATGTACCTTTGATGCTCTTGTCAGACGACAACCGATGCAGGAGCGGTAGGGTAAAACTAGCGGTCTTTCCAGTGCCAGTTTGTGCCCCAGCTAGCAAATCGCTACCCGACAAGACGGCAGGAATCGCCTGGATCTGAATTGGCGTGGGTTCGGTGTACCCTCGTTCAGTAACGGCACGGATAATTTCATTGGACAAGCCGAGAGTAGAAAAAGACATAAAACTCCAAAAATAACATCGGCCTGTCGCCAATGGCGGCGTCAGTCTTAGGCGGACGGATTAAAAATCATTGAAAGGCTGGATGGGCAGTAGCGCAAAGACTGAGAGCGAGTGCCGCAGCTGTGCATTCTAACAGATTACAGTCCATTGTGTCCTTAAAGTTGCTCTAATTCAGTGGTGTGTTAAATTAGCATTACTTGCAAAATAATGTGTTAAACAATTGGGAGAAATTCATTATCGCAATCCAAAAGCAACTGATTAATTCGCAAATCAAGTCACCTCATGTCTTCTTGATTGACCATGAGAATAACAATCGTGGTCTGATCGACACCAATGAGGCGCTACAGTTAGCCGAGAGCTTAGAGCTTGACTTGGTTGTAGTCTCTCAAGGCAAAGAGGCTCCAATCGCCAAGATTCTTAACTATGGCAAGCTTCAATATCAAAAGAAAAAACGTCAAAGCCAGAGTGCTAGACCCACGGTAAAGGAAGTTCGGTTCGGTCTAAACGTGGGTGTGGCTGATTACAATTTACGCATTCAGAAAGCAGTTGAGTGGTTGAGTAAAGGCGATTCAGTGAAGTTTGCCATTCGTTTACGAGGCCGAGAACATCAATATCGTGACCAAGCTGGAGAACTGCTAGACAGAATTGCAAATGATCTCAGTCAAGTAGGTAAAATCCAGTCGCTGGATAAACGCTCACTAATTGTTCAAGTGATTCCTGCCTAGTTAATCTTGCTATGACTGGAGGATGTATTTGTAGCAGCCTTTGACAACAAGAGGCAAGGGAGAAAAAGGATTTTCGGTACGAGCCGCCACCATTAGGGGCGGAATCTTCTGATATTTGAGCGTTGTTCTGCCCCGTCCCCTTGTGGGCAGTCTTCTTTCTTCCCTGCCCCCTGCCTCTAATTAACACTCCCACGGCTATGAAAACACGGTGTTAGCTGGTTTTCACGTAAAGCCGTGGGATTCTAGGCTCAACGGTAAGGAACGAAAAAAACCGGAGGCAATACTGTAGCTTTTATGAACAAAACAGTCAACTGTTACTCAAGCTGAATTTGACCTTCCGACCGAATAAGCGCCGGGGGATAGCTAATTCAATCGGCGCATTTAGTGATTAAGTGTGTCAAGGCATCAATCAAGCGATCGCTTTCCATCGGAATAATATCTTTGCCATGCATAATCTCCTGAGCAATCACTAAATGCACTATTGACCCCATCAAAATCCATACCATTGCCTCTGGATCAGGAATATTGAGTTCCTGGCGAGAAGCCAGGTATTGACTGATAATTTCGCTCCCAGGTTTAGCGATACAACTGAGGAAAACCTGAGATAACTCCGGAAAACGAGCAGACTCCCCAATCAACACTCGCTGAAATCCCTGAAATTCTTTGTCATTGAGCATCTGTGTCAAGGCTTTTGTTAACAACTCCCGCAGGACGACATGAGGTTCTCCCTCAAGAGGTTGTGTGCCAAAAACTGACTCAAACCGCTTTCGCGCTAGTTGCTCCATTAATACTTTAAAAAGTCCTTCTTTATCGTGAAAGTGGCTGTAAACTGTCGCTTTAGAAACGCCTGCTCCTACCGCTACCCGATCCATGCTTGCACCAGCATAGCCATGTGCCAAAAACTCTTGCATCGCCCCTTGTAAAATTTTTTCGACTTTATCGCTTGAACCCTCCCGCTCAACTTCGTTAATTTTTATGTGAGTCATTTTTTAATCATCCTGTGCTGTGGAACCATCTTAAAAATAATTCAAATTAAAATTCAAAATCCTCTCGCCTTTGCAATCAATCTCAATAAGAGAATTGCTCTAAAATAAATTTTTCTTTCCTTAGGCTTCATCCTTTCATTAGCTTTTTCCAATTCTCTATGAGCCTACATATTATGCCCATAGCCTAGAAGCTTTGGACTAAACTTAGCAAGCCTGCCTTTGCAGGCTAATTATATGCATGTTTATCTAGATTTGGTATGTAGGACAAATTAATAACAACTTTAGCTACGCGATATTGACTAAACTACTCCATTTAGTTTAGTATAGTAAAACTATACGGTTTAGTTTTATTGTCCACTAGTTAAGATGAGTGCTATGGAGCGAAACTTAAAGCTAAATGAATCGCGGTCTTCCCAAAATATCTTCAGATTGCCTGTTTTGTTAGCAATGCTGACATCTTTTTTGCTAGGAATGCTAAGTGTTTATACGATACAAAAGTTTCAGAATACAGCTAAGAAGCCGCAAGAGACATCAGTATCACCCAAGTTAGTGGTAAAAACAGTAACGGCGTTGGGGCGGTTGGAACCGAAAGGAGAGGTAATAAAACTTTCTGCACCTACCTCGAATGAAGGGAATCGTGTTGAACAACTGTTGGTTAAAGAAGGGGATAGGGTGAGATTTGGGCAGGTAATTGCGGTTATGGACAGTCGCGATCGCTTACAAGCAAGTTTGCGTGAAGCACAAAAACAAGTCCAAGTAGCCAAATTCCGTCTTGCCCAAATAAAAGCGGGAGCAAAACAGGGAGAAATTGGGGCGCGGCAAGCCTCTGTGAGCCGTATACAAGCTGAACTAGAGGGAGATATCAAAACTCAGCAAGCCACAATTAATCGCCTAGAAGCGGAACTAGAAGGTCAAAAACAGCAGTTAAAAGCAACAGTGGCTCGCTTTACAGCCGAGAAAGGTAATGCCCAAGCTGACGCCCAACGTTACGAGACTTTATACCAACAAGGAGCAATTTCCAGTCAGGAAGTTGACAGGAGACGCTTGAGTGCAGAAACTTCCACTCAGCAGTTGCTGGAAAGCCAAGCTACCCAGAGAACAACTATCGCCACTCTAGAACAGCAAATTAATGAGGCAAAAGCCAACCAGAACAAAACTTTAGCCACCCTGCAACAGCAAATTAATGAGGCAAAAGCCACGCTGAACCAAACTGCTGAAGTGCGTCCAACAGATGTAGCAACCGCACAAGCAGAAATAGACAGCGCTCAAGCCACCGCCGATAAAATTCAAGCAGAACTCGCGCAGGCATACGTTCTGGCTCCTAAACCTGGTCGAATTTTGGAGATTAATACGCGATCGGGAGAAACTGTTGGTAATGAAGGAATTGTGGATTTAGGTCAAACCGATCAAATGTATACGGTAGCAGAAGTTTACCAAACTGATATCAAGAAAGTACGTCCGGGGCAACGAGTACGCATTAGTAGCGATTCCCTACCTAATGAATTATTCGGAAGGGTAGATTGGATTGGTATGCAGATAAAACGGCAGAATGTCATCAATGCCGACCCTTCTAGCAATATTGATGCCAGAGTAGTGGAAGTGCATGTGCAGATGAATCGGTTATCAAGTCTAGAAGCTACTAGCTTAACTAATCTGCAAGTCAAGGCGGTGATTGAACTGTGATTGGATTTATCCAGCAACTGCGACGGCGGACGCCTTTAGGATGGCTGCAATTGAGTCATGAAAAAGGGCGTTTTTTGGTGGCATTGTCAGGCATTGCCTTTGCCGATGTTCTCATGTTCATGCAGCTAGGGTTTCAGAATGCCCTATTTGACAGTAACACCAGGCTACATGCCAGTATGCAAGGAGACATCATGTTAGTTAGTCCCCAAGCTCGTAACCTGGCAAATATGTCTACATTTCCTCGGCGGCGACTGTACCAGGCAATGGATATGCCGGGAGTCAAGTCAACCGAAGCAATGTATCTCAACTTTATCGATTGGAAAAATCCCCAAACGCACCAGGAAACAGCGGTACTAGTTATAGGGTTCAATCCTGACAAGCAACTTTTTGACTTACCAGAAGTTAACCGTAACTTGGGCGTGATTAAGTTACCAGATAGCGTCTTGTTTGACAGTGCTTCTAGAGGAGACTATACAAAGGTAATCGCCCAAATTGAACAGGGTAAACCCGTTACAACCGAAATAGAACGACGCACAATTACTATTAATGGCTTATTTAAGGTTGGAGCTTCTTTTATCGCAGATGGTAGCTTGATTACCAGCGATCAGAACTTTTTGCGATTATTTCCCAGACAACAGGCAAGCAGTGTAAGTTTAGGTTTGATTCAGCTACAACCAGGGTATGACCCAAAGCAAGTGGCAAACACCTTGAAATCTTACCTGGGTAAGGATGTCAAAGTTTTTACCCACGATGAATTTATCGCCTTTGAGAGAGACTATTGGCAGAAAAACACCGCCATCGGGTTTATTTTCAGTCTAGGTGTAACAATGGGGTTTTTGGTAGGGGTAATTATCGTCTATCAAGTTCTTTCTACGGATGTGAATGCCCATATGAAGGAATATGCCACCTTCAAAGCAATGGGTTATAACAATCTTTACCTACTAAGTGTGGTGTTTGAAGAGGCAGTAATTCTGGCAGTACTGGGCTTTATCCCAGGAGCAATTGTGCCTTTAGGACTCTACCATATGACTCGTAATGCTACGAATTTACCTGTATATATGACCTTAGCACGAGCCTTGACAGTGTTAGTGCTGACTATGATTATGTGTTTAATTTCCGGTGCGATCGCCACTCGTAAATTACAGTCCGCTGACCCCGCAGATATGTTTTAAAAAATGGGCATGGGACGTAGAAATAATTAACAATTCCAAATCTAAAATCTAAAATTTAAAATCTAAAATTGGTATGCTTCCTGTTATCTCTGTCAAAAATCTTGACCACTACTTCGGTCATGGTCAACTTCGTAAGCAAGTTCTCTTTGATATCAATCTAGATATTAACGCCGGCGAAATTATTATTATGACTGGGCCTTCTGGTTCTGGTAAAACTACACTTCTCACCTTAGTCGGCGGCTTACGTTCTGCCCAATCTGGTAGTTTGCAAGTTTTGGAACAAGAACTCTGTGGCGCTAACGCCAGACGACTCACCCAGGCGCGACGCAATAATGGTTATATTTTCCAAGCGCACAATCTGCACGGTAGCTTAAGTGCGTTGCAAAACGTCAGAATGGGCTTGGAATTGCACAAAAATATTTCGCAACCAGAAATGAAAACCCGATCAGCCCAAATGTTAGAGGAGGTAGGATTAGGAGAGCGCTTGAATTATTATCCTGATGATTTATCTGGGGGACAAAAACAAAGAGTTGCGATCGCTCGTGCTTTAGTTGGTCGTCCTAAAATTGTCTTAGCGGATGAACCCACCGCCGCCCTTGACAGTAAATCGGGACGAGATGTAGTCAACTTGATGCAAAAACTAGCTAAAGAACAGGATTGTACTATTCTCTTGGTTACTCATGACAATCGGATTCTAGATATTGCTGATCGCATCGTCTACATGGAAGATGGGAAGTTAGTAAATGACGGTGCTGTTATTGCAGTTAGTTAGGCTGGTTCTTTTCAAGATGTTTTATTAACAAGAAAATAGCCAGAAAGTGCTATTTAACTATTTTAAGCGGCAAATCGTCTCTGTAGTTTCACTAATGCCAATCTAGCAACTCATCTGCTAGAGATTTGAAAGGTTTACTGTTATATAATAAATGCTTGCCAGAGTCTGGAGTGCATCAATTGTGGGCATCGATGCCGTCAAAGTAGGCGTGGAAGTCGATGTGTCAGGGGGATTACCGGGAATTATTGTCTTAGGACTGCCAGATTCAGCGATTCAAGAATCAAGAGAAAGAGTCAAAGCAACGCTGAAGAATGCAGGTTTCGCCTTTCCCATGCGAAAAATTGTGATCAATTTAACTCCGGCAGATTTACGGAAAGAAGGCCCTTGTTTCGATTTGCCTATTAGTGTGGGAATTTTGGCGGCTTCTGAGCAAGTTAGCGCTGATTTGTTAGGGGATTATCTATTCTTGGGCGAAGTCTCTCTAGATGGCAGTTTGCGTCCGGTGGCTGGTGTCTTACCGATCGCAGCAGCTGCCCAAAAGATGGGAATTGCAGGTTTAGTTATCCCTGCTGATAATGCCCAAGAAGCCGCAGTGGTTCAAGACTTGGCTGTTTACGGCTGCAAACATCTGTCTGATGTGGTGGATTTTTTAAATAATCCGGGGCGTTACAAACCTGTGCAGATAGATGGCACAACGGAGATAGCAACATTATCTTACCCTGGCGCAGATTTGCATGATGTGAAAGGACAAGCTCATGCGCGTCGTGCTTTAGAAATTGCTGCGGCTGGTGGGCATAATTTAATCTTTGTCGGGCCGCCTGGTAGTGGGAAAACTATGTTAGCAAGGCGCTTACCAGGAATTTTGCCACCCCTGAGTTTTGCCGAATCTTTAGAAGTGACTCGCATCCATTCGGTGGCTGGTTTATTGAAAAATCGCGGTTCGTTGGTACGCGATCGCCCTTTTCGCAGCCCCCACCACTCAGCATCCGGGCCTTCTCTTGTGGGTGGTGGTAGCTTTCCTCGTCCTGGGGAAATCTCATTATCTCACAGGGGCGTGCTTTTTCTTGATGAACTTACGGAATTTAAACGTGATGTTTTGGAATTTCTGCGTCAACCTTTGGAAGATGGCTATGTGACAATTTCCCGCACCAAACTATCGGTAACGTTTCCCGCGCAGTTTACTTTAGTAGCGAGTACCAATCCCTGTCCATGCGGTTACTATGGCGATACCATCCAACAATGTACTTGTTCTCCCCGCCAACGCGAGCAATATTGGGCAAAACTTTCTGGCCCGTTGATGGATCGAATTGATTTACAAGTTGCGGTGAATCGCTTAAAACCAGAAGAAATTACCCAACAACTTACGGGAGAAGGATCAATATCAGTGCTACAACGGGTTCAACAAGCAAGCGATCGCGCCATTACTCGCTTCCAAGAAGAACCAAATCTGCGTTGCAATGCCCACATGCAAAGTCGTCATCTCCAGAAATGGTGCAAGCTAGATGATGCTAGTCGCCATTTATTAGAAGTAGCAATTAGAAAATTAGGTTTATCGGCAAGAGCAAGCGATCGCATTCTCAAAGTAGGGCGGACTATTGCAGATTTAGCGGGAGACGATGAGTTAAAAACCAATCATGTAGCGGAAGCGATTCAATATCGCACGATAGATAGGATGCAGTAAAAATTTTCGGCGTTGCTGAATAAAAGTATGAATTAGCCTCACGCTCCAGACGTAGCGAAAAGTTGAGCCAGACGCTAACAGCGGATTTTTCGACTTGTACTCCTACGGAAAAGCAAGCTAGCAAGAGCGTCTCCTTTATGAGTCCTATAGAATTTTTGAATTTCATACCTAGATTCAGCAATACCAAATTTTCAGTTTATATTCTATATAAGTCTTACCCTAGAGAGAAGACTACTTGTGGTGTACTAAAGTGCAAACTACTAAACTTGAATTTATGATTGTATTTAAATCAGCTTTTTACAAATATTTTATTAATCTAAAATCTCCATTAAGAAGCATTGGTTTTATTATTAAGACTGGCATAATAATAAATATAAATAATAGTTTTTAGGCGAGTAAAAACAAATAAAGTTAACTAGTCAAAGTTATGATAACGCCATTTATAATTAATAGTTATCAAAAAGCTGGAAAATACTTATGGTTCAAACTTGGCTGTGGATTGGTGTCATCAGTATGGCACTGGGTTGTGTTTTTTCCGGAGTAGGCGCACACAATGGTAAAAATGAACACTGGAAAATACTATATACACTTAATTTTTTCATTTGTTTGATTGCCAGTGGGCTGTACTTAGCAATGGCACTCGGTCAAGGAGTTAACATCATCAATGATCGTCCAACTTATTGGGTGCGATTTGTCACTTGGTTTTGCTCAACGCCGCTATTGTTGTTGGATCTGACTTTCTTGGGAAGAACGAGCCTGCTGATTACAGGTAGCTTATTAGGAGCAAACGCCTATATGCTTGCCACTGGCTTCCTCGCAACAGTTACACCCAAGACGATCAGCTACATCTGGTATATTGTGAGTTGTGGTGCTTACGTCGCGGTTTTCTACTTATTAGTGAAGCCTTACCGGATTGAGGCAGAACGCAAACATCCCAGATCCAAGCAAGCATTCCGTAAGCTGGTGACTGTGCATCTGGTACTGTGGACACTCTATCCAATTGTGTGGATTCTTAGTCCAGAAGGGTTTAACGCTCTTGGTCAAGGTGGGGAAACAATGGGTTATACGCTACTAGATATTGCCTCTAAAGTCGGGTTTGGTTTTCTATCATTAAACACCCTACGTAATTTAGAAGAGGCAGGAGAATCGGTTATTCAATCGGAACCGTTATATGAGTAAGCATAAATTTTCAGTTAGATGCAATAGATAGCTAACCGATGAAGAAATCCCGAATTTTAGCGAAACGATATTAGGGGAATCAAACCGTTGCGCGGGGTCATTAGTCATTTTTACAAAGTTCTGAGCAGAGAAAACTTCTGCTCAGAACTTTGCGCTTAGTCCTTGGTCACTTGTACTGAGCGAACGCAAGAGCGTCTCGTAGAGAAGCCGTAAAGCCTGCGGCATAGCTACGCTTAGGGCGCAGCCTCTGGTAGAGAAGTATTAGTCCTTGAGATACCACGCTCACTCTTGAACGTGGTTTGAATTAGTCTGATATAAGAAAGTTTTTCCGCGCTACAAGAGGCGGGGTATGCACTTCAAAAGCGCTCTTACTAATGACTAGTGACTAATCAATCAAGCAATTATGCGATCGGTTTCACTGCATTTTATATACTAAAGCGATCGCACTACTTATTGTCTACCAAAAAGCAAATTATTTATAGATATTGCCGTCAAGGAAATTACCGACTCTACTAAATTCCTCCTCCAGGACGCTGCACAAACTCCCTTGGGTGGATGTCATTACTTAAGAAATCAGTATCAAATATATCAGGAAGTAAGCGACATTCCTTAAGGAGACTGATTGGATGAATTTACAGGCGATTTGGAAGTTATTACAAGAGACATTCAAAGAATGGAGTGAGGATAAAGCTTCACGGTTAGCGGCAGCGTTAGCTTACTACACAATTTTTTCCATTGCCCCGTTGTTGATTATTGTAATTGCGATTGCAGGGGTAGTATTTGGAGAAGAGGCAGCAAGGGGTCAAATTGTTGCACAAATTCAAGGTTTAGTCGGTAAAGATGGGGCACAATTTATCCAAACAGCCATTCAGAATGCTAATAAACCACAAACAGGAGTGATTGCTTCCATTATTAGTGTTGTAGTTTTACTAGTGGGTGCTACTGGTTTATTTACCGAGTTGCAAGATTCCCTCAACACGATTTGGGAAGTGAAAGCGAAACCCGGACGCGGCGTAAATAACATGATTCGTCTACGCTTTTTGTCCTTTGCAATGGTAATCGGGATTGGCTTTCTACTTTTAGTTTCTTTGGTAATTAGTACGGGGTTAGCAGCAGTAGTAACATACTTTGGCAACATCCTACCCGGTGTTGATTTCCTCTGGCGAATAGTTAACTTTGTTTTATCTTTTTCGATCACTACAGCACTATTTGGGTTAATTTTCAAAGTTCTGCCAGATGTCAAAATTACTTGGAATGATGTTTTTATTGGATCTGTTATTACCTCATTTTTGTTCTCTATCGGTAGGTTTTTATTAGGACAATATCTAGGTAATGGTAGTTTTGGTTCAACCTACGGTGCTGCCGGTTCACTGGTAGTGCTTTTAGCTTGGGTTAACTATGCCGCACAGATTCTTTTCTTCGGTGCAGAGTTTACCCAAGTTTATGCCAGAAGGTACGGAAGCGGTATAGTCCCAACAAAGGATGCCATACCTCTATCTGATAACACCAAAGATAATGGCACGAATCCAACGGGGCGATCGTCCACTAATAAAAAGCCATCTTCTAACTTGATTAATCGCTTATTCCAGTCTTTTAAGAAGCCCAAACGCTCAAAAAGTAGAAGAAAAGATTAGCGATTTTAATCTCGGAATACTGGGATTTTATATTTGTAAGTCTGATAGATATTGAAGGATTTAACCTCTAATAAAAGTCAGGTTTATGAAATAAGACCACAGATAAATAACCTGATACTGGATTTTTTCCAGAAATCTATTGAGAAAGGAAGAAAATCAGTGCTAATGGAAAAATGGTTTTTTATCAATTGGCAGTCAATCTTTGTTCCTAGCATCAGTGTCTTGGAGTTGATTATCCGTGGTTCGCTGGTATATTTAGCACTATTTTCAGTGCTAAGTTTCCTTCCTAGTCGACAACTAGGAACACTAGGAATAAGTGATTTACTAGTAGTTGTACTATTTGCTGAAGCTGCCCAAAACGCTATGGCAAGTAATTATACATCGATTACTGAGGGCGCTATTCTGGTAGGAACTGTGATTTTTTGGAGCTATTTGCTGAACTGGTTGGGCTACAAAATACCCCAGTTCCAACGTTTTATAAATCAGCCACCGCTGCTACTGGTAAAAAATGGTCGGATGATCCAACGTCATTTGTAACGAGAGTTAATTACAGAGGATGAGTTGATGAGCAAGTTACGTCAGCAAGGTGTGGAATTTTTAGCAGATGTGAAGTTTGCATATATAGAGGCTGACGGTAGGATTAGTATCATTACCTCAAATTCAAAAACTAGTTCCGTCCCTGAGCAAAAAGCAGCACTAAAAAGTGATCTACATTAATTAGACTGTAAAATATGACGGTTGTATTCTGTGCCGAACTGTGATTGAGCGCTATACTTTGCCCGAAATGGCTAATCTGTGGAGTGAAGCCTATAAGCTAAAAACTTGGCTGCAAGTCGAAATTGCTGTTTGTGAGGCTCAAGCTGAACTGGGTTACATTCCATCTCAGGCGGTTGAGGAAATTAAAGCCAAGGCAGATTTTGAC
The DNA here is from genome assembly GCF_036917395.1 of Nostoc sp. Taxonomy (GTDB): domain Bacteria; phylum Cyanobacteriota; class Cyanobacteriia; order Cyanobacteriales; family Nostocaceae; genus Nostoc. The sequence continues at coordinate 57,122 of NZ_JBALDI010000081.1, forward strand.
CCGAAGCGGGTACTGGAAATTGAGGCTGTAGTCCGCCACGATGTCATCGCTTTCTTGACAAATGTCAATGAATATGTAGGTGATGCCGGACGCTACATTCACCTGGGTTTAACCAGTTCGGATGTTTTGGATACAGCTTTAGCACTGCAATTGGTTGCCAGCCTGGATATATTATTGCAACGTCTGGAAGATTTGATTCAGGTAATTCGCCAAAAAGCCCAAGAACATCGTCATACAGTGATGGCTGGTCGATCGCATGGTATTCACGCTGAACCGATTACTTTTGGTTTCAAGCTAGCTGGCTGGTTAGCAGAGGTGTTGCGACACCAAGAACGCTTGAGAATTCTTCACCAAACTATTGCCGTGGGTAAGATTTCTGGTGCAGTAGGAACCTATGCGAATGTTGAACCCCGTGTAGAAGCGATCGCTTGCCAAAAACTCGGACTCAAACCCGATACGGCCTCAACACAAGTTATTTCCCGCGATCGCCACGCTGACTATGTGCAACAATTAGCTTTGGTAGCGGCATCCATCGAACGTTTTGCTGTAGAAATTCGCAATCTGCAAAAAACAGACGTTCTGGAAGTTGAAGAATTCTTCGCCAAAGGTCAAAAAGGTTCCTCAGCGATGCCACACAAGCGCAATCCCATCCGTTCGGAACGGCTAACGGGAATGGCACGACTCGTCAGAAGTCATGCAGGTGCAGCCTTGGAAAACGTGGCTCTCTGGCATGAAAGGGATATTTCCCACAGTTCTGTAGAACGGGTAATTTTGCCAGATGCTTGTACTTTGACACATTTTATGTTGATAGAAATAACCGACTTGGTGAAAAACCTATTGGTCTATCCTGAGAACATGGAACGGAATCTCAACTCCTATGGTGGCGTTGTGTTCAGCCAAAAAGTGCTACTTGCCTTGATAGACAAGGGAAGCAGCCGTGAAGAGGCTTATGCGATCGTTCAAGAAAACGCTCATGCTGCTTGGAATAAGCCAGAAGGCAATTTTCACGACTTAATCAGCAAAGACTCTCGTGTTACCCAAAAGTTGTCCCCAGCAGAAATTGAGGTGAGTTTTGACCCCCAACAGCATCTCCTGCATTTAGAAGAGGTTTACCAAAGGTTGGGTATTTAGCTTTAATTGGTAATTGGCATGGGTTCATAGGGGATTACGAATTAGTATAACTCCTATTTACTTGAAATTGGTGGTAAAAAACCGCACACCAGTTGCCTCAACGCAGGCAAAATACACACAGCCTTGGCTGATCTACACGAGGCTTTACCCGCATAGCCTTTGGCTTATGCAGAGCAATACGCGGGTTACAAAGCGATTAATTAGACTTGTCGATGAGTCTTTTATACTCATAAATGGAGCTTTTGTAGGGAATACAGCGAATTTTAATTTGATAACAATACCTTCGCCAAAAGAAGAGGATGAAGAGAGAGGGCTGATGTAGTAGAGTTATTGTCTCTCACAACGACAATTCAAAAACCACAAGGCACTAAGCATTAACCTTTCCCCAAGTCAAATTCTGATTTGATTTTTGCTACTTAACTAAGTCTTGCTCGATAGTCTTCATAAGAAAATTGCCGTTCAACCCAACCTACATTGATAGATTTTATTATAAGTAATCACCCGAACTTAATATTACGCTTGAGCAACTAAAAATCAAGTATTTAAGCTGGACATTGGTCATGCATAGGGCATGGAAAATTAACCAATGCCCCATGCCCAACCTCAACGAATAAATGTATTGCGTAAGTCCGACAAATTTTAGTTCAGTGCTGGAATTATTACCAGCAGTGGGTAGTATAAACAACAAATACTTGCTCACCTAGCACTCTAAGTGCCCTAATGATTGAAATCCTAGCCACACTTTCTGCCTCTGCGGCAGCAGGAATGAGAATAGGTACACCTCTGCTGATTATCGGACTGTTGCAGGGTAGTAACTTATGGTCACAAGTTCCAATTTTGTCTCACATTTCTCCACCAATCTTATTAGGCTGCCTCAGCTGTTGGTCTTTAATTGAGTTATTAGCCTCAAAAAAGCTATGGGGGCAAAGATTGCTACAACTGGTTGAATTATTTATGTCCCCCCTCGTTGGAGCAATTATGGGGTTAGGAGTAGCTTCTGCAACAGCAACGCCAAACTGGCTAATTGCCTTAATTGGGGGTTTGTTAGCTTTAGTACTCCAGCTAGTTCAAGTTGGTTGGTTCTATCGGTTACGTGGCTTACCTTTGTGGGCAGTCTTTCTTCAAGATACCTTGTGTGTAGCTCTAGTACTTTTTGCCTTTAGTGCTCCCTCGCAAGGAGGATTAATTGCTTTAATACTGCTCTGGTTTGCAGTTCGTAGCGCGAAACAGTGGTATGACTGGTATCACAAGGGCATAAAGCATAGGGCATCGCGGACTAAAAGAGAAGTCTGAAGTATCAGGCTTCCTTAGATCACAACTTCGGGGGACAAGAGAAGAGTTTTCCAATGCCCCATGCCCAATGCCTTTTACTGCAAAAGCCCAATCATATGCAAGAACCCGTGACCGGTAATCAGCTCAATGATTAAGGCAATGAAGCCCAGCATGGCAATCCGACCATTCCAGACTTCAGCGCTATTAGTCAGACCCCATTCCCAACGCTCTTGGGGGTACATTTTCACCATTTTTTTCATTTGGGCAGCTTGCGAAAGCTTGAAACTGGGGTTTTTCAGCGCATCAATCACCAGGTCTGCAAGTGCATTAATAAACACTGGATGGGTATTGGGAGCAGGAACGCGACGGAAGTTGTGAATTCCTGATTCTTCTGCTACTTCCCGATACTCAATATCAATTTCTTGCAGTGTCTCGATGTGTTCTGAGACAAAACTGATTGGCACGACAACCAAATCCTTCACACCTTGTGCGCCTAGTTCTTTCAGGGCATCTTCAGTATAGGGTTGGAGCCATTCTACTGGGCCGACGCGACTTTGGTAAGCTAAGGTGTGGACATTAGGCCGATTGAGGGTCTGCATCATCAGGGCACTACATTCCTCAATTTCTTGCTGGTAAGGGTCGCCAGCCTCCTCAACGTAGCTTTTAGGAACGCCGTGAGCACTGAAGAATATATGAACGTCATCTGGATTAGGAAACTGCTCGAGTTCTTGGGCTATAAGTTCCGCCATTGCTTGGAGGTAGCCTGGTTGTTTGTACCAGGAAGGAATGACGGTATAATCAATGTGTTGAAGCTTTGGGTCTTCTTGCCAAAGCTTTTCTAAAAGCCGGAAGCTAGAACCACTGGTGCTGATAGAAAACTGGGGATATAGTGGTAAGATTACCAAGTTTTCTATATTATCTTGGGTAAGCTGTGCGATCGCCTCTTCTGTATAGGGATGCCAATAACGCATTCCCACGTAGATATTGGCTTCTTGCCCCAAATAACCCAACTGTTCTTTTAGAGCTTCCCCTTGCGCTTCTGTAATTTGGCGCAGTGGGGAACCACCACCGATTTGCTTATAATTTTCTTGAGAGGTTTTGAGTCGCCGCGAGGCAATAAACCAGGCTAGGGGCTTTTGCAACCAGCGAAATGGTAGGCGAATAATTTCCGGATCGGAAAATAGGTTGTACAAAAACGGCCCAACATCCTCTAGCTTATCAGGGCCACCGAGATTGAGTAATAAGACGCCTACACGACCCATAGCAGTTACTTTCCCCCAATCTTTTCAGGTTTTTTACTAATGTTAACAATATATATCTTTATTAAATAATAAAGCTTAATAGCAAGGAAATATGCAATGGCAACAATTTTAAGGGATTGGAGTTACCGCTATCAGTGGCTATATGATGGTATCTCTCGTTTAGCAGCCTTAAGTGTAGGTGGTGAAGCCCATTTTCGGCAACTTGCTTTGCAAGGCTTAATAATTCACTCAGAAACTCAGGTCTTAGATTTATGTTGCGGCAGTGGTCAAACGACGCAATTTTTGGTAAAATTTTCACAAAATGTAACAGGATTGGACGCCTCACCCAAGTCTTTGCAACGGGCACGGCAAAATGTACCATTAGCTTCCTATATCGAAGCTTTTGCTGAGAATATGCCATTTGCAGATAATCTGTTTGATGTGGTGCATACCAGCGTTGCATTACACGAAATGCAGCCTCAGCAATTGCGAAAAATTATTAGTGAAGTTTATCGGGTGCTGAAACCAGGAGGGATGTTTACGCTGGTGGATTTTCATGCTCCGACGAATCCGATATTTTGGCCCGGTGTGTCAGTGTTTTTGCTGTTGTTTGAAACGGAGACAGCTTGGGAATTGTTGAAAACTGATTTAGCTGGATTATTGGCAGAGACAGGGTTTGAAGTGAGTGAACCCACTTTATATTCTGGTGGTAGTTTGCAAGTGATACAGGCGAAGAGGTGAAGGATACGCTTTAGTTATATCTTGCACCTGCCCCATATTCCGCCTATAAATAAATTTCTTCTCTTATAGCGCAAGTCTACTCAAGTTGACTACAACCTTTACCCAGTCTTTTATAGAAAACTTGAGCTATGAGCCTCAGAATGAATTTTGAGGCGGTTTTGGGGACTAGTGCAAGTTGTGAGTTTATTAATGATTAAGATATCTACCTGATCAATGAAACAGGGGTAATTGTTATATTCAAATTAGGATGATGAAATTTTGAGGTTAATAAAAATGACACAGGAATTAATAAACCTCAGAACTTATATTCAGGAAGGACGTTACGCAGATGCCTTGATAATTGTTGATGAATTAGAGGGGATGAGTAAACAAGCTATTCTGCGAAATATCCAAGCTTATTTAAGGATTCTGCTGATTTATTTGATTAAGAACCAACTAGAACAACGATTAACAAATTCTTGGGTAGCTTCTATTCGGAATTCACTTATAGAAATTAATAAACTCAATCTCAAAGACAATAAAAACTCATACTATATCAATTTAACCGAATGGGATATTTATATTGAAGATGAAATAGAAGTAGCAGTGCCTGATGCTAGTGTGGAAGTTTTGAATGGAATTTACAACGAATTCCAACTTACTGAAATGGTAGATAAAAATCAGATTATTCAGACTGCTTTGAAGTTTTTGACGCTAACTTATTCTTATTCAGTTAAGGAGTTACCCGCAGTTGTGGCTGAAACTTTAACTCAGCTACCCGGTGGAGAAGATTGGAAAGCAGGTAGGCGGTAAAAAATGACCCAAGAACTAATAGACCTCAGAAAGAGTATTTTGGAAGGACGTTATGCAGATGCCTTGGCAATTGTTGATGAATTAGAAGGCATGAGTAAACAAGCTATCCTGCGAAATGTCCAAGCTTATTTAAGGATTCTACTAATTCATTTGATTAAAAACCAAGTAGAACAACGATTAACTGGTTCATGGGCAAATTCTATTCGTAATTCAATCCGAGAAATTAAAAAACTGAATATCAAAGATAATAAAACATCTTACTATCTTAATTTAGATGAATGGGAGAATTTGATAGAAGAGGAAGTTATTGAAGATGCGATCGCTGATGCTAGTGAGGAAGTGATAAATGGCAAATTTAGTCGCTCTCAGTTGTCAGCAATGCTAGATAAAAGCCAGATTTTAACTACAGCCACTAGTTTACTGGCTTTAACATATACTTATTCGCCAAAGGATTTACCAGCGATTATGGATGATTATCTCACTCAGTTAGCTGGTGGAGAAGATTGGATAAATCGTGAAAAATAAGGCGATCGCTATTTGTATACAGGCAAAGCAATAAAATTAACTACAGAGAACGATGAGGTAGCAAACAAAGTCAATATCACGGTAAACTGATTGCTATAACCGTAGTATTTACATTATAGTACTGTACGGATAACCAACAATAAAATTTTCGCCAATTCTGATGAAAGAAATAACACGCCGCAAATTTATTGCAACAGCCAGTGTGGCGACGGGTTTTGCCTTGGCTGTGCAACCCATTTCTGCCGAAGTCATCACCACTGATGCCAAGGGGTTGGTAGCTGGTGCGGTGAAAATTCCTGTTAAAGATGGGGAAATTCCTGCCTATAGAGCAGAACCTGCAAGGGGTGATAATTTCCCCATCGTCTTGGTGATCCAAGAAATCTTTGGAGTCCACGAGCATATTCAGGATATCACTCGTCGCTTTGCTCAGTTGGGGTATTTGGCGATCGCACCGGAATTATTCATTCGTCAGGGGGATGTCTCGAAATTAAGCAGTACAGACGAAATTCGCCCAATTGTAGCCAAAGTGCCAGATGCCCAAGTGTTATCGGATCTCGATGCCACGGTAGACTGGGCGGTGAAATCAGCTAAGGGTAATGCCAATAAATTGGCGATTACAGGCTTCTGCTGGGGCGGTCGCATTACCTGGTTGTATGCAGCACACAATCCGAAACTGAAGGCAGGTGTGGCGTGGTATGGGCGACTGGTGGGCGATGCTACCGAACTTCAGCCGAAGTATCCCATTGATATTGCATCAAAACTGACAGTCCCCATTCTCGGACTCTATGGTGGTAAGGATACGGGTATTCCTTTAGATACAGTAGAGCAAATGCGTGATCGCCTCAAGTCCAGCAGTAGCAAATCTGAAATTATCGTCTACCCCGATGCACCCCATGCTTTTTTTGCCGATTATCGCCCCTCTTACCGCGAGAAAGAAGCTAAGGAAGGTTGGAAACGTCTTTTAGCATGGTTTAAGGAGCATGGCGTGTAAGTCTGCAAAATATAAAAAAAGCCTCCTGGTATAGGAGGCTGAAAATTTAGCGGAGAAAACTTGTTAAACTATGGCTTTGCAGCGATCGCTCCTCCTAATGCAGAGAAAATTGCGGAAACGGATGCTGTGGCAAATAGCCACCAAGCGGCTGTAGCTGCGGCTTTGCGGGTTTCTTCAGCTTGCCGCTGTGCTTGAAGCTTCACCTGTTCTAGGCGGCGTTGTGCTTCTTGCTGTATGCGTTCTGCACGTTGCAATACTGTATTTCGGGCCCGTTCAATTTGGTCGATGATGCCGTTGGCATCTTCCTCAGAGATGTCCTCACGAGAACTCATAATTGCCACTAGGGTTTCACGATCAAAAGAAGATAGGCGATCGCGTAGGGCATCAAACCCCGCCTGAGGATCGTCGAAAACTGTGCGAATATCGCGTTTGATACTATCATAGTTAAGTTCCGGGCGATCCAGAGAGTTAAGATAGTTACGGATGCGGCCGAAAACCCCATCAATTGCATCTTGAATGCCTCGTTGGATGTTCCGCACTTGTTCTACAAATTGATCCCTTACGGACACCATGTTATCGGCAATCCGTGCCGCTTCCTCATCAGAAATATCTTCCCGAATTTTTAGCAGGGCGATGATCGTAGAACGGTCAAAATGGGAAAGGCGATCGCTAAAAGTTTCCACCCCAACTCGTGGATCGTGCAACAATAATTGCAAGTCGCGCTTGATACTTTCTGGATTGAGTTCTTCTTTGCCAGTTTGCCGCAGATACTCTTCCACATTACCTTTGAATGTTTCGATTCTTTGCTGTGTGCGGGTAGCTAGACGACGAGGCGCACGCACAAAGTTGCGAATCGAAGTTTGTGTAGAATCAATGATTTCATTGACTTGTTCTTCACTTAAGTCTTGGCGTTGACTGAGCAACTTCACCAGTGTATCTCGGTCTACCTGCGACAACCGACGGCGCAGTGCGACGGCTCCCTCCTTGGGATTTTCAAACAATCTGGTCAAATCTCGCTGGATACCTTCTGGGTTCAGTTCTTGTTTACCAGTATTCCGCAGATAATCTGTGATCGTGGTGGTAACAGAGTCGTATTGCTCTTTGGCTTTTTCCACAACAGCTTGCGGTGTGTGGCGAATACTATGCCACGACTCCTCAGCAGCATTGATGGCTTGATTAACTTGATCTTCATTCAAATCTTGCCGCTGACTCAACAATTGCACTAAGGTATCGCGGTCAAAGCGAGACAAGCGGGCCCGAATTGAGGTAATTCCAGCTTGAGGATCTTCCAGTAGCTTTTTGAACTCCGCGCGGATGGCATCAGGATTCAGTTCTGATTTCCCTGTATTACGCAGATATGATTCTACATTCAGCCACAGGGTTTCTGCTTGATATTGTGCCTGTTCTGCTAATCCTTTGGATTCTACCAAGACGCGATCGCGTTGTTTTTCAAACTCATCCAGAATGCTGTCTACTTCATATAGCTGGACATCATTACGTTGCAGCAATATCTCCCGAATCTCCTGACGTGTAACCAGCGCCAGTCGCAATGTCAGGGTTTCATAATCTGCCTCTGGGTCTTGCAACAGTGGTTTAAAATTCTGCTCAATGCCTTCGGCTGTCAAATCTGCTTTTGGGGTAACGAGCAGATAACTTTCCACTGCCCGTTGCAAGTCTTGGACTATCTCTCTTTCTTCAGCAGCTGTCACTGTCACCAGCACCTCTTTGCGGACAGCTTCCAGCTGATTTGCAATCCGCTGAATTTGGGCTTGGGTAAGTAGTCCCCGCTGTTGCAGGATGTTGACGAAATCGTTGCTGGATAGTCGTTCTACTTCTCTCTTGACTATTCCTGAATCAGCAGCTGGATCGTAGATGACATCACGAAATTCTTGGGCAATTTTTTCCTGACTTAGTTGCCAAGCATAAGTGTTGTGCAGGTAGTTTTCGACATCAGCCCGAATTGGGCTATAGGGTTCTGAAGGTGTTGGCAACCCTAGCTTATCTGCTTGTTGAGTGACTTTATCTTTGGCAGTGGTAAGGCTACGCAAGATTTTTTCCACATCCAAATCAGGCAAATCTGTCCGTCCCAACACAGTGGCGCTTAAGGCAGATAGTCCTTGCTGGAGTGTACTTTGAATTAACCCTGGAGCCGCCTTTTGGTCAGCTTGTTTGGAATCACGCTTTTCTGCTACTAACCGATCCAGTTTGGCATTGAGTTCATCTGTCTTGCTTTGTCCTGCTGGAACTGATTTTAGATAATCCATTAACTCAGCCAGACCGTCTGGGGTGGGTGATTGCTGACTCACCACTTGCTGCCAAACTTTATACAACGTATCAGCAATGCGGCTAACGTCTTTTTTGGAAAGGTCGGTGCGACTGCTGACTAACTCGATAAACTTCTCACGGTTGATGTTGCGAATATCTGAAGTCCCAGCGATCGCTTTTAATTGTGGATCGTTGAGTAAATTTTCAAAGTCACCCCGAATTTTCGACAAATCTAACTCTGGGGGACGGAGCTTTTCTAAGTAATCCTCTATGTTCTCCCGGATACTTGTAGGGTCGATGGCGCTCCCTAGTTCCCGACGGATAGCGCTAGCGGCAGCTTCAGCCGTCGCTACAACTTGGTTATTGACAGCTTTAGCGCCTAGTGCAGCGGTGGCTGTCCCCATAATCGCCTGAAAACCAGAAGTTGCCGTATTGACGACTGAGCCAATTAAGGAACCTACGGTGGTGGAACTTACCCAAACGAGGATTAAAAAGTAAGCACCCCAAATTACCAAGCCGAGAATCGCTCCCAATGCTGGGTCTAAAATTACCAGGCTCAATTTCACCGCCAGAAAAGAAGCGATTAATAAGGCGATCGTCACAGTGACTAATGTCCAAATCCCCACTGCGGTGCCGATTTTGCGAATGCTGCCGCCCAAACTTCCGACTTCCCCAGAATCGGAATCCGAGTCAGATGAGTGCCCCAGGTAGGAAATACCGGCTGCAAGCGAGAGATTAGTTAGAACTAATTGGAAAGCAAAGGCTAAAATCACGCCGGAGATTAAAGCCACAAAAAAGCGTGGCCCAGAAGTGAGAACCGATGCCTGTGCTGGCGTGACGTTTGAGGATTCTCCTTGAATCTGTGCTAACCACAATAGTGGTTTGTAAAGTCCCACTATGATTTCCGTACTTTGGAACATTGTATTTCCTTCTACTAAGTTTAAATTTGGGGAATTAAGATTTTCTTGAGAAGCAACTCTTAGTATCGATTATGTCTGTATCTATTGCAATACCTAACTCTGTTTAGCTCACAATCGTAGACTTTAGCTGTTTCAAGCATCTCTCCAAAGGCTGAAAACTATATCCAGCAAAAGATATAACTTTTATTATCTAACTATGAAAATGTTCAGTATGAACTTAAAAAGCTGGCTAATTATTGGCTGCCACTTTTTAATTTTAATTGCTTAATCACAACGATTTATTTTTCTGTAATTATAGTTTAATTACTAAAAAGTTACATTTCTTTACATTTTGATTTTTATCACCCTCTTAGGGTGGATTTATCTATACCAATATGTAGTTGATTATGTACCTGTAGTTTGTGCCTACAGACAGAAAGCAATTTAGTTATTAACAGGTACATTAAAGTTAACAAACGAATTGTTAAGGATAACAAAGATGGCAACTTGTTCTTCCAGACAGAGATTTGTCAGTAATTGCAACACAAGGTAATGGTTGCGATCGCAATTATTTTCTGTTTGGCTGGACACCTCAAGCCGAAATCTGGAACTGTCGTTTAGCAATCATTGGCTTCCTTGCCTATTTACTTTGGGATTTAGTCGGCTATAGCGTCCTGCGTGACGTTTTACATCTGATTGGCTACTAGATAGAAATTAAACACCTAAAAAGCTACTAAATTTTGGAGAAACAAATGGCAACTCAAGAAACTCGGCCTTCTACTGATTTACCAACTGTTGCAGCAGAATACAACGGCGTAGATCGCAATGCTTTTCTGTTTGGCTTTACACCTCAAGCCGAAATTTGGAACGGTCGCTTGGCAGCTATTGGCTTTCTTGCCTATTTACTGTGGGACTTAGCCGGTTATAGTGTCCTGCGCGATGTTTTGCATCTGATTGGCTACTAAATAGAAATTAAACACCTAAAAAGTTACTAAATTTTGGAGAAACAAATGGCAACTAAAGAAACTCGTCCTTCTACTGATTTACCACCTGTTGCGGCAGAATACAACGGCGTAGATCGCAATGCTTTTCTGTTTGGCTTGACTCCTCAAGCCGAAATTTGGAATGGTCGCTTGGCAGCTATTGGCTTTCTTGCTTATTTACTGTGGGACTTAGCCGGCTATAGCGTCCTGCGCGATGTTTTACATTTGATTGGCTACTAAATAGAAATTAAACACCTAAAAAGTTACTAAATTTTGGAGAAACAAATGGCAACTAAAGAAACTCGTCCTTCTACTGATTTACCACCTGTTGCGGCAGAATACAACGGCGTAGATCGCAATGCTTTTCTGTTTGGCTTGACTCCTCAAGCCGAAATTTGGAATGGTCGCTTGGCAGCTATTGGCTTTCTTGCCTATTTACTGTGGGACTTAGCCGGTTATAGCGTCCTGCGCGATGTGCTACACCTCGTTCAACGTTAGTGACAACTAAAGAGTTATACCGATTACCTTTGAGGTAGCTTTAGAACAAGGGGATTTTGCCCCTTGTTCGTCTTACCAAGCTTGTTTCGTGCAGTTTCACAAAGAATTGGTATTAGGAGTAAATGGGAACTCGTTTTTATCTCAATTTACCACCTGTTGCTAAAGCTTACAACCGCGTAGATCGTAATGCTTTTCTGCTTGGCTGGACTCCTCCCAAAATTGAATTGGTTATATAGTAGCAAAAAAGCCACCTAGTTATAGGTGACTTATATATGATTACAATTTGATAAAAATTACTGAAATTATAAACAGCGATTATTCATCAATACAACTGGGAATACCTAAAACGGCGCAGGGGAAATTAGAACTTAATGCCTCAATCATCGGATGATTAATAGATTGGCAACCGAGAAACAGAATATCGGCAGCTTCTGATTCAACAACTTTCTTAAGTTCTGTGGAAATGCAGCCAAACCGTAAATGAGATTTAAAAGAACCCTGCCATTCTTCAGCCAGACTCCGGGCTTGCCAAAGAATTATATCTGCTTGTTGCAGGGGAGTTACCACTGTCTGCAATTTTGGTTGAGTTAATACCTGTGTGACAGACTTTGATATTTCACTGACTTGACATTTTAATGAAGGCTGTTGTTTTGGAAAGCTGAAGATGTTTGAATACTGGCTGCTTTGATTGTCTTCTACCACATAAACGGCTTGAACTGTGACTTCTGCATTAGTGGCTAAACGCGTTTGATGGGCAATCCAAAAGGCAATATCTAATGCCGTATGACTGTTAGGAGATGCGTCATAGGCAACAATTAAGTTAACTGCTTTTTCTATTTGAGGTTTTTTAGAAAAAGGTTTCTTTGGTTCTGGCAATAGTACCATTTGTTCAATTAAGTCATTTCGACCTGTAGCACTTTGCAGACGTGCTAACATTGGCTTGATTTGCACAGCTTTACTTCTCCCAATGAAATGAATTTACAATGAGAAGCAGGGGGACAAATTTTGGATTTTGGACTTCGGCTTACCTCGGCTTTGCTCGGCAAAAGTCGCTCAGTCGAACGATTTTGGATTTCAGATTGAGTGACGATAACCAAAATTTCAAATCTTAAATCAGTCAAGGAAACCCCAATAATAACTGTATTACAGCCAAAATTTTGGGGGTTCCTTCCATTGCCTACGGAGTTAGCTGACGGGCTAAGACTGGAAGGTGTCTCTCGTAAGATTAGCCCCAAACATTGGTTCCTCCGTTCCAAATCCAGCTTTCATGAATTTGAATTAGGCTACCCACTAAAAAAATGATAATCTAATTTACTCGTCTTGGGCAAAATATCGATCAAGGAAATTTAAGGCGTGGTTACGGAGTTCAAAATACTCTTTTGAGTTTCGCATGGCGGCGCGATCGCGTGGACGCTCAAAAGGAACTTCTAATATCTCCCCTATACTAGCAGCTGGGCCATTGGTCATTAATACGATGCGATCGGACATATAAATTGCTTCATCTACATCGTGGGTAATCATCATCACTGCTTGCCGATTATTTTCCCAAATATCTAATACTTGCCGCTCCAATTTGCCACGAGTTAGTGCATCTAGTGCCCCAAAAGGTTCATCCATCAGCAACATTTTCGGACGAATTGCTAAAGCTCTGGCAATACCTACTCGTTGTTTCATACCTCCAGAAATTTCATCAGGATATTTGTCAGCCGCCGCCGTCAAGTTTACCATTGCCAAGTGCTGATTTACAATGCTAATTTTTTCAGCCCGATTAGCATTTTTTAACACTTCATCCACGGCTAAACGGATATTTTCTCGTACTGTTAACCAAGGTAACAGCGAATAGTTCTGAAATACCACCATCCTTTCGGCTCCTGGCTGACGAATTTCTTGTCCATCTAGCCTGACTGAGCCGGAAGTGGCTTTTTCTAACCCAGCTACTATCTTTAGTAGAGTTGATTTTCCACAACCTGAGTGACCAATTACAGAAATATATTCATCTTCACCAATCGTCAGATTAACCCCATCTAAAATGACAAAGTTATCTTTATCAGGTGTCGGATAAGACTTGACTAAATTTTCAATTTCTAAAAATCCAGGGCGGGACAGAACTTCGCTCTGGGTATTAATAGGTAATGAGGTATATTCCATCATCAAATGCTCCGGAAATAATTTAGTCATCAGTCAATATTTGAACTTGAAATTTAAGACATGAAAAAGTTATTCGGAGCGTTAGCCCTGATGGCAAAACTATTCAGATAACCCACAGGATCGCTGGGGTCGAAGCCTTTCTTATCTATAAATACTTCTGGTGGTTCGACCTTGTAATCATCTTTGGGACATTTGATGTTCATTTCAGATGCTATCTCCCGATATAAATCTGTTCTCCAACCTTGTGCAGCTAGTTTTTCAGCATTTTTGGGGAATTTCTTAATTTGTCCCCACCGCGCTGCTTGTGTCATCAACCAGATACTTCTTGATCTCCACAAAAATGTGGAGTGTTCTCCTGGCTGTTTGGGAAGGTTGTCAGGAATATCGAAGAAAATCGTGGTGTCAGCGGCTTTGATGGTGCGGTCTTTGCCATCAAAGCCGCCATAGTTGTAGTTGCCGATAATTCCGGGACTAGTAAACTTCGCTATTGGGGCATCTTTCTTTTTAGGTCTTGCACCTGTAAAGGAACGGTCTGTTATCAGTTCAGCTACTTCTTGGCGATTTTCTACTTTGCTGCAATACTGGCAAGCTTCAATCATCGCCTTCACCAAGGAACGATAGGTTTTGGGATATTTTTCAATGAAAGATTCCATCACCCCCAAAAGTCGATCTGGGTGTCCTAACCAGACTTCTTTACCTTGTGCGAAGGTAAAGCCGATGTTTTCATTACCTGTTATTGCCCTTGTGTTCCAGGGTTCTGCAACCATGTAAGCTTGCATTGCACCAATCCGCACGTTTGTTACCATTTGGGGCGGGGGAACGATGATAACGCGAAACTCTTTTAGCGGATCAACACCAGCTGCGGCAGATATGTAACGGACAAAGTATTCGTAAATGGCAGAACTTAGAACAACTGCCCAAACTTTGCGTTCTGGCGGCTGCTGGTCAAAGTAGCCTCGGAAATCGCGTCCAAAGGCTTCCAAAGCACCATCACCATATTTTTCTTGATACTCATACCACGGACGCAGCCCAAAATCCCACATGGCTTTGTTCATTGTCATGGCGTTACCGTGGCGGTGAATGGTCATGGCTGCACACAAGGGGGCATGGCGTGCGCCTTCGGCACCAATTCTGGCGTTGGTGACGGCACCAGATACTACGGGTGAAGCATCTAGGCGACCAAAAATTAAACCGTCGCGGGAGGTGGCCCAACTGGCTTCACGGTTGAGTGTGACGTTCAAACCATATTTGCGGAAGAAACCTTTTTTCCAGGCGATCGCAAATGGCGCACAATCATTAACGGGAACGTAACCAACGGTGATCTCGGATTTTTCTAGGTCTTGAGATCTAATTACTGGTTGAACAGCTAAGGCTTCTTCAGTTAGTCCTTTGGCGGATCTATCTCCTGAAATTCCACAGGAGGACAGCGCTATTCCCGTTGTGGTTGCTCCTATTCCTTTGATAAAGTCTCGTCGAGTCCAGTTATTATCACCCATTCTTGTAGCTCCATTGGTGATTAATTTGGTTGTAAGATAGGCTAACGCCAAGGCGCAAAGTTAAAGCGTCTTATGCATCTTGATCCGAAAAAATTTAATCAGTTAGAAGCTGTAGGGCGGCGAGTTACTAATTCTTGGATTTTGCCCACGGCGTAATCCAGAATTAACCCAGTTAAGCCAATTATCAACACAGCTAAAAAGACTGAACTCAGGTTTAAGCGACTCCATTCATCCCAGACAAAAAAGCCGATACCAATACCGCCTGTAAGCATTTCCACCGCGACGATTACTAGCCAAGCTATCCCTAAACTAATTCGTAAACCTGTAAAAATATAGGGCAAACTTGCAGGCCAGATGATTTTTGTAATTCGTCGCCAACGGGGCATTTCTAGCACTCGTGCCACATCTAAATAATCTTTAGGAACGCTAGAAACTCCTAAAGCGGTATTAATAATTGTCGGCCATAAAGAGGTAATAAAGATGACAAAAATGGCGGAAGGATCTGCTAAATTGAAAATTGCTAAGGCGATGGGCAGCCAAGCTAAGGGCGATACGGGTTTAAAAATTTGAATGATCGGATTGAGCGCTAGCATTGCCGGTCTGGACATGCCAATTAGAAACCCCAGAGGAATCGCTACTACTGCACCTAATAAAAAGCCCAGTAATACCCGGCGCAGACTTGCTATCAACAACCAACCAATTCCTAAGTTGCCGGGGCCTCTTTGATAGAAGGGATTTAAGATGTAGTCTAGATTAGCAACTAGCGCTTCTGGTGGGGTGGGCATCAATTCATGGTTGGCAAGTGAGACAATCCACCACAACACAATTATTCCCAAGAAGCCCAACACAGGTAGAAAGAAGACATCTCTAAGGATGACAGGTTTTGCCTTTTTCCAAGCAGCTTGCCCAGCGATCACTGCGATCGCTGCCAAATTTAGTTGAAATATCATTTACGACCTCAACAGATTTAAGTGCAGGTACAAAAAATCCGAGCAGTACCAGCCTTGGACACCGATGAGATCGGAACATTATAAAAATGCCGTCTCTTCAGTCTCCTCTCAATGCCTACGAAGTTAGCTGACGGGCTAGGGCTGAGAGATGCCCTTCTGAAGAAAGTTATGAGTTATGAGTTATGAGTTAAATATTAATAACTTCTAACTCCTCACTCTCAACTTTTCACTTTCTCTAAGATACGCCCCACAATTTGGTTCCTCCGCTCCAGCGTTATGCACTGTAACACGCTGGATTAGGCTGACTTACTCTAATAGATAGTAGTTATCAACAATATAACATCAATGCTCAGTAAAAGCCAACTGTATTATGATAAGTGTTGTTTATTTCAATACCTAAATTAAGTGCTTACCTTTGCTTTTCGGTAATTAATAAAATTTATAATTTTTTATAATTTTAGCTGCGTTGTGAGTAAACTCATTGCACAGCCAGCTAAACAACAATAGTTAAGTCAGGCATCAAGTTCGTTACCTGCTTTTTTAACATTTCTTAATAAATATTATTTTTTACAAGTTTTAGATACAAATGGTTAATTTAGTAAATAAAAAAATGAAATGTATTCCTTTTGGTAGGTGAACTAAATTGCTTAATTTGGTTAAAGACCACTGCACTAGCTAAACTAATTGCATATGGAAGTTTACTCATCTATCTCTTAGCTGAATTTAACAAAATGGATTTTAGTCAAGTACTGGCTGAAAAAACGGACACCATCATAGATAAATGGATTGCAGCAGTTCGCAAGGATAGACGGATTGAAAGTGCTGATGACCTATCTTATACAGCGGTAAAAGATCATATCCCTGATGTTTTGAAGGCAATGGTAACGGTGCTTTCAAAATCTCAGGATAATGATATTGAGTCAATAGTTACTGCCAGTTTTCAGCATGGGACTATTCGAGCTGAACAAGGTTTTGATCCAACAGAAATTGCTAGAGAATATCATTTGTTGCGAACAGTAATATTTGATGCTCTACAACCAGATTTCTTGAACGGAACACCTGTAGAGATAATTCGTTCTATGCGTTTGATTGACGCTATTATAGACGAAGCGATCGCTCGGTGTTTCAAAAGTTATGTTGAGGAGCGGTTGCGAGAATTACAGCAGTTGCAGTCATCACTAACAATCCATAATCAGGAACTCACACGCTTGATTAGCGCTAATCAAGAGTATCTTTCGCAACTAGCCCACGAATTGAAACATCCTCTAACTTCCATTATTGGTTACTCGGATCTGTTTTTACGCCAACAACGACGAAAGACACAGGTGAAGGACACCTCTGCCAATTTAGAACATATTGAGCGGGTACTACGCAATGGTAGACAATTACTCCACCTGATCAATGATGTATTAGAACTTTCGCGGTATGACGCAGGACAGATAAAGCTTCACCTAGCATCCACCGATGTGCGTGAATTAATCAATAATGTGTGTGAAATGTTGGAACCTTTAGCTGCTGGGAAAAATTTAAAAATCGTAGTAGATTGCGATCGCGCTCCCAAAGAATTAATCACAGATTCTTTTCAATTCCAACAAATTGCTACAAATCTTATCAGTAATGCGATTCGCTATACAGAGTTGGGTACTGTTATTATAATGTGTCAGGTGTTGGAGAACCAGAGATGGGCGATCGCAGTTTGTGACACTGGAATTGGCATTGCACCCGAAAACCAAGCCCAGATATTTGAACCCTACTTTCGCGTCAGTTTTAGCGATCGTCCCTATCTCCCTGATAGCACAGGATTGGGATTAGCGATCGTTTCCCGCTTGGTGAAACTACTACAAGGTACAATTAACCTAGTATCTGAAGTGGGAGTTGGTTCTACCTTTACGGTAATTTTGCCTTTAGAAATAGAGAGTTGATTTCGCGCCAAGACGTAAAATTTTTCTCTGCACCTCTGCGTGAAATCAAAAAACATTTTTACAATAAACCTTGTTTTTTTAACTTAGCTAGCGCATCCTCAGCAGCAGCTTTCTCTGCATCTTTCTTATTGCGTCCTTTACCTTCCCCGTAAATTATTCCATCTACCAATACTTTTGCTATGAATTCTGGCGCGTGAGAAGGGCCTCCTATGTGTTCTGTGAAATATTTAGGAGGAGTTGGGGTAACGTTACGTTGCACCCATTCTTGAAAGCGATTTTTTGAGTCTACATTAGAACGAGACACAACTATATGCTTAGGATCTACAGAATCAAATAGCGGTTCTATAATTGCGCGAACTGCTTCAATATCTGAATTTTTATCCAAATAGTAAGCACCAAGGACTGCTTCAAAGGTGCTACTGAGCAAATTAGGATTTTGGTAGCCTCCGTCTCGAATTGCGCCTTTTCCTAACCGCATCCTAAAGTCTAAACCGACTTCCTCGGCGAACTTTGCCAATTGCTTCTCATCTACCAGCGCCGAACGCCGCCGCGTTAATTCATCTTCTCCCATTTCTGCATGACAATTATATAGATACTCACCACTCAAGAAATTCAGCAAAGCATCACCAAGAAACTCTAAGCGTTCATTATGTTCGCCTTCTCCAGGGTTTTCATGGACATAAGAACGGTGGGTAAGCGAACGGCGGAGAAGTTTTTCATCATGGAATATTAGAAGTTTGTGCATTTTTACATTTTCCTCTTTTTGGTAGTTAATTGAATGGAAAAGGTGGGCATCTTGCCCACCCTAGAAGATAAAATCCTAATAAAATTGAGATGCTACTTAGAAACAGTCATTCTTAATCCAAACAGGTGGATAGAGACTGTTTCCACGAGCGTTATTACACTGAAAACAAGAAAGCCGTAAGTTTTCAAAAGAATTAGAGCCGCCATGACTCTTGGGTAAAAGGTGTTCAATCGTCAGCCTCTCTTGTGGTATATTTTGGCGACACCACCAACAGTTAGAGCCATAAAAATCACTAAGTTGCTGCTTCTTATTACGTTTTTGTTTGGTATTCATTTTATCGATGTTCCATTTTGCTTGTTGTTTACAACAGCATTGGAATATTACGCATTTAGGGTTAACGAATTTCTGTTGAGGGAATTTATCAAAAATGAATCTCCCTCGATAAAAAATTCGCTATTTACGCTTTCGTTTGGTTTAAGTCTCAGCCGTAGAATTCCTAGTTTCCTAGCAAGTTTCGCGTCATCCTTTCCCCTGAAAATCTACCCAAACATTTTGTCTTCCTGTTGAAAGTCCAGTCAATCAGTTGACTTGACATTGGGCTGAATATTCAGCCGAAGGGATGACACGAAGCTCGGCAGGAAACTAGGAATTCTGCTGCTGAGACAACACCAAAAACCTGCGCTTTAGAGTGCGGTTATTTTGCTGTCTTACATACACCTTAGTATAAAGGATGCTAGATGTCAATATAGTTATTCATGAAGATTCGTCAGCGATCGCCCATATCCATCAAGTTAAAAAATCATCTATGCAGAAGTGTTGAATATTAAGAAATCTGCTATCAAAATAGCCGAAGATATTTTGAAATTTGGGCTAACTTTTTAAAGATAATGATTATAAATTAGGTTTTCCAGATTGTAAAAAATATCCTTACCCCTTTGCCTAAAAATGATTATCCAGTTTTGAATAATCGTCTTATTGTTGAGTGTTGGTTAGTTTATGCACTGGATAATAGTTGAACGAGTATGCATAATTTTTTAAAAAAATCGAATTAGACATCTGGTGAAAAAAGAGACGTAGCAGTGCTACGTCTCTACAAGGGTTCTGGATAAGCTATATTTAATTTCTGGAGATTGTCTATTCGACTCTATGGTTAATCAATGGGGTCAGCACCGATCGCACCAATAGCTGCTTTAGCGATCGCGATATCCTGCTCAACAGTGCCACCACCGACGCCAATGGCTCCCACATGCACGCCACCAAAACGGATAGGCAGACCACCCCCAAGATTGGTTAACAAATTTCCAGATGCTAAGGGTAATGCC
The DNA here is from genome assembly GCF_036917395.1 of Nostoc sp. Classification (GTDB taxonomy): domain Bacteria; phylum Cyanobacteriota; class Cyanobacteriia; order Cyanobacteriales; family Nostocaceae; genus Nostoc. The sequence continues at coordinate 77,043 of NZ_JBALDI010000081.1, forward strand.
ACTGCTAGGTTATCTGAGAATGTCCCAGTGGGGCGGCGGATTGAAGCAGCGGTTTGGGCTTTGCGTTTGCTGGTTTCGATGCTATGGGGAGTTGCCCCATCACCATGCACAAAGGCAATCAGAGTCAAAAACGAGTTGTAAACAGCAATAGATACGCCAACTCCCAGACTGCGGCTTTCTTTTAAAGCAGCTTTAGCAGCTGCTAGTGCCGTATCAACTGTGATTAATTCAACAGTTCTAGTAGACGCAGATGTTTGTACCATGATTATTAACTCCCGACTCCAACCGTTTGCCGTTCTCGCCGTGCGACTTCTGCATGTACTAAAGGAATGACATCACGCCCATAAGCGATCGCATCTTCTAGGGGATCAAAGCCCCGGATTAACAAGGTAGTCACACCTGCATCGTAGTAATCAACTAAAGCCTCTGCTACTTGTTCTGGTGTACCCACTAAAGCTGTAGTGTTGCCTGCCGCACCAGTAGCTGCTGCGATCGGTGTCCATAGACGCTTATCGTAAACCTCATTTTTGGCTGCAAAATCCAGCAGACGTTGTGACCCTACCGCTTGGGGTCTAGCTGGGGTAGCTATTTTCGCCCCTCCTCGCAAGTCTTGAATTCGCGCTAAAATGCTATGTGCTTTCTCCCAAGCCTGTTGTTCTGTAGCACCAAGAATAGGTCGCAGAGAGACGCTGAAGCGAATGGAACGACCAGGTGGTAAGGCAGCACGTACCTCTGCTATTCGTTCTTTAACTGCGGCAATTGGCTCACCCCACAAGGCGTAAACATTACTGTGTTTAGCTCCTACCTGTACGGCTGGGCCAGATGCACCACCAAAGTAAAGCGGGATGTGGGGCTTTTGCAGCGGCTTGATCGCTGAAAAAGCATCCTTGAGGCGGTAAAATTCACCTTCGTAATCAAAGGGAGTGTCGCTTGTCCAGATGCGACGAAGGATTTCTAAATATTCATCGGTGCGGCGGTAGCGGCTGTCATGATCCAGCCAGTCGCCATCTTTCTGCTGGTCAGCATCACTGCCACCGGTAATAATATGTATTGCTATCCGACCGTTTGTAAAATGGTCAAGGGTAGCTGCCTTGCGAGCTGCCAGAGTTGGAGCTACAAAACCCGGACGATGAGCAATCAAAAAGCCCAATCGCTCGGTTGCTGAAGCTGCAAAACTAGCAATAGTCAAGCCATCAGGGCTACTAGAACTATAGCCAATCAATACTTTGTCAAAACCTCCTTCTTCATGGGCTTTGGCAAATTCACGAACATAAGCTGGATCAATGATGTCATCGCCCAGACTGCCTCCTCCACTATTTAATTCTGAAGCTGGTTTTGTCCGGATCAATCCAATAAATTCAACTGGCATAATTAATTCTCCTGAAAATGTTGGGGAGTAAGAATTTTAGATTTTAGATTTTGGATTAAAGAATTGAAATTTACAGCTATTTTCAGGTAAATAGACCACGCGGTAGGGGCGCAAGGTCTTGCGCCCCTACGACAGATGTGGTTCAAATACTTGAATTCTGCTGTAATCTAAAATCATCAATTCCATTATCCAAAATTGAATTGCCCAATGCCCCATGCCCAATACCTAATACCTAATCAAATAAGTCTGGTTGGTCGTGGGTAATTTCATCCCACAAATACTGGAATCCACCCCAGCCTGCTTGGTGAGTACCACCGCGTTGTTGTATTTTTAAGGCAATGTCGTGGTCAATCAGGATGGGTTTTCCTACAGCTTCTGCTAGCAATTGCGCCTTAGCAGTATCCTCTAACCTGATGTACCACCAAGCGGCTTCATCCACACTGTGTCCCACGGTCAATATTCCGTGGTTGCGTAAAATCGCAGCTTTGCTTTTGCCTAGTCCCTGAGCAATGCGTTTTCCTTCACTTGTCTCCAATACAATGCCTGTAAAATCATCAAATAGAGCATGATCTTCGTAGAAAGCACAGGAATCTTGGGTAATTGGGTCAAGCAACCGACCCAAAGTTGACCAAGTTTTGCCGTAGAAGGAATGGGCATGAGCCGCTGCGATGACATCAGGGCGGGCTTCATGGATTTGAGAGTGAATGGCAAACGCTGCTTGACTTACTTTGCCTTCACCTTGGATTACCTGACCTTCACTATTCACTAGTATCAGGTCTGATACCCGAATGCGACTGAAATGTATCCCAAAGGGATTGACCCAAAAGTGATCCGTAAGTTCGGGATCACGGGCAGTGATGTGTCCTGCCAATCCTTGAGCAAAACCTAAACGTGCAAATACCCGAAAGGCTGCTGCCAAGCGTTCTTGGCGATGGCGACGCTCCGATTCAATGGAGACGAAGGTCGGTGGTTGAAACGGATTGCTGGGGCGGACGAGAGAAGTTTGCACCATAATTTTCAACTCCTACGTATGAATTAGGTAGACGGTGCTGCCTCACTGCTGGTGGGAGCGTCAAGGTTTGTCGTATAGACATCGCTTCACCATTAAACTAGCGAGACAACAAATTATTTATGGTTATGGCTCAATAGGCGATCGCAGTTTTTACCACTCCAAATACGTATTGTTCAATCAATGTCCAGTGGACAACGCTACAAATAACTTTTAGCTGATAACCGTAAATACGTTACTAATTACTTGATATCAGATTTTAAACTACCTAGTAACAACAAATTTCTTAACTAGAGTAGTGATACTATCAAATAAACTACGGTAAGTCAATATGTTTACAGTTGTTTAAACTACAATGAAGTTATCACAGTTCATTTAAATAAGCAAGCTCAATATGGAGTTCTGCTGGAAAATATACTTGAGGGGAATGTTATCTCTGTTGTATGCAGACTGTTGCGATTCGTTAAGCTGTGGAGCGATCGCTGAAATTTGCGATGCCTACGGCGGTAAAATAGGCACGGTTTTTTCGGTTATTACTAGGACTAGTCCTTTCAAGATGACTCGTAAAATCTCTTGTTTTTTCTCAGCGCTACGGGCAGTTTGCTCAAGTCGGGAAACCCGCCCATGCAACTGCCCTCCTCTGTGCCTCTGCGGTTTAAAAGTAATTTATTATAACTGTAAAGGCACATGTAACATACAATACGCAAGAGTTTTCAAGTTTATCAATCTCTATGTTGTCAGTACGTCAGTTATTAGAGCAGTTAGCATCGCTTGAGAAGTCTCAAAATTACTAACTACAGCATTTCATTAATTTGTAGCGAATGGAAATGCTGCTCATTGCGGCATAAGTCGCAAGTAAGGGAGGCAGAGCCTCAATGAAGGGCATTCCCAGTCTGAGACTGGGAACGAGTTAATGTCTCATTTCTTAAACCTGAATAAACTTACTAGTTTACATATCTTGTTTATATTCTTCTAACAATTGCGGAATGTGATCATACCCATCTACACCAATAATCGCAATGATTTTAGGGCGATGCTGCTGTAAGAACTTTTGGAAAGCTTCTGCCCCTATTTGTCCTTGCAAAATTGTCAGTAACCCTGCCGGTTGATGCCACTCACTAGAAGCAATTTGCTCTAAAAGATACATTCCCAAGCAGCCTGTGTAAACGGTTTTTTCCGAATTTTGTAGATGATAATAAGCTTCTGCCAAATAAGCTAAGTTCCGCCCTTGCAGATACAAATCGCCGGAAAATTGCGCTGTTTTAAAGCCATCTTCTAGATATTTAATTGCCGTTTGGTGTTGTCCAATTACTAAATAGGCAATTCCTAAGCTGCTGACACATAAGGCTTTACTTTGAATATCGCCTAATTTTTCTGATAATTTTAAACCTTGTTCCAAATAGTTAATTGCGGCTTCATAGGTTTCGGGTTCTAAGTTTTCCAATTCCTGAGCCTGCATGACTTCGCTGTAACCTAAATTTACCAGCGCGTTGGCTTCTCCTGTGCGATCGCCTGCTTGCCGACTCAGTATTAATGCTCGTTGACTGTAGTTGATTGCCTCAGGATAATTTTGCTGTTGCACGTAGGTACGGCTGAGGTGGTTGAGATTGGCAATTTCACAGGGGCGATCGCCTGCATTCCTGGCGATCTCCAGTGCCTGCTGATGAAAATCAAGCGATCGCTGATATTGTCCCAAAGCACGCTGAGAATAGCCTAAAAGTGTCAAAATTCGCGCCTTTTCCTGGGTTCCCTCACCTCGTCGCAGGGGTTCATCCAAATAATCTAGGGCATCTCGCAAATAAGTGCCAGTAAAAGAGGCAAAAATCCCGCCGTAAAAGGGAAAATACGGACGTTGGGCAAAGGTTCGCAAAATCTGGAGCATAATTTGAGAACAGGCATCGCCGTACACTGTCCCAATGCTGCCAAAACCACTTGCTAACTGACTCCAAATCACTGCAAAGGTCAAAAAAGTGGAAATTGACAACTTTGGCCCGGCTTTAACATCGTAAGCTTGTTGGTCAAACCAGTTAATTAGTCCCCGTTGCAAGTACTGTAAAATCAATGCCATTTCCACCCAATCTCTGAGGGTGATTCCCCGTTGTCGCTGGGCAAACTCAATTGCCGATTCTTCCATAGCCAAGGTGCGAAGCAGTGCTTGGGGTAATTCACTATTGAGTTGTTTAGCCCAACTTGCCCAAGGGCCACGTTCTCCCGGTACACCGCCAAATCCTAAAGATTCTTTTTGTTCATACATCCAACTGAGCAAGTTGTCTTGCAATTGCTGCCAAGAAGCTAAACCACGGGTAATACCTTCAGAAAATTGTTCTAAATCAGAATCTGCCTGGGCAAATTGCTGTAATGCTTTTGACAATTGCTGTAACTGTTGCAAATTTAGCGGATACTTCTGATTGGGGTCAGTAACCCGGATAAATGCCGCCAGCCGCTCGTCTGCCGCAGATGTGGTAATTTCTGTAACTGCGGAGGCGATCGCTTCTGTGGCTTTGTTTTGCTCTTGCCAGCGCTGCCATTGACTTTGAATGGTTTTAATGGCTCTCAAACTCCGAGTCGCCTTGCCTTTCTTGAGTTCGTCTTTTTCACTATCTACTTGGCTTTGAAGAGCATTCAGGCGATCGCTCAAAGCTAGCTCAAAGACTTCTCCTGTACCGGAAGTGATTCCTTTAAGCAGCATTTGATACACCATATCAACAGAGCTAATTTTGCCCTTGAGGGTGGTTTCGACAATTTCATCGATTAAGGCAAGATAGCGATCGCGCAACGGCAGAGATTCTGACACTTTGGCTATAGAGAACGTCACGTCAATTCTAATTCTAGTCTTGACAGAGGTGCAGGAGTGGGGAAAATCGGGAATTTCAGTAGTTCAAAAGTTTTCCAGAAGCTTTATCAGCCTTTCTTTGAACTAGGAAACGCAATCCGCCGAAATCAGCTGATGATTTGCCGCTCATTTATCTCGGTTCTGGATGGACTTTCCTGTGAGCGCGACTACTCGCGATCTCCAGCCTGAAAAACATTGGCTGAAACCCTTATTTTTCGAGATGCTGAAGTTTTTGAAGTATTTTAACTTTTTTATTCGTAATTACTTTATTTATAAAAAATAACAATATCTACAAAAGTAATTATTATCTCTAACAGTCACTTTTAAAACTCAATAAGTATAATAAAAATATTTATCCCTTAAGGAGTAGTTCTAAAACCCTATTAAGCATGATTTAAATGGTTTACTAATATGATATAATCTACTTCTTTGTGAATAAAGATACTTTTAAAATATTTTATGAGTAATGTTTGTAACAAATGCAAAATCCTCAGAAGTTCTTAACCCTACCCCAACCCTAAAGCAGCCAATTTAATATCATTAATGGTCAAATTAATGCATTTATTTTGTACTGCAAAAAATCGAGAGAATTTTTAATGAGTAACCTATTGCCGGACGAGGATGTAAAAATTTTAGTAATTGGGGCAGGAGTAAGTGGTCTAACAACCGCGATATGTCTGAGAGAGGTAGGTTTTAGAGTTGTGATTGTTGCAGATCGTTTTGCCCCAGATTTAACTTCTATTGTGGCAGGTGCATTGTGGGAATGGCCACCAGCAGTCTGTGGTAGTCATGGTGCTCCCAGATCCCTGGAACGCTCTAAAAACTGGTGTATGACTACCTATAATAAATTCAAGAAAATACACGCAGAGTTTGGCTCAGAAGAAACAGGACTTTATTTGAAGGATGCGTATTTCTATTTCAAGGATGTTTTGGAAAATCGACCTACTGAACTTCGTAAAATGAATGAGTTGAAAGATAAGGTTGATGGATTTGAAAGAGGCTTACAGATTGTCAAAGAAACGATTGATTTGAATTTTAAAGGAGGTATAAAAGATGCTTATAAACACATGGCTCCGACGACAAACACGGATGTCTACATGAAGTGGTTACTTCAACAGGTAAAGGATATTGGATGTGAGATTATCCAGGAAAAAATTACTGTCAATCTGGTTCAAAATGAACAGGAACTACTTCGTCGTTTTAATGCAAAGGCAATTGTTAACTGTGCTGGACTAGGTTCGATAGCAACTACAGGGGATACTTCCATGTATCCCTTGAGAGGCGCACTTGTCAGGGTTAAGAATCTCGGTAAAGTTGTAACAGACGCTCATTGTATTTCCCACGAAGAATCTTCTTCAAATGAGCAAGACATCGTTTACATAGTTCCTAGAGGCGATGATTTGGTGGTCTTGGGAGGATTAACACAGCAAGACCAATGGGACACAGACCTATCTCTTGAGGTTCCAATTATCCGACAGATGTATGATGGCTGTTTGGAGTTTCTACAGGAATTAAGAGAACTCCCACTAGATGAAAAGGAGCCTGTTAGGACTGGTTTACGACCATTAACAGAGGAAAATGTTTGTGTGGAAAGGGTTTTAAACACACACGTATTTTATAACTATGGACATGGAGGGTCGGGAGTAACTCTATCATGGGGATGTTCACAAGAAATTGTCCAGTTGGTACAAGAAATGCTCCGCGAGGAGGCAAATCCAGTTGCCTTGAACAGTAGTAAGATGGATAGCAATAAGCAGATTGTCTTTGTGCTGCATGATATGCTTCCCAGCAAAACTGATTTTAGCCATATCCGAGCAGATAATAGAAATCTGGTTTTGCTCTGTAGTAGGGAAGGACTCAGTAAGGTTATACCCTCCCAGTATCAGCACTTGGATCTTGTGCAGATTGTAGAACCTTATAATTTGCAAAATCTGCTCCAAACCTATCAACAGATTAAGACTGATTATAAACTTTTGGATGACAACTGTCGGATTGTTACCAATGATCAGTATTCAGTGCTGTTAGCTGCACAGTTGCGTGAAGCTCTAAATCTAGTAGGCGATCGCCCAACAATGATCCGCCAGTTTACCGATAAGAGTTACCTCAAATCTACCCTCAAAAATTCTCTGATTCAGGTGCCAAAGTATCTGATTTTTGCTCAAGACCAATACCGTAAAGAGCCAGTTTCATACTTAAAGTTTGTTTTAGAAGAACTGGGTAATCACATCTTTATCAAACCAGTTACCGGAGCCGGAAGTGAAAAAACCAGAAGAATTCATACTGTTGATGAATTGAAAGCCTGGTGTGACAGCAATGTAGATTCAGATGAAGAATTTGAATTCAATGAATTCATTACAGGTCAACTATATAATACAAGTGTTGTCCTCAAAAACGGTCAACCTTGTTATTTTGCTGCTTGCAAACAGTATCGACCTAATGATGAGTTCATTTATGGTCATCAAATCGGCAATATTATTGTTAGAGAAGAAGATCCAGAATTTCATAAACTTTGGCAATTTTCAAGTGATACGTTACAAAGTTTAGAACACGGTTACCCCAAAAATGGTGTACTTAATATTGATTTCTTCCTACAAGAAGGTAGCGAAGAACCGATTCTGATCGAAGTAGCTGCACGCACCCCTGGAGGGCTTGTATCGAGAATGTTTGACATATATCAGGGGGTACGTCTAAACGAGTTACATCTCCAATTACAGATTGGTGATTCTCCTGACATCATTCTCAAGGATAGGAATGAGTGGAAGTACAGCGCTTCCTCGATTCATCCCAAGCAGGACGGTGTTGTTACAGCAATTGAGAAGCCAATTCTCGAAAGTGATGTGGAAATTTCTTGGCAGATTTATTTGGAACAGAGACTGAAAGGATCACAAAGTACGAGGGATGTTGCCATTGCTATTCTTTTGAGCAATCATGACTATTCAACCCTTCAAGGGGACTATGAGGTAGCCAATTCTACCAATTTCTACAATACTAAGTAAGGATTTTTTCTAGCAGGCTGAAGCTATAGCAATCCAATTTGATTTGTAAAAAAATCTAAGTATATGTAGGGGAGCCAGCCGTCTGGGCGGGTTTCCCGACTTGAGCGGACAGTACGGCACCTAAAATCCGAGGTGGTGCGTTATTCTTTAGCGTAACGCAACGCCCTTCGGGTTCACCAGTCGCCTACAGCCTCTACATAAACGGCTTTCATTGGCAGATTGACAATGAATGTCGCTCCCTGTCCAATTCCTAGACTCGTGTAATTCTACCAAATGGCGGGATCGCTAACCCTAATCCTAGTCCACCATGCGATCGCACTGTCGTTAGCTTCAATATATTCTGGTGCTATCATGTCGCGTCATCGAAGCCCTGCTAGTAAATCTTCCTGCGAATAACCTACCATTCTTAAAAAAGCATCATTAGCCTTTGCGATCGCCGCTTAATTCTGTCCAGGGTATTGTTAAAATACAGTTATCCTAACTTATGAGTTAAATAGGTGGGAAAATGGGAAGCATAGTTGCTTATTTTAACAGGAATGCCCCAAAAGGAGATGATGCAACGATATCCCCTTGAGGAGCAAAACTTGTCAATTCAGTTGTTCCTAAACTTTCGGATTCCTAGAACAGGAATTATCTAGGATTAATGTGGCGTCTAATCCCCCATCCTGGATTGACAATGGCGGCTAAATCTTCTTCAGACAATTTGCTGATTTCACTGTCTAGTTCTTCGACTGTGAAATCATAGCCTTGCTCTTGAGCAATCTTGATGAAGGCTTCTGGGTCAGCTGTTACTTTGAGTCTTTGTTGTAATGCTTGATCTTGTTTTACGGCTTGAAAAAGTCGGGTAGCATTTTGCTGTGTCATGACAATCCATCTCCTGTTTGAAATATCAGGTTTGAATGTAGTAATTTAACTCCTGTGGATTCCCTAAATTCTGTGAAGAACTTTTAGATTAAGCGTGTAAGTCTAATTTTAAAACAAAGAATAAAAATGTGTGGATTCTGACAAGAAAGTATAAGTTTTAGTCTAAATATTTCTGCTACTTTGTAAAAGTCAGCCCTAAGATAGAAGCAGTATTTAACTAAAAAGCATTTTACATTTTTTGGATGGGTGATTAGCGATGACGGCTTTTGGTAAATGAAAGCTTGACTTGACACCTGTTAATAAAATATAATATTAGATTGTCTGTCTAATTCCTGCTCGGATCAGGTAGACATATTACAAAAGCTGGTAAAAGCGTCTCTATAGGAGATAAAAACCAGCTACCTGTACGGCAACCTCAAGGACAATTCCATGACCTACGCAATTATTGAAACTGGCGGTAAACAAATACGAGTAGAGCCAGGGCGGTTTTATGATATTGAACTGCTTACGACCGAACCAGACGAAAAAGTTACAATAGACTCCGTATTACTCGTGCAGCACGATGGCGAAGTCAGCATTGGACAGCCACTAGTGACAGGTGCGACTGTAGAAGGGACTGTACTGCGACATTTCAGGGGTCGTAAAGTCCTGGTATACAAAATGAAGCCGAAAAAGAAAACTCGCAAAAAGCGGGGGCATCGTCAAGAAATTACCAGACTTATGATTGACTCCATCACTCTTAACGGTGCAGTGTTTGCTGCCCAAGGAGAACCGGAGAAGGAAACCCCTGTTGCAGATGACACTCCTGCCGAAGAAGTTGAAACCGCTGCTGAATAATAGAAAGAAGTAGATACACAAGAGGAAATCATGGCTCATAAGAAAGGAACAGGTAGTACACGCAACGGTCGTGATTCTAATGCCCAACGTCTGGGTGTCAAGCGTTATGGCGGTCAAGTTGTACGTGCAGGAAACATTCTCGTGCGTCAGCGCGGCACCAAATTTCACCCTGGTAATAACGTCGGTATTGGTAGCGATGACACTCTGTTTGCCTTAATCGACGGTGTTGTAACGTTTGAGAGAAAGGGCAAAACCCGTAAAAAAGTTAGTGTTTATTTACCCGTAGCTGCTGCTGAGGCAGCCCCTGCTGAGGCAGTAACAAGTTAGAGTTGTTTGGGTGGGTAACAGTGCCCACCTTAACCCTCTTTTGTCACTCTGGGAAAACAATAATTTCAGCAAGATTCTGAAAGTTTGATTTAGTCGAGCTTTGAGCCAATATTATCTAACAGTAACTAAAGTTTGTAGCCAAAACTGGAAAACTAAAACTCTGAAAGGCTTTCAGCGATTGGCTTCTCCCAAAGTTACAAAAGAGGGTTAATCGCTAGTTAGCGCTCACATGATGGTCATATTTGCATAAATATTTCCAATACTTCCTTAAAAGCCGCTTTGTTCCTTTGTTGCCCATAGATTACTATCAGAAGCATCAAAGCGCACAGGTTATTCACTAACAAAATATTACACAAAGAAATTGGATTGCGTAGCTGGTGTAGCGATCGCTGTGGCTGCGATCGCTATTCTTCTCGGTTGGGATGTGCAGATACAATTTTGGCTGGCTCCATTCTTTCCTACGCAAGAACTCTCTGAAACTCTTATTCCTTTGCGGTAGCCTGCGGCAAGCCGCTCCGCGTCTACGTTTTATCATGATTTTGCGTAAGTCCTGAAGTACAAAAATATTTACCGTCATTGCTTCGCTTTGCCGATCGCGGTGACTTAAAAGCATTGCAAGTCAGCCAGAACCCAAAGCGCAAGAACTACGCATGGCATCGGTTAGTTTATACTGCAATCATTCCAGTGCTGCTGCTGGCAATCTTGAGTGGTTTGGCGATGTACAAACCTGCCCAACTGCATTGGATTTCTGGGCTGTTTGGTAATTGGCAAAATCTCCGCACTGTTCACTTTATCACTGTTCCCACTGTCATACTGTTTACAATTGCTCATTCCTTACTTGCCCTGAAGGTAGGAAGCATCCGTCTAATTAAGTCTATGTTCGTGTAGAGGTTCCATGAGTCTGATTCTTCCCAAACGCACCCTATCCCGTCGGCGGTTACTGCAACTATCTGGACTTTCAGGCGTAGGCTTTCTTTTAGGTGGCTGTGGGACAAATTTGTTCTCAGATAATGTGTGGCAAATATCTGAGCCACTGAATGAACGTCTTGAAGCACTCCTGCTAAGTCAAAAACCTGTACCAGAATTTCCTGTCAGTGCCATAGAAGCAGACAAATTGCTGATTAATACCTTTGACTTCACCCCGCAAATTGATCCGGCGCAGTTTCGGCTGAGGATTGATGGTGAGGTTAGTAATCCGATGCAATTGAGCATGGCAGATATTCAAAAACTTCCCTTAACTTCAATGGTAATTCGCCATATTTGTGTTGAAGGCTGGGCTGCGATCGTTGAATGGGGAGGCGTGCGATTACGAGACTTAGTAGCGCTGGTACAGCCTAAGTCAAACGTCCGCTATGTCTATTTCAAATCTGCTGATGGCTATTATGAAAGCTGGGATCTGGCCTCTGCTATCCATCCGCAAACTCTCATGGCTTATCAAAAGAATGGACAACCTTTATCAGTTGATAATGGTGCGCCCATGCGCCTAGCATCCCCAATTAAACTGGGCTACAAGCAAAGCAAGTGGGTGACTCAAATTACCTTTGTCAGCAATTTGTCACCTACTAAAGGCTATTGGGAGGATCAGGGCTATGAGTGGTTTGCAGGGTTATAGTCCAATACAGTTCAGTTAAGCATTTATTCCTTCTCTTTCTTCTCTTCCTTTGCGTTCAACTCTTCTCTACGAGAGGCTGCGCCAAGGAGACGCTACGCGAATGCGCCCTTGGCGGTAGCCTGCGGCAAGCCGCTCCGCGTCTACGTTAAAAAATGACTTTGATAAAGAGTTAAGCCTTAACTGAACTGTATTGCGTTAACGGAGCTAAAAGACTCGTTGACGGAGATAAAAGACTCGTTAACGGAGATAAAATACTCGTTGACGGAGATAAAATACTCGTTGACGGAGATAAAATACTCGTTGACGGAGATAAAAGACTCGTTGACGGAGATAAAAGACTCGTTAACGGAGATAAAAGACTCGTTAACGGAGATAAAAGACTCGTTAACGGAGCTAAAAGACTCGTTAACGGAGATAAAATACTCGTTAATGTATCTCAATTAGCTGCCTATCCCGCCCAGCACTCAAAGTACTGGGCTAATAGCCTAAGTCCACTCAAGTGGACTGCAATTAATCTCAAAAAATTGCTTAGACCAATTTACAAAAACCTTGATACATATAGATATTTCGTAGGGGCACGGCATTGCCGTGCCCTTACCAACGTATTTGTATCATTATTAAACTAAATTTGTATTAGTCCTCTTTAGAGGACTTAAGCTATTAGACTGGGATTTGAATCCCACGCGGGTAATGCAGCCGGTGCAGATTACCTAAATTACTCAAACCAACGGGAGACAAAAGCAACCATTCTCCTGAATCAAGGCTGACGATTCCGCCGCAAGTCTTCTAGATTTTTACGAATGGTTATTGTATTGGGATGATTTGCTCCCAACCGTTTTTCAGCAATCTCCACAGCTTCGATTAACAAAGGTTCGGCATTGCTGTACCTTCCCTGTGATTTGTAGAGTGCTGCCAAATTGTTCAGGCTAGTTGCCACCGAGGGGTGTTCATCCCCCAGCAGGCGTTTTCTCATCGCCAAAGCTTCGATTAACAAAGGTTCGGCATCGCTGTACCTTCCCTGTGAATAGTAGAGGAATGCCAAATTGTTCAGGCTAGTTGCCACATCTGGGTGTTCATCCCCCAGCAGGCGTTTTGTCATAGCCAAAGCTTCGATTAACAAAGGTTCGGCATCGCTGTACCTTCCCTGTGAATTGTAGAGTGCTGCCAAATTGTTCAGGCTAGTTGCCACATCTGGGTGTTCATCCCCCAGCAGGCGTTTTCTCATCGACAAAGCTTCGATGTACAAAAGTTCGGCATCGCTGTACCTTCCCTGTGAATAGTAGAGGAATGCCAAATTGTTCAGGCTAGTTGCCACCGAGGGGTGTTCATCCCCCAGCAGGCGTTTTCTCATCGCCAAAGCTTCGATGTACAAAGGTTCGGCATCGCTGTACCTTCCCTGTGAATCGTAGAGTCCTGCCAAATTGTTCAGGCTAGTTGCCACCGAGGGGTGTTCATCCCCCAGCAGGCGTTTTGTCATCGCCAAAGCTTCGATGTACAAAGGTTCGGCATCGCTGTACCTTCCCTGTGATTTGTAGAGTCCTGCCAAATTGTTCAGGCTAGTTGCCACCGAGGGGTGTTCATCCCCCAGCAGGCGTTTTCTCATCGCCAAAGCTTCGATGTACAAAGGTTCGGCATCGCTGTACCTTCCCTGTGAATTGTAGAGTCCTGCCAAATTGTTCAGGCTAGTTGCCACATCTGGGTGTTCATCCCCCAGCAGGCGTTTTGTCATCGCCAAAGCTTCGATGTACAAAGGTTCGGCATCGCTGTACCTTCCCTGTGAATCGTAGAGTCCTGCCAAATTGTTCAGGCTAGTTGCCACATCTGGGTGTTCATCCCCCAGCAGGCGTTTTGTCATCGCCAAAGCTTCGATGTACAAAG
>NZ_JBALDI010000082.1:0-32433 GCF_036917395.1 Nostoc sp.
TTAATCCTTCTTTCTATTCACTCTACTTTAGTTCCTATGTACTACTAAAGAGACTTTTTATTGATGTGTGACAGTTAGGGTGCGGAAGGTGGGTTATAAAGCTCTTTGTAGGAAGATTTGGGCGAGGTATTCCTTATGAAAGGTTTCGAGATTTAATCTTAGCTCGTATGCGTGATAATAATTTTCAGCCAGCAGGCATGAAGCAAATTGTTGATCGGATAATTGCCGATCATTAACGTTTGAAGGTTTAATTCGGAACGCACAGTTACAACTCCTTCCCTACACTTTCGGAAATTTCTCTACTGCGATCGCCGAATTGTAATAGCCGGGAGGCTTGAATGTTTGGAAACTCAAGGGTATTCATTTTGATCAGGGTTCACACCTTTGATTGAGCAGCGCTATTGAGGGAATTGAGGATTACTCATGAAGACGCTTTCTGACTTAAAACTGCCTGTTTAAATTCCTTCGGATATAAAATCACTCAAATACTACTGTCCTATTTCCATAGCCTAATACACGATTTTGCAAGTGCGTAGGCGTAGCCCGCCGCAGAAACGACACAAAAACAGGTTTTTACAGCCGGATTTCAACTCCATATTGCTAAACCAGCCGATCCCGCTAAACTGGTAGCTGCGATCGTAACACTTGTTAAGAACTGACTTCTTAAAAGTCATCAAGTTTGACCCACGCGGACTAACAGAAAAACTCAGGCGCTGACAGTGGGATTGTATATTAGGGGTGTAAACACGTTGTTTGTCCGTCTCTAACCTAGTTCCAAACTTGTCACAGCAAAAACGCGATAAATAGGTAAACTAGGAATTTCTTTATTGTACATCCGAGCAGTTTGAGAGACTGGCTGCAATTGGTAACGTTGAACTAGGTCAATCGCTTGTAGATTTGTATCCGGCACATCAAAAAACACTGGAGCATGAGGATTTTGTGCAAGCAAGGCTTGAAATAATGCTTCAGCAATCTGTTCGTCATTAGCAAACAGTGGCCCAACCTTAAAACCTGTATGGGCAGACCGGATAACTCCGTAACCAACAAGATATCCATTTTTGAGAAACCCTAAGGCAGTACTTTTTGGCTGTTCAATCCAATGTCGCAGAAACAGTGATCGCTTAGAAGGAAAAAGTTGGCGATCGTAAGCCACCAACTCTTCAAAAGGCACTGTTTTTAGTTCCACGATCCCAGCAGGCACAACACCGCCACCCACCCCTTCATAACGAATATGGTTATAAGCGATTTGGAAACCATACTTTTTGTAGTTATCTTGTTGAGCCACTACACTATCCAAGCCGATGTTACGATCAGCACCCAGATAGTCCATTGCTGTCTTCCAAATTTTCATACCCAACCCCTGCCCACGAAACTGGGGTTTCACAATGTAAAAACCTAAAAAGCCGAAGTGTGGATCGTAAGCAACAGCAGAAATGCACCCCACCGGCTCACCATTCAACTCCCCCAAAAAAAAACCGCTCTCGTCAGTTTGATAAAAAGATTCAGCATCATAGCTTCCTGGATTCCAACCTTCGCTTGCTGCCCAAGCAATCGCCAAATCCATTTCCGATCTGTTCATTGGGCGGACGATGAAATTGTCAGTAGTCATAATATCTTCATTACTACTAGACTGTTAACTATTTAACTTCGCTTTCGCAAACTGAGTGATCACTGTTAATATTTTTATACAGTGTAGCGTTGACAGCAGTGAACTTACACCAAACACTGAAACTCAGAAAAGAAGTAGAGCAAATGAGGCTGGAAGTCAAAAACGGTTTTATTGACTTGAAACAAGTCTTAAAAGACTAAGGGCTAGAAATTAGACAAATAATCGAAGAAGTAATCCAAGATATCAAATTTGAACAACATTGCACAGCTTTAGTGAGGGGGTATGGAGTGTTTATCCTGGCGATGAATCGCTTCAGTTCAGGAATGCAATTGCAAGATTTCAGCTACTCAAATACTACTGTTTTATTACCATATACTAATATACGATTTTGTAAGTGCGATCGCACCGCTCTTGCTAATACAACTCTCTCCAAATCTTTGCCTTTTCTCACCAGATCATCAACTTCATCACGATGACTGACTCGCACTACATCCTGTTCAATAATCGGGCCTGCATCTAAATCAGCAGTGGCATAATGCGCCGTCGCTCCAATAATTTTTACCCCACGTTCAAAAGCTCGGTGATAAGGGTTGGCTCCGATAAAAGCTGGTAAAAATGAATGATGAATATTAATAATTTGCGGAAATTTATTAATAAAATCTGCACTAACAATCTGCATATATTTTGCCAATACAACTAAATCTATTTTGTACTGGCGGAGTAATTCTAATTGTTGGGCTTCTTGTTCTGATTTATTGTCTTTAGTGATGGAAACGTGCTGAAAGTCGATATTAAATTGTTCTGCCACTACCTTTAAATTAGAATGGTTACTAATAATTAAAGGAATTTCAGCTACAAATTCTTTAGCACGTTGTCGCCAAATTAAGTCAAATAGACAATGGTCTTGCCGACTTACCCAAATAGCAATGCGTGGTATTGTATCAGAAAAACGTATTTCCCACTTAGCGTCTAAAGGTTGTGCGATTGCATTAAAAGCAGGTGCAATAAATTCTCGCGGTAAATTAAACCCATCTAACTGCCATTCAATGCGAGTAAGGAATAACCCAGCAGCAAAGTCTGTATGCTGATCTGCATGAATAATATTACCACCATTAGAATAGATGAAATTGGCAATTTTTGCCACTAGTCCCCGTTGATCTGGGCAGGAAATCAGCAATGTTGCTGTCGGATTTGTCATAAATAAATTATAAAAAATAGTGAGATTTGAAGTGTCAACTTAACGTTAAATCGGCGGTTCAAAATAGCGCCTTCACGAAGCTTTACGCACCTACCCTGCGGGAAGCCAAGGGCAAACGTGAGTTTCAAACCCCCAATTTTTCCTTAGTCTGCGGAGGCAGTGAGACCAGCGCTGTAGGCGGGTTTCCCGCCGTAGGCGACTGGCGAACCCGGAGGGACTTTGCCTGTGTAGCCCCTATCCTCATTTACCATTTGTCGGAGTTGGTAAAGGGGTGCTGAGTCCAGGTAGTTTCTGACTATTATCTACAGGTTGCTTCCACTCTGATAGTTCCCGATTCACAGCATTTGCAAAATCTGTAGATACTAACAACACATTTATATTACCATCGGGTTTAGCAACAGAGTCAGCTAGAGCATACAAGAAACGTCCGTTAAAGTTAGATTTACCTAAAATCAATTGATGGCTTTGTCGGTTTTTCAGGGTGATATTGATAGTGGCTTGAGGTTGATCTAGAGTAAATTCTCCAAGCTCTTTTACTGGAGTTGATAAAGTGCGTAGTTTACCGCCGTAGGCATCACTCTTACCTTTGACCAACAAATCCATCAAATAAGAAACAATAGCATCATTTGCTGGGGCCGATATCGGAGATTTGATTAACCACTTGGGGTTACTAGATTCAGAGTTACGTTCCAGATTCAAGGTGAGTTTTTTTGTCTTGACTGTTAGAGACTGCACATCATCTTCTGCAAAAGAGAAAATTTGCTGCTTTTGCTCATTGATTTCTTCTCGCACAGTCGCCCCGCGAAATTCATAGAGGTAAACAAAACCACCTAAACCCAGCGCTAGCAGTATCAAAATTAAAGTCGTTCGCGGCAATTTCATTTTTTAATCATTGGGCATTGAGCATTGGTGAAGAGTTAATATTTATAACTCCTAACAGACGCGATTAATCGCGTCTCTTTTGTACAGACGCGATTAATCGCGTCTCTACTCTTAACTCCTTTCTTACCTTCGTTTCCACCAAATAATAACTGCGATCGCAAACCCAATTAAGGGTAAAACTAACAGAGATGACAATATTAAAAGATTGGCTTGTGTGGTTGTCAGGGTTATCCGACGGTTTTTCGGTTCTTTGGGGCGAATGGAAAGGGGTTGCTTTTCCTGTTGACTCAGCCAAGTAACTGAGTTCAGGAATACATCTCCATTTAATTGCTGTTGAAACAAGCCATCAGTGGCGAAATTGGAATTTCCTAAAACCACTAACCGTGACTCAGTGGCTATTTGAGATGAAGGAGTGGGGGAAGGAGTAGGAACAGGGGAGGCAGGGGGAGTGGGGGAAGCCTTGCTTTGAGTGGTTGGTGATGGTAGGGGTGAAAGTGTCGGTGCAGCTTGGGGAGTGGAAGCAGATTTAACTACTTTTCTTGTCAGGGCTACGCCTAAGGTTAGAGGCCCTTTCAGGTCTTTATCTGCATTAAACTCCAATTTTTCGCTTTGGAGGTCGCTTTCTGCCCAGCTTTTGGGATAGGGTTTGGTTCGCAGCAGTGGAGTAGCCTCAACACCAGGCACAGAGCTAATTTCTAGGGGTCGGGCAATCGGATAAAAAGAATTGCCGTTACGGAAATCTTTGGTAATCGGATGTTGTCCGTATTCTGTGACTAAGGGCGTAGCAGGGCCAAGTCCCACGACGCTTTCGCCAGAGACATCGACTGCTAAACGATTATCCAAACGAACACCCCACTCTTGTAGCAAGCTGTCAACTTTCGGATCGGTATTAGGATCAATCATCAGCAGTAAGTTACCGCCGCGATTAAGATACTCTTGTAAGGCTTTGACTTCGCCTTCAAACAGCCCTCGCTTAGGGCCAGCCACTATCACCACAGCGGCATCTTGAGGAACTTTGGAAGTTTCTCCTAAATTCAGGGGTGATGTTGTGAAATTTTTGTCGCCTAATCCCTGAATGGCTTGTGATATTGCACCTTTACCAGGCGAAAGTTGGCGTTCGCCATGACCTTGGAGTAAGTAAACTTTGGCTGTAGTTGAATTTGTTAGTTGTTGCAGGCGACTAGTTAATCTGACTTCCGACAGGCGTTCATTTTCATTTACTGTTTGCACTAATTGCCGTTTATCGCCAGATTCTAAATAAACTTCCCCATAATCTTTAACACCAAACTTTTCTGCAAGTCCTGGTCTAGCTTGGGGGTCGATGTACTCATATTTAAATTTTGAGCTTTGCCGTTGATAATTTTCTAGTAATTCTCGGTCTTGGGGATTTTGGTTAATATCAAACACCCACACCTTAACTGGCTGTGGTAAAACCCTCACCAATTCCCGTGACTGGGGCGCAAGGGTAAATAATTGAGTTTCTGTTAAATCTGTCCGCAAGTGGTAGCGAGTTCCCAAAAAGTTAATCAATCCCAAAATTGCCAACACTGCTAGAGTTGCTACTAAGGCATTAGTCCCAGCTTGGGTAGAACGACGCCTCCACCAGTTACTTTGGTAGCTTTGCCATATTATCCCCAACCCACTGATCACAATTCCCGCAATCAGAAATGCTAATGGAATTAGTCCCCACTGTTGAGAGACTAACCCAACTGTTAAGCCGACACTAATTAGGAACGGACCCAACCAAAATAGATATTTCCACAGTTTCTTTTTTGCAACTATCTTCATATTATTTAGACTAAAGTGAGAAGTTATGAGTTATGAGTTTTAACTCCTAACTCATAACTTTTAACTCATAACTTATATGATTACTGCCTTTGAAAGCGCAGTGCATCAATTGATTGAGCTGTGAGAAAGATGCCCAAAAAAATGTAACTGGCGAATAAAATCAAAGCGCTGGTATCAAAAATGCCTTGAATTAAGGTGTTGTAATGTTTCAGCAACGAGAGATAACCTAAGGCTTCACCCACCGGACCAGGGACAATTTTAGCGATTAAATCAATCAATAACAACAATAAAACTGCTGCAAATGTGAGAACAGCAGACAGAATTGTGCTGTCTGTTAAGGAGGAAATAAACATTCCTAAAGATAAAATTGCCCCTGCTAGCAAGATTAATCCAAAATGACCCAGCAAGGGAATTGAGAGCGCCATTGGTGGATTTGATCCGCTGATGGCGATCGCTTCAAACAGTAGCATGGGTGCAATTATCGTGGTGAAAAATGTTAGCACGCCTAATAACTTACCTACAGCTACCGCCCAATTGGTGATTGGTGACGTGGCTAACAGTTCTAAAGTGCCCCGCTTACGTTCTTCGGCATAGAGTCCCATTGAGAAAATTGGCAGGATAAACAGCAATAGCCACTCCATACGCTCCAAAAATACCTTGACAAATTCGTAGGGGACATCTATTGGCGGTACTGGCACTCCTAGTTGTTGCCCTTGTGAATCTATTGCCGCGACTCCTACCAATATCCCATCTGGCCCTAACAAAATCATCACGAAGAATAACCCCGCGAGTAACCAAAATATGCCTGCGATCGCATAAGCTAAAGGCGATACAAAATAACTCTGTAACTCTCGGCGATAAATGGCAATAATATTACTCAGTACTATACCCATTTACGCTGCCTCTCCTTCGTTGTCTGCTAAGTCTACCTCAGTATCGAAATTTTTTTCTTCTGTGGTCAGTTGCAAGAACACATCTTCTAAAGTGGCGTTAACACGCCGCAGCTCATGTAAACCAAATCCTGCACGCACTAATGTTGTGACAATATCCTTTCCTGGTTCTTTTCCCGGTTGCGATATCACCCGCAGGTAAGCGCGATTTGCCTGTGGTTGATAACCTTGTATTCCCGTCGCAATTGATTCTATCAAACTCACACCCGCGACTTTTTGCAATACTTGTTTGGCTAAGGCAGCTTCTCCTTCTATTTCCAATTCATATCCTGAACCACCTGTCAACTGAGTCATCAGGTTTTCTGGAGTATTAGTTGCCACAACTTTGCCTTGATTGATGATGGCGACGCGGCTACAAGTCATGCTAACTTCTGGCAGAATGTGCGTGGAAAGAATAATTGTGTGAGTTCCAGCGAGGCTTTTAATTAAATTCCGCACCTCAATTATTTGTCGAGGATCGAGTCCGACAGTGGGTTCATCGAGAATGATCGCTGGTGGATCGTGGACGATCGCTTGAGCAATTCCTACCCTTTGGCGATATCCTTTAGAAAGTTTGCGAATAATTACCCGCCGCTTATCTTCTAAGTTGCAGCGTTTTATAGCGGCTATTACCTTATTGGTGCGATCGCCTGCTGGAACTCCCTTAATTCGTGCTACAAAATGCAAAAATCCCTCTACCGTCATTTCTGGATATAACGGTGGTGTTTCCGGTAAATAACCTATTCGTTGGCGCACAGCTAGGGAATTTTCATGGACATCATAACCAGCAATGCGGGCATTACCATTCGTTGCCGGTAAATAACCAGCCAGAATCCGCATGGTTGTAGTTTTACCAGCACCATTGGGGCCCAGAAGCCCTAAAATCTCCCCTGGCTCGACGCTAAAAGTGACATCACTAATCGCTGGGGTGGAACCGTATATTTTACTTAGATGCTCAACTTCAATCATCGGTATCAAGCGATCGTAATTTATAGGATACCCAACAATATTAGATCACGATATTCAGCATGGGGGATTGGCACTAAGATTCGCCGACAATGAGTAAAGTTCCTGAAAAACTTAACTACCAAGCAAGCTTCCGTACTAAGAAAAGGTGAAAAATAAAACCCTCTCTCCTCTTAAGAGGAGAGAGGAATGGAAGTGAGGTTTTCCAGATCCCGCGAAAAGTCTAGCATTGTTAACGGAAACAATGCCATTGTCAGCCGAAACAATCGCATTGTTAGCCAAAACAATCGTATTGTCAGTCAAAACAATCCTATTGTCAGTCGAAACAATCGCATTGTCAGTCGAAACAATCGCATTGTCAGTCGAAACAATCGCATTGTCAGCCGAAACAATGGCATTGTTAGTCGAAACAATCGTATTGCAACTCTAAAAGACTTGTGTGTACCTGACTTTTCATGTTAGGGACTTCCAAATAAAAAAATACTCAAAAAACTGGCGAAAAAACTCTCTCCTTCTTATTCCTCTGTGTTCTCTGTGTCTCTGTGGTTCGTTTATTTGGATAATTTATTTCTTGGAAGTCCCTTATGTAGGAAAGCTCACAAAAAACCTAACCCCCTTCCCGACGCGGGAAGGGGGAAAATTCAAAGTCTCTGACGCCACTTGACGGCAGTTGCTACAACGGGGGGAACCCCCGCAACGCACTGCCTCCTTTATGCCGGGGAACCCGTCCACCGCAGTGGTTCCTCCTTTTAGGAGAGAGAAATAGAAGTGAGGTATTTCCACATACCGTGAAAAGCCAGGTTAATAATAGCTGCCAGATTTCCGATGCTCTAAAGCAGTGACACCATCATTTTCCAATATTTCACCGTGATTGATGACGGCATAAATCAACCATCTATCGCCACATTCAAGCTGATTTTGCACCGTACATTCTAAATAGGCTAATGCCTCATTTAGAATCAAACAACCATTAAGAGCAGTTTGTGTGGCAAGATTTGCAAAGGGATTATCTCCTAAAGTGCTATGACGAGAAAAATATCGTCGTACATTTCTTCCTTCTTTGAGGATATTCAGCACAAATTTATCACCAGGATGATGCATTAAATCTGCATTCTGCTCCTGAGCGATTGCAATCATAATTCCTGGCGGGTTAAAAGTTGCCTGAGATATCCAAGAAGTTAAAACCCCTTTGTGGGTTTCTTCATCACGAGTTGTCACAACACACAGAGAACCAACGATCCGCCCCACCGCTTGTTCGGTACGATCGACATGAGTTTCTGTCACAACCTGACGGGAAGTCCGCAGTTTTTTAGTTTTCTTCAAGTTTTGGGCAAAGGAAGCACCCGCTTCTTGACACTGCTGAAGAATTTCAGGAGTAGGACTAAAACGCACCCGAATTGTTTCAAACCCTAGTTGATAATTAGCATCTTTGAGCTTGCTTTCGATTAAATCTATTGCCTCGCCACTCCAACCGTAAGAACCAAACACCCCTGCTAACTTAGTTTTAGCCGCCACCGAGAGGACGATTCCTAAAGCAGTTTGAATTTGAGTCGGTGCATGGCCGCCTAATGTGGGTGAGCCGATAATCAAGCCATCGCAAATTTCAACAATGCGGTTAATCTCCGCAGAATCGGCTAGTTCACAGTTGATTGATTCTACATTAATTGCATTTTGAATCAATCCTTGAGCGATCGCATTCGCCAGAGTTGCTGTATTACCATAAGCAGAAGCATAGAGCAAAGCAACACTCAACTCCTGAGATTTTTGTCCTTGACACCATTGACGATAATCATAGCTAAAACGACTAAGGCTGTAACGCACAACCGGCCCGTGTGCAGGGGCATAACATCTCGCTCCCAAAATTGACAATTTATCTAAGGCTACTTCAACTTGTTTGGCTTGGGGTGCATGGAGACATTCAAAATAGTAACGACGTTCCGCATCTAATCCCTTCCAATCTTCATCAAACAAAGTATCTTCGCAAATATGAGCGCCGAAAAGTTTGTCTGTGTAGAGAATTTTTGTGGCGGAATCATAGGTACAAAGTCCATCCGCCCAACGGGGAGTTGGTACGGTGATAAATGATAGATGATGTCCTTGTCCTAAATCTAGAGTATCTTGCGATCGCATCGCTTGAATAGGTGATTCAAATTCGGGAAAGGCAGTTTTTAGAGCATTGGCGGCGGGACGAGAACAAATGAGAGTGGCTTGAGGAACCAGAGAGAGCAATACTTGCAAGGTTGCTCTGCGGTTCGGGTTGACATGACTGAGAATAATGTAATCGAGGGAGATAAAATCTAGATGTTGTGCTAGTTGCTCAAGGTAAATTTCGGTAAAGGATTCGCCGGGAGGGTCAATTAAAGCTTTTTTATCAGCTTGAATCAGATAAGAATTCGCTGTAGTTCCCCGTTGGCGGGAATATTCCACCTCAAATTTTAGTCTGTCCCAAGTCCGCGATCGCAAAATCAGAGTATTTTTACCAATTTCAGCAACTTGTACATCTCTGCTATGGTTGGGCGTTAATGTGGCAGCAGACATAATAACCTCTCTTAATTGGGCATGGGGCACTTGTACTGAGCGGAGCCGAAGTATTGAGCATTGGGAATTGGGGATTGGAGATTGGACATTGGGGATGGATGAATAATCAATAGTTCTTTCTCTGTCTGCCTCCCCTACTCCCCCTGCTTGTTCCTAATGACTATTGGTTTGTGTTAATTCAGACTTGGCTAGATTTCTATAGCGTTTAGATGCTTCATGTTCCGGGTCGATACCTTCAAAGGTCGGGGGTAGCCAAACTCGCAGGAACAGTAGTATTCCCAGCACTAATAAAAAGGCACAAGTTGCTAAAACTTGACTCCAATTTGTTTCTAAAACCCCTTTAACAATGACTTCTCGCAAAGCAGAAACAATGGAAACTTCAACAGCTACCCCAATAGATACTCGATGTTCCTGTAGGTAAATAATTAGCAGTCGGAATAACTCAACTAAGATAAGTAAAAAGAGAATATCGGCAGTAACAGCATGAAAATCTAGAGGCGGAAGTAAGGAGAGAAACATATCTCTCACCTGAAGCACCATGAAGCAAAATAAACCGATACACAAAGAAATTACAATTACATCTTGGATAAATTCCAAGGTTCGTACAACGCGCCCCCGATTGATTTCGTACATGGTAATCGGGGCATTTTCAACAGATTTATACATAGTTTTTTGGGAGACGCGATGAATCGCGTCTGTACAAGAGTGGGTAGAGACGCGATTCATCGCGTCTGGGTAGATACGCGATTCATCACGTTTGGATAGATACGCGATTCATCACGTTTGGGTAGAGACGCGATTCATCGCGTCTGTCAGGAAAAGTCGGGGAAATAAGGGAGGCAAAAAGACAAGGAGAATGACCAATGCCCTATTTAGTAATGATTGCCAATTTTGCGGTGATGGGCGGCGGTAAGTGCATTTAGCTTGGCAACTCTTCCAGTTTGAACTGTGCTATAAATTACCCAATGATCTCCACAGTCCATGCGGCTAGTGATTTCACATTCCATATAAGCTAGGGCTTCAGCTAAAACGGGCGATTCATTGTTCGCTGGATATGTTTTCACTCCAGCAAAGCGGTCTGCACCAGGAGCAAAACGTTTCAGGAAATGTTTCATTAATCCTTGATATTTACCTTCTTCTAAAACGTTTAAAACAAAGCGATCGCCAACATGCATCAAAGATTCAATTGCCCGCTCTTTGGATACTGCGATCGCTACTCCTAAAGGCTCAAGACTCGCTTGTGTCACCCAAGAGGCCAACATAGCACTCTGAATTTCTGCTTTTTTGGCGGTAATAATGTATAATCCTGTGCTAATACGCCCTAAAGCTTTTTCTAGCTCGGTATTGATGGATTTGATCTGTTTAATGGTGCGATCGCGATTTAGCCATTGACCCATATCTGTCCCCGCTTCATCACAAAGCTGTTCCATTGTTTGGGTAGGAATTTCCTTAACTAAGATAGGTGGAAAAGCTTCAGTTAATCCTAGTTCTTGAAACTTATTACGTAAAGGGTAAAGGGGTTCATCTTCTCCCCCTGCCGACTCTAATAAACCAATTGTCTGTTTCTTGTGAACAGCAGCTAAAATAATACTTAAACAAGCTTGAACCATCACCGAAGATTGGGGGGGCATTGCAATTACTAAACCAGAGGCTTGTGCAACTAATTCTCGAACTTCTTGAGGCTCAGAACTATTGAGAGGAAATAATTCTACTGCCACGCCTGTTTTCGTACATCCATGAGCTATACTACGGACTAACTGCTCGCTATACCCGTAATCTTCAACATAAAATAGAGCTACTAAAGTCTCTGTTTTTGCTTGTTCTAAACTCCAGTTTTGATACTGTCCAAGCAATTCCGAGATATAGTTTTGTAATAAAGGGCCATGTCCTGTGGCAACTGTTCCTATTTCTAACTTTTCAATCCGCTTTAAAGCTGCCAAAACGGATCGGGCATTGGGGGCCATGAGACAATCATAGTAATATTTAAAATCCTCCTCTATTGAGGTAATATTTTCATCATAGGTGTGGTCATCACAGTAGTGCATTCCAAACACATCACAGGTGTAAAGAGTGTAAGTTTTGTGGTCATAAGTGAAGATTGTGTCAGGCCAGTGTAAGTTAGGTGCAGAGATAAATTCTAATTGGTGTCCCTTGCCTAAATCTAATAGCTGTCCACTTTTCACCTGCATTGATTTAAAGGGCTGGTGAACCATATTTTCTAAAAATTGAATAGCTACCTTAGCACCGACAACAGTAATGGAGGGAGCTAATTGCAAAATATTTTTCACTAAGCCACTGTGGTCAGGTTCCGTGTGACTAATAATCAAGTAATCTATTTTAGTCGGATCAATTAATCCCACCAGTATCTCAAGATATAGCTGCTCAAACTTGCGGTGAGATGTGTCAATTAAAGCAACTTTTTCTCCTTGAATTAAGAAAGAATTATAGGTCGTCCCATTCCGTAAACCAAACTCGATATCAAAACGTTCTCTATCCCAGTCGAGACAACGGATAGCAGTCGTTTTAGGAGCAATTTCAACAGTTTGAATCGTCAAACGTCCTGGGTTGGGAGTAACTTGAGTGGGCTGGATGAGTGCAACCATTTGTTTTCTCCAAAAAGATTATTATTTGAAGCGAGAGTTATGTTTATTATATTTACCTGAAATACTCAATTAGTAAAATGTTAATTTCTAAAGCTAATCATCAGAAAGATTTATTAGTCATTCAGATTGATTTACCATTGGAATTACTCAATGTTTATCATTACTTTTATCTTTAATAATGAATGTGAGAAAATGTAAATACTAAGTTAGAATGTTTAGGGATGTCGTTAACTTTTATTTCTCCTCCTCTACAACAAATCAACAGCGAAATTGTCCGCCACGCTGGTGTTGATCTGTATGTACTGCGCCTAGATCTGATGCACCGATGGGTTAACGGCAACAAGTGGTTCAAGCTAAAGTACAACCTTTTAGAGGCCAAGCAGAAAAATTTTACGAGGTTACTCACCTTTGGCGGCGCTTATTCCAATCACATCTATGCAACTGCGGCTGCTGGTAATCTTTTCGGTTTTCGCACTATTGGTGTAATTCGTGGAGAGGAGAGGCTACCATTGAATCCGACACTGAGTTTTGCTGTACAGCAGGGTATGCAGCTTGTGTATCTGAACCGCGAGATGTATCGACAACGCAACACAGCAGCGCTACAGGAATATCTGCAACAACGTTTCGGTGAGGTGTTTATCATTCCCGAAGGTGGGAGTAATTTAAATGGTGTGCGCGGCTGCACGGAGATAATTGGTAATGCGATGCCTACGGCTGGCTACGCCTACGCATTTGATCATATATGCGTAGCTTGCGGTACGGCTACCACACTGGCTGGTATTGCGCTTTCGTTGGATCAAGGACAAAAAGCGATCGCTTTTCCAGTATTGAAAAACGGGGCATTTCTGGCACAAGAAATCGAAAGTCTGCTGACAAATTATCTCGCCTCTGGTTTACCCGCAGCATATAGTCCAGCATCTTGGGAATTAGTGTATGATTACCACTTTGGCGGCTATGCAAAGGTAAACGATGAGCTGCTACTGTTCAGCCAACAGTTCAGGGAGGAACATAGCGTACCTCTTGATTACGTATATACCGCAAAAATGTTTTATGGAGTGATGGATTTACTAAAGCAGGGATTTTTTGGTAAAGGCGATCGCTTGTTGGTGGTACACACAGGCGGCTTACAGGGCAACGTTGGGATGGAGGAAAGGTTACAGAGTTAGTACCGCAAGGTGGAAGTCAAAAGTATTATGAAATAAGCTCTTTAGGGATTTTAAATGGTTGCTCTATTTACGCCGTGACGTACTAGGTACATCAGTCTCAACAATCTCTTTTAGCTCATCCTCAAAATTAGTGTAGACAATGCGCTGTTGTTGAGGGTCATAGAACTAGCCCTTTCAAGGTGACTCGAAAAATCTCGTTTTTTCTCTCTGCGCTACGGGCAGTTTGCTCAAGTCGGGAAACCCGCCCACGCAACTGCCCTCCTCTGTGCCTCTGTGGTTTGAAAGTAACTTATCTAACTACTCCAGACGCAGAGAAAACAGAGGTAAGAAGTTAAAAAGAGGTTTTTTGACTAACATTTTTACCCACCTTGAAAGGGCTAGCCCAAAGAGGGCTAAGAACTCACGCAGTAGCGTGATGATTTTGGCTTTTGTAGAACAAAGACTGTGCGATCGCTCTTTGCAAGATTTACCAACCCTGAACGCTCACGCCGCCAAAGATGCTACGGTTCACCTCGCTCGTGAAGATGCCGTAGGGAAAGGCGGGGTCGAGCGCACTGCTCTCGTCTAGCATTTGAAACTGTTCGGGGGTGAGGCGAATCTCTAGCGAGGACAGGTTGTCGTGCAGTTGCTCTAGCTTGCTGGCACCCAGAATGGGCGAGGTAACGCCGGACTGCGCCAAGACCCAGGCAAGGGCAACCTGCACCAGTGGGCAATCGACCTGTGCCGCTACTATCCGGAGGGTGTCGAGTACGCGCCAGTTGCGCTCAGTAAACTTTGTGTTGCCAAACGGATTACTGCCGCCAAGCCGCCCCTCTCCAGTGGCTCCCGCATCTGCACGCTGGTACTTACCCGCCAGAAAGCCGCCTGCTAAAGGACTCCAAGGACACACGCCAAGTCCACCATCGCGTGCGGCAGGCAAATGTTCGCGCTCGATGCTGCGCTCGACGAGCGAGTACTCAAGCTGTAGGGCGATCGGTGCGGGAAGGTTGTGTGCTGACGCTAGTGTGACGGCTTTGGTGGCGTACCAGGCAGGTAAGTCTGAAAATCCAAAGTAGCGGATCTTACCCGCGCGGACGAGATCACCGAGCGACTGTAGAACTTCTTCAACGGGTGTCACCAGATCCCAAACATGCATCCAGTAAAGGTCGATGTAGTCGGTTTGCAGTCGTTGCAGTGACCCTTCGATCGCCCGGTAGATATTCTTGCGTCCGTTACCACCTGCATTGGGATTGCTAGGTTCGCCGCCGTGAAAGCTGAACTTAGTTGCTAGTACCAGTTGATCGCGCAGACTGCGATCACGTACATAGCCGCCGATCAATTCTTCGCTGCGTCCCTTAGAATACACGTCAGCCGTATCAATGAAGTTGCCGCCCGCATCGACGTAGGCGTGAAAGATAGACTTAGCAACCTCGTCGGGCGCACCCCATTGAGGTGTGCCGAAGGTCATAGTGCCAAGGGCGATCGGGCTGACAATCAAGCCAGAGCGACCGAGGGTGCGAAAAGCAGTAAGGTTCATGGAGTTTCTCTTTTAACTGGAACAACGGTGCGTGAATTTTTTAACTGCTGAACTCTCGCTTGACTCCAAAAGTCCAGCATCCAACCAGGGTACTCGGTAGGAAGTTGGCTCACTTGATCTAGCGATTGCAACTCCTCCTCGGAGAGAAGAATATTGATCGCGCCCAAATTGTCTGTTAACTGCTCAATCCGTTTTGTTCCGAGGATGACGCTCGTGACGCGGGGCTGATGCAAGAGCCACGCAATAGCAAGTTGTGCCACAGAAACCTGTTTGTGTTGAGCCATCTCCTTCAAAACATCAATAATGTTGTAGGCGCGCTCCATCTCCACAGGCGGAAATTTGAATGTAGTGCGGCGGCTTCCTTCATGCTCCTGCTGCTCTCGATTATATTTACCGCTCAACAGTCCTCCAGCTAGAGGACTCCAGACCAGCAGACCGAGGTCTTCGCTACTCAGCATTGGCACGATCTCACGTTCCAAGTCCCGACCTGCGATCGAGTAGTAAGCCTGAAGCGAAGCAAACTTTGCCAGGTTGTGGAGGTTGGAGATGCCGAATGCCTTTGCAATCTGCCAAGCCGCCCAGTTTGAAACCCCGATGTAGCGAACCAGTCCCTGTCTGACCAGATCGGTCAAGGCTGTGAGGGTTTCCTCAATCGGAGTGGCAGGATCAAACCCGTGGAGCTGATACAGATCGATGTACTCCAATTGCAGCCGTTCAAGGCTTGCCTTTGCGCCATCGAGAATATGACCGCGTGAAGATCCTTGCTGATTCGGCTTTGAACCCATGTTGCCAAATACTTTGGTCGCCACGATCACCTCATCGCGCTTTGTACCCAAATTCTTCAAAGCCTGTCCGGTAATCCGCTCGGAATCACCCTCTGAGTAAATATCGGCGGTGTCGATCAGGTTGATGCCCGCCTCAAATGCCTGCGCGAGCAAGGTATCTGCTTCTGTCTGCTGCACCTTACCGATGACACTAGTAGAACCTCTGCCTCCGAAGGTCATGGTGCCGAAACATAGTTCCGATACGAAAAGTCCTGTAGACCCTAGTTTGTTGTAGCGCATTATATTCCAAATAAGTGCGTATTGCGATTTTTAACACTAGCTGAACTTCAACGATAGATCAAATGCAATTCCTTGACTAGATGGCATAATCAGCATAAACTGATGAAAAATATGCAGTAATGAAGCGGGATGAATTGAACGACTTAGCCGCCTTCGTCGTGGTTGCCGACGAGATGAGCTTTACACGCGCCGCCGCGAAGTTGGGCATGTCTGCCTCTGCCTTGAGCCATGCCATGCGATCGCTCGAAGACCGTCTTGGGTTACGATTGCTAGCGCGAACAACCCGAAAAGTCTCGACGACTGAAGCGGGTGAGCGACTGTTGAGAACGTTGCGACCTGCCTTTGAGGACATCAGCGCTGAACTGACTGCCTTGAGTGAACTGCGGGACAAGCCTAGTGGGACAGTACGTATTACTACGTTTAAACACGCCGCGACTTCGATCCTGTCTCCCATGCTGCCCGGTTTTCTCGAAACCTATCCAGATATCCGCGTCGAGATTACGATCGATGAAGGACTGACCGACATTGTTTCAAGTCGTTACGATGCTGGCATCCGGTTTGGTGAGAAAGTTGCTAAAGATATGATTGCAGTGCGAATCAGCTCAGAGGTGCGCTGGGCAACGGTTGGGTCGCCCGCCTATTTTGCCCACCACCCGATTCCCAAGACCCCACAAGATCTTGCTGAACATTGCTGCATCAATTACCGATTCATAACTTCTGGAAGTCTCTACCCTTGGGAGTTTGAGCGAGATGGGCGATCGTTTCAGGTTAGAGTCGATGGTTCGCTCATCTTTAATGACAGCGATCTGATTCTAGCGGCGGCATTGGCGGGACAAGGAATTGGTTACCTCTTCGAGGATCAAATTGTTGAGCTTGTTGCCGAGGGTCGGTTAATTCAAGTCTTGGCAGAGTGGTGTCAGACCGCTCCAGGTTACTACCTTTACCACCCAAATCGCCGCCAGATTCCACCCGCATTAGCTGCGCTGATTGATGCGCTGCGGATTAAATCAGACGACAAGCAACATTAAGGTTCGGAAACTAACTGAAGTGGCATCACATCATGAAAGTGCTTGTAGTCCAGGCTGCGATCGCCTTATCTCAAAGAATATGACAAGCCTGGTTTAGAGACAGTACTACGCTCTCATCTTATACCGACGTTTTATTCAGCAACTGCAAAAGGTTCTTTCACTTTGTCGCTACACCAATAATATGAGGACTAATAATTGGCAATTGTGCATCAAATCGCTCATAATTCACACTAGCAAAACCAGCATTTTCTAAAGCTATCCAAATTTCTCTATTTGGATGACAACCATCGCCTATAACTTTCCAAATCGGACTAATTGTACTTTGTAGTTGTCGCAATAAAGTTCCTTGAGGTGCGGCAACATGTTCAAGAAATAAGAAGCATCCACCTGGTTTAAGTACTCTTAAAATTGCCTGTAATGTATAATCTATATTCGGCACTGAACACAAAATTAAGGTACTAACAACAGTATCTATGCTGTTATCTTTGGCATCTAACCATTCAGTATTACCAATTCTGAGGTCAATGGTTAAGCCAAGTTTTTCAGCTTGTTTTTGGAGATAGGAATGCATATGTGGGTTTGGCTCAATTCCTATCCACTGGATATCTTTAGGATAGTAGGGTAGGTTAGGGCCAGTTCCGGGCCCAATTTCTAACACCTTCCCTTGAAGATTAGCAAAAAGAGAACGTTTGCGATCGCCTACAATTTTATCATACGTGCCGCTACTTTGAGCCATCATCCAGGCAAAGAAACGTTTGCCAAAGTTGGCACAAATCCGATTTGGTGAATCTCCAATAATTTGGTTTACAGTCATCATCCACTTCCTAATTTTTGAGGCTATAAATTGGTGTACCAAGCAACCATTTATAGCCTTAAACTACTATATTTTATATTTTTTGTACCTCACCCATTTGATTCACCTGATTGGATGATTTTGATTAACGCACACATGTAGCGAATTACCGCAAGCTACCACAGAAAGGACAAAAGTGTAGAGGACGAAGTAAAATTTGCTATCTATATAGCAGTCCTAAATGATTTATGAAATTCTCTGTTTCTTTTCTTCTCTACGAGAGGCTTCGCCAACGCGAAGCCTCTCGTAGAGAAGGCGCTCTTGGCGGCTTGGCGGTTCGATATTTGAATTTTACGTTTGTTTAATGTTAGATGACCGAAGTAAGCAGCAATTTCTAGTAAAAGGAAATGCAAAATTATATCGTAATAGGGAAATTGTGATATTTCTGTTGAAATAATGCTCAGGTAGGCTGACATAGAGATGGATATCAAAATTCCGAAGTAAACTTAAAATGCAAAAACCCAATGCTGATGAGATTTCATTTTGATAATTTTAAAAGGTATTTATGAGCAATACAAAGATAACAAAGAGCGTTCCCCAATTGGGAACGCTATATTTTGGTAAATTCTGTTAAGATAATATGAATTTAAATTAAAAATTGCTAGTTGCTAAAATCAGGCATGAAGATTTGCTTGTTCCTGTAACCAAGGATCTACAGGTTGTCCATCTTTGCGGCGTAATTCAATTTCCACTACCATCACTTCTTTTGAACCAGGAGGCGCAGGTTTTTTATGGAAAATAATGTCATAATCTTCTGGATTGTGTTTGCGTTCTTTCAACCATTCCTGTACCTTGGTTGTGGCAAAAAATGATTGCCCTTGCTCAAACATTCGGGTAATCTGCAATTGCAGTGTGTAAGGATTTATGCGACTCATTTTCTACCGCCTTTGTTAAGTTAATTTTAGGCCAAGTAATCTGCTTACCCTAGATAATCTAATGTTAGTGCGAAGTACCCACACCTGACACTTCGCGTACAGGTGGGGCTTCTAACTTAATCGACTCTGCCATCCAATACGCTTGGGTTAGAGACACATAAAATATATTGCGTAGGTTGGGTTGAGGAATGAAACCCAACCTAGACAGGCATTTGTTGGGTTTCACTACCCTGCCTTAAGCCGCCTCCTTTGTCTACGTTCAATCCAACCCACAATCTTGCTTAACTGAACTTTATTACTCTGCCATCTGTAGGAACAAAGTCTAACCTAGTTCGGTAAGTAAGTAGGCATTGACTGTACTCCACCACTGAAATTTCGCGTACAGTGAGAGATGAGGGGGCAGATTAGTTAAGGATGGTTTAGCATTTCCCACTGCCTCTACAACATTTCACTACTTAATTCTGTTATAGATTGGAGAGAGGCACGCCGCTTCAAAAACTGACCAACAGACTGAGATGGTTGTTATGAAGAGCAAAAATCAAGCTGTTTTCGCTTTAATTGTAAAAAGTACTATTGTCTTTTTACCCTTACTGTTATCCATTGGAATTGCCAGTGGACAATCTGCACCATCACCCTCCCCACCACTAACTCCTACTCCGGTGTTATCAAATCAGGAACGAGAAGAATTAGTGGGACTACGAGCAGAAAAGCGAATTCAACAGCAAGTGCAATCTGATTTTAAGAGCGCTTTTAGCCGTACAACTATTTTACTCGATATCTGGCTAGTTATATTAAGTCTATTTCCAGTCGCAGTCATTGTTTTATTTTGGCTCCTGCGACGGGTGGTAATCCGGGAAATTGTTGATAGAGCAATGCAACAACTACAGGGAATGGAAAAATTACAAAATCAGCTAACCACAGTTAAGCAAGATGCTGAAAAGATTATTCAAGAAGCTAAAAAAATAAATTATGAATTAGAACAGGAAACAGCTAGTTTACAACAAAAAATTAAAAACGAACAAGAAAATTTATCTACCCTGACATCTGAACTAGATTTAGCTAAAGCCCAGGTATTAAGTAGATTAGAAACGGAACTCAAAAAATCTCAAGAAAATATAGTAAATTTAGAGTCAAATTTTGCTTCTGGGCTATCTAAGTTAGAGTTTGATGCTCAACAACAAAGAGATATAGCACTGGAAAATCTAGGTAAATTAGCATCTGTCATCACAGAGGAACTGTCTAATTTAAAGTTAGGGGTGCAACAACAACAACTAGCCGTTGCTGATTTAGAAATATCAAGGTCTGAGTTCACATCTCAAATTTCGGGATGGCAGTCTGATGTTCAAAAGCAAAAAGATATAGCTTTTGAAAGTTTAACAAAATTGCAGTCAGAATTTGCTTCTCAATTATCCGAATTACAAGTAGATGCTCAAACAAAAAAAGAGATTATATTTGATAATTTAGGAAAATTAGATAATCAATTTAAATCTCAATTATCTGAATTACAGGCGGATGCTCAGGAGCAAAGAAATAAAATTATTGAGAGTTTAGCAATATTACAATCACAGTCTACTGCTCAACTATCCGAATTACAAGTAGATGCTCAAAAGCGGAAAGAGTTAATCATTGAAAATTTAGAAAAATCTGGTTCTGAATTTACTTCGCAATTCTCAGAATTACAATCGAATGCTCAACAACAAAAGATTCTCATTCTGGAGAATATAGAAAGATTAGAAACTGAGTTTGTCTCTCAACTTTCTGAGTTCAAATTGGATGCCCAACAAAGAAAGGATCTAATTCTTCAAGAACTGGTTGAGATGACATCTGCATCCATCCCAGAAGCAGTGAATTCTGAAGTTGAAGTTGAGACGACATCTGCATCCATTCCAGAGGTAGTGAATTCTGAAGTTGAGGAAGAAATACAGGAACAGCCACAAGAAGCAGAATTCACTGCTGATGAGTATGTAAAACAGGGAGATGGGCTGTTTTCTGAAAGGCGCTATGAAGATGCGATCGCAGCTTACAACCAAGCGGTTAAAATCCAACCTGATGAACCTCTGGCTTGGTTAAAACGAGGTCTAACTCTCGGAAGATTAAAACGCTACCAAGATGCGATCGCATCTTATGACCAAGCTATTAAACTCCAACCAGATTATTATCAAGCTTGGTGCGATCGCGGCGTTGCTTTTGGTAACTTACAACAGCATCAGCAAGCCTTTGCCTCATTTGACAAAGCTACACAAATCAAGCCTGACGATGCAGTTGCTTGGTTAAATCGCGGTCTTTCCCTAGTAGCATTGGAACAATACGAAGAGGCAATGGTATCCTTTAATAAAGCGCTAGAATTCCAACCCAATTCTCCCAAAATCTGGGATAAACACGGTTATACTTTGGTGAGATTGGGACGCGATGATGAAGCGATCGCTAGTTTTAACAAAGCCTTAGAAATTAAGTCAGATTATGCCAGTGCCTATTACAACAAAGCAGCCTGTTACGCACTGCAAAGACAAGTTGAACGCTCTCTGCTAACTCTACAACAAGCAATTGAACTTAATCCCAGGTATAAAGAAGACGCAGCAATTGACCTAGATTTTGATGATATTGCCGATGATGAGCGCTTTATGCAGTTGGTTGCAGAGTAAAAACCTAAAAACATTAATTACTCCCCCCATTCCCCATAATTGGCGGATTCTGTTCGCCAGACATCGCTTTGAGTTTGGATGTGAAAGACTCAGAGCGATCGCTTTTTTCTGGGGTAAATTGCCCGATTGGAGCATGAATAGCAGCAGGTGGGAGGAGTTTTGCCCGTTTATGATGGAATGGTGATGGAGAGGGCGGTGGACTTTCTTGTGAAGTTTGCCTTTGGCTGACAGTAGATGATAGCTGAAGCGTTGCCGAAGAGGCAAATTTCCCAGAAAGGGGAGACTTTAGGACGGTTTTACTGTCTCTATCTTCTTGCTTCCCCTCTTCTTCACTCAAGGATGCCTTTTGTTCGTAACTTTTCAGTTGTAGAGTTGCAGTATTGCTGTGTTGATAGCCGTTGCGAATCTTAGCAGGTGGTAATTGAGGACTCGTAACTTTCTCTACAGTAGGCTCTTTCTTGGCTGGTGGTAGGGCTGGAGTAGGCGATGAGGTTAACCTTTGGGGAAATTTGCTACAAATCATCCGTTCAAATTCCATGTTGAAATGATATGTAGCTTGATCCCGGCGCTGCCAAAATACTAAAATTTGCTGCACGGAAACCGCTTTATAACGACCTTGATATAGTGCCTCAATCACTGCCAGGTGTAGCCAATTTAGGGGATATTGCGTTTGCCAACGCTCAACTAGCTCATTGGCACTATACCCACCGAGATCGAAACTATAGTTAATTAATAAAGCGATCGCCAAGTTGGCAGAGGTGTCGGGAAGTGTTGTTAACATGGGGCTATTAGCTTTAGGCAATAGGTCTAAGATTTGTCACCCATCGCATATTACCCTAACGTGCTTTTAACTACATGATTTTTTTTCACGAGTTACTAAGCCGATAGGCAGTGTTTCCTATTCTACTTGTCAACTTCTGGAATGCAACCCTATATAGACAGATTTAATTGCAGGTGTTCGCCCAATCGCAACTAATGCCTGATAAACCATTGCTGCAACTTCGGCGCGTGTTGCCGAACGTGAAGGTGCAAGTACTTTCGGATCTGGATAGTTGACAACTATTCCCCGTTGTGTAGCAGTGGCAACGGCTGTCCGGGCATAGTCGGGAATGGTATGACGATCGCTGTAAACTTCTAAAGCATGGCTATCAGCAGAAGGTAGTCCCAGTCCGTTTACTAGGGAGACAATCACCTGTAGCCGCTGGACATTTTGATCAGGGCGGAAAGTGCGATCGCTAAATCCGCCAACAAAGCCACCGCTAGCCGCGATTTGGATTGCGCTATAAGCCCAAAAATCCTTGGGTACGTCCATAAAATCAGGTGCTGGGATTTTAGGAAATGGGTTAAAGGCGATCGCCACCAAAGCCGCGTACTGGGCGCGAGTCATGGCTTTATCTGTCTGGTAGCTATCATCAGCGAAACTATGAGTTAAATCCATGCTCACTAATGCCTGAATAAATGGTTTTGCCCAATGTTCATCCAGTTGAAGAGGCGCGGGGAGTTTTTCAGATGGGGATTCAGTTGGAGCGTCAGAAAAACTGGTGCTAACTGCTACTCGATTTGCTGGAAGCAATTCGACTAAGCCCTTGACTAGAGCAGGATTCAACTGATTACCTACCGAAACCAGCTTTTGGGTAGTGGCATTGTATAAATCGAATTCACTATGATCATAAAAAATATTATCAGCAGGATCTTCAGTATTACCTAAGTCAGGAATTGCATTGCCATTGACTAATAGACCACCTTGGGTATTTTTAACAATGAGATTTTGACGCAGCACAGGGCGGGCGTTGCGAGAAAGTGCGATCGCTGTGCGATTTTCTGATAATTTGTTATTTGCGATCGCCGGAGCGGCAAAGTCACTAATTCCTATGCCTAAAGGGTTTTTTTGAAATACATTCCGCAGTACTTCTCCCTGGCTATGACCTGCCATCACTAACCCACTAGCAGTATTTTGCACAAATATGTTATCTAAAATTGTGGGTTTGGCAGTACCAGTGGTAAACACACCTTCCCGCCCACAGTCGCTCAAAGTATTGTTAGCTAAAATAGGCGCAGCCGATTCAATCCAGATACCAGTACCTTTGGGTGAGGGATTGGTGACAGTTACACCTAAAAGATTGGCATTATCTAGCAGGAGAAACGTGATACTTTGGATACCAAAGCTGGGACTTTGATACTCGCCACTCCCAGAAATTACAATCTCTGCACCTTTGTTCGCTTCGTTACCTACCACTGTCGCCCCTCCAGGGATGACTAATGGAAACACCTCACCACTAGCAGCACTGTAAGTCCCCGACTCCAGATGAATTATCGTGGAGATTTTGGTTACTTTTAAGGCCCGGGTGAGGCTTTTAAATGGACTCAACCGTGAACCAGTATTGGTATCATTTCCTGTCATAGGGTTGACATAGAGTGTGACAACGAGGGTAAAGTTCTCCATTGATAGTTGAGAGTCCGTTGTTTTAATTATGACAATCGTAAATAACACTACTTGTAGCAAACTTTTTCAAAGTAGTATCCTTGTGTGGAGAAAAT
The DNA here is from genome assembly GCF_036917395.1 of Nostoc sp. Taxonomy (GTDB): domain Bacteria; phylum Cyanobacteriota; class Cyanobacteriia; order Cyanobacteriales; family Nostocaceae; genus Nostoc. The sequence goes on from NZ_JBALDI010000082.1 coordinate 24,196, forward strand.
ATATCCACGTTACTTGTTCTTGCAAGCGGATAATGTGTACACACAAGTTATAGACTCTCATGCAACATTCCGAGTTCTGATCTGGGCGTTTCGAGTTCTGATCTCGGCGTTCCGAGTTTTGATCTCGGCGTTCGGTGTTCCAAGCTTGAAGTTCTGAGTTATGATCTCGGTGTTCGGTGTTCCAAGCTTGAAGTTCCGAGTTATGATTTCGGTGTTCCGAGTTCCAAGCTCAAAGTTCCGAGTTATGATCTCGGCGTTCCGAGTTCCAAGCTCAAAGTTCCGAGTTATGATCTCGGCGTTCCGAGTTCCAAGCTCAAAGTTCCGAGTTATGAGAGCGATCGCATCCAAATATATTTTTCAGGGTGCTGTCTTAGCTACACAACGATTCTCTTGCCAGTGCCAAAAGTAATCACCAAAAACCGGAAACTAGCTGTCATCAGTAAATAGTAAGCTAATCCGCATCCGAGTTGCATAATTAGGGCGGGCAAGATGCTCACCCCACAAAAAGAAGAGTCAAAATCAAACCAGGTAAGACAATTTTTATTGGGACTCCAAGAACTAAAACCCTGATAATTACTCCAAAATTTCTTTTAAATAAAGCTTTATCAATACTTAAAACATTGATGTATAATCAGGGCGATCGCAGTATTCATTATTTCTTCAATATAGGGAATGGTTCTAGTATTGATACCAAACGCAACTGCAAACCAATGAGCTGCAAATCCCAATCCCAGTGACATAATACTTAATTTAAGCATCACTTCTAATAAAAATCACACAGATGGGATTATATCGTTTTGTGATCGCGATCGCCTGATTCATATTTTGATTCAGCAACACCTTTTTTCGACTTGTGTGTACACCGTAGTCTGCAAGAAGGAGCCACTGCCTTCGGCGGTGCCGACAAGCCTTACATGTGGCGTCAGTGGCTTTGAGGCTTACTCCCCAAGGCTAGTAGTGAAGGGGGTTTTTTGTTAGGTTTCTATTGGACTCAACTACAAATTGCTCTAAATTTTCAGTGAAAATAGTTTACTTGTTGACGTTGACTGATTTAACTAATTCGCCTGATATCCCGCGGCTATAATCGGTACTGCGATTTAGCGGCGGGAGATGTCACACATTTTCATCCAGGATAGTTCCTTCTATATTCGCTCCCTCCAAATTTGCTCCGCTCAAATTTGTCTGGTTCAAATCTGCTTGGGTGAGATTTGCCTGGGACAAGTCGGCTACACCTAAGTCTGCACCACTCAAATCGGCTCCATCTAGATTCGCCGCTATTAAGCTTGCTTCCTGTAAATCCGCGTCACTCAAGTTAGTTTCAATCAATTTAGCAACCGTCAAATCAGCCTGACTCAAATTAGCTCCTTCCATTGCTGCTCCATCCAAGATAGCTCCATCTAAGATGGCTTTGCTTAAGTTGCTACCAGTGAGGTTAGCATTGCTCAAATCTGCTCCATTTAAGTCTGCTTCAATCAAACTAGCTTGGGCTAAATTAGCGTGACTCAGATTAGCTCCATCTAAAATTGCTCTATCTAAAATTATGTCACTGAGATCGGCTTCCCTTAAGTTTGCCTCGCTCAAGTTGACACCAGTAAAGTCTCTGACACCTGCTTTATAGTTTTTCAGGAGTTGATCTGCTTTCATATCTGTCACTGTGCTAAGGAACTTTTTAATTGAGGCTATCCAGGTTACCCAGACAGGCTGTAAATCCCTAGTACGCGCCACAGGGGATTGGTGTGGTGAATCAAACCAGAGTCAATATCGCAATCACTTTTATCTAAATTAGCTATCCTCAACTACTAGCGCTACTACCTAAAGTTATGAGTTACTTTCATCCTTGAGACGGATGTTGAGGAATTTAAAAATTTAAGCATTAGTGCAAAGCGATCGCTATACTCAATTGTGGTGTTCATCTGGCAGAGATTATGGCAAAACCAATTCGTATTCTTTTGCAGACTACGATTCCTACGACTGAAGATGACTGGAGCATTTTTCGTTTCTCGATGTTACAAGATTACTTAGCATCGATTCAAGACGAAGCAGGAAACTCGTTATTTGAAGTTACGGCACGGGATTACGAATCAGATGCAGTAGGTGGTGATCCAGTTTTAAGTAGTCTCGACAAATCGGATTTTGATGAACTTTGGCTATTTGGCTTAGAAGTGGATAAGGGTTTAACCGAAAAAGACATTGCCGGAATTAATGCTTTTCGGCAACGCGGCGGCGGTATTCTAGCAACACGCGATCATCAAGATATGGGCTGTTCGATGTGTGGTTTAGTTGACATTGGTGATGTTCACTATTTCAACACAAAAAATCCTGATCCCGACGAATCTCGCAGGAGCCGAGATGACTCATACACAACTTATATTTCCTGGCCTAACTATCATTCGGGAGCTAACGGCGATTATCAAAAAATTACCATTGTTGAACCCATTCACGAACTTTTAAAAAATCCCAATTCACCTACGGGAAGGATCAATTTTTTCCCAACACATCCCCACGAAGGTGGAATTGGCGTAACTTTGGGCAATGCAAACGCGCGGGTAATTGCTTTGGGTAAAAGTTTAGTTACAAGTCGTAACTTCAATTTGGTTGTAGCGATCGAGCATCATCAAGATGAACAGGGAAATAGATTAGGACGAGCAATAGCTAACTCCAGTTTCCATCATTTAGTAAATTACAACTGGGATATTAACCAAGGCTGTCCCACTTTTGTAGATGAGCCACCAGGAGATGGCATGAAAAAAGAGCCACGCGCCTTAGAAGATATCAAAACCTATGTGCGTAACGTCGCTTTCTGGCTAGCAAATTGATTTGAATTGAGGCATTTCCCCGTGAGACTAGTATAGTACGGCAAAAATCCAGCCACCATCTCAATTAACAAGACTTGGGGCAAAATCCCCTTGTTAAAGGTAGGCAAACTGACGCCGCACTGTACTAGAAACCTGAGTTCACCCTGAGTACCGGGTATAGGGTGGGTAGTTCAGGTTTCCCCACCAACCACTACATCTCGAATTCGCAAACTAGGGCCACCACAACCCACTGACAAGCCGTTTTGCCCTCCTTTACCACAACCGCCGGATTCATCCCAGTAAAAATCATCACCAATTGCCTCAATATCCGCTAAAGTTTGGAATACATTTCCCGAAAGCGTTACATCCCGCACAGGTTCAGCAATTTTACCGTTCCTAATCATCCACGCTTCCCCAGCACTAAAGGTGAACATTTCACCATTCGTCATCCCACCCAACCAATTACGGGCATACACTCCTTCTTTGATATCGGTGAATAAGTCTTTGACTGGTGTTTTACCCCGTTCAATCCAGGTATTTGTCATCCGCACAATGGGCGTAAAGTGATAGTTGAGACAGCGGGCGTTACCCGTAGGCGCTTCCTCCAATTTGCCAGCGGTTTCACGAGAATGTAAACGTCCAACTAAAACTCCATCTTTAATTAGTTGAGTAGTAGTAGCAGGCGTGCCTTCATCGTCGTAAAAATAGCTACCGCGATGTCCCTCTGAAGCAGCACCATCAAAAATTTGGAGTTCTTCTGGCCCAAACCGTCGTCCAATCGTCATGACTTCTAACAAATCAGGGTTTTCGTAAGCCATATCAGCCTCAGAAAGATGTCCGAAGGCTTCGTGGACAAACAAGCCCGTAAGAATTGGGTCAATAACGACGGTGTAGGTATTGCCTTTCGCCGATGGCAGAGATAAAGCTGCGATCGCTCTTTGGGCGGCACTTTTGACCTGTTCATCCAAATCAGTTAAATCTTCGTAAGCTTTGCGAGAACCAGTAGTTTCCCGTCCAGTTTGTACGGTTTCGCCATTTCTGGCGGTGGCGGCAAAGCGCATTTCCATATCCACCCAAGATTGCTCGATTAAAGTGCCTTCCGAAGTAGCAATGATCACTTTTTGGGCACTGTCTCCATAGCGCACCGAGGTAGTGGTAATCCGGTGATCAACGCCTTTGAGCAATTGGGCATAGCGATCGCACAATTGTTTTTTCTTTGAGAGTGGGATTTTTCGGGGATCGGTGCCTTTTAGGGGTAGAATGCATACTGCTTGCACCGGGTCAATGGGTGCAAGTAAAGTTTCTTCATCACCAACCATCCGTGCAGCAGCGATCGCTTCTTCTATCCGATCCTGAATTGTTGCCAGCTCGTTAAAGCAGCTCAACCCCCATCCACCTTTATAACAAGCGCGAATATGTCCACCAATTGAGATGCCTTCATTGAGGGTTTCTACCTTGTCGCCACGCAACAAGATATCAGTCCCTTCTGCTTCTTCAAGGCGAATCATCAGATAATCTACACGCTTTGAGTAGCGAGGGATGAGGTCAGAAAGCACATTTCGTGCGTCAGCAAGTGTAGTCGGCATTTTCAGGTAGTAACAATGACGAACTGCATTTATTTTGCAATTATTTGGGGAATTTCTGCTACTCAATGTCGGAGTTGCCCATGAATCCATGACTTAGAGGATATTTAAGAAGTGTTTGGCTGTGATTTTAGGTACTTATTGATCTTCCGTAACCCCAAGTCGCTCCACTTGGGGAGACCCCTCTGAACGACTGGCTCCCCTTAAAAAGCAGGGCTGTTTCATTTCCTAAAAGGCTCTGATTTACAAGCGTATAAGTCAAGAAAATCAGGTGATTAATATTTGCTAGTAATTAGAGGACTTTTAAAACATCCTTTGAGAAGGTATCGGGCGATCGCTGACTCTTAATACTTCCTTTTTTACGGTGGGTAAGAACTGAATGATGTGCTAAGGTAATTAGGTGAGAATAAAATTCGGTTACAGTGTTTGTTTTTAGTATTGACAGGCTTTTCCCTTTTGGTCTTAACAAGCTTGTCTCCGAAATCTAAATCTCTACACACCTATGATTTTGGAGATAATGCATGTCAATTTATGTAGGTAATCTATCCTACGAGGTCACACAAGAAGACCTCACTTCTGTTTTTGCCGAACATGGTTCTGTAAAACGGGTTCAGTTACCTACTGACCGTGAAACTGGACGCCCTCGCGGCTTTGCTTTCGTAGAGATGGGTACAGAAGCTGAAGAAACAGCTGCCATTGAAGCTCTTGATGGTGCTGAGTGGATGGGACGCGACCTCAAAGTGAATAAGGCTAAACCCAAGGAAGATAGAGGTGGTTCCTTTGGTGGTGACCGTCGCGGCAGCGGCGGCGGTGGAGGATACTCTCGAGGACGCTACTAAGCTTTAAGATAAAAAATTCAGTTTTAACGTTTTAAGGGCAGAATCATTATCTGCCCTTTTTGCGCTCCGGTCTACTGGATGGCTTAAAATTGCCCAGTACCAATTAAGTAGGAGATGAAAATGACCCAAGTATTTGTGGGCGAAAATGAAGGAATTGAGTCAGCCTTACGTCGATTTAAGAGGGAAGTTTCTAAAGCAGGTATTTTTCCAGACATGAGAAAGCATCGTCACTTTGAAACACCTTTGGAAAAACACAAGCGCAAAGAAGTCGCAAGGCACAAGCAACGTAAGAGAAATTTCCATCGCAATTGAGAACAAGCGATACCTACAGTAAACTACGCTAACGCACTCTTTGATTAGATTCTTAGCTCTCGAAGAGGCAATCGCTCTACTGCTGTATGTAAATTTAAAGGGTAGGTTTTGGCAAAGCCATTACTATTACTGATTATGGGATGGGCAATGTAAATAACAGTGTGTTCCCCATCTGACAAAAAACCTGTTATCGTTACTTCCAGGGTGGCGATCGCTACGCTGACTTTACTACATTTGGCTGAAGAATTTATTTTTGGGATTCCCTTAGTGGTCAACAAGACTTTTGAAGGGTCTGTCTATTCGTGAGAGGTTAAGACAAAATCAATTTTGTCAATAGTAATTAGGCGATAAATTAACTACTTGATGACGGATAAAATTAAGCTTTGTACTGATTTTATCGGGTAAGGGTAAATGATGCTTTTAAATATAACGCGTAGGCGTAGCCCACCTTCTCTAGGAGACGCTCTGCGAACGGCATAGCCAGCTTTAAAGTTGTGTTTTATATCCGCATTTCAACATAATTTTTAGCACTATTGCTTATTGACAAATTGTTCATGATCTTAACCTATCACTGATGAGGTCTTTGAAACCTTGTTTCAAGTCCTCACAGAAAATCTCTGCTGCCAGATTAATACCTTAGGTTACCCAAAGGCTGCCTTGTTTACCTTCTGTATCGCTTTAGTTGCCTATAACGTACTGTCTGCGGTTAGGGCAGCTTTAAGAAGTATTCATGCAACCGAGAAGATAGAAGCCAAAATTTTCAGCTATTATTTAGCTGATGAAATCAAGGCTACTTAGAGGTCATTTATAAAGTAAAAATAAAACTACTGTAGGGGAGCCAGTGCGTTGTACGGCTTCCCCAGCTTGTACCCCTACGGAGAAGCAAGCTACGCGCAGCGTCTCCCTTAGGAGAAGCAACTGGCGTTGTATTAGGCACATATTTCGATATCCTTTATCACAAAAAATATATCAAAGTGCCTAACGCACCGCTATACAAAATGGTGCGTTAGGCTTTAGCCTAACGCACCCTAACTTTTGATTTACTTTATAAATGGTCTCTTACAGGGGGATGATGATTGCGATTCCCCCCGAACAGTAACGTGTTTTTCAGAACATCACCTTCACGGAACTATCGCAAACCCTCAAACATCTGGCAGGTCTTGTCAAGCTCAGAGCTTTTCCTCGTCATCCGCCAGGCCCAAAAAAACCTCAGCCAAAGAGAACTTACCTCAAGAATCGACCTCATGTCTCAACTTATAAGATTCTAAACCAGAAAAAACAGGAAAATAACACACTTTGAAAGGGCTAGTCCTAGATGAGAACAGAAGGGGTTTGGGGATTCGCTTGTAGGTGAACTATTAGCTCAAAACCATCCATATTGGACATGGCTAAATGAGCAGAATCACATTTGGGTTATGTTCAGTTGCTACCTATAGCGCGTGTTTGTAAGAAAATAACTGATAACTATGAAACACTATATTTCACTTACAAATTTAGATGTGCTTGTCATGGTTTCATTTTTTGTTTAGTATGATTTCCTAAGTTTGGGGGACTTTTTCCTCTTGAGTAGAAAGAGAACGGATTAACTCCCGAATCACATCGGTTGCTGGTCTGCCCGTCATTGAACAGTATTGTTCAAGCTTCTGTGCCTCGCTTGATGTGAGATTGATTGTAAGTCGTTTAGCAGCCCATTTTTTATTCATAATAGTAGACAGACAAGCTATATTTTTAAACTACTTCTCTAATATCAATCTTTTAAGCTGCTACTACAATGGTATAATTAATGACATTTTTTTTAAGTAATCATGAAGCAGGATATTATGTTTTTCTAAGCAATAGTGAAGAGGTAGGGTATATTCTCAAGAATGAAGTTTAGCTACTTTTAGAGCAGTAATTATAAATATAATGTAAAAGTAATATTAAAGTAAGTAAACATAAAATAAGTATTCTCACCTGCTGTTGTCGGATTTTAAAGAATTAAGATGATTTAGTGAAGCAAGTCACTAAGTCATCTAGCAATAATGTATCAACAGCATATTTAGTAACATCAAATGACATTCCCGACCTTTCTGCAATATCTAGCAGAGTATGGTGACCATCAGATAAATTCAAAACTCACAACATTGCTATTTAATTTAGCACGCTATGTTTGTACTCACCATCAGCCCAATATATTCCTCTTTTATCTAACTATGGCTCACATTTGGGATTTAAGTTGTAGTAGATTTCGTTATTCTTGAGAATATGTAATATCGAACTTTACCAGAATGACTCGGCAAAATATTGGGATTGAACAAAATTTGAATTATATCCTAAAGTGTGATATTGAGGAAAACTACCATGAGGCGATCACATCAAGCAATCTACAGCTAGATTAAATCTAGATGAACAGTATTGTCGATCATTAATGTTGCGATCGCATCTTCCCGTGTTAACCAGCTGAATAACTTTGCTACTGCTTTAGGACTACCATCTATTTTTACAGCTTCTTCCAATGCTTGCCAAGCTCCAGACAAATTCCCAGCCTATAGCTTTCGATTGGTCGTGGCAACCAGAATAATGTTAATCAATCTTCTTTTAAAATAACTTTTTCTGTTGTTTTAAAAGTACTTTCCAGCAATAACAAAAGCCTGCCCGAATGATCATCGGGAGGCTTTTGTTAGATTATTAAACCTGGCATCGAGCTATTTTTGCGTAGGGCTACCCCTA
>NZ_JBALDI010000083.1:0-1227 GCF_036917395.1 Nostoc sp.
TTTTACTATTCTACAATCAAACGTCAAGAAGATGGCGTATATTCTAATGGAATGTGGGTAGTATTAATCTTAAAGTTAAATAAAAGTTAAATAATGCGTATTTGTAGCCTTGAAATCAAAAATTTTCGTGCGATTACTGGTCTTAAGCTTACAGACTTGAGCGAGGTTGTTGTTATTGCTGGGTCAAACGGCTGTGGAAAGTCATGCGTTTTGGATGCAATCCGACTGTTAAAGTCAGCCTATGGAGGTTATCAGCAGAATGAGTTGCAGCAGTGGTTCAATGAATTCCAAATTAATAGCAGTAGACAAGAGGATATCTTATCTCTGTTTCAAGATAAGAATCAGCCAATAGAGGTAGTTGTAGAGATTTGGCTATCTCCTGAAGAAAATAACTACCTTTTAAATGAGACAAATAAGCTATTACAAGATAATGCAAGTAGTCTTCTACAAAATCAAATTTGGCAGGGGGCCTCACTTCAAGATTGGCAGGGGGGATTCACCAATGTAGAATCTCTGGCAGTGCAACAACGTATATACACGCCTATTAGAGAACAGCATATCAGAAAGACAGTTCCATCTCTAATTAAGGATTTAAAGCAGACTTCTCACGTTGGTCGTATAACAATACATCCTAATAGTAATATAGACATAGCACCATCACAAATTCTTGAGCTTGTATTTGGCAATTATAAGCCCCAGCACATTGGCATCATTGATTATCATGGAGCTAGTCGAAATTACGCCCGTGAAAAAATTAACGCAATTAACCTTAGTCTTGAGTCAAATGAACAGCAATTGCGGCAACATACACTCTACAACTACACAAACAAATATTTAAACTTGAAGGCAGAAATGGCTTCAGGCTATATTCGTCAACTTCTTGCGAAAGAGATTAGCACAACGGGTGGCGAAAGTGACACGCTAACTAATACATTAAAAGAACTGTTTACAACTTTTTTCCCTGGTAAAGAGTTTTTAGGAGCGCAACCTCAGGCTGATGGACAGCTCCTATTTCCTGTACGAACTACCTCTGGTGCCATACATGATATCAATGAGCTAAGTTCTGGTGAGAAGGAAGTTCTCTACGGCTATCTGCGTTTACGGAACACGGCTCCTCGGAATTCTGTACTTTTAACCCACCTTCCGCACCCCAAGTGTCACAACCGGAAATTACTTAGAGAAAAAAGGCAAGTAAGAATAAAAACACACATCTAGAGGCAAAAAAAT
>NZ_JBALDI010000084.1:0-160350 GCF_036917395.1 Nostoc sp.
ATCCTTCTTTCTATTCACTCTACTTTAGTTCCTATGTACTACTAAAGAGACTTTTTATTGATGTGTGACAGTTAGGGTGCGGAAGGTGGGATCTAAGCTACTTACCAGTAAATAAATTTCCAGCCTACCCTTGGGTATTTATTTAACTTTCATTTATTGTTTTTTTCTTTTCAATCTCTATAATCCGCTTGGAAGCCTACACTTACTGCGAAGCAGAAGTGTAGGAGATGTCACTTGAAATCAATACCTGTTAAGGTGTAATTCCAGTGTGTTGAGCAACTTGGGCAAGTCCTTCTGAGAAACCTTACGTGTACCCGTCTCTACTGCATCAACCCAGGAAACGCTTTTCCCCATCGTTGTAGCGAAAAATGCCCTAGACCAGCCTTTTGCTTTTCTAGCTTCTCTGATCACATTACCTGATAGAGGCTGGATATTGTTTACACTTAGCTGATTTGAGTCCATAGTCAAGCGTGACTGTACTTCTACTGGTAGATGAAAACGCCATTTAGAATTCAGTATTTCACTCCAGTAACCTATAGGTCTTTTAGTGCTTGTGCTGCTTGTTAACCAAGCTGGGCCTGTTTCCAGTTCTGCTTGCCATCCTGCTTCTTTGACAACTTTCAAATCAGTTTCAAAGTCATCAGCCATTTGCCGTCTGAGCTGTCTGTCTTGCTCTGCTGTTGACACTTTATCTGCACTGTAAGCAATCTCCATCAAAGTCTTGCCGATTACACAATCTTGGAATTCCGGCTGGATTTGGAAAGTTAGCCAAACTAATATTCTAGCCGCGCCAGCATTTTGTTTACCAATGCTAAATAGTTTCTGTACGGTTTTCTTGGTAATAATTCCAGTCTGGTAGTGATATTTAGATTTATTGAGGAAGTATTTTGTCCATACTCCAGCTTGACCTATCACCTTTAAACCCACTAGCTTGCTATTGCCAGCTTTATCTGTTTCAAAATCTCGTATTATGCTAACGTCCCAAATCTTTAAATCAGCAACAGTAAAAGCTCCTACTTTCCCCTGTTTAGGCCATGCAATACAAGCTAGTACCTGAGCAGGTTGCCGTAACAAGTCGTACAAAATACTCAATTTTTCATGCTTGCATAAGTCCCTGCGTTTAACAAGCCCTGTGTATTCAAATAGTTGCTTGTCATCTATAATAAAATTGCCTGACCAAGGTTTATCTAAGCTGGCTACTAAAGCACAGTAAATTAGGTGAATTGCACACGCCCTTGGGTCAAATTGATCTATAACAACTAGAGCAGCCTCTTCGGCCAGAGTTTCTGGTTGTGAGGTTTCGGGATTATCTGTTACATAGTAAAAGATTTTTCCTTTTCCACTTTCAACTTCTTTTTCATAGCTGAAAGTACTACTTACTTCAGTTTTCCATGGTAGATTCATTTTTTGAGATAAGACTTCAGCAACTCCATGCAAAACTGACGACAAGGCAGCAATACTAGTCTGATCAGGAAATAAGGAAGCTTTTTTGAATTGTCTGGGTTTAACTGGATACTGCTTATTTAATAGTAATTTTTGCTCATCTTCCTTAGAAGATATCTGAAAAGTAATTTGCTTTTCTAATTTAGCAGTCTGGTCTTCTAGAATTTCTTCACCTTCAGCAACATTAGTTTCGTTTGGATTTGGATTACGGGAAAAGGTAATTCCTATTACCTGCTGAATTAGATGCGAAAATTTTTTATGTAACGTTTTTGCTAACTGTTTCATTTATCTAAAAATCCACTGCTCACGTAGGTAAAAATGGTAGACAATAACTGTGAAAACTGTTGGAATATAACTTCATTCAGCAGTGGTACGCCGCAGTAGGATTAGTTATATGATGTCCAGTTTGGAGTAGGGACTGAAATTCCTAAATCGAGGATTAAAGTCCTGATTACAAGCACAAGTCTATTCTCACCTAATACGGCGAAGTGCGTAGGCCTAGCCCGCCGCAGGCATCGCTCAGTTTGGAGTGGGGACTGAAGTTCCTAAATCGAGAATTAAAGTCCTGACTACAAGCGCAAGTCTATTCTCACCTAATACGGCAAAGTGCGTAGGCGTAGCCCGCCGCAAACATTGCTCAATAAGAAACGTTGCAGTATAGAAACATTAGACTACAACGTTTTCACCAATAACCTTAGAGAATATTTTATAAATATTTAAAGCTGACATCGAGTGTCAGTAACTCTTGCTTTGGGCGCAGTAGTTCAAATAAAAATCCCTGCCACAGTGGACAAGGATAGTAATTTTTAGCTAAAGCTTGTCTGCTAACTAACAAAATCTTTATGGGCAGCGACAAGCATCTGAGCCTGCCTTAAAACGTTTCCGAATAAATAAATAGGAATCTGCCAAGCAGCAACTGTAACTTCTTTGACTATATCCTGTACACTAATTGCTATTAATTCATGCTCTGGCGGCTCTCCTTCAACTGTACCAGACCAAGTAAAAGCTAATAAGAAATCATCGTCTCCAGGCAGAGATCCAATCAAACATTCTTCTGGTGTGGGCTGGCAAATAATTCCATGATCATTTGCAAGTTCTACTAGTCTTTGAAAGTTGTTTAGGTTCGTCATCTGTCTTTTGGATGTAATTTAATCTCAGTTTGAGAAGAAATCATATTTTTACCTCCATAACTCAAGTTAGTTGCTCTATCCCATAAATTACGAATTATTAATTATTTGGTCAGAGTTAGGAGTTATTGGAGTTGGATCAGGCTTAAGTTCAAAATCTTACCGCGATCGCCTGGTTCTATCAGCAACAATTGCTACTGTTTTAAAAAAATCTAGACTACCTACTTTTTCAGTTAACCGTATTTACATACACCTCCCTTCGTTACCATTTCAATATTGATGCCTTAATCTCACCCAGGCTGACGGAGTGCATTGAGAAATGCGTAGACACGTAGCGGTGAGGGAGTCGCATTCTTCTGTCCTCCCACGGTATAAGACTCAATTCGGGCAGCTAAATTAACATGACTGCTAATAACTGTATATTGAGCGCGTTTTTAAGAAATAACATTTTCCAGCACAACCTCGCCTGTATTCATTCCAATTCCCATTTCGAGGATTGGGAAATTCAGATGATTTTCGATTAAATTTCAATCTAAAATCCAAAATCTAAAATCGAAAATTCTTACTCCCCTCCCCCTTTTGGTCACAATATGGCAATATATAAAGTTGTACCTAACCGCCTACGTAGAGGTTTAACGTGGATACCATTGCAATTCCTGCTCTAAATCGGCCAGTGGATGCCACGGTAGAAATTCCCGGTTCTAAAAGTCTTACTAATCGCGCACTGCTTGTTGCTGCTTTGGCACAAGGTGATTCCATTTTAGAAAATGCCTTATTTAGTGAAGACAGCGAGTATTTTGCCAAATGCATAGAGCAATTGGGCATTCCCATTACTTTGAATCCTGATCAGGCACAGATCCAAGTCGCGGGAAGAGGAGGCGACATTCCAGCGAAACAAGCAGATTTATTTGTGGGTTTGGCAGGCACAGCAGCACGGTTTATCTCGGCGTTGGTGGCATTGGGTAACGGCGAATATCGCCTAGATGGCGTTCCCAGGATGCGAGAACGACCGATGGGTGACATGTTGACGGTGCTGCAAACGGGTGGAGCAACCGTTAACTTTGAGGGAAACTCCGGGTTTATGCCCTACACCGTGTATAGCCAGGGATTCGCTGGCGGAAATTTTCGCTTGAAAGCTAACCAAACAAGTCAGCAACTTTCGGCATTGCTGATGATTGCGCCTTATGCTCAACAAGATACGAGCATTGAGGTTGAGGGGACATTAGTTTCTCAGTCTTACGTCAAAATGACCTGTCGTTTGATGGCAGATTTTGGCGTGGAGGTGATTCAAATCAGCGATAATCAATTTCAGATCAAAGCAGGTCAACGTTACCAAGCTCGACATTACACAGTAGAACCTGATGCATCAAATGCCTCTTACTTTTTTGCCGCCGCCGCCGTCACGGGTGGACGGGTGCGCGTCAAACATTTGACCAAACAATCGTGTCAGGGTGATATTCTGTGGCTGAATGTTTTAGAACAGATGGGTTGCCAAATTAAAGATTCGGATGATTACACGGAAGTGACGGGGCCGAAGCAATTGCAAGGCATCGACATTGATATGAATGATATATCAGATTTAGTGCAAACATTAGGAGCGATCGCCCCCTTTGCCAGTTCACCTGTTACCATCCGCAATGTGGAACATATTCGATATAAGGAAACCGATCGAATTCGAGCTGTTGTCACAGAGTTGCGTCGGCTAGGAGTTGAGGTTGAAGAATTTGCAGATAGACTGAAAATTGAGCCTGGCGCGATTACCCCAGCGGCGATTGAAACCTATCACGATCATCGAATGGCGATGGCTTTTGCTGTCACTGGCTTGAAGGTTCCAGGAATTGTAATTAAAGATCCTGGCTGTACAGCGAAAACCTTTCCAGATTACTTTACCCGATTTTTCCAAATGTTAGAACAATAAGAGATTGACCAGTATTCTCTGTCGTCGGGTCTGTTATACCGTTCGCTTTTAGCGTTCCCGGAGGGCAGGGGAAACGCATCTAAATTACTCTTGATTGTAACCAAGGTTAAGAACCAAGGAAAAAATCAGCATTTATCGTTTGGTTTGCTTTCCGAGACTCAAAGCGATGTCTACGACGGGCTACGCCTACGCTAAGTACAGCATTTCATTATATTCGTAGCGAATTAAATTTGGCAATACCTTGCAATGCTAATGCATCCCGATACAATGCTAATGCGTCAGCTGCATTGTTAATGCATCCCGATACAATGCCAATGCGTCAGCTGCATTGTTAATGCATCCCGATACAATGCCAATGCGTCAGCTGCATTGTTAATGCATCCCGATACAATGTTAATGCGTCAGCCGCATTGTTAATGCATCCCCCTGCGTTAAAAACGCTACGCTTTTACGCAAAACTGTACTAACAACACCCTCAACCTCAACTATCGCTTTCCTAAATCCATATTCCTGGATCAAGCCTGCTGTATAATGCCAAAAATAATTATTAATCTTCAAGCAGATTCTGCAAAAATTTTTTAATAAGAGTTATTTCTGCTTTGTTCATATCAGTATGACATTGTTCCTTTCCGAGCCAGAATCTTTAGTACAATCCTCTCCGAATCATTTGTACTTGGATAGCTTACCTAATTTTGGAAAATTAGATAGCCCTGTTCATGATCCGCACAAGCATAGCCAGGGAAAGCGACAGATAATCTTGCTTCGCTCTGGAATTTATCTGGTGATTGATCAATACAGCCTGCAAGAAAACTTGATCGTTGAAACTGCTCCTGGAAAACCTGGATTTGATTTGGAGTTCAGTTTTATGGTTGCGGGGGATAATAACACTGAGCAGACACTCGCTGGAGAAAACTTTTTGTGTCTTGGATTTGAACCCGGAATCAGTGGGTTAGTTGACTGGCAAGCAGGACAAAGAATTCTGAAATTTGATATTCATATTAAGATTGAGGCATTTTTGAAAGCGATCGCCCATTGTTTAGAGCTGGTCGATCCGAAGCTGAGGCAGTTTCTTGAACATTCAGATAATATAGATTGTTTCCAAATGGGTGTTAACACACCTGCAATGTGTACAATCATTTACCAAATTCTGAATTGTCCCTATCAAGGGCTAACACGGCAGTTGTATCTTGAAGGTAAGGTGCTGGAACTGATGGCGCTACGTTTGGATCAGTACATCCAGAAGGAACCACAGCCAAGCCAAAAGTCATCATCAAAATCACAAGAGCGCGATCGCCTGCACTACGCCAAGGAAATCCTCATCCACAACTTAGAACATCCGCCATCTCTGTTAGAACTTTCTCAACAAGCGGGACTCAATACTCGCAAACTCAAAGAGGGCTTTCGACGAGAGTTTGATACAACGGTGTTCGGCTATTTGCATAGTCATCGGATGGAACAAGCCAGGAAATTTATCGAAGAAGGGCAAATGACTGTAGCAGAAGTTGCCTACGCGGTGGGCTATGCGAATCGCAGCCATTTTGCAGCAGCGTTTCGCAAACGGTTTGGCATAAATCCGAGTGAGTTTTTCAAGCAAACACAAAAACGGGAGATTTGAATTGTTCCGCTGAGAGTCATCGCGGTTCCGCTAAGAGCCACCTCAATTTGTCAAATCCTCTATTCTCAGGTAATAAGAATTCTTCCTGATAATTTTTTGTGGGAATTGTGCAACCGCGTGTGAGGTGAAAGCGTGAAGAGGAAGCAACTGTGGCAACTACTAGCGATCATAGGATGGATAGGCTTGGCAATTCCGGCATATGCCAAAGAAGTACTCCAACCAATAAGACGACTGCAAGTAAGCGATCGCGCAATCATCCTAGTGCAGTCGCCAGCATCAGAAATAGCGCCTTTAACAAAAGTTGTGCAAGTTACGGCAGTCAAGGCAAATCCTACTGATAAAGGTGTAGAGGTGATTTTACAAACTGACAAAGGTCAAAAGTTGCAAGTAGTAAATCGCAGCGTTGACAACAGCTTTATCGCTGATATTCCCAATGCCCAACTGCGATTAACCAAAGGTGATACCTTTAGATTCCGTTCAGAAAAACCGCTTGCGGGAATTATTGAGATTACAGTTACTAACTTTAATGCCAATACTATCCGGGTGACGGTAAGAGGCGAGGCGGGTGTACCAATTGTCGAGTTGTTTGACAGTCCAGACGAGGGTTTAATTTTTAGTGTTGCGTCTTCTATACAGCCACAAACACAACCACCTCAAAGTGACACTAAACCAAGTCAACCATCAGCTCAAAGTGACGAACCGATTGAACTGGTGGTGACAGGTGAGCAAGACACAGGATATAGCGTACCGGATGCATCAACAGCAACTAAAACTGATACCCCATTACGCGATATTCCCCAGTCGATTCAGGTGATTCCCCGCCGAGTGATTGAGGATCAAAAAATCACTCGCCTATCTGATGCTCTCCGCAACGTAGCAGGTGTGATAACTAGTGGTAATCGTCGGAGTTTGGCACCTGATTACGTCATTCGCGGATTTACGACACAAAACACTCTGAGAAATGGGTTTGCTTTTCCTGGTTCATCCACAACTCCAGCAAACGCATCAGCGGTGTCTAATAATATTGAGCGAATTGAGGTCTTGAAAGGCCCTGCTTCAGTGCTGTATGGCAACCTGGAACCGGGAGGAGTGGTGAACTATGTGACAAAACAACCGCTAGAAACACCTTATTACGCGGGCGAATTTATTGTTGGCAGTGACAGTTTCTACAACCCCACACTCGATTTTTCTGGGCCACTGACAACGGATAAACAATTGTTGTATCGCGTCAATATTGGCTATGAAAATTCCGGTAGCTTTGTTGATTTTGTGAATCGGGAAAACTTTTCAATCGCGCCAACCCTAAGCTACAAAATTGGGGACTCTACCACATTGAATTTTGGCTATGAGTACATTAGACAGGATGGAACGCCTTATGAAGGTTTTCCAGCAAACCCCCTAGTTTTTCAATTACCACGTAACCGTTTTTTGGGGGAACCAGGCGATCGCCAGCAGAGTGACACTCATAATATTAATTTTGCAATTTCTCATCGCTTTAATGACAACTTAGAAATTCGCAGCGGCTTTTTTACTCAATTTACCAACTCCAAAGGCTCGTCATTTCGGCTAGATTTTGGAGATATAGACGGTTCGTTAGCACCAAGATTCTACGAAACAGGCACAGACGACAATCAACTATACTCCCTGCAAAATGATCTGATCTGGAAGTTTAATACAGGCAGTGTAAAGCATCAACTACTGTTTGGACTTGAATGGACTCAATCTATTGGTCACTTTAATTATGATGATAACTCTGCTGATTATTCAATTGATATCTTTGAACCAGTTTATGGCGCGACTATCCCTAGAGAGTTTAACTTTTTTTCATCACAAAAGAAAGAACGGAATACCATTGCTCTTTATCTCCAAGATCAAGTCACGTTACTCCCAAATTTAAAGTTATTAGTTGGGGGTCGATATGATTTCAATAAACAGACTGATATCTTTATTGAATTTAATAATATCAATCCTGATGAACCAAGTGTTTTTAATGAAACAAATGAAGTTGATGCTAACGCTTTCTCACCCCGCGTTGGTATTGTCTACCAACCCATTGAACCTGTATCACTCTACGCCAGTTTTAGCAGGTCTTTTGTTCCTAATGACTCTCGTACCAGAACTGGAGAAATTATCGAACCCACTCGCGGCACTCAATATGAAGCTGGTATCAAAACCGAACTTTTGGACAACAAATTATCAGCTACTTTAGCTGCCTATGAAATTACAAAGACAAACATTCCGACAACAGATCCACAAGATCGTAACTATTCGATTGGTGTTGGTGAAGTTAAGAGTCGAGGGGTTGAATTCAGTTTAGCTGGAGAACCGTTACAAAACTTGAATATTATTGCTTCTTTGTTTTTTAACGATACATTTGTTAGCGAAGACAATAACTTACCAGTCGGTGACAAACTCATAAATGCGCCTAGTCAAGGGGCGAGTTTATGGATGAGTTACGAAATTCCAAAGGGAGATTTCAAAGGGTTAGGCTTTGGTGCGGGAGTATTTTATGTGGGAGATAGAGAAGTTACTTTACCTAACACATTTACAGTTTCCTCTTACGTTCGTACTGATGCGGCAATTTTCTACAAACAAGATAACTGGCAGCTTGGGCTGAACTTTAAGAATCTATTTAACAAGCGGTATTTCGAGACAGATGGTTTTATCCAACCTGGTGAACCATTGACTGTGCTGGGATCGATTTCAGTGCGATTTTAACTAGTTAGGACGCTATTCTTTGCTGCTTTTCAATGTTTTTAACTGTGATTCACTTGAGTTCCTTAAGTATATTTTGACAGTCAATTTTAAGCCCTTGAGTAATCCATTATGACATCTACCAAACTTTCCCAAAACAACACTATCACCCCTAAAAGGCTCCGTAACTTTGTATTTTATCTGCACCGTTATCTCGGTCTAGTTTTGGGACTAATTATCGTGGTAATTGGTGTGACTGGCACATTGTGGATGTTTGATGCAGAAGTTTATCGTCTTATCCTCGGTAAAAGGTTGACACAAGTTACACCACAAGGTCAACCGCTACCATTAAATGTGCTGGTAGAAAAAGTCCAAGCTGCATATAGTAGTCAGCCAGACTTGAAAGTTAGCACGATTAGCCCTGATTACTTTCAAACAGGCACTTCACCTGCATCCGTAGGCATAATTGACAAAAACGGCATCTCCTTAGATGTACTTCTCAATCCTTATACAGGTGAAATTCTTGGCACTCATCAAACAACAGGTGACTGGCTCGATATTGCTGGTCAATTACATATTGGCTCAGTCGCAGGTCATACAGGTGAAATAGTTTATGGCATTATTGGTTTGCTGATGTTTATTTTGTGCATCACAGGAATCTTTCTCTGGCCTGGTTGGCGCAAGTTAGTAAATGGCTTCAAAATCAAGCTCAACGCCCATCCCAAGCGAGCAAACTTTGATATTCATAAAGTAGTAGGTATCTTCGCAGCTGTATTTCTAGCGATTCTAGGCTTTACAGGCTTCTGTATGAATTGGGGAAGCATGGTTAATCCAGTTATCCATGCTATTACTTTTTCTCCTTCTCCACCAGAACCAACCCTGGTTTCTGTGCCGATTCCTGGTAAGAAACCAATTTCACTTCAACAAGCAATTCAAATATCAAATACACCACTTCCCGGTGCTGTAACCCCAATTATTTGGCCTCCCACTACACCGGAAGCCCCCTACGTTTTTCGCAAGCGCTTCCCTGAAGATTTAAATGGATCTGGTTCGAGTGAAGTTTATATAGACCAATACAGTGGGAAAGTGCTACGGGTCAGGAACATCCGTCAGTCATCCAGAGGTGATAAGGTGATTGAGTGGATTGGAAACCTACACTTTGGTCATTATGGCGGACACACAACAGAAATTATCTACGGTTTGGTTGGTATCACTCCCACCATTTTGCTGATTACAGGTTTTGTGATGTGGTGGTATCGCTATAAAAGGAAAAATAGGAAACAACCAGCTGAATTTTATGATCAATAATTTTTGGGCTGATGAATCACAAGATGAGCGATCGCACAGGATAGTATCAACCCACATTTCGCACCTCAACCAATAGTACAAATAAACTATATCAAGGTGAGATATGAATTTATATACTCATCTTCCCAATCCCCAGTGCAACCAGTCCCCATTGCCGCTTATCCCCAGAGAGCGCCACGTGTTCCCCAGTCCCCAGTTCAATATAAATGTTTTAGTTAACTGTTATGAGCTAATTTGTAAACTCAACTAAAGTACTTATCTTGTAAGGGTTTCAGGAATTTAAGTCAATAAAGCACTTATTCTCTGAAACTCAGATATAGTAACGAGTTGAGTATCCTTAAGATTATCTTTACG
Organism: Nostoc sp.; assembly: GCF_036917395.1. Lineage (GTDB taxonomy): Bacteria > Cyanobacteriota > Cyanobacteriia > Cyanobacteriales > Nostocaceae > Nostoc. Next base: position 10,460 of record NZ_JBALDI010000084.1, read on the forward strand.
AATCAGATCTAACTCTTTCATTGGCAAACTTAAATTCTATTTTATTTTACCTCTAATTAAAGTCTGCTTAAACTCATGATTCTAAAATAGGGTGACTTCAATTATTTGGAGACTAGTTTCTTTTTCTCAAAAAGGGAAAAAGCATTGATTCTCATCACTGATTAGAACAGTGATGAATACCCATTTGGAAAATAAACAAGTTAGAAACAAACTATTTCTATACCTTGCAGTGTGCATTGTTTACAGAGGTTTATGGTAATAAAAACTGAGATGAAATTGGTTACACGATTAGTGCTTGCTGCTACTTTAACTTTAGGTTTTGCTACTGAAAATGCAAAATCTGCATCTGCTGCAATTATTAATTACGCTTTCACAGTTGATAGTCCCGTAACAAAGGGAAATGGCTTTTTTAGCTTTGATGACTCAACTTTCAGTAATGAAGATAATCCTGTAGCTACCATTAAGTCACTCTCATTCCAATTTGACGGTGATTCTACTGTTTATACTGAAAAAGATGACACCCAATATCCAGAATTTCCCCTGGTATTTCCAACTACGTTCTTAACTGGACAAACATCTTTAGCATTAGACTATCTGTTCAACGATAAATCTAATCCTTCCAGTTCTATAAGTTACGAAATCATTGGTGATGATTTTACAATTTTCTCTAGAACCTCTCCAGATGCTGAACCGATATCAGGTAGAGTTTCGTATACACAAATACCTGAACCTACGCCCTTAATTGGTACTCTCTTTGCTTGTAGTCTGGGCTGGATGATGAAGAGAAAAGTAACATCAATGAAAAAGGTTAGATTTTAACCTTAGTTAAGTTGATATTAACGCTTTCTTTGCCAAGGATTAATCTTTTCCTAATATGCTTTGATGTGGCAAAACAACATCTAAGACATTGATGCCAGAAGAAAAAATTGGGAATTAAAACCTGATTTTGGTAAGGGAGTTAATTACGAAGTTTGCCTAAAACCACCCTGCCTTCTTCGTGTTAGCTGTTGCTGCGTTTTAACTTACCTGTTAGTCAGGAGTAGAGAATGGTAGATTACCGGAATTTTGAGCAGTTCCTACACAGTCGAATCAAACGACGCAATTTAATTATCGGGGCAGGAGGATTGTCTGGTTTGGCGATCGCTAACCAATTTTCTGCTCAAAGAGTGATCGCTAGAAGCAGATTTTCCAATTATCCTTTCACTTTGGGTGTAGCGTCAGGTGATCCCTATCCAAGTAGCGTAGTGATCTGGACTCGTCTCGCTCCTGAACCCTTAAACGGAGGTGGAATGCCACCTGCTAATGTACCAATTCGCTGGGAAGTAGCAACCGATCCCGATATGAGGCGCATTGTCTCCAGAGGTACGGTACTGGCAACTCCACAACTAGCTCACTCAGTTCGAGTTGTAGTAGAGGGACTGCAATCTGATACTTGGTACTGGTATCGGTTTCTTGTCGGCCAAGAAGCTAGCCCCATTGGCCGCACTCGTACAGCTCCTCTAGCAGGTGGCTACTTAAATAAATTAAACTTTGCCCTTGTCTCCTGTCAGCACTATGAGCAGGGGTACTATACTGCCTACAAATATATTGCCCAGGACGACCTCAGCTTGGTAGTGCATGTTGGAGACTACATCTATGAAGGAGGAATATCAAACAATCGCCCCAGAAAGCATAACAGTGCAGAAATTCTAACCTTGGAAGATTACCGCAACCGTCATGCCCTCTATAAAACCGATACCAATCTGCAAGCAGCTCATGCAGCGTTTCCCTGGATTGTTACCTGGGATGACCATGAGGTAGAAAACAACTACGCCAACAACATCTCGGAAGTTGATACTGAACCAGATCAAAATCGGGCAATCTTCCTGCAACGACGGGCTGCTGCCTATCAGGCTTACTACGAACACATGCCACTGCGACCCTTCTCGCGTCCCGTTGGCCCCGATATGCAACTTTTCCGTCGGCTTTCCTTTGGTAACTTAGCCACCTTCCATGTCCTAGATACCCGTCAATATCGCACCGATCAGCCATGTGGTGATGGTACTAAAGAACGTTGCCCAGAAAATTTAGATCCGAATGCAACGATTACTGGCAAGCGTCAGGAAAATTGGCTATATGATGGTCTAAATAGCTCACAAGCTAAGTGGAACGTTTTGGCCCAGCAAGTTGTAGTTGCTCAGATAGACATGAAACCAGGGAAAGGCGGAACCTACAGCATGGATAAGTGGGATGGTTATGTGGCTTCCCGCGATCGCCTCATGCGTTTCTTAGAACAGCGCAAACCATCTAATCCAGTAGTTTTATCAGGCGATATCCATTCCAACTGGGCGATGAATTTAAAGGCTGACTTTAATAACCCAGAATCTACTACAGTCGGGAGTGAATTCGTCTGTACTTCAATAACCTCCGGTGGAGATGGGGCAGATACCACCCCAAATGTTCAAGCTTACTTACCCGATAACCCACACATTAAGTTCTTCAACGGTCAACGGGGGTATGTTCGCTGTGCGCTGACTCCCACAAGCTACAAGACAGACTATCTAGTTTTATCAAACGTCACAACTCCATTTGGCACGATTAGTAAGCGGGCTTCATTTGTCGTTGAAGATGGTCGTCCCGGAATACAACAAGTCTAATCGTTTAATTCCCAGGTATTGAAACCAGATAATCACACATGGATACAGATAAATCATTAGTATTTATCTGTATCCATGTGTGTTTTCATTTTCAGAAAATTGACTTTTGTAAAAAGTTTAATCTGTTTCTGCATAGATGATCGCACTTACAGCCGCCATATTTTTCTCAGGCTTTGCAACGAATCTTCTTGTCGCTGCTCAATAACTGCTGGAGTCCATTCAGATTGCTGTAAAACTTGGGTTGTCAGAACAAAAGGCACGATACTTGTATTGCTAACAAAATACTTCTTTTTCTTTTTATCAAAATCGTAGTTTTGCGCCTCAGCATTCTTCTTTCGAGAGAGCAACACTAAATTACCTATGCGATGCACATACTGAATACGCTCCTCATCATTCGGGAACCATTCAAGCCATATACTCCCTTCGCTGGGATTTTGAGGAAGAACATGCTCAACCGTAATAACTGGATAGTCATAAGTCGCTTCCCCTTGAGAAAGCGTAGAGTCAAGGCGCAGAAGAACATATTGCCTAATTCGCTTGATCTGATATAAATCTCCATCAAGCGTTTTAATAATTCGATTGATTTCTTGAGGAGTTAGCTGTAAGGGTGACTCAAGTGCATATAAATCTACATTTTCTTCAATAGCAGCAAGAAGTTTAGCATATCGTCCGATCCTGTCGTTAATATCTGCCCGCAAAATGAATAAGCCTGCTGCTAATCGCTCAATATCAGTAAAAAATTGTTTTAATTTATCAGGAGCGTGGCTATTTTTAGAAAAATAGAGAATTGCTGGCGGAATCCAATCAAAGTTGTCTATTTGGTTCAACCATCGAAGCAAAGAATTAATCATTTCTGCATCTTTATCACTTCGGTAATTTGCCGTATTGATAATTTCTAAAGCATCAGAATAAGGCTTTAATACTTCCTCAATAAATTTCTGTGGCTCTATCTTAGGCAATATATCTTCGCGAAATTCTTTGAGAGTTGTCTTACGCGGTTTAGCCTTACGATCAATCATGCGGATATGGGCAAATAGTTCTTGAAACTTCTCTCGACCTAAATCTTCTTCTTCCGTTTCCCAGATTTTTGTGTATTTCTCCTGTTGAGATGGAGGAATTGAGCCAATAACCTCTGATTTAAGAAAATCACTGAGCGAGAGGTCTAAACCACGCGCATTTAGAATAGAAAATATACGATAAGCAGAGTCAAGATCAGGCGTAGAAACAACTACTAAGAAACAGCACGTCATTAAATATTGACTAAAACGACTTCGCTGTTGCTCAGAAAGTTGACCTAATTGCTCAAGGAAATAACTTGCATTGGCTTTAATGTTTTTTTGACTATCGCTTAACTGGAAAGTATCAAGTTTACAAAGTTTATCTAACCCATTTTCGCATTGTACATAGGAGCGAAAAAAATCTTCATCTCTTTCTCGTAACTTAAGGCGATAACAATCGTATGTTCCTTCAAACTCATCGCCTTCTTGATAAATATATTTTGTAAGTCTTGATGCATTCTTTTCACTGAATAAACTTCGTAAAACAGATAAAAGAATTGTAATCGTCGTCAGACGTTGCTGACCATCCACTACATCTGCTTTAGGAGCATCTTCACTCTTAATCAGAACTATACTTCCTAAAAAATAAGGATTGGCATCAGTTACAGCTTCTGAACCATCCCCTAAAAAAGACAATAAATCAGTTAACAACTCACTTGCTTGGTCTTTTGTCCATGCATAAGGACGCTGATAAGCCGGTATGGAAAATGCGAAGTCGTTACTAAAAACCTTTAATAGTGCTTTCTCTGTGGCGTGAATGGCTACTGGCATAAAATTTCAAGTACTCCCTGAGTATAATCTGATGCAAATTTCCCTAATCAAACGCAGTTTAACTCACTCATTACTGCGATCGCCAGACTGATATCACGAGTAGTGTTATCGCTATTTGACGACAAGGGAATGCCATAAAATGGCTTTTTGCGATCGCACGATGTTTTCAATCTCAACCGCAGAACTGTTAGTACTCAGCGCCTGTAAAACCGGACTAGAAGAAGATATGTCGAGCAGATTTTTCTTCAGCTTTTCTTTATTCACTCAATGTTGCATTTTTTTTAACATCTGTTACATTACTTTACAGACAGTTACAACTGCTACAACACTTGAACTTTGGAGTTTTACTCATGTCAGGTTTAAAGAATCCTGCACCTATTGTTTCAGAAGATCCTAATGCTGTGCGTTTTGGCTTCACTCCTCAGAGTGAAAATTGGAACGGTCGTCTTGCAATGATTGGTTTTCTATCTGCGATTTTGATTGAAGCTTTTTCTGGTCAAGGCTTACTCCATTTTTGGGGCATCCTCTAAATTGATGTAGGCTTTTCGCCTATACTTGACACTCATCTCATGTCTGGCGAATTACTTGTGATACCTACGTGACCTCTCCCCTAGCCCCTCCCCTACTAAGGGAGGGGAGCCTGTAACTTTATTAGCTATAGGCGGGGTGAGGTTCTCTTATTATGGACAATACAACGGAGATATCAGATTGAAAATCTCTTTCCCTGTCACCTATTTTCAAGCTAAATATGAGATTTTTCCGGTTGAGCCAAAATATAAGTGAATAATTACTTTACGTTGAATATGTATAGCTAAAACTCATGGAACTACCCCAACGCGTATCAGTCCGCTACAAAGACGCGTCCTTCAATACTAATGAAATCCGCTTGAGAACCTTCCGGCTTGGGTTACAAATATGGGAAGAACAAACCAAACCTAGAAAAACAGAGCTTTATCAGTTTATATCGTCTTGCTTAAAACAAGTTGACCGCCAAGATCGTTTTATGTTTTCTTTACTGTTCATAGAATTAACAGACCTTATACGCAATTCTTCGTTGGAGAGAGGAACGAAAGAGATTCTGATTAAAACAGCTTTTAGGGAGTTTGGTTGTGCGATAACAGATTTTGAAGACGCTACCAAATAAAGTTGGTCATGGGGGGTGCTGGTTTTGCGTAGGCATAGCTGAACCCAAGCATTACCCTGAAGTCAGCTAACCTAATTGAGTAGGATATGTATAGTAAGCAGCTTTCCAATCAGATTAGTTTTTTTGCTGAATGCGCGGATGAGTAGGTGTTGGGGAAGAGGTGACTACAAAGATGGCTGAATTGCCCTATATGCAAGCACTTAAGAGCGATGCCTGTAGCGGGCTACGCCTACGCATTTCTAAACCATCCGCGCACCTTATGGGGACTAGTTTTCAGCCATTTGCCTTTAGCCAAATTACAACTTATAGTGTTAGGATTTGTCCATTCGCGCAACTGAACCTTAAAATCAAATATGGCAAGGCTTTCACAAGCCAGCGATTGCAATTACCTAAAATCCTATTAGGGATTGAAACGGCCAATGCTTTATCCCACGATCGCTTGGCGATGGTTTTGAATAATCACCTCTAATATAAGAATCCGACTTTAGTTTTACTAGCCATACTGAGGGTATAACCCATCTCAGGTCAGGTTTTGATCCTTATCCGATTTCAAAAATAAAATATAAATCTTAGTAGTAGTGACAAAAGTAACTATTTAAACATGACTTTTATCACAGGCGTGTGTCTGATTATTTCGATTACATTGAGAATATACAAATCAAGTAATGCAAGGCACATTACATTAAAGGATATATGAACCGATTTAAATCTATTCTACTTGGAGGCTTATTAGCAGCTGCCTCAATTGCTGCTTTTTCTCAAAATGCGAATGCTGCTGAATTTAAATCTGAGCATGATCATTTGAATCGTAATACTGTAGCTTTTAATAACAGTAAAGTTCAATACAAACGTCAAGTCCGTGAACAACGCGCTCGTGAATTGCGTGAACGTCAAGCTCGTGAACGACGCGCTCATGAATGGCGTGAACGTCAAGCTCGTGAACGACATGCTCGTGAATTGCGTGAACGTCAAGCTCGCTTTCATCACTAAGAAAATAAATTCTCGCTCATATTACCTTAGGAGAATAGCAATACTCTCCTTTTTTTGATTGGCATAAATCTGTTCAAATCAATCCTGTTATTATCTTTTAAATAAATCTATTAAATATCTTCGGAGATTGGGTTACTACCGGATTTAATATTTTAAAAAGCTAAATCAAAACTGCAATAATGGTTATCTATTTGATGGTAACTATTACATCTAATGCTGTTGAAAATATGAAGATTATTTGCATTAAATCTGATTTGAAAATATAAAGATTATTTGCATTAAATCTGATTTGAAAATTTGTTTTTAATACAGTTCGCTACAATTACTATAGTTTTTATTTGTTAATTTTTGAAGAGGTCTAACATTGAATATGGTAATGCGTCTTCCCATAGTTGCTGCTACCTTCATGGTTGCCAGCATTAGTATAGGTACACTTTTGGGCGTTGCAGCTCCCGCTTCAGCTCAGGAGATAATCACTTGTTCAAGTCAGAATAATCGCAGGAATACTTGTTCAATACCTACTAGAGGTAGAGTGAGGCTTATTAGGCAATTGTCTGACACCAGTTGTAGAGGAAATTGGGGCTATAGAGGTAATCGTATTTGGGTGAAAAATGGTTGCCGAGCTGAGTTCTCAGTTGGCGATCGCAGAAACGGCAGAAATGGCAGATATGACAGAAATGACAGATATGACAGAAACGACAGAAACGACAGATATGACAGAAACGACAGATATGACAGATAGGAAATTGGGTATTTGGGGTGATCCTACCGAAACGGTCTAATTAGATGCGATTGACTGTAATCTTTGTATAGCAATAATTTCAGCAAGGTGTATCTGGAGTGATATCAGGCTAATTCCTACTTTCAATCAGCAACACCCAAATTCTAGCTAAAGTTACAAGCTCCAGCTCCCCTCCCCTAGTAGGGGAGGGGTTGCTCTTGAGAGGTTACGCAGGAATCACAAGTAATTTACTGAACATGATATCACCAGCGATCGCTAATAAAGAGATGCCAACACCTTATCTGCTGCTGCCCGGAATGCAGTTGCTGCACCAGCACTCATATCGCGTGGCGCACAGATGCGATTTCTCACATAGGCGAGTGTGATCGCTCCAACCGCAGACACAATCGGATCGGCATTGTCTTTGCCGCCTACGCGCCCCCACGGCAATGCTGCACCATTCGCATTGATGAGATAGTCAGCCAGCAATCTGAGGTGAAAATCAACCGCTTCTTTAACGGCTGTTGTGTCGCCATTGACCGCCAATGCTTGCACCCCAGAGTTTTTCAGGATGTCTCCTAAAGCAACTTCTCGGTTATCAGTCAACCTCTCAGCCGCTTCTGCCCGAAATTGGATTTCTTGGCTAACTGCTGGGTCAGGGGCTAAGGGATTGCCGATTGGTGTCACGCCCCATCTGCGACGCAAAAGTAAATTGTTGGTCGTATCATCCGATTTGACGCGGTGATAAGCGGGACGCTGTTTAAGTGCTTCAAACCAAGCGTTGATGCGAGGATACCGGGGATTTCCCTTGAGTTGATATCCCCGATAAACGGGTAAGTTAGCTGCCAATCGGTCTAAATGGGGGCTATAGGTAATATCTACCAAGCTAAAGGTTGACAAAAAGTAGGGACCAGGATACTTTCCGAGAAGTTCCTCCAGTTGGTCTAATTTCGCTTCAAAAGCTGCCTTTAAGCTTGCTAATTCATGAGGATCTTCAGGGGCTTGTCTAAGGAATTTGTAGGCGATTTGTACACCATTGGTTTCACCATCCTCAACCCACTGCCTAGCAACGGCGTTTTCCTCTGGGTCTTCAGGGAGCAAGGTAGGCCCAAATCGTTCTTCTAATGCTAACAGAATGTCTTTGGATTCATAGACTAACTTTCCCTCAATTTTGGCAGCCGGAACAAGGGTTGTGGGAACTAAATCAGTATACCATTTAGGTTTGTTAGTCAAGTCGATAAACTCTGTCGCAAAGGGAATTTCTTTTTCTTCCAGAGCAAACCAAACCCGTTCGCAAAATGGACACCAAGAGTTAGTATCCCGGTAGAGCAGTACTGGCGGTTCTGTATCTGGAGGTAGTTTATGAAGACTGCTAGGGATGGGAGCGGTAGAAGGGGACTGTCCTGGTCTACGCACCCGTCGAGCAGGGGTATTTTTTTGAGCAATTTCTAACAGTTGTTCCCAATTAGATACTGTGTCTTGAATTGACATATTTCACCTGAGTTTAAGTTAACTTTTTTAGGGTGGGCACTATCCCAACGATATAAGATAGGAAGATTTTAACTATTACAAGGACGTATAATTTAGAAGCTCCGATTGTCAGTCAAACCCTTGATTGACTATTTGCATTGATTAATCGCATTAGTAAAGCTTCCATCCCATAAAGGTTTCACGTTATCGTTGGGATGAGCCTGCACGATAAGATGTGTCGGCTACATCTTGCTGGGAAGCGATCGCTTGTCGAGAAATCGGCAGCACATGCGATCGCCGCTGTTTTAACCCTTCTTTGGCCTCTTTAAGGACAAAGCTTTCATCAACTGCAATTGCTTTTGCATAGTTTTTTGACCACGTGTCTATATGCGATGCTTGCGAATCTTGCGATTTCTGGATGCGGCAGAGGAAGTCTGCGATCGCACTCGGCGCTGCAACAATCGTAAAATTGCCGCTGAGAATATTTTTCGCTGATTTGAGTACCTTGGCTCCATCTTTCTGGGCTTGCTGGATTGCATAACCGTAGGTAGCCCAGGCATCTAAATCACCTCTTTTGAAGGCAGAGAGTCCCTCTGGAATAGTTAGCGCCACGGCATTAAACTCTAATTAGTAACTCCGGTAAATCTATAAATTTACCGGAGTTACTAGTGATTATCACATGAAAATAGTTTGAAAGCAAGATTTAATATATAGCAATCCTAAATCATTTGTGAGAACGAAAATCTCTGAAAAGCCTATAAATACGTACTTTTAATCTCCGTAGTTTCTCACGTTTCAATTCTGATTGGTATATGTATTTTTTGACTTGTTTAAGATAATACTTGCAATTTCATCGAGTGTAGCCCAAGAGTGAAGCATCCCATCCAATTAAAGCGCTACCAAAGACTAGCCATGCAGCATTGATGCCTAAGTAAACAGCTAAAATGGCTGAGACGATCGCGATCGCCAAGCCAAGAAAATCTACAAATGGGGCTTGTGGTAACGTTAAAGTGGCTGCCTCACTTACAGGGTATTATTAAGATAAATTTTATACACTTGTATTAGCAATTCCGTTCAAAATCTAGGGTTTTCCGTAGTGAAAGTTCTATAACAGTTCGCTTATATGATTTGCCTACATGAGATAATTTCCTCTTAATTGTTCGACATAGAGAAAATTAGCTCAATATTAGTATGCAGCAAGTATCAAGCGATAGTATGGAGTTACCAATTCATATCAGTGCTAAAACAGTTGCTCGACGTTTAAGTGTCATAGTTATCTGCCTCACCTTAGCAGGCATTCTAAGTGGCTATTTCTGGCTCTGGGAGTTTCCCTTTCCAGCTAGCAAATGGTTTTACGAACTATTTAGCCTAGATGGAGAATTTAATATTCCTGCCTGGTATTCTTCATTCACTCTATTATTTTGTTCGGGATTACTTAAAGTAATTACCGCTATGAAGACAAAAGACCGCTATTTTGTTTACTGGAAAACTCTATCTTTGATATTTTTCTATTTGAGCTTGGATGAAGCATTTAGTTTTCACGAGATTTTGATCATTCCGTCAGTGCGAGAATCGCTTCATCTCAATCCTATATTTTTTGAAACCTGGGTTATCCCTGGTATTGTTTTAGTGGGAGTTTTTGCATTTAAATATCTAAAATTTTTGCTCCATCTCCCTTACAAGATTCGGTATTTATTTCTGATTGCCGCAATTGTTTATGTGGGTGGAGGCTTAGGTATGGAAATGGTGGGTGGACTTTTGAGAGTAGATTTTGGACGACACACCTTAATAACGTTAATTGGCATATTTGTTGAAGAGTTTTTGGAAATGGTCGGAATTGTGATTTTTATTTATGCGCTGCTAGCTTACCTTAGTAGCTTGAGAGAAAGCATTCAACTGAAAATCTATGTATCTGAAAAGTAATATGAAGTCCAGATAATCATATGATGTCCGGCAAATTAACCAATCATGGCTACTTACCTTCGAGCAAAGTCCAGAAGTAGCCATCTGGCGCAACAAAGGAGAAACTAGTCTCGCCAAACTCATTACTAATAATGTCTGTAACTTTTTGTACAGTACTTGCTTTGATGCGATCGCAATACTCCTGTATTCCCTTAACTCGATAGGTATATAAAGACATACCCAAGCTACCTGGTTGGGCTGCCTCAAAGCGCGATTCTAAATTAATATCTTCTGGGAATCGAATGATGTAAAGCCTACCACTGCGTGCAGCCATCAGGTCAGACTTAGAAGAACGGGGATCATCAAAGGTTGTGACTATAAACTTTTCACCCGGGTCAAGGTCAAAAATATCTCGACCTGCTGGCGAAGATTCATAGCTAGTTTCGACACCATCACGCACACGTAGCAAACCCAAAACTTCTTCATAAAACTTCAGGGTTTCTTTGCTGTCATCCTGAACAATGATTCCCATATGGGTAAACTGACTAGCCTTGAGAGCAGCATTATGGTTAACTTGTCCGTAATCCGGCAGTGTATAACCAAACCGTTGAAATAAAACCTGTCGAGCTAAGGGTTGCAGTAGCAGCATTTCTCGCACACCAACTGCTGGCTCAATAAAAGGACGGCTTTTCCTCTCTTTGTTGTAGATAACTTCCCAATAAGGGTTAGTGTGCCTAATAGGCAAACCTGCGGCTTTTGCATCCTCTATATGATTTAAGATACTTAAAACATCCGCTGTTAAGGTTGTTGCCCAGCGATTTCCTTTAATTTTCATCGACGCTGTTCCTAAACCTTGATGCGTGGGGTTTTGCCAAACCATCAGCCGAATCAAACCATGATCTGAATTTTGATGGTAGAGGCGGATTGAGCGTAAAGATGAATTCACCCCATATAATTGATTGGCTACATCTGCGGTTAATTCACCCACTTGACCAATGCGATAGCCAAATTGATCCCAATACTGAATTGCAGAAATTGGCTCTGGGATGCCGATACAGACTTCATAGATCCCTTCAATTGCAGTTTGTTGTTCTTGAGTCATAATCAGTGCTGAGTTAGGAGTTATTAGTTTTCCTCGTACCTATGCAGAGCATAGGTACGAGAGAAAAGCAAGGATTCGAGTATTCAAAACGACTTTTTACAGCAGTTTTTATTTAAGTAAGTCGTCTCATTGCGTCTCTACGGCTAGTTAAGAGGCGGCAGCCCTTTCTATTAGGCATTCCCAGTCAGAGACTCTTGACGAGACAATTTCTAAAAGCTGATTCTAGACTGGCTTTTATCTGAAGTTGACACGTATCAGCATTGCTGTGCCTATAGGGCGTGGTCTATTTACCTGAAAACAGCTATAAACATTTATAAAATTTATGTAAAGCTTAAGTATTATTAAGCTCCAAAGTTCTCTGGAGTAAGCTATAATTTTAACTTATCTATTTTAAAAAGCATTTCTTTAATATAAAAGTGTTTTTTTTACCAAAAAATTTGATATTGAAATCTAACTTAACGACAATACCATCTTAAGCTGAAAAGTATCGCAACATTTACCAAAAAAATCAGTAGTTTTGAAAAAATATTTGATTAAAGGTTACAAGCATATTTCAATGTATTATAAATCGCATTTATTTGAGATTTTGAAGATTTGGTAAAGAAGTTTACATAACCTTTCCCTCGTGATAATTAAATAATTACAGCTATTACAGCTTGGTTAAAAAAAATTTGGAGAAAAAAACAAAATATTTGACCTAATTACTTACCATTTGGGTAATCCATTCAGGCATTTTCAGAAAATAAATTATCTAATTCTGTAAAGTAGGTATCTCGTTCGCCCGTAACCAAAGCCGGGTTTTCGACCCAGCCCACAATAAATAGTTAGATACTTTTTATTTGGAAATCCGTAACCAAATCAATAATTAATGTTTTGTAAATAGGATTACGCAAATAGCAAGTAATCTACATTGAACTGATGAATAGTTCTTTGACTGAGGCTGAACTTACGTATTCGTGAGAAATTCAGGAGAAATAACATGACATTTATTTTCGGCACTACAAGTCCTGACAATCTCTTTGGGACTTCAGGAAATGACACGATAGTTGGTTGGGCTGTTGGTGGTAATGCCAAAAGTACCTCCAGTAACGACACCTTGAATGGTGCAGCTGGTAACGATTCCCTCGCTGGTGGGACAGGAAACGACACCTTCAAAGGCAGTCAGGGTAACGACAGCATTAATGGTGGAGACGGCTTTGATACCGCAGACTACAGTCAACTAGGTCAAACTATTACCTTGTCAGGTGTTGGAACCATTCAAAAAGCTAGTGGATTGGGGCAAGACCAACTCTTTAAAGTAGAAAAGGTTATTGCTAATGCTAATGTTGCCAACAACACCATAGATGCATCCCAATCTTTGGCTGGGGTATTTATTACCGTTAACCTGCAAACCCAAAGTTTGGCTGCCAATAACGTTCCTGGTTTGGGAAGATTGCCATTTACTGTAGTCAACTTTGATAATGTCATCGGCACAAATGCAAATGACATCATTGTTGGCGACAATCAAAATAACCGATTATCCGGTAATAACGGCAATGACACACTTGATGGCGGCACAGGTACTGACACCTTGAATGGGGGAGCAGGCAACGACACTTACATTGTTGACACTACTACTGACACCATTACGGAGGCTGCTAATTCAGGCACAGATATTGTCCGGTCTTCTGTCACCTACACACTAGGCGTCAATATAGAGAATCTGAGGCTGACGGAAAATAGCGACATCAGCGGGACAGGTAACAGTCTTAACAACTTCCTTTTTGGTAATACTTCTAACAACACTTTGAATGGTGGAGGAGGCGATGACACTCTAGATGGTAATAATGGCAATGATATTCTCAATGGTGGTGACGGCAATGATAGTCTACAGGGTGGGCCAGGCAATGACGTACTCAATGGAGGATCTGGAAACGACATCCTCATCGGTGTTTTCCCTGGTAGTCCGCTTCCACCTGGATTAGGGGAAATTGATAACTTGACTGGTGGATCTGGGGCAGACAGATTTATCTTGGGGGACGCTGTAAATGCTTTCTACGACGATAACAATACTACGACTCCTGGTTTTGGGGACTTGGCTACTATTAGTGACTTCGACCCTAGCCAAGATCAAATTGAACTCAATGGACTTCCAGAGGACTACCGCCTGCAAGTTGTTGGAAGCAACACACGAATATTCTTAGACAAACCGGGAGCAGAGCAAGATGAAATCATAGGTATTGTGCAGGGGGTAGTGGGTCTGACACTTAGTAGTAACAACTTCACTTTTTTATAAGCAGGAAAATGCTGGAGAAGGTACAAACAACACACTCGGCAGCGCTGAAGGGTTGGGTTCCTTATCATCAGGCTCAGACATTAATCTTTCAACTCAGTTAGCAACAGTTCAACCGGGGAACACGGCAATCTGTCCCCCCTTACCCAACAAGATATTATTTAGCAAGTCAGTACCCATTGATCATTTCATCCCGTAATTTCTAAAGCTTTTTCCCTGATTAACAAGATTTAGCCACAAAATCATCTGACTATTTGATGAAGAAAATAATGAATAGCACCAAATCATTCAACCAAGTTAAACGCAGATTTACTGATAAGTTCGTTTTCAAAGCGTGCTTTTTAGTTGCCAAAACACTGTTATTTACAATAGTGATGTTAAATAATGGCACTAGTGTAGTAAATGCTGCACCTCAAGCCTTGCGTTCTGATATTAAAATTCGCAAGATTATATCTACGTTATCGACGATCTCTCCTTCTGTTCGGATTGCAAAAGATCCACGAAACAATACCCTCTATTACTTAAAAGCAAATGGTGAGATTTATCAAGTTAATTTAGCCTTATCTACTAGTACACTTGTGTACAACTCTAGTAATCATAAGCTAGATGAAACTCAAGGTATGGCTATTGGTCCCGACGGGACAATTTATTTAGTTGGCAATGCAGACCTTGTGAATGACCAGACCAAAGCAATTATTGTTAAAGGGGTAATAAACTCAGGTACAGGAGTTCGCATCTGGTCTGTTTTGGCTACGAGTGCAGGCTATCCCAAAAGTAAAACAGCCTATGACCATCGCTTCAACGGCGTGGTTGTTAGCCCAGATGGTAAGTTTATCTATGTGAATAGCGGTTCTCGTACCGATCATGGTGAGGTTCAGTCTGCTGGTGGTCTATATCCCAATACTCGCGAAGTAGGATTAACCGCCTGTATACTCCGCCTTGCTAGTAATGGCCAAAATCTCTTTCTTGCAAACAATCGAGCAACCTTAAAGACAGCTGGCTATATTTTTGCAGAAGGAACACGCAATACTTTTGATATGGCTTTTGCGTCTAATGGTGATTTGTTTGGCACTGAAAATGGTCCCGATCGCGACATGTCAGAAGAATTAAATTGGCTACGTTTAGGTCATAATTACGGCTTTCCCTGGCGTATAGGCGGGACAGACAATCCCCAACAATTCCCGAATTATAATCCTCTCAAAGACCTTTTGCTAAATCCTAAATTTGGCGCAGTTACAAAAGGCTACTATTATAACGATCCAAGCTTTCCGGCTCGGCCTAATATCACCCTGACTGAACCAATTCGTAATTTGGGACCGGACGCAGACAGTTTCCGCGATCCTCAAGATGGCAAAGTCAAAGACGCTAGTGTTCTTGGGCAAACTTTTAGCACTTTTACAGCACACCGTTCTCCTTTGGGGTTAATTTTTGAAACACAAGGAGCAATGAGTCCGGAATTCAACAAAAATGGATTCGTATTGGGTTGGACACCAGGCGACCCCACTGGCGAAACACTAGCAGGCCCTTTTAAAGATCCCAGCCAGGATCTGTTGGATTTGAAATTGATTAAAGTAGGAACTACCAACTATCAACTTCAAGCCAAGCGCATTGTCCAAGGCTTCAGCAATCCCATTGATACTGAGATTATCGGCAATAAGATTTATGTTCTGGAATACGGTGGGATTCAAGGAATTTGGGAAATCTCTATGCCCACTAAGTAAATCTCAATTTAGTTTATATTGTTCCAAGTTTTGGTTTATATAGCCAGAATGCGTAGGCGTAGACCGTCGCAGACATCGCATCCCAAACCTGCAAAATGTCCCTCAGACTGAAAGTCGCTGGCTCACAATAGAAAGTCAAATTCCTCTAATATCAGGTTCGGTTAAACACTTATAATATCTGTAGGTTGGGGAGCCACTGCGCCCTTCTCCCTTGGCGTTAGCCTCTCCCTTTGGGAGAAGGGGAGACGCCAAGGGCGATAGCGAAGCGGTAGCGAGTCATCGAGCGTCTGCGGTTTCCCGACTTATACCCCTACGGGGATCTTGCTACGTGCAGCGTCTCCCTTAGGAGAAGCAAGTGGCGTTTGAGGAACGAAACCCAACATTAACAAGAAGTAAGTGTTGGGTTTCACTGGCGTACCCCTACGGGGATCTTGCTACAACCCAACCTACATTGATAGATTTTATTATAAGTAATCACCCGAACTTGATATTAGAGAGCATTCGCCTTTGGAGGAAAACTTTTCGATTTACTGGAATTATGCAAAAATTGCAGTTCAGATGTAGTGAGGTCGCGCCATTGACCCAATTGTAGGTCATCTAATTGTAGGTGGGCTATGCTGACCCTGACCAGTCGCAAAGTCGGAAACCCTACAGCCGCAGTCATGCGCCGTACTTGGCGGTTTTTTCCCTCTGTTAAGGTCATTTCCAGCCAAGCTGTGGGTACATTTTTGCGAAATCTAATTGGCGGGGTGCGTTCAGGTAGCTGTGGTTCTTCTGGTAAAAGCCTAACTTCTGCTGGTTGAGTGCGGTAATCTTGAATTTCTACACCTGTTTGCAACCTTTTTATCGCATCTGCATCTGGAATTCGCTCTACCTGTACCCAGTAAGTACGTTTATGACCAAAACGCGGATGGGCGAGGCGATGTTGCAATTGCCCATCGTTCGTTAACAGCAGCAACCCTTCACTATCCCAGTCTAAGCGTCCCACAGGATACACATCAGGTACATCAATATAATCTTTCAGGGTGCTATGCGTGGGAGCATCTTTTGTAAACTGGCTGAGAACGCCATAGGGTTTGTAAAAAATAATATATCGGTAATGATTTGTCATTGGGCATTGGGCATTGTTATTCTTCTCTTGCTCCTATTCTCTAACGTGACTAAAACATTTTTGAGGGGGAAATAAGCCTTCAAATACGCCCCCACATTAAGATGCGTTTATAGGGGAAAAAGAACGGATGCTCATCTTCTAGCAACTCGAACAGTTTCTGCTGATAACCTTCTACAAATCGTTCATAGGTTTGGGCATCTAGTTGCGATTCATATACTGTTAGCAGTGTCCCACGATACCACTCTACTACGGCTTCTCGTGAAGGCAGCACATGTCCATAAATCTGAAGCTTTACTTCCTGCTTCACAAACCCTAATTTATAAAGCAGTTTGGCGTATGTTTCTGGAGAAAGTACCTCTAAACGTCGCACATATCCTCCCAATTCTTGACTAAATTCCTTTGCAGTTTCAACTGCTATCTTATGCACTGGCTCATTATCCATCGTTGGTATTTGTATAGCAAGCTGTCCACCAGGTTGTAACTTGCCCCGCAATTTCTCAAATAACGCCTCATGTTCCGTCAACCACTGCAATGCTGCATTAGAAAATATCACATCAAACTTCCCATCTCCTGGGTTTTCCTCAATTTTTCCTTGCTCAAACCGTAATCCCTTGCCTTCAAACTGACGAGCCTTTTGCAGCATTTTATCAGAAGCATCTATCCCTAAAGTCTCTTGTGCTGCTAGGGTGTCGTGCAGATACTTCGTTAATTTTCCGGTTCCACATCCTAAATCGAGAACTCGTAAGTTTTCTTGCCGATGTACCATGTTTACCAAGTCGTAGAACGGACGACTTCTTTCGGACTCAAATCGTTCGTATAGTTCTGGATTCCATTTATCTGGCATCTGTTGATAATTCCTAATTCGTAATTTGTAAGCCGTATTTTTTGATGTAAACGACAAAAAACGATATCGTCAGAAATTGTGGGTTGAAATTTGCTTAAGATACGCACCCAATACTTCTCTACGAGAGGCTGCGCCCTAAGCGTAGCTATGCCACAGGCTTTACGACGCCGTTCAGTACAAGTGCCCTATGACTAATTACTTTCGCTCCAATGTTAATGCAATGGCTAGCTACATTCCCGGTGAGCAGCCCCAACGCGGTACACTGATAATTAAACTCAACAGCAACGAGAACCCCTATCCTCCTTCTCCTGCGGCACTAGCTGTATTGCAGAATATCGATGGCGAGTGGTTGCGCCGGTATCCAGAACCTTTCGGCGGGGAATTCCGGCAAGCTGCAAGTAAAGTTTTAGGAGTTCCTAGTGATTGGATCATTGTCGGAAATGGCAGTGATGAATTGTTGAGCGTGATAATTCGAGCCTGTGCAGAACCTGGGAAGAAAGTAGTTTATCCAATGCCAACTTACGTGCTATATCGCACATTAACAGAAATGCAAGCTGCGGAAATTATTGAGATTCCCTACAGCGAGGACTACAGTTTACCTTTGAAAGAACTGGTTGCTGTCGATGGTTCTGTGACATTCATTGCGTCGCCTAATAGTCCATCGGGGCATGTGGTAGCAACAAATGATCTAAGAAAATTAGCCAGCCAGTTATCTGGAGTTTTAGTGATTGATGAAGCATATGTAGATTTTACCGAAGAGAATGCATTGGGTTTGGTAAAGGAATACGAAAACGTCATCGTAATTCGCACACTTTCTAAAGGGTACTCGTTGGCGGGATTGCGGCTGGGCTTTGGGGTGGCGAATCCCAAACTGTTGCAGGGGTTGTTTAAGGTGAAGGATAGCTATAACATTGATGCGATCGCTTGTGCAATTGGCTCTGCTGCTATTACTGATCAAGCTTATAAAAATGCTTGTGTGGCAAAGATTAAAGCATCGCGGACTAAGTTAGCAACAGATTTAAAACAATTAGGTTTTCATCTTTGGGATTCCCAAGCTAACTTTTTGTTGACACAGCCAAGAGAAAGAAACGCAGAATATCTCTATCAAAAACTGAAGGAACGGGGAATTTTAATCCGCTACTTCAAGCAACCTGGACTAGATGATAAATTACGCATTACTGTTGGTACTGATGAGCAAAATCAGGCTTTAGTGGAGGCGTTGATTTATTTGTTAGATACTGATACTAATTTTGTATGAAGATGCGCCAAACTATATAAGGAACGTAGACGCGTTGGCGCAGCCTCTCTAAGAGTTGCGGCTTGCCGCAGGCTACCGCAAAGGGCGCATAGACACGAAGTGGCTTCCCGCAGGGTAGGACACAAAGAAAGAAATAAGAAGCCAAGAAAATTTGGCGCAATGGCAAGCCATTCATTTAGCGATCCACATTCGTCAGCTTCAAAATGGCTAAAGCTAATCCAGCGAATTTGTGATGGGTCAA
The DNA here is from genome assembly GCF_036917395.1 of Nostoc sp. Taxonomy (GTDB): domain Bacteria; phylum Cyanobacteriota; class Cyanobacteriia; order Cyanobacteriales; family Nostocaceae; genus Nostoc. The sequence goes on from NZ_JBALDI010000084.1 coordinate 29,701, forward strand.
TGATCTTTGCCACTGCATCACGTACCAGTGAAAACATTCCCTTTAGACCAGTATGAAACAATAATGGTTCTTCGTCCTTCACTAGAAAGTGGATGAATTACATATCTATTTTTGGGTCATAGGTTGAGATACGATAGATATCTGGGGCAATTTCGGTAATGCTAGTCATAGTTTTTAAATTCACACTGGCAATAATGAAACATGGGCTGAAACTACTTTCCATCCTTCGGTAAACCTATACCAAGTCTGGCTTTGTCGCCCGAAACGTTCTACACCATTAATATTGCGGCGAAACTCTAAAGTTACTGTTGCTGCATCTTTGCCAAAGGTTACAACCTTGAGATTCGAGATTTCTCGCTCTATTTTCGGGCTTGGTCGAGAGGCGCGAAAGTTACGAATTTCATCGCCGCCATAGAGGTTTTCTGTGATCCCAAACCGCACCACTTCTGACGCATCCCAAAACAAGCTATCCATTACCTCCAAATTGTTATTACAAAGAGCTTCTTCATACTTGAGGTGCAAATTAGTTACTTCAGCTACAACGGCAGGGTCATTTACTATAGTCATTGTTGTTACCAATTTTGGCTGTATGGCTGATTATGTAGTCTTTTAACTCTGCACTCTTGATCACTTCAGGTTCTTTTAAGACCTGTCTACACCTAGATTTAGACGAACCATGTCACGGAAGACAGAGATTTGCTGCATAAAGAGGAGTGATCCCACAATGCAAATACTGGCACCGAGGATCACAGTATTGGTAGTACCGATGCTGGTTCCCAGTCCACCGGCAACCAGATTGCCTATGGGTACTGCGCCTGTAGATGCCATGACGTAAAGTCCTGTAATCTGCCCTCGATTCTCATCAGTCACCAACAACTGGAGTATTGTGCGACCGGAAATTATCTGCAAAATGAACCCGAAACCAGCTACAAACAGTGAGAGTAGTGAAAGCCATAATATGTGGGATAGGGCGAAGATAATCAGGCTCACCCCCATAAGGGCTGTCCCAAATGCTAGAACTTTTCCTAACTCAAGCACGCTCTTATGCCTACTTAAGTAGATACCGCCAGCTAAAGTTCCCATACCTGAAGCTGTCATCAAAAAGCCAAAAGTATTGGGGCTGCCGTCTAGAACATCTCTGGCAAAAATGGGGCCTAAAGCCAGATAAAATGCCCATACACAGCAGACTAAAGCCGACCCAATTAAGACTGACCGGAGTGGCAAAAAACCAAAAGCGTAAATGAAGCTGGCTCTCAATTCTTCTAAAGGTTTTCGCGTGGAAATAACAGCTTTTTTGGGGGCAAGCCGCATCGCCAAGAGGGCAAAAATTACCGCGATATAACTGATAGTATCAATCAGAAAACAAGCGCCCGAACCAATAGCCGCAATCAATATGCCCGCGATCGCAGGGCCAAGCATCACCGAAACGCTGACCAGGGAGGAGTACAAGGCGATGCCTACGGCGGGCTGGGCCAACGCATTACCAAGATTTTCTTTATTGACCGTTTCTGGTAGAAATGCCTGTCGGGTAGGAATATCGAAGGCGTTGATTATCCCTTGCAACACACCAAGAAGTGCAATCTGCCAGACGTTAATAGTACTATTCAAGGCCAGCCAAGTTAGAGCAAAAGACTGAAGCATCCCCAAAATCTGGGCGACAAGCAGAATGCGATGACGCTTCGTGCGATCGGCAACAATTCCACCCAGAGGAATCAAAACAAGAGTGGGAATTTGGCTGGCAAAACCCACCAGACCTAGCAACCAGGCAGAATCGGTGAGGCGATACACCAGCCAGCTAGTAGCCACCTGGGTCATTGACGTACCAATTAGAGAAATTGCCTGACCTATGTAGTACAGGCGAAAATTTCTGGAACTAAAAGCACGAAGCATGACCTGCGATTTTGTTGATGCTTCCATACGTTACCCCTCAGTAGTTCCCAATCCTTAACCGTGAATAAAAAAGTAGGCAGTCATACTGAAGGCAACAATCATGACAAATTTCCGAATTAAGTGTGGTTCAAGTTTACGAGCATAATGGGCACTTAAATAACCACCAAGAGAGCCACCTACTGCCATCAAAATAGCTTGATGCCAAGCAATCACACCTGCAAAAATAAATGGAATAATCGCAATACCATTAATACAACTTCCTAAAAATGTCTTAAAGGCATTCACGGTATGAATACTTTTGATACCTAAAAATGTCAGAGTTGCCAGCATTAAAATTCCTAAACCTGCGCCGAAAAAACCGCCATAAATTGCGATCGCTAATTGAGCCAGTACCAAATTAAATAAGGGTACAGATTCAGGCGATGACTTCTGGCTTTGACGCTGTAACCACTTTTTGAAAGGTTCACCAAAGGTAAACATCAGGGTTGCCAGCAGTAACAGATAGGGAATAAGCTTTTTAAACACATCTGGAGAAGTATATAACAAAGCTACGGAGCCAATTACACCACCAACTAAACTGACACCACATAAAAGTAAAAAATCTCGCCGCTCGATGTCTAAATCTTGACGATATGCTCCAGCACTTGCTAGAGCAGCCACCCAAATTGCTGTATTGTTGGTGGCGTTAGCTGCGATCGGGGATACACCTGTAAAGATGAGAGTTGGAAAGGTGATAAAGCTTCCACCACCTGCGACAGCGTTTAACCCGCCTGCAATAAAAGCGGTACTAATGAGAAGTAAACTATGGAAAAGTGTTAAAGATGGTGGCATTATTTACGAATTATAAGTCTAGGAATATCACTTGGAGAATGAGCAATTAAGTCAGCACCATGAGCTTTCAATTCCTCCTCAGTTCCATAGCCATAGGTAACGCCAATTGAAGCAATGTGATGGTGCTTGGCTCCAATGATGTCATGTGAGCGATCGCCTACCATCACCACAGTGGAGGGTAAAAGTTTTTCTGTTAATAAAATATGGTGAATTAAGTCGCCTTTAACGCTTCGACTTCCATCAAGTTCACTACCATAAACACCATCAAACAGCAACGGTAAGCCAAAATATTCAATAATCCGCATAGCATAAATGTATGGCTTGGAAGTTGCGACAAAAGTTTTATAACCAGCAAAACGAATGGCTTTTATAATTTCTGGGATCTGTGGATAAAGGGAGTTTTCAAATAATCCAATGGTGGCAAAGCGACGACGATACAGTAAAATGGCCTGTTCAATTACTGTGCCATCTAAGGTCTTCAATAACTGCGAAAAGCTGTCTTTCAGTGGTGGGCCAATACACCAATGCAATTCATCAGCTTCCGGTAGTTTGTAACCGAGTTCAGATAGAGCATACTGAATGCATCGAGTGATACCAAGCTGAGGATCTGTTAATGTCCCGTCTAAATCAAAAAGGACAGCGGAGGAAGGCATATCTTATACAAATTCGTAATTAACAAAGTCATATTTATTCTGGATTTACAGGAGAGCATCTGTAGCTTGATTTTGGAGAATTGGTATTACATAAAATATTCTAAAAGCTCCAATCCCCGCTCTCCAGTCCCCAGCTTGATCACAATTTAACTTTTATATTTGAGCGATTTTACAAAACCTTCGGCACTAAGTAACGCGATCCCCAATGTGACAATACCAATCCCTACGCTCTGAATCACGTTTAAAGTTTCGCTAATCGTTACCCATGCAACTAGTGCCGTCAATGCTGGACTGCTAGAGCCAATTATGGAGGCGGTAGATGCGCCAACCATCCGAATGCCCACATTGTTTAGAGTGTGTCCGATAAAACTGACCAGACCCGAAAATATGCTGCCAATCCATAGAGGTGTCCAGTCAAGTTGGGCGCTCTTAGCTGGCCAGAATAGTAAGCTAACACCAGAGAGCAGTAGAGTACAGGCAAAACTGATCCAGGTAAAGGGAACTGGATGGAATTTTTCCAAACATTTTTGAGCAATGATGCAATAAAAAGCGTAAACGATCCCAGCACTAACACTAGCGAAAATGCCGATTGCAATGGTATGACTACTGTAGGTGGCAGAAGATTGGGGAATGGTGAGAGCGCTTCCTACTAGAATAATCCCTATCACTAGCCAACGGAACAATGTGGGGCGATCGCCAAAAAACCTCCAAGACAGCAGCGCTGTAAATACGGGATAGGTGAAGAAGAGAGTCAAGGCAATGCCTGTGGGAATTAAGCCAATAGCAATGTAGAGTGAGGCAATATACACAAACATCAGTACCCCACAGCCAAGAGCTTGGATTAGAATATCCCTGCGTTCATGTAGTACGCTGGAGGCGGCATTGCGATTGAATAAGTCTTTTAATTCTTTAAGAGCAGATGGATATAGCTTGAATGATAGAGATGCCATGAGTGGAACTACAAGCAGCATTCGCATGAACATCAGCAAGAATGAATTCTGCAAATCTGGTTTAACATATCCACCGAGTAAAAATAAACCGAGTACGAGATGTTCTGAAAATAAAACTCGGACAGTAACGTTGTGAAACGTTAAAACAAAGGAGGATAGTAGAACCGTTAGGATGCCCAACACTATAAAAAGTTTCCTTAGAGACGACCTGATTGTATTGTTAAAACCTAACAAATCAGATGAAGTTTGAGGAAATCAAAGCCGTCGCTTCAAAAACACTGCCAATTGTTCATGAAAATCTTGCTTATTAAGACTCTGGTATTGTTACTTGCATAGAGGGGCGATAAAAAAGCGCGATCGTTATTAGATACTGAGTTCAGAATTCAGGAGTCACGAGTCATTAGTCAGTGGAAAGTTAAGCCAGCAAAAGGGAATAGGGAGATGAGGGGGGAGCAAAGAAGCAGGGGAGTGGATTTCAAAGACTCATTAACGGAGTTCAAAGACTCGTCAGCGAGTATTAAAGACTCGTCGGCGAGTATTAAAGACTCATTCACGAGTATCAAAGACTCGTCAGCGAGTATTAAAGACTCGTCAGCGAGTATTAAAGACTCATTCACGAGTATCAAAGACTCGTCGGCGAGTATCAAAGACTCATTCACAAGTATCAAAGACTCGTCGGCGAGTATCAAAGACTCATTCACGAGTATTAAAGACTCGTCGGCGAGTATCAAAGACTCGTTCACAAGTATCAAATACTCGTCGGCGAGTATCAAAGACTCATCCCCTATTCCCCATGCCCAAGTATTATGCAGTCACTGCCTCACGTCGGTTGTACCCAGAAGCATCTCCTTTGATAGCCTCACTTTGTTTACCATCGATGCCAACTGGGAGATCCCCGACAATTGTGACTCGTTGAACGTGGCGCGGCTGGTCGCCGTAATCTGCGATCGCATAATGTTGAGTAGCTCGGTTGTCCCAAAAGGCGACATCACCAACTTGCCAACGCCACCGGACTGTGTTCTCAGGACGTGTTACATACGCTTGCAATAATCGGAGAATATCATCTGATTCAGTTGTTGATAAGCCGCGGAACTGACGCACAAATCCGCCGATGAATAGCCCCCGCTCCCCAGATTCGGGATGGATGCGTACAACTGGATGCAGAGTCTCGTATACGGTCGAGGTGAAGACAGCCCGGTAAGCCTTGGCATCTTCAGGTAGGTCGAATGCAGTTGCATAGTCGAATTTGTTGCTGTGTACTGCCCAAAGTTGGTCTGCGAGATTACGCAGATGGGTAGGTAAATCTTGATAAGCAGTTACAGAGTTTGCCCAGATTGTGTCGCCACCAGTCGGGGGAATGTCAAGCGCTCGTAAGATAGAGCCGAGAGGAGGACGGTCTACGAATGTCACATCGGTATGCCAGCTATTGGCGCGGGAAGTGGTACGACCATAATTCAGGTCTAAGATTTCTGGATTTTCTGGAAGCGCTGGTACAGTGGGGTGGGCTGTAGTGACTTCACCGAAACGACGAGCGAAGGCGACTTGTCCAGCAGCATCGAATTGTTGCTGACCACGGAAAAAGATCACTTTGTGTTTGATTAGAGTCTTGCGAATATCGCTGATGATGTCATCGCTAAGGTTAGAACTCAGATTAACACCGATGATTTCAGCACCGATACGTCCTGCAACTGGTTTGATATCAAAGTATTGAGAACCCATGTTTTTTATCTCCAAGAAGTTTATGTTTGGGACTAGCCTTTTTAAGGTGGGTGAAAATTTGGATCAAGAAACTCCTCTTTAACCTCTTAACTCTGTGTCGCGCCAGTTGCTTTAAGTCGGGAAACCCGCCCAACGCCCTGGCTTCTCTGTGCCTCTGTGGTTAAATAAAAGATTTTTAACCGCAGAGACGCAGAGGGCGCAGAGAGAAAAAAGAGATTTTACAAGTCACCTTGCAAAGACTAATGTTTTTATTTAGGTAGTCGGCAGTCATTCAATTTTGGATTTTAGATTTTAGATTTTTCCTTCAATCCAAAATTTAAAATTAGCAATATCTGCTGACTTCTGACTTCTTTAAGCTGCTAAACACCAGGGGTAGATCCGCCATCAACGATAATCTCTGTTCCTGTAATCGATGCAGCAAGATCAGACACCAAAAATAACGCCAGCGCAGCAATTTCTTCTGGCTGGGCGATTCTTTTTAAAGGAATACTTTGGATATTTTGTGCCTTCACTTGCTCGACAGTGATTCCTTGCGCTTGGGCGTTTTGCTGGGCTAAAGTTTCGGCACGCTCTGTAGCTGTAGCACCGGGCGATATGGCATTAATGCGAATGTTGTACTCGGCTAACTCTTTAGAAATGCCCTTTGTGAAGTTGAGCAGAGCTGCATTGCTTGTGCCACCAGCTAGGAAGTTAGGACGAGGTGTCCGTCCTGCACCACCAACTATATTGACAATTCGCCCATCATCCCGACTTTTTTGATGGGGGACGACGGCTCTAACTAGGCGGATATAGCCCAATAATTTTAAGTTCCAAGCATCCAAAAATAAATCATCAGTTGATTCAAGGAAAGACCCAGCACGGGCTGACCCAGCATTATTAATCAAGATATCAATCTGACCAAACTGGGCCAATGTTGTTGAAACAACTTTCTCAACATCCTCTGCTTTAGCCAGGTCGGCGCTGATAGCAATCACTTTCGCCCCTAGTGTGGGTAGAGACTGGATGTCAGCTACTGCATTTTCTAGTCTTTCTTGATTTCGGGCTGCGATCGCTACATTCACACCCTCACTATAGAGTGCTTTGGCGATGGCTAAACCAATTCCCGCACTTCCTCCGGTGACGATCGCTGTTTTACCTGATAGTTTTAGCTCTAAACTCATACACAGTTACGCTCAAAAATGTAATTTACTTGCGAACCAATAATATTGCCGATTGAGAGCCTGATTGTGGATATCCAAGATGACTTGGCTTTCCCCTGATGTACAACCCGGAAGTATTTTGATTTCTGTATCCCGTTTTTCCAAGTCAACACTACAGATGACGGCGGTGACTTTTTTACCAGACAAACTACCTATCCAGACATCAATATCGGCTCCATCTCCAGAGCGAGTATTTTCCAAGTATCCATAGTCCAGTGGATAAACAAAGGATGGATAATCTGGATGTGATGTCCCTTGTGGGCGATCTATCTTGAGATTACTAGCGGCTACAAGCTGATCTAGTTTGAACCAGAAGTCAGCATAATTCGTAATACTCAATTGGAAATGTGCAATACAGCCTTGCCAGGAAAACGCCTGTCGAGTAGTTGTTGCGCTACATCAGCTATTTGTGTCCAAGAAGCTTCTAAATCAATGTGAGGACGCAACTGACCTGCTTCTACTAGACTCAAAAGCCGTTTTAGACCGACTGCGGCTGATTCAAATCTCAGTTCATCGAAAAGACGTAAACCATACAGGCTTACACTACCAGTCCCAAAGAATTGGGCAGCGTTGAATGTCACTTCATCTCCCCCAGACACTCCATACAACACAGTTTTTCCATCCTGTGCTAGTAAGCTAAGGGCTACCCCCAAAGTCTTACCACCCACTGACTCTATAATTAGATGATAGGGGCCATACTCGCTTGCGGGTGAGAGGTCTTCGCTAATCACCACCGATTGTGCCCCTGCTTCCTTGACCAGAGTCTCATAGCCAGCTTGCCGAATGTGTGCCACGACGTGCGCCCCTGACAGCCGCGCCAATTGGATAGCAAAGTAACCAACACCTCCTGATGCACCTGTAACCAGAACTGGGCGACCTAACAGCGAACCGCCTTTAAGCACAGCATGATAAGCGGTTAAACCCGCTACAGGCAGTGTGGCAGCTTGAGCAAAGGATACTGATGGCGGTACTTCTGCTAAGGCGTTGGTGGGAACAGACACGAGTTCTGCCCAAGCACCGGCACGGCGAAAGCCAACTACACGCGCCCCTTGAGGAGGCCCTGAACCATCGGCAGCAGGGGTTTCCACTACACCTGCCAAGTCCCAACCAGGTTGCCAACCAGCCTCAGCAGAAGTTGAACGTTTCACCTCTCCCCGATTCAGGGAAATTGCTGCTACCCGCACTAAAGCTTCATCTGGAGCAGGTTTTGGTGCAGTCACTTCACTCAGTGCCAAACGCCCCGGCACATTGGGATCAACAATCACAGCACGTATTTTGCTCATAAGGTTGCCCTGGCTTAGAGATTAATTTCTAGTTCGTTGGTTCGCAATGTACTGCCTGCAATAGATAAGCTCGATAGATTAACTATTTCTTCTTAACTGCAATCCTGTAACTAGGTTAACGAAATTTCATAAACTACGGTAACTCAATAGGTTTATAGTATTTTATAGATGTAAAAAGAAACCTATCACAGATAGCCAAAAGAATCAAGCACCTTGGGAAAAGATTTGTTTGATGAATGCTTGTATCTATTGCTGTGTTGTAAGCTAGTCGCTCTCAACCTCCTGCCTTCCATTATGAAAAATCGCCCTTTAGGCGTCTATGGATTCTGATGTACAGTAGGAGAGAATTTAGAATTAAAAAATTTTATCTGTTTTATCTTATAAAACTCAAGCGTTATTTATGGATAACTATTTTAACCATCACTTTCATTTCATAACTGCAAATCGGAAAACTGGAGGACATATTTTAGATGGACAATTTCAAAATGCTAAAGTAGAAGTTGATCCTTTATCAAATGTTGAGATAGATTTGCCCAGAACTGCTGAATTTGACCACGCTAATTTGGGAGAAGGTAAACCTCCTGAAGTCAACAGAGTTGAACGGTAACTAAATATTTTTGGATTAAAGCTATGTCCCTACCAGAAACTATTGCAAAAGAAAAGGATACCCGTCCCCCAGTGGCGATTGGTCATGTGAGATTATATGTGAGTAATGTACCGGAGGCTAGCGATTTTTTCATCAAGATAGGGCTGCGGCTAATCACCCAATCAGAACAATTAGCTGTTTTAGAATTACGGGGAGGAACGCACTTAGTTTTGAGAACAAGTTCAGAGGCGATCGCTCCTGGAATCAATGCGCCTTTTGATCTGATGGTAGATGATGTTTCCGCCACCAGAGATACTTTTAGGAAGTGGGGACTGACTGTTTCTGAAATCGAACCAGGCAGAATCCACAGTTCATTTACTTTGACTGCGCCAGACGGCTATCTATTAACGTTGACTTCCTCACATACAGGCGGTAGAGAAGTTTAACAATGTTAGTCTAGCGTTAGATCACAAGATGAAAATATCCTCTCAACGACTCTGTTTAGAACCACTAAAACCGGATCATGCCGAACTGCTTTTTGATGGATTACAGAGTGTGAGTATATACGAATTTATCGAAGATGTACCGCCACAAAGTGTTGAATCGCTTCGCGATCGCTACATCGTGTTAGCACGTCGTCAATCACCAGATAGAACAGAGATTTGGTTGAATTGGGCTGTCTGGTCTTTTGTAGAGAAATGCTACGTTGGATATGTTCAAGCAACAATTACTGTAGATAATAGTGCAATCCTTGGATATGTGTTTTTCCCTAATTCATGGGGAAAAGGTTATGCACACGAAGCAGTAAAGTGGATGATTAATTATTTAGTTGAGACGTACCAAAATCTTAATTTTTGCGCTGACGTTAATGTTCAAAATCACCGTTCTATTGCTTTATTGCATAATCTGGGATTTGTCCGCTCGACATTATTTGAAAATATTCAGTCTAACCAAGATGAATTTAACCACGAAGTACACTATCAAAAACGCTGATAGATAATTAAATTCAGATTAGATGAATATCAGAGTATTTTACATTTTTCAACACCAAGTCTGCACAACATGACCCTTCAACTGTTGTCCTAACCAAGGTGTATTTTGTGAAAGTGTATAAAGACTTTTCCGTTCGACTTTCCAGGTTTGCTGGGGATCAAATAAAGTAAGTTCTGCTGGTTGATGAGGTACGATCGCACTGACTTTCTGTCCCAAACACTTCGCTGGACTGCTACTTAATGCCCGCCATAATTCTAAAGCTGTAAATTCCTCAGTTTCAACGAGATGCTGCCACAGCAAGGGTAATGCTAACTCTAAACCAATTGCCCCGGCCAGTGCTTCGGCAAAAGCTTGGACTTTTTCTTCGTAGCTATAGGGTGTGTGGTCAATAGCGATCGCATCTATCACACCCGCACGCACCCCTGCACGCAACGCCACAACATCACTAGGATTACCTAAAGGCGGGTCTAAATGCAAGCTAGTGTTATAACTCTTAACTGCTTTTGTATCAAGTAAAAGGTGCATCCAGGTGGTGCTGGCGGTGATGGGTAAACCAGCAGCCTTGGCTGAGGCGATTAATTCCACGCTGCGAGATGTGGAGACACGCATGATATGGACTGGTGTACCGATGGCTGCAACTAATTCAAGCATTGCTGCTAACGCAGTAGTTTCAGCGCTGGCGGGTATTGGGGGTAAACCGAAACGCAGAGCATCTGGCCCTTCTCTGATTACACCATTTGCTGCTAATTGGCGATCGCTAGGCCAAAATGCTACTGGTTTACCTAACGGCTGGAGATACTCTAACACTCCCCGCACCAGCGCCAAATTTTCTAAGGGCTTACCATCCGTAAAACCAACAACTCCAGCAGACGCTAAATCTGCCAATTCTGTCATTTGCTTCCCAGCAATATTTAGGGTGATAGCACCCCAGAGATGAAGCAAGGGAAGACCAGAAGCAGAAGCAGCCAAATTAATTTTCTCCTTCTCCCTCATCTTTCCATGTCTTTTTTGCTGCAACTGTGCCACAAGCGCAGGGTTGTCAATAACTGGGGATGTATCGGGTAAAATGCTAACTCTAGTAAAGCCGCCAGCAGCCGCAGCTTGTAAAAGAGACAACAGGGTTTCCCGTTCTTCAAACCCTGGTTCACCAGAGTGGCTGTATAAATCCACTAACCCAGGCCCGAGAACTAATCCCTGACAATCTCTAATTTGAGTATCAGAATTGATTTCAGAAATGTGCGAAGCCACTGCTTGGATATAACCATCAGCAATCAACACATCAAAGAGTTCGTCGATTTCAGAAACTGGGTCGATTACCCGTACTTGTTGCAGCAGTTCAGTCATAAAAGTTTTTAGTTAGGAGTTAGGAGTTATAAATTATGAGTAAATCTTAAGTAGAGTGCATTACGGTTTCAGCCTAAGGCACCATTTTGTAATAACTTTATTCTTCACTTCTAACTCCTAACTCCTAACTTTATTACAATGCCCCAGCTGCGGTTTTATCTAGTACTCCTCCACCCAAGTGAGTAGTAATGTTCATCGCTTGCAGTACTGGTAAACCATCTATTCCACAAGGGTAGTCGATAACACTGACTGCGCCATTACCCTGGCGAAAATTCCAGAAATTTTCCAGCGATAAACCTAGAATGTGACAAAGCAAGGTTTTATTAGTAGCATCATGAGCTACTACTAATACAGTTTTGAGTTGATTAGTTAATGCTGCTTGCACAATTGATTCCCAAGCTGCAACGCTGCGTTCCCACACCTGTTGCAAATTTTCCCCTTCAGGCATTTGCACTTGGGCCGGCACTAACCGCCAGCGTTGCAACTCTCCCGGAAACTCTTGCTCTATCTCTGCTTCTAATTTTCCTTCCCAGAGTCCGTGGCTGATTTCTCTTAAATCATTTTGCAATTCTAACTTTAGATTAGGATGGTGTTTTAAAATAATCTCTGCTGTTTCTTTAGGGCGCAGCATTGAGCTACTGCAAGCATTATCAATCGCTACCTCTTGGAGAAATTCGCCTGCTTTTTGCGACTGTTGTCTACCGTTGTCGTTGAGGGGGACATCAATTTGTCCTTGAAACCTGGTTTGGCGATTCCAGTCGGTTTCGCCGTGACGCACCAATAATAACCGTATTCCTTGATGATCTGGTCGCAATGAGGGTAGAGATTCCCCGGTATGTTGCGTCTGATTTAAGGATTCTAGCTGGACTGGTTCCCCCAATCCTCCAGCAAAATTTAGTACGGTGATGCCACAGTTAGATTGCTGTATTGAATGGTAGCGACTTGCAGGGATGGATAGCGCTGTGCTAATCAGGGCGCGATTAATGCCGTTATGCCCCACTATGAGAATAGTTTCGCCTTGATGGTGGGACAAAATTTCTTGCCAAAACTGCCGTGCTTGTTCGTATAAAGCAAGAACAGGAAAATGTTCTCTTGTTCCTTGTGCATCATTCAGCAGCATCCGCAGTTCGTCAGGGCGTTGATGCCAAGTGCGGTAGTCTTCGGCAAACTTTTGCTTGACTTCGGCACTCAGCAGTCCTTCCCATAAAGGCAAGTCGATTTCCAGCAGTAAATCAGAAACTTGGAGTACAGCAGACTGTTCACGATGAGTAGCTAACTCACTATAAATAATATCTGCTGTGTGTTTTGCTCTTTGCAGCGGACTGCTGTAAATCGCATTAAATAAAATATTACTGAGGGCTTTGCCAACAATACTTGCATCGTTACGACCTTTTTCGGTTAATGTTGACGCATCAGTGCGCCCCTGAATACGCCGCTCGGTGTTATAACCGCTTTGACCGTGGCGCACAATGATGACACGAGTCATCTCAAAGCCCTCCTCTATCTAGACGATTAATTCTACTGCAAAATGATTGAAGAATTATCGACTCAGGAAGGCGGATTTCGTAAGGTGCAACACTTTATACTTGTATAAAAGGTAGGATGAGCAACAAAAACCGCCGTTGTGTTAACGATGCTTCCTAACAAAACTGTTTTTATCTAAACATAAATATTCGCTCTAACTCTAGTACAGCTTGGCGTCAATCCAGCTACCATCCATCAGTGATAGGTTAAGGTCATGAATAATTTGTCAATAAGTAATAGTGCTTAAAATAAAACCAAAAATCCGGTTTGAAAACACAATTTTCGCTCCTGCGATCGCCTAATGTTTAAACCGAGCATTCGTGTGGTAACTCTAGCTTCTCATGTCACTCTGCCTCAATTCTTGCAAAGCTTTGTCTAATCTCGATTTCACCCACTTCTGTCAGGCACTCAGGGTGTAGTGAAGGACATGCAGCAGAACCTGACGGCTGAAAGTTCAGCGACGGCGGGAGGAAAAGCAACCTCTCTGCGTCAGACACTACCCCGCCATTCGTTGTAGCGCTTTGTTAGGCTCAGTGGCCCGAGAATGGAGGTGGACAGATTTCCATTGTTTGAATCAAGCCATGCTCAATGGTATAACGATGACCAACGTGCTCATCGGAAAGAACTGTTCCAGCTAGGTCGCGCACGACTTGATGCACATCGACTAAGATCCGCCCGGAATCCTCGCGGTGAAAGGAAATCGGCTCAACGTGCGGATTGATGCCGGACCATTGCCTCGTCCAGTAAGCGCGGACTGCTTGATGTCCATGGACATAATCGCCTTCAAACGCTTTCGGCCAAGCCACCTCAGGAGTCGTTGTGGCGAGGGCAGCGTCAATATCTCGCGCGTTGAAGGCAGCGTAAGCCGCGCGTATCAGTTCAATTTCCGGTGCAGATTTATCTGGCATAAGAGGTGTGGTGAAGGACATGCAGCAGGGCTTAACAATTCTTATGCAGAACGCTTCCGCATAATATCCCGCAGCGGGTGGATTAAGCCGAATAATTCTGTATAACACCATAACACCTTACATCACCTCGACATTCCGACACGGCTTTTAGGGCATGGTTGGGGCAGTCGTTGGGTGTGTGGCGAGTCTTTCGCCACAATGTACTAGCTTTGTTCCATTCTGAAGGTGCGCCCTGCACATGGACTGCTGACTAGAAGCTGAAAAAGGCGTCTACACTCGTAGGGTATCTCCACTAAAAATTACAGCGTCAACCTTGATGCTTGATTATTTTCTGTCGATATCTAACTGTACTTCCAATCCATCATTGTCACTCCCAGACTGAGCAGGTGTTAAGAAAACAGAAGTATCTGGTAATGATAATGATTCGTTAAACTGGATTTTGACTGGAGTTTTATTACCTCTTCTATTATTGTTGGAGATGCTTGCTGGATTAGTTTGCTCAAAAAACCTTCCAAAGTCATCTTGGGCTGTTCTATTATCAATTCCAATTAGAGAATCACCAGTTAATCTGTATTGTTCTAGATTTGAGCTTGATGTTGGTGACTGGGCGTACACCTGGCTTCCTAAGCTTGCAAAGGCTGCGGTAATTCCCAACAAAGCAATAATTTTGGTGTTCATTTGTTCTATCCAAATTATCTTTGATATTGCTTGTCTTTATTCTCTGGCTAAATTATTTTAATTAACTCTATCGTTAGGTTCTACTACAATAATTATATTGCGTATATACTTAGCTCGTCAATGATTCCTGCTCTGTGTTGCGTAAAATAAACAAAAAAAATATTAGCCAAGCTATAACCTTGGCATTCCTTTAGGCAGTGCGATTATCTAGTTTAGTTTCTAGACGAGCGCGGTTGAGTTCGTTGAGATATGCCAGGATTAAATCAGGGATATTTAAGAGTCACAGTAGGATGATCGCTCTCAGCAAGAAAAGCGATCAAAGATAGTAAAGTCATCGAAAGATAAAAGTTAAAATTTGTTTAAGCGATCGCTACAGTAGATAAAGCGGTAAAATTGCGACACCGATAGCGAACGCGAACAGCGTCTCTAAGAGTTGCGTTAGCGAGCCTTGCCTACGGCACGCTGGGGCGAACGAGCGTCATAGCCTATCGTAGACATCGCTAACAAGATTTGAACAAACTGATCTAACCGACGTTTCCAGATAGTACGGGGAGTAGACTGACGTTGCAGGATTAGTAGATTTTCTCGAATTGTCGCTGTAGTGGGATGATTAACCCCTAAAATGCGATCGCACATTGCCAAGGCTAGGGTGTAGAGGGGTTCGGCTTCGCTGTACCGCCCAAAGCTATAACCAAGCCTTGGAAATTTTTCCCAATCTCAACTTTTATCATAGGTCAAATTACCTAAATGCGATCGCGCATTTGGAGTCAGAGTAATTAAATCGTCAATATTGCGTTTCATTGTGTCGCAAATCGTATCTAGAGGTAAGTCGTTAGGGTCATAACCAAAAGGGTTTTCTATCTCCAAGCCGATGGCTTCAATGCCAAATACTGTAAAACCAACCAAAGCAGCAATTAAACCTGTCCACCAACCCAAACTATCCACTATTTGAAAGGGTATTAGGAAACAATATAGTAACGATAATTGCTTAAGATGAATGGCATAAGCTAATGGCATAGGTGTTTTTAAAATCCGTTCACAAGCACCTAAATTATCAACCAGATTATTCAATAATTCTTGCATAGATGTTAACTGATAGTTATTAAGGCAATTGCGATGATACTGCTCCTGTAAATAATCTCCTATCCAAAAGGCAACCTCTATGGGGGGATTATTCATAATCTTCAGTTTTATATACTTAGTAGATGGCATTAAATCTTCTAACTCGCTATTAACTGCTTCTCCCCGCAAATGTAATTTGGTTGTCACAGCAAAAGCTACCAATAAATTTAATGCTGTAATTTTATTGCCTTTATCTTCTGGTGATATTTCATCAATTGATACCCAAATCTGCCGGGCCAGATTTCGGATGTTATTTACTAGAGATCCCCAGCATTTTCTCCCTTCCCAAAATCGCTCATAAGCAGTATTTGTGCGAAATACAAGTAACAAACCTAGAACAATACTAGGAATAACACTTCCTAAAATAGGTTGGGATACAGGCATCTCAAAATGGTCAAGTATAGAAATCAAAAATCCGAAAGCTCCGCACCATAAAATATGTTTGTAAATTGCTTTCATCACCGAACCTTTAAGTTGTAACTTGGTGCGTAGCCATGTGAATTTTTCGGCTGTCATGCAATTACCCTAAAAGAATATTTAGTGAACCGATAGATTAAACATCGATACTTTCAAAATAATAACTATAGAAATAGCACAATTGCCAAAGAGGATACTGTAATAAGTAGTGTTGGAAAGATCACAGTATATGCTGGCGGCAATGACTGTATCCTACCTTCTGTGACAATCCACTGAGGTCGGAAGGGGGAGCAGGGAAGGCAGTGCGTTGCACGGGTTAAGAGCGTTGTAGCAACTGCCGTGAGGCAGGGGAAGGATTATTATATAAAAGTCAAAAGCGATGCCTACGGTGGTCACTGACTTGTACTGAGCATCTCGGCTTGCTTCTCTTCGAGAGGCTGCGCCAACGACTGCGCCCAACACAAGTCGCTCAATGGGGCCGCAGCCGAAGTAAACCTCATCTATGTTGAGAACCGTAGTTTTTGCCCTCACCCTAAATCCCTCTCCCAAGTAGGGGGAGAGGGACTTCTTTCCGGCTCCCCTTCTCCCAAATTTGGGAGAAGGGGCTAGGGGATGAGGGTTTTTTGTTTTCATACGGAAAGAACTACAGTTTTCAAGGTGGATGCGGTTTAGTTGAAGTAGCTTTGCCGTACTCCTACGGGGATCTTGCTAGCAAGAGCGTCTCCAAGAGTTGTGCTGGCTACGCCTAAAGCAGCAATTGTAAATAAATGTAAAGATTTCTCAGTGGCTGCATAAATCCTGTGCCTCACCCCGATAAATCGATAGAACAAAAAGTACATGGCTATCGATGATGGTTATAGAACATTAGTCTCTATCATGTATGCCAGTAAATTAAAAAGTTCTAACCTGTACAAATCCTGCCCTGTAAATTGAATGTTTAGACATAACTAAATAAGTTATGTCTTTTTTTTGTAGTTAGTCTCAAAACGTTGAATTTCAATCAAATAACCACTGGGATCACGGAAAAAACAGTGGTAAATGTTGTACTTTTCATTTAGTGTAGGTGGCTTTTCAAACTTGACGCCACGTCCTTTGAGATACTCAAACCACTCATCCACCTGCTGTGTTACCAAGGTAAAAATGACACTTGATTGCTTGTCGGCTGGAGGATCTGATGTTTTGGTTGCTTGACACAATCCCAAATATCCAGAGCCACTAACAGTATAAATTCGACAGGTTCCTTGATCAAGCCACAATTCCAAGCCCAGCTTTTGTTGGTAGAATTCTGTGGATGCATCGAGATCATGGGTATAAAAGAAAGTAACCTGCTGTTCAATTGGCGGATGATCAGACATAAAATACATTTGAGTATATACCCCAACGACATCTGCCGATCGCATAGGTAAAAATTGATTGATGTTAGAAACCTGTTACTGCTCCAGAATGCCTTAAGGGCCTCTGGAGTTTCTTTTTGGAAAAAGCAATCGGAATTTTCCAAATCATCCGGATATGCCAGAACACGGCTGAATACGGATACATACTGAATTATTTATATCTAATACAGGGCATCACTGTTGATGTACCCCTCCTAGCAAACAACTCTCGCAAAGCAGCCTCAGATAAACTAGGGCTGTTTTGCGTTACTTCAAACAGAAAAGGTGTGTAAACGAGAAGCACAGCAGTTGATCCTCAAACATCCTTAGCTTTATTTGAGTGTATACCCTGATGACGTAGGATGCTATCACGGTGAAAATTTGATATAGGTAAATGCGTATCTTTCCTGGCTCCAGATTTGTCACAAATATTTCTGGAGTTTTTTCATTATTGGAGTTTAAAAATTACCCAGCTAGTCTAGACTTCAGTGAATATTTTACTTTTCTATAGATTGATAGAATAAAAAAACATTCGCGAACCTCTGCTGGTTTTACAATGGTTAAAAATTTTGCCTCTGGGTGTAAATTTGCCAGCAGGAGTACTGACGCTAGGAGAAATATAAAAAGCGATCACTCCTGAATCAAAGAATTCTGAACACGCATACTTTATCTCTGCGGTAAAATTAATATAAATTAGGAATTGTTATAAAATTACTGAGAAAGTATGGAAATCTCAAATTTTACTCCTCAGAGAGAAAACTCACAGCTACAATCTTCGGAAACACTTTTACAAGCTAAAACCATCAGCCGTCGTGAGTTCATGAAATTGTCATTAGAAGAACGACGATGTATATTGGCAGCACAGGCTGAGTTAATGTTATTACATTACGAGCAAGATAGAGAATGGCAGGAATTACAGACAGGAGACTTGATTGATTATTAGATATTTTGCTCCTAAACGAGGTGAGATTTGGCTTGCTAATTTCGATCCGACAGTGGGAGCAGAAATTAAAAAAGTCCGTCCAGTTAAGCGATCGCACTCTTAATCTTGACTAAAGCAAAGTGCGATGTCTGACGACAAGGCGCTGCGCGTCTACGCACTGAATATAAATATTTATTTTGTTGTATATGTCACAAAAATATCCTTTTTCATCTCTACTTCTGCGGCTGCGTCTGGATTATAAGCTGGTGATAATAAAAAACCTGCAAAAGACGGTAAAGTAACTCCAGTTTTGGAACTACATGAGGGATAAAATAATGTGTAAAATGGCTCGGCTACAGAAGGAGTCCCAAGTTTAACACCCATAGCAGTTGCTAAAGCCTGAGCACGACTTTGAGCGTCTTTCATAGCTGATTGGTACACTGAACTCTGCAAAGCTTGACAGTCATTGACTGCGTACTCAACGCCCACACTCTTGACAGAAAGATTTTCAATTTCGCTGGTGGACTTGTTCGCTGTAGCAACAATTTCCTGGACGCGATCGCGTGTTGGTTTTTCCAGTCTCACCAATATCTTGGCGTTATTTTCACTGGAATTAGTGTTAAGTTGCACTTGAATTTTATCAGCACTAATCCCTTTGGCAACTAGGCTATTAACTATAGGCTGGAGAGTTGCTTTAGTTAGTGATTTTTTGCTTGGTAAAGATTCTGCTGCTGTTTTGTAATTTAAGAGTAGAATCGGTGAGGATATGCGGCGGACTGACCCTAGAGATGACGGTTGCGTTTCTAAGTTATTATTGCTACCTCCACTACTGATTAGCAATTCAATATCTGCTGTATCTGCTGGCACTCCCACCACCCCTTGACCGATTACCATTAATGAATGGCGATCGCTTGCTGGTGGGTAAAATAATTGGGCATTAGTGACTTTGGGCGTTAACGCTCCCACGCCGACAGTCACGGAAATACTTAGCATTAGAGCAGTTATTTTTCTCATGTCCTGGGAATGTCCTTTGAACTTAGTAATTGTCAAAGTTTACACCTCAAGAGCAATATACTGAATCCTTTATCCAAATAATTCAGGACTTACGCACTCAAAACCTGAAACCTCGTTCGCGTCGCGTGCGCGAAGCGCGATCCCTCCTAACCGTACTAAAAAAAGCAGGGTGGTTTCATCCGAAAAAAGAAAAATACATTAGGACTTACGCAAAAAACCTCTCAAATCATTCCTCCGTGTCGCGCCAGTTGCTTCTCCCAAGCCACGGGATTTTTTCACCACTAGCACCGGATATCCAGCTTGACTTAACTGCTGGGCGCAGACTAAACCAGCTATTCCGGCACCAATCACTGCAATATCAGTCATGAGTCAATAGTCCTTGGTGATTGGTTATTAGTCATTGGTCATTAGTTATTGGTTATTATCAAAGGACAAAATTACTACTAATGACTGCTGAAAGCTAATAGTAGAATAAGGTACACAAAGCTGCACGGAACGGAGGAAGGGAAATTGGATGAAATGAGGGCGGCGCTAGAGTTAGCGACCGAAGAAGAATTGCAAGACTTAACGGCAATTCTATTTAGTCGTAAGTTCAATCCCCTAGACTATGTACACACACCCGAACCCATCGAAGTACAAAGCCAAGACCGTAAAGCTTGGTTAGACGCACTAGAGGGTCGCTTTCGTTTTTTAGCGGCAGATGGGATGACAGTATTACGGGGACGCACAGGGCAGGTAACTTACCGACAAGCGCTAATTCAAGTATGTAAGTATCTAAAAATTTCCTATTCTAATCAGCTGGCAACTATTGATTTAGAAGCAGAAGTATTTTTGCATCTGCTAGGACAAGTGTGGAAAAAATTACCTGAACAGGAAAAGCAAAAATTGACTGTACGGGTGCAGCATCAGCTGTTCAAATCAGAACTAAAACAACCGCTACCACTTTTATTGCAACGTGACCCCTTAGGGTTACTTTTCAAAGGCGGTAGTGCGATCGCGGTTACTTCCATGCTCCAGCCACTTGTACTTAAGCAAATTGCCCGTCAATTTGCCATCCACTTTGCTACCTATGAAGTAGCCAAACAAGCGGTAATTACAGGTTCAGAAGCAGCTACAACCCAATTCCAAAGCTATGTAACTATGCAAATGGCTCGACGGGGTATGACTGTGAGTGCAGCTCGTTATGGGGCAACCCGCAGTATGTTTGCTGTGATTGGACCGATGATGTGGGCTTGGTTTTTTGCGGATTTAGGGTGGAGAGCGATCGCCACTAACTATGGTCGGATCATCCCTACCATCTTTGCCTTAGCTCAAATTCGCCTCACTCGTGAGGAATATTGGGAGCCAGCTTGAACAAAGCTTTTTACTATTTCAAGTCTCGTTGGCAATCTTGCTGGAATTACTCTCTATGGGCACTGTTAATCTTCCCATTGAGTCCTTTCTTGGGGGCTGTGACTATAGTTGTTGTATCATTAATAACTTTACTGAAACAATACCAGAAAATTAGTCGCCGCCCCCTCAACTGGGGATTTGCCCTTTTGAGTGTGTTGCTGGTCATAAGTGCTGGGTTTGCCGATGACAAGACCGCAGCTTTCCTCGGCTTATTTAATTTATTACCATTCTTTTTAGTTTTCGCTGCCCATAGCACTCTGATTCAAACATTTGCCCAATTGCGGCAAATGGCTTGGATTTTGGTGATCGGTTCCATGCCAGTGGTAATTATCGGTTTGGGACAGTTATTTTTAGGCTGGAGTTTGAAGTTCGAGATTTTGTGGATTGTCTTAGCTTGGACGATCAGACCAGGAGGAAATCCACCAGGTCGCATAGCCTCACTCTTCTTGCACGCTAACACCTTCGCTGCTTATCTAGCGATAGTTTTCATCTTGGGTTTAGGGTTGTGGCTCGAAGAATGGCGATTGGGGATTAGGTATCGAGGATTGAGTATTGGAAAGAATTTAGTCTTCAGTTCCCAGTCCCCAGTCCCCTTTCTCTTTTTAACCGTGGCGATGATTACAAATTTCATTGCTTTGGTTTTTACTAGTTCGCGCAATGGGTGGACGATCGCTATTTTCGCCTGTTTAGCTTATGCACTCTACCAAGGTTGGCGCATTCTTGTAGGTAGCGTTGCTGCGATCGTCTCTAGTGTGGTTTTAGCAGCTTTTGCTCCCTCACCAGTCGCTCAATTTTTTCGTCAGTACGTTCCTGCTTTCTTTTGGGCAAGGTTAAATGACGATATGTATCCAGATAGACCAGTCGCTTTAATGCGAAAAACTCAGTGGGAGTTTGCCTGGTTTTTAGCTCAGGAACATCCTTGGACTGGTTGGGGGTTACGCAGTTTTAGTAGACTCTACAAAGCCCAGATGCAGATTCCCTTGGGTCATCCCCATAACTTTTTTTTGATGTTATCTGCTGAAACTGGTTTTCCCAGTACTTTTTTATTTTGTGGCTTACTTGCTTGGATTTTGATTACAAGCGTGCAATTACTGCGAAAGTCAAAATATATAAATACAGAAGACAGACTGATATTTTTCAGTTATCTTCTGGCTTTTGTTGCGTGGGTTCTATTTAATACAGTTGATGTAACCCTCTTCGATATTCGTTTGAATGCGCTCTCATGGTTAATTTTGGCTGCCATTTGTGGAGTAGTACATCGTTATAACCAAGAAGATAGGTTTGCATCTCATCCAAATTAGTCAGTTAGGAAATAGCGCTCAGTAACTTAAAATTGCCATCAATTTCCGTGTATGCACTGGGGACGTTTATAGTTTTAAATTAATAAGATTATTATATTCACGTCTGTGACTGTGAGAGTGACTAATTAGGTATTAGTCGCTGTTGCTGATTGTTGGGAAGGTGTAGGGACAATCCTTTGCGGTTTTCCTGCATGACGGGCATCTCTTGTAGATGCCCTTTTGTATATTTATTATTTTATTCTTTAAAAAATATTGAATTTGACGGAATATCTGAAAAATTTTTATCTTTCATCAAGGAAAATAAAACATGATTATTTAAATTAAACTAGGTCTTTCCAACCCGCCAGAACCTATTTATTTGTATGTAAAAAAAGGAGAATTAAGCGGAGAATCCTACCTGTGGTATAACTACGATATCAATAATAAAATAACTATTCCTGTGCAAGAAACAGGGTTGACTGGGTATATATCTGAACTTAAATTAACGACGAAAGAATTTAAAGATATCTGAAAGATTGCGAGGCTGGGGAAGTGAGGCAGAGGGAGAACAACAAATGACCAATAACCACTCAGACAAATAAGTAAGTGGGCAAGAATAAATCAAACAAGATTAAGCAATGTAAAATTAATTAAATTGGGTGATAGTAAGCGGCTCCAGCCCTATTATAAGGGCTAAAGCCGCTTACTATAAACCTTTAATTATTCACGCCTACTTACTTAAGTTTCTCTAACTAAACCGGATTGCAATAACCTTTTTGGTGTAAGCTCTCGGTAAAATGGGTGTGTCGGTAACGAAAAAAAAGACGCCTCCATAACCAATCTTATGCTTACAACAGCTGACTTTCTTCAGTACACCCAATGGTCGGGTATAGCCACCTTGGTATTTGCTGCCTTAGCAGTTTTGGCTTTTATTCTCAAATGGGGCATCCGCTTTCGGCTGGTGGGTACGACTGGCTTTATGCTGGTAGTGACAGCTGGTTTATTTGCACTCTCAATAGTCCCCTTGAGTCGGACTGTGATTCCCGGAGCAGTCCGGTACACTTTAGTTTATGACAATGGGTCAACACAAGCGGTGATTGCCACATCACCCCAAATTACACCCACACAATTAGAAGCAACTTTACGTCAAGCAGCTAGTAATCTCTTCTCTTATGGTCGCTCAGGTACACGCGAAGACGACAAGTTGACAGTTCGCGCCCGTACCATTATCCACCCGGAACAAGGGGCTTCTGTACCAGTTTACTTGGGTGAGGTGAAGCGATCGCTCGTTTCGCATCAAAATTCTCCAGTTACAGTCGAAATTTACACAGACAAATTCGCTCAATTGCCAAAACCTACTGCTTAAGAGGAGCAGGGGGGCATACTTCGACACTTCGGCATGGTTCGACTGCGCTCACCAGCCGCTCAGTGCATGGCTGCGCTCAGTAAGCAGGGAAGCAGAGGGGCAGGGGGGAATTGGACAATTTTTTCTTCAGCCCTCATTCTCTTTTCCCTCATCCTCCCAGAGAACAAAATAATTTACCTGTTATCAGAATGACAAAATTTATTTTGTATTTACTGATACATTAATAGTTATTTTTAGATTAAGATATTCACACTTTAGTGCTTCCACTGTCAGAAAAGGTCAATCAGCGTGCAAGTAATGGGTACTGAGAGTTTAGATTAAGAAATATCAAGGTTTTGGCAAACTAGATTATATGTCTAATCAACTTTCTACTCAACGTTCTTTGTCTACTCAAACCTCTAGTTCATTATTTCCGCTCACAGTTGCCCCAGCAAAAGTAATCCGTGGTTCTGAGGTGTTGCAAGCAGCAGCAGCAGAGATCGCCTGTTTGGGAAGTCGTCCCTTAATTGTGGCAGGTGAATCTACTCTCGCCATCAGTCGAAAAAATTTGCAGCCAGTTTTAGAAACGCAACAGTTACATACTGCCCAAGCTACCTATGGTGCAGATTGCTGCGAAGCTAGCCTGAAATCCTTACAGAAGACGGCAAAAGAACATAAAGCTGATGTAATTATCGGTGTCGGTGGTGGCAAAGCCCTAGATACAGCTAAATTAGTCGCGCAGCAGTTACAGTTGCCAGTGGTAACAATTCCGACATCAGCGGCTACCTGTGCAGCTTGGAGTGCCTTGTCGAATGTTTATTCAAAAGACGGGGCATTTCTCTACGATGTGGGGCTGTCTCGTTGTCCCGATTTACTGATACTTGATTATGACTTGATTAATACTGCACCACAACGGACTTTAGTAGCTGGAATTGGTGATGCGATCGCTAAGTGGTATGAAGCCTCAGTTAGCAGTGGGCATTTGCAAGACACTTTAATTATTGCTGCGGTGCAACAAGCACGAGTTTTGCGAGATATCCTGTTGCAAAAGTCAGCCGCCGCCCTGAAAGAACCAGGTAGTGAGGTTTGGCGAGAAGTTGTAGACGCCACTGTTTTACTCGCTGGGGTAGTTGGGGGACTTGGAGGGGCGCAGTGTCGCACAGTTGCAGCCCATGCCGTGCATAATGGTTTAACTCATATTTCAGGACATGGCAGTATTCATGGCGAAAAAGTTGCTTTTGGGATTTTGGTGCAACTGCGTTTAGAAGAAATGCTACAAGGCAATCAACTAGCTGCATCGGCACGACAACAGTTGTTAAAGTTCTACACAGAAATTGGACTACCCCAAAAATTAAGTGATTTGGGATTGGGCAATATTACATTAGGCGAGTTGCAAACAGCCGCTGAAATTGCTCTGGTTCCTAATTCTGACATCCATCGACTACCATTTAAAGTCGCGCTAGAACAGTTGATGGCGGCAATGGTTTCCACCACTGCACCCATAGATAGTAGAGACATGAATCGAGTTTCGCCCAAGGGAATGAGTGACGAGGTTGAAGAATGAGTTTAAATTGGATTGTCCCAGCAGAACGTATACAAAAACTGCCACCTTATGTATTTGCCCGTTTAGATGAACTGAAAGCTAAAGCACGCGAACAAGGGCTGGATTTAATTGATTTGGGTATGGGAAACCCCG
Organism: Nostoc sp.; assembly: GCF_036917395.1. GTDB lineage: Bacteria > Cyanobacteriota > Cyanobacteriia > Cyanobacteriales > Nostocaceae > Nostoc. The sequence goes on from NZ_JBALDI010000084.1 coordinate 54,820, forward strand.
ATGGTGCGACACCAGCACCAGTTGTAGAAGCAGCGATCGCCGCTTTAAAAGATCCCGCCAATCACGGTTATCCTCCTTTTGAGGGGACTGCTAGTTTCCGCCGGGCAATCACCAATTGGTATCATCGTCGCTATGGTGTGATTCTCGATCCCGATAGCGAAGCCTTACCACTGCTGGGTTCTAAAGAAGGATTAACCCATCTAGCGATCGCCTACGTTAACCCAGGTGATGTTGTTCTGGTTCCTTCCCCAGCTTATCCCGCCCATTTCCGCGGTCCAGCGATCGCAGGCGGGAAAATCCACAGCTTGATTCTTAAACCAGAGAATGACTGGTTAATCGATTTAGCTGCAATTCCCGACGAGGTTGCTAGAAAAGCTAAAATTCTCTATTTCAATTATCCCAGCAATCCCACCGCCGCCACTGCCCCCCGCGAATTTTTTGAAGAAATCGTCGCCTTCGCCCGCAAATATGAAATTTTGCTGGTGCATGATTTGTGTTATGCCGAATTAGCTTTTGATGGTTATCAACCCACTAGCTTGCTAGAAATTCCTGGTGCGAAAGATATTGGTGTGGAATTTCACACCTTATCCAAAACCTACAGTATGGCAGGTTGGCGCGTCGGGTTTGTCGTGGGTAACCGCCATGTAATTCAAGGTTTACGGACGCTGAAAACTAACTTAGATTACGGCATTTTTGCAGCATTACAAACAGCAGCTGAAACCGCCTTGCAACTGCCAGATGTGTATTTGCACGAGGTACAACAACGCTACCGCACCCGTCGTGATTTCCTCATTCAAGGATTAGGAGAGTTGGGTTGGGATATCCCCAAAACTAAAGCGACAATGTATCTTTGGGTAAAATGTCCCGTTGGCGTTGGTTCCACAGATTTTGCCCTGAACGTGTTGCAGCAAACTGGTGTTGTTCTTACCCCAGGTAATGCCTTTGGGGTTGCAGGTGAAGGTTATGTAAGGATAAGTTTAATTGCCGACTGCGATCGCTTGGGTGAAGCTTTACATCGCTTTAAGCAAGCTGGTATCCGCTATCAGCCTGAAGCCGTAGTCTCTGCTTCACAATAGAGATAGCGTCCCCTTATCGATAATTCGCGTCGATCGCAAATGGCAGAGGGATTTACGCGAATACTAGGAGAAGGTAAAGTTGCTGTTGCTAGTTCGGGTTTGGCAGCAAATCAAGTAGATCCCGTCACTGTTGAAGTGATGGCAGAAATTGGTATTGAAATTAGCAATCAGACTTCTAATATCAAGTTCGGATAATTAGTTATGATTCCCACAGTCATTGCACCCCACCAAAGCGTAGCTTTGGTGGGGTGGGGTTCTTGGGGTTTTTTTATTTGACCCAACAACGAAGTCAGGATTTATACTGACTTTTCATAGTATCTGGAAAACCTCACTTCTATTTCTCTTTCCTTTTAGGAGAGAGACTTTGAACTTACCCCCTTCCCGCGTCGGGAAGGGGGTAAGGGGTTAGGTTTTTCGTGGGCTTTTTCAGATGGCGTGAAAAGTCAGAGTATAAATCAAGTTGAGAATTATCCGGATTGATGGACAAAAACAGTGTAATTACTAAAAATAAAATGTAATAAAAATTACAAGGTCATTTGATTTAGTATAAATAACTTTATGTTGTCTGATTTAGATTTAGTTCGAGAGTTTGTATACAACTCTATCCAGAAAAAAGATATTTTATTGGCAAATCGTTCTTTAACAGCACAAACAGTTTATAATATCAACCATCTGGCAACAAAGGCTGAAGGCATAATTGCCACTGCCCAACTAAATACTACACCAACTGAATTCTTAATTCGGTCTAACTTATCCCATTGGGAATTACTAAATCAGGCTTTATCAGAATGCAATTATCTCCTTAAAGGAAACATAGATAGTTGTGGTTTCTATCACTATCAACACTGCCAAATCCCTAAAAACTATAGGTTGCAATGTACTAAATCTGTCATTTTATGGCGAGCTTGGTGGAAATATCGCAAGAATATTTTACGACTAGGAATTCTATCGGATCTTTTAATCCAGACAAGAGATTCATGGTATCCAATCAGAGATTTAACCATTAGTGATGGACTTCTGTATATCAAAACTTTAGGAAATGAAATAGAAATTCATGCAGATGACCTAGTGATTTGGTTAAGCAAAATTAATCATTAGTCAAAAACTTCAGCCCTCCCTACCCCTTAGAAGTCAATAAGCTTGGGTTAAGGAAATTTATCTGTTTAGGCCTTAATGACAAAAGCCCGGCATGAATTGCATAAGCAATTACAAAGTGCTTAAACAACAGGTGTTTCGGCTTTTCAAGCGTGCCATTCGTCTCTGAGTTAATTATGTCTTTTTCGAGCTTCCAAGGGTTGTAAGTTAGTTTGCAGATTGCTACAACTACAAATCAGGTTTGCGATCGCTTGAATTAATTTAGCAGGCTCTACTGGTTTGGTGATATGCTGCTCAAATCCGGCAGCAATTGCTTGTTGATAATCAACCTCAGCTGCGTAAGCTGTGAGAGCGATCGCTGGAATTCTCCCTCCCATCTCTGGTGACATGGCTCTGATTTGACGTATCAGCATATAGCCGTCTACTTCCGGCATTCCAATGTCGCTTAACAGCAGATTTGGCCCGAACTCAGGCATGACTTGTAGTGCTTGTACAGCCGATGCTGCCTGAGTTACTACCGCGCCAGACTGCTCCAGAATGAAAGCAATTAACTCTCGCGTATCACGCTCATCATCCACAAGCAGAACTTTTACCCCATTTAGATTAGGCGAATCATCAGGTTGTTGCTCACCCTCGTGGCTATTTAGATAAATCTTGATCAGCGGTAGCATGACTGTAAAGGTTGCTCCCTGTTCTTCGCCCAAACTTTCTGCCTGAACTGTGCCCCCATGTAGCTCTACAATGTGACGAACTATAGCTAATCCTAATCCCAGTCCCCCGAATTTCCTGGTAGTTGCACCATCAGCTTGTCGGAAGTAGTCAAATACATAGGGTAAAAAATCTGAGCTAATTCCCTTACCTGTATCACTGACTCGAAGTTGAGCCTGAGAATCAAGTGACTGTAAACTGATTTCTACCTGTCCACCTTGGGGTGTAAACTTAATCGCATTAAAAAGTAGATTCCAGATAACTTGCTGCAAGCGACTTGAATCACCAGTTACTTGACCGATGTTTGGTTCAAGGACAGTGTTAATCTGAATCAATTTGGCTTCAGCCGCTAAACGTACAGTTTCTATTGCTGCTGCGATCGCACTTTCCAGATTCACAGGAGCAATATTCAGGCTGAGTTTACCTTGCAAAATTCGAGAGACATCCAGCAAATCTTCAATTAATTGGGTTTGAAGTTTGGCATTGCGCTCAATAGTTTCGAGGGCGCGAGTGGTGGTTGCTTGATCATACTTTTTAGTTTGCAGTAACTTCGACCATCCCAGGATCGGGTTTAGCGGCGTGCGAAGTTCGTGGGAAAGAACCGCCAAAAATTCATCCTTGATCTGGTTAGCTTGGACTAACTGCTCTTTTTGCTGCTGTAACGAAGCCATCAACTGAGCGCGTTCCAGAGCAACCGCTACCTGATCGGAGGTTGCTTGCAGCAGGGCAATTTCCCCAGAAGTGAAGTGGGTACGGGTGCGGCTGGCAAAGGAGAGGACACCAAGCAGCTTTCCCTGAGCAATTAACGGTTGACCAGCATAGGCTGTGATTCCAAAAGGATGAAGGATCTGGACATTTGGATGGCTAGAGTGCAGCACATCATTGACGACAATTTGATGGCGTTCTTGCGCCACTAGTCCGCACATCCCTTGATTAAATTCCAGGTATTCAATTCTTTGAAATACTTCATCAGTAATGCCGTTCCAAGCTACTAACCGAAATTTCTGCTTATTTTCATGTGTATCGATTAGATAGTGGAAGTAAAAATGCAAATCCATCTGCGCCGAGAGTTTGCTGAACAAGCTGTTCATTAGATCCAAGGGGCGCTCGGTTGAAAGTAAATCGCTGGTTGTTTCAGAAAGCAGTTTGAGTCGTTCACTGCGCTCTTGCAAGGCTTGTTCAGCAAGCTGGCGTTCCCGAAGGGCGCGTTCGCGTTCGGTGATATCAACTGCAACCCCTCCTACCAGGCGTTGCCCAGATGCATCCGCAATGGGAAACTTATATACTAAAAATTCGCCGAGGGTGCCATCTGTGCGTGGCGTAGACTCGATCGTTTCAACAACCTGATTCGTCTCGGCAACCATTCTAATGTTATCAAGCAGGGGTTGAGCGATTTGGGCTGGGTATAGGTCAAAAATATTTTTATTAATCGGCTTATTTGTTGCTAAATCAAATGTGTTCAGATAAGTTGGACTGAGGTAAAGTACACGTCCGTCCGCATTCGTAATCCATGCGGCGGCTGGAATATTGTCCATAAAAGCTTGAAATTGCTCTTGACTCTGACTCAGCGCTTTTTTAGCTTGTTTGAGATCACTAATATCAAGAATGAATGCAACTGATTTCTGCCGAGATTCTCCTAACAGAGAGTAGCCAACTACAACTGGGACAATGGAACCATCCTTGCGAATGCACTCCTTCTCATAGGGAGTACAGGTTCCCTTCGCTGTTGCTTCGGCAATAGCCAGTTCATCTAAATATTGGTACTCAGAGGGCGTGATATCAGTCCAGCATAGTCTGCCAGCCTGGATATCTTCCTGGGTATAGCCCACAATTCGCAAGAACTCGTCATTAACTTCAGTGATGCTACCATTCACATCACCAAAGAGAATGCCAACTATATTCGCTTTGACAAAACTCCTGAGGCGTTCATCACTTGCTTGGACTGCCTTCTCTGCTTGCTTGCGATCGCTGATGTCACGGAAGAAAATGTTAAGACCATCCTCACAAGGGTAGGCGTGAATCTCCAGCCACAGGTCATACTTGGACGGGTAGTAGTAGTGATGCTCGAAGTGGACGGGAATCTGTTCTGCCATCGCCCGTCGGTATTGGCGTTCTACATTAGTGCCTACTGATGCAGACCACTCCTCCCAGTGCGACTTACCAATAACCTCTGTGCGGAGTTTGCCGTTAATTCGCTCTGCTTCGGCATTTTGGTAGATGATTCGCCAGTCCCGGTCTAAAGTAATAAATGCATCACTCATGTTTTCCAGAGTGCGTGTATTCCGCTCATTAGCTTGCTGTAATGCCGCTTCTGCTTGTTTGCGTTCGCTCAAATCAACAACGAAGCCAATGACTGTTTCTTGAGTATCTCCCACAAGCACAGAACCGAGCAAAACTGGAATGCGATCGCCATCTTTGCGGATGTATTCCTTTTCAAAGGGTTTACATACTCCGGTCGTTTTAAGTTGTTCCACTGAATACTCACTCAATTGAAGATACTCAGGTGGGGTGATCTCACGCCATTTCATTTGGTTAGCGGATAAATCTTCTCGCGTATAGCCCACCATCTTCAGAAAAGCATCATTGGCTTCGATGATCGAGCCATTTTTTATCTCAGTTAAGATGACTCCAATGATGTTGGATTCTGCTAGTCGGCTAAACCGCATTTCGCTATTCTGCAACAATTTCAGGCTTGTCTCTGCCGAAAGTCTAGCAGTTCGCAACTTTGAAGAGAGGGCAGTAATTAAGAAGGACACTAGTGAGAATGTAGTTAATCGTACCAAGACGTTCGGGCTGAGGAAATCGAACGAGTAGACTGGCTCGATCAAAAAATAAACAACAGTTGTAACAGATAGAGCGATCGCCACTACTCCAAGTCCCATGCCGCCATACCAGGCACTGATTGCCACGGCAGCATAAAATAATGTAAATACGCTCGGATCGAAGACTGGCACCAACAGTCGCGTCAGCAGCAGTGCCACTATGACTGCCAGAATCATCACACTATAGTTTAGTAACCAAGAGCGCATCATTAAAATCTTTTCTGGTACTTTCACCATCATCTTAGGAGTCCTCTCGCTGCTCTGCTATTAGGAGATACTCGTTCAGCAGTCTTTTGCCTGATTCGCCCATCTTCTGTAACATTTCTTCAATTAGTTTTAGTGCCATCTGTGAAGGCACTGTAGATCCGTTCTCCCAGCGATTGACTGTTCGTAGGGAAACTCCCAACTTAGCTGCAAACTTTTCCTGAGAGAGATTGAGTTGCTGCCGAAGTTCACGGATGAAATCTGAAATTTTTAATAGCTTTCCTAGTTCCATAATAAGAAGATTAAGACAGTTGTCTCGAACTTGAGGAAGAATTTGAACAGTCATTAGTCATTATCAATTTCATCTTTTGGCGAAATACTGATATCATTTCTCAGTCTTCATTGGTTACTGTTAACTGGAGAAAGTATCTATATAAACATTAAATTTTCTCAGGTGTGTAATGTTCAAATAGGATTATTTTAAGTACTTTGATGAGTTTCAAGCATTACGCGGTGCCAAAAATGTATGGGTAGTGGATTACATTGTTACGGTTCGTACCCTACTTAATATTTTATATATAGCAATCCTATTTTAGTTGTAAAAATTATCGTAGACGCGCAGCGGTAGCGTTAGCGAGGAACGAGCGTCGGAACGAGCGTCACCCGGAGGGCTTGCCGCAGGCTACCGCCAACTCTTGGAGACACTACCTGTAGCAAGATCCCCATAGGGGTACGCGCAGCGTCTCCAAGAGCGCCAAAAAAAGAAGGAAAGAAGTTTACGAATCATTTAGGAATGCTATATAGCAATCCTATTTGATTTGTGAGAATTGTAATCCGCAGATCCACGACAACTTTTACGAAGTCGGGAATCTTGTTTTTGTGCGTTTGATTTATGATTGCTATAGATAGCCTTGATACATAAGTTTTCTTTAATAGTTTGCATATATAAACTTTTCCAAATTGTCGTTAATTTTGGTAACCAAATCTTAAATTAATTTTAGATATAGTAAAATTGCCAATGGCAAAACTATAAAGTTATAATGTACATTTAATTAAATTTTTGCCTGAACTTTAACTGTTTTGATTAATCAACACTCCGAAAACCTCCTTAACAGTCAACTGGAAAATACACCAGGTGAAGGCTATATATTTAGCTGGTTTGATTGGTTTTGTCTTTGGTATCCTCCAGGCTGGCTAATTTTATTCAACCGCCATTGGCAACACTATCACACCGATTCAGACGGTTGGAATTGGCTGGAATATGGATTATTTTTAATTCCTGGCGGATTTTATCTGGCGTTGCTAAGTCGTTGGTTACGTCTTGGTTTTCGTTCACCCCAAAAAGAAGTTGGTGAATTTGATCCCAAATATCAACAAGCTTTTGGTGAAGAAGTTCTTGGCCCCATCGTTAAATACTATTTTCGGGGAGAATTGCAACAAGTCGAAAACTTGCCGCAAACAGGGCCATTGGTTGTGGCAATGAATCACGCAGGGATGTGTTTTCCTTGGGATTTTTTGACTTTGGGTTATTTATTAAGTGAAGCTAGAGGATGGGTGGTACAACCCATAGCAAGTCCAGTATTATTTGAGCATCCTTGGGTGATTTGGTGGCTACCACCTAAATGGTCACAGGTATTGGGTGGTGTGCGAGCCGAATTAGATTATTTTGAGGCAGCGATGGCCCAAGATAAAATTCTCTTATATGCACCCGAAGGTATCCGTGGCCCTCTGAAAGGTTGGAAAAGACGCTATCAACTAGAAAAGTTTGATGTAAGTTTTATTAAGTTGAGCGATCGCTATCAAATTCCCATTCTCCCAGTAGTTTGCATTGGTAGTGAATTTTTACATCCTTGGGCTGTTAATTTAGAGAAATTGCAACGACTAGTCAAATTACCATTCTTGCCTTTCTCGCCTTTGATGTTTGTCTTAATTCTGTTTCCTTCAATGGGAATTTGGGCAATGAGAACTCGTCTGCGTTACTTTATTCAGCCTTTGGAACCAGCAGAATTGTACAACTATTCAAACAAAGAGCGTACAGTAGCTTATCGGCAGGCACAACAATTACGCGAAAAACTGCAAAATAAAATTAATCAGTTATTGAGAGAAATTTAATCCTACGAGTGAATTTAAGTTAATCCTAGAAAAAATAATTTACTATTTTAGTAATAATTCATTACGTTTAAGCTGAATCAAAAGACTTCTAAAAGGTTTTACTATGCAAAACCGTCCCTCTCCGACTGGAAGAGGGACAGGCTTGAACTTCAGTTCAAGGTAGGGAGAGGTTCGTCGAACTCACGTTAAACAATAATAGTTTCTCCCCCTGCTTTTTCTGCTCAACTCAACAGATAACTTTCTCTTTTGCGAACTGTATTGTATTATACCCCTACTGGCTGTCTGACTTGTGATTTCACCGCTTCAACAATGGCATCGGCGTCAATTTTGGCAGCATGGAGCAGTTCTTCTGGGGTGCCGGAACTTGGCATATCAAGCACTGCCAACTTAATTAGCCGCAGTTGAGGTCCATTGTAAGTAGGAATACTACTAGTACCAGCAAAGGCATCAAGCACAGCCGCACCTAATCCGCCTTCCATCCAGTGGTCTTCAACCACGACTAAATTTCCCTTGGTATCGCGTGCAGCTTGATGAAGTGTTTGTACATCAATGGGTTTGACAGAGTAGGCATCTATGAGCCGCACCGTGATCCCTTCGTTTTTTAAACGATCGCTAGCCTTAAGCGCTTCGTGTAAAGTAATACCAGCCGCAATCACTGTGGCTTGATCTTGCTCAGAGCTACGGATTACTTTGCTACCACCAATGGGGAATTCTTCATCAGAGCCATAGATTACAGGTGTGCTTTCCCTGGTGGTACGGAGGTAGACAATGCCATTGCGATCGCTCATCTGCGCCACTAGTTTAGCCGTCTGATTGCCATCACTGGGATAAAGTACAGTACTACTCCACACCGCCCGGAAGGCTGCTAAGTCCTCCAGTGCCATCTGTGAAGGGCCATCCTGACCAATGGATATCCCAGCATGGGAACCCACTAATTTAATGTTGGCACGAGAGATAGCCGCCATCCGTACAAAGTCGTAACCTCTACTCAAGAAGGCTGCGAAGCTGGAAGCAAAGGGTTTGTATTTTCGCACCTGCAAACCCACCGCTGCTGCAATCAGTTGTTGTTCAGCAATGTACATCTCAAAGTAGCGCTCAGGATAGACTTTGGCAAAATCTTCGGCATAAGTGGAATTACTCACCTCGCCATCAAGAACAACTACATCGGGTTGAGCAGCTCCCAATGCTACTAATGCGTCACCATATGCTTTACGTGTTGCGACCTTTGCACCTTTTTCATAAGTGGGAAGTTGCAGTGGTTGAGCATTCCCTGTTGCAGCAGGTTGGCTTTGTTCTTCAGGTTTGTTGACTTGAATTATCATCTGGCGTTCACCACCCAACTCTGCGATCGCCTCTTTCTCTTGGTCAGGTTTGAATGGTTTACCATGCCAACCACCGATATCTTCCACAGAAGCCACACCTTTGCCTTTCTTTGTGCGGGCGATAATTACCGTGGGGCGATCGTTGATGCTCAAAGCAGTGGTAAAGGCTTGGTCAATCTCTGTCAAGTCGTGACCATCAATTTCAATTGCGTGCCAGCCAAAGCCTCTAGCACGCGCAGCATATGCTTGTGTGTTCCAACCCAGTTCAGTCTCACCGCGTTGCCCTAGTCGATTGACATCAATAATGGCGATCAGATTGTCTAGTTTGGAGTGTGAGGCATGATCAAAAGCTTCCCACACAGACCCCTCAGCTGTTTCGCTATCACCCAGCAATACCCAGACATGGTATGGAAGTTTATCTAAATATTTACCTGCTAAAGCTACCCCCACACCAATTGGTAATCCTTGTCCCAATGAGCCAGTCGCCACATCAACCCAAGGTAAAATTGGTGTGGGATGTCCTTCTAAACGGCTGCCAAATTGCCGTAGCGATAATAACTCCTCATCGGTAATTGCCCCCGCTGCTTTATACATGGCATAGAGTAGAGGTGCAGCGTGTCCTTTAGAGAGAAGGAAGTGATCGCTATTAGGGTTATGTGGATCATCAAAGTCGTAGCGGAGATATTTGGAGAGTAAAACCGCCATCAGATCAGCGGCTGACATGGACGAAGTAGGATGACCTGAACCAGCAACGGTTGTCGCGCGAATACTATCGATACGCAACTGTTGTGCTAGCTCATGCCATTGGTCTAGTTGCTCCTGTGTGGTCATAGTAATATTCCTAAATGAAAATCAAGGGTATTGTAGCGAATCCTTTGTTTTATCACTCGTGTTTTGGCTAGACTTGGCTATTTTACCGAAAAAAATGTTGATGCACTCTAGGTAAAAAGAAAGATTATTCTTTTTGAATTTGACTTTGTGATGAATAGTGTCTTTTTTAACCAGAAGCAGACACAAATCCAACTAAACACTTGTTCAGAGATTTATTTCAATATCCCTAAGTTTACTTTAGATAGTAAGAGCTACAGTGGCTTCTTTCTAATGGAATAACTAAGCTTTATTTCTTAGGGTATACAAGACTAATTATACTAAATTCAGTATTTTATTTATTGCTCAACAAAAATGGCAGTCAATATGCAAATGCGATCGCTTACTTATCACTCAGATATGAATACTTCTCATTTCAGTTCTGAGCAGTGCTAATAACGGAAAAATTAATTTGTTAAGAGAAATTTTCCGTTCCTCTCTAAAGTGGTTTTTTGGATGAAAACTTTGAACGATTTTTTTTGACAATAGGATTAGTTCTACCCTGATGCTATAGAAGCAAGTTAATCCCAAATTTCTCATATCAGCCATATCCAAAAAATTGCGATCGCCTGTTAGGGAATAACAGTTAATCTACCTAATTTTTGGCTGAACCGAGAAATATTGGGAGTCATCTGCCAACATAAAAATTTCATGTTCAAAACCTCTTGACAAACTGCTCATCATCTTAGCTAAATTTTAACGAATGTATATTGCTGAATAAAAATAGCTAAACAATCGCCATATTCAGAGATTGTTTTGGGATTATTCAACTCCCTTTGTGAATAAAAGCTGATAAATACTTGTAATTTCTTATTGATTAGCTGTAATATTTTTTTTACTTGATACTAATTGCTCTCAATAAAAAGAGCTATTTGCTGGATTATTGACATTATTTCAGTCAGATGATAGTTACAGGTGTGTGGAGTAGTAAATGAAGCCAAAGCTGTTATCGAAAATTTTCTCAATCGCAAGTTCTATTTTGTTTTGGGGTGGAATGAGCGCCACTGCTCAAGAAATACCCAAGCAAGAGGTAGAGAATAAGTCTGTCGCATCCGTACAACGCAATTCTAGGTCAATTAGAGAGATTCGCCAACTCAGTGAGATAGAGCATCCCAAGACTAGCGCCCAAAGAAGAGTGCAGTCGCCAGCACCCTCATCAGAAATTGTACAGATTACGGGAGTTCAAGCTACTCCCACTGACAAAGGTGTGGAGGTAATTTTACAGACTGACAAAGGGGCGCAACTGCAAATCACAAATCGCAGTACTGGGAATAACTTTATTGCTGATATACCTAACTCACAACTGCGTTTACCTAATGGTGAAGCGTTTACATTTCGTTCAGAAAAACCGCTTGCGGAAATTATTGAGATAACAGTTACAAATCTCGATACAAATACTATCCGAGTGACAGTAACAGGTAAAGCAGCGTTACCAACGGTTGAATTATTTGACGATGATGCAGGTTTGATTTTTGGGGTAGTATCTGCTGCAACTGCGACGCAGCCACCAAAGAAGCCGACGAATGAGACGAAACCGGAGGAACCCATAGCACAGCAGGATGACCCGATTGAGTTGGTGGTGACGGGTCAACAGGATGGGTATCGCGTTCTTGATACCTCATCTGCCACAAGAACTGACACACCGTTGCGTGATATTCCCCAGTCGATTCAGGTCATACCGCAACAGGTCATTAAAGACCAGCAAGCAACTCGTCTCACAGAAGTGTTAAAAAATGCGCCTGGTGTAGTCGTAGGAAGTCGAAGCCCCCGCGATCCTCTCAATGTCATCAAAATTCGGGGCTTTGATGCTTTTGGAGAGACTCTACTCAATGGGATACAAGACCGTTCAATCAGCAGTGTCGGGTTTGGCTCAAATATTGAGCGGGTTGAAGTCCTCAAAGGCCCCGCTTCGGTTCTATTCGGTCAAGGCGGACTAGGTGGCAAGGTCAACTTAGTCACGAAGCAACCATTAAGCGATCCGTTCTACGAAGTAGAAACTTCTGTTGGTAGCTACAATACCTATAACGGTGCAATTGATTTATCTGGCCCGTTGAATGAGAGTAAAACGGTGTTGTATCGCCTGAATGCTTCTGCTGGAACAAACGAAAGCTTTATTGATTTCTATGACCAACAGCAATATCTAATTGCACCTACTTTAAGCTGGCAAATTAGTGACAGAACAAAGCTGACTCTAGAAGCAAGCTATTCCCTTGCAGAGGGACCGTATGATTTTGGGATACCGGCACAGGGAAGCGTCCTGCCTAACCCCAATGGCAAAATTCCTCGTAATCGTTTTCTGAGTGAGCCTAATTTGAATGACACCTCTAATGGTGCATTTCGGATTGGTTATAACTTTGAACATCGTTTTAGTGAAAATTGGCAAGCGCGTAGCGTTTTTCAGACTTCTTTGTTTCACCTAAAACGAAATATTGTGGCTCCTTTCGGATTACAAGATGATTTGCGTACTATAGAAAGAGGCGTTGAGGATTTTGACTACGATGAAAATGCTTATAATCTAGACAATTATGTAGTCGCTAAGTTGACAACAGGTAGTATCAAGCATGAGCTAGTCGCTGGATTTAACCTAAATAGAACTGATACTGATTCCAAAGCTCTTTTCAATGACACTACTTCTTTAGATATTTTCAATCCTGTGTATGGAAATTTTACACAAGCTAGTCTTCCAGATTTTGATATCAAAAATACGGCGCAACAATTAGGTTTTTACCTTCAGGATCAAATTACCCTAGCAGAAAACTTCAAAGTACTTTTGGGTGGACGCTTTGATATTGCCAATCAAGAGGCTAAGGATTTAATTGCCCAAACAAACGACTTTAAGCAGACAGAAGCTTTTAGCCCCCGTGTTGGCATTGTTTACCAGCCCATTAAACCAATCTCACTCTACGCTAGCTATAGCCGTTCATTCAATCAGGCGGTAGATCTATTTGGTCCAGCTCTGCCGGAACCGGAGCGAGGAACGCAGTATGAAATCGGGGTTAAAGCAGATTTGACTGACCGATTAGCTACAACCTTGGCATTTTATGATTTGACTCGCACCAATCTCTCAGCCGAAGATCCAAATAATCCACAACGAACTATTCAAATTGGGGAACAGCGCAGTCGTGGGATTGAGTTTGATATATCTGGCGAAATCTTGCCAGGGTGGAACATCATTGCTGGTTATGCTTACACTGATGGAGAAATCACAAAAGACAATCCATCGACAGTGGGTAATCAACTGAATAATGTGCCGAGACACGCGCTGAATCTATGGACAACTTACGAAATTCAATCCGGCAGTTTAAAAGGATTAGGCTTCGGTTTAGGAGCCTTTTACTACGGAGACCGGCAAGCCGACTTAGCCAACACGGTTGAGTTACCTAGTTATATACGCACAGATGCAGCTATTTATTATAAGCGGGACAATTACCGAGCTGCGATCAATATCAAGAATTTGTTCGACACTGATTATTTTGTCTCTGCACAAAACGTAAATCGGATTATACCTGGTGATCCCCTGACAATACAGGGTACAATTACCTGGCAGTTTTAAGCAAACCCCCTGGGCATCCTACGCTTCTATCCCTCAGGATGAAGCGTAGAGGATTCACTTTTTCTATAGAGGAACTGGAAATTATAGTCAACAACTTAAATTCTCCGTTCTCAGCACTGCTTAGAGCTTAACCGAGAAGTGTTGACTCAGATATTTCCTTTAAAACAAGCATTTCAGAGCATATAGCACTTTGCGTAAGTCTACAGCAAGCTACGCCTAGCGTCTCCTAGAGAAGATCGTCGTAGACATCGCTGGTGTTCAAGGTAAATATTTATTAGTACAAATATACTATTTTACTGCTAAAATGCCTTAAAAGTCAGCTAGCCTTGCTTGAGGTAGTATGAAAAAAATCCCAGACACGGACAAAAAGCCCATTTTGCTCAAAGTTTCGCTGTTGCAGCCTACATCTGTAACTACTGCTATAGTGCCACTGCAACCCCAAGAGGAAAAAATCATCAGTGAACGGGAGCGTTTAATAGCACAAGTCGAACGCATCAATCAGATGGCGGGAGAGTTAGAAGCAGCGATATTAGAGTTGAAAGCGATCGCCAACACACTTAATACTCAAAAACGTTACCCAGTTCTAAAATGCAAAAATATTTTTATTTGGCAGTCAATTAGCGTCCCTTGGGTGAAACGAAAGCCAGACGAATCATTTATTCTGACGACGCGAAGAGTTGATTTATTCCGAGCAGAAAGAGAAGCAAAGCTATTAGCACAGCAACTTCGTCAGCAAACCAAAAAAAGATTAGCATCGCAGCGACACAGAAAAAATAAGAGTGGGGCTGAGGCTGACATAAAACGCTTCCTTAAAAAGGTATTAGTCAACAAATCTTAAAATTATCAACATTCAACGACAGCTGACCCATGAGATTTAACAGTTATGCTGATTAAAGTGGCAGAAGGAACTTCTTCATCAAAATTGCTGAATACCACACTGCCATTGCTAATTGCAACCACAGTTGGTTGCAAATAGGCAAAGCTGCCCTAATATTTGCACTTCCGTAAAACCAGGTGCAACATCAGGGATAATCAATCAGCGCACAGAAGAGGTAAAAAAAGGTGTTAAAGACACTTTTAGTGATTGCCGTTGGTTTTTTACCGTCCCTGTTTTCCCTGTGGATGATCCGCAAAAACTTTGTGCGATCGCGCTTACGGATGAGGCAAGCAGCGATGAATTTTCCAATGGTGCAGGGACGCCACAACATTAGACCTGTTGAAGGCGATCGCTATTATTTAGAAGGGGTGGGTTATCTGATTGGCGATATCAGCTGCAAATTTAATGCCCGATCTGGCTATATCCGCTGTGCTGTCAATCCCGACGGCCCATGTAACATTTGCCGTTACTACGAACCTAAGGGATTAACTGGTAGTGAAAAAAAGACTTAATAAGTTTTACCTGAGTAAATCTGGATTCAGAAAATCTTAGCCAATTATAATTTGTATTGACAAACACTTTGAAAATTTGGCTTTGCATGGTCAAATAAGAATGATTTAATAGAATTCGTGCAAAAGTGTGAATCTGCGTCATTTTGTTTGCAGATTATGAAATTTACTATTAGCTTTTGCGGAATATCTAATAACTACATGATTATTTAACGATGAACAACGCGATCGCTCGGACAACAGCATTATTATCAACTTGCGCTTTGCTACTAACAGGCTGTGGTGGTGGCACTAGCACTGTGACAAATTCTCCAAATAATAGTCCAAATAGTACCCCAAATAACACTGCAACCAATACAGCAGCAACAACGGGTACATTGTCAGGTGCTATTCCCATCGGTATTGCTGTTGCCCAAACTAGCAATGTAGCATTACTAGGTCAAGAGCAAGTTGCTGGAGCCAAACTTGCCGAGAAGTATTTCAATAGTAAAGGTGGTGTTAATGGCACTCCAATTAAATTAGTGTTTCAAGATACTAGCGGTGATGAAGCAGGGGCAATTAACGCTTTTCAAACTTTAATTAACAAAGATAAAGTTATTGGGATTGTGGGACCAACTTTGTCACAGCAAGCTTTTAGTGCTGATCCTATTGGCGAACGGGCAAAAATACCAATTCTTGGGCCATCGAATACGGCTAAAAACATTCCCGAAATTGGAGATTACATTGCTCGTGTTTCTGCACCAGTTTCCATCGTCGCGCCTAATTCGGTGAAAGCTGCACTTAAGCAAAACCCTCAACTGAAAAAAGTCGCAGTTTTCTATGCTCAAAATGATGCATTTAGCAAGTCAGAAACAGAAATTTTTCAGCAAACAGTTAAGGATCAAGGGCTGGAATTGGTAACAGTCCAAAAGTTCCAAACAAGTGATACAGATTTTCAAAGCCAAGCTACCAATGCAATTAATCTAAAACCAGATTTAATCATTATTTCTGGTTTAGCTGCTGATGGTGGTAATTTAGTGCGACAATTGCGGGAACTGGGTTATAAAGGCTTAATTGTTGGTGGAA
The DNA here is from genome assembly GCF_036917395.1 of Nostoc sp. Classification (GTDB taxonomy): domain Bacteria; phylum Cyanobacteriota; class Cyanobacteriia; order Cyanobacteriales; family Nostocaceae; genus Nostoc. The sequence goes on from NZ_JBALDI010000084.1 coordinate 71,030, forward strand.
ATGGTCTAAATACATCGAATCTATTGACAGTTTGTAAGGCACTTTGTGATGGTGTATTGATTGCTCAAGCCTACAGTCCAGAACATCCAGGTGAAATTAACGCAGCATTTCATAAAGCCTATACTGACGAATATAAAAAAGAGCCACCCCAATTTAGCGCTCAAGCTTTTGCAGCAGTACAGGTTTATGTCGAAGCACTCCAAGCTTTAGATAAAAACAGCAAGGTTAACAAATTACAGCTACCAGAATTGCGGACGCAATTAAACAAACAGATACTTGTTGGAAGATACAATACACCACTGGGTGAAATTGGTTTTACTCCTCTAGGTGAAGTTGTTCAAAAAGATTTCTATGTTGCCCAAATAAAAATGGCAAAAGACGGAAGTCAAGGTAAATTCATATTCCTCAAATAGTTGCTACATGAATATAAATCTATTTTTACAGCAATTATTAAATGGTTTATCCATCGGCAGTGTCTATGCAATTTTTGCCTTAGGATATACCTTGGTTTATTCTATTTTGGGCATCATTAATTTAGCTCATGGTGCAATTTTTACCATGGGTGCATATTTCACTTATGCACTCATGGGTGGTAACTTTGGATTTAACGGCTTGTTAGCTAATGCAGCCTTGCCAATAAAATTACCATTTGCTATATCCTTGATTTTAGGAAGTACCTTGGCAGGATTGGTAGGGGTATTGATGGAACGTGTTGCTTTTCAACCTTTGCGCCGTCAAGGATCTGACTCTTTACTAACTGTTGTTTCCAGTTTAGGGGTAGCAGTGGTAATTGTGAATTTAATCCAGTATTTAGTAGGCGCAGAAAGTTACACATACCCCGCAAATACTTACGGAAATTTGCCGCCTGCTATTAACTTTGGTAGTTCAGAAAACCCAATTCCTATTCGCAGTGTTCAGGTGGTAATTTTTACTGTATCAGTTGTGATTGTGGCAATTCTTACCTATTTTATCAATCGAACTAAATATGGTAAGGCAATGCAGGCGATCGCAGAAGATCCAACGACAGCTAGTTTGTTAGGAATTAATAGCGATCGCTTTATCATCCTAACATTCTTCATCAGCAGTTTTTTAGCAGGATTAGCAGGAACTTTAGTCGCCTCTAGTGTTAGTATTGCTGGGCCATATTTCGGCATTGCTTTTGGTTTGCGGGGTTTAGCGGTAATTGTCTTAGGTGGTTTGGGTAGTATTCCTGGTGCAGTGTTGGGAGGCTTGGTAATTGGATTAGTGGAGGCGTTTGTTCCTGCTGAACTCTCTGGATATAAAGACGCAGTAGCCTTTGGGATTTTGTTTATTATGCTATTAGTTAGACCCCAAGGTTTACTAGGACGGCGGTTTATTCAGAAAGTGTAGTAAGAGGAAGTTAGGAGTTAATAGTTAGGAATTGTGAGTTTAAATCCTCTTAAATCCCAACTCATAACTCATAACTCATAACTCATAACTTATAACTTAAAAAATGGCTGATTTTTTCACTACTTACGGTTCTTTAATTGTCTCTATGGTATTGGGGGCGCTACTAGGATTATCACTTTACTTACCGATAATGACAGGGCAATTGTCTTTAGCTAGTCCAGGATTTTATGCTTTAGGTGGGTATATTGCAGCAATTCTCTCCACAAAAGTTTTGACATCTAGTAGTAGTTTATATCCCATTCCATTATTGTTATTGGAGATGTTAATTACTGGTGTAATTTCTGGTTTATTGGGTGTATTAGTGGGAATTCCAGCGTTGAGGTTACGAGGAATTTATTTAGCGATCGCTACTATTGCTTTTGTAGAAGTTCTGCGCGTCATCTCTCTCAATCTGGATATTACAGGCGGTGCTGTCGGTATTTTTGGCATTCCTCAACCTTTCCAAACACAACTTGAATATTTATGGATTGTTTTGCCCTTACTATTAATTAGTATGGTGTTACTTTACCGTTTAGAACGCATCCGAGTAGGAAGGGCATTTATAGCTATCCGTGAAGATGAATTAGCAGCGGGTGCAATGGGAATCAATCCCACTTATTACAAAGTTTTGGCATTTACACTAGGGGCTATGCTTGCAGGGGTTGTAGGTGCAATTAGCGCCCACTTTCTGAATACTTGGAATGCTCGTCAAGGTACTTTTGATGCCAGTATTATATATTTAACTTTTGTTTTGATTGGTGGTTCGAGAACTTTTTTAGGGCCGGTAGTCGGAGGTATAGTATTTACAGCCTTACCAGAGATTCTGCGAAGCCTAGCTGATACTGGTGGTTTACCTAATTGGTTAGCACAATTTTTGCGCGATGGGAGATTAATTATTTTTGGCTTACTAATAGTAATAGGTACAATATTTTTCCCCCAAGGGCTAATTACTCCAGATATTTTTCAAAGACGCAAAATCCCAAAGTGAACTATTCATAATAATATGCAAAAATGTCACATAGTACTCCAGCAGCTAACAGCAGTATTGTCTTAGAAGCACGAGCATTGACTCGTCGCTTCGGTGGTCTAGTAGCAGTTAATAATGTATCTTTTAGTGTAAATAAATATGAGATTTTTGGACTGATTGGCCCTAATGGTGCTGGCAAAACAACACTGTTTAATTTGATTACTGCTTTCATTCCACCTTCTAGCGGTCAATTAATTTATCAAGGTGGAGAAATTTCCCAACTGCGTCCTCATCATATTGCTGCTTTAGGTATCGCCCGTACCTTCCAAAATATCCGCTTGTTTGGGGAATTATCGGCATTAGAAAATGTGATCATTGCCCGACACTTACACACTAAAAGTAATATGATTACAGGAGTTTTGGGATTACCACCAGCGCCTAGTGAAGAACTTAGAACTAAGCAAAAAGCTTTAGATTTATTGGATATGATTGGCTTGAGCGATCGCGCTGACGAAAAAGCCAAAAATTTTGCCTACGGTGATCAGCGTCGGCTAGAAATTGCCCGTGCTTTAGCATTAGAACCGCAAATTTTACTTCTTGATGAACCGGCGGCGGGAATGAACCCCAACGAAAAGCAGCAACTCAGTGCATTTATTCGCAACCTGCGCGATCGCTTCAATTTGACGATCATCCTGATTGAACACCATGTACCTTTGGTTATGGGTTTGTGCGATCGCATTGCGGTATTAGATTTCGGTCAATTAATTGCTTTGGGTGAACCATCTGTAGTCAGAAATAATCCGGCGGTGATTGAGGCTTATTTAGGCAATGAATGACTATCTGTCTCAAATTACAAAACCTGTTGCAATTCCTCAATATTATTTGTAGTTACAACATTCCGTAAAATTGTCTTCAAACGCTCTAAATCATTAATTTGGTTAATTTGTGGCATTAACTGTAACCCGTTATCACCGAATTTCAACTCTAAATTAATTTCAATACTAGAAAGTATTCCTCGCAGTTCCCCGCGTGCTTCTCCGCGTGCTTCCCCGCGTGCTTCTCCGCGTGCTTCCCCGCGTGCTTCCCCGCGTGCTTCCCCGCGTGCTTCTCCGCGTGCTTCTCCTTCACGTAAAATTTCCTGATACCAAGGCGACTCACGTAATACAGTCATATCCCACCTCATGATTTCTTGAATTAGGGCACTCTCTAAAACAAACGTAGCAGAAAAAGCTAAGACCGTTTCCAGTTGGCTTAGTTGTTCATCAGCACGGAGAATTTGCAATGCTTCTCTAATAGTAGATTCATTTTCACCACCTTTAAGAATGGGTACAAACGGCAGTAAGGAAGGTAAAGGTTGTTCAAAAGCAATGTTAACATCGACTTCCCACAGGTTAATTACCCGATAATCTTGTATTGCCCGTAATCCTGCAATATTTGATGTAAAGCTTGTGGGTATTTCGTTGTTACCAGTTTTAAGAATGTTGATGAGAACGGGGTATGTTGGCAAGTTATATTTTTCTTCTGCAAGTGCAGCGTATGCACGCATCCGACGTGGCATTTTGGATTGATAGCGTAATTGCAATTCGTTGAGAAGCAGAAATTCTCCGTTTTGGGGACTTGTGACACGGATTAATACATCACTTTCTCGGCTAATCCACTGAAATTCACTGGTGAGAATTTCCCCAGCAACAAGATTAGGAATCTGGGTTACCCATCTTACCCAGTTGTCGGGTGCAAGACTGATTAATTTTTTGGTACTGACATCGGCAGGTTTTGCCATCGGGGTGTAGATGCTCTCAATAAGTGAGATTTATCGTAACTTGAAGTGTGGTATTACATCTAAAAAATGTTTATTAACTAAGCTTTTATCTACTTTATTTGTCTGCAATGTTAATAACAGCTAGTGATGGGGTTTTGCGATTCTCCTTTGGAGACGCTATGCGATCGCCAGTTATAAAGAATGAATTAAGAAAAAATTTGGGCGATACCGACCGTAAGCTCTGCTAACGCCATACTAACCTATAATTAATGATAAACTTTATCATTATCATTAACTATGACCATTACCCTAACGTTGGAACAGGAAAGAGACTTTTGGGCAGAAGCTAGACAAAATAGCCAGCAAAACTCGTCAGAGCCATTTGAATCCTATTCTCAAGTACCCAGGCAACTGGGCAAAGGATATAGCCGAAGCATAGAAGTGCATCCCCAAGTGTGGCTGGGGATTAGTAACTACGAATACTACGATGACATACTGGAACCAGGCTGTGAATGCGTTCACCCTTTGGAATTTGCTGTTAGTATTTCAGGAACAACTATAGATGAATTTGGAGGGCAATTAGGAGAAGGATACACACTTATTTCAGGTGGCGGCATTCAACGAAATATGACTTTTTTGAATTCTCAAGCGCAGGTGGGTATTGGCTTCAGTATGCCTGTTGAGTTATTGGCAACCTTTTTCCCAACAGGGGACGGAGAAATTCCACCGCAACTACGTTTTTTGGTAAAAGGTAACGAGTGGCAGACATTGCTCTACCCAAAAACTACAACAGCAATACAGACAGTGGCACAGCAAATAGTCAACTGTCCCTACCACGGGATGACTAAGCGTTTGTATTTACAGGCGAAGGTACTAGAGTTGATGTCGCTGCAACTTGCCCCCTTCTTAACTGAACAAGGTGGACTGCAACCACAACCGCGATTTAGAACCGGAACTGTTGAGCGCATATACCAAGCAAGAGAAATTTTACTCTCCCGCCTAGAAAATCCACCATCATTATTAGAATTAGCACAACTTGTAGGAGTAAGCGATCGCACCCTCCAACGTGGTTTTCAGAAACTCTTTGGTACTACCGTATTTGGTTACTTGACAGATAAACGCATGGAACGAGCAAAACGCTGGCTCCAAGAAGGAAATCGCACAGTTCTAGAAGTGGCAATTATGACTGGTTACTCCAATCCCACACACTTTAGTGCTGCTTTTAAACGTCAGTTTGGTATTTCTCCAAGTCAGTGTTTATTGGGAGAAAAGTCTGTTTGGCGATGATTAGTTCTGTATTGGGGTAGACGTGAGTCATCCAATTCCTGTAATCTACATTTCGAGTTTATTCAGAAGCTTTCTCAACAAAGAGGGTTTTGGTTACTGGAGTGTGGGGAATTATTGTGAGGATTCAACGGTTGTCGTCTATTATTTGGCTATGGTTGGTGATGAGTTTTCTGCCAATGTTTATGGCACAATCTGTACGGGCGGAAGTGAAACAAAATTCGCCAACAGTAATTACAAAAATTAAGTCACTGAGTGAGATTTCACGCCCAGCCACAAATGTTAGTGGGTTGTTTTCTCAATCGTCAACCCCACAAGCAACACCTTCATCAGAAATTGTGCAAGTGACGCAAGTGAAGGCAAATCCCACCGCACTAGGTGTGGAGGTGATTCTACAAACCACTAAAGGGCAACAGTTACAAGTTACTAATCGTAGTGCTGGTAATAGTTTTATTGCTGATATTCCCAATGCCCAGCTGCGCTTACCTTCAGGTGAGGCATTTACATTCCGTTCCTCTAAACCACTTGCGGGAATTACTGAAATAACAGTCAATAACTTTGATGCCAATACTATCCGGGTGACAGTTATAGGGGAGGCAAGCTCACCAACAGTCGAGTTATTTGACAGTGATGAAGGTTTGATTTTCGGGTTGACAACTGCTGCATCTACTGCACAGCAGCCACGCCAAACACAACCAAAACCTCAACTAGAGCAGCCAACAAACCAAACTCAGCCGAAGCAACCATCAGCACCGGATGATCAGCCAATTGAGTTGGTGGTTACAGGAGAACAAGATGGATACAGCGTACCAGATGCGACCACTGCGACCAAAACCGATACACCCTTGCGCGACATCCCGCAATCAATTCAAGTTGTACCCCAACAGGTACTCCGCGATCAACAAGCCACCCGCTTGGACGATGCTTTAAGAAATGTTCCCGGTGTGGTTTCATCATCTGGACCACCTGGCAATAGCGAATCAAGTGGATTTACCGTTCGGGGCTTTGATAGTGGGATTACGCTCAGGAATGGTCTGGCAGATCCTCTGGGCGATCGCTCACTGGAACTGTCCAATATAGAGCGAGTGGAAGTTCTCAAGGGTCCGGCTTCAGCTTTGTTTGGTAATGGTAGCCCCGGTGGCACAGCCAACTTGATTACCAAGCAGCCCCTCGACACTCCTTACTATGCCCTTGAAGCAACGGTTGGAAGTTACAGCTATTATCGGGGCGCTGTGGATCTGTCTGGGCCTTTAAACGATGACAAAAGAGCGCTGTATCGACTGAATGTGTCTTATAAAGATGCAGGCAGTTTTATCGATTTTGCTCATGATAAAAATCTACTGATTGCCCCAGTTTTTAGTTTTGCAATTAGTGAGCGAACAAAACTAAGTTTGGAAGGAGAGTATATCAGTGCAGACACCAATCGATTGTGGCTACCAGCCTTCGGCACTGTACTACCTAACCCAAATGGAAAAATACCACGCAACCTGAACACGAGTGGACCTGACAGGAATGACAATTACGTTCATGAAGACATTGGTAGAATTGGATATAGTTTAGAACACAAATTCAGTGACAACTGGTCATTAAAAAACGCTTTTCGGGCAATATTTTATCATTTTGAAACCAGTGCTTTTCTACGTGATGGTACTCCTCTCGTGGATAACCGAATACTAAATCGAGTATTTGGTGAAGGACAGTTTAATGACGAAGCTTACAATCTGTTAACAGACATCGTTGGCAAATTCTCAACTGGCTCCATTCAGCATCAGTTGTTGTTTGGATTTGACCTGAGTAGATATGATTCTAAATATTTATTTAACGATAGGAGTGCAGCACCCATTGACCTGTTTAACCCAGTGTATGACCGATCTCTAGGTGAAAGTTTGGGTTCTCAGAATGGTTCTTCTCTAACAGAGGCACTTGGTATTTATGTCCAAGATCAGATCGCGCTGAGTCAGAATCTGAAGTTGCTGTTGGGTGTAAGGTTTGATGCCTTTAAACAGACGGATGGAGATTTAATCGCAAACACCGAAAGCAGCCAGTCAGGAGATGCATTTAGCCCTCGTTTCGGTATTGTTTACCAACCAATCCAGCCAATTTCACTCTATGCCAGCTACAGTCGCTCGTTTTCCCCAGCGATTGGACGTAGCTTTGATGGCAGCACCTTTGAACCAGAACGTGCCACGCAGTATGAAGTCGGGATTAAGGCAGATTTGAATCAGAGAATTTCTACAACACTTGCTTTCTATAATCTGACTCGCTCCAATGTCTTGACTGAAGACCCAATTAATCAAGATTATTCGATTCAAACAGGTGAGCAGCGCAGCCGAGGTATCGAATTCAACATTGGGGGTGAAATATTACCCGGTTTGAATGTGATTGCAGGTTATGCTTACACGGATGCTGTAATCACCGAGGACGAGACTTACAAACCAGGTAATTACCTGAACAATGTACCCAAAAATAGTTTCAATTTGTGGACGAAGTATGAAATTCAATCTGGTAGTCTCAAAGGACTCGGCTTTGGTTTGGGATTATTCTACGTAGGCTCACGCCAGGCAGATTTAGAAAATGACTTTGAACTGCCGAGCTATTTCCGTACTGATGCTGCCATTTTCTATAAACAAGGACAGTTGCGCGCACAGGTGAATTTCAGAAATCTCTTTGGTGTGGATTATTTTGATTCTGCTATTGATACTTTACGTGTTTATCCTGGCGAACCTTTCACCGTGCAGGGCACGATTTCGTGGGAGTTTTGATCTTCCCTAATACAGCACGGCGTAAATAAACCAGCCATTCCAAATCAACAAAACGCTTACGCTGTATACCTGTTTGAATTTTGAATTTTGAATTCCGCCTTGCGGTACTAGGGTGGATGGGTGAGGAGGCGATCGCTTCCTTTAATCACACTAATTCTTCCTACACAATAGGCCATGTCTCTTGACTCGCCAAGTCAGCGTCTACGCTTTGTATCAGTTCAATTGCGTTTGCCCTACAGCCCTTCTCAAGACAGGAGACGCTCTTGCGTTCGGGCATCCTACGGCAGGCGTTGGCAAAGCCATCGCTTTCGTGTTTAATAAAAGCAAATTTGCTAAGTTCCTATATTGAATTTGGGCAGTCGTTGATTAAATTCGGGCAGTCGTTGATTAAATTCGGGCAGTTGTTGATTAAATTCGGGCAGTTGTTGATTAAATTCGGGCAGTCGTTGATTGAATTCGGGCAGTCGTTGATTGAATTTGGACAGTTGTTGATTGAATTTGGACAGTTGTTGATTGAATTCGGGTAGCCACAAAGGGCTTACGCACTCTTGAACGTGGTTTTCAGCGACTCTTTGGTATTACCGTATTTGATTACTTGACAGATAGACGCATGGAGCAAGCAAAACGCTGGCTCAGAGAAGGAAATCGCACAGTGCTGCAAGTGGCAATTATGAGTGGTTACTCCAATCCCACACATTTTAGTGTTGCTTTTAAACGTAAGTTTGGTATCTCTCCGAGCCAGTGTTTGCTGGGAAAAAAGTCTGTTTGGCGATGATTAGTTTTGTATTGGGGTAGACGTGAGTCATCCAATTCCTGTAATCTACACTTCGAGTTTATTCAGAAATATTCTCAACAAACAGGGTTTTGGTTACTGGAGTGTGAGGAATTATTGTGAAAATTTAGAGCTTGTTGTCTAATATTTGGCTATGGTTGGTGATGAGTTTTCTGCCAATGTTTATGGCACAATCTGTAGGGGCAAAAGTCAAACAAAATTCGCCAACAGTAATTACAAAAATTAAGTCACTGAGCGAGATTGAACGCCCAGCCACAAATATTATGCTCAAAAGCCCTCTGCGATATCCTGGCGGTAAGTCAAAAGCAATAAATCAAATAGTTGAATATTTACCAGAGAGCTTTTCTGAATTTCGAGAGCCTTTCGTGGGTGGTGGTTCTCTATTCATTTATTTAAGACAAAAGTTTCCTGATATCAAGATTTGGATTAACGATTTAAACCGCGAACTATTCTTATTCTGGAAGTTTGCTCAATCTGATCTAGCTCAGTTAGTGAAAGAAGTTAGACATATTAAAGTCAAATATACAGAGGGCAAATTACTCTTTACAGAATTTACGAAGGTAGATGTCAATAATTTATCTGATTTAGAAAGAGCCGTTCGCTTTTTTGTCCTCAACAGAATTACTTTTTCCGGGACTGTAGAATCAGGTGGCTTTTCCCAAGAAGCTTTCCATAAAAGATTTACTGATTCTTCAATAGAACGATTAGAAAAGTTAGAATATATTCTGTCAGAAAATGTCCAAATTACTAATTTGGATTACAGCCACTTATTAAAATTAGAAGCAAAAGATGTATTTTTATTTTTAGATCCACCATATTTTAGTGCTACCAAATCAAAGCTATATGGTAAAGATGGTAACTTGCACACCTCTTTTGAGCATCAGAGATTTGCTGAACTTTTGCAACAATGCTATCATCGCTGGCTAATTACCTACGACGACTCACCGCAAATTAGAGAGAATTTTCAATGGGCTAATATCTCAGCATGGGAATTGCAGTATGGGATGAATAACTATAAGCAGAGTGGTGCGGCTAAAGGAAAAGAGTTATTTATTACTAACTACAAAGTTAAACTTGATTTGGAAAAAAAATCACAAGTTCAGAATCTTGCTAATCCAGCTTTGCAATTAAGCCTTGAGATTTCACTCTAACTTTGATAGCTTCCAATTTTCAGGTAGGATAACCCCATAGCTCTCAATATAGCTACAACACCACAAACCTTAGCTATGACAACTTCCCCAATCCCTGCTCAAGAATCCTCTGTTAGCTGGTATATCCTGCTGCAACAATTAATAGATGGCCAATCCTTGTCCCGTACTCAAGCTGCTGAATTGATGCAAGGTTGGCTGAGTGAAGCGGTTCCCCCAGAGTTATCAGGGGCTATTTTAACAGCGCTGAACTTTAGAGGCATTTCTGCTGACGAGTTGACCGGCATGGCTGAAGTATTACAATCTCAATGTTCCCCACTCAGCACTCAGCACTTACCAGGGGCTAAACACCCCGCTACTGTAATAGATACCTGTGGCACTGGTGGAGATGGATCATCAACCTTTAATATTTCTACAGCGGTTGCATTTGTCGCCGCTGCTTATGGCGTACCCGTCGCAAAACACGGCAATCGTTCAGCCTCAAGTCTCACGGGGAGTGCTGATGTCTTGGAAGCTTTGGGTGTAAACTTGAGTGCTTCTACTGAAAAAGTGCAAGCTGCACTACAAGAGGTGGGGATCACTTTCTTGTTTGCCCCTGGTTGGCATCCAGCCCTCAAGGCGGTTGCCTCATTACGGCGGACTTTGAAAGTGCGAACAGTTTTTAATTTGCTTGGGCCGTTAGTAAATCCCTTGCGTCCAACTGGGCAGGTGGTAGGGTTATTTACTCCCAAACTTTTGGCAACTGTTGCTCAAGCCTTAAACAATTTGGGCAAGGAAAAGGCAATTGTGCTGCACGGGCGAGAAAAACTCGATGAGGCTGGGTTAGGAGATGAAACCGACTTAGCGGTGTTATCAAATGGAGAAGTGCAGTTAACTACCATTAATCCCCTGGATTTGGATTTAACGCCTGCTACCATAGGTATGCTTCGGGGTGGGGATGTCCAAGAGAATGCGGTGATTCTCAAGGCGGTACTCCAAGGTAAGGGAACTCAAGCGCAACAAGATGCAGTTGCCTTAAATGCGTCGTTGGCGCTGCAAGTAGCGGGTACGCTCACATTGCTGGATCATGCCGAGGGTATTAAAATCGCTAAGGATATCCTACAAAGTGGGGCTGCTTGGACAAAGTTGGAGCAGTTAGTTGAGTTTCTGGGGAATTGATTTGCGATCGCAATTGCGGGCGAAATTCTACCACATTACGTTTGATGGTAACATCGTAGTTGCCAAAAAAGTCATGTCCTAAAAGTCCAGTTTCTAGTTCTGCCCCTGCGATCGCTACTGCTACTTTATTCACTATTACCCCGCCAACTGCCATCGAATTAACGTAGCCCACAGGAAATTCTACAGCTCTTGAACTAGCGGTGTTTGCCTTAGCTCTCCCTACTGGCACTATACCCAAAGCATCGGCCATCTCTTGGGTGATTACAGTGCCACTGGCTCCTGTATCCACAATCATCTCAAATTGTCGCTGACCATTGAAGGTGACTTCGACAATTGGCGTTCCACCAATTCGCCTTTTAATCGGGGCTGTAAATACTGCTTCATCTGGAATCAGCACTACTGATGAGGGCAAACGTGGTGGTGGTAACGGTTTTGTTTCTTGTAGAGGCGATAAAGGTGAGGTATACTTTGGTGTGGTTGCTGGGTGGGGAACAAGAACTACTATCCTCTTCCGTTCGGCAACACGCACAGGGCGAGGATTAGCTTGCAGTTTGGCATATTTGATTTGGCGTCGATATTCAGTAATCTTGGTTTGAGCGATCGCAAATTCCGGGCTTTGTCGCCGTACTCTTTGCATCAGCGCGATCGCATCCTGGTACTGATTCGCCACCAAAGTCCAATCACCTGGGGATTGAGCAGATTGGCTGATACTCCAAGCGCCAACGGCTTTGTCTAGCCCCATCTCAAAAAGACTTGGTTCAGTTTCAGATGGCTCTAGCGGTTGTGCTTCTGGGGTAGCTGTTGGTGTTGCTGGTTCGACGGCAGGCTGTATTGATCGCAGATCCCCAATTGGCGAGGGTTGCTCATTGCCACCAGTCGCAATGTTCCCTTTGTCTTCACTACAGGCAACACACAAAACCGCTAGAGCGCTTGAGAGAAAAATTAGCGTTGCACGGGATAAAAAGGACTGAAGCATAATTAATTTTAACTGCCCAAGCTTTGCCAAATCCACTCCAGCTACTTTAATTCCCTTTTAATTTTAATTAACTATTCTAAAAACTCCCAATTGCTCAACTCATGGCATAATTAACAATCGCAGCATTAGGCCATGGGGCATAGAGAATGGGCAATAGGGAAGAGTTTTCCCAATGCCTAATGCTTAATGCCCAATGCCCGATCCCCCGTACCCAATTTATCGCCTATGTCCCTGACTGACGCAATACCAGCTTTACTTGTCCTGGCAGATGGAACCATCTATCGCGGTTGGTCTTTCGGTGCGACGGGAACCGCGATCGGAGAAGTGGTGTTTAACACTGGTATGACTGGCTACCAAGAAGTACTGACTGATCCTAGTTACTGCGGTCAGATTGTCATTTTTACCTATCCTGAATTAGGGAATACTGGCGTCAATCCTGAAGATGAGGAATCAGATGGCCCCCAAGTGCGAGGTGCGATCGCGCGCAATATTTGTCACCGACCAAGTAACTGGCGATCGACACAATCCTTACCTGATTACCTTAAACAAAACCAAGTACCAGGGATATACGGCATCGATACCCGCGCCCTCACCCGCAAAATTCGGATGTTTGGAGCAATGAACGGTGGTATTTCCACAGCCATTCTTGATGAGGGGGAATTGCTAGAGCAGGTACAGGCAGTTCCCAAGATGGCGGGATTGAATCTGGTTCGTGAAGTCACCACCCCAACGGCTTATGAATGGTCAGATCCCACAATTCCAGCTTGGGAATTCAACTCTGAGGCTGCGGAAAATCTTGGGGAACCCTTTACTGTTGTTGCCCTTGACTTTGGCGTAAAACGCAATATCTTGCGTCGCTTAGTAAGTTATGGTTGTCGGGTAATTGTTGTGCCTGCTGATACGCCACCAGAGGAAATCCTCAACTACAATCCAGATGGTGTGTTTCTTTCTAATGGGCCTGGCGACCCTGCTGCTGTCACCGAAGGGATTGCAACTGCCAAAGCCCTCCTATTAAGTCAAAAACCCATCTTTGGGATTTGTATGGGACACCAAATTTTAGGTCATGCACTAGGAGCAGAAACCTATAAACTCAAATTTGGTCACCGTGGTTTAAATCAGCCTGCGGGCTTACAACAACGGGTAGAAATTACTAGCCAAAACCACAGTTTTGCTATTGACCCAGATTCTTTACCTACGGCAGTTGTGGAAATCAGTCACCTAAACTTAAATGATCGCACCATTGCCGGGGTACGTCACAAATCTCTGCCTGTATTCTCCGTACAGTATCACCCAGAAGCCAGTCCTGGCCCTCACGATGCTGATTACTTGTTTGAGCAATTTGTTCAAGTCATGCGAACAGCACGTCAAGCCGTGGCAGCCGAGGTCAGGTAAAAATAGGGAATAGGAACTAGGGACTAGGGAATAAGATTAAAAATACTATTTTCCAATCTCCAATCCTCAATGCCCAATGCCCCAGAAGATTGTAGACAACTTGCTCGAAAACCATCTATACTTGAGCGTTCACTTTCACTCATGAGGAGGGAATTATTGCTGAACCACTGAATCTAACCGTTAGCCTGAGGGGCACTCGTGAAGTCCGGGATAACTGCCAGCTATTCCGCCTCACAGGTTTGTTAGATGCCTTTTCTGAACCAACATTTCGCAAAGTACTTGGCAGCAAGATTGACGAGGGCCCTAAGCACATCATTTTGGATCTCTCACAAATTGACTTTATTGATAGCTCTGGCTTGGGTGCTCTGGTGCAGCTAGCCAAGCAGGCTCAAACTGCTGAAGGCACTTTGCAAATTGTCACGAATGCCCGTGTAACTCAAACGGTCAAGCTTGTTCGCCTAGAGAAGTTTCTCTCCCTGCAAAAATCAGTTGAAGACGCTCTAGAAAACGTTAAGCAATCTTGATTGCTTGAACCGAGAGATCAATTCAGCTATCCACATTCAACATTGGATAGCTTAATTTTTAAAACTTCTGGCAGAAAACCTCTCTCCTTGTGGGGGAGGCACAAAGCCAGTTGAGTTATTATGTTTAAAGTTGAGTAATAACTAAAGATATAGACACCCAGTTATTAAGTATATAATCGTTGGCTAGAATATTCGGATAAACAATTAAGTCTGAAAAAGTTCTAGCAAATACAAAGCCAGCAGATTTGTCTATATGTAAACTTGACTTGATACTGTATAGTTAGAAATTGTCGCTTACTAAGTAAGCCTGGCAATGCGCTCAAGTCAAAGGGTGAGTTTGATGTCAAAATTTTACCCGATCTTAGGCACAGACCACAAGAAGTAGGTGAAATTTGGTTTATAGGCGTTGACATCAAGGTGATTTAAAATGCCAACTCTCAAGCAAAAAGATGAAATTAGGAAGTAATTTTGATAGTATTGATTATGCTAAGTATACTATCATGGCATACTTCATAAAAATCAGTCTTTGCGAAGAATGCCTGCCAAATGTAGCCCGTCAAGGAATGATTTATTTGTGAAGTCACAGGAGGAACTATTAGATGGACAAGATGAAACTCCTAAACAGAGTTTATCTTGGACTGAAGCACTCTTGGTAACCACAGGGCCATTCCAACAGATTTCCCTTTCACAAGTACAACAAATTTCTCCTACTGCTTTAGCATATTTGGGGGATGCAATTTATGAGTTGTATGTTAGAATGTTATATCTACTGCCATTGCAGCGGTCAGGAATTTACCATAGTCTGGTAGTGGAGCAGGTAAGAGCGGAAACACAAGCCCTACATTTGCGATCGCTGATTCCTCATCTAAGAGACACTGAATTAGAAATTGTCCGACGGGGTAGAAACGCCGCTACAGGACGCCCAAAGCGACTTAATCCGGAAATTTATCAACAGGCTACTAGTCTAGAAACCTTAATTGGCTACTTATATCTTACCGATTACCAGCGTCTAACCGAACTGTTGCAAATACTTCATGTAGAAAAAGAGTGAAAAACTCAATTTCACAGTAGCCACAGCAGTAAATTAGGCTCAAGAAATTGAGGGAATCGGGATGACCAACTATACGCTATATCCATAACTCAAATGCAGAATAAACCAAGAAAAGTCAAGACTTCTAGCGAACCAAATCGTGGACAACCCGTAAAAATTCAGGGTAAGCGTGTTGTTAGTAATCCCACTCGTAATCCCAGAAAAATAGATAGCAATCCCATCTCTGTCGCTAATCCCACTCGCAATCCCAGAAAAATAGATAGCAATCCCATTTCTGTCGCTAATCCCACTCGCAATCCCAGGAAAATAGATAGCAACCCCATTTCTGTTGCTGATCCCACTCGCAATCCCAGGAAAATAGATAGCAACCCCGTTTCTGTTGCTGATCCCACTCGCAATCCCAGGAAAATAGATAGCAACCCCGTTTCTGGCAACTCCCGACAACGAAATAGCAACTTCTCCCAGGCGTCTGTATCTACACCGACAGAAGAAGATAGCGATCTCATCTACGGTCGTCATCCAGTATTGAGTGCGTTGCAAAATCAGCGCAATCTCAATCGGATCTGGATTACTACTCGTCTGCGCTACGATCCCAGCTTTCACCATTTTCTCCTGCAAGCGAAGGAAAATGGCACAGTTATTGATGAGGTTGAACCCAAGCGCTTAGACCATCTCACCAACGGGGCTAATCATCAAGGTGTGGCGGCACAAATTGCTCCCTACGCCTACATCGAATTGCCGGATCTAATTGAACAGACAAAAGCTGTAACCGATCCTGTAATTGTCGTGGCTGATGGAATTACTGATCCCCACAACTTGGGAGCAATTATTCGCACCGCCGAAGCAATAGGCGCTCAAGGATTGGTGATTCCCCAGAGAAGGGCATCTGGGATCACTTCCACTGTCATGAAAGTAGCAGCAGGTGCTTTAGAAAATTTTGCTGTAGCTAGAGTTGTCAACCTCAGCCGCGCCTTAGAAGAATTAAAAGCAGCTGGCTTTTGGATTTACGGCACTGCTGCAAGTGGGAGCGAACCCGTGCATACAGTCAATTTCACTGGGCCAATCGTTTTGGTAATCGGCTCAGAAGGCGAAGGTCTGAGTATGTTAACTCAACGCTCCTGTGATTTTTTAGTATCGATTCCTCTACAGGGTAAGACACCCAGCCTCAATGCTTCCGTAGCAGCGGGTATGGCGCTTTATGAAATTTATCGGCAGCGATCGCTAAACACGCTGCACTTAGATAAATTACAAAAATTTTCTTTGAAAAAATAATAGTAAAAGAGTATAAATAAATGTAAAAGATAATCAAGTAGTATATCGTTTAATACCCTGTAGCACGTTTATAAATCGGCGAAAATCATGAAAACTATTTGGCATAACCTCAAGGAAGTGTTAATTAACACATTCGACTACATCGGCTTGGCTTGGTGGGTAGAGATTGTGACGCAGAATCCCCGCTGCACGTACTACTTCGGCCCATTTCTGAGTTCTTCTGAAGCAAAATTGTCAAGTACTGGATATATAGAAGATTTGGAAGTAGAAGGAGCGCAGGGAATTGCAGTGAATGTCAAGCGCTGCAAACCTAATACTTTAACAATCGCTGAAGACTTGGGGGAAAAGATTGACCGCAAAGTACAGCCTGACTTTGGCGGTCAAATTTTAAGTTAGGCCAGAGAATGAAAACAATTCGTAATTCGTAATTTGTAATTTCGAGTTCTAATTACGAATTATTTGTTCAATAGTCAAAAACCCTTGGACTTTTGACTATTGACGGGGCGGTTGGTACACACGTTTGAAAGTCTATATTAACTGTTCAAGAATTCCCCCTACTTTAGACATGGGCAGTATCAATACCAATTACCTGCGGATGAACTTTGAGCCAATGGTCAATGTCATTCAGCACCTGCTGGGGAATTTCCCACGGGAAAAGATGGGCGGTGTTGGGATAGCACTGCCACTGAGAATTTTGGAGGTGTTGAGCAGTTTCTAAGCTGGAATCAGATGTGATGTGGCGGTCTTGGTCACCAGCAAGTACTAAACTAGGACATTGTATTTGTTGCAAATCTAGAAGTCGGTTGTATCCTGATTGAATTGCACTATAGAGGGCGCGAGTAGCAGCAGGAGAGGTTTGCAAATAAGCTGGTACTGCAACAGTTGCGATATAGTTGTAAGTGGTAGATGTATGTTGTTGGATTAGGTAGCGGAAAAGCGATCGCTTGCCAAAAGTTTCAATATTCCATTGCCAACTCGGTTTTATATAGTTTAGTAGGCCAGCAACACCAGTATATAAATTATCTTGCCAAGTGATGGTCGGATGACTGCCACGCGGTTTTGCGGCTGTCGCTACTAAAATCAGCCCTGTAACGCGCTCTGGCAAACGTAATGCCAATTCCATTGCCAGAATGCCCCCAAGTGACCATCCCAATATTAGGCACTTTTCAATCTCAAAACGGTCTAGCAGGGCTTGTAAATCGGTCAAATGGTCATCCATATCAAAATTGCTATTGCAGCGACTTTTGCCATATCCACGTAAATCAGGGGCAAAAGTTTTATAGCGTTTTGATAAATGATTGGTAAAGACAGATAGACTACGACCAGAACCAGGATGACCGTGTAAGCCCAAAATGGGGAATCCTTGACCTTGGATGTAGACATTAAGACGTGCAGCAGTGGTGATATGGCGATCGCTCATTACTCCCCGTTCTCCTGTCTGCCGAACAAATGTTCTAGAATGGGTTGACTTTCTGTTCTCAACCCTCTAATTTCCGATCTGATTTCTCTGAATTCGGTGACAATTCCTTCAAAGTTATGTTGAGTTGCTTGATGGTTGAGCTGATGGATTTCAACTACCTGCATCAAGGAATTTACGGTTGAGGGTAGTTGGGCGTAGACGCGTTGGCGCAGCCTCTCGTAGAGAAGCGGCTTGTCGCCAGACATCGCAATATTCGCTTCTATGGCTACTCTATTACCATCTATAGCTCTCGTATTCGCTTCAGCGCTTTGTGCTGTCCGTTCTCGGATTGCCTCAATCCGATCTAGCCTTTGTGTCATAGCAGTTGCTTATATTATTCTTCTAATTGTGTCACACGGCTAGTGGTGAAGCATTCCAGTGTTTAGTTAAAGTTCAAGCTTTTGGAGATAATCTCAGGACTTACGCACGGGTCATGGAAGAACGAACCACAGAGACACAGAGTACACGGAGGAATGATTTGAGAGGTTTTTTGCGTAAGTCCTAAATCTATTAAAGTTAGTACTTGGCGATTCGCTACTATAAGATTTACAAATACTAGAGCTTATACTTACGTAATTCAGAAACGTTTAAATGTTTGCCATTCTGGTCATATTTGCTCGCTTGCAAACCAAACTAGCAAGTTACTCGTTGTTTTATATGTGATATCAGATTGAATATCTGCCCAATTATTGGGTAAAGCTCCCATTTAATTTACTATTGGTGAAAATTTTACAGATTGTGCCCAAATGTGTTCAAATTAAAACCTTCAATTTACCACACTTTCAAGAAATAGGTTCAAAAACCATTTGGGGAATCAACACTTCCTCTTGTAATTGCCCAATACCTAAAAAGCGAGTCTCTTGATCATAAACTCTCACTATTCCAGAAACATCGAAAGTTAGAGAAATTCGCTGACCTTGACACCATTTTTGAGCAGATGTTGCTGGTAAAGTTACAGATGACAAATGTTTCAAGGCGGCATCAGGTACAAAAGGTTGAAATGTCTGGGCTTGGAGTTTAGTTTCTAAGTCTGTGAAAGTGAGACTATCTGTTAAATCGAAACCACTGCTTTGGGTGCGGATCAAAGCCGCAAGAGTGCCACCAGTTTCTAAAATTGCACCTAAGTCACGAGCGATCGCTCTAATATATGTACCAGAACCACAGGCGATCGCCACATCCAATTCCGGAAAATCTCCTTCTCTCCAGTCCAAAATATCTATCTGAAAAACTTCCACTGTTCGCACTGGAACTTCCACCGTTTTACCTTGGCGTGCTAAGTCGTAGAGACGTTTACCATCCACTTGGATTGCACTGTAAATAGGTGGTATTTGCTCAATCTTACCTTCAAATTGTGCCAGTGCAGTTTTCACTTCTGCTAAACTCAATCCAGCACAAGGTTGAGAAGTGATGATTTCACCTTGTAAATCATCAGTTGTAGTACGTACACCCAGCCGAATGGTGGCTTTGTAAGCTTTGTTTTCTGGCAGATATTGCAATAATCTTGTGGCTTTACCAAGGGCGATTGGTAATACCCCGGTAGCTGCTGGATCTAAAGTTCCCGCATGTCCCACACGTTTGAGGCGCAACAATTTTCGCACCCGCGCTACGCAGTCGTGGGAAGTCCAGTCAAATGGTTTGTTTAAGTTGAGAAAACCTTGCACAGTGAAATTTTATAAGTTTGACAATAGGCATTCTGCTATATAAATACAAGACTTGTCTAGACATTTATGCCTACATGTCAAATAAAAATCATTACATGCAGCAATGCAACACCAATATCCAACATCCAAAATCCGAAGCTGACTATGGTGTTGGGAACTTTTTTTTTAAAGGTTTTCCTCCTTCCAAATCCAGCAATTGAGCCAATTCTATTGTATTCAATGACTTGACAAGATTTAAACCAAGAGACTTACTAGAAATGCTTTGAGTGTAAGCGGCGTTAAGGTAGGGGGTGTATTGTGACCTTCCTGAAACATAGGTTTGGAAGAAAGGTAAACTTAAAACATTCATGTAACGACGCGCTTGGGAAGCATCACCAATCATATCGGCAGGTAATGCTACTTGTTGATTTGCAGGGTTGCCATTGCCAATGGTGGAAAAGTGGGTGCCACCTACAAGCATGACGAGATACTTTTGTGAATTAGCGAACCAGGAGAAAGGTAGAATTTGTTCGGATAAAGCTGGTGCAACTGTATCATCACTACTGCTGACAATCATCACTGGAGTTTTAATTTGACTTAAGCCAGCTTTGCCGAAAATAGAACTAGTAATGGGATTAACTGCGATCGCAGCTTTTACTCTCTCATCCCGCAGGTTATAATCCTTGGCAGATTTGCTGATGTTCAATTCTAAAGCACGACATTGGAGCAGTAAAGACATGTTCCAGGTATTTTGCAGCACTGCTGGTTGACAGTCTTGTTTTAGCTGCTCAAAGTTGATTTTAGCGCCTGCCAGGGTCAAGGCTGTGTAGCCTCCCAAAGATTGACCAAATACTCCAACTTTTTGCAGATTTAATCGACCTTTAAATCGTGAATCAGATTGGTTACCTTTTTCCAATTGATTCAATATATATGTTACATCCAAAGGTCGGTCTTTAAATTCACTTGGTTCTGCTACATCATTGGCGCGTCCATTCAACAGAGAATGTAATTGTTTAGCATCACTACCAGGATGATTGGGAACGGCGACGGCAAATCCGTAGGAAGCTAGGTGAGTGGCTAAATATTGAAAGTTGCTGCTGTCTAAACCTAAGCCGTGAGAAATCACAATTACGGGTGCAGGATTCTGGACATTGGGAATATAAACATCAGTTAATAAAGGCCGATTGCGGGTTGAGTCGAAAAACTTCAGGGTATATTTTTGTGATTTAAACTTTCCCGGAACCTGTAAATCAGACAATTGCGAGAAAATTGGTTGTTTTATGGAAGCAGCTTCAATCTTAGACTCTTGGGAAACTGCTGCGATCGCTCGATGGGTTTTATTAGCAAGTTTCTCCAATTCTGTAGCTATTTCCAAAGTCTGCACTACATCAAGGTTAATGCTGTTGGTGGGATATTTACGCAACACATTTAAAAGTGTCAAGCCTCCTGATTCAGCAGAGGCTAAAATTACCGCCGAACGCAAAGCATGAAATTCTGGTTCTGGTTGAGGAGATTTGGTTTTAATCACTTGCGCCAACCGATGCAGCAAAAATTCTCCTTGCGGTGTGTAGAGAAATTGTGAAAGTACTACTGGACTAACTTTCACACGATTAAGTAAAATCTGCCGTAATTCTTGAAGCTGTTGAAGAGGCAGATATTGCTGATAGGCTGCCAAATCGTCGTCAATTACACCTGTTTTCGCGTAGTTTTCTAAAGTAGTGACTGAAATAGAAAGCTCTAAAGCTGAATAAGATGCATAAATCCGCTCTGCTGCCAAGACAGAATTACTAATTCCAAACGTTGGCAGCATCATTGAAAGAACCAGCAACAGGAAATTTTTTCTCAAGGTGCTGGCCCAATTACCAAACAAACTATTCATCGCTCAACTGTTTCGGTGGTCTGGTTTTATTCGGTGTTGGCTTTGGTAGTTATTCGGACACCCTGCTTGGTTTACTTAAATTATTAGCCTCAATTTTATCAAAACAGAATTTAGGAGTCAGTCGTTATAATTTAGGATGAATTGTGTATGACTTGCGAATGGAGAAAGCTTTATCTGACTCCTGAATTCTGATTTTTTAATTCTTATTCAAGAATTTTTATCTTGGCTATAAAGTCAAAAATCAGATAGATACTACGGAGTCGCACAGATGAGTAAAATATCCATCTTACAAAAGGCTGACTCCAGTAGTTTTGCTTCACCATCAAATCATAACAAATAAAAAATCTTCTGCCTCAGTACTTATATTGTAGCTTTGAATATGGCACAAATTCACTAAATGAATAACCCAGTAAAAATCCGGAAAATTATTTCTATTAATCAGTTTTTACCAAGGCGATCGCTACTGAACCCGTGACTACTAAAGCCGCTCCTAATATTGCGATGAAAGTGAAGTGTTCTGCTGGTATCCAATAAGGTGCAATAACTGATACAACTCCGACTGATATTAATGTCACAATGGGAGCTAAAGCTAATACTGCGCTCACTCGTGATGCTTCCCAATGTTCTAATGATTCGGCAAAAGCACTGTAAGCGATTAAAGTATTCAAAGCACAAAAAAGCAACATTCCTAAGTGGAAAGTATCAAGTATAAAAAGCGATTTTACTCTGGCTAGAGGAGTGAATAATAAAGCACAGCCCCCGTAAATAATCAGCATGATACTAGAAGAAGATAAAGATTGTAATAACTGCTTTTGTGCCAAAGCATAAATAGCCCATGCTGTGGCTCCTAGCACAATCAAAACACTACCTAGTATATATGTGCCATGCGCTGTAATTAAATTCCTTAGTTGTTCACCAAAAAATAAAAGGTAACCGCAAGTTAGTACACTTATACCAATCCATTGATACAGTCGATAACGTTCTTTAAAAATTACTAACCCTCCTAAACCTAATAAAAGGGTAGATAATTGAATGAGAACTTCAGCGTTAGCAGGCGATGTTAGTGCTAAACCTTGCATGAAGAAAAAGTAATTAATCCCTAAAAAGATTGTCGCGATCGCTAATAATTTCTTAGAAGCAAAAAACAATTGTTCTAACTTTGGCAATTTACCGCGTATTCCTAAATACACAGCAAGTAATAAAAAAGATACTAAAAAGCGAAACCAAATAACGGTATATACATCAAGCACTTGCAAAGTTACCGTCAGAGCAATAGGTAAAATTCCCCACAATAAGACCGTCAATAGCGATAACGCTAGCCCTAAACGCCACCGACCAGAACTTTGA
Organism: Nostoc sp.; assembly: GCF_036917395.1. Lineage (GTDB taxonomy): Bacteria > Cyanobacteriota > Cyanobacteriia > Cyanobacteriales > Nostocaceae > Nostoc. The sequence goes on from NZ_JBALDI010000084.1 coordinate 93,851, forward strand.
TGTAGTGACATTCAAATATCCTACTCAAAGTAGGGCTAATAACAAGCTAAAACACATCTATTATACATAGCTATATTTTATCAAACTCTTGTGGAAAAAGGATATTAGCAGCCTAGCTAATCTAAATTAAAATAGAACAGTTTACCTCTACCGTTCAATTTCTTGATAGTCATATAGGGCTTTTTGTTCACATAAAATTCGTAAATTATGTAGTTACTTTACATGAATATTAAATTTATAATTCTCGCGTAAGTATATAATTTATCCGTTGTTATTTTATTACAAAAAACTATGGGGTTTATACCCTTCATAGGCTTAGTAGTCTTTATTACAGGCTTATCAATTTACTTGCTACTGACCTCAAAAGGTCGATTTTTGCTCAAATCTTTGGTGACAAAAATAAAGCCCCAAGAGCGGAGATTCAGATATGGTAAAATTAACTACCTGAAATCAAGATTTTTAAGGACTATAACAATTGCTGCGATTATTCTAGCAGCAGTAATAGCTGGAAATACTGTATCAGCCCAGGTTACGCCGCCTCTAGCTTCGCTCAAGAGCGTATCGATTCCAGAACCTAACAATCTTGGAGACTTTGTAAAAGACAAAGTAGCCGCGATCAAATTAGGAAAGACTCTTTTTTGGGATATACAGGTTGGGAGCGACGGACTGACTTCCTGTGCTAGTTGTCACTTCCATGCTGGAGCCGACAATAGATCCAAAAATCAGATTTCTCCTGGGCTTTTGCGGGTTAACGCTGATCGGACATCGAATCCGGATACAGTTTTTGATGTAGGTGGTGCGCCAAACTACCAGCTAAGAAAAGAAGATTTTCCCTTCCACAAGCTGTCAAACCCGAATGATCCCAAGACCGTTGTATCTGACCGTAACGATGTCAGTTCCTCTCAGGGGGTCTCCAATACGAAGTTTGTTAATGTTAAACCTGGTAGCGCGGAAGACGAAGCAAAAACCGAGCCAGATAAGGTGTTTAACGTGGGAGGTACGAATGTGCGCCGTGTCCAGGCGCGTAACACGCCAACCGTAATTAATGCAGTATTCAACTTCCGCAACTTCTGGGATGGAAGGGCGCAGCGGATCTTTAATGGGGTGAATCCCTTCGGTTTAAGAGACCCTAATGCCTCTGTGGTAAAAGCAGAAAACCCAAATCAGCTCAAATTTGTCAAAATCAGCTTGAATAATTCGTCTTTGGCTTCCCAGGCGCTCGGCCCACCACTCAGTTCCTTCGAGTCGTCTGCTGATGGTCGCACTTTTCAAGAAATTGGTGATAAGTTCGGGCGAATTGACAACAAAAAATCTCTCACCACACTGCCGCTAGATAATCTAGATAATATTGGTGATACTCTGGTTGGCCCGCTACTCAGTTCCGTTGAAGATATTACTGGTAATTTGGGGCAAATTGACAACATAAAATCTATCAACGGACTGGTGCAAAATGTTCTGTCAATTAGCGGTACAAAGCTCCCTCGAGTACTGGCGCAAAAGTTAACTAGCCTCAGACCGTTAGGCAAACAGGTTGTGCATCCACAAGACAGCGTTTTAGGTGCAGACAGTAGATCGCCTCTACCCGGACTGAAGGATAGAACCTACGAGCAGTTAGTTAAAGATGCCTTTAAGCCGCAGTGGTGGAAATCTAATCGACTCATCCAAGTTGATGCTCAAGGTAGACGGACTTTTGTCAACACGCCTGATAACTCTTCCCAAACCAATGAGTACACACTGTTGGAGTATAACTTCTCGCTATTCTTTGGGCTTGCAATTCAGTTGTACGAGTCTACACTAATTGCCAATGATACGCCTTTTGATCGCTTCTTGCAAGGAAACACCACAGCCCTAACCAAGCAGCAGCAACTGGGTAAACAACTGTTTGAAGGCAAAGGTCTGTGCATTGGTTGTCATGTTGGATCAGAATTAACAGCTGCTTCAGTGAGCAACGTGGCTAAAGAGGGACGAATCAAACGTGCGCCCTTCCCTCCAAACAGTCCTGAAGACAATGGCTTCTTCAATATCGGCGTCAGACCTGTTACGGACGATCTAGGTTTGGGTGGTAATGACGGTTTATCTGGTAACGGCCAAGGTAATCCGCTTTCAGAGGCACGATTGGCTCAGTCAGGGAAATTTCAAGCTCTCCTCGGCGAAAACCCCCCCACTCTCAGTCCACCGTTAAAGCCTAATGAAACTGTGTTTGCAGACGGAGCCTTCAAAGCACCTGGACTTCGCAATGTGGAACTCACTGCTCCCTACTTTCACAATGGAGGTCAGGCAACTTTAGAGCAAGTGGTTGATTTTTACAATCGGGGTGGTGACTTTGGAGTTCTTCCGCCGCTGAATCTCTCACCAGAAGAAAAACAGCAATTGGTCGCCTTTTTAAAGGGATTGACTGATGAGCGAGTTCGGTATGAGAAAGCGCCCTTTGACCACCCGCAACTGTTCGTTCCGAATGGACATCCAGGTAACTCTACCTCTGTTACCAATGATGGTACTGGCAAAGCCACGGATAGCCTACTAGAAATTCCTGCTGTTGGTAGGTATGGTGGTAGTGGCACTCGAAATTTCCTGAACTAACTAGCAATTTGAGTTAGTAACTCATACCATTTTACACAAACCCTGATACATCTAGATTTCTCGTAGGGGCACAGCATTGCTGTGCCCCTACCAACGTATTTGTATCATTATTAAAGTGAAACGGTATCAGGTGTGGGAGATCAGGGAAATGGGGGAGCAAGGGGAGATAAGGGAGAAAAATTGCTTCCTTGTCCCCCTCACCCCCCTAACAATTGAGCAGTGCAACTTCAACAATTCAAGGTGCGTTAGCCTACGGCATAACACACCCTACTTCTATCGGAATGCCCCGAAGCCCAATTCCCCACTCCCCTTAAAGAGATCCAAAAAATAAAATGCCCAGCCGTTTCAATAATATTGTTGGCATTACCCAAATATTTTGGCGCTTTCGCCATTTGGGTATTTTATTACTTGTAAGTGCCTTAAAAGTGATCAGCCATCCAAGGCGACGCACCTGCAAATATTTGCGTAGCTGTTAAGATAGCGGCTTGTGTCCCATGCAGTTTTCTGGCTTGTTGCAAATGGTAGGGGGTGAACAAACTTGTATACAATGGTGCCAATTCTCGGATATCTAGCTGCAACTCACCTCTTCCACCTCTGGTGACTTCACCACGTCCGTTGGCGACAGAAAGAATGAATTTACCATTATTTCCAGTTAGCAAATTATCTTGAATTTCTAAGTGCAGTTCAGTTTCGATTCCCGATGGATAACCCCGCGCCTCCAGCGCCTTAACTACATCTATCACTCGCAACATCCAGCGGATCGTATTCCCGATCTTGGCAGTCTGCTCTGGTAGCAGCAATGTCAGGGAATCAGTCACAGAACTCTTCCATCGCACCCGGTCAATTTGAGAGCGATGATTGGCAAGAAAAGACCAAAAACTTTGTGCAGCAGAATTTGTGAGTATTACCCAATCTTTGATCCGCAGAATTGCGCCATCCTCTGCTGAATGTTGGCTGAAGAGGATGTAGCCTTGGGGTTTCTCTTTGGTACCGATAAAATATGCGTAAAATGTTTCCTTCTTATCTGGTTGGATTAAGCGCTCCCAGATTGCTGGATGTCGGTCTAAATATCCATGCGTTTGTCTCGCCTGCTGCTGATACAGCTGATGAAAGATTTCATGATTGATCGGAATTATTGGTTCCAAAGGTAAAGGTTGCTCCCGCACCTGGATACTGTTAGCAGCAACTTCCCAATCACACAAGTGACCCCCCTGCTCATACCCGACTTTTCGGTACAAGCCTTGAATAGAGGGATAAAGAGCGGAGAGCGCTACGCCCCTAGCATAAAGTTCTTTGAGGGTGTGCTGCATTAGAGCGATCGCAGCTCCGGAACCGCGATCCTCTGGAGCAATGCCTACTGCCGCAATTCCTGTCATGGGTACACGTTGACCACCCCACCACTGACCCATATCCAAAGTTGCCAATCCACCAATTACTTGCTGCAATTTACGGATAATTCGGAAATTTTCTACGCCAACGAGATTGATGTAAACTTCCTCGCCACCAAATGCGCTGATATAACACTGCTCAAAGATATACCCCAGTTGCTGAATATCCTGTGGATGGGCGAGAGTGCTGTATTCAAATTGAGCCGTCATCTCTTATACCATTAGTAGGATAAAACCACAATCATACTACAGCAGGCGTTGCCTCAATGCTTCACCACTAATAACTAAACGGCGTAGGCGTAGACTGTCGTAGACATTGCTCCCATTCAAAGACTAGTTGTCAAAATTTAAACGTTTGTAGCTAATGTTAGATCATTCATAAGGTATGTTTAAGCATTTGTAGGTCAGCTATAAGCAATTGCTAAAAATACTTCATCTTTTGCAAAAAATGCTCTTACATTTATAAGCAATGCTTAAGTCATTGCTGGAAAAGTATAAGTTAGTTATGCAAATGTCAAAACGTTTGCAACAAATACTCTTACATCTATAAGCAATGCTTAAGTCATTGCTGGAAAAGTATAAATTAGTTATGCAAATGTCAAAACGTTTGCAACAAATGCTCTTATATTTATAAGCAATGCTTAAATCATTGCAATTAACTTATAAATCTATTTACTATCAGAAATTCAAAACTTCCTTAAGTGAAATTAACTAAATAGGACTTACGCACAAGTTACGGAATAACGAACCGCAGAGGCACAGAGGGCACGGAGAAATCAGAGTTTGAGAGATATTTTGCGTAAGTCCTACTAAAGTTTTGTGGATGCGATGTCTACGAGGGGCTATGATGCTCGTTCGCGCCAGCATACCGTAGGCAAGACTCGTTAACGCAACACTTGGAGACGCTGGGCGATCGCTAGCTATCGGCGTCGCGACTTATTAGCCTTAAAGTGGTAACGACAACTTCTTGTGGAATTGCGGTTAGAGACGATGAATCCTGTAATCAATTTATTGCTTTTTTTACTGCCGATTCTGAGTAGCCTTTTGATTGCCCAAACTTTCAACCCTCTGTCTTCTTATCAGCCTCTCCAGGTTATAGATGGGGCAGGTTTATATAAAAAACAATTAACAAATGGTAACGAAGCATATTTACAAGTTATTAATCTGGGAAAAATGCACATAGACCAAATTACCGGAGAGGTAGATAATATGGGTCTAAATGAAGGTAAATATTATAAAGGAGAAGGTAAATATTACAGCCCTTTTTTCAAAACCAAGTTGTTTTCTGAAGTTACAGACGAATATAAGAAACTTTACGCAAACAATGTTTTTTCTCTGATTAACTGTTCTTTTTTTGAGCAATACCAATCTAGTTCTCAATTATCCTTTCCAATTAAACTCAATGGTGTAGTCATCAGTGGTGGCACTAGCCCTTATGGGCCAATCAAGCAACCAAAAGAGAAATACTATACTAATATTCACCTCAAAGCCCTAGTCTGGAATAGTAAGCAGGCATACATTACTGATTACGACCAAGTTAGTGGTGCGCCTCTCAACCAAAAAGCAGTAAACAATGCCATTGTCACTTACCGATACAGCGATCATCCGGCGAAAGTATTAGCCCAAAACCAAGCGAATAAGTATCAAATCATCGGTACTCTGGACAAAGATAGTGTTAAGGGTGACGAGCTTTTGTTGATTATGACGGTGAACCAAGCAACTCTGGACGAGGCAGCCGATTTATTACGTAAATTAGGAGTTAAAGGCGATATCATTACCGTTGACGGCGGTAGATCAACTTATTTATTTAATTCGCAGAACGGCAATATTATTGTTCCACAACTGTCTAATCCTCAAGAAAATCCGGCTTTCCGACACCTACCTCATTATCTGGGATTCCGTAAGAAAACCAAAAATCAGGTTGCGCCAAAAATCTTGATCAGTCAGCCAGTGAAGAAAATACTTCCAAAGAAGGATCAACCTTATTTAATATTGTGGCGGGATAATTTTGACGGTGATGTCTCGATTAAGTTGTACGATGGAAACAAACTTATCCAAAACATTTATTCTCGTACTGCTAGCGATGGAGTTCATGAGTGGACACCAGATATTTCCGTAAAAGAAGGCTATTTTGTTCGCATTTATAGCTGGAAAGACCGGAATATTTTCGGGCAGTTGCAATTGTAATAAAGATCAGCGCTGTTTTTAGCGGTGCGGAATGAGAAAATGAAATGGATAACTAGCTAAACACAAACCTCTCAACAAGGTTGGCGGTGTGGCAGTGATCGGAATTGTCATCGTTTCTCACAGTAAACAACTAGCTTTGGGTGTGCGGGAACTCGCCGCGCAAATGGTTCACGGCCAAGTCCCTATAGCTGTTGCAGCAGGTATTGAAGATCCAGAAAACCCATTGGGTACAGATCCGATCCAGGTTTATGAAGCGATCGCTTCTGTTTTCTCTGATGATGGTGTCTTGGTGTTAATGGATTTGGGTAGTGCTTTGCTGAGTGCAGAAATGGCAATAGAGTTTCTCCCAGAAGCACAGCAGCAAAAAGTTCATTTGTGTGAAGCACCTTTAGTAGAAGGTGCGATCGCTGCTGTGGTGGCGACGGCGGCTGGTAGGGATATTCACCAAGTGATGGCGGAAGCAGGCGGCGCACTTTTAGCAAAAGCAACTCAATTAGGTGTAGTTAGTAGGCCGTTGTCAGTTGTCAGTAGCAATACCCCAACAACAAATGGAGAATCACCAACGCCAGAAATCCGGTTGATTGTGAGCAATCGCTTAGGATTACACGCCCGTCCCGCAGCACAGTTTGTAGCAACCGCAGCCCGATTTCAATCCCAAATTCTGGTGCAGAATTTAACCAGAAATACTGAGCTAGTCAGGGGTGACAGTATTAACCAAGTCACAACTTTAGGGGTACGTCAAGGGCACGAACTAGTGATTACTGCTACTGGTTCTGATGCAGATGAAGCGCTGGCGGCATTACAGGCATTATTCGCAAATAACTTTGGTGAGGCAGCCCGGTCTTGTTGTTCCAACAAAGAGGAGCCAGCGCTGAAGACGGGTTTCCCGTCGCAGGCGACTGGCGTTGGACTGCCGAACCCGGAGGGTGAAGATAATGTTGTCTTGAATTCTCCACCAGCATTTCACCATAAAGTTACTCCAGCAACTCACGGCGAACTTTCGGGAATTGCAGCTTCTGCTGGAATAGCGATCGCACCCATTATTCATTATCAACCTACTCATATTTCGATTAAGGAATACCACGTAGATGATCCTGAGGCAGAGTGGCAACGAGTACAATCAGCAATTCACACTGCCCGACAGGAAATCCAAGCAGTTTTTTCACAAGCATCTATTCAAATTGGTGATGCTGAAGCCGCCATCTTTGATGCCCAACTACTATTTTTAGAAGATCCAGTCTTGTTAGAAGCGGCTAAAGAGCGCATCTTAGGACACCATCTAAATGCTGAAGCCGCTTGGCAAACCGTAGTAGATGAAGTAGCAACTTCCTACCACACACTTGAAGATTCTTACTTGCAAGAGCGAGTTGACGATGTTGTGGATGTCGGGCAAAGAGTGCTGCGATTACTAGCTGGGAATGCCCCTGCAAAAGTGCATCTTGATGAACCGGCGATTTTGGTGGCGACTGATTTAACTCCCTCAGATACCGCTGGACTAGATCCGACAAAGGTGTTGGGTATTTGTACTACTTCAGGTAGCGCCACTTCTCACAGCGCCATTATCGCCCGGACATTAGGTATTCCCGCAGTTTTGGGAGTGGATGCCCAGGTGTTGCACTTGGCGGATGGTACAGTTATGGCACTTGATGGTGAAAGTGGCAGAGCTTGGGTAGAACCAGAATCACATATCCTAAATTTACTAGCAGCAAAGCAGTCAGCTTGGCAAACTGCCCAACAGGAAGCACTAGCTACGGCACATCAGCCAGCAATTACTCGTGACCATCGGCAAGTTAGCGTCTTCGCCAACATTGGTAGTATAAGTGATGTCCAAGTTGCTGTGGCTAGCGGTGCCCAAGGCGTGGGGCTACTCCGCACTGAGTTTCTCTATCTCGACCGGACAAGCGCCCCGACTGAAGAAGAACAACTAGAAGTGTATCAGGCGATCGCCCAAGTTTTAGATCATCGTCCGTTGATTATTCGTACCTTAGATGTAGGTGGTGATAAGCCACTCCCCTATCTGAGAGTAGGCTTAAGAGAAGCTAACCCTTTCTTAGGTTGGCGGGGAATTCGTTTCTGTTTGGATAATTTAGATTTGTTCAAAACTCAGTTACGGGCAATTTTGAGAGCCAGTGTGGGACACCAAATTAAGATCATGTTGCCGATGATTGCGACTGTAACGGAGGTACGTGCAGCTAAGGTAATTTTGGGTGAAGTGCAGGCGGAACTAAATCAAGCTGGTATCCCTTTCGATGCAGCGATGAAAGTAGGAATTATGGTAGAGGTTCCGTCAGCAGTGGCGATCGCTGATCAGTTAGCTGCTGAAGTAGACTTCTTTAGTATCGGCACTAATGATCTGAGTCAGTACGTCATGGCTAGCGATCGCACTAATCCCCGCGTGGCAAATTTGGTTGATGCGCTACACCCAGCAGTGTTAAGAATGGTGCAGCAAACTATCCAAGCTGCTAATGCAGCAGGGATTTCGGTAGGATTATGTGGAGAATTGGCAGCAGATACTTTAGCAACACCAATTTTACTAGGTTTAGGGCTGGATGAGTTGAGCGTGAATCCTCAAAGTATAGCTGGAGTCAAGCAAGCGATCGCTCGGTTAAGTATAGTTAAATGTGAAGCGATCGTGGCATCAGCATTACAACAAGATTCCGCAGTTCATGTCAGAGAACTAATCTCAACTTCAGTTACTCCGCCTGCATAATACTAATTCACAATTAATCATTAAAATCTTATTCCCAGTTGCCCGTTAAAGCCACGAATAGAATTGTAGTCGGAGACTGGGAATGACCGAAAACGCTTTCGTATACAAGCCCCTGAATTTATTTATGGAGAAGCGAAAAAATGTATTTCGATTGAACAGCGCAAGAAATACCGCGTCCTTACAAGCAAGCCCCTAAATTTATTTATAGGGATTAAAAATGTTTGAATTTTGAATTTTGAATTTTGAATTTTGAATTTTGAATTCGGAGCGTTCGCGCAGCGTCTCGTAGAGAAGCGACGTGACTACTTTGAGGCTCCGCCCCCCTTACTAGCAGCAGCATCCCTACTCAAAAGTGGACACATCTCGCAGCACATTAGGAATTTCCCCTTGAGAAAAAGGAAACTCCAGCAAGGTTTCTCTAAGACCTAAATACCCAGATTCAGCAAACGACAAAAGCATTCGTGAAAGCGCTAGCCAAACCTCCGGTTCGTATTCCCAATCACGATAACGGGAAGCTTGACCAGCAATTGAACGTAGCGCCCAGAAATAAGAGTTCCGCACCACCGAACCACCCTTCTTAAACTCTGGCAAATCTTCGTGGTGGATAAAAAGTATTTTATTTTCAATTCTGGCTCTCATAGCAATTTTGGATTTTAGATTAAAAGTAAATCTTAATACCGATTACCTCTGAGGTTGCATAGAACCAGTTACTCAAGCCCCTTGTTTGACCAAGCCTGATTTTGTACAGTTTCACAAAAAATTGCTACAAGTAACGTGCATTACGGCTTTAGCCTAACGCACTATATTGGATGGCGGTGTGTCGTCTTTACCAAAAAACTCTTTAATGAATTTCAAATAATCCTATTTATCCCAATAATCTAGAGATTTTGCAATGACAAAATCTCTAGATTTAATACCTAAAAATTGGCATTTAAACCCACACGAAAAGTGAATCCAGGGCTATAGATGCGATTAACTCGCTCATATTGCTCACCTAGTAGATTTTCTAAGTAAACTGTCAGTCCTAAATTCCTAGTTAAAGGTATACGACCGCTCAAATCTAAATTTACAAAAGATGGTGCAAAGTCTGTAGTCTTGTCACCAGGGTTAGTAAAGAAGGCTCTACGAGCGCCACTATTGTAAGTAACATACAAGTTAGCCTGCCATCCCGCATTTTCATAACCTACACCGCTTTGGAGTACAGAGTATGGAATCAAACCTAACTGCAAACCTCTCTCTGATCCCGTCTTTATTTGGGAATCTGTATAAGTATAGTTGAGGAAAGTTGACCAGCCAGCCGCAATTCTTAATTGCAAAGCAGCCTCTAAACCATTGGTATCTACCAGTCCAATATTTGCCCATTTTCCATCTATTACTCCCAAGCGATCGCCTATACTACTACCAAAGTAAGTAAACTGTCCAATCAGATTTTCCGAAAAATTGACATCTACTCCCGCACTCCAAGTAGAGCCAGTTTCTGGTCTTAAATCAGGATTAGGTTCCCAACCATGAACTGTATCATAGACATACAACTGATCTAACCCAGGATTGCGTTGTCCCCCTGCCCAACTTCCACGCACTGCTACTATTGGTGTGATGGCATAACGTAACCCAACACTAGGGTTGAGATAATTTCCAAACTGGCTGTCAAAGGTTTGCCTTAGCCCTAAATCTATCAAGAAATTCTCACTAATATTCCAAGTATTGACAGCAAATAAAGCTGTATTGAACAAACTCCTATCTTCAGTTTCGTTCTTGCTAATACTATTAGGATTTGTACTCAAAACATCACCAGTTAAGTCGGTGTTTTTCAAATCTAATCCCCAGCGTAATTTATTACTGGAAGTAACTTTCCACTCATGATCTACCCTGGCTGTAAGTTGTTGTGTATCTAAAGCTCCTATACGGTAAAATGCTCCTGTAGGGCCATAGGTGCTGAAATAATCTTGGTTATAACCAATTGAGGTTGTCAGGTTAGAGCTTTCCCCATTACCTAGCCGAGTTTTCCAGGATAAGCCAACGTTTAAACCATCGTGGTCTAATCTATCTCTTTGAATAGGAAAACCAAAATAAATTAAGCCGCGACGACTGCTGAGTTTAGTAACATCTAAATTCAAAAAATTTTTCTGATCTAAATCTAGTCCAATGCTACCAAAATAAGTACTTGTAGCTGTGTCTGCATTTGATAAAAATCCCTGACTATCACGATTTGCTGCACCTACAGGGACGCGGTAACGGTTATCTGTAAAGAATCTTTCAAAGCTGAAGTTGTACTTTACATTATCAGATGAACCACCGTAGCTCACTTGTTGATTATTTAAACTTAATGAGCCAAATTCTGCACTAGCACTCAATTTAGGTTTGCCATAACCTTCCTTTGTGATGATATTCACAACTCCTCCAAAGGCTGATGAACCATACAAAGTAGAGGCTGTACCACTGTATAATTCCACTCGTTCAATAGCCTCTACAGGAATGCTATTTAAGTCAGTTCCACCATGATAAGTGTTAACATTATTGTTAATTGGTCTGCCATTAATCAGAAATACAGATTGATTAATTGAGGCTCCCCGATAGTATGTACCTGTGTGAGTATCTGCACCATGACCTACATCATTGATCGCAAAACCAGGCATTCTTTTCAAAATATCGGCTAAACTTGTAGCGCCCTGCTTTTGAATTTCTTCTTTATCAATTACGTAAGTTGGAGTAGATTGAGGTAGGTTATCTTTTTCTCCGATCGCTTCTATGTGAATGTCTGCATCATCGCTCGGAGTTTGCTCTGTTTCTGATTGAGTTTCTGAATTAACTTCATTCGGTGCAGATTGTTGAGTTAATAATTCGGCATTAATAGCGGGTAGCTCGATTTCACTCAAACTCGGAATATCTGAAATAACTTCGGTTGATTTATCAGTATTTCTCTGCTTAATTTCACTCTCAGCAGCAAAGCCAGGAAACGCTATCAGTAAACCTGGTAAAGCAGCTGTTAGCAACAAAAAATCCTTTTTCACGTTCTCTTTCACACCAACTAAAAACAGTCACCACGTAATATTGTTGCTGTAATAGTAAAATCATGTCAAAAGACACGCTGTCATATTTCCACGATTCAGATTTTCAATTTCTCTAAGATATCGCTAATCTTGCTATTCACAAATAATTAAGTAGAGCTATAGCAGTTTGTAGCTGAGTAAGGTAAAGAAAAAAATAATTAACCACAGATAAACACACATATTCGTAGGGACACAGCAATACCGTGTCCCTACCCATGTACCTCATTCAAATGAGAATTGCTATATAGCAATTTTTAATTGTGTGAAGTATGTAAAATTTTTATAAATACAACATTACAGTTTCAAAAACTATTTTTACTCATAACTCTAATTAAAAAACGCAGAGCTTCATTTACTGCTTCCGAATTGGGAAACATTTCTGCAACATCAGGCTCTAACAAAACTGTCAATTTTTCAATATTATTGTGATTATCTTCGCAATTTATCACATTCTTGTCTATCAAACTCCGATTTGATTGAGTTTTATTCTGTGTTATAGTTGTTTGGGAAGATGCAGCATTTAATTTATTAACTAGCGATTCCCAACTACTAACTTTTAGGTTAAAGTGAGCTTTTGCATCCCGTAATGTTTTAAACTGTTGCTTTAGAATATCAATAGTATAAATATGTTTCTGAGATACCTGTTTCTCTACATTAAGGTCTGACTCAACCATATCAACTACTTCACTAATAAGTCGGTCATGATTTTCGGCAATTTGAGCAGCAGCCCCTAAAATCCGGGAAGTTGTTTTTATTTGTACATAAGTCTCTTGTTTAAGGCGATCTGCAATACTACGAATTTGATCTCCCAGCCTTGCTTTACCTTGTTTTCGCATGATTGGGAGTGATTTTTTGCTCATGAGTATGCTTATTTATTCAGAAAGTATATCTTTAATAGCTAGCCAGATGCGTTTAAACTTTTGTACCAAACCTATAGGATTGTTAGTTGTTTCTTCTTCTACCGAATCAACTAGAGATTGAATCCGATCCATACGTTCTGCTACAACGTAAAGACTGTTTACTGCTTCATCTTTACTTTCTAAGGATTCACGTAGTAGCACAACCATCTGGGCAATTTCCCGTTTTAGTCGTTCATTCTCAGCTTTACGGCGAGTTTCCCATCCCTTAATACCAGCTTTAGAACGTCGCTCATGCTTGAGTTCTGCTTTCGCCTCATTGTATAAAGTCAAATACATTTCTCGTTCAGAGTTTACTGCATCATATTTGGTAAGCAATTCAGTCGCTCTCACTTTTTCTGCGTTGTAGAGGCAAAGGGTTTGTTTGTGACTTTGTTGTTCATCAATATATAACTGGTAATTTTGAGTGACTCGCTCTTTTAGCTCATTAGCTTCGAGTTCGCAAGTTTGAATTTCTCGCTGGTAAACATGAACTAGCTGGGATATTTTCGTTTTTTCTTCGTTGTAAAGGTAGAGCGTCTTTTGATGACTTTCTTGCTCATCAATATAAAAGCGATAATTTTGAGAAACACGCTCTTTTAGTTCATTAGCCTCAATTTGGTAAGTTTGAATCTCTTGCTGAACATGAACTAGTTGGGATGCAGCTTCCTGGTATTCTTTTGCACGTTCTTGCCACTCATCACGTTGAGATACAGTTTCTTCAAGATTGGCACGGACAGTCATCAATGAAAGTCTTAACTCATAAGGAGGAGTTGGTTCTTTCTGCCGTGAGTGAGGATTATTAACAGCGTTGTCATGATTAGAATCTTTGCGATCCGCTCTTTTCATTGCCATAATTTCAGTTCTTACGTGAGCATTTGTTCTAGTAAAATGTTTAGTTTAGCCAAGATGAACTTATTGAAGTGTGATCTCGGTTCTACTGGTAATATGATCTGACTCTGAGTTGAGATATCTTTTATTCTCTCTCAGGCGCTCAAATTCCCAGAGTGCGATTTCCAAGGGCTAGAGATATTGCGCTTCATAAGCAAGCTAGGCTCCAAAAGGCTAAGGGCAATAAGCCTCAAAGCCTCTTCCCCTGTAGCAATTACGAATTACGTTAGCATTGAGAAAACTGGAAGCTTTGCAAACACTATAGAAGGCAATAATTTATGATTCAAGCCTTACGCAAACTAGTTACATTTGATGAATTCGTTGCTAAATATCCTGACAACACAGGAAAACGTTATGAATTGCATGATGGAGTAATAGTCGAAATGTCCCAACCAAAGGCGACCATGAAGAGATTATCGTATTTTTAGTCCAGAAATTTATTCTGGAATATAGTCGCATCAGCCTACCCTATGGCATCCCAAAAACAGTATTAGTAAAACCGCTTGAAAGTGAATCGGCTTACTCACCAGATGTACTGATATTAAATCTCCCTAATTTGGTAAATGAACCTCTGTGGAAAAAAGAATCTACTGTAAGCCAAGCGGAATCAATACCCTTAGCAGTTGAGGTAGTGAGTAGCTATTGGCGTGATGATTATTTAAAAAAGCTGCTGACTATGAAGCTGTAGGCATCCCAGAATACTGGATTGTAGACTATGCGGCTTTAGGGGGTAGGCGATTTATTGGCAACCCCAAACAACCAACTGTCTCGCTTTACACCTTAATTGAGGGAGAATATCAAGTCAGCCAGTTTCAAGGTAGCGATGCGTGCGGCAACCCCTTCGGGGAACGCATCGTCTCACCTACTTTAAAAGAGTTAAATTTAACCGCCGAACAAATTTTTCAAGCTGGTGGATACCCTGTATAACCCTGACAGTGCTAGAAAAGAGCGATTTCCGTTGCAGACGAAATTTGTTGTCGCAAACTCTTTAGTAAATCTAGAGTTTTTTTGTAGGTAACTCTCTTTCCTTGGTTTTCAAAGTATTCAAATGTTTTTTAGAAATTAGCGATCGCTATCAGCTACAGCAAAATATTTCTGAAGTTCAATCGCTTGATTTAAATTCTCTATTACTATGACAAATAATTGCCATAAATCAGTTATAAATATTCTATTGGGAAATTTTGGTAACCTAAAATTAGCGGGACAAAAAGCCCCACTAATTGTTAATCCTTGAAGTTAGATTTTAGTCTACTTCCAGTTTTTATCTGCTTGTGAAAGTACATAAGCAGTTACATCTTCAATCTGGTTAGGTTTCAAACGTTTGCCGAAAGCAGGCATGGCATTTTTACCTTTTGTAACTTGGGCGATAATCGCCTCCGCTGAGTACATACCATACTTTTCCAAAGCATCTTTCTTCAGGTTTTTTTGCGCTTGAACCAGATTCTTACCTCCCGCGTGACAAGAGGCACAATTGGCACTAAATACTTTAGCTCCACTAACAGCATCTGCTGCCAATGCTGGACTACTGAAGGCAAAGGTGAAGATTGCTATGCCTAAAAGCATTACTGTAATAACTTTTTTCATTTGGTGTTCTCTCTCTGGAATAACGGCTTATTCGGTGCAATATCCTCCATAATTGTCAGTTGAACTGCTGCCATAGTCAAACGACAATCTGTCAAACTTCCTTTGAAAGTTTTTGGATTTTGAATATTCCTGGTTTTAGATTCAGAGGTGTTAATACAGAGCGATGTCTGATGATGAAAATGCAAGTTTATATAAATTTAAATACTTTATAACCAAAAAATGATAAGTATTCAATGATAAAATGTTCAAGATGAAAATTGTCTTGCTTCATCCTTTGTTCTTTAGTTCGCAGCTCCTAACTGATACCAATTACCTGTCAATCAATTTCGGATTTTGGATAATAGAATTTAGATTCATCCCAGCAATCAAGTCAGGCGATGCACTGAGCGTAGCCGAAGTGGGCAATGCATAAAATGTTTGGATTTTGGATAATAAAATTCTTTTCGCGTTTAAATTCGCTTGCTCTCAAACATTTATAAATAATGGAACGCAAGAATATTCAATCCACAATCCAAAATCCAAAATTTAAAATCTAAAATTCGGTGAGGTTGCTCCAGAACTTAGAGATTTTGCCCCAAGTCTGACCAAGCTTTGTTTTGTGCAGTTTCACAAAGAATTAGTATGAGGAAGCATATCTTCTGTGACACGGCAAATTTGCCAATCATCTAATATAGATGCTCCCATACTACGGTAGAATGCTTTAGCTGATTCGTTCCAATCCAACACACTCCACTCTAACCGCCCACAATCACGTTCTACAGCTATCTGGGCTACTTTAGTAATCAGAGCTTTACCAATACCTTGCCTGCGATATTCTGGTAAAACAAATAAGTCTTCCAGATAAATTCCTGGCTTGGTCAAAAATGTTGAATAATTATGAAAAAATAGGGCAAAACCAACAGCTTGACCCGCAGATTCTGCTAAAATCGCTTCTATATACTTGTGTGAACCAAATAAATGCTCCTCAAGTGCCAGAGCATTGCCAGTGACAGCGTGAGATAATTTTTCATACTCAGCAAGCCCCTGAATTAATTTAAACAGTACGCTGCAATCAGCTGGTTCAGCAAAACGCACAATCAAATTGCTACACGAAGTCATCAGTCTATAGTCCATAGTTCATAGTCCATAGTCTATAGGCAAGTGTGCAAATATTTTTGAGTCATCACTAAACAAAAGCTTAAAAAACCTACAAAACGCCTGGTTTTTGCGAATTGGAGTAGGTGAAGCTGAAGAAATATAATATACAGATACAAGCTCTCTAAATTTCTTAGGAATGTGGATTTAATCAAGAGCAAGTTTTGTCCGGTGTGTTATTGCCGAGGGACGGCAGCATTATGAATTTAAATGCGTTATACCATTTCTTTGTGAGGCTGCGCCAAATTTTCTTTCTTTCTTTGTGTCCTTCTCTACGAGACGCTGCGCGTAGCTTGCTTCTCCGTAAGAGTATGCGCCCTTTGCGGTTCGTTCCTTATTATAGTTTGGCGCATCTTCATGCAGAATTAGTATTAGGACAAATGTCCATAACACAACGCCACAACGCCAGTTGCTACAACGGAGAGAACCTTCGCAACGCACTGGCTCACCGACAAAATTTCAAGTTTTGCACTTTATTTTCTCCATGTTCGTTAGTGGAGTTAATTAGGTCAGGTATTGCATCTCTATCTTCATCAATGTAATTAAATCAACCAACCTTTTAAGCGTTTAGCTATGTGGGGACGCCGCAATTTTCGCATGGCTTTGCTTTGAATTTGTCGGACTCGCTCACGAGAAAGATTAAACATATTGCCAACTTCTTCTAAGGTACAGGGTTCGCTGGTCGTCAAACCATAGCGTAGAGAAATCACATCTTTCTCTCGTGGAGTTAACACGTCACCCAAGACTTCCCAAATCTCCTGACGCATCATGTTTTCATTCATTTTTGCTTCTGGAGACAGATTATCTTCATCTTCTAGCAAATCCATCAATTCCGTGTCTTCTTCTTTACCGACGCGGTGGTTGAGAGAAAGTGCTTGCCGCCGTAGTTGTTGTAGTTGGCGTAGTTGTTGCACACTAATTTCCAAAGCTTCTGCCATTTCGCCTTCAGTAGGATTGCGACAGAGTTTTTGTTTGAGTTCCCGTTGAGCTTTTTTCAGCTTGTTAAGCTTTTCAACAATATGAATAGGTAGCCGGATTGTCCGCGCATCGTTAGCTATAGCCCTGGTAATTGCTTGTCTAATCCACCAGTAGGCGTAAGTAGAAAATTTATATCCCTTATCAGGATCGAACTTTTCTGTAGCGCGATTTAAACCCATTGCTCCTTCCTGAATTAAATCCAGAAAAGGCACTCCCCGATTCAGATATCGCTTGGCAATAGAAACTACCAATCTCAAGTTCGAGCGAATCATTTTACGTTTCGCTACTCTACCTTGATACAAGCGACTTTCTAATTGCTTTTCTGTCATTTCTAGCTCGGAAGCTACTTCTAACTTGGTAGGTTCCTGTCCCAGTTTTAAGTGTAAGGCAGCTTGTAATTCCCTAACTTCTTCTAGAAACCTAACTCGCCGCGCTAACTCTACCTCTTCATCAGCTTTTAGGAGCGGATAACGCGCCATCTCCTTAAAAAACGCGCCTACGGCATCATCATGCTCGGTTTTATTGTATCCCGAAGGACGAGCCGCCGCCATCTCATCCCCGTCGCGTTCGTCTGATTCCAGATTTTCTATTATAATTGCAGGTTCTTCATCTGCCACTGCTTCTAAAATATCGAGTAATGGTTCTTCAATATCAGCAGTATTCTCCAGTATTTCCATTTCTCCTAATTCAACAATATTCATAGTTTCCTTTAGGGATTGTTGCTTTGTTTGGTACATAATTTAGTTACAGCTACTCGTTTGAGGCTTGGTAGTTTTCCCTAAGAGACGAATGCACCCGTTTATATAGCGAAATACAGGCTTATGCTAATTTAACTTCAGGAATGAAAATCGGCACCTACCTAACACCTATGGGTTACAGTTAGATACAACCTCTAACGAAACTGGCCTTCGCGCCCAACAAAACTTTATTCTCAGGCTACCAACAGATTATATTCTTCATTTTTTTCTTAATTACCAAATATGTCAAACCCCCTCAACCTTTCTCAACCTTAACAAACATAGAAATCTCAGCTAACCATCCAAATTTCTTAAACTTTCATATATTTTTCTAAATATTTATTTTTAATTTTGAGGTGTTGGAAGTCACTGGATAAATCAAAAACCTGGTGCTGGGGTTATATATTTCCGATTCAAGTTACCCAGATGATACAAATTACAATAATCGGAGCTTATTTTCGGGATGTTTTTACTTGTATAAAAGCATCTCATATACAGAAAGGCTTGAATATCTATCGATAGGCGGAAAAAGGCTACTCCCTATTTAGTAGTTGGGGTAACTTTTGTAGACTTAGCCGAGATGCTTTTATTTGTAGAGTAGGCACCAAATATTTATTGCACGTATAGAAGAGACAAAATTGTCTAGTAGATTACATAAGAGGAAACTTATCAAGTATTATGAAGAATAACAGTATTGAGAAATACAATTTATGTCTAATAAAGCAAAAGAATAAAGTTGAATGAGTCAGGTTAATTGTGAACAGCTAAGTGAGTAAAAAGTCTAACTATCAAGTCAGAAAACATGTATATTAATGACGTAAATTTATCTCCTGTGATGGTGGCTGAACCGGGAGAATCGTATCAGTTAAGTGCAGCTGTTAATAGGTGGGTTGAAGTACTGGTAGACTGTCCAGGAGCTTCAAGAGAATTAGAAAAAGGAGAAAAACTGTATACGTATCGATTACCTGCCAAGTTAGAAGTAAAACCAGGGGATATTTTGAGTGTGCCATTTGGTTTACAACAGGTGGGAGGGGTAGCTATTCGTTTCCTAACAAAACCCCCAGCAGATTTAGCACTAGAAAAAATTCGGGAAGTAGAAGATGTGATTCAGAAGGATTTCATCGGAGATAGTTACTTTACTCTACTGGAACGGGTATCAAAGTATTATTACACACAACTGATTCAGGTGATACGTATGGCGTTGCCGCCTGGATTATTGGGGCGATCGCAGCATCGCATTCGACTCAAGCGAGAAAATATTCCCAATGGTGCAATAGAATTCCTTGGTTCAACCGCAGCTCGTCAAATTCTCAAAATTCTGCAATCTCAAGTTGATGGGGACTACAGTTTCAAATTCCTCAAACGCCAGATTCAAGGATTTGACTATGGAAAGAAGCAATTACTAGAACGCAATTGGGCAGAAAGTTATGTGGAATTACTTAGATATTCTCAACCCCAGACAAAACCAGTAGTCACGTTAGTTGCCGATGGATCTTACATTGATCTAAACAAGCGTCAACGGGAAATTTTAAAAGTGCTACGGGATTGTGGTGGCGAGTTGTGGCTAAATGAGTTCCTACAGATTTGTAAGACAACTACCCCTACCCTAAAAGGGTTAGAAGAAAAAGGCTGTATCGTCATCGAAGAACGGGAAGTATTGCGAAAAGAACAGGGGCCTGCATTAGCTCAAGATCAACCAAAGTCATTAAATGCAGCCCAAGCTAGCGCCTTGGCGACAATCCAGACTCTAGATGAATTTGCTCAAGTTTTGTTGCATGGAGTGACAGGTTCGGGAAAAACCGAAGTATATTTGCAAGCGATCGCCCCCCTCCTCAACCAAGGCAAATCCGCCCTTGTCTTAGTCCCAGAAATTGGACTTACACCTCAGCTAACTGACCGTTTTCGCGCCCGCTTTGGTAATAAAGTCAGCGTTTATCACAGCGCCCTTTCCGATGGTGAACGTTACGACACTTGGCGACAAATGCTCACAGGAGAACCCCAAGTTGTGATTGGTACTCGCAGCGCCGTTTTTGCCCCTTTGCCCAACTTGGGTTTAATTATTTTAGATGAAGAACACGACAGCAGCTTTAAGCAAGACTCTCCCATACCCACCTACCACGCTCGCACCGTCGCCCAGTGGCGAGCAGAGTTAGAAAATTGTCCCTTGGTGTTAGGTTCCGCTACCCCTTCGTTAGAAAGTTGGGTAAGTATAAAGAGCAAGGAGGAAGGAGCTAGGAGTTATTACTTAAGTTTGCCCGAACGCATAAATTCCCGCCCTCTACCGCCAGTGGAAATAGTCGATATGCGGCAAGAGTTGCAGCAGGGAAATCGTTCTATATTTAGTAGATCATTGCAAGAAGCTTTGCAACAGTTACAAGAAAAAAAACAACAGGGGATTTTATTTATCCATCGCCGGGGACACAGTACTTTTGTATCTTGCCGCAGTTGTGGATATGTGTTGGAATGTCCGTACTGTGATGTGTCGCTGGCATATCACCACACCGAAGAAAAAGCGCCGGAATTATTGCGCTGTCATTATTGTAACTATGCGCGATCGCATCCCAAATTCTGCCCCGATTGTAGTTCCCCTTACCTAAAATTTTTCGGTAGCGGTACTCAGCGAGTAACGCAGGAATTAGCGCGACAGTTCCCAGAGTTGCGCTTGATTCGTTTTGATAGCGATACCACTCGCAACAAAGGTTCACACCGAACCCTACTTACCCAGTTTGCCGACGGCGAAGCAGATTTATTAGTAGGTACGCAAATGCTCACCAAAGGATTGGATTTACCACAGGTGACACTTGTGGGCGTTGTCGCCGCCGATGGATTGCTAAATTTATCAGACTATCGCGCCAGTGAACGGGCATTTCAAACTTTAACTCAGGTAGCTGGACGTGCTGGTAGAGGTGATGATCCAGGTAGGGTAATTGTGCAAACTTATACTACAGAGCATCAGGTAATTGCAGCAGTGCGATCGCATGATTATCACTCTTTTTCTGAAGCTGAATTAGAACAACGGCAAGCACTCAATTATCCCCCATACGGGCGGTTAATTTTGTTGCGCTTAAGTAGTCTCGATCCGATTCAAGTGCAAAATACCGCGCAAATTATCGCCACAACCTTGAGTACAGAAGAAGAATTCGAGATATTGGGACCAGCACCAGCAAGTATTTTACGGGTAGCTAATCGTTATCGTTGGCAGATATTGATTAAATTTGCCCCCGACGCATTGCCACAATTGCCAGATTGGGAAGAAGTGCGAGATATCTGTCCCCAATCTGTTAGCTTAACGATAGATGTAGACCCATTAAATATTATGTAATTTTATTAGGGTAAAAAATTCAGGACTTACGCACGGGTCATGGAAGAACGAACCACTCCAGACACAGAGTACACGGAGGAATGAGAGTTTGAATGTTTAATCTAATTAATCAAAAATTCTGCTGCTACTAATCCTTTTTGGATAGCTAAGACCGCGGCTTGAGTGCGATCGCGTACTTCTAGTTTCTGCAAAATAGCATGGACATGCACCCGCACTGTACCAGGGGCAATGTAGAGAATCTCGGCAATTTCTTGATTGCTTTTACCAGCTGCCACCAGTGCCAAAATTTCTTGCTCCCGCTTCGTTAAGGGATTTTCTAAGGATTCCTCAGTTTTTGCAGGCAGTGTCGCCGTAAAGTTTCCTTCAAAAGCTGCTCTAATTTCTGTTGTTGCCGTTTGATCCCACCAAGAAGCGCCCCCTGCAACCGATCGCACCGCCAATATCAGAGATTCAGCAGGAATACCTTTGAGACAGTAACCTTGCGCCCCGGCAGCAATTAACCGCGAAATCAGGGGTTTTTCAGAACGAGATGTTAAAACAAGAATTGGTAAATTTGGGTGCTTCTGCTTGATTTGGCGACAAGCTTCAATCCCGCCAATGCCCGGTAAACCTACATCCAGTAAGACCAAATCCAGGGGATAGCTATTTGCTAATTCTACAGCTTGTTCCCCATCTTCTGCTTCTGCGACAATCTCCAAACTAGTTTCTTGTTGCAACCTCATCCGCAGACCAAGCCGAAACAATTCATCATCTTCAACGAGTAAGATTTTTGTCATTTGTTATTTGTCATTGGTTATTTCTCTCCTACTTCCCCTGTCCCCACTCCTCATCTCCCTGGTGGTGGACAAGCTGGGAGTCGGAAACCAAACAGTGCGCCTCGTGGTGAGCGATTCTCTGCCCAAATTGTACCCCCATGAGCAGCTATAATTTGCCTGGTCAAATAAAGCCCTAGTCCAGATCCAAAGACGTGGCGATCGCTATGTCCTTGATAAAATCTCTCAAATAAGTGGGGTAACTCTTCTTCGGTAATGCCGGAACCAGTATCGAGTATTTTTACCACTTGCTCGCTAGAATAACCTTCAAATACTACTTCCACTTTACCGCCACGGGGGGTATGGTTAATGCCATTACTCAGCAGATTTGTAAAGACTCGCCCTAGTTGCAAAGGATCGCCATTTACCCAAAGAAAACTCCGAAAATCTGATTCCCCATAGTGCAGAGAAATATAAACCTGACGTGTTCTCGCTAGTTCAGTCAAGGTAGCGATGATCTCCTCCGCCACTGTCACCAAGTTAACAGGTGATATTTGTAGTTTCAGCCCTTCGGCATCATTGCGATACACATCTAAAAGCGTTTGGACTAATTGCAGTGTACTTTGATGACTACGAGCCATTGTTTGTAGGACTTTTGCTTGCATTGGTGTAACTTCACCAAATTGCTCATTTTGAAAATATTTCAGCGTTTCAATTGCTCCTAATAGGGGTGTTTTCAAATCATGCGTTAGGGTAAAAATAAAATCTTCACGCATGGTAGCTAATTGTTCTTGAGAGCGTAATTGTGCTTGCGTATAAGCGATCGCTTCTTCATTGCGGTGGTTGCGATCGCTTAACCAACCCGTTACCAGCAATGCCAATACTGCAATCAACCTATTTGCCAACGTTGGGGGATTAATTATTTCTCCTCCTGGGACAAACAAATTCAACAATGTTAATCCTGTCGCCGCAAGAGTGATCCCCAATACTGCTGCCCGATTCAATCGAGAATCTGCTAACAAAATTGTCCCTGTGTAGAGGTAGCCAAATACGTACTCAGGTGGTGTCAAATATTCCAAGCTTATTACTATAGCAAAGGCGATCGCTATTAGCCCATATGTCTCCCTCCGATTATTTATAGCTTCTTTCATAGTCAATAATCGCTTTAACATTGTCATTTATGATTTACTAAAAATCGTGATTATACAATCTGTATAACTATTTAATTTACCAATTATGATTTATCTGCAATCTATATCTGCAAATGCCAAGTTGAGAATTAATCCTAAAATTGGGATTATCCTGATGCAAGAAAGGAGATTGATACCGCAAGGTGCAAGTCACTCATTCAAAAGTCACTCATTCAAAATGAATACAGCGTAAGCGTTTCGTTGATTTGGAGTGGGTGGCTTATTTATGCCTTACTGTACTAGGTAGTTACCCACAAGGAGCAGGGTATGTACCCCAATCTTGCCAATCCCTAATCCCATTAATAAAAGCCAAGATAATTTTATATTCTTTGAAAGTAGCAAACTTTGAAAATGTATTGTATAAACAAATAGTCCTAATTAGTGAGATAGATGAATTAACCGGAAAATTTAAATAATCTTAACAAAAAGTTTAACAAGTATCTGGAAAAGAGTAAGAACCGAAAATAGTAAATCCCTCGAAATGAAATACCCCAACAGTTAATCTTTTATTTTTAAGAATTGACTTGCCAGCCCTTAAATTTAATTTAGCGCGAAATATATGGGACAAGGTTTTTTGCAAATTGGCTTAACGCTGTGTATCGTCATCGCAATCACTCCGCTATTCGGTAGATACATAGCGCGTGTCTTTTTGGGAGAAAGAACACTGCTTGATTTTTTAATGAACCCGATAGAGCGAAGTATGTTCGTACTAGCGGGTGTCCGCAGGAAAGATGACATGACGGGTTGGCAGTATATCCAGGCTGTACTGTGCAGCAACCTGATTATGGGTATTTCAGTGTATCTGCTGTTATATTTTCAGAGACTCTTGCCGTGGAATCCTAACGGCTTCGGTGCGCCCAATTGGGATATATTATTGCACACAACCATTTCCTTTGTGACGAATACCGACCAGCAACACTATGCTGGTGAGACAACCTTGAGTTATTTTAGCCAGGTAGCGGCTTTAGGCTTTTTGATGTTCACCTCCGCAGCTACCGGTTTATCTGTGGGAATTGCCTTTATTCGCGGGTTGACGGGTAGAAGACTGGGGAACTTTTACGTCGATCTCGTCCGTGGAATTACGCGAATATTGCTGCCGATTTCGATTATTGGAGCGATCGCCTTGCTTGTAGCAGGTGTACCACAAACATTAGCTAAGACTCTGGATGTGAGAACCTTAGAAGGCGGGACGCAATATCTTGCCAGAGGTCCGGTGGCATCCTTTGAAATGATCAAACTTTTGGGCGAGAACGGCGGTGGCTTTTTTGGCGTAAACTCAGCCCATCCCTTTGAAAATCCCAATGGCGCTTCTAACTTAATAGAAATGCTCGCGATGATTTCTATACCAGCAGCCTTGATTTATACCTACGGTATATTTGCCAACAACATCAAACAAGCTTGGCTACTTTTTTGGATGGTGTTTGTGATTTTTGTAGTTCTGGTGGGAGTGACAGCCGTCGGAGAACTACAAGGTAATCCCCTTGTTAATAATGCCTTTGGATTAGAACAGCCCAATTTAGAGGGGAAAGAAGTTCGGTTTGGCTGGGCACAAACGGCATTCTGGGCAGTTATGACTACAGCTACTATGTCTGGTGCTGTGAACGGGATGCACGATTCTTTAATGCCGCAAGGAATATTTTCGATTCTCTTCAACTTGTTTATTCAGGTTATCTGGGGTGGTCAGGGAACTGGAACGGCTTACCTATTCATTTACTTAATTCTCACAGTGTTCCTAACTGGACTAATCGCAGGACGCACCCCAGAGTTTTTAGGACGCAAAATTGAAAAGCCAGAAATCGTCCTCGCCAGCGTGGTGCTGTTGATTCACCCAATTCTAGTTTTGATTCCCAGTGCGATCGCATTGGCTTATCCCATCTCCCTATCTGGAATTAGCAATACTGGTTATCATGGCATTTCTCAAGTAGTTTATGAATACGCCTCAGCAGCAGCAAATAATGGCTCCGGCTTAGAGGGGTTGAAAGATAACACCCTGTGGTGGAATTTAAGTACTTTAGTTAGCTTAATAGGAGGACGCTATATTCCGATGATTGCCATCTTACTGTTAGCTGACGGGATGTCTCGCAAACAACAAGTACAAGAAACCCCTGCTACCCTAAGAACTGATTCTCTGGTATTTACTGGGATCACTGCTGGAGTGACATTGGTTTTGGGAGTGTTGACTTTCTTTCCCGTTCTGGCTTTAGGCCCCATAGCTGAGGGTTTGAAACTAGCATCTGGCAATTAGAAAATTTATGAGTTATAAGTTTGGAATTAAGAGAATACCAAAAAATAAATAAATTATCCGATTTCGTAGGGGAGCCAGTGCGTTGCGGTGAGTCCAGCGCTGTAGGCGAGTGGCTTTCCCGTTGGGAGGTTCCCGACGCAAGGGTAGCACAGCGTAAAGCCTGCGGCATGGCAACTCTTAGAGACGCTCTTGTGTTCGCTTAAAGCGACTGTGCGTAGCGTCTGACTCGCTAATGCTGCGCTATCTGTTGTAGCAACTGGTGTTGTGTTAGCGATCGCGTAACGCACCTTACAGGTTGGATCTGTTTTTTATTGAATAATTCCTAATAACTGCTAACTCCTGTACAGACGCGATTAATCGCGTCTCTCCTAACTCCTGTACAGACGCGATTAATCGCGTCTCTCCTAACTCCTGTACAGACACGATTAATCGCGTCTCTCCTAACTCCTGTACAGACGCGATTAATCGCGTCTCTCCTAACTCTTAACTCCTAACTTTATTTATAAATCAAGTGGCAACTAACTTCAAAGCTAGACGCCCAAATTCGCGTGCTGGCGATCGCCGCCAAGCACGTAAAAAGGCGAAGACAAGTACTAAGTGGCTGTACTTAAGGGCAATTAAAGATGCTTTTGTCAAGCTCAACCCTAAGTATGCAATCAAAAACCCAGTGATGTTTGTGGTTTGGGTGGGGACAATCATCACCCTATTGCTAACAATTGATCCCAACCTATTTGGCCCAGCCCTCCAAAAGAACCCGCAACTTTTCAACGGCTTGTTGTCGGGGATTTTATTCTTTACAGTTTGGTTTGCCAATTTTGCCGAAGCCGTAGCCCAAGGACGGGGTAAAGCCCAAGCCGATGCTTTGCGATCGACGAAATCAGAGACGATCGCTAAAAAACTTGCTCCCGATGGCACACTTAGTGAAGTTCCATCCACCAGCCTGAAACAGGGCGATACCATCTACGTCGTTGCTGGCGATATCATTCCCGCCGATGGCGAAGTAATCATGGGTGTCGCCTCTGTGGATGAATCGGCAATTACTGGGGAATCGGCACCAGTATTGAAAGAATCAGGCTCCGACGTAACTAGTTCCGTTACTGGTGGGACGCGGATTATCTCAGATGAACTAATTATCCGCATCACATCTGACCCAGGCAAAGGCTTTATTGACCGGATGATTGCCTTGGTGGAAGGGGCAGAACGCAGCAAAACACCCAATGAAATTGCCCTGACAGTATTGCTGGCAGTTCTGAGCTTAGTATTTTTGCTAGTCGTGGTAACCTTGCCCGCACTTGCTTACTATGTCAACAGTCCAGTCAGCGTGCCAATTTTGATTGCCCTATTAGTAGCATTAATTCCGACGACGATTGGCGGCTTACTAAGTACCATCGGCATTGCTGGTATGGATCGAGTTGCCCAACTTAACGTCATTGCCACTTCCGGACGAGCAGTCGAAGCCTGTGGAGATGTCACCACTTTAGTGCTGGATAAGACAGGTACAATTACCCTCGGCAACCGTTTGGCGGAAGACTTTATCCCAATTAACGGTTATTCAATGTCGGAAATTGCTAATGTTGCGTGGGCAGCTAGTGTCTTTGACAATACACCAGAAGGAAAATCGATTGTTCGATTGGCAGAAAAGCTAGGGGCACGGTTTGATTTTGACTCAAGTCAAGCAGAAGGAGTTGATTTTTCCGCCGAAACCCGCATCAGTGGCACCAACTTGCCTGGAGGGCATGAGGCTAGGAAGGGAGCAATAGAAGCCATTAAAGGATTTGTCCGTTTCTACAACGAACGCGATAGCGCAGAACTAGATGCTACCTACGAACGAGTTTCTCGCCTGGGAGGTACACCCCTAGCAGTCAGCCTAGATAACGAAATCTATGGGGTTATTTATCTCAAAGATATAGTTAAACCTGGTATCCGCGATCGCTTTGAGCAACTGCGACGGATGGGAGTGCGTACCATCATGTTAACTGGAGACAACCGAATTACAGCTTCTGTGATTGCCAAAGAAGCTGGGGTAGATGATTTCATCGCCGAAGCCACACCAGAAGACAAAATCAGCGTCATTAAAAAGGAACAAGCAGCAGGCAAACTGGTTGCCATGACGGGAGATGGAACTAACGATGCTCCAGCATTAGCCCAAGCTAACGTTGGTGTTGCGATGAATACAGGAACACAAGCTGCAAAAGAAGCCGCCAACATGGTCGATTTGGACTCCGATCCCACAAAGCTGCTCGATATCATTAGCATTGGTAAACAATTGCTGATTACTCGCGGGGCATTGACTACATTTTCTATCGCTAATGACATTGCTAAATACTTTGCGATTATCCCAATGATATTTGTCGCTGCTAACCTGCAAAGCCTGAATATTATGAATTTGACTAGCCCTAAGTCTGCTGTACTATCAGCGCTGATTTACAACGCTTTGATTATTCCAGCTTTGATTCCCTTGGCATTGCAGGGTGTGCGGTTTAGACCCCTAACAGCTAATCAGTTAGTCCAACGTAATATCTTAATTTATGGCTTAGGTGGAGTGATTGCGCCATTTATTGGCATTAAGTTGATAGATATACTGATTACAATTGTGGGCTTGGCTTAAGGACAGTAAAAGTAGAGATGCTACCAAATAAGCGCATCTTACTAAGGTAAGATAATAAA
Source organism: Nostoc sp. (assembly GCF_036917395.1). Lineage (GTDB taxonomy): Bacteria > Cyanobacteriota > Cyanobacteriia > Cyanobacteriales > Nostocaceae > Nostoc. The sequence continues at coordinate 122,162 of NZ_JBALDI010000084.1, forward strand.
CATTTGACCTTTTTTATTTTTACTTTTACCTATTCAGAAGGGGAACAAAAAGAATATGAATAAACAGGTCGATGTTTGGGAGAAGTTTCTGCCAATGAATCTGATACAGGCGATGTCCTTTGTTTGGTGGCAATGGCATAAACAACACCTACTAAAGAAGACGCAAAGAGTGGGGGATGCACTGATACGGCGCTATAGGCTGCACCATGTCTGTTTGTCTGTGTGTCTTCTCAACACTCGCTATTTTTATCCTGCTGTGCTTGAATGTGGTAATTCCCCCAGTTGTTTACGCTGTTGCTGACAGCACCTTGGAACGTCCTTGTGCTTGGGTAAAAGAATTAAAAATTAAAAATAAAATATTAGCAGCAATTGGAAAACTTTTTATGGCTATTATTCGAGAAACTATCAGAGCAATTTTCATCACTCTAATGCTTTGGTTGTTGACTGCAATCATCTATCCTTTGGTAATCCTTGTAGTGGGTCAAGTTTTTTTGCCATATCAAGCCAATGGCAGCATTATGCGGAATCTAAATAATCAACCAATCGGTTCGGCTTTGATTGGTCAAGTGTTCACATCTGAGCGATATTTCCATCCCCGTCCCAGTACTGTTAGATATAGCCAAGGCAAAAAAGCCAAGCCAACTGGCATATCTGGAGCCAGCAATCTCGCTGCAAGCAATCCAGAGCTACTCAACCGGATTCTAGAACAGGCAAATCAATTGCGAGACGAAAATCTTCAACCAATTGCTGATATAATTTATACGTCTGCATCTGGTTTAGATCCGCATATTTCATTAAAGGCAGCCCGGCAGCAATTGACGCGGGTTGCTGGTGCGCGGGGAGTAAAAGAAGATGAGATCCTCCGTTTAATTAATAAGTATAGTGATGGCAGATTTTTATGGATTTTTGGGGAACCGGGAGTCAATGTTCTGCGATTGAATTATGCTCTTGACTTGCAAGATTTTAATCGTCAGCAAAATCAATAAACGGGTCATTGGGCATTAGTAAAGCGCCGTTTTCTGATGAAATAGGATTGCCATACAGATACCAAGAATGAAATGTCAGATAATAGTAATACTACTTCGGCTGGCACAGCACCTTTAAATTCTGCAAGTTACTCTTTTTATCCGGCACGACGGCGGGGTAAGCATAAAATTTTTATTGGCATGGCTCCTGGGGTAGGCAAAACCTACCGGATGTTGGAAGAGGGACACGCACTCAAACAGGAAGGAATTGATGTTGTCGTTGGGCTTTTGGAAACCCACGGACGCAAGGAGACAGCTGAGAAGGCAGAGGGACTGGAAATTATAGCCCGCAAGCAATATCTTCGGGGTGAGTTGACACTAACGGACATGGATACAGATGCTATTTTAAAGCGATGTCTGGCGACAAGCCGCTTTGCGTCTACGCCCCAATTAGTCTTAATCGATGAACTTGCCCATACTAATGTCCCTGATTCTCCACGCGAAAAACGCTACGAAGATGTAGAAGTAGTTTTAGCAGCAGGTATTGATGTCTACTCCACAATGAATGTGCAACATTTAGAAAGTCTCAATGACTTAGTAGCCCGAATTACTGGGGTGGTAGTCCGTGAGCGTGTTCCTGACAGAATTCTGGATGAAGCAGATGAAGTTGTGTTAGTAGATGTCACACCGGAAACCCTGCAAGAACGGTTATTAGAAGGGAAGATTTACGCACCGCAAAAAATCCAACAATCCCTCGATAACTTTTTCCAACGTCGTAACCTGATTGCTTTGCGGGAGTTGGCTTTGCGGGAAGTTGCAGACAACGTGGAAGAAAATGCGATTGCTACTACTCCCAACGGGCAATTTTGTAATATTCACGAGCGGGTTTTGGTGTGTGTATCCACCTATCCCAACTCAGTGCAACTGTTACGCCGGGGTGCGAGGCTGGCTAACTATATGAACGCGCCGCTTTATACCTTATTTGTGGCCGATTCTGAGCGCTTCCTTACTAAAGAGGAAAGCTTACACATCCACACTTGTGAGAAACTTTGTAAAGAATTTGAAGGTACTTTTCTTCGTGTTACCAACAGTAATGTAGCTAATGCGATCGCCCAAGTCGCCGAGAAATATCGGATCACCCAAATTGTAATTGGAGAGAGTCAGCGATCGCGCTGGCAAATGCTCCTCAAAGGATCTTTGACGCAAAAATTGGTGCGGTTGCTCAAAAATATAGATTTGCATATCATTGCCAGCGAAAAAATGGTTTCACCCAAATAGGGGATCAAATTTTTAGAAAAACCTTAGAAGTAAAGCTTCCATGCAAACCATAAGGGATATGATGCTTGAGATGTAGCCGAGCAATTACTCCTTTATGGAAATCACTGGCATCTAAAATCACCACATCTGAGCGGTGATGAGTAGCATCATAAACTAAAGCTAATATCCAACCATCATCTTCCTTTTCAGAATCTGGGCGTGGGACAAAAATCGGTTCACCTACAAAACCACGGGGTGCAGCACTCCAAAATTGTCTTTCTCCAGACTCTAAATCAATTTTCAGCAATGCTTGTAAGGGAGCATTACCAGTCTCTGCATGAGCCACACCTATATATATATATCGATAAGGATGTCCCACATTTGCCGGATGTATGCTGGGAAATTCACAACAACGACCATCAATCAATTCCCGCCGGACTGTCCCATTCTTCAGATTCAGATAAAATCGCCAAAGTTGCCCAGGTGAAAGTGCCTCAATATCAACTTGTCGAAAATCGCTTTCGGGTTCTACTTCTGGGAAAGATTGGTAGCAAATGGAGTCAATCAAAACTTCGTCTCCTACTTCAAAAGCATTAATGTGGTGGAAGACGAAACCCGACTGAGTTTCCAGAATTTTTATCTTTTCTTGCCCTTTTTTGGGGAAGCGGGGAATAATTAGAATTTGAGTTGGCTGATTTGGCTGAAATTTGATACATTCTCCCGCCGCACGTATTCCTAAGGCGAAAGGTATGGGATTGAAGGTGACAGGATTTTGAAAGAAGATGCAGTAATTGGCAGTAATGACAAAATCGTGGATGAAACAAAAACCTGGAACACTATGAGCGTGGTGTCTGACAATTTTACCTGCTGAGTTTAGCTCGAAAATAGTAATTGTGGTAGATAATCCCGGCTTAATCGAGAAATTTACCAGACAAGGTGCGCCCCCATCTTGGTCGCAATTATTTTCCAAGCGGGGATGTGCAGCGAAAGCTTCATCGGCTGACAAGACACCATTAAAATATTCATTGCCCAAGGTTTCAAGAGTATAAGGATCGAGGCGATATGCTTCACCCCCTTCCCACAGCGCTAGTAGTTTACCACCCCAATAAATAACATTTGTATTAGCGATATTTTTGAGTTTGAAGTCAAAGATATTAGCTAGCCAACCGCCGGGTTTTTGAGTACCAAAAGTACCGCGATAGAGAATTTTTCCCGCCTTTTGCTCTGCCAAATAGCCAGTTGTGTGGACAAAGCGGTTACGAAAATGAGCGCGACCGTTGGTAAAGATAATTTTGCTAATCATCCCATCCCCATCAAATGGGTGATGAAGAGGTTGCCCATTCACATCCAGCAAACCAGGGCCATTTCTAAACAGCGTACCTTCTAACTCTCTGGGAATTTGTCCTTCTATATCATCAATCCAATAATCAAACTCTTGGGTGAGAGATTGATATCCTCCTTGCCAGTCTGCACGAGTGTAGGATTTTTCTGTAACTGGGCTTTCTTGACTTTTAAAACTTTGCATGTACTTTATTTTTTATTGTTACTTTGCACGAAAATATGTAGCCGCTAAAAATAATTCATTTGCGACTTTGCTACGCCAGTGCGTGAGATTTATTACACTATTCCACTATTTTCGACTCTGGTTCTCTCAGTACCAACTCAGACATCAAATCTGGCAAAAACGGTTTTTCGCTATCTTTGGGTGTCTCAGTTTGCTCTTCAGCAGGTAGCCAGTTGATAAATGGTAGGGGTAATAGCGTGCTGAGGTTAGTAATTAACACCAACAGCCAAAGTGACTCAAAGTTCGTTGCGGTGATCCCCAGCCAATACGTGATTAATGCCCCAAATGCCCGAGAAACCGTTCCGGCAGAATTAAACACTGACATTAACAAGGCAAATAATGTCGCTTCCACACCAGAGGGACAAAGCCTTGCTGCTAGAACCATCACTTGCATAAAGGCAATTTGACCCATCACGGAAAGAACAACACTATCACCCAAACTAAACCAGTGGTCATCTATACCCAACCGCCTGTTTGTGTGAGTCACTAACAACAGCATCGTCATCCCTAAAATTGACGAAAGGACGGTACTCCATGCAAAAATCACCCGAAAAGGGATACTTTTGAGAAAACGTTGAAAAATCCAAACACCTGCTAGAGAAGCGAAACTTGTTACCAAGTGTACCCGCCCCAAAAATTCTGGTTCAAAGTGTAATTCGTTGGTAGAGAAGTAGAAAAAGGCTGAGTCAGCACTTGGCGTAGCTTGCCAGACGAAGATAAACGCCGTTGGTAGCCAAATTGTTTTTTGGGTAATGGCTTGGCGTAGCTGCTTCAGTTGATGTTTGATTGGTAAAGAGTTGGTATTATCTTGAGAATCTTTGCTAACGGGGGACTCAGCAATTAACCAAGCTACCCCTGAAACGATCAGAGGAAACAAGGCGGTAATTCCAAAGACAGTACGGGTAGTAAAGTATTGCAGCAATAGACCGCTAAAGTATGCTGTTATCAAACCTCCGATCGCAGAAGCACCCCAACACACAGATTGTAGTGAACCGGCTTTCGCTTGCGATTCGCCTCTGGCTCTTTCAACAACCAGTGAGTCAACTATGACATCACTCATGGCGACACTAAGAGAACTAAGAGCGATCGCTAACGTAGCTGCCCAGGTAGTATGAACTATTGTGGCCAGACTTACCCAGGAAGCAGTTCCCAGTATCCCGGATAAAATCAAGTAAGGACGCCTACGATAGCCAAATATAGGCAAGCCATCAGAGATAAAACCAAACACTGGCTTGATCATCCAAGGTAGCAAGACAATTCCGAATAGCGCCGACACCTGGACTGGACTCAGCAGCAGTTCATCTTTGAGGAAAAAGCTAACGGCTAAACGCGATAGCCCTAAAATTCCTTGGACAAAGTAAACGGTGAGAATTGCAATTAACTCCGCATTGGGTTCATTACCCAAGAAGATTTTTTGTGTTAATGAGTCTTTAACTTTGGACAAGCCAGATGATTGAAGCACCATTCGATAAATATTTTTTAAATTTTATCTACTTTTCTATCATATCGATATCTTAAGACCTGGGCTTTAGGATCAGTTCTTAAGCCTCTGGACTGGGTAATGCCGACATCTCCAAGCTAAAGCAGGGACTAATCCAGGCATTGTCCAACTTTCTCCAAGTGTTGTAGAGCGGCTGATGATCAAATAAATGGGAAAATAATTAGGGCGAACTTACCTAAATAAGTTCGCCCTAACTTGTATTTAATGTTGACTTTTCACTGGAACTTTTGAAATCCTGCCTATGGCACACTACGCCAACATAAAGTCTGGAAGTAGAGTATAGAGAAAATCAGGCAAATCTTACTGAGCTAGAATTAGTATCTTTTAAGAAATTGCTTTCCATGCAACTTCTCGTTATTACGCTTGCAGATAAACTTGATGATCTAACGCCGGAACGCCCAAAACTTAGGCTAGCACCGCATAAGTCCAGCATCTCTGTAACACTTTTCCCAAAACGACTGCGGTTAGTACACTAATTGCAAAGATAAAGGGCATAAAGGCTGGAACAAAAAAACGGTGTTATTAACGTTGCGAGTGACATTCCCTTAATTATCATTAAAAGTGCAGAAGACCCTTAATGTGAGCCAGAAATCGTCTTGTTTGCAAATTGCAACAGTTATGACAATTGCAAAAATGACTTTTTATTGACTCGACGAGTCAGAACTGAAGTAGCACCCACCAAACCAATTACAAGAACTCCTAATACAGAAGAAGACTCAGGAACTGCTGCTGTAACGACATTACCGGTGATACTCTTGTAGCTAGTGGCAACTGTGTGATTATCTGATTCAAAACCAGTTCCGCCAACATTGGTGAATTGAACCTGATCAAAAGTTCCGCCAACATCGTAGAAGTTGATAAACGCAAAGGGTTCTCCAGAATCCTGATTTTGGAATGTAGAATTAGGATTACCGTAGTAGCTGGCTTTATTTGGTAGCTTTCCGATATAACTAACAACATCAGCGGTGGTCATACTTTGTACAACCTGACCTTGTGAAAGAAATGTAATTACGTTGTTACTATCTCCCGCAGACCACCAAAGTCCAAAGTAACTTTGTGGGGTTGTCAAATTTAGGGTGGAAACCGTTTGACCATTACCTGATCTACTGGTATCTACATCAAAATATTTGCCTGTTCCACCAGCACCACCATATTGATCTGCATTCACGATCAGAGTCTTCTGATAGCTACCAATATTTGTTGTTCCCTCATTCCATTGAAAGCCTGTTGCACTGTAACCTTGTGTTTGTGCATCAAAATTTTGTATATGAGCATTAACAAGATTTGATAATTGTGCATTTTGCACGCCTGGGTTTTCTATTGATACCGCAAAAGACGCAGCCATTACAGGACGGGTAACAGTAGCTAAGGACAAAACAACACCAGAAGCGATCGCGGACTTAATTAAAAGACTTTTCATTGGACAATCCTTTTCGTTTTTCTAATCTTTCGCGTTCATAGCCTCATTGTGCGATGTGCCTCCAAATTCCAACATCAGAAGGATTACTACTTTTTCTATTTGATTATACTTAGACAAAGATGTTGTTTTTCAATTAATATTTTGAGAAAAATCACTGAGATTATGTTTTATGATGTTTATTACTTTATGTAAAAAGCGTGAAGTTATCAGTGCAAAATTGTAAAGAAGCTTTATTTATAAGACGTACTATTTTGTGATTTGCAGGCAATTTATATTTTTTTGGTTCTAGATCAAGAAGGTATGAGGCATTGGACTAAACCAATCCTTTAAAAACCTATGTTTATCCCTTAACTTAATAGTTTTTAAATTTTCTGATCAAGATTACCTTGGTTATTATTTAAGATAATTAGATAATCTACATAATGCTAGAGTGATTAACTTCTTAATCTCTTTGTGACAACTGATTGTATCAATTTTCACAATATATCTAGATAGTTCTAATACCTTTAATAACTCTGGAATTGCTGTAATTTGCAACGTAATTATTTTTTCTGCTTCAAGGGAATCCCATGTTCTTTGACAGGTAGCCGTCGGCTGCCTCTAACTCCTTCTCTCACAATTCGTCTTTCTCCGTCAACTATGCCACCTTAGTATTTTTTGACATGGGTAGTAACATGAATTAAACTACCTCTTGCAATTAACAAAAGAATCTTTATCAATGCATCCGACTGAAGAAGCTGCTGTCCCTACTCGCGTTATCGGTTTAATTAGTGGCACATCCGTAGATGGCATAGACACTGCGTTGGTAGAGATTTCCGGTACAGAATTAGATATCAAAATTGAGCTGCTAGCTGGAGCAACATATCCTTATCCAGCCGAACTCAGAGAAAGAATATTGGCAGTTGGTGCAGGCGTTGCCATCTCAATGGCAGAATTGGCAGAAATAGATGATGCGATCGCTCAAGTATTTGCCCAAGCCGCCCAAAATATTCAAATTGGTCATCAGCCAGCCACTCTCATTGGCTCCCACGGTCAGACGGTTTTTCATCGACCACCTGGGGGAGCAGGGGAGCAGGGGAGGAGAGAAATCTTAATTTCTGACTCCTCACGGGCTAAACAACAGCTATCCGTTAACAGCACTCCCTTGGGTTACAGCCTGCAACTAGGGCGCGGTGCATTAATTGCCAATCTTACAGGCATTACAACCGTGAGCAACTTCCGCGTTGCTGATATTGCTATTGGTGGTCATGGTGCGCCTTTGGTGCCCAGAGTAGATGCCTATTTGCTCAGTCATCCTGAAGAAGGGCGTTGTATTCAAAACATTGGTGGTATTGGTAATGTTGCTTATATTCCGCCTCAGCATGGCAACTGGCTCTCAAAAATTCGCGCTTGGGATACTGGCCCAGGAAATAGTCTGTTGGATCTAGGGGTGGAGCATTTAAGCGCTGGTGCTAAAACTTACGATGAAGATGGCAATTGGGCAGCGAGTGGTACTCCTTGTCATCCGTTGGTAGAACAATGGCTCAACCAAGACTATTTTCATCTGCCGCCACCCAAATCTACTGGTCGAGAGTTATTTGGTGTGACTTACCTACATCAGTGTTTAAAAGATGCCCAAGCATACCAACTCAATGCTGCCGACGTACTGGCAACTCTCACAGAACTTACAGCTGCTTCAATTGTTCAGAGTTACCGCACTTTTTTACCGGAAATGCCACAACGGGTACTATTATGTGGGGGTGGTAGTCGCAACCTCTATTTGAAACAAAGATTACAGTTATTGTTGACATCAATACCAGTCTGGACTACAGATGAAGTCGGTTTGAGTGCAGATTTTAAAGAAGCGATCGCCTTTGCGGTTTTAGCCTACTGGCGAAATTTGGGTATTCCTGGCAACCTACCTACTGCCACTGGGGCACCTCAAGAAGTGCTTTTGGGAGAAATTCACAAAGCTCAGTCCTGAGTTCTGAGACAGGAACAATAAATAAGATAAAAAAATTTCTTCATTCATTTAGCACTCGCAACTCAGCACTGCTATAACTGTAGTCTTGGCGGCACTCGATCAAGGCAGGGAATATAGAATGTGGCTCATACTTTTTTATTGGAACCAGGACGCTGGGCAATGCAAGGAAATTGGCTGGAACGTAATGGTATGCCAATCAGCGTCAAGGGTATGACCTTGGTAGCTTGGAATCGAGATAACTGGTTCACTATGGCTACAAAGCTGATATTCCCAGGTAGCGATCGCTCTGAAATCTCTCTGCAATACAAGGGGCGGCTGCATGATGGAGAGCGTCAGTATACTTTTTTGCTACAACATAATATTTTGGGGCAGGTTGAAGGTGAAGGCTGGATTGGTCTAGATACTATTGTGCAGCGTTACTGGGTACTAGGCGATCGTCAGCGTCGTAGTGGCTTTGAAACCCTCCACCGGATTTCGGAAGATACATATTACCTCAGTAGTGGCATCTTGGCTGGTCATTTTTTGACTAACACAATGGAAGCTAGCCTAGAGCGTCAGTCAACTTAAGCGCTGTATGTTTAGGCTGGAAGCCGACTGCTCAAACAACTCTGGCAACGTTCAATGTCTCATATCTGACCTTAAGGAGTCATCGTTTATTTTCACCAACCTACTGAGTTGTATACTAAAAAAGTAGTTATCAAATTATCGTCAGGATTTTAGCATTTTTACCGAACCGTGTAGTCTGGAGTTGAGTTTCGTGAATCCTAAAGTATCTGTCATTATCCCTGCTTACAATACTGAAGCTTATATTGCCAAGGCAATAGAGTCAGCCTTAGAGCAAACGCTCACTGATATTGAAGTTATCGTGGTCGATGATGGTTCAAGTGATAAAACTGTAGAAGTCCTTAAAAGTTTTACTGACCAACGTCTCAAAGTAATAGTTAATCAACAAAACCTTGGGGTTTCTGCTGCGCGTAATCGTGCCCTCAGAGCAGCCCAAGGAGAATGGATTGCTGTTCTTGATTCAGATGACTGGTATGCTCCCGAAAGATTAGAAAAGCTTGTGTTGCTGGCAGAGGAAACAAATGCAGACATGATTGCTGACGATCCTTATTTAATCAAAGATGGTGCTACATCTCCTTGGAGTACATTGATTCAAGAAAGTGGAGAACATATAGATAAAATTCTTCAAATTGATCTCATTTATTTTGTGGAAACTGATATCTATGGAAAAGCAGGATTGCGTCTTGGTTTAAGCAAGCCTATATTCAAACGAGAATTTCTGGTTAAGCACGGCATTGATTACGATGAAACCGTCAGCATAGCTGAGGACTTTTGGCTTGATCTGAAATGCTTAATCAATGGCGCTCGCTTTTTTATTGTGCCAGAATCCTATTATTTCTACCGCTCACGCCCTATTTCTCTTGTACGTCAAAGCATATTGTTACGTCTAAATCAATACATAAGTGCTACTAATTCTTTCATGCAACAAGAAGTTGTGAAAAAAAATCCAGCTTTAATGCGTGCTCTGTCTTATAATCTTGCAGTTTATCAGAAAAATCTAGCTTACTTTCAAGTTGTAGTGCCTATAAAGCAAGGAAAATGGTTAACAGCATTAAGAAAAATGGGAGAAAACCCCAACTTCTTTCCTTATTTTCTTTCCAAATTTAACACTATTATCGAACGTCGAATTCAATACTATGTGAGGGGTAATAAATCAGTTTATGATATGTCTTATAACGTAAATAAAAAACGAAAAGCTACCAATTAGTATTATTACAGTTTTATCAAGAAATAATACATCCTTAGAGGATGGTTTAAAAGGGTCTTTTCCTCTCCTAGTTAGGATAGCAAAGTATCTCAGTATATGGCTAAAACCTTGATTTATCGTCGAAGTTAACTCAAGTGAGAACAGCAAAATTATACCTATTGGGACTTTTAAAACATTCTCTTACATAGTCAGAATCAGCCTTAAGGTTAAAAACCTGGTCAGGCAATAAGTATTTGTCATTATCCCTACTTACAAAACAAAGGCAGATGACAGTCTTACTGAAGGTAGGAGGAAAGTACTAATCAAGCAAAACTTTAGTTGTGGATCATTGCTCACTAAAATAACAGTTATAAATCCTAATAGACTAGAGCATTGTTTACAAAACATCAGGGCTTGGATCTGATAAAATCTGCCCAGCAGGGCTTCATGTCATCTCCTCAGGCTTTATTTATATTTAAAACTCCGCACTCATTACTCAGTTATCAGAACTCTGTGGTGAGTGTGGTGCTACCTAATTAAGCTTTTTGGCAGATACTATAGTTATCTATTGAGTCAAAATTGGGCAAACTAAAATTACACCACAATGAAAGTGCAAAATGTTTACAAAGCGTCATTTTAAATAAATAAGTACGAATCAACCTAACTATGTAACAAAATGTAAAACCGTCAAAGTCCTTGTGATTGCAACTCTTGGAGACGCTACGCGTAGCTTGCTTCTCCGTAAGAGTACGTTGCACTCCGTTTCAGTAGCAATGACATACTTATAAATTTTCCTCCCTACCTACTTAAATCTACCCTTTCTGCTTGTTTGATCTGGCATGTTGCACTAGTTGTAATAACTGTCTCGGTTGCAAACTGCCAGTTGATGGTTTCAATGTTCTAAAAAAGGACTGAAAAAAGCTAGTACAGCACCGCGTAAATAGACCAACGATTGGAAATAGCCCAAAAGTCTAACCTATAAGCTTTTTAACTTTTGACTTCCATTTCTGCTTTGTGGTACGAGCCTAGAAAGTCATTTCTGGGCGCAATAATTCAAATCTCAGTTTGAATGCATTTTTCCTCCCAAACACTTACAACCTGCTTTTGGATTCAAATTCTCTATGTCAGACCCCAACATTGGTCGCTTACTCAGCAAACGCTACCAACTCCAGGAGTTAATCGGTACTGGAGCAATGGGTCGAGTTTATCGTGCTAAAGATACTTTGTTGGGAGGTGTACCTGTTGCAGTTAAGTTTCTGGCGCTATCAATCCAGAATGAAAAGATGCGATTGCAAGACCGCTTTGAGCGAGAAGCAAAAACCTGTGCTTTACTAGGGCAAAAAAGCATCCACATTGTCCGAGTCATGGACTATGGCGTAGACGACAATAACACCCCGTTCTACGTCATGGAATACCTAGAAGGACAAAGCCTGAACAATATTATTCGCAAGCAACGACTGCCTTTACCAAGATTCCTGAGTATGGCGCGTCAACTCAGCCTGGGGTTGCAGTGCGCTCATGATGGCATCCCAGTTGAGGGTACTATTTGCCCAATTATCCATCGGGATGTTAAGCCAAGCAATATACTGGTGATTCAAGATGCCAGTTTCGGAGAATTGGTCAAAGTTCTAGATTTTGGGATTGCAAAGTTATTACAGTCAGATGGCGACCATACAAAATTCTATTTGGGGACATTGGCTTATTCTTCTCCCGAACAGATGGAGGGTAAAGAATTAGACAACCGTGCTGATATTTATAGTTTGGGAATTATGATGTTTGAGATGCTCACAGGCAAAATGCCACTGGTGGTTCCATCTCATTCTTTTGGAGCATGGTATAAAACACATCACTATCAAAAACCACGTTCTTTTGCTGAGGTTGCGCCTGGATTAGAACTACCAAAAGAAATTGAAAATTTGGTAATCAGCTGTCTAGCTAAAGTAGCACGCGATCGCCCCCAAAGTATCACTGAAATCTTAAAAGTTTTAGCGTCTCTAGAAAAGCCTGAGCATACACGCGAAATTAAGCAAGATCATCCGCTAGTTCCTGTTACCACAGTCAGCACTGAGCTTGAACAAAAGACAAAATCCGATTTGCAGGTATCCTGGTCAAACGATGAAATCGCTCGTGCCATTTCCTGGCCTCAAAATAAACCAATTGCCGATATTGTCTTTCCCCAGCCCATTCATACCAATGGAGAGATTTTACCAGCCCTGTGGGTGATGCTACCGCAAGAAGAAATTCAAAAGCGCTTAGTGTGTACCCGCTATAACCAATTTCTGTTCATCTCTATTCCCCATCCGATGCTGCTATGGATTACTGTCATCTACAACCACAAACATAGTGCTAAATGGTTACCTTATTACCTTGATCTCAAAACCAGCCTTGGTCAAGAAATTGCTCGATTACTACAGCACACAGGTTATTACCGCCTGTTATTCTTTGCACGAGAAACACCAAATAGCTGTACCCATATCTTACTTTCTAGCGTCGCTTCTGCCCAGCGCCAACGACTGCAAGAGTGGGTCGCAATGAGCAATACAATGATGTCCTCTGCCGACCCGCAAATTAGTAAAAGCTTACTCAAAAGCGAGTACGAAAAGATTAAGCCTCAAATTCTGGCAAAACTGGAAAGTATTGATACAGATTCTGCATACGAGTTTTCCAGCTAGAAATAATTTCTTAATGTTACATCTTTTAGATGAAACTAAGGGGTACTGACTCAGCGAATGTAAACTTTTATAAACAAAATATATATAAAGATGTAAGTTCTAGTTATATGTATAAAGAGTGAAAACACTAGCTGCCAAATCACGGCTATCTAAATTCTCTGTCAATCTTCCTGTATATATCATTCCGGGGGATTGTAAATTTACGCAGGTTAATCAGCACAGTAGACGAACCAAAAGGAAGTCTGGCTCAAGCAAACAGTAGATTTGTCCTACAAAATAAAAGTAAGTCTAGACTTTAGCAGATGTATCGTTGAAAAGTTTACTCATTGTAAGTTTTTGGAATTGCATTTTTGTCCAAGCTTTACGGAAATTAGTTATCGAAGTTGACGCCCCGACATCACCAGCTCTTTTCCTCCTTGGAACCAAGCAAGAGAAGGAGGTCGCCCACTGCGACAGTAGAACGACTCTATGCCATAGTGGAACCGGAATCTAAGCCCCACTGGTGCTTAAGAAGTTCTTGATAAGTTGCCTCGCGCACTACCATTTGCTCATAAAGCTTTACCAAAAAGTCTTTGGCTTGCTCATGGGTCATATTTTGCACCTGAGTAGAAAATGAGCAGATGCTAAATTGCTGTTCCAAGGATAGTTTCATTGGTTGATTCATAAGTTAACTCCGAAAAAACAACGCGTAAAGATGATATCGCTCACAGAAGTCCAAATTGGATAATATTTGGACTTATAACTGTCCAACATTTGTTCCTCCGTATTAAGAAAGATAACAATTGTTTGACACATTGCCCACATCCTAAATGTGGACTTTTTCTGGTCTGATATCTTGCACCTAATCCTACTGATATACCACCCAAGTCAGCCGAGCATATTCCGAAAAATAGGCTTCGTTTGAACTCAGATAAGTATAACTACCTCCCCGACTCCTAACTGCTTTGCATAACTCTCGTTTGCAAAGAAGTTCAGATGTTATCCTTAACCCTCAATAGTTTTTCTTAAACAGGAAAACTAGGATGCTGTCTCCCTAATATGGAGGAAGCTTTGGAGGGTAGGGATTTTAAGGAGGTTGGGGAATGAATGGTAATAAGCGTGAATTATAGTCGCTCTACCTTATTACGTGCAAGATGTCAATTTACCAATTTATGGAAATTCAGCCTCCTTAAATCACTTTGGAGGCTAAAAATATTTGTATCAAATTGTAAAAAGGAAAAATGCTCAGGCTGAACAAATTGCTGAGTATATCTACCAAATAGGAGTCAGGAGTAAAAACTCATAACTTTGCTAATTCGGGATTTTAGATTTTAGATTTTTCCTTCAATCCCTGACGCAAGGGTAGCGCAGCGTAAAGCCTAGTCCGCGAGCATCTGACTTGCTAACGAGCGAACGCGAACAGCGTCTTTAAGAGTTGCCATGCTGTAGAGAAGGCACAACTCTTGGAACCACCAAGGGCGCAGTGACTCCGCAGATACCAAAGCTACGGTATACACACAAGTCTTTTAGGCGTTGCATAAATGTAGGATGAATTTGCAGTTGAAACCATTAAAAATTCCTTGCAAATTGGGCGAAATCATCCCATGATTCAGCAACACCGTCTTTTAGAGTTGCCCCAGAGGCTTTTTATCCCCTCAACCTGCCGATAAATTGGGGGTCAAAAATTTCAAAGTCCGCCAATTTCTTGGGGGATTTAGGAGGATTAGACGATGTTTTGCATCCTATGTAAAGATGTGTGTACACCGTAGTTATCCCATTCGTGAGAAGGGGAGACGCTGCGCGAAGAAGTCGGGAAACCCGGTGTTAGCACCTGACTCACCGCCCTGCTTCACCAAAATTTAAAATCTAACATTGAATGACTCATAACTTTTTAGTCAAGTGAGACGATGACAACTGTGATGTTATCGTGCCCTCCATGCTCCTTAGCAGCCTCAACTAGAGAAATGGCGACCTTATCAAGCCAAGGACTGTCTTGGAGGCAGCTAGCAATCTTCTGTTCGACAAGTTCTTCGGTGAGACCATCACTACATAACAGCAAGCGATCGCCAGCTTTTACATCCAGTGGTTGCACATCAATCTGATGCAAGTCTTCACGCCCCAAACAGCGCGATAATACATGACGAAAAGGATGTAATCGTGCTTCATCTAAGGTGATGTCACCTATTTTGATTGCCCGTGCTACCCAAGTGTGGTCTTCTGTTATCTGTTCTAATTGCGACTCTCGGAAGCGATACAGCCGCGAATCGCCAACATGAGCGCACCAAGGCGACTCTGGGGAGCGAAAAATTACCGCTACAACCGTTGTACCCATGTCGCCGCGTTCGGGATGATTTTGCTGATCCTGCAAAATCGCTTCATTGGCACCCCACAAAGCTTGCTCTAGCAATTCTTGAGAAGATTTAGAAGATTGCCAATTTGCCAGCAAATACGCCTGAATTTCTCCAGTAGCAATCCGACTTGCTTCCTCACCTCCGGCATGACCACCCATACCATCGGCAACAACGAAAAACCGTCCCTCTGGGTCGATATGGTAATTATCCTGATTATTAGAACGAATAAGTCCCGGATCGGTAAAACCCGTGAAATTAAGTTTCATAAATTTTTTGCAACAATTAATACATCCGATCGTAACGGTCTAGGCGTAAAAGTAGTCGGATCAGGATCACTGAAAGCCCTGCTGCAATTAAACCAGGCACTAGTGCCCACCATACATAATTGGTAACCACTAAAATCGTAGCTGAAAGTGTGAAACCACTGATTAACAGAGCATAGCTTATTGAAAGCTGAATACTGCTCTGCCGCCGCAACAGCCGTTCAGTTTCTATAGACCGAACGCGCAAGCGCATGTCTCCCCGTTCTAGCTTTTCTAGCGTGTCCTCTAACCTACGTGGTAAACCCAACGCAGTACTACTTACCTGAGCTGCTTGGCGACTTAATTCGTTAAGAAAGCTATTCCCCTCAGAACCATTCATATCGGTTATAAGCTGCATTGCATATGGTTGGGCAACTTCCATAAAGTTAAACTCTGGATCTAAACCTTTGCCTACCCCTTCTAAGGTAGAAAAGGCTCGCATCACAAAAGTGAAGGTTGCTGGAAATCTAAATGGCTGATTATAAGCTATTTCGTAAAGGTCGTCACTAATTGCCGCGACCGATTGATTTTCAAAAGGCTTATCCATGAAATGATCCAGCATATACTGGACGGAACGCCGCACTGGGCCCATGTCATCGGTTGGGGCGATCGCGCCTAAATCGATCAGAGACTGAACAACGCGATCCCCATCTTTTTGGGCAATGCCAAACAGTGTTTGCATCAATCCTTCACGGACGTTGGACTTAATCCGCCCCATCATGCCAAAATCGTAGAATATCAAAGCACCACTTGCACTAATAGCAATATTGCCTGGGTGAGGATCGGCGTGGAAAAAGCCACTATTGAGTAACTGTAGTAAGTAAGCTTGAGCGCCTTGACGAGCGATCGCCTTTCGATCCAAACCCGCTGCTTCTAAAGCTTCATACTGGCTAATTTTAATTCCAGGGAGATATTCCAAGGTCAGTACTCTAGAAGTGGCGTAACGCCAGTATATTCTTGGGACATTCACCCAATCGTAGCCACGAAAGTTCCGGCGAAAAGTATCGGCGTTACGACCTTCGTTAAGATAATCAATTTCTTCCCAAAGAATGCGGCAACACTCTTCATAAATACCCAACCAATCTCGCCCCCGTCCCCATTTGGGATGGTTTTGAAAGTAGCGGGTAATTCCCTTGAGAATTTGTAAATCTATTTCAAATAACTTCTTTAGTCCAGGACGTTGCACCTTGACAACAACCGATTCCCCAGTATGCAGTACAGCTTTGTGTACTTGCCCCAAGCTAGCAGCAGCTAAGGGAATAGGTTCAAAATTATGGAATAGTTCAGGAATTTTCTTGCCTAGTTCTTTCTCAATCGTCGATTCTACTTGTTCATAGCTAAATGCCGGTACTTTGTCTTGTAACTTGGCTAGTTCTTCTACATATTCACCAGGGAATATATCAGCACGCGTAGAAAACAGTTGCCCAACTTTGATAAAGGTTGGCCCTAAATCCAGCAGGGTATTGCGAATCCAGACTGCTTGGGTTTTGCGTCTTGCAGCTTGCTTTGCCTCAGTCACACCACCTGGATAACTCCAAGATTTGTTGTATAGCCAAAGTTTGAACAATAACGTCAAGACAAAAGACCAAATGTCCACAAAACGCCGTCTGCTAGAGTATTTTTCCCGATTCCAACGGTATGCCTTATCTGAATAACCTTGTTCCATATGCTGTGTGTACCGTTGGTTTGCAACCGAATCAGTTAGAAGAAAAGACACTCTGATTCCTAAACTGTTTTTGATCAAGTGCCATTTGTGTTTTGTCCTTTGTCATTTGTGCATAATTTTTGGCCTAATGACTAATGACCAATGACCAACGACTAAATTTATGCAGAAGTTCGGCGATAATGTTGCAATTCTGTTCGTAACAGGGCAATTTCTGCTCGTAATTCATCAATATCTGCTTGCAAGTCACCTGAATCAGAATTAGCTTGCCCACTACCTGTGGTAGGTTGACCAGCATTAGCAACTTCTGCTGACCGATTTGCCCGCTCTAGGACTTCTTCTGTAAACTGGCGCAACTGCTCTCTAGCTTCCGCATCAAATTTGCCTAGATCACTCAAAGCATCGGTCAAGGCGACCTCTAAACGCTCATTAACTACTTCAGCTACCGCTCTGCCTACGAAAAAGGCTTGTACAAGGGGGTTACTCATAAATTTTTATTACGTTGATCCGCAAGAGAATTATAACTTGCCTGTATGCTTTACGGCTTCTGCTGGGGAGTTAGAGATTTACGTGACGCGATATGCGACTTCAGCCTTGGCGAATAGAATTGCCAAGTTTACGGGCACACAAACGAGAGCTACACCGACCTGGGATCACATATATCGTGACATTCCAGTAACTCTCGATAATATTACTCTGGTGTACTGGGTGAATAGGTTGTCATTTGTAAATCGTGACATTCCAGTAACTCTCGATAATATTACTTTGGTGTACTGGGTGAATAGGTTGTCATTTGTAAGAGGATGTTTGAAAAGTATTAGACGAATATAATTCGCTACTACACAAACGAAGTCCACCTCCGTGGAAGGGATGAATCAAGGGTTTTTAACCCACGTACCCCGTTGGCGAATTCGCAAGGTACGTGGGTTAAGTCTCGTGTAGCCGAGATTTCCAGTCGCCAAGGCAAGTAATAAATTAGACTTTCCAAACATCTTATAAGGCTTGCTCTCTCAATTTGAAACTTTGAGTAATATTAATTCGGTTTAGATTATGGAAAATTACCCAAAGTGCTACTTGATAATCATTGATACTTACGATTATTTGTTCGACAGTTTCAATATCCATTTTTTGTAATGTTAGTAACTGAACGTAAAACCTGTAAAAGTGGGGTCGTTTGGGAAGAATATGGCAAATATCCAAATGTAATTATAGAAATTCTTTCTCAATCAACAGCTAATACTGACAAGGATTTAAAGTAAAAAGTTTATCAAGATACTTTCTGCATACCTGATTATTTTTGGTTCGACCCCTACACACAAGAATTTGCGGGATTTCATTTAGGAGATGGAGAGTATCAACCTTTACAAGCAAGTGAGCCTGCTAAAATAAATTTATAACTACTTGATGCCATATCCATTCTATGACTATTGCTCAAGAATTAGATTCTAAAAAAGGCATCTGCCAAGATGTTATATTTCCCCCTGGCGATTTATATAGTGATGAGCCTCCCTTGGAAACCGAACTGCATCTACGGCAAATAATCCTACTTTTCAAATGTCTGGAATGGCTGTGGCGAGACAGAAATGATTTCTATGCGGCAGGAAACCTGACTATCTACTACAGTCCGCGCCAACTGAAATCGGAACACTTCCGAGGACCAGACTTTTTTGTAGTGCTGGGAACTGAACGTAAAACCCGTAAAAGTTGGGTAGTTTGGGAAGAATATGGCAAATATCCGAATGTAATTCTGGAAATTCTTTCAGAATCAACAGCAAATACCGACAAAGATTTAAAGAAAACAATTTATCAAGATACTTTCCGCACACCAGATTATTTTTGGTTTGACCCTTACACACAAGAGTTTGCAGGATTTCATTTAGTAGATGGAGAATATCAACCTTTACAAGCAAGTGAACAAGGATATTTGTGGAGTCATCAGTTAGGGTTATATTTGGGAATTTATCAGGGACTATTGCGGTTTTTTACACGAGATGAGCAACTAGTACCAACACCTGAAGAAACGGCAGAACTATTAGAACAAAAGGGAAAACGTTTGGCAGCAAAACTGCGGGAGTTAAATATCGACCCAGATACTATTTAGACTACTGCCATAGCATAGTGTGCCGGAAGCATTTGCTTGTTTTCGCAAAGCGTGAATGTAGTACGATTTATCTTTCAATAAGAATGTTAATCGCATCCTCTATTTGTAAATATTCCTCTGGAGTGAAGTATTTTTTTGTGTTTGCATAAAAACTAGATATGGGAAATAGAAATTACTGAGAATAATGCTTGGCTAAAAACTCTTTAGCCTCAGTCTTATCTTTAATCACTCCATCCAAAGTAGCAGCAACTACATTATCTAATATTTGCCGATACTGGGGCCCTGGTTTGTAACCAAGTTTCTTTAAATCATTGCCATTCAATAGTGGCTGCACATTAGCCCAAACAGTTAAATATTCCCAAATTTGATGTCTAATCTCTTGTGAACTTTGCACGGCGATTAAAATCAGCATTGGTAAATCGTACTGTCGCAGCAATTGCACTACTTGACTGGGGCGTTGCAAACTGGGTAATAATGTCATCACCTCAGTTTGAACTTGAGCTAAGTTCTTCAGCCTTGCAATGCTATCTTCTGGCAATTGCAGATTTTTTGCTACTTTCGCCCGATATTGTGATGTTACGTGGGCGATTAACGTTTCTAAGCGCATTTCCCAATGGATAAGGGTTGGTTGCGGGTCAAATCGCCGCAAGCAGCGTTCTAGCAAGCGTAATTGTCGCAGAAGTTCTGCGTCTAGCTTCAGAGTAGGATGGATACATTGCAATGCCCCTAAGTTATCGAGTAACTGCAAAGCCGATTTCCAGTAGGGGGCTTCGAGAATGTATTTTAATTCTGTTTTCAGTCTAGTTTGCAGGGCTGGAGTTCTGCTATTCTCTTGAGCAGTGCGATCGTAAACGCCACTGTTGATCGCATAGCGGATAAACTCTTCAGTTTGTGGTTCTATCTGAAATCCAAAGCGCACGGCAAAGCGCACACCACGATAAATGCGGGTGGGGTCTTCGATAAAGCTGTTGGCATGTAAAACCCGAATTTGCTTGGCTTCTAAATCCAGTAAACCGCCAAAGAAGTCAAGTAATTCACCTGAACGAGGGGTAGTAAGCCGTAAGGCGATCGCATTCATGGTAAAATCCCGACGATACAAGTCTTGACGAATTGAACTCGCCTCAACTTCTGGATTCGCTGCTGGGTAAGGATAAAATTCTGTCCTAGCCGTAGCAATATCTACCCATAGAGAATCTAATTCTGGGTCTTTGTGCCACAACAAAGCAGCAGTTTGAAAAGCCCCGTGGATTTCTAAGCGAGCCGCAGGATAAAGTTGTTGGAGTGATGAAGCTAGTTCCACACCAGCACCAACATCTGCTGATTTGTGAAAGCCATCAACTACGAGGTCAATATCTTTAATCATCAAGCTGCCTGCTGCGTCAGCTAACAGCAAATCCCGCACCGCACCTCCGACAAGATAAAGATGCCAACCCCGTTTTTCTGCTTCTTGCGATGCTGTGGTGAGTAATTGCCATAACTGAGGAGCAAGTTTAGTTTGCAATTGAGGGAGATTAATATTACTTTTCACCCTCTTTGCCTTTCCCCCTCCTCCGTCTTCAGCCCTTTCCTGATGTAATTCCCGCAAAACATCAGTACGAGTGACGATACCAACTAACTGCCCATTTTCCAATACTGGTAAGCGTCCGATATCGTATGTCACCATCACTGACTCAATTTGTGGCAATGTCGTATCTGGTGTAATCGTTTTGAGATTCGTAGTCATGTAACCCTTGACTGGTGCATGACTAAATCCGTGATGCAAGGCGATATCGATATCCCGCCGCGAAATAATACCTACCAGTTGCCCTTGAGCATCGACTACAGATAAACCAGACTGTCCATAGCGTAATAAAATGCGCTGTGCTTCGGCAATTGTGGTTTCAGGCAGAATAGTGCGAACAGGAGAGGACATCAAATCCCTAGCGGTGGGAGGATGGGGAATTTGCGCTTTTACCCCGTCTAGGAGTTGTTTTAATATTGCCTGCGAATCAACCCCCCTTAGGTTTAGCGATGCGGCTTGTGAATGACCGCCGCCACCTAGAGGTTGGAATAATAGGTTAAGATTCGTTTTGGGAATTTGCGATCGCCCAATTACTGTTAAGCGGGAATCACTTTCACTCAAAGGATATTCATTGGCTAATAGTATGGCATCAATTTCGGTTAATTCCACGAGTTCTGAAGCCAGACTCGATAGCCCCGGCACAAAACCATCTGTTTTCAGAGTTACCCAAGCAACCGTATATCCATGTAGACAGAGATATTCTAAATTTTCCAGCGATTCAGTTAATAGCTGCTGCAATTGCAAAGACAAGCCAGGGTCACGGTAGGTAGAAATTACTGGTAAACTGGCATCTTGTTGCATCAACCAAGCCAAAGCCAAGGCATCCCGTGGTGTGGATTGGTCAAAGGTCAAGGAGCCAGTGTCAACATGGATACCCAAAGCCATTACAGTTGCTTCAGTAGGAGTTAAAGAAATTTGCTGTTGTTGCAATAGCTCCACAATTAAAGTTGTGGTGGCTCCTACTGAGGAAATATGCGATCGCTTGGCGGGAATATCTGATTCTTGTCCTAAGTGATGGTCATAAACTATAATCTCTGTTAAATGCGGTAAATCTAACCACTCAGCAGTTTTACCCAAGCGATCGCGCTGTTGCGTATCCACCACAGTCAAAGAACGAATTTTTTCTGGATTCACCGAACGGCGTTCAATCAGCGGATATTCATCCCGATGCAATGCTAAAAAATCCCGTACAGTAGGGTGAGAACCGCCAGTCAGGACAATCTTACTTCCCGGTAGTAGCCGCGTTAACCCTACTGCTGCTCCTAGTGCGTCAAAATCTGCTGTTGTGTGGCAAAGAATTAAATCCATAGTTAAGAGTGATTAGTCATTGGTCATCGGTAGTTATACAAAGAACAAACGACTAAAATGTTGCGATTTTTGGTAACTTAACAACAAGAAAAAAGTGTCAGTGTCGCTCTTTAGCTAAAATGAGCAGAAGCCTCATCTTTTAGCCCTCAGAGTCAGCACCCTAATTGTCAAATATTCTGAAATAGATGATCAGGGCGCAATACAGTTCAGTTAAGCATTTCTTCCTTCTCTTCTTTCTCTTGCTTTGCGTCCTTCTGTACGAGACGCTACGCGAATGCGTCCTTTGCGGTTCGTTAAAAAAATTCCCTTTGGCAAAGAGTTAAGTTTTAACCCAAGCGTATTGGATCAGAGCGTTGTATGATTTAATTGGTTACTCGCCGTCACAGTCGTTGATACACCTCGCTTACTGCCCTCTGGGAAACCTATGTCAAAGGTTGGACAACGGGAAACGAGTAGACTTCCTTTCAAAAAATGCAAATTTACCCTTGGTTGACACATCAGTGCAAAAGTCATAAGCAATTCATCCTGTGTCGTAAAATTTGTGGGCTACAAAAGGAAGAAAAAATCAACCTGTCGGTGGTGGGGCATCAGGGGGACATAAAACCAGAGCTTCTGGAAATGTCCTATGCAATAGCAGGAGTCATACTCGTTGCCTACACTGTACAGCTTACTGTTAGTGTAGGACATATCACTATTTCGCTGTATTGGGAGAAGCAAAAATGACCGTAATATTCCAGTTTGCCTTGATAGGTCTAGTCGTGTTGTCTTTTGTCCTGGTTGTGGGCGTCCCCGTTGCTTACGCCACTCCCCAAAATTGGGTTGAATCTAAAAAACTGCTCTGGCTTGGTTCTGGCGTCTGGATTGGTTTGGTATTTTTAGTTGGTTTGTTAAACTTTTTTGTCGTGTAGGCGACGGCTTCACTCTGGCGCAGGCACATAATATAAGAAATAGAGGGGCAGAAAAGCCAAGGTCAAAGATTAAAGGAAAAAAGGAGAGATTTTTCCTATTTCCTTTCTTTTGACCATGCTTTCCTGCTCCTCTACATTTAAATAAGAAATGTATATTGACCGGAAAAAGTATAGTTGATTAAGAGGCAGTCATGGCAGTTTTCGAGGGAACTTTTACTCAAACGGAGCCTTTGCGGTTTGCAGTGGTGATTGGTCGATTTAATGACCTTGTTACTGGAAAGCTGCTAGAGGGATGTCAAGATTGCTTGAAACGCCACGGTGTAGACCCTAACCCCCACGGTAGTCAGGTGGACTATGTTTGGGTACCAGGAAGTTTTGAGGTACCTTTAGTAGCACGCCAACTAGCACTTTCCCATCGTTATGATGCTGTAATTTGTTTAGGTGCAGTCATTCGAGGGCAAACACCCCATTTTGATTACGTATCCTCAGAAGTTTCTAAAGGTATTGCTGCCGCTAGCTTTCAAACTGGTGTGCCAGTAATTTTTGGCATTTTGACAGTAGACACTATGCAGCAAGCTTTAGAACGGGCAGGGATAAAAGGTAATCATGGCTGGGATTATGCCCTGAATGCCCTAGAAATGGCAAGCCTGATGCGGCAATTGCGTTCTAATCTGGCAGAGCCATATTCTCGTAATAGCCAGTCTTTGCCAGCCTCTTTTCAAAGTGCCAGTGTTGGCAATTTAACTGTGGAGTCAGAAGAACTGGGCTAATTGACACTCTCAGGTATAAAGACAAGCTCGATTTTCCAAGCCAAGCAGGAAAGGGATAGTCAATCAATTTTGGATTTTGGATTTTGGATTTTGGATTGACCCCGACCACAAGGATATGGGGCAAGCCGAATAATAAAACTGAGAATTTTGGATTTGTTCCGCCCACGAAAGCGAACAGCGGGACGTACCCCTACGGGGAAGCAAGCTACGCGTTAGCGTCTCCAAGAGTTGTCCGGGGCGGGGTATGAACCAAAAAATCTAAAATCTAAAATCTAAAATCTAAAATCTAAAATTCGTAGTCAAATATCCCTCTAGACGCTCAAAACAACTATTAGGACGAGAAATATGTAATTACTTGCTCTTTTTGTGTTAACGCCTCAATGTGCGTACTAAGTAGCCGATATTTCTCCGGATTAGAATGCTTCCAAACGTAAGTAGTTATTCTTAAACTGACTGCGACTAGAAGAGCAGGTGGCGTTCGCACGAGTCGTTTGCCTCTGTGCACTATAAGTGAGTGAGTGAGTTTATCAATTACTGCCTAATCGGATGAGTGCTGAGTTATAAGTTAAAAAACTCGGCGCTCAAAACTAAATTAAGGGGTTGACAATTAGGGATAAATCTGAGAGACTAATATTTGGTTATTGATTGCGGGTATAGCTCAGTGGTAGAGCGTCACCTTGCCAAGGTGAATGTCGCGCGTTCGAATCGCGTTACCCGCTTCCAATTAAAACCTCTTGGAGTTAAAAATACCAAGAGGTTTCGTATTTTTAGGGTGCGTTGAAGTGTTTGTTGATTCGCGCTGCATCTGTGTGAAATGATCCGAATGTGGACAGATTGAACAAAGAAATCATCTACTGTCAGAATTTGAATATCGTCCACTAAAATCATTCCTAAGAAATATAAAACCCAGCTTTAGACTAATCTAGATATGGATTAGCTTGGATACAATCTTTATAGGTGTAATCAATTCAGTTTCTGTAAGTAAGTCAGTGAGAATAACTCAAACTATATTAACTACTGTAAAAAATAGTGAAATTAGTTTTTAGTCAGGGCTAAAGCCCTGACTTTGAGGGCTAAAGCCCTGACTACAAATCTTTCATTATTTACGCCGACTTACTTAGGGTGTATTACACTGGACTAAAGGTGGCTGGTTAAATAATAGTGTTGTAAAGTGCAAAGGGTCTTTTAGCAGTAAAGTTAGCCACAATGTATTTAAGCAAAGAGTTACACAGACGCTCTGGATGTTTTGGCAATTCCCGCTCTTGAAACGCTTGTCAACTAATCCCGATCTAACCTTGATAACTGGATAGTAATATATAGTGACCCAAAGGAAAATCTAGGGTTTATTGGTGTCTGTTGTTTATGAACGTAGCCTTACCAAACGATTTATTTTAGGAGTGCTCACCACGTAGACTTAAAATTGTACCAGGTGTGTCAGCACAATAAATCCAAAAACGCAACCATATTACCTTGAAAGCGATAAATGAAGAGAAGGAAATTTTTAAATAAGATTGCCAGTTCGGGAAAAGACTACAAACAGAAAACCCCGTACTCATATGGCAATTAGAATATTTAGAGTCTGCTGCATCTACTGTTTGCATCGCCTGTCTATCTTCATAAAGAGAGAAGCCTCTAAGGCATTTATTAAGGGATCATATTCTCGCAGTTTGTGTAAAACACGCTCAAGTTATTAGAACGCTTGTGCAATCTCAAAAACCCGAAAAAATAGACTTCAATACCGAATACCCCTGTCCCTGTCGTCGCCGGGGTCAGTTAATTCCGATTACGCTGACAGAAGCATTTGGTTGCGATCGCTGTCAGCAAATCTTTGTAGTAGAAGATAATGGTCATGTGCTAGAACAGCTTTCTACCACCTATCCCTACAAGCGGGCTTGGCGTTGGATAGGAAATAGTTGGCATGTTGTTCATCCCCGCTTGGGAGAAAGCTATCTACCTATAGCACTTGGCATTATTTTCGTGCTAGTGATTATATGGCTGCCATTAGCACTGCGATTGGCAAATGGTTCCAGCATTATTGCTTGGGCAATGGTGGCGGTGCTATTGGCTATTCTGCCAGCATTAATGGTCTGGCTTACCTACAGACGTTAACTCAATGACTGTTGAAGTTTTGGATGATCACCCCGAACCGATTACTAGTGCCCAACGAGCCTATCAAGCCTCCCTAAAGTTGGGGATCACAAAGGGAGCAGACCGGAGTCGTGCAGTACTGGCGATGGCACAAGCCCTTGAGCGCTCATTTGACGACATTCTAGAAGCCAACACCTTGGATTTAGAAGCCAGTCGGGAAATGGCAGTGCCAGAGTTGATATTGGACTGGCTGAAGCTGACTCCCACAAGGTTAGAGATGACAGTAGACATTTTACAACGGTTGGGGGAATTATCAGATCCGCTGCGGCGCGTCAGAACTGCTGATTATCAACTGGAAGATTCCCAGAGTTACACCCAGTTAATGCCCTTGGGAGTGATTGGATTTATTTATGAGGCGTTCCCGGATTTAGGGGCGATCGCAGCGGGTTTTTGTATCAAAACTGGCAATTGTCTAATTCTCAAAGGCAGTACTGAAGCTAGCCATTCTAACGCGGTGATCGCTGAGGTACTGCAAAATGCGATCGCCCAAGTTGGTCTACCTCCGGGCTGTCTAGAACTGATCACAGCAGAACATGGTGCTTCGATTCGGGATTTAGTTACCCAAGATCAGTACCTGAATTTAGCGATTCCCTACGGACGTTCCGGCTTGATACAGCAGGTAGTAAGACAGTCAACTTGCCCAGTCTTAAAATCAGCGATGGGTAATTGTTACCTCTACTGGTCACTCAATAGCAACTTAGAAATGGTGCGCTGGATGATTCTTGATAGCCATCAAAGCGAACCAGACCAAGTTAATGCCATTGAAAAGGTACTAATTCATCGCCAAGCTTTGCGGTCTTCAATAGCCGTTCTGTGGAACAGTTTGAAGGAAAAAGGCTTTGAAATTAAAGGAGATGCAGAACTAGTAGAAGCCTTTCCCCAATTGCAGCTGGCCAAAGAAGGCGAATGGGGAAACCCTTATTTAACTAGGACAGTAGCTTTTAAACTGGTGGATAGCTTAGAGCCTGCGATCGCCTGGATTAACGAATACAGCAGTGGTCATGCCGACTGCATCGTTACTGAATCCTACCAGGAAAGTCGGCAGTTTGCTTTAGGAGTTAACAGTGCCTCTACCTACATCAACACTTCGCCGCGTTTTTCCCGCAACCCCTCGCGGGGAGATTCAGTATTTCTCGGCATGTCTAACCAAAAAGGTCATCGTCGGGGATTTATCAGCCTAGAAACTTTGACCACTGTTAAGCACATTGTTCAGGGAAATGGCAGGTTTTAAATAATTCGTAATTTATACAGGAAGTAGAATTCCGAATTCAGAAGTAAAACAGGCTTTATGGCAGGCTTTGAGACTTAGGTAGTGTATTTCACTAAGTTGAAATCCGCTAGAATTCGTAATTCATAAATTAGAAAAGAGTTTTACAAGAGTGCCTGTAGCGGCAGTTCTATTTTAGTTGAGGTCTCAATCCCCACAAAATTCTCCCAATGACCCCACTTGCTCCCCCATGCCCCAATTCAATTTTAAACTTAACAAAATCTTAATTTGTGCTTGATCCTGGGTTGCTAGGTTCCTTGTGTTTGGTTGAGCAGCAATTGGGAGACCAGTCAAATCAAGTCATTATTTGTGCTTTTCACAACTGACCCTCCTGAATGCCAACTGTATTTACATCTGGGTAGAGATGAATATGGAACTTATGGATGGCACGCGCCTGCTAGCAAATCGATGCAGACGGCGGAGTTTTTTGTTGGGTGCAGGATTCTTAACGGGGTTAACAATCGCTAGCCAATGGCATCCAGTATTGGCTAACTCAAGGTTTTCTGGCTATCCGTTCAGTCTTGGTGTTGCCTCTGGTGATCCTTTGCCGGATGGTGTTGTTATCTGGACACGACTGGCTCCAAATCCACTCTCTGGAGGTGGAATGCCATTCGTAAATGTCCCAGTGCGGTGGCAAGTCGCCCTTGATGAAAACATGAGACAGGTGGTGCGGCGAGGAACAGTGCTGGCAACACCAGAGTTAGCACACTCAGTCCACGTTGATGTCCGTGGACTAGACCCTGACCGTTGGTACTGGTATCAATTTCAAGCAGGTAGGGAAGTTAGCCCCATTGGACGGACTCGCACAGCACCAGCATTTTATAGCTATATCCAAGAACTGAATTTTGCTTTTGTCTCTTGTCAAGACTGGCAAAATGGCTACTATACGGCTTATCGGCATTTGGCTGATGAAAACCTCGACCTTGTGGTTCATCTGGGTGACTACATCTACGAATACGGGCCACAATCCGGTGGTCCCCGCCAGCATAACAGTCCAGAAATCATCACTCTTGCCGACTACCGCGATCGCTACGCCCTGTACAGAACAGATCAGAGTCTCCAAGCTGCTCATGCTGGTTTTCCCTGGATTGTCACTTGGGATGATCATGAAGTTGACAATAACTACGCCAACTTAATCCCTGAAGACAACCAAACCCAAGAGGCTTTTAGGAAACGGCGAGCTAATGCTTACCAGGCTTACTATGAACATATGCCTCTACGTCGGTCTTCACTGCCTAATGGCCCAGACGCACTGCTTTATCGGCGGTTGACTTTCGGTAATTTAGCTGAGTTCAACGTCCTAGACACGAGGCAGTACCGCACTAACCAACCTTGTGATGATGGACTCAAGCCTCGCTGCCCCCAAGCTTTTGATCCCAATGCTACCATGACTGGCTCAAAACAAGAGCAGTGGCTACGAAAAGGGTTAGATCAGTCGCGATCGCGCTGGAATGTGATTGCTCAACAGGTGATGTTTGCCGAGTACAATTTCAATAGTAGTCCAGGTCCAGGTGTATTCAATATGGATCAGTGGGACGGCTACGTAGCTGCACGGAATCGCCTCCTGAGTTTTCTAAACCAGCGTCAACCTTCTAATCCAGTGGTGATTAGCGGAGACATCCATTCTAGTTGGGTACACGACCTAAAGCTTGACTTTAATAACCCAAAATCACCGACGGTAGGCACTGAGTTTGTAGGAACTTCAATTACCTCTGACTTTCCTACCCAATTCATCGCTCCAGCTCAAGCTGCCCTACGTAATAATCCTCATACTAAGTTTTTTGACGGTGCTTACCGGGGATACGTCCGCTGCAACCTTACCCCAGAACGCTGGCAAAGTGACTACCGCGTTGTATCAAGCATTGTTGACTTGAATGCCTCTGTCAAAACCCTAGCTTCCTTTGTAGTCCAAAACGGACAACCAGGAGCACATCTAAGTTAAGCAAATCTCACAAGTAATTAACCAAACCCCCCAAATATAATCTGGGGGGTTTCAATATAGTATGAAATATGACTTCGACTATTAGAACATCCGAATTCGGACGCTATTATCCCACATTCTTCTGGTGTTCGGATATAGCAATCCTATCTGAGTTACCAAAACTGCAATAAAGTTAAAAAAAGGCGGAGAATAGGGAAAATTCACGAGTAGTGTAGACTATTCAAGGCGTAGGCATAGCCCGTCGTAGACATCGCCTGTTAGAGGTTGCACTGAATCAATTTTCCTGAAGAGTTATTTTGGCATTTCTTTGCAATACTTAACTAACTTTTAATTAAAAAAAGTGAACATAGATTAAAAATAATAATTAACATCAGAATTTATTAAGTTACTTAGGCTAAGTTGAGAGTATGCTTAATAATTGAAGTCTAGTTGAGAATTTAAGTAACTAGGTGCAAAGAAACTTAAACATTTGTTGAGTTTTTTCTACTTTGCCATTTATTTGAATGTTAAATACTAAAAAACAAAGTTTATTTGTGCCAACTGACTAACTAGGTTGTCGAGCAAGGTGGGAAAAATCTGACCATAGCCAAGTACTAACAGCGAAAACAAAAGTAAACTTCACAAAAAATACGTAAGATGATCAGAAGAATTTTGCTGGCTGTATCGGGATTGGGACACGCAGAAGAAATGCTCAAAACCCTGAAAGAAGTCCCTTCAATTCAATCTGCAAAAGTTACAATTTTGCATGTTGTTCCTGCACAAAGTACTGCTACTACCATGACAGCTAAATGGGAAAATGGTGGTAAAATTCTTGCGAATGCAATTCAAACTTTGAATTTAGATCCTAGTCAAGTTTCTTCAATTTTGCGTGAAGGCGAACCCAAAGATGTAGTTTGCCAACTAGCTGATGAAATCGACGCTGACTTGATTATTATGGGTTCACGCGGACTTAAACGCCTGCAATCGATTTTATCGAACTCAGTCAGTCAGTATGTTTTCCAACTATCTTCTCGCCCCATGTTGCTGGTAAAAGATGACATTTATGTCAAAAGAATTAAGCGCATTATGGTGGCAATAGACAACTCTGATTCCGCAAAAAACTGCTTGAAATTAGCAATGTTTTTACTGCGAGATATTCAGGGCGGCCAGTTAATCTTGGCAAATGTTGCTACAGATTTAGGTGGTAAAAAATCAGAAATAACCGAGGTGAACTCAGATAAAAATCCAGTTTTAGCAGCCGCAGTTGCAGAAGCTCAAAAACAGGGCATTCAATCTCGTTCTTATATCAGCAGTGGCAAACCTGGTGAAGAAATTTGTCGGTTGGCAGACGAGTTGAATGTAGACTTATTATTACTCGGTTCCCCAGATCGTCGTCCATCCATTGCTAAGAGTTTTGTTGATATAGACCGACTCATCGGTTCTTCCTTGTCTGACTATGTTCGAGTTAATGCCACTTGTCCAGTACTGTTAGCGCGAACAATTGCTTAAGCTCAAGCGTGCCGAGTACTTTTTATTTGATTCAGCACTCAGTTAGCATGATAAATAAAAACCCCTACACTAGTGTAGGGGGTATTTATTTTATACACAAACTCTTAACTATCTTTTCCACCTTGTCGGCTAGCAGTTTGGATGTACAGAATTAATAAAAACACAGCGGGAACCAGTACGAACAAAATGCTCGCTATGAACCCCAGGTCATTAACTTGCATGGCAAGAAAGCCTCTCTTAATTTTCCAGTCAACAAGATTAGGATAGCATCATAGATGACAGAGTTATACCAATTCAAAATTCAAAATTCAAAATTCAAAATCAGGAAACTCAATTTTGGTAAGTATTTTGACTACTGACTGGATAAAAATTGAAAATGGCAGATGTGAGAATTTAAGGTTTGGTGACTACACTGACTGACCCATTCACTAAAGTTTGGCAGGCAAGACGGTAATTTTCTGGCTTTTTTTTGAATTTTCGGTTCTCTACATCTGTGCGGGGGGAAAGATTTTCTAGTCCTTCGACTATCTCGACAACGCAAGTGCCACACTGGCCATTACCACCGCAATTCGTCATCTTGCCAATCAATTTATATATATCAATGCCATTTTGCATCGCTTTCAGCCGGAGATTAGCACCATCCGCCACCACTAGTTCCTTATTTTCTTTAACGAATTTGATATTACCCATAACTGAATTTCTCCTTGACTTAAGCTTGGCTTTCAAGGCTTCATATTGACATGGCTTGATTCAAATCTTATTTATTATATTAATTCATTACAAAATATTAATAAGTATTAATTTTAGAAAACATGATGCTACAAAAAAATAGGACAGGTATAGCATCTGTCCTATAAATTGAAAATAGATTAACTTACCTAAATCCCACGGCTGCTTGCCAAACGAAAGCAAGCAACAAAAAGAATACGGGAATAACTGGGAGAACGTCCACTAAGGGATCGAAGATTTGGTAAGCTTCAGGCAGTTTTGCTAATAAAAGTGCTGCTTCCATGTTTGTTTAAATCCACCTATCCAACACAGCTTTCATAATTGAGAAGTATCTTAACATAGTTTGGGTCTTGGTCATTGGTCAATAGTTATTTGTCATTTCTTCCTCATCTGGTACTGATTCAGATGAGTTGAGCCAGTGACCAAATTCTGTGGTGAAGCGATCGCTCAATATTGCTTCTCTAATATGCTGCGTAAAGCGAATTAGTTCGGTAATGTTGTGAATGCTCAACAAGGTGTAAGCTAAAATCTCCTGCGATCGCACTAAATGAGATACGTAAGCACGGCTAAAATTTTGACAAGTGTAGCAGGGGCAAGTTTCATCTAATGGCGTAAAATCTTCACGAAACTTAGCATTTTTTAAATTCCAGCGTCCGCCCTGGACTATTGCTGTACCGTGTCTCGCCCAACGGGTGGGAATTACGCAATCAAATAAATCTACACCAGATGCGATCGCGATCGCCATTTCCCGATAAGTACCCACACCCATCAAATAACGCGGCTTTTCCGGGGGTAGAAGCGGTGCTGTGACTTTTACTATCTCAGCCATCAATTCTGGTGGTTCTCCCACACTGACGCCACCAATGGCATATCCAGGCAAATCCAACTTAGCCAAAGCTTCAGCCGCACGGCAACGCAAATCCAAATATACGCCCCCTTGCACAATCCCAAACAAAGCTTGCTCACTGCTTTGATGAGCCGTTATGCAGCGTTCTAACCAGCGGTAAGTGCGCTCAGTTGCAGTTTCTACCTCTTGGCGAGTAGCTGGGTAGGGCGGACACTCATCAAAGGCCATAATCACATCTGCCCCCAAAGTATTTTGAATTTCAATGGAGCGCTCTGGTGTTAAGTTAATAATTTGTCCATCATGGGGTGAGCGAAAAGTGACCCCTTCTTCAGTAATTTTTCGCATCTCACTTAAGCTGAACACCTGAAACCCACCCGAATCTGTGAGCATTGGGCCGTTCCAACCCATAAATTTGTGCAACCCACCACCTCCAGCCACGATCGCTTCCCCTGGTTGTAGGTGAAGATGATAAGTATTGGATAAAACCATTTGCGCCCCAGTATCTCGTAGCTGAGATGGGGTGAGAGTTTTGACATTCGCCAGCGTTCCCACTGGCATAAATCTGGGGGTTTCTACAATACCGTGAGGAGTGAAAAACACTCCTGCTCTAGCTTTTGTCTGACTACAGCAAGCAAGACATTCAAAGGAAAAATTCGCGCTCATGCCATTTTAGATTTTTGAAAATGCGCCTATAGGACTTAGGCAAAACATCCGAATGTAGGGGCAATTCATAAATTGCCCCTACATAAATAAAGCGCAGCCTCAGATAAAATTGGTATAGTAGTCGCTATTTTAGAAAGAATCAGAACAGTCATCGTCAATTTCTGCATCCCATCTGGCTGAGAGGACTTGCTCCATCATCGCTTCTATGGCGCTGACATTGAAGTTTCGCTCTCGTCGCTCTTGTAAAGGGGTTGAGCAGGGAATCAACCGCAGACACACTCCTTCTTGGATCAAATCGAAGTAGGTTTCTTGTTGCGGTGACTGTTTTAGTTCCAAGTAATCAAAACTACAAACATTTAAGTATAGCGCATGGTTAGCCACTAAGGTAGACCTTTGTGGATTAGCAAAAACTTCCATCACATCCCCTTCACCCTCGCTCAGTACCTTATCTTCTTGGGTGTAGATGTAGTGGACTCGACCTAAATCTGCCAGCAATCGCCGGATGTCGAGTTTATTCACAATGATGCCCGTGTTAATAATGCACGGAGCTGGTATCCTGGTGTCGGGTAGATGGTGACTCATAGGAAAATAGCGATTGAGCTAAGGAGAGCGACAACATAGCTAAACTGTCATAATTGAATAGCTTGTTTACTCCCTACATTTAAAAAAATATCAATTTTGTGGGGCAATCGTCTAAATAATTTAGAGTAAGTTTTTAGTTAACGAATACAAAATACAAATTTTGATTGCTGATGGAATTTTATTTTCCGGAATCTTTTGTTTTTTGTATAAAAAACACTCAATTATTATTTAATCACTACTTAGACCAGGATAACAAAATTTTCAGTAATAATCTCTAATAGAAGTAAATCTTATTTAAAGCTTTAAAGTCTACTGATGTTGAATTGTACTAAAATTATCACTCTTATCCAGCAATTAACTAAATATTAATGTAACTAAGATGACTAAACAGCAACAGTGGTGGAAAAAGCTGCTGTTAATGCTGGCAGCTAGTATGATATTTTACACCAGTATTCCCCTCCCAAATTTGAACGGATTGGACTTTCGGGGAGTGGCACGGCTTGCTTCGCTTGTAGGGTTGATAATTGGGGGAATTTTAGGGTTACTGGATACGGGGATGGATTATATTGGTATGCCCGTGTTAACTCGTAGTGCTTTGGTAGTAAGTGTTTGGATTGCCATTACTGGAGGACTACACTTAGATGGGGCAATGGATACTGCTGATGGTTTGGCAGTGGGCGACCCAGATCGGCGACTGGAGGTAATGGCAGATAGTGCCACAGGTGCTTTTGGGGCAATGGCAGCGATCGCCTTGGTGATCCTGAAAATAACAGCCTTAACAGATATGCCAGAAAACCGTTGGTTACTGTTGATGGCTGCTTGTGGGTGGGGACGTTGGGGACAACAGGTGGCGATCGCGCGATATCCTTACCTGAAACCAACTGGCAAAGGTGCCTTTCATAAACAAGCCATTCGTTCTTACAAAGATTTGTTACCGGGATTATTTTTGTTGTTTTGTTTAAGTGGTTTACTTGTGCTGATAGATAAACACCAGCTATTTCTCGCACTGACAATGATAATTGCTGGAAGTGCGATCGCCACTTTAACTGGTGCGTGGTTCAACCACAAATTAGGCGGACACACTGGAGATACCTACGGCGCAGTCGTCGAGTGGACTGAAGCCTTATTTCTCTGCGTGCTGACCGTTGTAGGAAGTTAGAAGTGAGGAATGAAAAGTTTGGAGTTAAAAATCCAAACTCCAAACTCTGTCAATTTTAGATTTTGAATTTTGGATTTTGGATTGAAGAAAAATCTAAAATCTAAAATCTAAAATCCAAAATTGAATGACTCCTAACTTTACTTAATCGGTTGCAGCTTTGTCACCTTGAGTTTAAAAACCCCAACCCCAGTTTCTCCAAAAGACCGGACACGAATAACATAATTCCCTGTCTCTACGATGCGGGTAAATAGTAGGGAATTGCTACTACCATCAGGGCCATCATCATTTTCTGCCAGAGTCGATCCATCAGGTGCCAGCAGTGTGATGATGCTGTCAAAGTTTTCAGATGACAGGTCAACTGCTAAATTATCGCCCTTCTGTAACTTGACTGTGTAATCACGAGCAAACCCACCTTGACCTGTGGGAATGTCTTTATCTGAGAGGCTATCAGTAATTTCAGTACTGTTAGATAAAGGAATTGGACTATACAACTTATTTTGAGCAAAAGCTGCACTTGTACTTATGCCTATTGCCAGCGATGTGGCAGGAATGATGATGAGTTGTTTTAAACCTGCCGCAAAAACTTTATTCATACATTTCAAGCAATTTTTTCCAGAAAAATAGGGTAATTAGGTCAATTTATACACTTATATGTTAAAGCTTGCCCATTAATTCTGGATTTATCCGTCTTTGACGGTAGTGGCTACTGCTACTAATCCTAAGACCACAATTCCATACTGACGAAGTGTTTGTACAGCAGACCTGGCAGTAGCACCAGTAGTATAAATGTCGTCCACTAACAGCACTGGGACATTTGGGGGACGATGGCGAAATTCTTCGCCAACAGCAAAAGCTTGAGCTAAGTTTTTTTCTCGTTTAGATACTGATAAACCAAATTGCGCTTCAGTTTCTCGCACTCTTGCTAAACCGTTTAGTTTAAATTTTAATCCAGTTATTTCACAGAAGCTTTGTGCGATCAGTGCGGCTTGATTGTATTTACGTTGCTTTTGCTTGCTAGGGTGCAGTGGAATGGGAACTACTATAGGTTGGCTATCTCGCCTCGGTGAATTTAACAACCATGCTTCTCCTAACCATTGACCAAAGGGACGAGCTATTTGGGGTTGATTTTCGTATTTCATCGCCGCGATCGCTCGTTTCACGGGACCACCATATTCCCCCCAGCCAAATACTGGTATTGGTTCTTGCCACAGAGAAATCGGGTCTTTTCGTTGACATTTTTGCAGTTGTCTGGTGCAGTTCTGACAGAATTCTTCCGAGGTTGCACGTTGGCACAGAGGGCAATGGGATTGAAGAAAAAGATTGAGTAAGCCTGTGAGATTTTTAGTCCAAGTGTGCATTTTAAAAATTAGGAATTAGGAGTTAACTCCTTTAACTGTTGTGCAGTAACTTAACATACACGCGATGCCTGCGGCTGGCAATGCCAACACAGCGTGTTGTTTCCACACCTGTTGCTGGAGTATAGCCGTTGCTTTCATACAGCTTGACTGCTTCCACTAAAACGCTGGCGGTTTCAATCCAAATTTGCCTAAAACCACGATCTGCGATCGCTGCTTCTAGCTGTTGTAACAAATATTTCCCCAATCCCAAACCTCTGATGCTGGGCAAAAGATACATTTTGCGTATTTCTACAGCTTTTTCGCCACGATGTATGGGGTAGTATGCCCCAGTACCCACTAACTGGCTTTGGTGTTCAATTACCCAAAACTCTCCCCCAGTGGCTAAATAATATTCCTCTACTCGCAGCACATCTCGGTCAGCACCGTTTGGTTCCCAACCCAGACCGTATTCTGATAATACATAACTGATGACTTCGGCGGCTCTAGTGCGATCGCTTTCCACCCAATCACGAATTAAAAAATCTTGATAATAGTTTTTCATTACCATTTGCTGGTCAAGTTTACACAGAAAATTTTTCCGCATCTATATCCCAATTTACCCAGCAAATAGCAATTCTTGCAGAGTCGATTTCAAGCGCTACTATCAAGGCGTGAATTGTGCCAGTGTTGATAAAAGTCATCTTTAATAAATAAATTGGCTGTAGTTTTATCTGGCAGTACAACCTCTAGTTATGTGTCAAGCAAACACCTGGCTTAAGAATAAGTGTTGCTTATACCATTTCTTTGTGAGGCTGCACCGAATTTTCTTGGCTTCTTATTTCTTTCTTTGTGTCCAACTCTTGGAGACGCTGCGCGTAGCTTGCTTCTCCGTAGGAGTATGCGTCCTTCTCTAACGAGACGCTGCGCGAATGCGGTAGCCTGCGGCAAGCCGCTTTGCGTCTACGTTCCTCATTTCGTTTGGCGCATCTTCATACAGAATTGGTATTAGGATTAATAACTAAATAAGAAAAATTATCAATTATCTGGTGTTTTGTATCACTTCATAATATAATTCAAGTTAAATAATAATTTTTTTCATAAATCGTCATTGTTTCTTCAGGTACGACGAAGTAGTGTGATTGAGTGTAAGCGAATAAATGAAGTTAAATAAATTGTTTCAAAGCCTGCTGCTGACAGGTGCGGTTGTTCTTTTTATCAGCACTCCCGCGATATCTGAGGAAGTACTAGAAGATAGAATAGGCGAATCTTTTACCCAGGCGATAGGCAAATCTGCATTAGATGAGAAGGTTGGAGTTAAAGATAAAGAATTTGCAATGCCTGCTTTGGGCGTAGCGATCACCAAATCCCCAGTTGATCTTCTTGGTTGCAGAAAAACCCGACTTTTTGAGTCTCAAATTGCAAGTTCACTGTGGAGAGCAAAGTTGGGTCAAGCAATTAAAAACATTCCCCAAATAAGCGAAATCAAACTTCCCATTACTAGCGCCAGAATGCTGGTACAGACACCAACACCAATCAATCCCTCGAATCTAGAACAAAGAAGTGGGGATCAATTTTTAGCAATCACAGGTGTTAAAGCAAATCCCACGGATAAAGGTGTGGAAATAATTTTACAGACAACTTTTGGAACTCAACTGCAAGTCACAAATCGCAGTACGGGCAATAATTTTATTGCCGATGTGTCTGGCGGACAGTTACGTTTAGCTTCGGGCAATGCTTTCACATTTCGTTCCGAGAAACCAAGCGCGGGAATTACTGAAATAACAGTTACGAATATTGATGCGAATACTGTGCGAGTAACGGTGGTGGGTGAGAAGAGTTTGCCTACGGTTGAATTATTTGATGATGATGCCGGATTGGTTTTTGGTATAACTTCTGCTGTAATTGCTCAACTAGGGCTAAAAAGAGAGCCGTTAGTAGAAAGAGCTTTCTGGATAGCTTGATAAGCAGTCAAACCTTGACGCTTGCCTGTAT
>NZ_JBALDI010000085.1:0-192533 GCF_036917395.1 Nostoc sp.
TTTTATTTCGACTTGTAATCTTAAACCCATCACGCTTAAACCAAATTTACCCTTGGTGATAATTTAGCGCAGCTTCATACAGAAATGGTATTAGAGGTCTTTTGATTCGACTGATGTGATCAGTCGAACTCACGTCAATCAGCATTCAGGTTGCCAATTAAAACAGGAGTCAGCATACCTATTCTGACTCCTGACTTTCTTATTTAAGAAGAACACACATAAACCACGTCTTCTTGATAAAAATTTGCTTGCAGGTAGCGGTTTAGCGGAGAAAGCTACTAACCAACCACAACAATATAAACGTCACTACAGTAGAGAACTGATTTATTCCCAGACTGATAAATGATATTTGTGGTAACAGCCAGCTAGCAACTAGTCCCCCAGCGATTAAGCCAATTATTAAACTGACCAGGGTGAACAAAACTGCTCGGCCAAATTTACCTTCCTTACAATTGAGAAAGTAAATACTGGTGCCTACCCCAACCACCAATGCTAACTGCAAAACCTGATCGCCTCCCTCTGGGTAAAACACACTAATAGAACTCAAACCAACAAACCAAGCTCCTGGTAAGAGTATATCCGGAGGCGTTGGCTGATCCAGCATCCGTTGCAGCCATGCAGGTGACTGCTCACGAGGGGTTGGACTTTGTTTAGGAGGCAATTGCACTCGCAACTCTGGAAACCGGATACGCTCAGGGACTTTGATTTTACCTTCCTGGCGCATCCGTAAGCGATCCATTAAAATCGCATCGTAAGCTGCTTCAATTACTTCTAAATGCTTGGCATCGCCATTATGCTGCTCGAATAGGCGATTACGAGCATACTGAATCTCATCGAAGCTAGCCTCTTCTGATACCCCAAGTTTTTCGTAGGGATTTTGATCGCTCATGGGAGTTTGTTACTTCAGCCTCAGTCAGCGGCAGTCTTTTGTCGAAGAAAAAAACGGCTTTAGGTTTTGTTTTAATCGAAACTAAAGTCTCGACCTATTTTATGCCCTACCAGGATGGTAGCACGGGTTAGTTTAATTGACTTTGTAATTTCAACTATAGTCACTTTAACATATCGCTATAACTCCGTGTATACCCTCATGTCGTTGCCCAGTTCTGGCTCTAATCTAGAATTTGAACGGAGAGTACCTAAAACACATAGTTTTTATGAAAAAATCAACTTTACTGTTTCA
Organism: Nostoc sp.; assembly: GCF_036917395.1. GTDB lineage: Bacteria > Cyanobacteriota > Cyanobacteriia > Cyanobacteriales > Nostocaceae > Nostoc. The sequence goes on from NZ_JBALDI010000085.1 coordinate 1,181, forward strand.
GATTTGGCAACTTACTGTGCCCTAATAGAGTTTTTTTAATTATACTGAATAATCGCTTGTGGTATATATCCACAATATCGATTTAAAATTGAAACGTTTTAAGTTACCACCTAACTGGGATCAAGAAGGTGTCTTGGTGTCAAGAACTGTTGCGGCTAAAGTCAGAGCGCCTATATACTGTGGGTAACACAAGTTTCGCGTTCTCATTGCCCACAATCCTGATTAGAGTATTTATTTTTGAATGATCAGGATTATAATGCCGTAGCTATGTAGATTCTTAGTTAGTCCGAAAGTGGCAACTGCGTTTCTGTGCAACCCTCTTGTTAATCTTACGTATATTTGTGCAAAGTAATGGTCATGGCTCCTGCCAAGATTCTTGTAGTTGACGACGACCCTGCGGTTCGGAATTTAATCCAACGCTTTTTGATTAAGCAGAACTATCAGGTAGAGGCTGCCGAAGATGGAAAGACAGCCTTATCTCTATTTGAGCAATTTAACCCCGATTTGGTAATTCTGGATGTTAATTTACCAGATGTAACTGGGTTTAACCTCTGCCAAGAGATGCAAAGTCGTAATGGTGTTTTTGTTCTGATGTTGACTAGCCGTGCTGACGAAGCTGACAAAATTCGCGGCTTTTCTAAAGGTGCTGACGACTATCTCACCAAGCCTTTTGGGCTAGGAGAGCTAGAAGTCAGAGTCGGAGCTATTTTGAGGCGTCAACGAGTGATAACTAATGCCGAGCAGAAACGCTTGGTATTTGAAAAACTGATGATTGATCCGGTGCGACGAGAGGTGGCACTTAATAATCAACCAGTACCCTTAACTGCTCTGGAATTTGACTTGTTGCATTTTTTAGCCAGTCATCCAGGTCGAGTTTGGCGACGTGCAGAACTAATCCAAGAGGTGTGGGACTATGAATACGTCGGCGACCAGCGGGTTGTAGATGTCCATATCGGCCAAATTCGCAAAAAAATTGAAATTGATGCTAGTCAGCCAGCATTAATTCAAACTGTACGTGGTGTAGGGTATAAGTTTGAATCTCCTCCTCACCCCCAGCACTTGGAAGCCAAGTCCTGAGTTTATAGTCTAGAGTTTTTTAACTCTTGACTGTTGACTCTTGGGAGAGGAATTAATGAATTTCTTTGACTTTAGTAAAAGACAAATTTAGACAATCAAAATAGGTAGATATTCCTCAAATACAGACCAGTCCGTTATTTGAGATATTTCTTTATCCGTTTAAGACAGTGAACAGGTGAGAGAGTCCACTGGAAAATATTTCTTTGCATTTGACCGTTTTGGTAGATATAACGGTGCTTAGGTTGGAGTCCGTAGGGGCGCATAGCTATGCGCCCCTACGAGCGTGTTTGTATCCAAGAGAAAACCGTTAGATAATAAGTACTAACGGTCAGCTAATATACTCAAGTCTTGCCTCAATTCTAAATCTTGCGCTATTACCAATTAGTTTTAGCAATAGGAGAAACTATTGGAACCTTTTTAAGGATCAGAATCTACTGATCTTTTTTGTTGTAATATTGCCCCGATATGCTTGATCGCTATTGGGTCAAAATCCCATTAATCGGGCACGGTTTGCGTGCCTTTATTAGGACATGAGCCAGAATAACGCCCTTTATACCAGTACCTATGGGTTGTCTAGTAGATTAGCGGTTGCGGGTGAATCAATCCTGGGCATTTCTACTGAGGAGTGGTGGAACAAAGTTTCCAGATAGACTCGGGCAGCACGGCGATCGCTATCTCCATTTTGGAGTAAAAACAATGATAACGCCGCCGTCAATACCCTGTTTTCATCCCAATCGGGATGGGTTTCTAAGTAGTTTTTTAAGGATTCGTGCAGTGTTTCGGGAATTTCTGTAAAGATGCTAACCGTTGCTTTCATGAGATTTTCCTCCTATGAGGACAATCAAGAGGGACAAGTTGCTTGCGGTGAAACGGCCAAAGCTACCTCACACGCTCTTTCGCTAGCCCGACAATCTGCGCCCACATCTAAGGTAATATATTTTACACATTTGATACCAACGCTTGAACGGACTACAAAAGCAAGCCGAATCATTGTGCGCTAAGAGGGGGTGGGTTTGTCAATGCTGCGAAATGTTAAAAACGATTGTATAAAAAATAAATGCGAACGGAATAATCAGCTTTAGAGCCTAATTTTTATTACTTTACTTTACAAAAACTCAGTCCTTGAAGTTCCTTGCCACAGTTAATTAACAATCCCCAGCAAGACGGCAAGAAGCCCATTAGTTCGTAGAGTACCTGTGGAAAACTGCTAAAATCCCTGTGGAAACCCTGTGGAATGAGTCAGGAAAATTGCCGCAAATGATAAGAATTACCAAAATGTCACAAAACTATGACATTTAAGCTCATGAAACTAACTTCTCAATCTCAGCTATCATCGTGGCTGCCCTCGATACATCCCCAGATATGGATTTTCGCAATTGGTAGATTCCTCTCGGAAGTCGGCACTGGGTTTACCCTGTTTTACGCCCCGATCTTTTTTGTCAATCAAGTTGGTTTATCTGCAACTAGTGTCGGGGTAGCCTTGGGTAGCGCCTCGATTTCCGGCATTGTCGGGCGGATTGTAGGTGGTTCCTTGGCTGATTCTGGAGAATGGGGACGCCGCCGCACTTTGTTGCTAGCGACGGCGATTTCAGCAATTGGTTCTTTAGTTTTAGCTACAACCAGTAATTTTACTATTTTGGTAATTGGTAGCTTGATTAGCGGTTTAGGGATAGGTTTATATTGGCCGGCGGCTGAAGCTGTTGTTGCTGATGCCAGCCAGATTGACAATCGCCGGGAAACTTTTGCGATCGCTCGATTAGCAGATAATCTTGGGTTAGCTATAGGAATTGTGCTTGCTGGGTTTTTTATCGCGATAATTGGAAGTTATCGCTGGCTATTTGTGATTGATGCCATCTCTTTTATGGTATTTTTTGGGGTTGTCTATGTGGGAATTAATCAAACAGAACAACAGCAGATGGGGGAATCCGAAAAGACACAATATTTTGCTTCTTGGATGACAGTATTAAGCGATCGCCGCTTCCTTGTCTACATAGCAGTTAATATATTCTTCACAATCTATATTTCTCAAATCCACAGTACCCTCCCGCTTTACTTCAAAAACTTTGTGATCAAAAGCACTACCGAAGGATTTGCTCAAACTACGATTAGCGTTCTATTTGCTTGGCATCTGGTGCTAGCGATCATTTGTCAATTGCCTGTTACAACTGCCTTAAAACGCTGTTCTCACACACTCGCACTTACTGTATCTGCTATTTTGTGGGCAATAGGTTTTGCCCTGATTTGGGTAAGCGGTACTGCCCCATCTCATAATCTGGTTTGGGTAGCATTGGCATTGGGAGTATTTGCTGTTGCGATTGTTTCTTATACCCCATCTGCTGCCTCTTTAGTCACTGAGTTAGCCCCTGAAAATCAACGCGGCGTTTATTTCTCTATCAACGCTGTGTGCTGGGGTGTTGGCTATTTTATTGGTCATCCCTTGGGTGGATGGGCATTAGATCAACCGCGAATTATTACTGATAGTATCTGGCTAGGCTTTTCTTTGAGTGTGGCGATCGTCGTGGTAATTTTACAGTACCTGAATCGAATTTGGGCTGATTAAAAGCTTCATTCCACCCACGGTAAAATGACTTATTATTCCCTCTATTGACGACGTTCTTGAAGCTTGCGATACACCGATTTTAAATCAACTTGATGGTGAGCTAAGGCAACCAAAGTATGATATAGCAAATCAGCCACTTCACCTGCGATCGCATCTGCTTCATCATCCTTGAAGGCCATTACCACCTCAGCAGTTTCCTCACCGATTTTTTTCAAAATTTTATTATCACCACCTGCTAATAACTTACAGGTATAAGAACTTTCAGTAGGATTGTCGCGGCGATCGCATATTATTTGAAACAATTGCGACAATGTATCTCCTGGTGGTGGGACAATTTTCCCTTCTATTTGGTGAAAGCAACTGCGTTCTCCAGTATGACAGGCAACATCTCCTAATTGCTCTACCCCTATGAGCAGCGCATCACTATCACAGTCATAACGGATACTCTGCACTTTCTGAATATGTCCAGAAGTAGTCCCCTTGTGCCACAATTCTTGCCGGGAACGGCTCCAAAACCAAGTTTCTTCAGTTTCCAAAGTCTTTTGTAACGACTCCTGATTCATCCACGCCATCATCAGGACAGTACCATCCAAATAATCTTGGACAATTGCAGGTACTAGACCCCGTTCATCGTAGCGAATTTCCTCAACAGGGATGGCGTAATGCAGCGATCGCGAATCGTTAGAAGACATACCAGCTAGTTTGCTCTAATTAGAATAATTCATGGATTCACGATACCATTCTGAATAGGGCCGCTGGCATGTTTTTTTGAATTGAACTATCTTATCTAGCTTTCAACAAGAGCATTCCGTTCCATAGCAGACTGCATCTTTACAGCACTCAACGCGACTTTGTGAGCTTTTGAGGCTTCACCATACCAATGGATCGCCGAGTTAAAAGCTGCTCGGTAAAGATCCTGGTATGCTTCAGATAATCGAGTTTGAACATCTAAAGGCAAATCTTTATTTGACTTGTATAACATATTATTATTTTTCTGTTCAGTTAATTTTATAGGATAGAAATTCTAAGCAGTTTTTGACACTATCCTAAGATAGAGCTTTTTATTGCCCACTGTTAGGAGAAAACCTTGGTAAATACCACAATTAAAACAACAAAATCACAACAAGTCTTTGCCGCTGCTCAAAACCTCATGCCAGGAGGAGTCAGTTCTCCAGTTCGTGCCTTTAAATCTGTAGGCGGACAACCCATTGTTTTTGATCGTGTTAAAGGCGCATACATTTGGGATGTAGATGGCAACCAATACATAGACTATGTAGGCACCTGGGGCCCAGCTATTTGCGGTCATGCTCATCCAGAAGTAATTGCAGCGTTGCATGAAGCTTTAGAAAAAGGTACAAGTTTCGGTGCTCCCTCAGTACTAGAAAATGTTTTGGCAGAAATGGTCATCAATGCCGTTCCTAGTATGGAAATGGTCAGATTTGTCAACTCTGGAACTGAAGCCTGTATGGGAGTTTTGCGGCTGATGCGGGCTTTCACCAACCGAGACAAAATCATCAAGTTTGAAGGCTGCTACCACGGACACGCCGATACGTTTCTAGTGAAGGCAGGTTCTGGGGTTGCTACACTTGGCTTGCCAGACTCACCAGGAGTTCCTAAATCGGCAACTAGCACCACTCTAACCGCGCCTTTCAATGATCTAGAAGCAGTTAAAGCCTTATTTGAAGAAAACCGCGACGAGATTGCTGGTGTCATTCTTGAGCCAGTCGTCGGCAATGCTGGGTTTATTGCACCTGATGCTGGCTTCCTAGAAGGATTACGGGAACTGACTCACGAGCATGGAGCGTTATTGGTATTTGACGAGGTGATGACAGGCTTCCGCATTGCTTACGGTGGCGCTCAAGAAAAATTTGGCGTCACTCCCGATTTAACAACCTTGGGTAAGGTGATTGGTGGTGGTTTGCCAGTAGGAGCCTATGGTGGTCGCCGGGATATTATGTCAATGATTGCGCCTGCTGGTCCTGTATATCAAGCTGGAACTCTTTCAGGTAATCCCCTGGCGATGACTGCTGGTATTAAGACTTTAGAACTGCTGCAAAAGCCAGGTACTTACGAGTATCTTGACCGGATTACTAAAAAGCTAGCAGATGGTTTGCTGCAAATTGCCAAAGAAAATGGTCATGCGGCTTGCAGCGGTCAAATCAGCGCGATGTTCGGCTTATTCTTTACCTCTGGCCCAGTTCATAACTACGAAGATGCGAAAAAGTCTGATACAGCCAAATTCGGACGCTTTCATCGTGGTATGTTAGAGCATGGTGTTTACTTAGCACCCTCTCAGTTTGAAGCTGGGTTTACGTCTTTTGCTCACACCGAAGAGGATATTGATCAGACTTTAGCAGTAGCACGGGATGTAATGTCGAGCCTGTAACCTGTTAAGGAATTTCCAAAGAAAAAAGTATGCAGTGACCTATTGTGGGATGGGCAAGATGCCCATCCCATAAAATGGATGATTTATTGAAAATCCCTTTTTTAAGCGAGTTAAACTAAAAGTAAGTGGGGGAGATTCTGTGACTCACTCTAAAGCCTTATTTGCAGAACTTTCAGCAGTCAATGGTGTTCATTCATCTTGCGCCGTCGGGGATCAAATAAATTTTTTAACGAGTCTGCCCTGTGCCGTGATCACTCAAGTAAGGTCACATCTTCGTCATAATTTCGCAATGGCTTTGTCAATACGATATGCAATATTAAACCTACATAAGTATATTGATGTTAACAAGGCAGGATTAATTGCCTTTTACAGTTCTCGAAATTCCCCTCATACCCCATAGTTTACAAAAATTAACGCCTAAGAAGGCTCTCACTTTCATGCTGAGGGTTTTGCTTATAGAGACTTAGATTATCCGTAGAGTAAAGTATTTTTTCAGAGTCAAGGTTGGAGCTAACTTTAAAAAATATACCATTTATGCTGTAGCTTGCATGGCAAGGCTTACCAGAAGATAAAAAACTGCCAGAATTGTAAAAAAAGAGATGGTTCGACCCTTGAAGGAGCTATGAAGTGGAGGAAAATAAGTCATTTTTTGGTCTGCAAAAAATATTAATTATGTTGCTTGTCTTGAGTGCTGGTTTGAGTGCTGGCACGATGATGCTTATCAAATCAAGCTCCTCTGAGGCTGAAAGTACAAAGAATATAAATGTAAACAATCTACCAGTCAAGGTTGGAACTCAGCAGCAGATTGAAGAACTAAAAGCGACGATGCTTAACAGTTGGCAGCAATTAGTACAAGTAAAGGGTTTCTCCTATGCTGTGCCACTACGCTTTCAAGGGGCAATAGTTGACTCGGCAAAATTGACTCCTGAACAGAAAGTAATTGCTCTCACCTTTGATGATGGGCCATGGCCTGAGAGTACCGCGCAAGTACTGGATATTCTCAAAAAAAATCAGATCAAAGGGACATTTTTCCTCATTGGGCAAAACGTGAAGAATTATCCAGGCTTAGTAAAGCGGGAGATTGCTGAAGGTCACGTAATTGGCAACCATACTTGGCATCATTGGTATCAATTTTTGAATCCACAAGCAGCTGCCTATGAAATTGTCCACACAGCAGACTTGATTTATCAAGTGACAGGGATTAAAACAAATTTGTTTCGACCACCAGGGGGACTCATGCACAATGGGGTGGCTGATTACGCTAGAAATAGCAAATATGCCATCATTCGCTGGTCATCTGACTCTGTAGACTACTCACGTCCTGCTGTACCAAAATTAATTAATAATGTGTTTAGGAGGGCCAAGCCAGGTGGAATTGTGCTAATGCATGATGGTGGTGGTAATCGCTCTAAAACCGTACAAGCTTTACCAGAAATTATTGCAAACTTTCGGAAACAGGGCTATAGCTTTGTTACTATCCCTGAACTTTTAGAAATGCAAGATAAAGATCAAAGGCTGATTGCAAACAAAAAGTAATTGTTATTTCGATAGAAATCAGTGGCTCTATCAATCGCCACTTGGCAACTAAAAACAAGTTTAATTTTTCTGGTGATTTGTAGGTTTTTTGTCTAAACTCAACTAATAATAAGGTTTAGCACTCAGGGAAATGATGAATAAAATTGTCATGGGTTTGCTTTGCGGCTCTAGCTTTTTGGCTTTAATATTACTAACTGTCAATCCAGCTTTTGCGAAAGAGCTTTCTCCTCAGGATTTAACCTCTCCTAAGTTGAACCTAGGCCAGAGGCAGACAGTTAATACATCTGTAACTAAAAAATCCCCCGAATTTCCATCAATCATATCTACTCAATCAATCGAGGAGCTTGCTATACAGAAGTTTGGCTGTGACTGCCCTGGCTGTCAAGCTCGTGTAAGTCAGATGGTATTACAAGGTAGTTTCCCTCAACCTAAATAAAACTGGTGTCTGAGATGACATTACGACAGATATTGATATTGAGAATTTTTATGGCGATTTATAATTTTTTCGTCTAAGCTCAACTTAAAGATCAAGTCTACTACTGGTGTAAATTATGAATAAAATTGTCATGGCTTTGCTTTGCAGCTCAAGCTTTTTGGCTTTAACATTACTAACTGTTAATCCAGCTTTTGCTAAGAAGCTTTCTCCTCAAGATTTAGCCAATCCTACCTTAACACCCACCGACACACAGACAGTTGCTGCACCTGCTTCACAAGAATATCCCCAATACCCATCAATACGTGCTAATGAAAGAGTCAAACAGCTTGCCATGCAGATGTTTGGCTGTGCCTGCGCCAGCTGTCAAGCTAGGGCAAGTCAGATGATACTACAAGGTAGTCTGCCTATACCTCAATGATTTAGATTAGGGACTCAGCCAATTGTAGTCACTTGCTGCTTTGAGGTTTTAACTGGCTAAGAACCTAGCTGAATGATAAACTATTTCTGGTTTCGTTAAAATTCTTTGTGTGGGACTGAAAAACTTACCTTTGAAAGCCTTTTTTAAGGGAAAAGTAGGGGGTATTAAATCTTATCCTAACTATATTGTCCTAACTATATTGCACGAACTTGTAGGCGGGGCTGACTTTTCACGGCATGGAGAAAAACCAACGATAAACCTAACCCCCTAAGCCCTTTCCCTACAAGCAAGGCTGTTTCATTTCCTAAAAACTCTGATTTCCAAGCGTCTAAGTCAAAAAAATCAGGTGATTAAAAAATCTGATTGGAAAATAAAATGGCGATGCCAACTCTACAAGGTGCTTCTCTACCAGAGACTATGCCAACGCCAACGCACTGAAATTTACTCGTTGAGACGGTAATTTATCTTTTTGCTACTTCCCTAAATTTCTCGCCCATGCTGTTGACAAAATTCCTCCCTTCTCAAATGAAACAGCCCTGCTTCTCTACAAGGTGAGAGGAATGGAAGTGAGGTTTTCTATATGCTGGGAAAAGTTAAGTAGGCGGGGTTATTAATTTAACTCACCTTTCTTACAAAAAACCGTTCAAAATTAACATTTGAACGGTTTTTTACGTATTAATATTTAGTACTGACCTAATTCTGTTACTTAGTGTACTTGTACTTAAAAATTACAAGTCAGGAGGCAAAATCACCTGATCAATTGCATGGATTACACCGTTAGTGGCTGTGATATCTGCTTGTGTCACTTTAGCATCATTGACAGTTACACCGGTAGCAGGATCAACCTTAACGTTGATTATGCCACCTTCAAGGCTTTTAACTTCGCCAGACTTTAAATCAGTGGACAATATCTTACCAGGTACTACATGGTAAGTTAAAATCTTCATCAATACTTCTTTGTTACCTGGCTTTAACAATTCTTGCAAGGCATCTGGTGGCAACTTAGCAAAAGCTGCATCAGTGGGTGCAAAAATAGTTAAGTTATCTTTGCCTTGCAAAGATCCGGTCAATCCTGCTGCTTTCAAAGCCTTGGTTAAGGTGGTAAAAGAAGCGTTTGACTCTGCCAACGCTAACAAGTTTTTGCCTTGATTGTCACTTGCCCCTGGCCCTGGTGGAGTTGGAGTAGGTGTCTCAGTAGATGGTACTTGTGTTGGTGGTGTGGTAGGTTGAGATCCTGGGATAGCGCGTGGGGTGCGGGGTGTAGGTTCACTAGGTGTAGCGTTACTACCACGGTTATAGGGAGGCTCGTTGAAAATACTTGGTCTGGGATTTGTGACACCACCTGTCTGCGCTACTTGTTTGCGTTTGGTATTGCCTTTCTCTATTTCGGAAGCAGCCTCAGCAGGTGTGTATTGAGCGTTTACTTGAAGGCGTTGACCCTGGTTATATGGAGCTTCGTTGAAAATACTAGGGTTAGGATTTGGCGCTAATTTTGCATCAGATGGTAAAGTAATAACAAGGCTGAAACTAGTGAATCCTGCTATGCCTGTCAACGCGGTCAGCAATTTGCTGTAATTCGTCTTCATAAATTTTGTTTGTCTTTGTCTATACATTACATAAAGATTTATAACATTTTACTATGTACAAAATCTAACTTGAGAGGGAAGTAAGATTTTTCTCCAGGAGAATTTGTGTTGATTAGGTTAAATATCCAACCTCGACTCACGCTTGACAAGTACTAAATATACTTACCATATATTTCATGTAAATTGAGCGGATTTTCTGCATTACACCAAAAGAAGTTAAAAAGCCTTACTTGGTGTAGCGTCAACTCTAAGAACGTGGAAAAATATCATATTTACAAGTTATGAGTTACAACAAGCTCTGAGAAATAGTCTACTTAAAAGCAAATTTATATACAAAGATGTACGCAAGTTAATAGTTGATTCAAAAATCCGGAATTCTTTATGGATAAGGCTTTAATGTCGAAATTAATCATTGATTACTCAGCAAAAGTACAGAAATTAAGTACCTAGTATAGCTTGGCTCAAATTCAGTTACCATCTCAATTAAGAAGACTTAGGGCAAAATCCCTTGTGAAAGTTAGGCAAGCTTCCGCCATAGCCATAGTGTACTAGATATTTTAACGTAGGCTAACAGTGACGGAAATTAAAGTAACTGCTGAAGACTCATACCAATTCTTTGTGAGCTTGCACAGAATATCAAACTATAAAATCTTTGTAGAGCAAGAGTTGTGAGTATGAATATCCAATACATCTTCACATGAAATTGGAATCACGACTGAGCGGTTAGGTTGATTTATGTATGCCAAATTAAATTATTTAATTACTTGATATTTTAATCATTCAGAAAATAATATTTTTTAAATCGATAATCTTGCCAGAAATCAGGTAAGTAGTAGTACAAAATTAAATATACATTTAATTTCACTCGCAATCACATAAATAATTTTGCGTAACCACTTATAAGTTCAATCCTAATGTCAAGAAAAATTACTTTAACTAAAGATACAATTACAATTGTAAAGTTAAAAAGTTGACCAGTTACAAGGTATACAATATGCTTGAATTATACCAATGGGAACTCTCTCAATACTCAGAGAAAGTGCGCCTAATTCTAGATTTTAAAGGACTAGATTACCGCAAAATAGAGGTTACACCTGGAATTGGACAAGTAGAACTGTTCCGGCTGACTGGTCAGAAACAAGTCCCAGTATTAAAGGATCGTAATAAATATATTGCGGATTCTACGAAAATAGCTAAGTATTTAGACTTAGAGTATCCCGATCGCCCAATAATACCGCAAGATCCCAAAAAACGGGGCTTAACTTTATTAATAGAAGAATGGGCTGATGAGTCCATAGGTATCAAAGGTCGCAAAGCACTATTTGCTGCATTAAGTCAAGATCAAAATTTCCGCAAGTCTTTATTACCCACCTCAACACCAGATATATTTAAAAGTCTGGTTCAAGGAGTACCTAGTGACTTCCTGACACTGTTGGGTGTTGGGGTAGGTTATAGCCCAGATGTGATCCAGTCAGCGATCGCATCCTTAAAACAAGACTTGGAAGCGGTAACGTTATTATTGGCAGATAGTCCTTATTTAACAGGAGATGAGCCGACTTTAGCTGACTTGGCAGTAGCTAGCTTATCAATATTGCTCAAGTTCCCCTCTGGGCCCTATCTGGATTTACCAGCTTCTATTAGAGGTAAAGGATTGCCAATCTTTGCAGAGAATATAAATTATGAACCATTTTTCACCTGGCGCGATCGCCTTTACGCCCAATTCCGCAAACCATTAATCATTACCACTCCACCAACGGGAAGTGCGCCAACTTCGATTCAGATTGATTAAGTAATTGGGCATTGGGCATTAATTATTCCCTCACACTCAGCACTTCAAACTCTGCCAATTTTAGATTTTAGGTCGCACCTTTGGGGCGCTAGAAGCGCAACTTGGATTTTGGTGAAGCAGTGCAGTCTTCCCCCATGAGTGACTGCACCTAGCCGTTCGCGCAGCGTCTCCCCTTCTCCCTTTGGGAGAGGCTAACGCCAAGGGAGAAGGGATTGAAGAAAAAATCTAAAATCTAAAATCTAAAATCTAAAATTGAATGAGTCCTAATTTATTCGCAACTTTTGCCCTATCCAATTAAAATTCAACATAAGATAGCGCACCACAATCATGTAATTAACTAGATGAATTCGGTACAGCCATTAGGTTCGGTTATTCAAGGTTCTCTAACTGAAGGTTTAGAAGTACGATTGCATCCTGACATTTCTGTGGAAGATATGCGGGTGGGTAAATTTCTCGTTGTGCAAGGGATGCGATCGCGCTTTTTTTGTATGCTGACAGATGTAGCGTTGGGAGCTGCTAATGCACGAATTATTGCTAATCCACCCAATTGGGAAGATACTTTTTTACGAGATGTTTTAGCCGGAAGTGGTACATACGGTACTATCAACCTAGCGCCGATGTTGATGTTCACTCCCGAAACTGAAGAATCTTTCTCCCCCACAAATGGCAAATCGGTAAATCCCTTTCTTCCATCAGTGACGGGTTTGGCTTCATTTGTGCCACAAACCAGTACTACTATGGAATTGTTGCCTGTTAAAACTATTCCTAGCCACTTTAGTCAAGTTTACGAAGCAAGTGTTGACGATTTTCGCCGCGTATTTGGTTGGGAAGATGACCCCCAAAGGCGCAATTTTTCCATCGGCAAACCTTTGGATATGGATGTGCCAGTTTGCATCGATTTGAATCGCTTTGTGGAACGCAGTAATGGGGTTTTTGGAAAATCTGGTACTGGTAAATCCTTTCTAACGCGGTTACTTTTAGCTGGTGTTATCCGTAAAAGTGCGGCAGTAAATTTGATTTTTGATATGCACTCTGAGTATGGCTGGGAAGCCGTTGCAGAAGGTAAGAACGTAAATACTGTTAAGGGTCTAAAACAACTTTTTCCCAGTAAGGTGGAAGTTTATACTCTCGACCCGGAATCGACAAAGCGTCGGGGTGTGCGTGATGCTCAAGAACTTTATTTGAGCTACGAGCAAATAGAAGTTGAAGATATTAAGTTATGTAGTCGAGATTTAGGACTCTCTGATGCAGCCTTGGATAATGCCAATATTCTATATAGCGAGTTTGGCAAGTCCTGGATTGTCCAGTTGCTGAACATGACTAACGAAGAAATTGAGATGTTCTGCGACGAGAAGCGTGGACACAAAGGCTCGATTATGGCATTGCAGCGCAAACTCTTGCGGATGGATAGTTTGAAGTATATGCGAGCAGTTTGCCCCCAGAATTATATTAGTAAAATTGTGCAATGCCTGGAATCTGGGAAGAATGTTGTGATAGAATTTGGTTCCCAGTCAAATATGCTCTCTTATATGTTGGTGACGAATATGATCACCCGACGGATTCACGAGCATTATGTCAAAAAAGCAGATAAATTCCTGCAAAGCAAAAATCCTTGCGATCGCCCGACGCCATTGATGATTACCATTGAAGAGGCGCACCGTTTTCTTGACCCAGGAGTGGTACAAAGCACGATTTTTGGAACTATCGCCCGTGAACTGCGAAAGTATTTTGTCACACTTTTGGTAGTTGATCAACGCCCATCAGGAATAGATAATGAAGTTATGTCCCAAATTGGGACTCGCATTACTGCTTTGCTTAATGACGAAAAAGACATTGACGCAATTTTTACAGGTGTATCTGGTGGTAGCGGGCTGCGATCGGTGTTGGCAAAGTTAGACTCTAAGCAACAAGCCTTAATTTTGGGTCATGCTGTTCCGATGCCGGTAGTAGTGCGTACCCGTCCTTACGACGCAACTTTTTACGAAGAAATTGGTGAGCCAGCCTGGGAAGAAAAACCTGATGCAGAAGTATTTGCCGCTGCTGAACTAGCCAAAGCTGACCTGGGATTCTAGATAGTTATTTGCCATTGCTCATTGGTCATTAGTCTTGAGTTCTTCTCTTGCAATGCCCAATGCCCCATGCCCCATGCCCAATTCGTAACATCCCTCCATCCTCACAGCCAATTAAGTTCGGTTATCCGGCTACTGTTTGGCAACAGAAGGGGGATTTTTGGCGTCACTATAGATGTAGTAAGTAATTTTAAGGAATTTTCAATTTATTTTTGCAAACGATTGCTTTTGAATTATAATTAGACGCTTTATCTTAAGATACTTTACTATCCGCCTGATTTATCGTATTATAAAGGTAAGTAAAACTCATACCGACTTCGGATTTTCCAGTTACTATCAGTAACTGCCCAAAAGAAGAATTCTCAAAAACAACTAGCGTGCTTATTATAAGAGATTGAAAATTTAGGAGAGGTAGGGGAACCTATCATTGGGGGCTTGCCGTCTTAACAACGGCTGTATCGATTGATAATTGCTTTTGGTAGCTCCCGATATTTCGTGATAGATGTACTACCTTTCTCCAAAGATTTTAGTAACAAAAGATACATTGTGTTTACGGAGTAGAGGATAACACACGAATGCCTACTGTCAACACCCAAACGGAAAATCTTAACACCAAATTCACGGCTGATATGGTGCGAACCTATCTGCGGGAAATTGGGCGTGTACCACTGCTAACCCGTGAACAAGAAATTGTCTATGGGAAGCAGGTGCAACAAATGATGAAGTTTATCGACGCCAAGGAAGCTTTGGCGAAGAAACTGCACCGCGAACCGAATATATCAGAGTGGGCTGACCAGGTTCAAGAATCGGAAACTGAGGTACAACAAACGGTGGCGCAAGGTAAGCGGGCAAAGCAAAAAATGATTGAAGCGAATTTGCGCTTGGTCGTTGCTATTGCCAAGAAGTACCAAAAGCGGAATATGGAGTTTCTGGATTTAATTCAGGAAGGAACACTAGGATTAGAGCGGGGTGTGGAGAAATTTGACCCAATGAGGGGTTATAAGTTCTCGACTTACGCTTACTGGTGGATTCGCCAAGCGATTACCCGGGCGATCGCTCAACAAGGTCGCACCATTCGGTTACCGATCCACATTACCGAGAAACTGAATAAAATCAAGAAAGTACAGCGTGAGTTGGCTCAAACCTTGGGGCGATCGCCCACTCCAGCCGAAATTGCCAAAGAACTAGAACTAGAACCTGCTCAGATCCGCGAATATTTGAACATGGCGCGTCAACCAGTGTCTTTGGATGTTAAAGTTGGCGATAACCAGGATACTGAGTTGCAAGAAATGCTCGAAGATGGCGGCCCATCGCCAGAGTATTACACCAACCAGGAATTCTTACGCCAAGACTTGAACAACCTGCTAGCAGAACTAACCCCGCAACAGCGAGAAGTTTTAGCCCTACGCTTTGGTTTAGAAGATGGTAATGAAATGTCATTGGCAAAAGTGGGTGAGAGATTGAATCTCAGCCGTGAACGTGTCCGCCAGTTAGAGCATCAGGCTTTGGCTCATCTGCGTCGCCGTCGTGCCAATGTTCAAGAATACGTTGCTAGCTAGAACTAGAGACGCGAAATGCCGCGTCTCTACACCACCTTGGTGACGCGCCTCTTGAATTCAGGGGGCGATTTTTTTATGCAGTTAATTAAATAAAAATAGGATTTACGCAAAAAACCTCTCAAACTCTCATTCCTCCGTGTACTCTGTGTCTCTGTGGTTCGTTCTTCCATGACCCGTGCGTAAGTCCTGAAAAACTTTAATTTCTAACAGTTTTATTTTTTGGACAATAGTAATATAAGTCGTTAACAAAGTCTTTGACAATTAAAACTTGGTTATGATTTAAGTAAGTTATAGAGAACTTAGTTAGTTTTTTAACAGGAGAAGTAGGGTGCTTAACAACTTTTATCAGTTCTTATCTCCCCGTCAGTGGGGAATTTCTCTCGCAGGCTTAGGCTTACTTCTGGGTTTGGGCTTTATAGGCAAGCAGACTCAAGTACTACCGATTACAGATTCGCCATTATCATCGGCTCAGATTCAGAAAAGCTCCGAAACCTCTCTATTGTCGCAGCTAAGAATAGTTAGAGAGCAGAGAAGTCGGCTAAAAGGGGCTACTGGAGAGAGAGATTTTTTTATACATAAGAGCGGAAAAACCTTCCCCACAACCACAGCATTGGTTCCAGGTTCTCAGGAAGCCACAAAAGGCGCAGAAGTTTTACCAAAAGCGAATTTTCCTGTAAAAGATGGGATTTATCTCTATGGTCAATCCCCAAAACCAAACCAGCTTGGTCAAGGTTACATCATATTTCAAAAGCAGCAGGGCAAGGTAACTGGTGCATTGTATATGCCCGACTCAGAGTTTAATTGTTTTCAGGGTACACTCAACCAGTCAGGAGAGTTGGCGATGACGGTTAATGGTTCGTCAAATCAAGCCAGTTCTACTCAGTCGAATCAGGTAGCTGCAAGCAGTAGACTGCCTCAAGTCAGTGAAGATGAGTTCAGCAATTATCCTTACTCGGTGGCTCTGCAAGACTTTTATCAGTTAAATTCCATTACAGCTAGCGATCGCCGCACATTACAAATGTGTAAATAATCTCCAACTTAATACTCAATTCCTGGTTGCGCCTTAACGCCTTGATCGCGGAAAGGGTGCTTAACTAGGGTCATTTCGGTTACGAGGTCAGCACGCTCAATTAAACCAGCTGGTGCGCCTCTACCTGTGAGAATAACGTGCTTGTTAGCTGGTTTTTCTGCTAAACCCGCTAAAACGTCCTCTAATGGTAAATAAGCCATTTTGAGGGCAATATTAATTTCATCTAACAACACCAAATGGAAGTCTGGGTTGCGAATATATTCTAATGATTTTTGCCAAGCGGCGCTAGCTTTATCGAGGTCGCGATCGCGGTCTTGAGTTTCCCAGGTAAAGCCTTCGCCCATTGCGTGAAATTCTAACTGGTCTTCCCAATAGCTGAAAACCCTTTTTTCAGAAGGTTCCCAGCTTCCTTTGATAAATTGGACGATCGCTACTTTATACCCGTGACCAAGCGATCGTAACACCATCCCCAAAGCCGCAGTAGTTTTACCCTTACCGTTACCAGTATTTACAATAATTAACCCTTTTTCTGGTACAGCTTGTGCTATTCGCTGATCCTGCACTTCCTTACGCCGCTGCATCTTTTTGCGGTACTGTTCATCAGTCAGAGATGAAGACATTACCTCATCAATCAAGCGCCCAATTTCTGGATCTTGGTTTAATTCTTGTGGTGTATCGTTTTTCATTAACCTTGTTTAGAAATAACTGTTAAAACTTTCGACAATGAACTGAAATTATATTTAAAATCTGATTCTAACTAAATCGCATAATTGAATATGTCCAGTAAGATTTTATATAAAAATCTTGATCCTATGTTAGTTTTTTTCACATGATTTGCCGACAAGTATGTAAAACTAATGATATACAAACTGAACTTATAATTCGAGTTGAATATTACTGTTTTAAATAATTTAATATGTTCATTAAAGCACTTTACCAATAGAATTTTCTTATTCTCTCCTTTGTTACAGTCATCAGTTAGACTACGAACTGAGCGCGTTAGCTTAACTATCAGGGGTATGATGTCTGATGTCGAGAATTGTGCGTTTATGGATGCTGTTGTGTCCATTTTTCCCATAAAGGGCGCACATCCTCTGGTTGTCCATCATAGTTGAGCAATTGGTCTGAAATCATCACCCATGATTGGGCACTCCGTGTCCAGATGTTACCCACTGGGCGTAACCAACTTGTATCATCTAACGTTCCGGCTTTGACGTTGATAGTATTTGAATTGTAAGTCCGTTCATGGAACAATCGCGTTCCGCAGTCGCCACAGAACAGGTTATTTACTTCACGTCCGCTATCATTTTTCCGAGTCCAAGCTTTCGGTGTTCCCTGAACAATCACAACAGCATCTCGTGAAACAGTAAGAGACATTCCAAAGGCACTAGAGGATTGTTTCTGACACTCCTTACAGTGGCATAGGTAGAGGGTTAACGGTTGGGCATGAATTTCGTAACGAATCTGCCCACATTGACAACCTCCAGTATATGGAAGACTCACAGGTTTTATCTCCTTACAATTGATCAGGACTTACGCAAGAACTCTCTGAAACTCTTATTCCTACCCTGCGGGAAGCCGCTGCTGCGTCTATGTGTCCAACTCTTGGAGACGCTGCGCGAATGCGTCCAACTCTTGGAGACGCTGCGCGAATGCGGTTCGTTTTATCATGATTTTGCGTAAGTCCTGTTGATATTGCTTGATTGTAGCGAAAGCTATCTCAATCTTGAAGCTGGTTGTAGGAAACACAATCAACTCATAAGCTTCTCCAATGTCGCTTGAACTCCACTTAGGTAAAATCGACTACTTAATAGTACAGCAGGCGCAAAAATCCAACTACCATCTCAATTAGATTGCGTTCTAACCGCGCAAATATATCTTCCATAAATAAAAATTTTAAATTCTAAATTCACAATTTAACCTTCCGTAAAACCCTGTTCTCTTTATACTATGACTACAGAAGTTCTCCTAATAAACCTTGACCCGCTAAGTGTCACAGTAGGTCTATCAAGACCGTAAGCTTAATGAGATGTGAATGATAATATTTTCACCTTCTAGTTGACAATCCCAGGAATTTGATATGAATAGTAACACTCGTCTACAGATGATTTTAGCTGATACACCTATTGATAGAGTATTAAGAGCGATCGCTCAACTAAATCTACCTAACTGGTGGTTAGCCGGGGGTGCAGTCAGAAACACCGTTTGGGCTTCAATTTTTGGCAATGGCTGTGGGTTAGGTATTAAAGATTTTGATATCGCATTCTTTGATATAGAGGGAAACCGTTCCCAAGAACTAGCAGCAAAGGCGACTCTGACAGAACAATTTCCTGATGACGAGTTTGATGTCAAAAATCAAGCTAGTTTTGCTCGTTGGCGTTCTGGTAGCAGACCCTACACTAGTACAGAGGATGGCATCACAGATTGGCTGCACACTGCTACTGCTGTGGGAGTTCGACTAGATGCACAAGGTCAATGGCAATTTTTCACTCCCTACGGGTTGGATGACCTGTTTAGTGGGATTATTCGACCGACGCCAGCACATACTCATAACCAAAATGCCCACAACAAGGCATCTGGGTTTTTACAAAAGTGTCCTTATCTGCGGTTGGCGTAAAAGTTACAATTGGGTTATAGCCAAATATACCTTGCTTAAAGTAGTAATCGCTCAGACATGAATTTTCAAACAACCTTTAAGCGTTAGCAAAGCTGTAAAATCATTCTTTATTCTGTTTGATGCGTGAGTAAAGAAGTTCGCGATCGCTCTGGGGATTTACAATTAAGCATGGACTATTACCAGCACTTCCATTACTAACAATAACGACAGTAATACCCATCCGGGGACAAACGCCTAAACAACTGGTGCTAACAACCCGAAATTCACCCCATAATCCCTCAAACTTTAAACGAGATTTTAACCAATTCTCTAATTCTTCGGAAGCCGTTGAGCCTGACTGCTCGTTTGCACATTGTGAACACACAAGCACCAAACCAGACTCCCATCGGGGAGAAACACTCTTGATAGATGTGTCTAATGGGCGAGAATTTATTAGGGACGATGGTTGCTCAGAATTGGATGAAAACCTCTTGAGAATACGTTGGAGTAATGCTTTAATCCGCTGGAGCAGTTTGTTCATAGATGACTCTACCTATTTATCTGAATAACGTGAACTGAATCAAAAAACCTCTAAGAGGTTTTACTACGCAAATCCGTTCCTCTGTGAGTCCCAAAGGGAGAGACTTAAAATAAAGTTCCAGCAGGGACGGGTTCGTCGAATTCACGTTGAACAGGATAGTGTAAATTTCCCCTTTAGTCTGTTCTGGTAGATCATCTAATTTCAGCAAGAATCAGCGCTTCTGAGCAATTTGCTGCAAGTATGCAATTAGCTGTTTTCCGGCGGTGTCAATGTGTCGTTTCAGTCACCGAACAGCAGCTTTTGTATCCCGCTGACGACAAGCATCTAAGAGTTCGATAGTGTTATTTTTGCGATCGCTCTTGCTAATCCATCTGCACCATTTGCACGCGGACATAGCGATCGCAATTAACGTGTAAAGTTTTAATCAGTACCATTTATCCCACGCTCCCCTTGCGGGTAAGGCGTGGGATGAATACGGATTAAGCTAAAACCCCGACTACGACTGTGGAACCCACACAGAAACTGAACCAGCACTGCATCGAAAATCAGCCCAGCCCTCATCATTCGTTGTCACGGGTTCACTTATATGTTCAGTGATGTCAATGTAAGTGCTGTTGGGTTGCCCAACTTCCATCCACTTAGTCCCCTCTTCCCCATTACTCAGAACAACCGCCATACCACCGGGATGTTCTTCATCTCCTAAGCGTGTCCAGCCGATTGTATTAGCGTGGTCGAAGTAATCGTATTGGTCGCCATAGGCATAGGTTTGACGAGCGTGCAAAAATTTATCAATTATCCATTGATGACTATCGAGCCAAATCTCATACTCATTGCCATCTGGGGCTTTATCCTTGTAATTAGCACCATAGTAATCCGCATAGAAGATACAGGGATAACCCTCACTTCGTAGTAGGATCAACGCATAAGCCAACGGTTTGAACCAGCTTTCTACTACAGACTCCAACGACTGTAAGGGTTGAGAATCATGATTCTCTACTAAGGTGACGGCTAAAGTAGGTTGTTGTTGCACCAAAGTGTTATCAAATATCTGCCGCATGTCGTAGTCACTGCCTTGTGTGCTGGCAGCGCTAAAGTTATAGTGCAATGGCGCATCAAACAACATCACATTCCCATCGGTGATGTCAAGGAAATGGTGGAGCGCTTCAACTTCATAAGACCAATATTCACCAACGGCAAACAGATCGCGACCTGCCTTTTGGCGACAGTGAATCAGCCATTCTGGGAAAAAGCCAGCTCTAACGTGTTTAACGGCATCAAAACGAAAGCCATCTATACCAGTGGTTTCTACAAACCACTCACCCCAGCGATTCAACTCGTCGCGAACTTCTTGACTCTCCATATCTAGATCGCATCCCATGAGATAGTCGAAAGCGCCTTTCTCCAGGTCAACGTTGTCGTCAAAGTGTTTATCTTTGAACAGATAAACTGCGTTCTCACCTTGGTTATAAACGTTGTAATCAACTGCGTCGAAGTGCCACCAGTGCCATTCCATATCGGAGTATTTGCCCTGGCGACCTGGGAAGGTAAAGTGAGTCCACACTTTAATCTTTTGCATTTCACCGATCGCGTGGTTGCGATCGTCTGGACTATAGGGCGTTGCTTCCACCTCTTCTTCTAAGTCTGCACCTAACTTGTGGTTGAGGACAACATCAGCATACACTCGAATGCCAGCAGCTTTTGCAGCCTTGATAGCAGCTATATACTCGTCTTTTGTGCCGTACTTTGTCCGAACCGAGCCTTTCTGGTCAAACTCGCCTAGATCATACATATCGTAGACCCCGTAGCCGACATCGAAGCCACCCCCTGTTCCTTTGTAAGCTGGGGGTAACCAAACAGATGTAACACCTGCATCAGCTAACTCTTGGGCTTTCTCTTTGAACTCATTCCAAAGATTGCCATCTGGAGGGATATACCAATGGAAGTACTGCATCATTACACCATTCAATTGAGCCATCTGTATCCCTCTAGTCAAATATACGATGAACTGTTATTCTCTACACAAAAATTATACTTTAAGTTTTGTTTGATGTTTCTAAATAGAAAAAAAGTCCACTAAAAACTGTGATCAACTCATATTGTTTTCTTCTGTTGATGACAGCTCTTCAGCCAGGTTTTTCTGGAGTGCTTCTAATACTGCGATCGGGTCAGCAGCTTCCTGCATCAATTCAGCTTCCGAATCATGCCGATCGATCACATTAGGTAAATCGCTACGGAGTTCTTCTAACAGAGCAATAATCTTGGCAATTTTTTGCTCGGAGAGTAGGTTAAGTTGTAGCATCAGTTGCGCCCGCTGTTCGGCAAAGTTTTCTTGGCGAGTTTGTCGCACCAGCACTCCGGTTGAAATCACCAATGCAGCTGCGTCTAAGCCTTGACCTGACCAGCTAAACGGGGGCAGATTGAATGGCAAAAAGCCATCAAAAAAACTGCCAAAAATCCACAGAGCCAGTATGACTAGCAAACTATACATAAATGTCGATCGCCCAAAGAATGTCGCGATCGCTTCTAGTATCCGCTGGTGGGCGGGAATATCTCGAACTTCCTGGCTATGAAGTAAACTAATCGCTTCAATATTTTTTGCAATCGGGTCTGGTAATGGAGCCGTGATCACTTGATTTCGAGAAGCTTTCTCTTTGAGTTCGTTAGCACGTGAACTAAAGTATTTGTTGGCTGTGTCGTTTGCCTTGTGAGTCATACTGCAACTCCTGAATCTGGATGTTACTCGATTATTACTTATCTTTTGATGCTGTTGGCAAAGGGTAAATTGTTTTACAACCAAAATGGTGTTGCTACTGCTTTGGGCAGTGGATCACAATTCACAACAATAAATAGAGCGATCGCTTTTGCATTGCTCAATACTGCCCCTACAGAGTGTTATTTTATGTAAGTCTATAGAGGTATCTTCATACAGAATTGGTATAAGAATAATTTTCAGACATCAAATCAGCAACGCCTCACTTTTTACAACTAAAGCGAATCTGCGACAGATGACTCAAACACACCCATTGGCCCAAGCCGAATCGTGAGTATTTCCACATCGGTGATAGCTATGTGGGGCCCTTGTTGGATATGGGCTGGCGTGAACCAAAAAATTCCAGCCGAACAAGTCTTTCCTCCAGTTTCTACAACTCCTTTCATCACATAAACATACTCATCACAAGGATGAGTATGAATAGGAATCATTGTACCCGCCTTCATTGTCAGCAGGTGTATTGAACCCTGCGATCCAGGCTCGGCTAGGGGGAAAAATTTAGCACCAGGAAACTGCTCAATATCTAGCGATCGCTCAAGGTCAGTTTGAATAAAGGTCTGTTGTGACATGTTATTTACCTCTTTGAACACTAAATTAGTTTTCTAGCATTATGTAAATATAAGGCAAAAAACACCGTGTGGAAGATAATTATGAATCAACAACTTGATCTAAATGAATACAAGCAACAAATTGCGGATTTATACAGTTGCAGAGGTCAAACTTATGATCAGGGCGATTGGCATCCTCGAATTGCTTCTCGTCTGGTTGAACATGCACAAATTAGCCAAGGACAGCATGTTTTAGACATTGCAACGGGAACAGGGATGGTGGCGATTGAAGCAGCACAGCTTATCGGTTTTGCAGGTCGAGTTGTTGGAGTGGACATTTCAACTGGGATGCTTGAACAGGCAAAACGCAAGATTGAGGCGTTGGGGCTGAATAATATTGAGATCATACTCGCGGATGCTGAGAAACTGAACTTTCCAGCCAACAGTTTTGATGTTATCCTATGTTCCTCAGCCCTGATTTGGATGGCTGATGTTCCTGCGGCATTATGCCATTGGCATCAATTGCTCAAACCTGGTGGGCTAATTGGCTTTCATGCATTCGCAGACACCGCTTTTGTGGGAGGGGTAACTATGCAAAAAGTCGCTCAAAAGTATGGCGTTTCACTTGCATTCAGTAAACCGACAGGCACTATTGAAAAGTGCCATGACCTACTAAAAACAGCAGGGTTTGAGGCGATTGAAATTAAGTCTGAGCAAGACGGTAGTTATATTAGCCTACAACAGGCAAAGCAGATGTGGTCTGGAGGTTCTCATCCAGCACCTGGACAATTTCCACATCCCATGAAGCAACTTTCATCTGGGCAGTTGGAGAAACTTGAGGCGGAATTTGAAGCAGAATTGGCAGTATTAGTGACGCAAGAAGGCATTTGGAACGATATCACAACTTTTTATACCTTTGGTCGCAAGCCAATAGACTAATACACGTGAGTTTGATTAACCTCTCCCTGATTTGAACTTTAGTTGAAATCTTTCCCTCTCTGAGTCGGCTATCGTGTACACACCTAAAATTATCGCTTAGTGAAAAAACTTGACAGCAAAGTGCTTTTATAGTATATTTGTACTATAAAAGCACTTAAGTGTTGCATAAAACTTTAACACTCCCGACTACGCAAACAGGACAACACAAAATAAATGAAGCTATCTAAGGTAGACTTGAGCAGTTTAGTAGCGATCGCTCACTCTGATGGATACTTGCAGTTGTTGCTTGATCGAGGCGACGAACTGGAGTTTTTAGAAATTCCGGCACCGATACAAGCTTATGAAGGATTGCAAGAACTGAACGAGGTTATCACTGAAACGACTGCACTACCCTTTGAAGAAGAACCAATTGTCATGCTACCAGTTGTCTCTTCAATGGCTATGGCTGTAGGCTACGATCGCAACGAACATATTTTGCAAGTTGAGTTTCAAAGTGGATCTGTTTATCAGTACTTAGGCGTAGACGAGGATACTTGGGAAGATTTACATTCCTCTGACTCAGTTGGCAGCTTTTTCAATCAAGAGATTAAAGGTAGATATGACTGCGATCGTCTAGATAATGCAGATTATACTATTGACTAATAATTGGATATAGGGTTTTCAATAATTCTTGTGTTGTCTAGGCTTTGGGTAAAAAGGCTTGGAATTCATTAAGTAAAGCAACTAGTGTTGGGCATGGCTACCAATATCTCAAATGTCCATCACATAGGCTTTTGTGGGTAATACCTACCTGACGATTTGTGGTCTAATCTATTTGCAAAGTATTAGCAAGAGCAACTAAATATATACCAGTAGCGTTTTGTTCAGAGACAATAGAAAAAGCCTACATAGTATCAACGCAATTATGACGACTACACTTGCTTCTGCTGTTAAACCAAGAGCCGAAGATAGTTTTGCCATTAGCTTTGCACCATTGTCTGTTGAAGAAATCTATGCCAAGTCTGACGATCCAGCCAACGGTGCTGTGGTTATGATGAGTGGCGTGGTTCGCAATCAAACTGATGGTAAACCTGTAATTGCTCTGGAGTATCAAGCTTATGAACCGATGGCATTGCGGATATTTTATCAAATTGCTGCTGATATTCGCTTATCTACGTCTGATGTGAATCGGGTAGTGATTCATCATCGCACCGGACGTTTGCAAGTTGGAGAAATTAGCGTTTTAGTCGCGGTGGGTTGTCCTCATCGGAGTGAGGCGTTTGAAGCTTGCCAGTATGCTATTGATACTCTTAAACACCAAGCACCCATTTGGAAAAAAGAACATTGGGAAGATGGTTCTAGCACCTGGGTGAGTATTGGCGCTTGTGAAACATCAGCAGAAAATTGTTAAAATTTCTGAGCTATTGTCTTCAAACAAGTGCAATCTCTT
Organism: Nostoc sp.; assembly: GCF_036917395.1. Taxonomy (GTDB): domain Bacteria; phylum Cyanobacteriota; class Cyanobacteriia; order Cyanobacteriales; family Nostocaceae; genus Nostoc. Next base: position 26,450 of record NZ_JBALDI010000085.1, read on the forward strand.
GAACACGCAGCAATTCATCCAGCAATTAGCGAAGCATGATCTGTGCTGCGCTAGTTGCTGGATGACCTTCTTTAACCTACGTTTATGGGAGATGCCCCATTCGTAGATCCATTTGCAGATAAAAGCTGGGCAGAATCGCTTGGCTTAGGATTGGTGAGTTTTGAATTGTCCGTTAAGCGTCGCCTATTGTTCTTGCGCCGCGCACCACCCGCCATCTCGTATTATATGAAGTATTTGGAGCAATTACTTATACAATTGCTCCAAACGCTTAAACATTTATTATCAATGCTCTTGCATTAGCTGCAAAGTATAAAGCATTTGGAGCAATTACTTATACAATTGCTGCAAACGCTTAAACATTTATTATTAATGCTCTTGCATTAGCTGTAAAGTATGAAGTATTTGGAGCAATTACTTATATAATTGCTCCAAACGCTTAAACATTTATTATCAATGATCTTGAATTAGCTGCAAACGTTCAAATTTTGACAACCAGCGTTTGAATTTTAGCAATAACTGTTTGGTTAGTAGTTAGTGATCATGTGTTGAAAAAACTGAATGTGAAGCGATTTTGTGCAGCATTCTGGCAGACATGACACTGCGATCGCCACTACTATTCAATGTGAGAATCTTGTCAGCGATCGCAGATTCTCTTTTAGAGATAGTACTATAGTCGTCGGTGAAAAGGTGATTTAAGAATGGCTCCTAAGCGGTAATTTTATCTGGAACGTCGAGCCTTTACCTTCATTGCTCATTACATAAATGTGACCGCCATGAGCCTGGACAATTTGTTGAGCGATCGCCAATCCTAACCCAAATCCGCCGTTTTCTCTTGCCCGTTCTGTATCAACTCGGTAGAAGCGATCGAAAATGTGAGGTAAATCTGCCTCTGGAATGCCAATTCCGGTATCGATCACCTGAATCACGACTCGATCTGAGTGAGGTTCTAAGCGTAACCAGACTGTTCCCCCAGACGGAGTATATTTGCAGGCGTTGTTGAGCAAGTTTTCGACTACTTGGCGTAGCAAATCGGGGTCAGCCCACAACTCAATTTGTTGTTCTGGTAAATGGCTGATCAACTTGAGCGACCCTTTTGCAGCAACAGTAGTGTAATGAACAACTAAATTCTCCAGCAAGCTATTCAGATTTACCTTTTTGAGAGATTCTGGAGTTAATTGTCCTTGATGCCGAGCCAACAGCAGTAGGTTATTAACTAAGGTACTCATCAACTTGGCGCTATCGATGATATTCTCTAGTGAGGGATGAATCTGGGGACGGTCTGCCGCCATTAATAGCCCGACTTGGGCATTGGTTAAAATCGCAGACAGGGGCGATCGCAACTCATGAGAAGCATCTGATGTAAAGCGTTGCAATTGATTATAGGCTTGTTGAACAGGCTGCATGGCTATGCCACCGAGTACCCAACCTGTAAGTCCAATTAATCCCAGCGCTACAGGTACAGCCAGCGTCAATATTAACTGAAATTGTCTGAGATCGTTTTGAGTTTCTGTTAGCGGGATAGCAACTTGCAGATAACCGATGACGGAATTTCCTCCTTGAACAGGCAGCGTGACTTGACGTAGCCAAAGCAGTTTGTCTGTAAATGGGTCAACAGACTGAATCGTGAGAAAACCAGATGCCGTTTGTAACTGTTCTGGAGGTGGACTACCAAAAAACCGCTTGAGTTTACCATTTGGGTCATACCAGCGAACATAGACTAGTTCAATATCAGCGGGATGAGAACCACTACCCAATAGTGGTATATTGCTCAGATCGACTTGTTTGTGTCCCTGGTGTAGTCGATATTGCGAACTGGCTGCCATTAACTCTGCTCTTTTATAAAGCAGTTGATCTAATGCTTTGAGCTTGTCTTTAACCTCAAGGTGATAAATTACCCCAGCAAAGAGAATGAGAATGCACCCCATTGAAAGGGTAAACCAACGAGCTAAGTTACGACGACTGCGGTTAAACACAACTTATGCTAATTCGTAATTCTAATAGCGGTTCCCATTCAGATGCGGTACAACATTATATCGCCAGGTGTAGGGGCACGGCAGTGCCCATTGGTGTCAACTTAAGCAAAAACATCCTTTAAAACCTCGTTTCCAGCCAGAGGCTGGAAATGCTCTTTCATTGCGGTGCCGCTAGTTTTGAGGCGGAGCCTCTCATTAGGCATTCCCAGTCAGAGACTGGGAACGAGACAAAGAAGAATTCTCTAAGCCAGAATTGTTAAATCTCAAGATGGTTCTGGAGGGTTGAGGCGATAGCCCATACCATAGACGGTTTCAATCCAATCATCTGCTGCTAATATTTGCAAACGTTGGCGAAGTTTACGAACTAGAACGGTGATTGCATTGCTCTCTGGCTCTGTACCCCACTCCCATACAGCTTGCTCAATCTGGTTACGAGTGAGGATTTGGCGGGGATGACGCATGAAGTATTCTAGCAACTGAAATTCCTGGCTAGAAAGGGAGACAGTTGCTCCAAGTCGCTCCAAAATCAGCGTGTCGAGATGAAGTTCGAGGTCTGCCAAGCGGAGGGTGTCTCCTTGCCAGAGGGGCGATCGCCTCCCCAATGCCCGCACCCGTGCCATAAACTCCATAATATCAATTGGTTTGACTAGGTAATCATCTGCTCCTGCATCTAATCCAGTTATTTTATCAGGTGTGGTATCTTTGGCTGTAATCATTAAGACGGGAGCGGTTTTTCCGGCAGCCCGATATTGTTGACACAGACTTACCCCACTAATCCGAGGTAACATCCAATCCAAAATCAACAAGTCATATTCTTTTTCAGCCAAAAGCCATTGAGCGGTTTCACCATCCTTGACACCATCAACGTTGTGTCCAGCCTGTGAGAGAACCGTTTGCAGCGGCATTAATTGCTTCGGATCATCCTCGACCAGTAAGATTCTCATCACCTTTGTGCAATTGAGCTTATTAATAATAATGCATTGAAGCAACGTGAACTTCTTTCATCAGTCAGAATGAATGTGTGATTACAACAGAATTCAAGTATTTGAACCACATCTGTCGTAAGGGCACAGGAATGCTGTGCCCCTACCGCGTGGTATATTTACCTAAAAATAGCTGTAAGTATAACTTGGCAAAATCAGAGGCAAGTATAGTGTGTGGCGGATTAGCAAAAGTTGGCTGCGAGGACTGGGATTAGAGTTTTGGTTGCCTCTACCACTGGTAGCGGTTGCGTTTTGGCTTGGCTGTAGTTTCCTAGCTGCCCAAGAGTTAAGCCGACCCAATTCTACGCAAAATAAACTTCAGTCAGATACCCAACTCGAAGCACGGATATCAGTCAATGTATTGCTCATTAACGCCGCCGTCAATCGAACTAAGAAAATTACCCAGGTTGAAGTAGAAACAGCAGATCCCATCCTGAAGCGATTGGAATTAGAACTGCCAACAATAGAATTCAACCAAATAGAAGCAACAATTACCCAAGAATTAGGTCTACCCCGTCAGGATGTTAGAAAGTTAGTACGCTATGAATTTGTGGAATAACATCCCAACCTACATCAGTTTTAGTTTTTAGCCTTAACTGAACTGTATTGAATTATAGGTGGTTGCCCGAATTCAATCAACGACTGCCCGAATTCAATCAACGACTGCCCAAATTCAATAAACGACTGCCCGAATTCAATCAACGACTGCCCGAATTCAATTAACGACTGCCCGAATTCAATCAACGACTGCCCGAATTCAATCAACGACTGCCCGAATTCAATAAACAACTGCCCGAATTCAATCAACGACTGCCCGAATTTAATATAGGAACTTAGTAAACTTGCTTTTATTAAACACGAAAGCGTTCACAATAATTGAACTGATACAAAGCGATTTTTACTTTTCCTTATATAGTGAAGCTTTTAAAGTTATTATCCAACTTTTTTATCTCATAACAGCAAAAGGCAAGAGCGTTATAGAAGATTAAAGTGTACGGAATTTTGTTCAAAAATAAAATAGGAGTCTTATAGAAACTTTCTTACCTCCTGCCTCTTATCTTCAATGCGTTCTGCCTTGGTTTTCAATGTTTGGTTCATGGCTTCAAACCCTTGGCGAATGTCGATATTTAATCGACGAGCCAGCAGAGGCACTAGTAAGCCGTGGAAAGATTCTTGCTGAATGAATCGAACGCGTGGGCGTAGCCCGTCGTAGACATCGCTTGCCAACGGCTCAATGATAAAGCTGTGTTCACCATCAAATAGCCCTGGGATTAAAAAATGTCCTAACCAGCGCAATTTGCGATTGGGTTCTACCGTCAGCACTGTAGGTCGAAAGGTCATGCCATCTGTACCCGGAGGTTGAAACTGAACGGTAAGCTTTGCCCCCTCACTCAGCGAGCCACTAATTTGACGAATAAACAAATTCCAATGTGGAAAACTGGCAAAGTCTGTGAGTAAGTTCCAAACCTGCTCATCGGATGCCTGAATTTCGATTTCAGTGTATATCTTCATGGACATACCGCTACCAAAATCTTCTTAAAGCTCATATACACCTCAAACAATCTACCTCATTCAAATGCTTTGTCTTTTAGTTTGAGGGATAAATGTGATTCAAAAGTGAAATCTGAGTAGAGTCAACAATTTAACAAAGTTTAGGGGTTTAATTTCCCTGCCTCTATAGACAACACGAATTGAATGTGAATCTTAAAATCCCTGTTAAAAAACATAATTGTGTGAGCGCAACGCTTACAAACGTCATTGCAAATTGGTTTAATCACTTTTCGTTCACATTCATCAGTAATCCTGGAATACAAGGGTCTGAGGGAACTATATAGTAAATCTGATAAATTTTATTGCTCTTGTTTATGGCAATGGTTCTAACTCCACGATTCTTGCTCACATTGCAAACTATAGTTCCTTACTACTTCGAGATTGCTAACGCTGAGTTTTAAACTTACTTATTTTTAAAGGAGATGTTGCGCTCAAATGAATTTTAGTCTAGTTAAACATGGTATCGGCATCATTTCTACCCGTGAGGCTGCAACACAGGTAGTTGATGAACTCAGAGCAATTGACTTTCCGATGCAGAAAATTTCTGTGTTCGCTACAGACTCTGAACCCGAAAAGTTGCACGAGGATACTAATGCAGATAAACATCCCATAACTCCGATCGAAGGTGCCAAAGCAGGCGCAATTACAGGAGGAACAACCGGAGGATTCTTGGCACTCACAGCTGGACTTGGCGTATTAGTTATTCCCGGTTTCGGGCCGGCGTTAGCGGTTGAATCTGTGCTGGCGACGCTGCTGGCGGGTGGAGGAAGTGCAATCTTTGGCAGTGTATATGGTGCATTTCAAGGTTGGTTTGCTCCCGAAAGGCAAGTTAGACTTTATCACCCATCCACATCCCCAGAAGAATTTTTGGTGAAGGTAGAGGGAACAGTGGATGAAATCCGGCAAGTAGAATCGATTCTCCGTTACTGGGGTGTGCGAGAGTGGCATGTTTATGAACTTAGCAAAAGATTTTCATAAATAACGCTTTCAAGAAAACGGTTACTTTAATTTGGAGACGGAGATGGCAACAAATACGATCGCAAAAAATTCTTTTCCCCAGACAACAAAAGATTTACTCAACTATGAATGGCATACTCTCGCTGAACAACAGATTGTAAAAACGTTAGCCAGCCATCCAGAAGCAGGTTTGACCGATGAAGAAGCTGCCACGCGGCATCAACAGATGGGTGCAAATCAACTGACTGGTAAAGATGGAAAAAGTCCTTGGCTACGATTTCTAGAGCAATTTAATCAACCACTGCTGTATATTTTGCTAACGGCGGGAGTGGTGACGCTGCTGCTGCAAGATTGGATAGATGCAGGCGTAATTTTTGCTGTCACATTGATTAATGTCATAATTGGCTACATTCAAGAATCGAAAGCAGAAGGGGCGATCGCTGCTCTATCCAAAGCTGTCACTACCGAAGCAACTGTGATTCGCAATGGTCAAAAAACTCGTCTAGCTTCGACTGAGCTTGTTCCGGGTGACTTGGTACTGCTGGCATCTGGGGATAAAGTGCCTGCGGATCTACGGTTGTTAAGTGTGCGTGGATTGCAAGTTGACGAGTCTGCCTTAACAGGCGAATCCGTTCCGGTGGAGAAAGCAACCCAATTATTGGATGTCGAGACACCATTAGCCGAACGAAGCAATATGGCATATACAGGAAGTTTCGTCACCTTTGGACAAGGAGAAGGAATTGTAGTGGCGATCGCAGATGCCACGGAAACGGGTCGAATTTCGCAGTTAATTCAAGGCAGCACCGGGTTGAAAACACCGCTGACGCGCAAAATCGACAAGTTCAGTAAAACCTTACTTTACGTCATCTTAGGGTTGGCAGCCCTGACATTTGCAGTCGGATTAGGACAGGGCGGATCTTTGATTAATGTTTTCAAAGCAAGTGTAGCTCTGGTTGTCAGCGCGATTCCAGAAGGATTACCTGCGATCGTCACAGTCACTTTGGCAATCGGCGTTTCCCGAATGGCACGGCGTCACGCGATTATTCGCAAGCTACCTGCTGTTGAAGCTTTGGGAAGTACAACTGTTATCTGTTCTGACAAAACTGGGACGTTGACGGAGAATCAGATGACGGTTCAGGCGATTTATGCGGGTAAGCAAAAATATAGTGTCAATGGGATTGGTTACGCTCCAGACGGGGAAATTTTGATGGATCAAAAATCTGTTGATCCCCATGCAGATAGACATGTTGCTCTCCGAGAATGCCTAGAAGCGGGACTACTCTGCAATGATTCTCACATTGAATGGCGAGACGGACAGTGGAGCGTAGTAGGAACCCCAACCGAGGGAGCATTGATTGTAGTCGCTGATAAAGCGGGGTTAACCCAAGCTATCCTTGAGCAGGAGATGCCCAGGATAGACACCATTCCCTTTGAATCGCAATATCAGTACATGGCAACTTTGCATGAATTGGATGCAAAATCAGGGGTGAATGTTATTTATATCAAAGGTTCTGTAGAGGCGGTTCTCAAGCGGGCAGAGCAAATGCTCGATCCCCAAGGACAGCTTACTCCTGTCAATCCTGCCGCAGTAGAACAAGAAGTTGAACGCATGGCAGAGCAGGGGTTACGGGTACTTGCATTTGCCAGAAAAGAAGTGGCAGCAAATCGACAATCTTTGGATCACACTGATATTGAGGATTCGCTGGTGTTGCTGGGACTCCAAGGGATGATTGATCCACCGCGCCAAGAAGCGATCGCCGCCATCCGTGCCTGTCAAGAGGCAGGAATTAAGGTGAAGATGATCACTGGTGACCATGCACTAACAGCATTTGCGATCGCCCGCCAGATCGGAATTTGCTCGGCACAAGAACAGGTATTCACTGGAGGGCAATTAGCTCAGATGGATGAGCAGGAACTAGCGCAAGCAGCTGAACAAAGCATGGTATTTGCGCGAGTTGCTCCAGAACAAAAGTTGCGTTTGGTGAAAGCCTTGCAGTCGAAGGGTGAAATTGTCGCGATGACTGGAGATGGAGTAAACGATGCTCCAGCTCTCAAGCAAGCAGATATTGGTGTAGCGATGGGCATAGCAGGATCAGACGTTGCCAAAGAATCAGCTGATATGCTCCTGACTGATGACAATTTTGCCTCAATTGAAGCTGCTGTGGAAGAAGGGCGTGCCGTTTACCGAAACTTGCGGAAGGCGATCGCTTTCATGCTACCGATCAACGTTGGAGAATCCATGACAATTTTGATTGGCATCCTCCTATCAACTGTTCTTCCGATATTGCCGATCCAAATTCTCTGGCTCAACATGGTCAGTTCAGTAGCGTTGATTGCTCCCCTCGCTTTTGAGCCAAAATCTGGACAGGTGATGCAACAACCACCACGTAACCCCAATGAAAAGCTCTTATCAGGTAGTTTAGTTCAGCGGATCGTGGCGATTTCTGTCTTTAATTGGCTGGTGATTTTTGGGATGTTCCAATGGGTACTGCAAACTACGGGTAATGAAGCATTGGCTCGAACGATGGCAATTAATGGACTGGTAGCAGCAGAAGTTTTTTACCTCCTAAGTATCACCCAGTTTCTCCCCTCTGTGTTTGCGAGAATTCAAGGAAAAAGCACATCAGTCGCTTATGCTCCCGCGATCGGAATTGTGGGTGTGGTGATTTTACAATGTTTGTTCAGTCAGTGGGGCATGATGAATCAAGTGTTTGACACAACACCTTTGACGTTTATCCAAGCACTCATTTGTATAGGTGTAGGTTTCCCAGTGGTGCTGATAGCTCTCATCTTGCAACGCTTCGATCCCCTTAATTAGGAGTAGTGCTAGAGAAGACACTGTTGGCGAAATATTTCTTCACATTGGACAGCGATAAAACCAAGCATTCTGGAAGATAGTAAATCTCAATGTCGCAGTTTTGTTTGTTGTCAATGAGAAACTGTCAACAATTTGTTTTATTTCTTCAATAAATCGACTCAGGGCTTTTTCTGCTGTTTTATAATCAGAAGCCTGCCGACCTACTTTAGTTAAAATAAGATGCAATTCTCAGCGTCAATGGCTACTAGAACCGGATTAGAAGCTCTGGAATTGTTAGCAGTGCCATCGCTTGTTGAACCGCAGAATTGATATTTCCTGCTTCAATCTGCGATCGCCTGCTTAACAAAAATATTTAATTTTTATTAAAAATAAGATTTACAAAAAAACGATTTTTGTTGCATTTATTTACAGATGCATGACTCTATTGAGGTTTGTAAATAATTTGTATTTCTGCAAGGAATATTCCTTTAGACTGAATTTCAACTGAAAAATGTGGGGATAAACACAAATGCATTCGTTAAATATATTTTGTCACGAATTTGTAGTTGCTGTTTCCTTTGTAGCTTGCATTATTGGACTGATATTACTGTGGGACGGCAAGCAGCAAAAAAATGATATAGAAGAAACAGAGCGGATTCTGTTTAGAATGAGCTTTACTTATTGGCTAGTTTACTGTGTAGCCTTTGGCATAGAGAAGATAGTTTTACCCGACTGGGAATCTATACTCATGACTTTGAGAATAACTACGGCTCTGTCATATTTCTTAACTTTTTCTTGCATTGTTAGTCTGCCACTACACAAATTTGCAGTCCACCGGGTTGAGGAATAGTTATTGGGGATTAGGCATTGGTCATTAGCTTTGCACAAATGACAAATGACATGATTAAGATTTCATCGCGATCGCTAATGCCGTTTCCAATTCTGACTGCGCCAAAGAAGTCAAAATAAACACCTCTTGTACCGTCTTCCCCTGCCGTGCGATTACTTTATAGCCGCCGCGAATTGGTACTGAGATCCGCAGTTGCATTTTTGGGCAATGACCTTTTGACCGCCCAATCACTCCCGGCGTCACAGTTTGGATGCCATCCATCTGACAAAGACGTTCTAAAATTGGGATAAGACCAGAAAGGTGTGTCGAGTGATTCCAAACTAGTCTGCCAGCTTTTTGCGAAGCCGTCTGGAGGGGATTTACGGTGGGTTTGCCCATGATGATTTAAGCTGCTTCTAGAGGTGCCATTGTCAAACCTGCTCGGCGCAGCTGCTGGTGATAAAGTTCCGCAGGTTCTTGGGGACCGACCCAGACGATCGCTTGACCTTCATAGTGTACCTGATTAGTCAAATCCCACGCGCGATCGCCACTCATTCCGGGAATATATTTCATCAAACATTCACTCACATGTTGGAATGTATTAAAATCATCATTTAATACAATCACTTTGTAATTCGGATAAGTCTTACGGGTAACTTGATTAGACCGTTCAGGAGCTATAGTTGGTGCTGTGGCCATCCCGTAAACATCTGCTGAAAGTGTCGTAACCATAAAACAATTGGTCAAGATAATTTTACAAAACTAAACTACAAATAACTAGTTTAGTCCATTGTCTGGGGACTGGGGAGTTGGGAGTTAGGAGTTTAGAGTTTAGAGTAAGGAATTGGGTATTGAAAAGAATTCAGTCCCCAATGCCCAATGCCCAACGCCCAATGTCCAATTCCTTACCGCCAATTATCCCAGTTTTCGTTAAAAATAGATGTATCTGGGAAGGCTGTGGGGTTGCCATTTTGTTGCAAAAGCCGTTTGAGTGCTTCCAGTTGTGGCTCTTGTTTGGGTAAGTCATCGACTAGTTGGTAAGGTGCGATCGCATTTTTGATGGCAAAACTAGCAACAGTTCCCGCAGCTGCGCCAGATGACCATTCAAAGGAATGGACTCGATAGGCAGCAGCAGCAATATGACTAGTAGCAATACTTTTGCCTCCTACCAGCAAATTGTCAATTTTCTGGGGAATCATTGCCCTCAGAGCAATTTGGAAGGGATAAGCTTGGCCAGCACCACGTCTTTCACCTGGATGTTCTGTATTACCAGGCGCTTCCGGAGGACTATTCACCATGCAAGGATGGAAATCTATAGCGTAGTGACCAATACCCACAGCATCGGGAAAGACGGTAGAACGAGTCCGCCGCATTGCTTTGTCTGGTGAGACTTTACCATCAATTACTGATACTGCTTCCAAACCTGCAAGTGCTGCTCGGAGTCTACGATACATATCTGCTGGCAGAGTCTTGGGGTAATACTGATCACTGTAATCTCGGCGAGAAATATCAATTTCCCAAATACCAAAGCCTTCGGGTTGTCCCCAACTGGGCCGGCCAATAATGCGCCGTCCTTCTCGCATATAGGGATATTTCGATAAGCCATGCACTGTCCCCATTGGGGAATTTAAACCCGAAACAAAGCGGTTATTAGGTTGCTGCTGCTTCACACCCTCCCCCAGTTGGGAATCTGTAGTCCCAGCTACCAACCAGTAATAGAAAGATAGGGCATTTTCCTCAGCTTTGCGGAGGGTTTCTGTTCGCAGTCCTCCCATCCAGCCCCCTGGTTTTAACTGCCCAGTAGCTTCTAACTGTTGGCGACTGTAAATCAGGTTATCAGCAGCAGTTCCTGGGCGGTAGTCGTTACCCCAAGTCCAGTTTTGCATGGCGATATCCCCTGGTCTAGGAGCAGTAAAATTTATACCGCCAAATTTTTCTGGTTTCCCTTTGTTTGGACTCCAAATACGCCGATAGGTGAAAACCAAATCAAAGTTAGCCAGCCGCGTTAATTCATAGCTGAAATATGGGGCATATTGTGAATAAAATGGGGGCATCGTCTGCGGTTGCGGTTCCTTGGTTGCCTCCATTGCAAAGGTGTAGGTAAAGCCTTGAGGGCAATATGGGTCGTTGTTGGTACTGGAAGCAGAAGGTTCCAGATAGGAACGGGCATCAATGCCTAATCGGTAGGGGACATCAGCAAGGGCGATAATTTCTCCAGTTTCGCTGGTGTCTACGACGTACCACTTAGGAGCATCTCCGTTACCTGCCTTGGGGATAAAACGGAGAATAGTTTTGGTAAACCGAGATGAGTTTTCGTAGCTATAAGAATCTTCAATACTTTGAGATAAAGTAAAAGTATTGAGAGGTGGTGCGCCTTTTGCTGGTTGATGTTGAATAGCGATCGCACTATTAATTATTTTGCCATCAGCAGCGATTTCCAAATCCTTAATTACCGTGTTGGGAAACCATTGCAACTTCCCTTTGCCCCGCTTTTCGGCATCTTTAAGCATCTGGGTCAAAATAGTGTGAGCGTCGCGGGGAATAAAGCAGGATTCACTTACCCAGCAGTTACCGGGGTTAAGTTTACCGTATTTGCGCTCAATCCGGTTTCGCAAATCTAGGTAGCCGCGAGAATAGAATTTGAGAGCTCGCTGGGTTGGGCGTTCGTCTAACGCAGATGTCCCTTGAGCAGAAATTTGTCCTCCTAGCCAGTCAGTAATTTCCGTGAGGCAAACCGTTCGTCCTGCTAGCAACCCCTCGTAAGCTGTGGCGACGCCAGATAGTCCACCACCCACAACTAAAATCTCGCAATTGACACTTTTATCTGGGGTTCTTGGTGGTGTGGCGATCGCGGAATCAAATCCAACTAAACTAGATATTAAGTTGAGACTGATTAGCGATGTCAAACTAAAAGCTACTTTATGTCTACCCTTCATGGTTAAAAAAAACACTCCAAATCCTGTGTCACCTTGTAGAAGGTAGCATTCAGGAAATGATCATTACAAGTTTATAAAAGTAAATATATTTAAATACAATTTTTACACTGAAAATACTGAGTATGTAGGCTAAATTTACCCTGAAGTTATTAAAGCTGAGTTAAAAGTGCTGATTGCTGAGTACTTTTTTCCTGAGCTATGAGAAACATTGATTCAGACTTCCACACCAAGGATGCATAAGTGATCTTTTATTAGTTTTTTGCCTAAATGCATTGGATATGGTGAATGAATATTACCCATAGACCATGCTGGTGAGAATCGTAAGTAGTGCGGCACTCGGCAAAGCGATTTTAGCTTTCTTCCATTTTTTGAAAATCCGGACGAATGAAGAAGGGAAGCATTTTTAACATCTGCTGGTGCTTGAATGCAATATTTACACCGTATTGGGAGTTTACCAGTAAGAGAAGACGATCGCGATCGCACCAGTGGTTATGCAATCATTTTCGCCAAGATGTTTTAATTCCTTGAGTTCTTCCGCTAAATGACCTGTAGCATTACTACCAACGAGCGATCGCACTATTTCCTGAAACAAGCTCATTTTGCGTCGTTCGGACATACCATAAATGCGGATGGGTTCTTTGTTTTGGTGGAATTGAGGAAGAAATTTGAAGTGGCTTTGAGCGATCGCTTCTCTCGCTTACTGTTCTGGCATCAAAACAGCGTGGGCATTACCAACGTGAAAACTAGCAAATCTGAAAATAGAAGGTTTCAGAGATAGTCAGCAAATTATAACCACATTGACTACTAAAGTTGTCAATAAGCGGCGAAAAGTTACATTTTTGACAAAATTTAGTTCAGATGTATTATTATTTATAGTTCAAACATATTACCACTGAGTTATGACTGATTCTCCGCCAAGATCCTGGTTTGATTCCAAGACAATCTATGAACAAATCCAATACTACTTCCCAAAGTGCCAATCAAAAATACGTATTGCATCTGGCTATTTTACTGTAAACGGCTGGGATTAGATTCGGAATGTTGTAAAAGGAAAGTATGTTGATCTGTTGGTTGGAATTAACGAACGAACTCAAAGACAAGACGAAAGACACGCACAGCACCTTCTAATCCAAGAAATCAAGAAAGATTTAGCAACAGGATCATCACCAGGTAATCGCCGTCAAGCTGTAGCAGATTTAGTTGATAAAATTCGGACGGGTCAATTTCGGATTGTTGATGCACGCGCTAGGAAACATCATGCAAAACTTTACTTTGTTGACTGTAAGGTTGTCATCATTACCTCAGCCAATTTAACTAAACATGGCTTAATGCAACAGGTTGAAGCTGGTAATCCACTGAGTCGGAAGAAAGAAATTGTAAAACTTATCAAGAAATTTGATGGATATTTTGCTGAAGCAATAGATTTAACTCAGAGGCTACTTAAAGCTCTTGAAGATTGGTTGAAACTTGCTTCTCCGTGGGATATTTACCTCAAAACCTTACTTGCTTTTGAGGATGTAGAAATTGATAACAGATATACTCCGCCAACGAATTATCAAAGAGCAATGATTGCTGAAGCTTTACAGAAAATAAGCGATCACAGCGGAGTCATGTTGGTTGCTTCAACAGGACTTGGAAAGACCGTTGTTGCTACTCACCTCGCCTTGAAACTTTTTAGAGCAGATAAAATTATACATGTAATGATTATTTGTCCCAAATTAGTAAAAAGGCAATGGAAGTCTGAATTTATGGATGCGGGTATCCCTCAGACCTATATCGGCTATCAAGCTTTAGATAAAGAAGATCCAACCCATGATCGTAATCTTGAACACTTTATCGAAATAGAAGAAAAAATAAATAAGCAATGGCTCATTATTATTGATGAATGCCATCTATTCCGAAATTGCCATGATAGTGCAGAAGGTCCTAGAAGGCGCTCATTCCAAAGATTGATTTCCCGAATTCAAGAAAGTGGCTGTAAAGTCTTACTTCTTACTGGTTCACCTTATTCTAAAGATATTAGGAATCTCAATCACCAGATTTTGCTTCTACCTCACACTGCGGAAATTGAAACTTTTTCGGATAAACAAAACAAGAAAAATTTCAATTGGCATACAGATAGTATAAAAGGATTTATTAACTTGCCTGTTGTGTCTCAATTAACTACACCTTATGTTGCACAACAGTATGGACAGAAGCTAGAGAATGGCGTATTAATTGAGTTTGGACAGCAAAAGCGATATATTCCGCTTGTCAAGTTATATCGAGTTAATTTCTATCTATTCATGGATAGCGAAATCTCTCAAGTTTTTAGGGATGGTTGCTTTACCGTTACAGATCCTCCAGAGTCACGCAAGTTTATAGAAACGCAAGCAGAAGTTGCCTGGGCCAGTTCACCGTGGGCACTTCGTGAAATTATCAAAAAGGTTATAAACACCCCAGGCAAGCGGAACTTGTCATATGATTTTGAGTTTGAAATGTCTCAATCTCAACGCCGTGAAATATTAGAGCCGCTCCTAAATCGATTAAACCAAATGCAGTTTACTGATGATCATAAGCTTGCATATCTATGTAACATTCTTCAAGAAGTTCACTGTAATAATAAAAAAGCTATCATTTTTTGTGAGCGTCGTGCAACAGTGGTTTATTTAGTGAAAGCCATTAATGCCTTACTTGCCCATCTGCGAGTATTTGGCACAATTAAGCGTACAATTAAGCAGGGAAAATATCAATACGTACCTATGAGTGATCGAGATATTTTTCAGGGAATTAAAAAGTTTGCTCCAGTTGCAAACCGAGCCGAAGGAAAGTACGAAGAGACTTACGAAGTTTTTATTTCAACTGATGCTCATGGTGTTGGCATTAACCTACAAGATGCACCTGTAGTTATCAATTACGATTTAGCTTGGACAGCAATTGAGCCTACACAAAGAGCAGGTCGTGTTCTAAGACCCTGGATTGAACCGCGTACTGTGGAGCTTTACACTTTTGTTCCACCGCTAGAAGGTGATGCTTTACGAGATTTAGGCATTGCAAAACGTTACAGTAACCTGACAAATCGCCACAGTCAATCTCAAGAAATTATGGAGCTTCCTGTTCTATCTATAAATGAGAAAGAAGAAGTTGATTTTTTCAAGAATACATCAAAAGTCACAATTCAATCAGGTGTACTTGATCTAGAGGCTTTAGTCGATGACAATGTATCAGCATTTTATCACCATGCATCTAAGCTGTATAAGAACCGCGACTACGCCCGTAATATTCGTGACGATATTATTAGTGCAAAAATTTATTCAGGTCGAACAATTTTGATTTACGTTTTATTTAAATACAAGGATGAATACAAATGGACTTTTTACGATCCTAAGTCAAAAAGCTTGCAGAATAAATCGCGTAATCAATTACTTAATTTACTTCAACGTGAGGAAAATACTGAGCGTGCCCTCGTTAATGCTGATGAAATTGAAGAACTTAGCTATGCTTGCATAAAAGAGTGGTCTAGACAAAATAACGCTAATTTAGATGATGTTGTCAGAGAATGTGCAATGTATCTCAAACCAGCACATCAGCCTGATGATGTTGAAAGTTTAGCTAGATACTAGTACTTTATATCTACTGCTAGAAGTGCCACTTGCAAAGTTGTTTGGAACCACAGATAAGAATCAACTGGATACACCTGAAGCGATCGCTATTCAACTCCGCGCTGACAAAAACCTTGATCCGGCGATCGCCAATGCTCTAGCATCCCTAGTCAAAGCCGCGTACCGCGATCTGTCTCAAAATGATGGCGAATTGAAGCAAGATCCCTAAAGATATGTCATTAATCCAAAGTCTATCGCCGGAATTAAGACAACGCTGTGAAGCGATCGCTACTGAACAACGAAGCTTACTTCGAGTGCGATCGTTTGAGCCGTTACCCGCAGACACTCTAGCAGCCAAGTTAGGGGCAACACTTTTTACGCCCGATCAGCTTCCAAATTTAGAGGCAGAGCAAGTAGCAGTATTACTTGCTAGCGATGGGTAGTCAGGAGCGATTATAAGCGATCGCCCCCTCTGGATTGTATACAACCCCCGTCATGCACCTGCACGGTATGAATCAAATCTGATGCATGAAATAGCTCATGTGTTGCTGGATCATCACCCTGTTGGCTTTGATCCTGTAACCGGACTACCAAAACGTAAACAAAACAACGAAGATGAAGCAACTTATTTGGGGGGATGCCTTCAAATTCCCAAACGTGGTTTATTATGGGCAACACAACGAAAGATGCTGTTACCTCAGATTGCAACACATTTTGGTGCGAGTGAAGCGATGGTGCAGTTTCGCAGCAATGTGACTAATGTGCTTGTCAAATGCTAATACTACGTGAGCAGCCAACGAACAAAATTTTTTTAATGCTTGTTGATGGGGTTTTCTGCTGCGATGCCTAACAGCAAGCCCTTTGGGTGATGCTCGTACTCGCTAACGCTACTGCTATGCATTTGTGCGCTAACAAAGAATCAGAATTTTAGAAGCTGCATTGGTCAAGTATGTACTGAAATGCCTTAGTCAATCGATAAATATTAACTAATAATCTTTAGCTGAAACTGTGATAATTTCCTCTGTTTACCTAAAATTAAAAACTGCTTTTGCTGAAAGTAGACAAGAGCAGTTTTTAATAGCAAAGCCCAAAATAAGAATTTAGGCATCTTCAAGTTCAAATTGAGCCACCGTAACGGCGTTAAAGGCGAAAGCTAAAACTAATGGCATCGGCGACTGAAACCAAAAGGTAAAAAGAACAGCTAGGATTGTGCCAATTACTGCGGACATCGACCACAATCGTTCTTCAAAAGTCAGTCCTTTTTCGGCTTTAATTAATCTGAGAACATGAACTGGGATTGGTTCTGGCATTACCCCACCCGGAGGGAAAGCCCAGAAGTTGTTACGTCGCTCGACAAATAAATCTGTCCAGCCATTTTCTTGGCACCATGCCTCAATCCATTGAAGTGAGTAATGATTCATCATCGGGTTTCGGAGTTCGGTTTGTGGAAATTGTGTACTTGGTGAAGATAAACTCTTAGAGATTCCTGAATAACTAATTAATTGCTATAAAATTAACGCTAATTATCCAATTTTTAAGCTTTGTTAAGCAGTTGAGACACATATAATTAGCCTCAAACCCTGCTTTCATTAATTAAAAGATTAGCAGTCAATAGGGTTTGTTTACTTTAAAAGACAATAAACTTTACTTGAAAAGTTGAAAGTTAAGAATTATAAACAAGTTTGTAAGTATTACTGCTTAATAAAACTCTTTATATCCTAAAATTAAAATCTAAAAATGAAGAACTGTGAACAAATCAACGAGTGTAGGCATAGTCCCTCCTAGACATCGCTTTCTAGAGCTAAACCATTCCTTTAGAATTAGGAATTTCAATTTTTACCTTAAGCAACAGAGATAGGTTATGCTCAAACTTACCTGGTGTGAAAAGCAACTGCTATTTAGTCATTCACATCAGTATTTAGTAATAACTTTCTTGATATATTGAGTGCCAGGGATAATTTTGCTCAAGGTGAGCAGCGATGTCTACGATGGGCTATGCCTATGTCCTTTTTGCGTTACAAAATATTAAGCAAGGGAAATACACATCCCCCAAGTCCAGTAGCAAGGCTGTGAGTCTCAATTAGGATGACTCATATCTTGCTAATATTCAAATGCGGTAATTAAATGCAGCGATTAGACACCAAATTGGCTCTCGATATGTTTTGGCGGCAAGGGTTGGCGTTCCTTCTAGGAATTATTATATGGTGCGTGGCTGATCCCGCACTGGCGGTAGATTGGACTCATCCACTGTCATTTAGCAATGCAGAGTTATCAAGACGTAATTTTTCTGGTGACAGTTTGCAAGCTGCGGAGTTTTCTAACGCCAATATGGAACTGGCTAACTTTGCAAACGCTGACTTGCGGGGAGCAGTCATGAGCGCTTCGGTGATGACAAAAGCAAATCTCCACGGAGCGGATTTAACTAATGCAATGGTTGATCAGGTAAACTTGACAAAGGCAGATTTGAGCGATGCAGTTTTCAAAGAAGCTCTTTTGCTGCGTGCCATCTTTGATGATGTGAATATAGACGGTGCAGATTTTACTGATGCAATTTTGGATAGGGCACAAATCAAAGAATTGTGCGGTAAAGCCAGTGGTGTGAATTCCAAAACAGGCGTGCAAACTCGTGATTCTCTAGGATGTCAATGAAACGTGTTGGTGTAATTGGTGGCGGACAACTTGCCTGGATGATGGCGGATGCAGCACAGAAGCTAGGAGTAGAATTAGTAATACAAACTCCTAGTGAAGATGACCCGGCCGTGTCCATTGCCCAGGAAACTGTTTTCGCCCCAGTAGATGACGCAAGTGCGACAGAGATATTAGCTCAAAAATGCGATATTATCACCTTTGAAAACGAATTTGTTAACCTGCAAGCTTTATCTCTTTTAGCACAGCAAGGTGTTTGTTTCCGTCCTAGATTAGAAGCTTTGGCTCCTCTTTTAGATAAATATCATCAACGCTGCTATTTAAGCGATTTGGGATTGCCAGTTCCTCAATTTTTCGCCCTTAACGAGGTGGAAAATCTCAAATCGAAAATAGAATATCTGGGTTTTCCAGCAGTCCTCAAATCCCGACGCCACGGTTATGACGGTCAGGGTACTTTCATAATTCCAGATTTTGCTATTTTAGAACAAAAGCTAAGTCATGAAACCACAACAAAAACTTTAAATCAACCACTTTTCTTGTTAGAAGAATTTATCCCTTTTGATAGAGAACTAGCAGTAATTGCAGCTCGTTCTGTGGAGGGAGAAATTGTCACTTATCCAGTGGTAGAAACCCAACAAGAACAACAAGTGTGTCGGCGGGTGATTGCGCCAGCCGAGATTATGCCCAATCAAGTAGTAGAAATCCAAGCGATCGCACATACTCTATTAAATAGCCTAGAAGTAGTGGGAATTTTTGGAATTGAGCTATTTCTCACCACTGATGGCAAAATCCTGGTAAATGAAATTGCGCCCCGTACCCACAATTCTGGACATTTTTCTATTGACGCCTGCGAAACTTCGCAGTTTGAGCAGCACCTTCGAGCCATTTGTGGTTTACCTTTGGGAAATCCGGCTTTGCAGTGTGCTGGCGCTGTGATGGTGAATTTACTGGGGTATGAAAATTCTCACAGCGACTACCAAAGCCAGCGTCAACAAATAGCGGAGATTCCCCAGGCGCACCTTCATTGGTATGGGAAGACAGAATCACGTCCTGGGCGAAAGTTAGGACATGTCACCGTTTTGCTGGATAAGCAAAATAGAGAATCGGCAACTGCGATCGCCAACCGCATCGCCCACACCATAGAATCTATCTGGTATCCCAGATAAATTGACCAGAAAATTTCGATGTTGACACACAACATCTTTTTGAAAGCTATAATGAGTGAGTTGCACTACGACGTTGGTGACTGCCATCAAGTTTTTTGATCTATGCCTTTAATGACAAGGGAGTCAACTGTTCTCGTGGCAGTAGACCGGGCATGTACCCGGAAACTTTAAACGAGGAATTTAGGTTCCCACCTGGATAAACCCAGGTCATAAACTTAGGTAAAACGGCGTCGCGGTGAACTTAAAATTATTAGCTCCCAAAGTCAATTAGAATTTGGGAGCTTTAATTATTTAAATTAGTATTACTTTTGTCATTTCATGAGCGAACTGACAGTAAATATTGCCATATTTTTGGGAAACCTAGATACTGAGGTCTCAAGGATTAAGCCGTATGATCAGCATTCCCGGATATCACATTAGCAAAGAACTCTACAACGGTTCTCGAACCTTAGTTTATCGCGCTGATCGCGAAACTGACCAAAAATCTGTGGTGATTAAGCTGATGAAAACTGTTTATCCCAGCTTCAGTGAATTGGTACAGTTTCGTAATCAATTCACCATCGCCAAAAATTTAAATCTACCTGGAATCATCCAAACCTACAGCTTGGAACCCTATCAGAATGGCTATGCGTTAGTGATGGAAGACTTTGGGGGAATTTCTCTCAACCAGTGGCAAGCCAGAGGAGAGAATGGGGGCATGGGGGGAACATCACAAGCTCTAATTGAGTTTTTACTTTTAGCGATCGCTTTGTGTAATGCATTAGATATTCTAATTCGTAATCGGATCATTCACAAAGATATTAAACCTGCCAATGTTTTAATTAATCCAGAAACTAAAGAAGTTAAGTTAATTGACTTTAGTATTGCATCTCTGTTACCACGGGAAACTCAAATCTTGATGAGTTTTAATGTGTTAGAAGGGACACTCGCTTATTTGTCTCCAGAGCAAACTGGACGAATGAATCGGGGAATTGACTACCGGACTGATTTTTATTCTCTAGGCGTAACTTTTTACGAATTACTAACAGGTCAATTACCTTTTAAATCGCACGATCCGATGGAATTAGTACATTGTCATATTGCAAAAAAACCAGAACAATTAAGAGGCAGGGGAGAAGAAGAAATTCCGCAAGTGATTTCAGATATTGTGATGAAATTGATGGCGAAAAATGCCGAAGACCGCTATCAGAGTGCATTCGGGCTTAAATATGATTTAGAAAATTGTTTAGCTCAATTTAAGGAAACAGGGAAAATTGCAAGTTTCCCAATTGCCCAACGGGATGTATGCGATCGCTTCATTATCCCAGAAAAACTCTATGGTCGTGAGCATGAAGTTGAAACTCTGCTAAAAGCTTTTGACCGCGTTACCAACAATCAGACGGAACTAATGTTAATAGCTGGTTTTTCTGGTATTGGTAAAACTGTTTTGGTTAACGAGGTTCACAAACCCATTGTCCGGCAGCGGGGCTACTTCATTAAAGGCAAATTTGACCAATTTAATCGTAATATTCCCTTCTCAGCTTTTGTGCAGGCATTTCGAGACTTCATGGGGCAATTGCTTAACCAAAGTGATGTCCAATTGTCAAGTTTGAAAAATAAAATTTTACAAGTGCTGGGTGATCAGGGGCAAGTTATTCTTGAGGTAATTCCCGAACTAGAACAAATTATTGGTCAACAACTACCTGCAACAGAACTTTTACCAAGTGCAGCCCAGAATCGCTTCAATTTACTCTTCCAAAACTTTATTCAGGTATTCACTACAAAAGAACATCCATTAGTAATTTTCCTGGATGATTTGCAGTGGGCTGATTCTGCATCACTCAAATTGATGCAGTTGTTGATGAGTGAGTCAGGAAGTGGGTCTTTACTTTTAATTGGAGCTTATCGAGATAATGAAGTCTCTACCGCGCATCCATTGATGTTAACTTTAGCGGATATTCGCAAAGCCAATGCCACAATTCACAGCATTACTTTAGCTCCGTTAACTCAAGCCAGTTTAAATCAATTGGTAGTTGATACCTTGAGTTGTTCAGGCAAAATTGCCCAACCTTTAACGCAACTCGTCTATCAAAAAACTCAGGGTAATCCATTCTTTGCAACGCAATTCCTTAAAGCATTGTATGAAGATAGATTGATTACTTTTAATTTTGAGCAAAGGTATTGGCAATGTGATATTGCTGCTGTAAAGGCACTTGCTCTCACCGATGATGTGGTAGAGTTCGTAGCGTTACAATTGCAGAAGTTGCCACCTGAAACGCAAAATGTGTTGAAATTAGCTGCGTGCATTGGCAACCAGTTTGATTTGCTAACCTTAGCAATTGTTTCTGAACAATCTGAAACCGAAACCGCTGCATCTTTATGGAAAGCTTTGCAAGAAGGGTTAGTTTTACCTACTAGTGAAGTTTATAAATTCTTTCAAGATAGTGGGCATAATTCTGACTCCAACCCCTTCAATTATAATTTCCAAATCCCTATCTACAAATTTTTACATGATCGCGTTCAACAAGCTGCCTATTCACTGATTCCAGATGAACAGAAACAATTGACTCATCTTCAAATTGGTCAATTACTCTTGCAAAATACCTCTGAGTCTCAGCAAGAGGAGCGACTTTTTGAGATTGTCAGTCAGTTAAATTCTGGAATAGCGTTAATCAGCCAGCCAACTGAACGTCAACAATTAGCTCAGTTAAATTTGAATGCCGGTCGAAAAGCGAAAGAAGCTACTGCTTATGGTGCAGCAATTCATTACCTCAATTATGGAATGCAGTTGTTGATGATTAATAGTTGGGAAATTGCCTACGATCTGACTCTAAATTTACACGAAGAAGCCGCCGAAGCTGCCTTTCTCAACAATGAATTTGAGCAGATGGAATCTCTTATCCAGGTTGTCATCCAACAAACAACCACCTTACTGGATAGAATAAAAGTTTATGAAGTTCAACTCCAAGCTGATCAGGTGCGGCATCAACCATTCAAAGCGATCGCAACTGGGCGTGAACTTCTCGCTCAACTTGGGGTAACATTACCTGAATCAGTAACACCTTCAGACATTCAGCAATATGTATTAAACACGCTCTCCAGATTGGCAGGCAGAAGTATTAAAGGCTTAGTTAATTTGCCATTGATGGATGATACCGAAGCTTTGGTTGCTTTGCGAATTATGGCTAGCATTGCTCCCGCCATCTACCAAGATTGCTCGTATCTGTTTCCAATTTTTGCTTGCGAGGAAGTGAATTTATCTCTTAAATACGGCAATGCACCACTTTCTGCACCAGGTTATGCAGATTTTGGAATTGTACTTAATGCTTCTAACCAACTGGAGTCAGGCTACGAATTTGGTAAGCTAGCTTTAATGCTTGTAGATAGATTTCAAGCAAAATCTGTTCAAAGCATGACTATATTTAAGGTGGCTGCATTGAATCAATGTAATAAACAACATGTTCGCACCTCAATTAGTTTATTACAGGAATCCCATAATATTGGATTAGAGACAGGCGATTTTTTTCATGTGCTTATATCGATGATTTTCAAGTTCTTCTATGTCTATTTAAGTGGCACAGAATTTTTGGAAATATTGCTAGCAGATATCAAAGCCTATGAGTCTAATTTTGCCAAAAATCAGCGCTTATTAAATTGGTCGAGTATAGTCTGTCAAAGCATTAAAAATCTAACCGAATATAGCAATAATCCAGAGTGCCTCATTGGTGAAGATTGTCAAGAAGAACAACTATTATCTGCGCTTCTCAAAGAAAACGACGAATTTACACTTCATATAATTTTCCTAAGTAAGTTAATACTCAGTTATCTATTTGAGAAATTTCCTGCGGCAGTTGAAAATGCAAATCTGGGAGAGCAATACCTCAACGGTGTGGTAGGAATGCTATCTGTGCCTGTCTTCTACTACTACGATTGTTTATCTCGGCTTGCTGTCTATCCAACGGCTGAACCGTCTCAACAAAAGCAATTACTCTTGAAGGTTGGCGAAAACCAGGAAAAATTGCAGTTTCAAGCCAAATTTGCACCGATGAATTTCCAGCACAAATTTGATTTGGTAGAAGCAGAACGCCATCGGGTTTTAGGCGAAAAGATGGCAGCGATGGAACTATACGATCGCGCCATTTCTCTTGCTAAAGAAAACGAATACATCCAAGAAGAAGCCCTGAGCAATGAACTAGCTGCCAAGTTCTACCTCGACTGGGGCAAAGAAAAAATCGCCCAAGTTTATATGCAAGAAGCTTATTACTGTTATGCCCGCTGGGGTGCTAAAGCCAAAACTGAAGACTTAGAAAAACGCTATCCCCAACTCTTGGCTCCCATCTTACAAGGGCAGGATCATCGCTTTCAACTGAGTTCAACCATAGATGGCTCATCATTCCTACATCAAACCATCCACACAAACCTTTCTAGCAGCAGTATTTCTGAAGCTCTCGATTTTGCCACCATTTTTAAAGTCTCACAAGTTCTCTCCAGTGAAATTCAATTAGAGCAATTGCTCACTACCCTATTGCAAGTGGTGATGGAAAATGCTGGAGCGAAAAAAGCTGCCCTACTTGTACTCCAACAGAATAACTTAGTGGTTAAAGCCGTAGCTACCATCAATGAAGGGGTGACTTTGGTATCTATACCATTCTCAAGCAGCCAAACCATTCCGATCACATTAATAAACTATGTCAAACACAGCTTAAAAACTGTTGTGCTGAATGATGCAACAGCAAAAAACGATTTTATTACCGATCAATATTTCATGCAGCAACAACCCAAAAGTGTGTTGTGTACGCCGATTTTGCATCATGGCCAATTAATCGGGTTACTATATTTAGAAAATAAGTTGACGATTGGCGCATTTACAAGCGATCGCACTGAAGTTATCCAACTGCTATGCGCCCAAGCAGCCATCTCTCTAGAAAATGCTCGTCTTTATCAAGAATCCCAGAATTATGGACAACAGTTAGAGCGATCGCTACAAGAACTCAAGCAAGCCCAACTACAAATGGTGCAAAATGAAAAAATGGCAACCTTGGGCAATTTAGTTGCAGGTGTGGCACATGAAATTAATAATCCCATTGGATTTCTCCAAGGCAGCCTCAACAATGCCCAAGAGTATACTCAAGACTTACTTGCCCATATCCAATACTATCAACAACATCATCCTACTCCTGCGATCGCAGTCATTGAGCATCGCGAAGAAATTGACCTAGAATTCTTGACTGAGGACTTACCAAAGCTCGTAGGCTCGATGAAGGTGGCAAGCGATCGGATTAAAGACATTAGCATCAGTCTTTGCACCTTCTCCAGAGCCGATACAGCCGAAAAAGTCGCTTGCAACCTCCATGAAGGGATTGAGAGTACCCTGTTGATTTTGAAGTATCGCCTCAAAGCTTACGAAAAACGTCCAGCGATTGAAGTCATAACTGAATACGGTAATTTACCGCTTGTCCAGTGCTTTTTAGGACAGCTAAATCAAGTATTTATGAATATCCTCGCTAATGCAATTGATGCCTTAGATACATCCATTGAAGGACTTTCTTTTGCCCAAGCACAAGCCAATCATCAGCAAATACTGATTCACACCGAAGTATCCAGTGACCAACGCACGGTAACAATTCGCATCAAAGATAACGGTCTGGGGATACCAGAGGAGATTAAAGCGCGGATGTTTGACCACCTGTTTACAACTAAAGAGGTTGGGAAAGGAACAGGATTGGGATTAGCGATCGCTCGTCAAATTGTTGAGGAAACCCATGATGGGCGGTTGAGTTGCAATTCTGTGCTTGGCAAAGGAACAGAATTTGTCATTGAGATTCCAGTATCTTAATGGCTACTACTCTAATTTAAAGAAGTAGAAACCTGTAGCTGTATGTTCGCTTATTTTGAGATGGCAAAAAGAATTAATCCTTCTTTGGGACAGGAGTAGAGTAAAACTATTTTCCTCTTAATGGATAACGCTTCCAATTTCTCGGTAGTATGGAGAACAGCGATCGCATAATTCTATAAAATCTGTATAACTTGATTCTAAATCAGGTATCGTTCAGAGTTAAAATGACACAATTGCATTAAATTGTGGTTAAAGCTACAAAAAATTGTTAAAACAACTAACTAATACCTTATTTCCTGCCTCGGTCTTCCGACTAGACAGTGGTTTAACGTTTATTCATCAACAGATTCCTACTACCCCTGTAGTAGTAGCGGATGTTTGGGTGCGGGCTGGAGCCAGCCTAGAGCCAGAACCGTGGTTTGGCATGGCGCACTTTTTAGAACACATGATTTTTAAAGGTACGGCAACGCTACCTCCTGGAATGTTCGATTACAACGTTGAAAACCGGGGTGGTGTGAGTAATGCGGCGACAAGCTATGATTATGCTCATTATTCACTCACTACAGCTGTCCCTTATTTAAAAGATACTCTGCCCTACTTGGGAGAACTACTACTCAATGCGGCAATTCCAGAAGATGAATTTAGCCGCGAACGGGACGTGGTGCTAGAGGAAATTCGCTCTTGTCATGACGATTCCGACTGGATAGGATTCCAAACTCTGATTCAAAGCATCTACCCGGATCACCCTTACGGACGTTCGATACTGGGTACTGAGCAAGAACTGATGCAGCAGTCACCAGAAGCAATGCGCTGTTTTCACCGCGCCCACTATCAGCCAGAAAACATGACAGTAGT
The DNA here is from genome assembly GCF_036917395.1 of Nostoc sp. Classification (GTDB taxonomy): domain Bacteria; phylum Cyanobacteriota; class Cyanobacteriia; order Cyanobacteriales; family Nostocaceae; genus Nostoc. The sequence continues at coordinate 52,539 of NZ_JBALDI010000085.1, forward strand.
AATTGCTGGGGGTATAGCCCAGCAACCAGCTTGGGAAATGGTAAATCGTTCATTTGCTGATTTTGCCGAACGCTCTAATTGTCCGCAGTTTGAGAAAGTAGCAAAGCCAGTGATCACAGGAATTCACCGTCAAGAACTGTGTTTACCACGCATAGAGCAAGCGCGATTGTTAATGGCGTGGCTGGTACCCGGAGTAGAGGAAATCCGCACTAGCTACGGTTTAGATTTGTTGTCGGTGTTATTGGCAGAAGGGCGAACTTCGCGTTTAGTGCGCGATTTGCGAGAAGATTTACAATTAGTACAAGGAATTTGCAGTAGTTTTTCTTTACAACGGGAATCAAGTTTATTTACAATTACTGCCTGGTTAGAACCAGAAAATCTGGAGGAAGTTGAGTCTTTAATTTGCGCTCATTTGGATGATTTGCAGACTAGAGGAATTAGTGAACAGGAACTTGTCCGCACACGCAGGCTGCTGTGTAATGAGTATGCGTTTTCTACTGAAACGCCAAATCAGCTTACAGGGCTTTATGGGTATTACAATACCATCGCCCAAGCTGAATTAGCTGTGACATATCCCCAGCAGATTCAGTCTTTTGATGCCCAAGAATTGCAAAAATTAGCTAAACAATATCTCTCGCCGCAGAATTATGCGGTTACTGTACTTAAACCCTGTTAGTTAATATTTATTTATTAGTCATTTGCGAATGAGTAATAAATATTAACTATTAACAAATGACAAAGGACAAAGGACAAATGACAACCTTGCTGCAAAAATCGCCTATCCATCGCACCATATTGAACAATGGCATTGTCGTGCTGGTGGCAGAAAACCCTGCTGCGGACATCATTGCGGCGCGAATCTTTGTGCGGGCCGGTAGTTGTCACGAAAATCGGGAGCAAGCAGGGTTGGCACATTTACTCTCAGCAGTGATGACAAAGGGATGCGATGGTCTTTCTAGTTTGGAAATTGCCGAAATTGTCGAGTCTGTAGGGGCGAGTTTGAGTGCAGATGCCAGTACTGATTATTTTTTGCTATCTTTCAAGACGGTAACATCTGATTTTGGGGAAATTTTAACATTGGCAGGGCGGATTTTGCGATCGCCTACTTTTCCCGAAACTCAAGTAGAACTAGAACGGCGTTTAGCACTCCAGGATATTCGTTCCCAAAAAGAGCAACCGTTCAATGTCGCCTTTGAACAAATGCGGCAGGTAATGTACCAAAATCATCCTTATGCTATGTCAGTGCTGGGAGATGAAACCACAATGAGCCGCTTAACTCGTGCGGATTTAGTGGAGTATCACCAAACTTATTTCCGTCCAGAGAATGTAGTAATTAGTATTGCTGGTAGAGTCACACCCACAGATGCAGTGGCATTGGTAGAAGAAGTCTTTGGTGATTGGCAAGCGCCAGCCCAAGCACTGCCAATACTGAATTTACCTGAGATTAGGGTGGAACCACAGGTAAGGCTGAAGCCAGTACAGACACAACAATCAATCGTGATGCTTGGTTATTTGGGAACATCAGTGAGTTCTGTTGACTACGCCCCACTGAAGTTGCTGTGTACCTACCTGGGAAATGGGCTTTCTAGTCGCTTGTTTGTCGAATTGCGGGAAAAACGCGGTTTAGCTTACGAAGTATCCGCCTTTTACTCCACAAGGCTATTTCCAGCCTCCTTTGTGGTTTACATGGGTACAGCACCGGAAAATACCAGCATTGCCCTAGAGGGACTGCGGACAGAAGTAGATTTATTGTCTAGCGATGAAGTATCCGAAAGCGCACTCCAAGCTGCTAAAAATAAGATATTGGGGCAGTACGCCTTGGGTAAACAAACGAACGGGCAAATTGCTCAGATATACGGCTGGTATGAAATTTTGGGCTTAGGAATTGATTTTGACACAAAGTTCCAAGAATTGATTGCGGCTGTGAGTGCCAAGGATGCGATCGCCGCAGCTTGTAAATATTTAAAATCACCTTACTTGTCTTTAGTTGGTCAAGAAGAAGCAATTAATCGAGCGATCGCCTAACTGAAAATGTGCGTTGGCGTAGCCCGTCGGAGACATCGTAAAATGCAGCAGCTGTTTTTTAGACCAAGCGGCTGTACCATTAGCATGAGAATATTCTGGGAGTAAATTCCATGCAAAGCAGCCTGACAGCAAGTATTTTGAGTTACTTAAAATTACTAGACCCAACTGTAAATCGCTGTAGAATGGAAAAACGGCAAAAGGGTTGGTGGCCAAAGAGGTCTAAATCTTTATCAACCATTGAAATACTCTTGTTCTCCACTACGCCTCTGCTTATTGCCTCAACGGCTGTAGTATCGATAGCCGCACCACAAAAAATTGCCCAAGTAAATCCTGGAGATAGCATCAACCGCCCTACCCTTAAAGTTGGTAGCCAAGGCGAACGTGTGTCTGAACTTCAGGCAGCTCTAAAACTTTTGGGTTTTTATTCTGGTGCAGTAGATGGTACATATAGTGAGAATACCGCCAGTGCTGTTTCCCGGTTTAAACAAGCAGCTGGCTTGAATCCAGATGGTGTTGTTGATGCCAGCACTTGGCAACGACTTTTCCCTAAGGAATCGGTAGTAGCATCAACCGTCCCTTCATCCCAGCCAAGATTAAACTCAGCGACAAATTTTCCTGTTCCAACCCAGGCTAGCAAACTCACCAACGTTGCAAATCCTAGTCCCAATCCCCCAAGACCAGCTGTAACACAAGTTGCGACTAGCCCTACAAAACCTACTACCCCAAGAAAAGCTGCAACACAACCTGTGACCAACCCTGAGCCAAGACCTGCTACCCCAAGAAAAGCTACAACTTCAAGGACACAGAAAACGCCGAATCGCACGACATCAACTACTCAAACTCAGTCAAACACAACTACTAACCGAACCCCTGGTGTTCAATATACCTCAGAAGGATTGCCAATTTTGCGTATAGGGTTACGTGGTTCTGAAGTTGTTAAGTTACAACAACAACTGAAAAAGCTTGGTTTCTTGAAAGGCGATGCCGATGGAGACTTTGGCGTGACAACCGAAGTAGCTGTCAAAGCAGCACAAAAGCGCTATGGATTAGAAGCTGACGGTGTAGTTGGTGGCTCTACGTGGGAGGTTCTTTTACGGCGATCGCCCCAACAACGTTAGGCTGAGATTAAAGTTGCTACCCACTAGAGTGCAATTTTGCTAGTTCCCTTAATGACTTTGGAACTTGTTAGTGCTACATACCCTCTTTTAGGTACAGAGGTTTCTCTCAGTCGAGAAACCTCTGTAGGAATTTTGCTACTCATATTATTTTTGATGAATTTAATTCGTGGTACATCCTGCAATACGATAAAGATATCTTGATTGAAAGTATCTCTCTATGCGATCGCTGAAAAATTACATTGCTTTTGAGCTGATAAGAGAGTACAGCAACTTTAGGAGCTAGATACAACTACGCTTGATGGTGTTAGAGATTACAACTGGCAATAGTCAAATTAATTAAACTTACTGCTAATTCCTCTAAAAAAACTTATGCAACACTTTTTATTAACTTGGCTTGGTACTGCGGTGGCGTTATTGATCACTTCTAAAATCGTTGATGGCTTTATTGTCAATAATTTTGTTGTAGCCCTTGTGGCCGCACTGGTTATCGGGCTAGTTAATGCATTTATCAGACCAATTTTGCGTCTTTTGACATTTCCTATTACCTTACTCACCTTTGGTTTATTTACATTTGTAATCAACGCCTTAACCCTTTGGCTGGCAAGTGGACTAACTCCTGGTTATGGTTTTGAGATTAAGGGCTTTTTACCTGCTTTGTTAGGTTCAATTGTGCTAGCAATTGTTTCTAGCATAATTAACTATTTATTGAGAGTTGCTGACTAGAAAAATTAGTAAATTGTAATACTCATATTTGAAGCTTGGGCAACAGCTAGGGTTACCGCTCCTGGTTGCCCTTGTAGCTGGAAAATTCGTTTAGGAACTAAGAACCTCACCCGCAATTCTCCTATGCTTGCAAAGGAGAAAACAGTCAACGATGTGAGTTGAGCAGCCGCAAGAATAGCAGCTGCCTCTGCTACGCTAGGTGTACCTACTTTGTGGTCGGTAATTGTGGCAGGGTTGGGGACACAGACAGAGCGAAGGATTTCCGTAGAAAAGGTTTTTAGCGGCAAATTGCGTAGGCGACAAAGTTGTACTAAGCCAACTTCTGAAGCTTTAGTGTCAATAGTAGCAATTCCTGCGATCGCACTTTGAAAAAGTTGATTTTCTTGAAAGACTTGCTCAATTGCCCGATCAATCAATTGCCATGAGGTTCCCCGTTTACAACCGATTCCTACCCAGAAAATCTGTTGCACTTGGTCTATTTGCTTATTCTGTTCGTCAGGCTTTGACATGCTTGGATTTACTCTAACAACCAACCGAATAAATCTTTTACTGTCAGCCTCAACTCACTTGCAAAATCTGGCACAGGGAGTAAAGCTTCTAGTTCATCCAACATAATTGGCTGTTGATTGCGGATGTACACAAATACCGTTTGTTCTTCTGGATCAATCAGCCAACCCATTTGTGTTTCATAATTCAGGCAATGTAAAATATTTTTTGTAACTTTCGTTTGTCTTTGGTCAGGTGATAGAATCTCAATAGTCCAATCGGGAGCTGCTGAAAATAAATTTGCTACCCTGCCATTTTCTTTTCGAGGTATTCTATCCCAAGTAAATACTGCTACATCCGGGACAATTGATCTGCCACCAAATGTACACCGCAGTTCTGGATATGCTCGTGCCGCTTTTCGAGGTTTCAAGACAGCATTAATAAAAATAATCAGTTCACCTTGAATAGTGCTATGTTCTCCCTGTGCCATAGGTTTCTCAATAATTTTTCCATCGATGTATTCACTAGCGGGCTTCGTTTCTGGTAACATTAGAAACTCTGCCAAAGTTATATTTTTTGATGGTGTCCGTACCATTTGCGATCGCCTCCAAGTCCAGCAATTCTAATTAACCAACTGCAAAGTACACAAAGAAAAAATCAGCTTTAACTTAACTCTTACTCTGCGTACTTTTGCGTTACCTCAACATACCTTTGCGTTAAAAAAATAAATATATTACATTCTCTCCAATACCTGAATTCCCAACAAAGATAGTCCCAACTTCAGGGTTTTAGCAGTCAAATCACATAAAACCAGGCGAGATGTTCGCTGTGGTTCCTGTGCATCCAACACCTGAACTCCCTGATTGCGGTCATAAAACTGATTAAACTTCTTACTCAGTTCGTACAAATACTCACATAAACGATTAGGTAGCAAGTCTTGCTCTACACTACTAATAACTTCATCCAGTTGAAGTAAATATTTTGCCAGCGCTAATTCTGTTTCATGCTGCAACAGGACAGCATTGTTTCCCAACTCCTCAAAGTTAATATCACCCTTGCGGCTAATCCCCTGAATCCGCGCATAAGCATACAGCATATAGGGCGCTGTATTGCCTTTGAAATCCAGCATTTTGTCGTAGTTGAAAATGTAGTTACTGGTGCGATTTTGGCTTAAGTCTGCATATTTAACTGCACTGATCCCAATTACTTTAGCAACTTCATTAATGAATTCTTCAGTTTCTTGGCGTTCTTCTTCTTGTAATCTAGTTTTTAGGTCAGCATGGGCACGAGAAACAGCTTCATCTAATAAATCCCGCAACCGTACACTGTCTCCAAAACGAGTTTTGATTTTCTTACCATCTTCCCCTAACACTAACCCAAAGGGCACATGCACTAATTCCATATCATCGGGAATCCAGCCAGCTTTACGTGCTACCTGGAAAAATTGGGCAAAGTGATTTCCTTGTCCAGCATCTGTTACATAAATTATCCGTTTTGCTTCATCCTGCTGAATCCGGTAGCGGAGGGATGCTAAATCTGTTGTGGCGTAGTTATAACCGCCATCTGATTTCTGCACAATTAAGGGCAAAGGTTCACCTTCTCTATTTGTAAATCCTTCCAGAAAAACGCATTTTGCCCCTTGATTTTCTACCAGTAACCCAGATTTTTCTAAATCTTCCACAACGCCAGGTAGTAAGGAGTTGTAGAAAGATTCACCCCGTTCAATTATCTCAACATCTAGCAAGTCATAAATTATTTGAAATTCCCGCCGCGACTGTTCGCACAGCAATTTCCAAGCATGGAGTGTATCTTCTGCACCTGCTTGTAATCTAACAACTTCTTGCCGTGCCGTTTCTTGAAAAGCTGCATCTGTATCAAACCGTAGTTTGGCTTTGCGGTAAAAAGTGACTAAATCACCAATATCTAAAGCATTAGCGGTGGTAAGCGCGTCTGGGTAGACTTCCCGGAGATAGGCGATTAACATGCCAAACTGTGTACCCCAATCACCCACATGATTTAACCGCAAGACATCGTGTCCTTGAAATTCTAAAATCCGGGCGATAGAATCACCAATAATTGTAGAACGCAAGTGTCCAACATGCATTTCTTTGGCAATGTTTGGACTAGAAAAATCCACAATTTCCCGCTTGGGCGTTTTTGCAGCTGGGACTCCCAACCGGGGATCAGTTTGAATCGCATTGAGTTGGGCTTCTAAGTATACCGTTTTCAGTTTTAGATTGATAAATCCTGGCCCAGCGATTTCTGGCGGTTCGCAGATTTCGGATACATCTAGTTTCTCAACGATCGCTTGTGCGATCGCTCTTGGTTGCAATCCTAACTTTTTACTCAGGGATAAAGCCACATTCGCCTGATAATCACCAAATTTAGGATTGCTAGCAGAAACCAAAATTGGATCTACTCCAGCGAAGTCAGCGCCAAAAGCCGTAACTATTGCCTGTTCAAGCTGAACTTTTAGTTTTTCTTGTGTAGCGTTCATATATAAATTTTATCTGTGAGAGAGATGATGTAACTCTGGAAAAGCTTGATTATTCACTTTAGCAATCTGGAGATTGTGAAGAGAGATAAAAAATCAACATGCTGCTTGCAAAAGTATCTTTTTTGACAAAACTGCGTCTAGCTGACCATATTTTGGACTTTCAAGTCTTCATGCGCTACGAGGTCGCTAGACATAAATAATAACCTTGCTATTTTTACAGCAAAGTTTTAACGCTGGCGACTTACCTTGAAGCGTTTTCGAGCCAATTTATTTCTAAACTATCACAGGCATTGCTAAAAACTCAACTGCCCCAACGGTTTGATTGGGCTGCGTTTCCAGTAGAAAGGTGCGTTACACTTCGTTAACGCACCCGATAAAATATTCCCCATATGAGGAAATTTCCCAAAAATAGGAAATCTGATTGACTTTGGATTTCTCAATTAGCGATATCTGTAACAGAAATTTAGACTCTACAGATAAGTATTAGCATGAAAGTACGCGAAGTCATTAAACGACTATAAGCTGATGCTTGGTATCTTGCTAGAACCAAAGGTAGTCATCGACAGTTCAAACATCCAGATAAATCCAGTACTGTAACAGTGTCTGGTAAGCCAAATGTGGATGTGCCAATTGGTACTCTTAAAAATATCTGGAGACAAGCTCAATTGGAGGAAGACTGATGCGTTATACAGTTGTGATTGAAAAGGGAGAAACTAGCTACGGCGCTTATGTCCCTGATTTGCCAGGTTGTGTCGCTGTGGGTGAAACTTTAGAAGAAGTCAAGCAAATGATTGCAGAAGCTATTGAATTTCATCTAGAAGGAATGCTAGAAGATGGTTTACCTATTCCTAAACCTACAAGCATCGCTCATGAGGCTGAAGTTGCAAACTACATCAAAACATGATTATAGAAAATCACTCAATTAGCACTAAACAATCCTCTTAATACACTGTGGCAGAAGTTTGCACCGCACTTTTCGCTTACAATTTCACACCGGATACACAGCAGCTATTTGGTGTTGATGCTGGTGCTACAGATTTTAAATAACAAACAGCACTAGTACCTTGTACTCCTGGTCGAACATAGGTATAAGCACTACACCTATTATCATTAATACAAAACTGCTGGCAATCTGAAGCGGATGCTGAAGTCGGAAAATGTGTGTAATCGCTACCTCCTCTATCTCTACCAAATTCAGCGGTTACGACATAACGTGGAATAGTGGTTGAGAGTGGAGCAACTTGAGCTGTGGCAGGTTGAGCCAATGGTATGAAGTTTAGGGACGTACTAAAACCTAAAATTAACAAAAGTGCCAACCCAAAAAATATAATACTTCTTGGGAAAACAAAAATTTTCTTTGCATATTGCCAAGCTGTAACCATTTTTAATTTCATAAATCTCTCCTTACTACACAGTAGACATCTCCAGAAATTAAATATGCGTCAGGCAGAATCTTTGTAGAGTCGTTACATGGAACATCTCTACATTCTTTTTCACCAAATGTCTAGTATTAAACGAATTCGCAATGACGCTCTTACGTCGCTAACACAATTACATTTTGTAACGGTGATTTTAATTGGGGATCAAAAAGTGCTGCCTGTAGAGCCAGGGGGATTATCCCCCCAACTTTGTTAATATCTGCTAGTTAGAATATAGTTATTTACTACCAAATACAAAAATTGTTAATGATTTTACATAATTCATTCAGTGTCTAGCTTGCAGCTAGACACTGAATGAATTAGGCAGGGGAGATGAAAGAATCGAGTTGTATTGAAGCTTCTCTGCTTGCGCCCAATCAAGGCACAATTGACGGAAACGATCGCCCCGCACCTCAAAATTCGGGTACTGGTCGAAACTCGCGCAAGCTGGAGATAGCAACACCACACGCGCTTCATACTCCTTAGCTAATTCCGCCGCTCTAGGAACTGCCCTTTCCATAGTTTCCACAATATGGTAAGAATAATACCCCACTTGTTGGAGGCGTTGGGCAAATGTGGGTGCAGCAGAGCCAATCAATAAAACAACAGCAGCTTTAGTTTGAATTTGTGCTAGCCAGCCAGTATCATCACCTGCTTTAGCTTCTCCACCAGCAATTAAAATCACTGGACTTTTCACGGATGCTAAACCAACTTCCGCAGCATCATAGTTAGTGGCTTTGCTATCGTTAATGAAATCAATACCTTCCCAAGTGCAGATATGCTCCAAACGATGAGCAACACCGGGGAATTCAACAATAGCACGTGCGATCGCATCACGATTAATTCCCGCTAATCTTGCCGTTGCTACTGCCATCAACAGATTTTGCTGATTATGTTCTCCTACCATTCGCAAAGTGGATACTTTCACAATCGGTTCTGGTGCAGAGGTTGCACTCAACTTTTCCACAACCCAGTCGTCTTCGATGTAAAAGCCTTTTTCGCTAATCAGGAAATTTTTTCCTTTCACACTTGTCCAATAGGCATTAGGCCAAGCACTTAAACCTAACTTGCTCAAGTAGGCATCATCGCCATTAAATACTTGCAACTCCGACTGGCGTAATAACTTGGCTTTGATGTTGTAATAGTTCTCTAAAGTCTGATGGCGACTAAGATGATCCGGCGTGAAAGTTGTCCAAACACCGATACGTGGTGCAAGAGAACTGGAAGATTCTACTTGATAGCTGCTAATTTCCGCAATCACCCAATCAATACAATTTTGGATTTTAGGTCGCACCTTTGGTGCGCTTCCAGCGCAACTTTGATTTTGGATTGGAGTTTCTGTCCCTGTCCTGCAAGATAGGGCAACTTCACAAGCGGCGTAGCCAATGTTACCGCAGGCGGGCGCATCTAATTCTGCTGCTTGGAAAATGGCAGCAATTAAAGCTGTGGTAGTAGTTTTCCCATTAGTGCCAGTAATTCCTACCCAAGGTAGCGAGCGCAAATTTCGCCAAGCGAGTTCCATTTCCCCAATGGTTTCAATACCTAATTGGCGTGCCTTAATTAATACGGGAATATCCCAAGGCACACCAGGACTAACGACTATTAATTGGGGTAAATTAGCACCATTCAATTCTAGGGATTGGCCTAGTTTAACGGTTATTTGCTCGGCAGCAAGTTGTTGTTGTTGTTGTAGGAGGGTTTCGGAGGTGTTGCCATCACTTAGCTCTACCTCCCAACCTTCCCGTTTCAACAATCTTGCCGCAGCAACACCGGACTTTCCTAATCCAATTACAGTAGCTCTAGGCATAGATTGCAGCAGAGTCCCTGGTTAAGCACTCCCTATAGTAGCGTCTATCGGCAAAAATTACACAACTTTTTGTTGACCTACGCTACAGATTTTTGACGATCGCACCAAAATCAGCTAGAACACGGGCATGATTGCGAACTAGTCCCAGCAGATGTAATCGATTCCGCTTCACTTCTGGATCGGAATCCATAACTAGAACGCTATCCGGGCCATCAAAGAAGTTACTAACTGTCGGAGCAATTTTTGTTAATGCTGCTACTAACAGTTGATAATTTCGTGTCTGCTGTGCTGCTTGAGTTTGGGGTACTGAATCGATTAAGGCATTATACAAAGCTATCTCAGAGGGCTTTTGGAATAATTCTTGACGAACTACGGCTGTCGGTTCTAGCTGTTTTGTATCCAAATCACCTTGCGCGGCTAATCGTGTGGAACGGTTAACGGTTTCGTAGATGTTATCTAAGGTACTGTCGTTGCGGATTTGTTGTAGATATAAGGCGCGATCGCGTACATCCAATAAATCCTTTAACGTCCGTTCTGTGTATTCTGGATCATTGTCACCCAGAACAGCATTTACTAAGTCGTAATCAATTTGTTTTTCTTCTTGTAATAAAGTGCGGATGCGTTGTAAGAAAAACTCTTGTAATGCTGTGGTTAATGATGCCTGATTTTTATGATATTTTGCTGCAAAATCTGTTGCTATCTGCTCCAATAAACTCTCTAAATTTATCGGCAAATTATAAAACCAAGTAATTTTAACTACAGCATTGGCAGCCCGGCGCAAGGCGAAGGGATCAGACGAGCCAGAGGGAATTAAACCTAAACCAAAGATACTCACTAAAGTATCTAATCTATCTGCCAAACCGACAATTTGACCCGTGAGTGTTTCGGGTAAAATATCACCGGCTCCCGTTGGCAAATAATGTTGAAAAATTGCCTTTGCTACTTCGGCATCTTCACCACTGGCTAAGGCATATTTTTCTCCCATTATCCCTTGTAATTCAGGGAATTCATACACCATTTGGGTAACCAAATCGGCTTTACATAATAAAGCAGCGCGTTGGATTCTTTGGCTTTGGTCTTCTTCTAATTTTAATTGGCTGGTTATTCGCTCGGCAATCTTGACTACTCTATCTACCTTGGCACGCAACGAACCCAATTCTTCTTGAAAAGTGACTTTTTCTAACTGGGGTAAAAAGCTATCTATTGGCTTAGTTAAATCAGCTTCATAGAAAAATCTCCCATCAGCTAATCTGGCACGAATTACCCTTTCATTCCCGACAGCAACAATATCTGATTTATGGGGATCACCGTTAGAAATGGTGATGAAATTAGGCAATAATTCTTGCTCAAAACTACCTGGTTTGAATATAGGAAAATAACGCTGATGAGTAACCATGACTTCAGTAATTACTTCAGTCGGTAATTCTAAAAATTCTGGTTCAAATTTTCCAACAACTGCGGAAGGATGTTCTACAAGGTTGGTTACTTCTTCTAATAAATCGGGGTAAATTAGTGTATACCCGCCTAAATTCTCTACTACTGCCTCTACTTGCTTTCTAATAACATTTGCTCGTTCTTCTGAGTCAACGGTGACATAGGCAGATTTGAGGGTGGTAACATAATCAGTCGCTTGGGCAATTGTCACAGGCTCAGGATGCAAGACACGATGACCTTGAGAAATGCGATCGCTCTGGATCGTTTTAGAACCATTCACTAATTCTAGAGGCAGCACCGTCTCATCTAACAAAGCTACTAGCCAGCGAATTGGTCGGGAAAACCTCGCATCCCCATTCCCCCAACGCATCAACCGCTTACCTTCTAAACCCCAAATCCACTGAGGTACAAGTTCTGTCAAAATTTCTGCTACAGGACGGCCGGGAATTCTTTTTTGCACAAAGACAAATTCCCCTTTCTCAGTAGGGCGAACAAACAGCGCATCCAGTTCCACACCTTGCTTTTTGGCAAAGCCTGCTGCTGCTGCTGTCGGCTGACCATCTTTAAAGGCGGCTTGAGCGGGGGGCCCTTTAATTTCTTCTTCTCGGTCTGGTTGCTGAGATGGTAGACCTTTAATCAATACCGCCAGCCGGCGGGGAGTACCGTACACCTGGACACTTTCGCCCTTGAGGCTGTTTGCTTGCAGGCTTTGGGGAATGCGCTCCCGCCATTGCACTAAAGCATCACTGACAAAACTTGCAGGTAGTTCTTCTGTACCAACTTCTAATAGAAACCCAGGCATAGGACACTGTTTTCAACTTTGCGTAGCTCAACTTTATCAGTTATTATCAAGCGATCGCTCGTGATTTTTACGGTAACTAGAGTTTAGATGCTTCTTGTGAATCTATAACTATGTATCATCTTTACTCAACATCCAGAAATAACCGTAAACAGTTGACCAAGCTGGAAAATCACTTAGCAAACCTTGCCAGATACATCCCTAAAAAGGATAAAGTCGAGCTTAGGTTTGTTAAATAGACTTGGCATTTTCTCCAAAACTTCACAAAAAAAGTATTTCTATTCATTGATTTATTACATTTGCTGCCGTAATTTCATGCAGTATTTACTTATACATATTTCTCTCGTAAATTGAGTGTTGTTTATAAATTGATATCTGCATGATGTTAATTAACTTTGGAGTTCTGACAATGAAAAAGATTTTCGCCTATGAAGCTACGGAGGACGCTAGTGTTGAAAAGTTAGTGCCTTTGAACTACTCAAAAAAGTGAGATACTGACTAATGAATCCAATACTGATGACTTAGTTCAAAATACTTTATGTGCCACTTTACAAGCTGGAATGTGGGTTTCATGCACGAGATGAAATACAATGCTACAATCACTTAAGTGTAAATTTAAGCATTAAATTCACTTTTAACAAAACAGAATTCAGGAGTCAGTAGCCAGAATTATCCAATTTAATTCTGTGTGATTGGCGGATGAATAAACGGCTTTAAGTCCCCCACCAAATTTTCAATTTGGTGGTCTACAATTAGCGCAAAGTCAGAGCGGAGACTTCCTCTGTAGACGCCTTGCGGCTTGCCGCAGGCATCTAAACTTTGTAAGAAAGTGGTGGGTCTGAATCCCTGACTATATTGATTCTGTATTCTTCAAATTAGTGAAAACTTATCATGCGTATGGTAAGAAACTTAAATCAGTCAACAATTATCAGTGAACACTGGTAATTGGTAACTAATAACTAATAATTAATAATTGATAACTCTTAAAATTCACCATAAAAAGTTTTCAACAGTCTTGATTGCAATTGTGATTTCAAAAAATCATAACCTGCTCATAACCAAAATTAAGTAATAAAAGTAGCAGCGCCTACTGAAATTAGCAATAAATCCGCTCATCTCAGGCTGTCTTCACGAAATTCACAAATAGCTCATGCACATTCTGATCTATTCCTACAATTATCATCCAGAGCCGATTGGAATTGCTCCCTTAATGACTGAATTGGCAGAAGGACTAGTAAAGCGAGGTCACCAAGTGCGGGTGATTACCGGAATGCCCAACTATCCTCAGCGCGAAATTTACGATGAGTATCGGGGTAAATGGTACGTTACTGAACAAAAAAATGGTGTCACCATTCAACGAAGTTACCTCCGAATTAAGTCTAAACCTAACCTCGTAGATCGGCTGTTACTGGAGTTAAGCTTTGTTTTTACGAGCTTACCCCAAGCCTTTAAAGGTGGACGCCCCGATGTGATTATCTTAACAGTTCCGCCTCTACTAGCTACGTTACCAGCAACAATATTTGGTTGGTTATACAACTGCCCCGTAGTTCTGAATGTGCAAGATATTCTACCAGAAGCTGCCGTGCGTATTGGGCTATTGAAAAATAAGTGGATGATCCGAACTCTTGCAGCCCTAGAGAAATTTGCATATCGGACTGCACACACTATTAGTGTCATTGCCGATGGGTTTCGTGAGAATTTAGTGAATAAAGGAGTACCTGTTAATAAAATCGTTTGTATTCCCAATTGGGTAAATGTAAATTTCATCCGCCCTTTAGCGAAAGAGAACAACTCCTGGATATCTAGCCATCAGCTCGATGGTAAATTCGTAGTCCTTTATTCGGGCAATATTGCTCTAACGCAAGGTTTAGAAACAGTAATAGAAGCAGCACTTTGCTTACGTCATATCAGGGAGATTGTCTTTGTCATCGTTGGCGAATCAATAGCATTGCAAAGGTTGCAGGAATATTGTCTATTAAATGGAGCAGATAATGTTTTGCTGCTACCGTTGCAGTCGCGAGAAAAACTACCCGAAATGCTAGCAGCATCTGATGTAGGGCTGATTGTGCAAAAGCGCAATGTGATTTCGTTCAATATGCCTTCAAAAATACCACTACTGCTGGCGAGTGGTCGGCCGATTGTGGGTTCAGTTCCTGCCACTGGTACTGCTGCTAAAGCAATCCAACTCAGTGGTGGTGGGATAATTGTTGAGCCAGAATCACCCGATGCAATGGCTGCTGCGGTGCATGATTTATATGCTAATCCTGCTCTAGGGGCGAGGCTAGGTCATACAGGAAGACAGTTTGCCGAAGAAAACTATTCTTTGGAGCAAGCACTTGATCGCTATGAGTGGCTCCTTTCTCATATTCTTGCTAACCGAAAATCAACTGTGGGGATCTTGCCGAAATTGGATTCTAAAAAATCAGTTGTGGATGGTTGAAGGGCATGGGGCATTGGCCAAACAGGGCATTGGGCATTGCTGGCTCGGCTACACATACAAAACCCTAATTAGGGAAAATTAAATCACCCATTTGGGTGAGTTAAAAATCAACCGATCGGGTGACCTAAGTGTAGGAAGTTAAGATTACTCAAAAAGAGGAATCTATATTAGAGAACACTGATTGCACCTGTTTCTTGGTGAGGATAACTCGATGAAACTCCTAAACTTGCTTAATAAAGCTGAATTAATCAGCGATCGCTCCATACTCTTCTCTTCCCTAAGATGAATATTCACTACTACTAAAGAGAGATAAACTCATGTTTATCTTATACCAATCTCGTCTACTATGTGGTTATAATGCAAGCAAGCACTTACATATGCAAGCAAACGCTCATGGAAAACTTAGCATCAAGGACGGCACAAACTCATCCACACTTGATAAAGTCAGCAACTAAATGTTTGCAACAGCAGGTTTAATCGAAGCCACAGCGCGAGAAATTGCTTGTGTTGCTGCGGTAAATGAGGTAATTTGATATCGTCATTTTTAGAACAAAGAGCAACTACTAGGTGCTGTGATTACCGAAGCGATCGCTTTACAGTCCTTGAAGGAGACAGGAGGTTCTGTTAATTTGCCTCAAACAAGATGAACCGGACATTGAACAGTGCTTTCTCTGGGAGCTAAAGACAGGGTTTATATTGCCTAAAATAGTTTGATAAATCATTCGTATAAACAAATTATCGGAGTTAGGAAATGTACAAATTAACTAGAATGTGCTGAACGATATTTGTTCGTTTTAGGTGCTAGACATCGTGAGCGATCGCCAAATACCCAAATATATATTTGTCACCAACGTCAAAAAAAAAGAGCTAAAAACTATATTAAACAATGCTTTTTTAGCCAAAAGTAGATTGCCCAAGTCTAAATCCACAAGAGGAGAAACCGAAGATGTCCGATTCTGAGTTCCCTAAGTCTCCCCTTCCCGTTGAAATAGAACAGCCTGCTGTTAATGATTCTAGTCAAGAGTTGCGACCATTGCCAGAGCGATCGCCTAAGCCACCTCGAAAGCGGCGTTGGCCTCTAATCTTGGGAATTATCCTGTTAATTGCAGGTGTTGGTTTTGGTTGGCGCTGGTGGCAAACTCGTAATGGCAATGCAGCAGAAGGTGCTGGAGCAGCACCTCAACCGGCAGTTCCCGTCAAGCTAGCAACAGTGGAAACTGAAACTGTGCAGGATAGTTCGGAGTTTATTGGCTCTTTAGAGGCTCCACTCTCTGTACCAATAAAACCACAGATTGGAGGGCGAATTAGCCAGATTTTTATCAAAGAGGGCAACCGTGTTCAACAAGGGCAAGTAATTATTAGCCTAGAAATTGATGATGCCCTAGCCCTGCTACGACAAAAACAAGCAGCACTAGAACAAGCACAGGCAAATCTTGCCGAACTCAAAGCAGGGACTCGAACAGAAGTAGTTTCCCAAGCCAAAGCCCAGCTAGATCAGGCCCAAGCAAAATATCAAGATGCCGTATCTGGATCGCTACCACAGCAAATTCAGCAGGCTGAAGCTCAAGTTAATTCCGCCAAATCCGATCAAGTACTAGCAGAAGCACGAGCAAAGCGATACCAAGAATTAACAAAACAAGGGGCAACTTCCCAAGATACCCTAGATGAATATGTCAAAAACAAAGCTAGTGCTGAAGCAGCGGTGGTTGCAGCCCAGAAAAACTTAGAGCAACTCCGCAAAAACAGAACTGCTAATATCCAGCAGCTAGGTGCTGCCTTAGAACAACAGAAACAATTCTATAAGCAACAGTTGAACGGCAACCGCCCAGAAGATATTGCCCAAGGGCGATCGCAAGTAAACCAAGCAGCGGCTGAAGTCCAGTCGGCTCAAGTCCAAGTGCAATACACAAAAGTCCTAGCTCCTTTCACAGGTATTGTTGGTAATATCCCAGTCAAGCCAGGACAGTATGTAGGACAAGGGGATCAACTCACCATATTGACCAAAAACGACTCTTTAGACCTGAATATATCCATTCCGCTAAATCAAGCCAAAAAGTTGCGCTTGGGTTTACCTGTGCAAATGCTGAACGCCCAAGGCCAATCCACAGCAACGGGTAGGATCAGTTTTATTTCTCCAAATGCTAGTTTAGATTCGCAGACAGTTTTGGTGAAAGCCAACTTTGGCAATTTGAGAAATCGACTGCTTAATCTTCAGTCAGTGCAAACCAGAGTGATCTGGAACAAGCGTCCAGGAATTTTAATTCCAGTTACAGCAGTATCTCGCTTGGGTGGGGAGACTTTTGTATTTGTGGCTCAAGCGCCAGAACAAAAGCCTAAAACTGAAGAATCGGCACAAAAGCCTAAAACTGAAGCATCGGCACAAAAGCCTAAAGCTGAAGCAGCATCTTTAGTCGCTCACCAAAAGCCCGTGAAATTGGGAGTTATTCAGGGGAATAGTTATCAAGTTATCCAAGGACTAAAAGCTGGGGACAAAATTGTTGTTTCCGGTATTCTTAGCCTAACCAATGACGCTCCCATCAAGCCTGCACCGCAAGAAGTGGGTAGTCGGAGTTTTTAATATTTGTACCAATCGATAAGTACGTAATGCTCAATTTCTATCTATCCATTTTCTAATGATGTTTACGATCAAATTGATTTAGTAAGTAGCTGGGCGAAATTAAATATAAAATGTCATTGCCTTGGCGTAAGCGTTCCGTAACCGAAGGCAGTATGTACCCCTACGGGGATCTTGCTACGCCTTGGTCTTGTAAAGTTGCAATCTCAGTCTTTGCGATCGCAACTCTATAAGACTAGTGCTTTATTTCAACAATCTTAGACCACTGAGAGTAACTAATACTGTGGAACCTTCATGGCCAATGACGCCGATAGGTAAGTTAATATTTCCCAGAAAGTCGCCCACTAAAAGCAACATAATGAAACCCAACGCTACGAATATATTCTGTTTGACTATGGATTGCGATCGCCTACCCAAATGCATCGCCACGGCAATTTTTTCTAACCTGTCTGCCATCAGTACTATATCTGCGGTTTCTAATGCCACATCACTACCAGATATTCCCATCGCTATACCTACAGATGCTTGCGCTAGGGCTGGTGCATCATTGATCCCATCGCCTACCATTGCCACAGTTTGATATTGTTGCTGTAGACGACGGATAACATTCAACTTATCTTCTGGCAGAAGTTGAGCATACACGCGATCAATTCCTACTGCTTTGGCGATACTGTAAGCAGTTTCCTCGTTATCCCCAGTTAACATGACAATTTGCTCAATTCCCAGTTTTTTTAAGCGGGTAATAGTTGCGGCTGTTTCCACTCTCACCTCATCTGCGATCGCAATTATACCCATCACCTCTGCCTCTTTGTTTCCCTGTGCTACCCAAACCACAGTTTTACCTTCTTGCTCCAAAGATTGAGCTATTTCTCGCAATTCATCAGGTAAATTTGTCACATACTGTTGCACAAAAACGGCATTGCCCACAATTACCTGTTGTTCTTGAGCGATTCCCACAATTCCCTGTCCAGGTATAGCTTGCACTTGAACTGCACCAACCCAATCCAAATTACCAGCCGCCTGCACAATTGCCTTACCAATGGGATGTTCTGAATAGGATTCCACACTGGCAGCAGTTTGTAATACATCTATTTGGGTGTATTTACTAACTGAAATTACTTGAAATACCTGCACCTGTCCTGTTGTTAGGGTACCAGTTTTATCAAATGCGATCGCTCGGACTTTGCCAATCTTCTCCAACTGCGCCCCATTCTTAAACAAAATTCCTTGTCTTGCACCATTGGCGATTCCCGAAAGCAGCGTAGGCATAATTGCAGCCATTAACGCACAGGGAGAAGCTACCACTAGGAAGGTAAGCGCCCGATAAATCGTCGTTTCCCAATCCCAACCCCAGAGAAATGGCGGTAAAGTTGCCAGTAATATCCCAACTACTACAATGACTTTGGCATATCCCTTCTCAAAGCGATCGATAAACTCTTGCGAAGGAGGTGCTTCAGTCTTTGCCTGTTCTACCAAACGAATCACACGCACAATCAAACTACTTTGGGCTGGTTTGTGTACCTTAATTTGCAATCCACCATAGCCGTTAAGTGTGCCGGCAAATACTTCTGCGCCCACTGTTTTCTCTACAGGTAAAGACTCGCCTGTAATTGCAGCTTGATTGAGGGTGCTGTAACCAGATAAAATTATCCCATCAGTAGGAATTAGCTCTCCAGGTTTGACGACAATCTCATCACCCACTTTTAGCTGAGTGATCGGAATTTCCTCTTCCCTTCCCTGATGTAAAAGCCTTGCTGTATCTGGTGTCAAACTCATCAAACTGCGGATACTCCGCTCAGTTCGCTGCATTGCATAGCCTTCTAATGCGCCACTGATGGCAAAAATCAGAATCAAAATTGCCCCATCAATAATTAGATGATATTCTCTTCGCCATAAGCCGAGACTAGCAGCACCAATAGCCGCCACAATCATCAGCAAATCTACATCAAGTTCTTTTTCTTTGAAGAGAGTAGTCAATCCCTCCCGCGCACTTTCGTAACCACCAATCACGTAAGCAGCCGGTAGCAACAGGAATGCTAATCCCAAAGCGCCGAGATGCAAGGCGAACCATCCGAGAAATAGCAGCAACCCACACAAAAGTGCAGCTACGGTATCTGCGTGTTCTCTAGTGAATTGGGTGAAACGCTGAGGGTAGAGCATGAGAGATGAATTAACAGGGACTCTCTCAGGCTAAACCTTGACATTAATGTTAATGTCAAGGTTTGTAATGATTTTGAAACGCAGAGGGGCGCTGAGGGAAGCGCAGAGGTACGCAAAGTTAAATCTTTGTCTGTGTTATGGGAACATTTTTCAAAAGCGGGATGTGGGTAAATGAAACGATTTAACTGTTAGCTTTAAAATTGCACTAATAAGTAGGAAAAAATCTATGCTAAAGCGAATATATATTGATAACTTTCGCGGCTTGGTAAATTTCGAGATGAATTTTGACTCAATTAACCTGTTTATTGGTGGTAATGGAACAGGTAAATCAACTGTTTTTGAAGTCTTGCGAAAAATTCAACTTTTTATAAGTGGTGACGACAAAGTAGAAGGAATTTTTAAATCTGCTGACTGTACTCGCTGGCAGACTTTGCCAGTTCAGCGTTTTGAGCTAGAAATTGGTGGAAATGGTGGTAGTTATAAATATGAATTTGCTATTAGACATAATCAAGATAAGAGTCATGTTGAATATGAGCGTCTCTGGTTTAATAATCAAGTTTTGCTGAAGTCTGAGGGTGGCGAAGTTAAACTTTTTAGCGATGATTATGAAGAGGTTGCGAAAGCTCCATTTCCCTCACCATTAGGATCTTTACTATGGTTATTTACGGTAGATAGTGACAGTACAAAGTTGTCCTGGTTCACCAAACGTATGCAGCGATTCATTATTGTACAAATTATTCCTAGTCTTATGCTTGATGGGAGTGAAAAGGAAGAAATACAACTAACTCCGAGAATGGATAACTTTGTTTCTTGGTATCGTTATATTTCCCAAGATCAGGGTAAGGTTGCTGTTTTAATAAATATTTTAAAAGATATATTAGATGGTTTCTTAAGTTTTAAGTTTGAACAGTTTAGCGAAAATTATCGGACTCTAAAATTAAGATTTTCAACAGACAAAGAGAGTAAAAAGATTATTGATTATCGCTTTGGTGAATTATCCGATGGTCAAAAAGTGATAATTGCTCTGTACACCATTCTCTATTGTACTGAATCTGAAGATTATACCCTGTGCATTGATGAGCCAGAGAATTTTTTAGCTCTGCCGGAAATTCAACCTTGGCTAATTCAACTTTATGATTTTTGTATTGACGGAAAAATACAAGCTTTACTAATTTCCCATCATCCTGTATTAATTAATTATCTTTTAGCTTCACCTATAGGTTATTGGTTTGAGCGTCAAAGTAATGCACCTGTACGAGTAAAACCAATTAGTAATGAAGAAACTGAAAATTCTGGATTACCAATTTCAGAACTGATTGCGCGGGGCTGGCTGTATGACCCAGAATAGAGTAAAGATAGTAATTTTGTGTGAGGATCTACAACAGCAAGTTTTTGCATATCATTTTTTGAAAAAGCGAGGCTTTAATATAAATCCAAAAAACATCACAATTAGGACTTCTCCAAAAGGAAAAGGTGCAGGTGAGCAGTTTGTTATAAAGCATTATGCAGCAGAGGTTAAAGAATATCGAAGAAAAAACTATCTTTCAGGAATGCTAGTAGTGTTGATTGATGCAGATACGGCAACAGTAAAGGCAACACTGAAAGAATTAGATGATGCACTGATAGAAGATTCACAGGAACTTCGTAAGCCTGATGAGAAAATAGCAATCTTCGTGCCAAAAAGAAATATCGAAACTTGGATACATTATTTACGAACAGGAGAAGTTGTTGAAGAAGAAGCAGAAAAATCCAAATATCCAAAATTCCCTAAAAATGAGGCAATTTGTAAACCCGGTGTTGAACAATTAGCAAACCAGTGTTCTCAAGGGAGTTTGGATGAAAATGCGCCACCATCTCTTCAGGCTGCTTGTGGAGAATTACAAAGACTTTTACCATTATTAAATAACTGATGAACGCTACTTGCTTAACTATTAAAGAACTCACTGATGCAGTTGGCGG
The DNA here is from genome assembly GCF_036917395.1 of Nostoc sp. Taxonomy (GTDB): domain Bacteria; phylum Cyanobacteriota; class Cyanobacteriia; order Cyanobacteriales; family Nostocaceae; genus Nostoc. The sequence goes on from NZ_JBALDI010000085.1 coordinate 73,980, forward strand.
CGGTTTAACTCCGCGCATGGTACGGCATTACCATCAATTGGGACTATTACCGCAACCAGTACGATCGCCTAGCAATTATCGTCTCTACACCAAAAAAGATGTCCTCCGGTTGCAACGGATTGTCGCCCTCAAGCAGCAAGGGTTTCAACTAAACCACATCCGCAATATTTTGGAGGTGGAACCAGAAGCTGACACAACTGTTAACCTCATGGGACAACTTCAGCAGCAATATCGGGCGGTGATGCAGCAAATTTCTCAACTGCGACAAACTGCATCAGCATTAGAAGGATTATTGGGGCGCGATCGCCATTGTCAAATTATCCAGGCGAAAGTTTTGGCACAACTCAAGTTACTCGATGTCGAAACTCAAGCCGGATTGGGGGGATTGGAAAATCTCTGGAGTGGTTTAGATGCCGAAATTCATAACCACTCAGAAGCTTTTACAGAATCGCTACAACGCTTACTACCTGATTTGTCTCACCGTTCGGAAATTGAACAGCATTTAATTTCTCAGTTGGTTTTGGCTTGTGGCGATGTCAGTTTGGTGTCCTTTGTCAAGTTGAGCCGAGATGCGATCGCAGCTAGTCGAGGAGCTTTATCTGCAAGCTGTCAAATTGTTGTCGATACCCAAACGGTTGCTGCTGCTTTGGATCAAACCCGATTATCTCACTTGGGATGCCAGATCGAAACCTTGATTGATAATCCCCATATTACCACCGCCACAGAGGCAGAACTTGCCTTTTGGCAACATCGAGAATGGCGATCAAAATTGCTGCAAGTAAATCAAGGTTGTGTGCTGGTAGTCGGTTATGCTCCCTCAGTCCTTGTAGAAGTTTGTGAAGCTATCGCCAATCAGAAAATTCAGCCTGCACTAGTAATTGGAATGCCCATTGGCTTTAGCCATGCTCCCGCAGCCAAGCGACAACTGATGCAACAAGGGATACCTTTTATTACAGTTGAAGGAACCTTGGGAGGTGGCGCTTTAGCTGCTACTGCCCTAAATGCCTTGGTTGAGTCACTGATTGATAAGCCAGATTGTCATTGTTATCTCAAAAGTATAGTAGATTCTGCTGAGTGCTGAACATTGAGTACTCACTTCAGACAGAAGGATACTCAGTACTCAGCAATACTGAAAATAATATTGTTAAATAATATTGAATTTGGTACACTTTACCAGTTTTAGTAATTCAATAATTCATAATTGTGGCCAAAAACTACCAACTTGGTATAACTTGCAATATAAATTAGAAGAATTTATAGTAAACAGACTCTGGCAATTAGAGTATAAATTCTCATGTTATACAAGCTAATGCAGAGTATAAATCAATACGAGTGCGCTGAAGGAATTAGAAGTAAAGATAACTCAGATGTATAATTAGCGCGTCTCCTCCATAATCCCTAAACAGATCGCGATTTAGGACTGGCAGGTTTTCTATTTTTTACTTTAATTAAGGGGCTTATGTGGCAACAAGATAAAAAAGATAGTTCAATAGTCAATCTGGTATTATGGGTTGCCTTAGCTACAACCCCTATGGCAGCAAGTTTGCTGGTGTCAGCACCCATGCTGGCCCAATCTAAACCTAATTCTCCTACTTTTTCACTGCCGCAAACAGTGCAGAACGGGACAACAGTGCGGATTGACGGTTCAAGTAGTTTGGGTGCAATTAACCAAAGCCTAAAAGAGAGTTTTGAAAAACAGTTTTCCGGCACAAAGGTTGAAGTTGCTGCTAATGGCACTAGTACGGCACTAAAAGATTTGCTAGCTGGCAAAATCGACATAGCAGCAATGGGGCGTGGGTTGACGCCAGCAGAAAAAGCCCAAGGACTAGAGCAAGTTCGCTTGCGCCGTGAGAAGATTGCGATCGTGGTTGGGGCTAATAATCCTTTCAAGCAAAGCTTGACTAGTAAGCAATTTGCGCGAATTTTCCGGGGAGAAGTTACAAATTGGTCACAACTGGGAGGACCTTCTCTTAAGATTCGGTTAATTGATCACCCTAACACCAGTGAGACTCGCGATACTTTTCGTGCTTATCCAGCCTTCAAGACTGCTAACTTTGCTACAGGACCCAATGCTACCCAAGTAAGTGAGGATAATACCGCACAAATCATCAAACAACTGGGCAAAGATGGCATCACCTATGTGTTAGCTAATCAGGTGTCGAAGCTCAAAGGTGTGCGAGTTCTGGAATTACATCAAGCCTTGCCAGATGATGCGAAATATCCCTTCTCGCAACCTTTAGTTTACGTTTACAAAAAAAATCCCAGTTTAACCACAGTAGATTTTCTCGGCTTTACTCTTGCACCCCCAGGACAGAAGGCTATAGAACAAGGTAGAACTGCTGAAGCAGTGGCGATCGCAGCGAACGGATCACAACCTGCTGTCAAGCCTTCCCCCAGTGCTAAAACGATACCTGCTGCTACACCTTCCTCTAGTGCCACTACTTCTGCATTTGGGGAACAGCCCTTTGTGGCTCCTGCTACATCACAAGTTAGTCCAATTGTCAACAGGGAAACACCATTTTGGTTGTTGCTACCTGTATTTTTTATTACCGTAGGTGGAGCATTACTATGGTGGATTCTGGGAAAACGCCCATTGCCGACTGAGAAAACAGACAACTTACCAGAATCAGATCCTTATCTACCCAGCACAGAAGGTGCAGAAATGGCGGTGCTTAATGCCAGCACATCCCTGCCCGTTAACGGAGCGATGCTTGAGGAGGATTCAGTGCCGCACTTCCAAGAGCAAGAAAGTCCTGATCGCACTCCTTTCAACATCTATGCTCAAACACAATCTGACCTGACGGAAAATGGTACTCACGGGACATCAAATTTAGTCCAAGAGGCAACTAATGGTAACTCTAAGCTCCATGAAGGCACAACCTCTGGAGTAGCTAATGGATCAGGTAATAACAACTTGGGAGCCGCAGCTTTAACCGGTGGTACGGCTTTAGCAACAGGAATCGGGGCGGCTACCTGGTCTACCTTTAACAACAAAGAAACAGAAATAGACACCATTGATGAGACAGTCCATCTAGAGCACTATCCAGAGACAAACATTCCTGATTCTGATGAAGTTGCATGGGACATAGAAGCCCCGGCAGCTGTAGTAAATACTTCATATCCTCACCTGGGTAATATTCCAGAAGAGGCATCTGATGTGGAACTGCCTTCATCTGAGGTAACAGCCCCACTTGCAGAATTACCAGATGTGCCAGAAGTAACATCTGAATTTGATTATTGGGACACAGAAGTTAATGAAGATCAGATAGATGAGGAACTTCAGGCAGAATTGAACTGGTTAAACAGTATCACCTCAACTGAAGATCCAGCCTCAGTAGATGAATTGCCCTTACCAGAGTCTGGCGAAGCCGCAACGGATATAGAATCCTCAGCAGCACAAACATCCTCACTGCTCGATTTCCCAGAATTTCCAGAAGATATATTGAATCTGGTAGCAGACGCATCTGAACCCACTACCGATTTGCTAGAGTCAGAATTTCAAGCAGAGCCGACTGTAGCTGAAGCTGACTCCACAGATTTTGCCGCCGCCGCGGCTTTAGCAGGTGTAGGGATTGGAGCCTGGACTACCATTGGATCAGATACCCAAGGACAAACCGATACTACGGTTGAAAACGTGCCAATTGCAGCCGAAACAGCTATTGGTTTGGTTGATGCAGATGAAGAGAGCAGTATTGTACTCACGCCGCATACTTCTACATCGGCTCATGTCTCTTGGGAGATTTCCGAAGTCAAGAAAGCAGCGCTGCAACAACAGGGCGGCTCTCATTTGGTAGTGCGGCTCTATGATACAACTGGGATAGACCTAAGTTATCAAAGTCCCCACCTTGTACAGCAGTATGAATCTGAGGAGACAGCACACGATCGCCTGGTGGATATTCCCGTCAGCGATCGCGATTACATAGCTGAAATTGGCTATATCGCTGATGGCGATGCCTACGGCGGTAAACTACATTGGTTCTTTATCGCCCGTTCAGCAGTTATTCGTGTCTTCAGTCCTGTCCTTCCAGATCCGATAGTTGATAATCTGGCAATCGGGGATGAAACAAATATTGACTTGGTAGATGTCCCACAAGAGAGCAGTATTGTCCTCACATCGCACACTTTGCAATGGGCTGATGTCTCTTGGGAAATTTCCGAAACCAAAAAAGCAGAACTACAACAGAGTGGCTCTGATTTAGTAGTGCGGCTCTATGATGTAACTGGGATAGACCTAAGTTATCAAAGTCCCCACCTTGTACAGCAGTATGCATGTGAAGAGACAGCAAACGATCGCTTTGTAGAAATTCCCATCAGCGATCGCGATTACATAGCTGAAATTGGCTATGTCGCTGATGACGAACGCTGGTTCTTTATAGCCCGTTCAGCGATCGTTCGTGTCTTCAATCCTGTGCATACAGATCCCACCGTTGAAAATGTAGCGTTAGCAAGTCAGACACCTATTGACTTGGTAGAAGCCCAAGAAGAGATCAGTGAAGAAGAGAGCAGTGTTGCGCTCACACCCCGCACTCCCAAGTGGGCTTATGTCTCTTGGTATATTTCCAAGACTCAGAAGGAAGCACTGCAACAACAAGGCGGCTCCCAATTGCTAGTGCGGCTCTACGATGTGACTGGGATTGACTTGAGTTATCAAAATCCCCAGCTTGTACAGCAGTATGAATCTGAAGAGGTAGTACAGGGACGTTTTGTGGCTATTCCCGTGAGCGATCGCGACTACATGGTTGAAATTGGCTATATCGCTGATAGCGAGCGTTGGTTACTCATAGCTCGTTCACCCAATGTTCGCGTTTTCAGTCGTTCCCACGAAGATTTCTGGTTTGTGGCAGATGCTGAGTTGATTATTCACGGAGCAACCCAACCAAATACAAGTGTAAACATTGGTGGTCATACCATCAAAATCAAACCTGATGGTACTTTCCACTTACGTCTCCCCTTTTCAGATGGTTTAATGGACTATCTGATAACGGTAGGTGCTGATGGGGAATCCACTAGAACTATCCATAAGAAGTTCTCCCAAGAAACTTCCGAAAGCTAGAAATTTCCTGAATTACTCCTCTAACCCGATTCTCCCCATTTAGGCTCCGGTGTACACACATCTTCTACACAGGATGCAAATTCACCTCGTTCCCAGTCTCCGACTGGGAATGCCTATTTTGGGCCTACCGCCTCCCTAATTCGCAGCAGCATCCCAATAAAGAGCATTTCCAGCTTCTGGCTAGAAACGAGGTTTTTCCTTAGTCCGTGGAGGCAGACTTTGCCTGTATAGCGGTAAATGACCTTCGCCCAGGCTTTTACTTGCGGAAAACACCGAAATGAGAAAGTCAAATGGCATTTTGAGTAAGTAAAACGTCATTTTGCTTGCGGAAAACACCAAAATGAGAAAGCAAACTGGAGTTTGAGTAAGTAAAACGTCATTTTGCTTGCGGAAAACACCGAAATGAGAAAGTCAAATGGCATTTTGAGTAAGTCAAATGTCATTTTGAGAAAGCATTTAAGTACTTTGAGCAAGTAATCAGCCATTTTTATAAAGCAATTAGGCATTTTGAGCATTAAATGCTACTACCTGCCCTAAAAGCCTTGCTGTATATAAGTGGGCGATACTGGATTTGAACCAGTGACCCCATCCGTGTGAAGGATGTGCGCTACCCCTGTGCTAATCGCCCAAGACTTTTTATATTATCATAACTTACTTAGATTTACGGTTGCAAAAATATATTTAAACAAAGCGTAAACTCAATGCTAGCTATTACTGTTTGCATAGCCAGGTTTTATGAATGTTTTGTAGGATAGACATCTTGTCCGTCGCAATTATGCCAGATAAAGTGTTTCAGATCGCCTGATTGTCGCAGATGGTAAAAATCCTTTCAAAAGCCCCACCTTATCCTTGAATATCTAAAACCAAATAGCAAAATGACGAACTTTTAGGGACTGACAAAAAATAAATTATCCAAAATTATTTGTACATTTGTAGGGGATCTTGGCCAAGATCCCCTACGTTCGCGGAGCGTCCCGCAGGGATGCGATGTTTTTTTAACTGGAAGTCCCTTAAGCCAACGTGAATTATTCAGAGATTATTCGGGTTGATTCCCTTCTGTTGTAATCTAGCTAAAAGTTCTTGAAGCTGTTGTTGTGTTTGCTCTAGTTGTTGCTGTTGCTTAACTCTTACTTCTTCTGGTGTTGAGTATCTATTACCATTTTCGTCATACCAATACAACCATTCTCGCGTGATTCCTTGGTAGGTTCCGCGTTCACGTCCAATACCTAAACCAATTTCCGGCATCCAGATTTTATCGCCTAATTGTAAAATATATTTATCATTAACTAAACGATAAACTTCTAAACGCTGACGCTTACGACGTAAGCGGGTTGGTGCATAGATGACATAATACAAAATGCCTAATTGGGCATAATCTACTTTCTTTTGCTCGTATTCAAAATTGTAAGTTTGGGAAACAATTTCTAAGGATAAGATTGGGGAAATGCCATCTTCTTCCCAAAGTACATAACTAGAACGCCCATTTTCTCCAACAAAACGTTCTACACCCAAACTTAAAAACCCATCGGGGACAATGGCAGGTTTATTGGCTGCATAATAAATTCCCATGTTGATCCCAAAAAACCAATCATCACGGGCTTGCCAAATAGCAGCTAATATCGCTAACAACAAGTTGGGAATTAATATTTGCAGTTCATTATCCACAGGGGTGTCATCAGAATCTGGCAATTCTGCTGATGAAGGTAAGCACTCTAATGGATTGTAGTTGAACATCAGCAGTCTTCAATCCCAAATGATAAATCTAAATCTGTTTCCCATAACTTCAGGGTAGCTCAGGCTGCACATAATACTTAGTGGTTCATTGCCTTGATTACTTTTTGTAGTCGCTTACTTAAGGTAAATTACTGGCTCTATATTAGTAATTTATTAGACAAATTACTACGTATTTAGGCTCTGAGTGCAGGGGTCACTGAAGATTGATTTCTTTAGTTTATCTAAAGTCGTATCTAAGTTCTCAAATTACCTTCCTAAGATAGAAGCAGCAACTATGAGTTGCCATACACGACTAAAACCCAACTAACAGCTGTGCCTGCGGAGAACATAAAAATGGCTAAAGCGCCAGAATCTTTAGACTTATCTACTTACGATGCTACAGACAAATCCCTAGATCGTGATTGTACAACCTTATCCCGTCACGTCCTCCAGCAACTTCAGAGTTTTTCCCCAGATGCACAGGATTTAAGTGCGCTGATGAATCGTATCGCTCTAGCAGGCAAACTGGTTGCTCGTCGCATGAGTCGCGCTGGTTTAATGGAAGGCGTTCTGGGATTTACTGGGGAAGTTAATGTGCAAGGAGAATCCGTCAAAAAGATGGATGTCTATGCCAATGATGTATTTATCTCAGTTTTTAAGCAAAGCGGCTTAGTTTGTCGTCTAGCTTCCGAGGAAATGGAAAATCCCTACTACATTCCGGAAAATTGCCCCATTGGTCGTTATACCCTGCTGTATGACCCAATTGATGGCTCATCCAACACTGATAATAATCTCAGCTTAGGTTCCATTTTCGCCATTCGCCAACAAGAAGGAACTGATAGCGATGGTAAGGCAACTGATCTCCTCACCAACGGACGGAAGCAACTCGCTGCCGGATACATCCTGTATGGCCCCAGCACGATGCTAGTCTATACTATAGGTAAGGGCGTTCATTCTTTTGTCCTTGATCCCAGCTTAGGCGAATTTATTCTCACAGAAGAAAATATTCAGATTCCTACTCACGGTTCTGTTTACAGCGTGAACGAGGGTAACTTTTGGCAGTGGGAAGAATCAATTCGAGAATATATCCGCTACGTTCATCGCACCGAAGGTTACAGCGCTCGTTATAGCGGCGCAATGGTGAGCGACATCCATAGAATTTTGGTTCAAGGCGGCGTGTTTCTCTACCCAGGCACAATTCAAAACCCAGAAGGGAAATTGCGCTTGCTTTATGAAACCGCTCCTCTAGCCTTTTTGATTGAGCAAGCAGGCGGTCGTGCCACTACAGGACTGGTAAATATCTTGGATGTGGTACCGAAAAAACTGCATCAGCGCACACCTTTAATTATTGGTAGCAAAGAAGATGTAGCAAAGGTAGAGTCTTTTATTCAAAACGGCCACTAGAAGACAGTTACAAAAGCATCAAGGATGCATCTAGCATCTGCCATTAATTAAACGTTAATCATGGTGATTTAGGATTGGAAATGCAGAATAGCACTTCTTGAAGATGTATTAAAGATTATCTCAGCTGGCGGATGCGATAAGTGATTGGCAACGCCACAATTCAAAAGTAACCATCAACATTTGATGGGTTTTACCAACTTCACTACGAAACATCACTATACAGGACTGAAACAAATTAGAGCTATGGCTACCAATCATCTACTAGAAATTAAGCAATACGGTCAAAGTATCTGGATGGATAATCTGACCCGTGACATTATTCAATCAGGCGAACTCAAAGACATGATTGAAAATCAAGGGATCTGTGGGATTACCTCTAACCCAGCAATCTTTGAAAAAGCGATCGCTGGTAACGTTATTTATGATGCCGATATCGAAGCCGGAGTTCGTGCTGGCTTACCGACATACAAAATTTACGAATCGCTGGTTTTTGCAGATATCCGTAATGCCTGTGATATTTTACGCCCTGTTTATGAAGCCTCGAATAGACTAGATGGTTATGTGAGTATCGAAGTCCCGCCAACCATCGCCCATGATACTGAAGCAACAATAAACGAAGCCCGGCGTTATTTCCAAGAAGTTGGTCGGGAAAATTTGATGATTAAAATTCCCGGCACAGAGCCTGGCTTACCAGCAGCAGAACAGGTAATAGCCGAAGGGATGAATGTCAATATTACGCTACTTTTTGCTGTAGAAAGCTACATAAACACAGCTTGGGCTTATATTGGTGGCTTAGAAAAACGGCTGGCTGAAGGTAAAGACATCAGTAAAGTTGCTTCAGTCGCCAGCTTCTTCCTCAGCCGGATCGATAGTAACGTTGACGGCAAAATTGATGCTAAGTTGAAAAAAGGCGTTGATGATATTGCCGTGGAAGCAAAGCTAAGAGCTGTTAAAGGGAAAGTAGCGATCGCTAACGCCAAGATTGCCTACCAAGAATACAAGAAAATTATCGAGAGCGATCGTTGGCAAGCCTTGGCAGCAAAAGGGGCCACAGTACAGCGGCTACTTTGGGCTAGTACCAGCACCAAAGACCCCAACTACCGGGACGTGATGTATATCGAGGAGTTGATTGGGCAAGAAACCGTTAACACCGTACCACCAGCGACGATAAAAGCTTGTGCCGATCATTGTAACGTTAGCGATCGCTTAGAAACAGATGTAGATAAAGCCTACACGCTGATCGAAAACCTCAAAGATCCCGACATCAACATCGATCTCGATGCTGTAATGGATGAACTGTTAGCCGATGGTATTGACAAGTTCATTCAGCCCTTCCAGTCCTTGATGAACTCTTTAGAAGACAAGATCAAGGTATTGTCACCAGTGTAGGGGCTGGGTATTGGGGACAAGGGGACAAGGGGAAAAGGGGACAAGGAGAATAACCAATGCCCCATGCCCCACGCCCCATGCCCAATACAACTCTTGGAGGGGCTGCGCCAACGGCAACGCTTAGTACAAGTGCCCAATCCCTAATCCAAAATCCAAAATCCAAAATCCAAAATTGCTATGGTTAGTCTGCTAGAAAACCCCTTGCGCGTTGGTCTGCAACAACAAGGGATGCCCGAACCCCAGATTATAGTCATTTTTGGCGCTTCTGGTGATCTCACCTGGCGCAAACTAGTGCCAGCACTTTACAAATTGCGGCGAGAACGGCGCATTCCCCCAGAAACTACCATTGTCGGTGTGGCACGTCGAGAGTGGAGCCACGATTACTTCCGTGAACAGATGCAAAAAGGCATGGAAGAGGCACATCCTGATGTCGATTTAGGGGAACTCTGGCAAGACTTCTCTCAAGGTTTGTTCTACAGTCCTGGAGATATAGATAATCCCGAAGGCTACCAGAAACTGAAAACCTTATTGAGTGAATTAGACGAAAAACGGGGCACGCGAGGTAATCGCATGTTCTATCTCTCCGTTGCCCCCTCATTCTTTCCCGAAGCGATTAAGCAGCTTGGAAGCAGTAGGATGCTAGAAGATCCCTACAAACATCGTCTAGTAATTGAAAAACCCTTTGGTCGCGACTTGGCTTCTGCCCAGAGTCTTAACCAAGTGGTACAGAAATTTTGCAAAGAAAATCAAGTTTACCGCATTGACCACTACTTGGGTAAAGAAACAGTCCAGAATTTGCTGGTGTTTCGCTTTGCCAATGCGATTTTTGAGCCGTTGTGGAATCGTCAATTTGTTGACCATGTGCAAATTACCGTCGCAGAAACCGTAGGCGTGGAAGACCGGGCTGGTTACTATGAAAGCGTCGGCGCACTAAGGGATATGTTGCAAAACCACTTAATGCAACTTTACTGCCTAACGGCTATGGAAGCACCCAACGCAATGGATGCCGACAGCATCCGTACAGAAAAAGTGAAGGCACTCCAAGCTACTCGTTTAGCGGATGTGCACAATCTATCACGGGGAGCAGTGCGTGGTCAGTATAGTGCTGGCTGGATGAAGGGTCAAGCAGTGCCAGGGTATCGGGCAGAACCAGGCGTTGATTCCAACTCGACAACCCCCACCTATGTAGCAATGAAGTTTTTGGTAGACAATTGGCGCTGGCAAGGTGTTCCCTTCTACCTGCGGACTGGTAAGCGGATGCCGAAAAAAGTCAGTGAGATTTCCATCCACTTCCGCGAAGTTCCGTCTCGGATGTTTCAATCTGCCGCCCAACAAACAAACGCCAACGTTTTGACGATGCGGATTCAGCCAAATGAAGGAATTTCCGTGCGTTTTGATGTCAAAATGCCGGGGGCAGAATTCCGTACCCGTTCCGTTGACATGGATTTTAGTTATGGTTCCTTTGGCATCCAAGCAACATCCGATGCCTACGATCGCCTATTCCTTGATTGTATGATGGGCGACCAAACATTGTTCACCCGGGCGGATGAAGTAGAAGCCGCCTGGCAGGTAGTAACACCAGCCCTTTCCGTTTGGGATGCACCCGCCGATCCAAATACTATTCCCCAGTACGAAGCCGGTACTTGGGAACCAGCAGAAGCAGAATTCTTAATTAACCAAGATGGCCGTCGCTGGCGCAGACTCTAAGATTTTAGATTTCAGATTTTAGATTTTAGATTGGGGATGGCGAAACAGGGAATGGGTAATGGAGAATATAAAAAACTATTACCAATTACTAATTACCAGTTCTTAATCCAAAATCCAAAATCCAAAATCCAAAATCCAAAATCCAAAATCCAAAATCCAAAATTTCCTATGGCTCTCCAAACTTCTACAATTTTTTCACTTCAAGCACCAAAAGATATTTCGCTTGACGAAATAGATGCGGAACTGAGTCAAATATGGCAAAGCTACGGCATTACTGGCGAGGACGGTGGACTTCCCAGTGCTACTAGGGCAACAACATTTACTTTAATAGTCTACGAACCAGAAGAAACTCAGTATTTGTTGGCTGCTTTAGGATTTTACAACGGCCCAATTGATGGGATTTTAGGACCACAGATGGCAGCAGCATTGCGGGAAGTGCAAAGAAAACATAGTCTGACACAAACTGGAACTGCAACACTAGAAACTCTCACTATATTACGAGAAGAATTTGCTAAAGTTCAGCGAAGCGGATCTGGAGGAGAACATCCTGGTAGTGGGATCTTAAATAGCGCTGTCAGCCCCAGAATTGCTGATGAAATCGCCCTCCGCAACCCCTGCCGCATCATTGCCCTATTTCCCATTACTGGCGAAGATAAAGGGGTTAAAGCTCAAGTTTCTGCCTATTGCCCCATCCAAAAGCAATCATCAAGGACACTTGTCTGCTGCGAATACATCACTCTCAGTGGTACTGCTGCTGCCTTGGAACGGATAGGGGGCATGATTCCAGCATTGTTGATTGGCGGCTTACCGAAGTTTCTCTGGTGGAAGGCAACACCAGACCCTAACAACAGTCTATTCAAGCGCCTAGCAGCAGTCTCCAATAATGTCATTGTAGATTCTTGCAACTTTAACACCCCAGAAAGTGATTTACTCCACCTACAAGAGTTGGTAGAAACGGGTGTACCTTTAGCTGATTTAAACTGGCGTCGCCTCGCGTCATGGCAGGAATTGACAGCTGAGGCCTACGATTCTCCTCACCGTCGCGCCGCCCTCAAAGAAATTGACCGCGTTACGATTGATTACGAAAAAGGCAACCCCGCCCAAGCTTTACTGTTTTTGGGTTGGCTGGCAAGTCGGCTGGAATGGCAGCCAGTTTCTTATGAAAAGGAAAGCGGTGATTATGACATCACTCGCATCCGTTTTATTGCTCAAGAACAGCGAGAAGTAGAAGCAGAGTTAGCAGGAGTTCCGGTTGCTGATGTGGGCGATATTATCGGCGACTTGATTGCCTTGCGCCTCAGCTCGACAAATCCCCAGGCAGACTGTGGTACAGTTATCTGCTCGGAAACTGGTGGTTGTATGCGGATGGAAACACACGGTGGTGCCCAATCCGCCGGTCTGTTTCAACAGGTGACTTCACTTTCGGAACAAAAGGCGGAAGCATTGCTGAGTCAGCAAGTGCAACGCTGGGGCCGCGAGTCTCTGTTTGAAGAAAGCCTGGGAGTGACAGCGAATATTTTCAAATTGGCGAATTAATTCAGACCTAACCCCCCTACCCCCCTTCCCGATGCGGGAAGGGGGGAATTTTTTTTATTATTAAAGTGAAGACGAATGGCAAGGAAAATTTAATTTATAAAATAGTGAAGATTGTTTATTAAAATCTTTTGGATTTGTCTTAAAAAACATTATGGAGTTTGAATTTGATCATTACAAAAGTGCAACGAATAAAACTAAACATGGCATTGATTTTATCGAAGCACAGAAACTTTGGGCAGATGCAAATTTTCTTGAAATCCCTGCACGCACAACAGCGGTTTCTAGTTATTGGCAATATTGTTGAAAAATATTGATCAGCAGTCATTACTTATCGTGGTGATAAAATAAGAATTATTTCCGTTCGCCGCTCTCGGACTGAAGAGGTAAATATTTATGAAAGCTGAAGAATTTGATGCTAAGTTTGAGAATGGAGAAGATATTACTGAGTTTATAGACTTATCTAACGCACATCGTCCACGTTATGAGCAAAAAAGAATTAATATTGACTTTCCCATTTGGATGATTGAAGCTTTAGAACATGAAGCCAAGCGTTTAGGGGTGACATCTAATTCTATTATTAAATTATGGCTGGCTGAACGTCTTGATAAAAAAATTATTATTGAGTAGGATAAAGCAGTGATTTTAATCAAATAAATTATTCAATATTTTTGTTTTACTTTGATTTGATACTACTAAGATAGCTGACTATTTAGTTTAACCAATCACCAATTATCCATGTCTGTAATCATTGCTGGAGAACGTAGTGGGGTGGGCAAGACAACAGTTACGCTCACCCTTTTAGCATCTTTACGTCGTCGCGATCGCCTGGTGCAATCTTTCAAGGTAGGCCCAGACTACATTGATCCGATGTTTCATCAACACGTAACTGGTCGTGCTTGTCGCAATTTAGACCCAGTATTGACTTCCGAAGCCTACATTCAGCAATGTTTTGCCCGTCATAGTCAAGTGAGTGAATATGCCCTCGTGGAAGGGGTAATGGGATTATTTGATGGAATTGGGCATGGGCAAGAAAAGCAAAAATCAACTGACTTTGCGAGTACGGCACACATCGCGCGGCTTTTAGATTTACCTGTGGTGTTGGTGATTGATTGTAGTCGTTTATCTGGTTCTGTAGCTGCGATCGCTCACGGCTACGAGTCTTTTGATCCCCGAATTAAAATAGCTGGGGTAGTATTAAATCGCGTCGGAAGCGATCGCCATCTCTCTCTCCTCAAAGATTCCCTAGAACCCTTACAATTAGCCATTCTCGGCGTGCTGCGGCGTCAAGATAACATCACAATTCCCGATCGCCATTTGGGTTTAGTACCCACAGCAGAACTCCCCGAACTCAATGCTTTAATTGATCGCCTTGCTGATTTAGGAGACACCTGCTTCGATTGGCAACGCTTATTACCCCTGTTAAAATCAAAACCTCTCCCTCATCCCCCTGATCCCCCTCATCCCCCCTCCTCTATCAGGATTGCAGTAGCCCGCGATCGCGCTTTTAATTTCTACTACCAAGACAATCTCGATTTGCTGCAAAACCTTGGTGCAGAATTAGTTTTCTGGAGTCCCTTAGAAGATGCTGGCATCCCAAAAGATGTGCAGGGAATGTATTTTGGGGGTGGTTTCCCAGAAGTTTTTGCCCAGCAACTAGCAGAAAATACCAGCGTTCGTGATGCAGTGAAAACGGCAATTCTTAAAGGAATGCCTACAGTTGCCGAATGTGGAGGATTGATGTATTTATGTGAGCAAATTATCGATTTTGAGGGTAAATCTTGGTCGATGGCGGGAGTTTTACCGACATCTGCTGTGATGGGTGGGCGTTTAACTTTGGGATATCGTCGTGCAGTAGCTTTGCAAGATAATCTTTTAGTGAAGGCAGGTACAACTGTTTACGGACATGAGTTTCATCGTTCCTGTTTAACTTTAACTCCCACTCAGCCCCTATTTGAAACTTCTCGTTACGATTGTGAGGAAAATATGGGATGCGAGGGATGGGGTTTATCGGCAAATGTTTATGCTTCTTATGTTCATCTCCATTGGGGAGAAAGTGGAGAAATTCCTCAGCAATTTCTTAAAGAATGTCTGAAAGTAGCATCTTCAGGTACGTGGATTTAAGCCAGCACCAAGTAACCGCCCGTAGCTAAAGGCGGGCAAGATACCCGCCCCACAAGTAATAGTAATTTATTTGTTGTAAATCCCTTATAGAGCATTTTCTCTCAATGTAGATTCTTGCTGATCGCTATATTGCCTAACGTTTACTTGAAAATTATGATTTTGCAAACCATAACCACTACTTTTACGCCGACTTTCGAGAGATTTACTAACATTTGTAAACACTACCATTATTAATATCTCTTTCAGCTTTAAAAAGGTTTTCAAAAGTATAAAGATTGAAAATTGTCTGATGTTCTCGATACTGATGATTATCTCTACAACTTACCTGAATATCATCAATAGACCAGTTGGCAAAACCGATTCCCTTACAACTTTTTAGAACTATCCGTATTCCCGGCATTTGGGTTGTTCCTGTTCTCCAACCTTTGGAAGTAATGTAATAGGACAAAGTTGCTTTAAATTGGTTATCAGCGAACTTGATTAGGATCAATTTCATGTCATCTAAAACAAAATGTTCTTGACTTATATCAAGTATATTGCTGAAGATACATCTATCATTCCATTTATTAAGTTTGCTGAATGAGTCTGGAGTTTCTATAGGTTTAGAACGTTCTAGCCTCTCATAACAATAAGTTGTCGCTTGTTCTTGAGTAGTATTCATCTTGATTTCACATCCATCTGCTAAAAGTGTTGAGATAAACGACTGTAATCCTACCCCAATAAGGTGTTCTGTCAATAATATTCTTAATAAGTTGCTATAAATTAACCTGAGTTCGATAGTTATAAAAGGGCAAAAGGCTTGCTAAATATGAATTTAAGAAATTAGGCAGGTATGATGATGACGAAGATTTATGGAGAATCAGCAAAAAAGTGACAAAAAAACGCCGAGACTAAAAATATCTAAGAAAAATCATAGTCTCGACTATATCTCAATACAGTTCAGTTAAGGCTTAACTAAAGCTTGTGGTAGCAAGTGCCACAGTTACCATCCACACTCATGTGAACGTCGCAGTCAATCCAAAATGCAATACCAATGCATTCGCTTGGACTGTTAATGGGTTCCGTTACATTAAAAACGCTACGCTTTTACGCGAAACTCTACTTAGTAGTATTTTGGAACCTGCACAGGAACCAAACCGCTATTTCTCACTCTCTGCTAAAAGCCCCTGGATTTGTCCGTGGGGAATTTGTTACATTCATATCGTCATTCAATCTGCGAATCAGACGGGATAACTCACGAATGATATTCACCGCAATTTCGGGAGTTTCTTCGATCGCATCATAAAGTTGCTCTTGCGTCAGTTCTAAAAATTCGCAAGGTTCCAAAGTCGTTGCGGTGGCGGAACGAGGCTGAGTATCAAATACTGCCATTTCACCAAAGTATTTTCCCTGTTCCACCTCTGCAAGTTGTTTATTCCCAATGTGAACTTTAACTCGACCTGACACCACAATGTAGAGCGATCGCCCTTCTTCTCCTTGGCGAAAGATGGTGTAATTAGCTGGAAATGACAGTTCGTTCATCACTGAAGTGAGCCGCACTATAAAATCATCCCGCAATTCCTTAAAAATTGGGACTCGCCGGACAAATAATAAACGGTCAACACTGGTTAGCATAATTACAAGTTAAACATCCAACATTACTATACATTTTCAAACTGAAGCCACGAGATTAGTCATATTAACCGATGTTTAGCATTAGCTGCCAAGAATATCCCAGGCTTTACCGACAGAAATCCACTTAGTAGGGACTTCTAAAGCAATCCCTTGGAGTGTGTCCAAAGGCTGCAAAATCAGGTTCTAAGCTAATGAAGCGATCCCTATGGCGGGCTACGCCTACGCACCCATTCAGATTTATGCCACACCGCCATCGACAAACAATTCGATGCAATGTAGCTGCTGTCATCTGAAGCCAGGAAGGAAACCGCTTTTGCCACTTCATCCGGGGTTCCCACGCGCCCCAGCGGAATGTCATTCACCATCTGTGTGTGCGATTTCCTTAGTTATTCTCTGGCGATGGTGAGCGGGTGTGGGAACAATCCCAGGACTGACTACATTAACCACCGCTTTGAGGAGGCTTCAAATCTGTGCCGTGCCTCCATCAACAAAGAGTTCGATGCCGTTGACAAAGCTGCTGTCATCGGATGCAAGAAAGACGACAGCTTTAGCAATCTCGTCTGGCGTGCCCACCCGCCCAAGGGGGATATTGTCAGCCTGACTTGCTATAAATCCCTGCACCTGCTCCTCGCTCAGTCCCAGGAGATTGTAGCCAGCAGTAGGCACGACACCAGGGCTGATGGCATTGACACGAATCTTGCGCTCTTTGAGGTCGAGTGTCCAGTTCCGGGCAAACGATCGCACGGCGGCTTTGGTGGCGCTGTAAACGCTGAACGCTGGGGTGCCCTTGATAGAAGTAGCCGAAGCATTGAGAATAATCGAAGCCCCCTCTGGCAACAAAGGCAATGCCTTCTGCACGGTGAAAAGCAGACCTTTGACGTTGGTGTTGAAGGTTTTGTCAAAGTGTTCTTCGGTAATCGATCCGAGCGGGACAAGTTCCCCACCTCCAGCATTGGCGAAGATGATATCAAGGCGACCTTTCTCTTGCTCAATCGTGGCGTAAAGGCGATCAAGGTCTGCTAGATTTGAGGCATCGCTCTGAACGCCTATGACGTTTTTACCGATCTCTTTGACGGCGGCATCAAGTTCACTTTGACGACGACCCGTGATGAAGACATATGCACCTTCGGCGACGAATCGCTTGGCAGTAGCAAGACCGATGCCGCTGGTGCCACCTGTAATCAGCGCGATTTTTTCTGAAAGCTTCTGTGACATAGTGATGTTTTTTTTGAATTAGGTTTAGGAACTAGCAAGTTTAGATTACATATCGTTCAAGCTGTAAAGCCACCATCAATCTTCAGGCTGGCACCAGTGACAAAGGCGGCTTCAGACTGGCGAGATAGGAAACCAAGTCAGCAACCTCATCGCTCTCGGCGACGGCGTGTTTCACCGCTTCAACATCGGCACTGTCAGCGCGGATTGCCAAGGCTTTTCCACCTGCCGCTTCGATCGCAAGCACCACCTCGTCGGCTTTTTGGGGCGAACTAGTGTAGGTCAGGGCGACTGCTGCGCCATCATGGGCGAGACGTTTAGCGATCGCCGCCCCTAGACTGCGTGAACCGCCCGTAACCAATGCAACTTTACCTGCAAGTGTTTTTCCCATAATTTGCTCTGCTAGGCATAATAGTTGGCAATCAGGATTTATTTACCAATCGGTACAAAAATAGTATCCCCTGATTAAATCATGCTGTCAAGGAAGTTTTATACTCAAAGGTATGGAAACAAGAAAGTCTCATACAGTGCAGGGACGTCCTCGCGCTTTCGATATCGACGAAGCTTTAGAGCAAGCTTTGCAGATATTCTGGCGCAAGGGCTATCTGGGAACATCCCTTACGGATCTAACTGAGGCGATGGGCATTAACCGTCCGAGCCTCTATGCTACTTTTGGCAACAAAGAAACTTTATTCCGCAAGGTGCTTGATCGCTATAATGATAGGCAAACAGCCTACCTTCGTGAGGCACTTGAGGAGCCAACCGCACGTAGAGTCATCGAGCGAATGATGTCTGGCGTTGTTGACTTACTGACTAATCCGTGCAATCCCTCAAAATGTCTCTTTGCACTGAGTATGCTTTCATGTGGAGATCCGGACGATCCGCTCCATCAAGAATTGGCAGAACGCCGAGTCTTAGGCGAGATTGCAATACGCGATCGCTTCGAGCGTGCTTTATCAGAAGGTGACTTGCCGTCTGATATTGATCCTGCTACCCTTGCTCGTTTTGTCGTAACTGTCAACTTTGGGATGTCCGTCCAAGCAGCGAGTGGAGCCAGTCGCGCCCAACTCCTAGAGGTTGTTCAGACGGCATTGCGAGCCTGTCGAATTTAAGGGACTAGCAAAAAGATAAATCGCCAAAAAAAATCAAGGCAGTCTGTAAAAGATAAATCAATTCACACTGGTCAAATTGCTTGCTTTTTGCACAGTCAAGAGTTTATTTAGGAAGGAAGCAGTCCCCTTGGAAACTACTTCCTCCACTTTTTCTCTGATTATCATTCTTATCTAGGTTATGTAGCTTTATTTAATCATTTTTGGGTCATTTATTTTTTTTTGTAATCCCTAAAGTTATTAATCACTTTTATTTATCGTTTTAAATAACAAGAGTATTTGCTCTTATTTGGTTGAAAGCCATAATATTGACTTCATGAACTCCCAAGGTATCTTGCTGAGAAAAAAAACACCAATTTGATTGGAGGCAATCGCCTCTAAAAACTGGGGAATTGGCTGATGACTAGCGAAGATCGGTTGTCGTTAAGTATAAACAGTCACAAAATCTTTTGAACTGCCCTCATTACCAGAAGCAGAGAAGGATTAAGACAAACAGCATTGAATTATCGTGAGCAAAAATTATGAGTTGGCTAATTAGTACATTAATTATTGGAATCTCTACCGCTTTTGCAACCACCTTTGACGACAATTTATACTTGACAGCTTTCTTCGGAAAAGTCAATCGCAGCTTTCGTCCTAAGCATATTGTTCTCGGTGAATTTCTGGGATTCACTACCTTAGTATGTGCTAGTCTGCCTGGTTTCTTCGGCGGTCTGATTATTCCAAGCACTTGGATTGGTTTGCTAGGTTTGCTTCCCATCGCCATTGGTATTAGTAATTTTATCAGTCGAGATCAGGAAACAGAGACAGTGCAAGCGGTGTCAGTTGACTTAACTCCTGCCAAATCTGGACGGCAGAAGAAATCACTATTGGCAACCATCCGCGATCCTCAAACTTACCGCGTTTCCGCTGTCACCATTGCCAATGGAGGAAACAACATTGGGATCTATGTACCCTTGTTCGCCAGTAGCAATCTTCCAAGTTTGGGTGTAATTCTGTGTGCTTGCTACTTGAGTGTTGGGGCGTGGTGCTTACTCTCTTACAACCTGACTCGTAATCCTCTGATGACTCCGGTTTTAACTCGCTATGGTCGAAAAGTCTTCCCATTTGTCTTAATTTACTTGGGACTCTCTATCTTAATTAAAAGTGAATCATATCGACTTTTACCTAGTCTGGCAATGCTTTCCAATTAGGCATGAGGCGATGCCTACGGCGGTAAACTACGCTTACAGTGGGCGCTCCGTACCATCCACCTGCCCTGAAAACTTGTTACCTGGAGATCCGATGTCTGACGACAAGCTACTACGCGTCTATGCAATGAGCCACTGAAAATTATTGATCGATGCTATGTCCCTCATCTAACCGAAAAATCAGCTTATCGTTTCCCATCCCAAAAAATTTTTTAATCACTTGAATTTATCAATTTGAATCAGAATAATATTTGATGTTATCAATCAATTTATCTAAAGTGAGAATAAAGCAGATTATTGATGGCTCTTATAAAAGCAAGCTCACCACTACGAATCATCATAGGAAGGAACTAATGAATAAACCAAATCCAAAAAAATTAACTCACTGGATCGTAACAGCAGTATTTCTGGTACTTGTAGCAGGATTTTCTCTGCTTGACCAGCAAGCAGTTAGAGCTTTAACACTAACACCATCCATACCTACGGAAAAACTAGGTCCAGTAATGCCTCCGGTTACATCGCCAATGGAGTCTGTAACTTCCCCGGTAATATCTCCGGTTGCATCCCCAATAGTATCTGTAGCAGAAAATGTTAGACGTTTATTGCAAACTAATGAATGTGTCGGGTGTAACCTGACTGGAGCAATGCTCAAGGATGTAAACCTGCAAGCGGCAAACTTGGAGGGTGCTAACTTACAAAATGCAGACTTAGAAAGGGCTAACTTGCAGCAAACAAACTTACAAGGGGCTAACTTTCAAGGAGCAGATTTAGGCAAGGTAAACCTTTTGGGAGCAAACCTGTTGGGAGCAAACCTATTTGATGCAGACCTAGAAAAAGCCAACCTGCTGGGAGCAAACCTACAAGCAGCTAACCTACAGGGCGCAGACTTGGAAAAGACAAATCTTACAAATGCAAACATGCAGGGGGTTAACCTGATGGGGGTTGATTTGGAAGATGCTATCAGACCGGAAGGATTCACTATTCAGTAATTAAACTGAAGTTCTTTGGGCAAATTTAATAAAAAATTTCAATTGCCTGATTCAGTAATGAATACAGGCTTTAATTTAATATTTGAAGGGTCGCGGCGATCGCATATTTGAGCAAACAAATCGTTCATCTATATTGATATACCGTGTAATCGCCGATTAAAGCTTAATCACCTTAGTATTGTTTTCAAGCCAGGAAAGTTGGATATTCACGATGTATTAGAACATAAATACGAACATTTATCTTGTATTTTTATGTTCTTGTACTTCTTTGGTCAAAATTTCAGAGGAAGTTTTTATAGATGTCACTATCTAAGGGTGTAAAGTTTAGTTATTTCGCTTTTCTACTAAACTAACTGTGATTTGAATTATCAAATAAACTTTGTTGATCTGGCGATTTAGCCTGCGGCGATTGGTCTCATCGGCATACCAACGCAGAATATGAACTGTCTTGATCAATCTGCCGTATTCCTGAAGTGCCCGTGTTAAAGGATGTTTGTGTGGAAACGATTTCTGGCAAGATTAGGGCGTCTTGAGGAGATCATATTGAACTAGCAGTCTCTTTAGCAGCTTCTCGCAGCCGCTCTACATCGCGCATCGGTGGGGCACCAAAGAGCCGCTTGTACTCCCGGTTGAAGTGCGAGGCATCGTCGTACCCCACTTGATAGGCAGCACTGGTAGCGTCAAGGTTTTCCCCCAGCATCAGACGGCGAGCCTCCTGGAGGCGCAGTTGCTTCTGGAACTGCAAGGGACTCATTGCAGTGACAGACTTGAAGTGATGGTGGAAGCCTGAGACACTCATTCCCAGTTCTTGTGCGATGCTTTCAATCTTGATCGGCTCGTTAAAGTCTTTACGAAGTCGCTCGACGGCTCTGGCGATGTGGTAGGTATAGCCACCCAGAACTGCAATATGACGGAGCCGATTACCTTGCTCTCCCATCAGGAGTCGGTAAATAATTTCCCGCTTAATCAGTGGTGCGAGAACATGAGCTTCAGCAGGGGAATCTAAAAGCCTGACGAGCCGCACCACAGCATCCAACAGATTTGCATTTAACGGACTTACGTCAATCGCTTTCACGTCAGCACGGCTGCGCGATGAGGGATACCCTGCCTCGATCATCACTGAGCCAACGAGGGTGGAGTCAAGATCGAGGCGAAGGCTAAGGTACGGTTGCGCCTTAGACGCTTTCAGAATTTGGCTGACAATCGGCAGTTCGACCGTAGCAAGCAGATAATGCATTGGGTCGTACTGATAGCAATCGCTGCCCAGAAGAACTTCTTTGCTGCCCTGAGCGATCGCACAAAAAGCAGGAACAGCTCGATGGCAAGACTGTGGACTGGATGGAAAAGGTCAGCGACGAACAATATCAGTCCTGATTGTGAAGTCAGACAATTTCGACCTTTAATTCAAATACAGGAGTTCAAAAAATGCAAAAACGAAAACTCGGAAAACTAGCAGTCTCGGAAATAGGACTTGGGCGCATGAGTATTAGCGCCAATTATGGACCCCCCGCAGACAGAAACCAAGGCATTCAGGTCATTCGTACAGCCTATGAAAAAGGCGTGACGTTCTTTGATACTGCTGAAGTTTACGGTCCACATACAAGTGAAGAGCTTGTGGGAGAAGCACTCGCGCCTCTCCGCGATCAAGTCGTTATCGCCACCAAATTTGGCTTTGACATTGAAGCCGGTGGTGTTCCAAATAGCCAACCGGAACATATTAAGAAAGTGGTTGAGGCGTCATTGAAGCGCCTCCGAACTGACCACATTGATCTCTATTACCAGCACCGAGTTGATCCCAAAGTGCCCATCGAGGATGTGGCTGGTGCGGTTAAAGACCTCATCCAACAGGGAAAAGTTTTACACTTCGGTCTTTCTGAGGCGAGTGCACAAACAATCCGTCGAGCACATGCTGTGCAACCGATTACAGCAATTCAGAGCGAATATTCGCTGATGGAAAGAGATCCAGAACAAAACGGCGTACTAAAAACTTGTGAGGAGCTAGGAATCGGTTTCGTCCCGTGGGGTCCAGTCGGAATGGGTTATTTGACTAAGGAAATAGATGCTCACATGAAGTTCGACCCGAAAACAGACCTTCGCTCCGAGTTCGATCGCTTTTCCTCCGAAAACTTAGCAGCAAATATGCCAGTTGTTGATTTACTGAGACGATTTGCAGAAAAAAAGAATGCGACACCTGCTCAAATTGCACTTGCATGGCTCTTAGCGCAGAAGCCCTGGATTGTTCCAATTCCAGGGACAGGCAACCTAGATCACCTGAACGAGAACTTAGGAGCAGTTCAGGTTCAGATGACCTCTGAGGATCTTCGTGAAATCGAAACGGCTTTCTCTAAAATCACTGTGCAGGGTGGTCGTATGAATGAAATGCAGATGCAAGTCGTTGACCAAACAGTGTGACCGATCGTTTGGAAGATGCGGTTCGTTCTAGCTATCGACGACCTTCCCTGTGAGCAGCGATCGCAGCGAAGGCGACTGACAACGGCGGGAGCGATCGACGGCGAACAATATCAGTTCCACATTAACGGAGAAAAACAATGCAAAACCGCAAACTTGGCAACAGTAATCTGGAAGTCTCGGCGATCGGGTTGGGCTGCATGGGAATGAGCTTTTCCTATGGCCCGCCCAAAGACACCCAGGAGATGATCACTCTTCTGAGGGCTGCCATCGATCGCGGTGTTACCTTTTTTGACACCGCCGAGGTCTACGGCCCGTTATTGAACGAAGAGCTTGTGGGCGAAGCCCTCGCTCCTTTCCGCGGGCAAGTGGCGATCGCCACCAAATTCGGGTTCGACGTGAGTCCTAATTCCGATCCCCGCGGGATGAAGGGTTTGCCCGGACTGAATAGCCGGCCGGAGCACATCAAGCAGGCCGTAGAAGGCTCGCTCAAGCGACTCAAGGTCGAGACAATCGACCTGCTCTATCAGCACCGGGTTGACCCGAACGTGCCGATCGAAGACGTGGCAGGAGCGGTGAAGGAACTGATTCAGCAAGGTAAGGTTAAGCACTTTGGACTCTCTGAAGCAGGAGTGCAAACGATCCGTCGCGCGCACGCAGTTGTGCCGATCACTGCTCTCCAGAGCGAATACTCGCTGTGGACGAGAACTCCTGAGAAGGAAGTGATACCAACCCTTGAGGAACTCGGAATCGGCTTTGTCCCGTACAGCCCGCTGGGCAAGGGCTTTCTCACTGGCAAGATGGACGAAAAAGCGACTTTCGACAGCTCCGACTTCCGCAGCACCCTGCCTCGCTTCACGCCGGAGGCTCTCAAGGCGAATCAGACCCTGATTAATCTGCTCGGCAGCATCGCAGAACGGAAGCAGGCGACACCTGCTCAGATCGCCCTCGCTTGGCTGCTTGCCCAGAAGCCGTGGATTGTTCCGATCCCAGGCACCACGAAGCTGCATCGCTTGGACGAAAACATCGGGGCAGTCTCAGTCGAACTCACGCCCGACGATTTGCATGACATCGATAACGCTGCCTCCAAAATCACGGTGCAAGGTGCTCGTTACCCCGAAAAGCTGGAGCAAATGACCGGTCGCTAAACGGCAAAAAATGTTTTCTCTGGTTGCATTCCGTAGCTCACTAAGCAAGGCAACCGAGAGAAGACCAAGTGAAGGCTCTGTGCGATCGCATTCCTCTTAAGGTGCTTTTCACTCGCAGTCTGATAACCCGCAACTTGGGTTAATAATTGTCGGAGCTGGCGATCGCAACAATAGTAGATAAAGGCACTTCGGCAAAATACTGTTGCTGAAATTGTTCTTCTCGGACAGCGGCTAAAAATCGTTCAACTGCTGCATCAGCAAAGCTTTCTGCACTATCGTTTTGATGCCAGGTGATTTGCAAATAACGGTCTTGTAGTTTGACTGTGAACCCTAAAGATTTTAAAGCTTTGATTCCTACAAGTAAGGTTTGGTCGCTAATGCCGATTTTCTCTAAAAGTTGGACGCGAGTAACTAGTTGATTTGTGCGACTGAGATATTTGGCAATTCCTACAAGAGTCAGCCAAATTTGATTAGGTGGTTGGTGGTTGGGTTTAGACCAAGCGATCGCTAATTGTTGCTGATTGTGAAGCACAGACGCAGAGCGGCTTGTTATTAGACATCGCCGCAACCATGCGCGTAAATTATCCCAATTAGTGGGACAATCTTCGATAATCAGTGCTGAATCCTGAGTCCTGATTCCTGAGTGTTCCTGATTTCGTAAGTCTAAGATAAGTGGTGTTAGCGATAGCGGGGCGTTTAGCCCATTCCGAGCATTGAGTGCTGAGTTAACACTGGGACGCACGCCAATTAATCTGATTTCATAACGTTTTTTGAAGGTGTTGTAGTCTAGTTCTGCTATGCAATCACACCTTCCTATGGGCAATTCATCTTTGTAGTGTCCCCACCATATACCAGGAAAAGCACTTCTGCTAGAATCATCCCGAATGTCAAACTCGGCTTTAATGTACTGTACCTTTTTCCCTTGCCAATCCTGCTGATTGCGATGCCAAGCATTTTCAAAATAGCAGTTTTGAATTAGCAATTTCGGAACAGGGTTGCCCATTCCACAAGGTTCTAGTAGTTTCATTTCCAAAAATAACTCTTTCCCCAAGTCTGCTACTGTTACCGTCAAGTCTGCTTGCATGGTAGGCGTTAGGGTTGTACTACCTAAAGATTGCCGCAACTGCTGATTAATCGCCGCTGTAAATAAAGGAATATTCTCTACTAATAAACTCAAACCCGCTGCAAAGGGATGTCCGCCAAAGCGATGTAACAAATGTGCTTGGTCTTTCACCAGTTGGTATAAATCGACGGAATTCACCGAACGAGCAGAACCCCTTGCTAAGGGAGTAGGGAGTAGGGAGTAGGGAGTAGGGGCGGAATCTTCTTCCCCACTCCCTACTCCCGATTCCCCACTCCCTTCCGTACTTAATAAAATGGTCGGGCGACCTGTTTCTTGTGCTACCTGTCCGGCAACTAAGCCCAATACACCCGCAGGCCATTGGGCATCTTCTAGGACTATGACGCTGGTGGTTGATAAGTCTAGTTGAGTAAGTTTTTGTGCTACTTGCGCTTGCACATCTTTTTGTAAAGATTTGCGGCGGGCATTTGCGAGTTCTGTAACTTCGGCTAGTTCGTTACAACGTTTGGCATCGCGACTAGTTAATAATTCAACGCAAAAACTGGCATCACCTTGAATGCGGCTGACAGCGTTAATTCTTGGGCCCAAACCAAAAGAAATATCTGTGGGGCGATCGCCACTTCTCTGGCACAATTCTAATAATCGCCCCACCCCCGGACGCCGACGCGCTGTAGCTGGCTGTTGAAAATCTGCTTGCAGTCGTTGAATTCCCATCTGTGCCAAATAGCGACAATCTCCACTTAACTGCACTAAGTCGGCAATTAATCCTACTGCTACTAAATCTAATAAATCCTCTAAGGGATGTTTTGCAATATTAGGCAGAGTTTGATATAATGCTTCCACCAACTTATAAGCTACCGCCACCCCAGAAAGATTAAACAGCTGATGTTTCCTTGGCAAATAACGGGGATTGATAATTGCTGCGACGGGTGGGCGTTCGGTAGGTAAGGTGTGATGGTCTGTAACTATTACATCTATACATAGTTGTTTGGCATAGATAATTTCATCAATGTTTGTGCTACCTGTGTCGCAAGTAACAATTAATTTGCAACCTTGTTTTGCTAAGTTATCAATCCCTTGATTATTGAGTCCGTGGGATTCTTTCAGGCGATTGGGAATGTAGTAAATTAACTGAGTATTTTGTTTGAAAAACTGCCCCAATCCATCCCAAAGTACAGATGTGGCGGTAATCCCATCAGCATCGAAGTCTCCCCAGATGGCAATTTTTTCTCTGGCGTTATATGCTTGTTGCAACCGGGCGATCGCTAGGTGCATTTCTTGCCCAAACTCAAAGGGACTGGCTGGTTGATAAGCTTTATGGTTGATAAAAGCTGTTAATTGTTGATCATCTTTAATTCCCCGTTGCCACAACAATTGCGCTGCATATATTCCACTTGATACGGGTGTATGCTGTTTCACCGCTTGGATGAACCACTCTGGGGGTTGTTCGGTTGCTGCTATAATCCACTGCTGTTGTTCTGGCATATAAACTTAAGTTAGGAGTGAGGAGTTAGGTCGCTGGTAAATAACCCTTCTCCCAAGTGGTAAATGGGAGCAATGTCATCAATTCCTAATTCGCGGACATAAATGGCTTCGGTTTCATCAAAGCTTGACATAAATTTAGAAGTTGTGATTTCTTTACACCCTTATTGGATTTTACAAACATCCTCTAATCTATCAACATGCTTGGGTTAAGAAGAATAGTAGGTTTGGTTGAGGTAAGAGGATGTTTGAAAAGTGTTTTTCGTAACACCAAAGCCTCGCAAACCTAATCCCCTAGCCCCCTAGCTCCCCTTCCCTACGTTCGCGCAGCGTCTCGAAGACAGGGAATGAGGGTTTTAAAGCCTCTCTTTGCTTGCCAACGGCAGGCTGACGCCAACGGGGAGAGGAATAGAAGCGGGGCGCAGTGGCTCCCCAACCTTGTATCTTAGAAACAGATACCTCGAAGTCGTTTTCAGGTACTTCAAAGTCGTTTTCAGGTACTTCAAAGTCGTTTTCAGGTACTTCAAAGTCGTTTTCAGGTACTTCAAAGTCGTTTTGAAGTACTTCAAAGTCGTTTTCAGGTACTTCAAAGTCGTTTTGGGGTACTTCAAAGTCGTTTTGGGGTACTTCAAAGTCGTTTTGGGGTACTTCAAACTTTGTCGCACCGGGATCAAGTACACAGGTGCGACGCCAGTTTTATTTTTTAGCCTTAACCCAAGCGTATTGCTCTAAAGTATAGGGTTGAGTGAGACTTCTTGAATGCTGTCAAAATTTGGCAATGAGTCTGTCACTGCTTCTTCAGTAGTTTGTGTGCGTAGTTTACCGCCGTAGGCATAGCACCGTTTGGCAAACTGACAATAATCACAGGTTTTGCTACCCTCCACCACTTGAGGAAACTGCTGGTTATTTTGGTAATTTTCCAGCCAAGTAGTTAACTGGTTTAATAGTTGATTAAGTTTCTTTGCTGTTTGTGTGTGTTGAGCAGTATTGTAATTAAATTTAATATTTTGCGGCTTGCCTTCAGATTGGACAAACCAGTAAGTCATCGAAATATTTTCTGGCAAATAGTCGCTAGTTTCTGCCAATACATACAGATAAAGCCGTGTTTGCCAGTTGGATTCTAACTTGCGTTTATTGGGTGGTTTAGGATAAGTTTTCCAGTCGAGAATTTGCGCTTGTTGGTTATCTGCAATCAATAAATCATAGACAACCGTCAGCAAATAATCCTGAACTTGCAAAGTGCGGAAGTGTTCACTTTCACGGAAAGTTTGATTATCAGATGCAGCTGTTAAAATTTCTGGCGCTGCATCGGCAAAAGCTAGCATCCAGCTTTGCAGTTTAGCATCTGCTTGCAGGAAACTATCAATTGGCAAACCCATTTCTCGCTGCTGCATTAGCAGGTGAAAGCGACTACCCAAAGTTTGCCGTTCTTCTTGTTCTGGGTTTGAGGGCGAATTGAGTTGTTCTAGATAGGTATGTTGAAATTTACGCGGACAAGCTTCTAGTAAGTTGAGTTGTCCTTGAGACAGTCGCAGTAGTTGAGTGTGAGTTGACAGCATTCTTCTATTTTAGAAGCAAATTATAATCTGCAACTCACCTTTAGCAGGCTATCTGTAAAAAACAGTTATTTTTTACTGTCTTCACAGATAGTTTTCATATCCACTATTTCAACTTATCATCATCTGTCTCATCTGGGTCATTGGAATGTTTAGTTTTTCCTTGGGACTTGATTGAGCCAAAGCTATAGACCATAGCTATTTTAACTATGTCAAAATATGCTGGTTGATTATCTTTGTTAACGATCGCCAAAGAGATTGACCCTGCCACTAAGATGACTAAAAGTGGCGAAAGTGTTTCTCCCCCAGAGCCGTTGCTGTTGTTTGACATGATATAATCTCCTAGTGGGAAGCCTTGGGCTAACTTGCACTTAACCCAAGAAAGTTGATTAAACTTCACTACGAACCTAAAATTGCAATCCTATTGCTGATAATTGAGTGATAAATCAACTCCAAGACTCAATTATCATGGCGATCGCAAATAGACAAAACAGAGATACTACTATCCTCACAAACCATATCCATAGACTTGTGGATAACAGCATCCCAACTATTGAGATAGCGCCAAAAACCTGAGATAAAACAAGAGCGATCGCCAAACCAAGCAGAGTCAGCAGAAAATACTTGAGTCCCTGACAAAACCACTTAAATAGTAGATTTTCATCATCTTTGAGGTTGATTTTCATAGTTTTTATCCTGTTTTGAGAGTTGAATCTAAGCAGCAGCTAGGGCTACCTCGACCGTCCTAAAAAAAGAGCCAATACTTGAAGGCACGCAGCAGTCCTACCAAACCTGAATCAAGTTTGAATACCAACAACAGTGGTTTGGGTATTTACAAATGGGAAAAGTAAACTTTTAAATGGATTGCAAAGAAAATTTTGAAATTAAACTTAGGTGCTCAATGCTCGTGATGATGCAGAAGGCACACTACGCGCATTAACCCTTAAAATGCAGTTCCTACAGACAACAGACTTTGAATGCTTGGCTTTTCAAAATCGATTAACGGTTCCAGCTTTTGCCTTTCCCTCTTACTCACTAAGTTTGGATAATTGAAGCCTGAACTCACTCAGCTCTTAAACTAGCCTGATAAAACTCACTTAAAAACATAATAAGGTAACCAAGTTACTTTATCAAGTAGAATTGAGAAAATTATTTAAAGATACTGACTCAACGACGTATTTTCTTTATCAGAGAATAGTTCAAGTGTCAATCTGGGCAGATAATTTTCTCACCCAGTGAGCTAATATTGGAGTGTAGGTAGTTTGTCATAATGTGTGTATGAGTGAGATTCCTGAAGACTTTCTTTTGGCTTTAGCCCAAGACCGGAGTGTGTCTAGCAGTGAGCTAGAGGTGTTATTACATGCCGTTCAAGATAAATCGCCAAATGCGATCGCTCAAGAATTGGATATCAGTGCCGAGGCAGTACGCAAAAGATTGAGCGAGGTTTATAAGAAATTCCAAGTTAGTGGCAATGGGCCTGGGAAGCTCACCAAGTTACAGCAAGTTATCGAAAGTGAGTATCGTGCATCTTTAGTTACTGTGGAACCCATTGCCAACAATGATCACGATTGGGGCGAAGCACCTACTATTCATGATGTCTTCTATGGAAGGAAAGCAGAACTGTCCACGCTTAAGAAGTGGATTGTTGATGATAAGTGCCGATTAGTAGCACTATTAGGCATGGGAGGAATTGGCAAAACTGCTTTATCTGTGAAGCTAGCAGACGAGGTTAAGTATAATTTTAAGTACCTGAGTTGGCAAACTCTCCGTAATGCTCCACCTATCGAAGAAATCTTGGCGAACCTGATCCGATTTTTATCTGATCAGAAAGAAACTGATTTGCCAGAAACAGTACATGAGCGAATAACGCTGCTAATTGAATATTTCCGAAGCCGCCGTTGTCTTGTGGTGTTGGATAATGCAGAGACGATTTTGCAAGAACGCGATCGCGCCGGAGATTATAGAAAAGGATATGAAGGTTATGGTCAGCTACTCAAACGGGTAGGAGAAGAACCTCATCAAAGCTGCTTAGTGCTAACTTCTCGGGAAAAACCCAAAGAATTTGCACCTTTACAGGGAGAAGCATCACCAGTCAGAACATTCTCACTAGCCGGATTAGGAGAAACAGAAGGGCAAAAAATTCTTAAAGATAAAGGATTGTCTGGTTCACCTACCAACTGGGCAAAACTGGTTAAAAATTATTCGGGTAATCCCTTGGCATTAAAACTAGTCTCTGAGACAATCCGGGAATTATTTGGTGGTGATATCGCTGCTTTTTTAGATAAAGGAGAGATAATTTTTGGCGACACGCGTAATTTATTAGATCAGCAATTTAAGCGCACTTCCGAGTTAGAAAAAGAAATCATTTACTGGTTAGCAATCAAGCGTGAATTAGTTTCTTTAGATGAATTGTTAGATGATATTGTGCGTCTCTTAGTAAAACGGGAATTGCTGGAAGCTTTAGAATCACTACGCAGGCGATCGCTAATCGAGCAAAAACTAGAAGATAAAACTCCTCAGTTTACTCTCCAGCCTGTAGTTATGGAGTATATTACTGAGCGCTTTATTGAAAAGATTTGTAAAGAGATTTCTACAGGCCAGATGGCGCTATTTATGAGCCATGCTCTGATGGGATCTACTGAGAAAGATTATGTAAGAGATACTCAAATTCGCTTCATCGTTGAGCCAGTCAGAGAAAATTTATTTAATATTTTTAAATCACCCAAAATTATTGCAGATAAGCTCACTCAAATTATCAAGAATATCCAAGAAAAATTAGTTGTTAATCCTGGATACGCAGGTGGTAACGTTCTCAATTTGCTTTGCCATCTACAAGTTGATTTAAGCCGCTATGACTTTTCGGATCTGCCTATTTGGCAAGCTTACTTGCAGGGCGTAAATTTGCATTGTGTCAATTTTACTGCTTCTGATTTATCCAAATCAGTTTTTACAGAAAAGTTGGGTAGTATTTTGTCGGTGGCATTTAGTCCAGATGGAAAACTGTTGGCTACAGGCGATGCCGATGGTGATGCTCACTTATGGCAAGTGGAAGATGGAAAACGACTTTTTACCTATAGGGGACATGAAAGTTGGGTACGCTCAGTAGCCTTCAGTCCTGATAGTAAAAAATTAGCGAGTGGCAGTGAAGACAAAACTGTAAAGTTATGGGATGTGCAAACTCGTGAATTGCTCAAAACTTTAAAGGGACATAGCAGTTGGATTTGGTCAGTAGCCTTCAGTCCCAATGGTCAAATATTGGCGAGTGGTAGTGAAGACCAAACTGTGAAATTATGGGATGTGGAAACTTATGAATGCAGCAAAACTTTAGAGGGACATACAAAGTGGGTTCGCTCAGTTGTCTTCAGTCCTAATGGTCAAATATTGGCGAGTGGTAGTGAAGACCAAACTGTGAAGTTATGGGATGTGGAAACTTATGAATGCAGCAAAACTTTAGAGGGACATAGCAGTTGGATTTGGTCAGTAGCTTTCAGTCCCAATGGTCAAATTGTAGCTAGTGGTAGTGAAGACCAAACTGTGAAATTATGGGATGTGCAAACTGGTGAATACCTGAAAACTTTGCAGGAAAATAGCAGTTGGGTGCGATCAGTAGCCTTTAGTCCTGATGGTAAGATTTTGGCTAGTGGTAATGAAAACCAAACTGTAAAGTTATGGAATGTGGAAACAGATCAATGTCTCAATACTTTGTCTGGACATAGCAGCCGGATCTGGTCAGTAGCCTTTCATCCTGATGGTCAAATTTTAGCTAGTGGCAGTGACGACCAAACCGTAAAGTTATGGGATGTACTAGATGTAAAAGAAGCCAAATGCAGCAAAACTTTAACGGGACACAGCAATCGGATCTGGTCAGTAGCTTTTAGTCCTAAAGATCCCATTCTAGCCAGTAGTAGCGAAGACCAAACTGTAAAATTATGGGATGTGCAAACTGGTGAATGCCTGAAAACTTTAAAGGGACATACCAGATGGATTTGGTCAGTGGCTTTCAGTCCTAATGGTAAAATTTTGGCGAGTGGCAGTGATGACAAAACTGTAAAATTATGGGATGTGCAAACTGGTGAATGCCTGAAAACTTTGACGGAACATAAGAGTTGGGTAAGGTCAGTAGCCTTCAGTCACGATGGTAATACTTTGGCGAGTGGCAGTGACGAACCAAGCGTGAAGTTATGGGATGTGCAAACTCGTGAGTGCCGTCTAAACTTGCGAGCGCACAGCAGATGGATTTGGTCATTAGCCTTCAGTCCCGACGATCAAATGTTGGCAAGTGGCAGCGACGACAAAACTGTAAAGTTATGGGATGTGCAAACTGGTAAAGACTGGACTTTGCCAGTAGATAGCAATCGGATCTGGTCAGTAGCTTTCAGTCCTGATGGTCAATTTTTAGCAACTGGCAGTGACGACAAAATCGTAAAGTTATGGGATGTGCAAACTGGCAAATGCTGCAAAACTTTAGAAGGGCATAGCGAAAGGATCTGGTCAGTGGTCTTCAGTCCTGATGGTCGATTTCTAGCGAGTGGTAGCGAAGACCAAACCGTGAGGTTATGGGATGTAGGCGAAGGTAAGTACCTCAAAACCTTAAAGGGACACGAAAGTCAAATCCGTTCAGTAGCCTTCAGTCCTGATGGTCAAACTTTGGCTAGTGGCAGTGAAGATGAGACAATTAAGCTTTGGGATGTATTGACGGGTAAGTGCCTAAAAACACTGCGATCGCCTAGACCCTATGAAGGAATGAATATCACCGGGGTTAGAGGCTTAACTCCAGCGCAGTTAGTAACACTAAAAGCTTTAGGAGCAGTGGAAGATAGAGAGTAAAAATAAAAGGTAAAAGGGTGAACTTTACGTTTTTGTTTCATCCCCTTTACCTTTTTTATGTACCTGATGCTTATTTTATGTTAGCCCTTGCGTCCTTCACTGCGGCAAAGAAAAAGAATCCTGTGAGTGGAATGCTCAATGCCAGGATAATCGCCGTGACTTGGACACCCAAATCTGGATGTCCGTAACTGAGCTCAAAAATCGAACCGACGG
This sequence comes from Nostoc sp., assembly GCF_036917395.1. Classification (GTDB taxonomy): domain Bacteria; phylum Cyanobacteriota; class Cyanobacteriia; order Cyanobacteriales; family Nostocaceae; genus Nostoc. The sequence goes on from NZ_JBALDI010000085.1 coordinate 107,733, forward strand.
CTGCGATCGCACTTATACAAGAACCACCCAGAAATAAACCGCTTTTTGGAGTTAAATACACTACTAGCCCCCTATACTATTGGTTTCACCGCTTGATACGAGAAGCCATTCTTAGATAGCTCCTGGACTAAAGTCAAGGAGTTTTCCACACGGTCTACAAATACCACACCGTTAAGATGATCCATCTCGTGCTGAATGCAGCGTCCCAGGAGGTCATTAGCCTTTAATGTCCGGGGACGACCGTATTCGTCCTTATAGGCTATTTCCACGACTTCGGGGCGCTTTACGTCCAGGTATACATTGGGTATGCTCAAGCATCCTTCTTGGGCAACAGAGATATCGCGGCTTACTTGTTTAATGGTGGGGTTAATCAGCACCAAAGGCGGATTAGCTGCATTCTCTGGTTCCAGGTCGATGACAATTAGTTGTTTGTGAATTCCCACTTGGGATGCAGCCAAACCAATGCCATCTTTGCTATACATAGTTTGCAACATTTCGCGCACCACTTGGCGGAGTTCGTCATCTACTTTAGAAATCCGTTTTGCAGCTTGACGCAGCACGCGATCGCCTAAATAATGAAGCTCCAAAGGTGGATTTTTTAACTTTTTTTTCTCTACAGCAATTTCAGAGGGCATGAGTCTTGATGGCTAGATGGTGAAAATTCCTACTTTAATTCTATCAAGCTCGTCACTAGTCAGTTATGAGTGCTGAGTTATAAGTTATGAGTTATGAGTTATGAGTTATGAGTTATCAATTTTTGACTGGGGTGACGTGTGTTTAAATCTTTCACAAAACTTGACTACCTGCTCAAAGAAACTTTCCTCGGTTTATTGCGGGGAAGCTGGATGAATTGGGCAGCTATAAGTACTGTTACGGTGTTACTGTTTTTATTCGGCTTGAGTTTGCAAACCTCTTGGCAAGTCGAAAAACTCCTTTACCAGTTTGGTAGCCAGTTAGAAGTATCAGTTTATCTCGAACCGGATACGCGGATCGAAAACATTAAGCCACTGATCGCAAAAATCCCAGAGGTAGCGGCGATACAAACTATTACCAAACAGGAAGCTTGGACTAAGTTAGTTAAGGAAATGAGAATTTCTGATATTGAGGGTGCTACCCAGCAGCTAGGTGAGAATCCTCTGGTTGATGAAATGAAGGTGAAAGCTCGTAATTCTCAAGTTGTACCAACTTTAGCAACCCAGCTGGCTAAGTTACCCGGAGTTGATACGGTGCAGTATGTTGATGAAGCAGTTAAACGCATTGCCCAGTTGCACCAAGGTTTGAACTGGATTACTTTAACTATTACAATTATTCTGACTTTAACAGCGATCGCAGTGACTACTACGACAATTCGCCTGATTGTCATGGCGCGACGCCAGGAAATTGAAATTATGCAACTAGTGGGAGCAACTTCGGCTTGGATCTACCTGCCGTTTATTTTACAAGGAATTGCCTTTGGCTTAGTTGGTGGTGCGATCGCTTGGAGTTTCATTTCTGTGATTCAACAGTTTCTCGGTAAGTTGCTAGCCAATCAACCTGAGTTTATTCAAGCTATCACCAACGGGGTGCAACTTACTCCAGCCCAAATTTTATTATTGCCCCTGATTCTCTTGAGTTTCGGTGCAGCTGTAGGATTAATGGGAAGCTTATTTGCAGTCCGACGTTTTGCTAAAGGTTAGGCATTGGGCATGGGGGGAAAATCGTTATGAAATCGCAATGGCAATGTTTTCTGCAAAATCTCGGTGTCTGGGAAGGTTCATTTACTAATTTTTCTCCTCAAGGTACACTTCTGAACGATACTCCTAGCTGTCTTTCGCTGGACGGTTTGAACAATAACCAGACAGTGCGCCTAACTCTGAGCCGTTCGGGACTAGATGATGTCAAGAGAGAATTTAGTTCTGTGGGAGGGGGTCTGCTGTTTTTTGAAAATGGTTCATTTTCTGAAGGTTTAATTCAGCTAGGACCATTTTCCGAATTCGGTGGAGAACTCGCTTTTGTTCATGAAAATCGCCGCTTGCGTCTGGTGCAACTCTTTGATAAAAACGGTCAGCTAAATGGACTAACCTTAATTCGAGAACATCTAGCTGGAACACAAACAGCAGAACGTCCACCTTTGCAGATAGATGATTTGTTGGGAGAATGGCTTGGTGAAGCAGTGACAATATATCGAGATTTGCGATCGCCTGATATTTACTCTACAACTTTGAAAATACAACTTGATGATACTGGGCGATTAATTCAAAGTACTTTTTTTGGGGAACGGACAATTACTTCAACTGCTACTATCAAAGGTTCCATCGTTCTCTTTGACCAAGATCCCCAAAGGCAAGTACAAGTATTATTGTTACCTGATGGCGCTTCTGCAACTTCTCCCCTCAAGGTGCAGTTACGTCAACCCTTGTTCTTGGAAGCGGGTTGGTTAATCCAACCAAACCTGCGCCAGCGGATGATTCGCAGCTATAACGAGAAAGGCGAATGGGTTAGTCTGACATTAATTACTGAAGAAAGGGTGTAAAAAATTTGTCTCCATTTTTTTCTACCACAAAACGTTACAAGCTTTACATCCAAATTACAATTTTAGATTTTCTTGATATGTAGTTTATTGATACTACTAATCGAAGTGCGGAATGTGGGTTACTAAAGCTAGCGCAGATGCTTGCAATGTCTACTAGCAGTGGGCATAGTATCTACCAGACAAGTAACATTTAAAAACCATTCCAAATTGTGAATGCCTATCGCCGTTGCACTAACAGCCACTACAACCACTATCCACATAGTCCAAGGATTTCTGTCGCGCATAAGTTTACACTAAACACACAGTAACCACAATAATTAAACCAGCATAGATATCATTTAAAGTAATTGTTTCATTATTTATTCAAACGTTTTGCCAAAAAAGTGGAATCAATAATCGTAAATAATTATCATTATCAATAAGTGTATATTTTATTTTCTGGAAGTCCCTAACGCTGCGCTAACGACGGAAACCGCCTTCGCGCAGCGTCTCGTAGAGAAGACTGCGACTCCCTCACCGCTTTGCGTCTACGCAGATAAACAATGCCCCAAATAATATTTATTAACCGTTTGAGAAAAAAGTTGTTTTGATTACAGATTTTATATTAGAACTAAATCAACTACTTTATAGTTTTGCTAAAAAGTAATGGCTGATATTTACCGATAAAGTAGGTATATAAAATATTAAACGAGATTGTAGAGCTACCAATTAATTCTTATACATCACCTATTAAAGCAATCTCTAAAAATCAGTATCAGGAATTCTGCTAAATCAGACTCTTGTGCAGCAGAGCTTATAAGCTTGTAAGGGTTGACTCTTGATCCGTCGTACAAAGGACAGAGGAAATTATAAAATTATTTTATTACCAACTATTTTGGCAAAATAGTAGTGCTTATTACAATTCCTGCAACTTAATGATATTAGGTTTAGTGTAAATCTTTGTTGAGCTTATATATTTGTAAGCTGATCACAAAACTAAAATGAGTGTTTTCTTCTCAGATGAAGCGATCGCTAGGTTAATTCAGGAAGATGTTCCCTACCTAGATTTGACAACCTACGGACTTGGCATTGGCAAGCAACCCGGTGAAATCGAGTTTTCTACCCGTCATCCGATGACCATTTGCGCTACTGAAGAAGCAGCCAGAGTATTAAAATATTGTGGTGCCGAAGTTCATTATCAAGTGGAAAGTGGTACAGTCTGCCAGGAAAAGCAATTAATTCTTCAAGCTAGTGGCACTGCTCAAGCCTTGCACAGTGGCTGGAGAGTTGCTTTAAATTTGATGGAATATGCCTCCGGTATTGCTTCGCGTACCAGAGTATTAGTAGATACTGCCAAAACAGTGAATCAGTCTGTTTCTATTGTGAGTACTCGTAAATGTTTTCCAGGTACTAGAGCGCTTTCCATCAAAGCAGTTCTAGCTGGCGGGGGCTTTTTTCATCGCTTAGGATTATCCGAAACAGTTCTGATATTTAACCAACACCTGATATTCCTGGGAGGTATAGCTGGGCTAATTGAGCGCATGAATCAACTACGACAACAGTTTCAGGAACAACTTATTTGCGTTGAAGTAGATACACCAACAGATGCCTGGATGCTTGCTCAAGCAGGTGTAGATTTAATTCAGTTTGATAAAATTCCCATCTCAGACCTTGAGCCTCTGGTTTTGAAGTTGAAGCAGCAGTATCCGAACTTAAAACTAGCGGTGGCTGGTGGTATTACCTCTGAAAATATAAAAGATTATGCAAGCACTGGTGTAGATATTTTAGTGACAAGTTCACCATACTTTGGTAAGCCATGTGATATTGCAGTCAAAATGACAATGGCACAGTAGTGCATTTTTAATTTATAAATTGGAGAAAGAGAGGCAATTTAAAAGTCCCTCTTCCAGCCTTGGGAGAGGGATTTAAGGTGAGTGCTTTTAATTCATGCAAGAAGTCTATTCGCTGGAATTTCCAATTTACAGGTGAGTCTCACTTGCAAACAGTTTATTAGCTTGACAGTCACCTATTTCTAAAGCAAATAAGCACAGCAAGTGTTTTTACAATATTAAGCTTAACTATTTTAAAAAAGAAATAAAAATTAATTTTGTTAAGGTTTGATTACCAAATAGTCTAGTAATTTACTCAATAAGTTGGTATTATCTTCAAAAGATTACACAGATACACTTATCCATTTTGAAAACGCAAGTCTAAAAAGAGGTTTGCGGCTAATGGCAAGTGATTTATTAGTTTTTAATAACTCATATTGAAAACTAGGTATTTTGTATCGTCTGATAAGGAGTTGGAAGTTGAACGATTTGAAGGTTTGATTTTTTTCTAACAAAATTTATTGTCAACTTGCTCAGTTTTGGCGATAACGATACTAATTTTTGGTGAGCAAACAGCTTTGAGCAAAACTATCTAATTTTTCAATATTCAATAGTAAACGGAGAAATGTTTTATGCGTTTTACCCGACAAATACCCATTGCGTCTTTTCTACTATCGATACTGGTTTTATGGCAGCCTAGTTTAGCTGACTCCAGGAGTGATGTTCACTGGAATAAAGAAGAAAAAACACCATCTATCTGGGAGAAAAATAAGTGTCCTGGAGGTTTTTCACAAAGTTTTCGCTTGGGTGGGGAACTCAAGAATCCAACCACCTATAACTTGCAAAATCTGAGAAATTTGCGAGATGCTTTAAAAAAACAAAATCCACCAGTAGTTACTGAAATCACTGTGAGCTTTCAAACCGGCTCAGGTCCACGAACAGAAACATACTATGGAGTCCCCTTATGGGAATTGATTAATAATCCGAAAGCCGGAGGTGGTCTAAAACCTGGGAATTCTGGTTTGAATCCTAAAAACTCTTTTTTGAGGCAATATGTTTTAGTTGAAGCCACAGATTGCTATGGTGCAGTTGTAGCTATTGGTGAAATTCAACCTAGCTTTGAAGGGAAAAAAGTGCTAATTGCATTTGAAAAAAAAGATTCTAATGGTAAAGTCGTGTCTTTAATAGATGAAGGATTTGCTCGTTTAGTAGTTCCAGGTGATAAAGCTGGAGGTCGTTACGTGACTAATGTGAGAAATATCCTCATATTATCTGCTCCGGCTTCTCCTTTGAAACCAAAATATTTCTAATGGAGAGGCTAATATTTTTAGTCTCAAGACTATCAATAATAACTTCTGGAAACATTTGAAAATCTCTTAAGTGTGACTGGTGAAAAGCTTGTTTACACCCACCATGTTTTCAATAATTAACAAAACCAAATACAGTTTGGATAAGCTCTTGAGGTAAGGGAGAAAAAAGAGTTCTTGAGCAATAATTATTTCTCCCCTTGCTCAAGAACTGCTTCTCCTATTTGCCTCAACTGATAATACCAATTAAATTAATGATTGCAACACATCCTTGGGTGAAGACGCGATGAATCGCGTCTCTACAAATGGTCTATTTGTCGCATTCTTTTTTAAAATTGGTATAACTTTCTTAACCAAACCAGATTGTATAAGACTTACGTACTGTACAAAATAACTATCTTGTGTCTTGACGAAATTCGGTTCTTTCCGGCTGTTAGCGATTACCTTTAAATCAGTAGCGATCGCAGTTTAATAGTGAAAAATCAAGCTTAAATGCCTGAAAATTTATATCCATATTTATTGATTTATGTCAATACGTAAATCTTAATTGTAATAAAGCCAAAATTTGTCTATATAAAATAATTGACATTGTTCCAACTAAATTGGTAGTCTTAACCTTGAAAAAAAAATATCCAAAAATTTAAAGATTTTAGCAAACAAATGAAAAAGTATTTTTTGACAGGTTCTTTGGCGGCTTGTGCTTTTAGTGTTCTGATATCGAATCAAGCTTTTGCTGCTAATCTCAACTTATATGGAGCAGGTAGTTTAAGAAATGCACTAACGGAAGTAAGCCAAGACTTCACCCAAGAAACAGGAATAGGAACGAATACAGTATTTGGGCCATCAGGGATTAGAGAGCAAGCAATAGAAACAGAACTCCAACAAGGAGAGCCTACTGCTGATGTCTTTGCTAGTGCAGATATTGGAAATCCCCAAAAACTATACACTAAGGGGTTGAGCAGTCAGCCAGTGGAATTTACTCAAAACCAGGTTGTAGCGGTGTTTTCCTCAAAGTATTCCCAGGCAAAAATTACACCAAATCAGGTGTTAGATTACTTACTAAATCCCAACATCAAGTTGGGAATTGCAACACCTATATTAGATCCTCTTGGAGACTACACTCAACAGATATTTACTCAAGCTAATTCAAAAAACCCTGGTAGTTTTGATACTCTGAATAGTAAAGCCTTGCAATTAACAGGTGGAACGAATTCCCCAATAGTCCCATCAGGACAGGACAGCTTAGTATATTTTATTGACAAAACTCAGCAAGCAGATGTTTTCTTGGCTTACTATACTGGCGCGATCGCATCGCAAAAAATTGATCCGAGTCTCCAAGTAGTTGGGCTACCAGATTATTTGTCTGTTGCAGCACCATTTGGTTTAACAGTTATCAAAAATGCTGACCCGAATGCACAGAAACTAGCAGATTATATTTTATCACCCAAAGGACAGGAAGTTTTGCAGAAGTATGGATTTATTAGCCCGACCAAATCAGTACCCGAACCTAATTATGTTTGCGGATTATTACTAGCTGCGGCTATGGGTTTAGCACTCAATAAAAAATTTGCCCAGCAAAAGATAGAGATTTCAAATCTTAGATAAATCGCAATTAAAATTGCAGTGATAGGGAAATGATTGTCACTGCCAACAATCAAGATGCTAAATTTAGATGCCATACGTCATATAGGAATGCAGTCAGTTCCATATCGCTATGCTGTGATCGAGAATTTGTTGCCCAAAGAGGCTAGTTTGGAACTTGCTATTAACTTTCCCCAGGAACAGTTTCGCTTATCAAAGGGCGAAGGATATGGATACCTGTGGAGTGAAATGCTTGCTAGTAATGAGGATATTGCTTTAATGTCTAAGTTTTGCGATGCCTGCTTTGGGCGTAGCCATCGCGCCAGTCCTGAGTTGGCAGTTCGCTGGCGCGATCGCATTGCAGACGGAAGATTATCTTCTAATCTTGAGAATCTTAGCAGCATTTGGCGAGAACTGATCGAAGAACTGTGGACACCCGGTTACCGCCAAGCCTTAACAGAAATGTCTGGGGTGGAACTCAAAGACTGTGCAATGGTGATTGGGTTTCGTCGATATAATTCAGGGCACTGTCATCGCCCTCATACTGATGAACCATCCAAAGCTCTAACTCATCTACTATTTTTCAATGAGCAATGGCCTACGGATTGGGGTGGTTGTTTGCGAATTCTCTATGACGAACAACCAGAATCCGTCTTCCAAGATATTCCACCACTGGGCCAGCTTTCGGCTGTGATTGTGCAAGCAGATAATTCGTGGCACATGGTCACGACCGTGGCATCGGCTGCATCACAGTGCCGATTGGCTCTCAGGGTCACTTTTTTTCATAAGCTCGATGCTGGTACTTAGTCTATTGCATCGACTTTGCACGATTGAAAACAATCTCTATTCTTTATTCCACTTCTTTGGGCTTGGTGCAAGATGTCAGTTTAGCCTTTCCCCAATCCTCACTTCACAATTTGGGTTGGCAGACTACTAAATAAGCTTGTGAAATGAATAGATTAGCTACATCAAGTTCAATGCATAAAATTAGTCAAATATATTCAAAAAGTTTAGTTCTAATAATTGGTTGATTCTTGTTACTTATTTGCTTGATTTCAACAGTAGTACTGTTTGTCAAAGTTCGATAACCAAAAATCTTGGTAACAGTTACCAACAGTTGGTATTGTTTTAGAAACATGAATGCCAAAAGATAAAGGTTCATTGGTTCTGCGATCGCCTATATCTTTGACATATTTTGTAGTGTGGTGATTTCAAAGTAAATAGCTAATTGTGAGGAGTCATAGTGGCTTTGGAAAAATTATTTGTCTTGTTTCGGCGATGTCTTTTATTTACTGCCTCAATGGTGGCATATACTCTTCCTGTTCTGAGTCAGGAGATACCAAAAACTGACAAACAACCATTACCCCAACAGATAGCAGCCAATCAAATTAAATCAACCCAAAAGATTTATAGTTTGAGTGATATGCAGTCTGCTTTCACCAGCGCAACTTATTTACTGAGGACACCCAGAGATCAGAACAAAGTCTCCCAACTTAGTCAAGCTACAACTCCTGTAGTGTCGGTGACGGATGTGAAGGTAAACACCACCGACAAAGGAATAGAGATAATTTTAGTTACGCCCAGTTCTGAGAAATTGTCAGTTTCTGGGAAAGTAGAAGGTAATTCCTACGTTGCAGATATCAAGAATGCTCACTTTCAACTGACAAGTGGTGAGAGTTTCCAACAATCAAAGCCATCTGCCGGAATAGCACTAGTTACAGTTACCAATGTGGACACTAACACGGTGCGGTTAACAGTAGTTGGGAAAACGGGTGCGCCAGTGGTGGAATTGTTTGATAGTCAAACTGAGGGTTTGGTGTTTGGGGTAACTTCCACTGCAACAACACAGCAGACACCAGGGGAAAACCCGGCGATAGAACTAGAGGTAATTGCTTCCCCAGATACTGGTTATCGCGTACCGGATGCCACTACCGGGACAAGAACAAATACGCTAAACCGGGATATTCCACAAACGGTTCAAGTTGTCCCAAGGGCAGTGATTGAAGACCAAGCAGACAAACGCGTTGGCGATGTCCTGAGAAATCTTGGTATCGGTCAGAACTCGGAACCAAGCCGCCTTGGCGAGAGTGTGATTATTCGCGGTTTTGATGTTGAGGCTTCAAATAGTCTCAGAGATGGTTTGAGAGATAATTTCACTAGTTTTATTGGCACTCCATTTCAAAATGACCTTGCCAACATAGAACGGATAGAAGTGCTACGTGGACCAGCTTCGGTACTTTACGGAAATGGCTCACCGGGAGGTGTGTATAATCTTATAACTAAACAGCCACTCAGTACACCTTACTACTCAATAGAGGGTAATGTCGGTAGTTATAGCTTATATAAATCCTCCATAGACTTCACAGGTCCTCTGACGACTGATAAAAAGCTGTTGTATCGCTTCAATGCTGACTACGAAAATTCCGGCAGCTATATTAATCATGTATACGCAGAGCGGACTTTTTTTGCACCCGTGATTACTTGGCAACCGAGTCGTGACACAAAGTTGACTGTATCCGGGGAGTATCTCAATTCACGACAAGCGGAACTCTCCCCTCTGGGTTTACCAGCGATTGGAACAATACTACCAAATCCAAATGGCAAGTTTTCTCCTAACACCTATGTGGGAGATCCCACGCAAGACAGAGAGAAGGTGACACAAGGACGAGCTGGCTATAAATTTGAGCATAATTTTAGTGATAAGTGGTCTTTGTACAATAGCTTGAGCTATGCGTTTGCAGAGCGACCTTATACTACCAACGTCACACCAACGAGTTTAGAGGCAGATAACCGTACCGTTGATCGCTTTGAGCAGATTTGGGGTCCGACTAGCGTCAGCAACCTTTCTCAAGATACTCATGTGGTGGGTAAGTTCAACACTGGTTCTCTAGAACACCAATTGCTCGTTGGCGTTGATTGGTATCAACGGATAGTTTCACCCTTCAGTTTTGTAATCCGAACTTTTCCGTCGCTTGATATTTACAATCCAGTTTATGGACAGACACCAGGAGATTTTTTGGACACTCGCAAAGATAAGGAAAGAATCGATGACTTAGGAATTTATTTTCAAGACCAATTAGCGATCGCACCTAATCTGAAGTTGGTATTGGGTGGACGTGGTGACTTTGAGGATCAAAAGATCGACGCCACAACCACCCAAGACCCCACAAGCCCTATTGAGAGAAGTGTTACCTCCCAATCCAATTCAGCGTTTAGCCCACGCTTAGGCATTGTTTATCAACCGATTCCACCTGTTTCACTCTACGCTAGCTACAGTCGCTCTTTCGATCAAGCTTTGGGTACAGATGTTAATAACAATTCCTTTGAACCTACACGCGGTACTCAGTATGAAGTTGGAGTCAAAACCGACTTGCTCAATAATAAACTTTCCGCAACACTCGCTTTGTACCAACTCACCCAAAGCAACATTGTAACGACAGATATAAACAATCCCATCTATGCTATCCAAGTTGGTGAGCAGAGAAGTAGAGGTGTTGAGCTATTTTTCACTGGGGAACTTACCCCAGGATGGAATATTATTGCCGCTTACAACTATACTGATGGTCGTGTAACTCGTGACAACACTTTTAAAGTTGGAAGTTTACTTGCTAATACTCCAGAAAATAGCGCTTCTCTATGGACAACCTATATTATCCCCAAAGGCAAATTGCAAGGGTTGGGAGGTGGCTTGGGTGTGTTCTATTTTGGTGACAGAGAAGGTGATTTAACTAACACATACACTTTACCCAGTTATGTTCGCACCGATGCTGCTTTATACTACCGCCACAACCACTTCCAAGCAGCACTAAATTTCCAAAATTTGTTTGACGTTCTTTATTATGGAGGTGCTTACAATATTAATCGCGTTTTTCGAGGTGAACCTTTCGGGGTAGAGGCAACTTTAAAGTGGCAATTATAAAAGTAACAATTATGGTGAGATGGCTATCCCTAATTGCAATGTTGCTGCTGCTATTTTTGTATGGTTGCAGCTTGTGGAAACCTTCACACAACAATAGTCATTCCTTGACTAAATCACCATCCCAAATTGATGTCCGCGTAGTCAAACACGTTATGGGTGAAACGATAGTTCCTGCCCATCCTCAACGGGTAGTAGTTTTGGTTTACGCTTTATTAGAACCTACTTTTGCTTTGGGAGTCACGCCCATCGCTGCCCCAAAGGATGCTGTCTCTGACTTACAGCGATTGGTGGGCAAATTTAAAGGCATTGAGGATGTGGGTTTGGAGTCTCCCAATCTAGAGAAACTTTTGCGACTCAAGCCAGACTTAATTCTGGGCTTGAGTTCCCATCAAGATATCTACAGCCTGTTATCCCACATCGCACCTACAGTTTTGGCTACTTTTGATCCAGCTGCACCGTGGAAGGGGTTCTTAGCTTCTACTGCTGATGCCTTAGGGAAAACTCAGTTAGCGCAGCAGTTGATGACTAATTATTATGCACGTTTAGCACAGTTGAAAGCTTCTATAAATCAGCGTCTGTTACCTACAGTTATATCGGTGGCTGAATTGCGTACTGATGGAGTTTTCCTACCTGAGGCGGCTTCTTTTGAGGGAGAGATATTTAAAGATGCTGGTATTCAACGTCCGCCAAATCAGTTACTCCATTTTGAGACGAGCAACAAAATGCGCTTGGGAGGACGTTATGCTTTTCTTCCCATATCTGAGGAACTCTTGGGTGAAATTGATGGAGATATCCTATTTTTAGTCACCGAAGATATAAGGAGTCATCAAAATCCCAATTCAGAACTTCAAAAGTTGAAGGCATCTCCACTATGGTCTAAGTTAAAAGTCGTGCAGCACTCCTCAGTGCATGAAGTTGGTTTTTACTGGCGTGGTATGGGCCCCATCTCGGCAAACCTATTAATAGACGATTTATTCCGATATTTAATTAAATCTATTAAACCAACAACTACTATGCCATAAGTATCCCACACTCAATATATGATATTGGCGTTCTCACGCATCACTCAGGACAGGCTTTTTAATTGCAGATGATCGGGCATAAATCCCGGTGATTGCCCGAATTCAATCAACGACTGCCCGAATTCAATCAACGACTGCCCAAATTCAATTAACGACTGCCCGAATTCAATCAACGACTGCCCGAATTCAATTAACGACTGCCCAAATTCAATTAACGACTGCCCAAATTCAATCAACGACTGCCCAAATTCAATCAACGACTGCCCGAATTCAATCAACGACTGCCCGAATTCAATTAACGACTGTCCGAATTCAATCAACGACTGCCCGAATTTAATATAGGAACTTAGTAAACTTGCTTTTATTAAACACGAAAGCGATCGCCTATTGAACCGATACAAAGCGTAGACGCTTCTTCGGCTTGTCGTCAGACATCGCACAAAAATTTATACCAATTGCTCATAACTGTTTAACTGTTAAGTGCGATCGCGAAGCACTGAACTATTAGTTCGCTGCTCACTCATTGGCTTGCCTATCTGAGCCAATAATCTCTAGACAGAACCTTTTAACTGCTGCTCTCATCAACTAACGGCATTCGACCGCGCCAACTGAGAACTAGGAACACAGTTGCCAGTGCCAGAATTTGCTAAAGATTTCACCCTTACAGTAGAAGGTTTATTTAGCTGGTTGCGGGAGTGACTGTTTTTGAATGTAGAAGAAAATATTGGGTTGATGCTAGGAAACCTAATCTACGGCGAACCTATACCCTTAATCCCCTCTGATTTCGACTAACGCTTCGCCAGATTGCAAAAGCTCTAATGCTTCTGGCAATGTTGAATTCAGAATCTCTTTCAATCGGTCATTTGACGTATTGCCACACGTCAACCAGATAACTTGTGGTGGACTTCCAAAACGATCAACTAAGTCAGCAAAGTCACTGTCTTTGGTCATGAAGATGACTCCTCTAACCCTCGCGGCCTCAAAAATATCAGGATCTTCGGCATCTCTTAGCCCAACATCACGCAAAGCTAATGCCGTTATGCCGAATGTGATAGTGATCCAAGTTGCAATTGCAGGTGACAGATGTGCATCTACCCAGATCGTCATGCAACCAAAACGGGATGATTGAGCTTACGTGAAGCGTATACAAGTGCTGCTTTAAGATCATCCGCTTCTAAATCGGGCATTTCTTCTAGGATTTGTTCGGCACTCAGTCCTGCCGCAAACAAGTCGAGTACATCTGATACCCGAATTCTCATGCCCCGGATACAGGGACGACCACCACACTGTTTGGAATTAACTGTAATTCTTCCAAGTAAGTCTGACATACGGTTTCACTCGGAGATAGTCTTTAACCCAGTATATGTAAGGTAGACGCTCCTTACATCACTCCATTCAAACTGCATAAACGCTTAATGAACAAGAGAGGAACAGTTAAGCCCATTATCCCTTATTTCAGATGAATGAAAAATCCTGCGATCACTTCATTACTCATCTGCTAACCACTTTTTGTAATCGCAACTCATCAGCTTTTGTTTAACCGAATCAATGACCTCAGATGAAAAAGTCGTCATTGATCCAACTCGGTAAACGTCATTTAGGACAACGTGGTAATCTTTTCCTGTATACTCAGCAACAACTTGAGCTAGACTGCGATCGGACATATTTTTGTAGAGTATTGATAGCAAAGGCAGATATTTCTGATCATCAATGCCTTGAGGAAAAGAGAAAAGCTGTGTTAAAAGTCTCTCAACCTTTACATGAAAGAACAGCGACGTTGCAACGCTTGCTTAAGTAAAGTTTGATATTCTTCATCCTCAATCCGATAAGCACCAAACCTCTCCAAATGAGGATTCATCATTTGGGCATCAAAAAACACAAATTTCCTCTGGCGCAATCTTTCCACCAACTTCACCATCGCTACCTTCGAGCCTTCGGGAATGCGGTAAAACATCGACTCGCCAATGAAAGCACCGCCAATAACAATCCCTAAAATTCCCCCAGCTAATTCGTCACCTTGCCAAGTTTCAAAACTATAAGCATAACCATTTTGGTAAAGTAGCCAGTAAATCTTTTGCAATTCTGGTGAAATCCAAGTTGTTTCGCGGTTAGCACATCCAGCCACCACAGCTTGGAAGTCCCGATTAATCGCCACACTAAAACGCTCTTGATTGATGACACGCTGCAAAGACTTGGGGTAGCGAAACCGCTCATCCAAAGGAATAAAAGTCCGATCGCGACTTCCGTACCAACTCAGGCGATCGCGCTCATCAGCCATGAGAAAATAGCCTTGTGCATAACCCTCAACAATAGCGGCGATATCATATTGCATAAATAAATATAAAAAAACACTCTTAGAAACGCAATTTGATGCTAACAGTCATTCTCTGCTTTCCTCTGCGTTTCCCTCTGCGTCCCTCTACGTTTAAGATAAAAAAAATGACTCAACCAATTCCGCCCATCACCCTACCACCGCCTGAAAATCCGCTGCTCGAAGGTGAATGGTTACGAGAGCGTTTACAGCGGTGGCTAGATACAGAATTTATCCCCGAAGCAGTCAACCAAAATATTGCCCAACGAGCCGCACAGATTTTTGTGCGTCAACGGATGGAAGGAGAAAACGACCTTGGTTCTCTGGTAATTGCCATTGTCACAGAGATGCAGTCGTATGATTTTTCCAATAGCTTCTATGGAGAGTTTGCGATCGCCAACGCCGTCAGCGATCTACTCTTAGAAAGTCTGGGAATTGATAAATGTTGTGGTCAATAATTTTTGTCATTTGTCATTAGTCCTTTGTTATTTACCAATGACTAATGACTGTTGACTACCAACTAGACTTAACAACTCCAGGCAAAAGACCTTCATGTGCCCATTCCCGCAGCACATTCCGAGACAGTCCAAAATCGCGGTAAACACCTCTAGAACGACCAGTCAGCCAGCAACGATTGCGGTGGCGGGTGGGCGCACTATTCCGGGGTAGCTGTTGAATCTTCCGGTGGATTTCCAGCTTATCCAGGGGAGATTCTGCACTTCTGAACTCATCCAGAAGAGCTTCCCGCTTGTCAGCATACTTTTCTATCAACCTGGTGCGCTTTTTCTCGCGCTCAATCAAGCTCTTTTTTGCCATACAATTTTTAATTGATTAAAAGACAGCATTTTCCATTCTACAGTCTCTCTATCAATTCTAGGGTTTTTGTGTTGCCTACTGGTCTGTCAACCTGAAATTGACGGACATGGGAACACGGGACGAAGAGACAGAAATTACTCACTGAAAACCTACCCTACAACCACTGGTTTATTCGCAGCAGGGCATAAATCAGCAAGCTCACAAGCAATGCAGGCAGGAGAACGGGCTTTGCAAATCGCACGACCGTGATA
Organism: Nostoc sp.; assembly: GCF_036917395.1. Classification (GTDB taxonomy): domain Bacteria; phylum Cyanobacteriota; class Cyanobacteriia; order Cyanobacteriales; family Nostocaceae; genus Nostoc. Next base: position 123,260 of record NZ_JBALDI010000085.1, read on the forward strand.
AACCAGCCGAATTGACCAATTTTCCCAATCTGATTGCGGCAATAACCCGATTAAGTCTTGCTCAATCCGAACTGGGTCTTTTGCTTCAGTTAAACCCAAACGTTCGCACAGGCGCTTGACGTGAGTATCTACCGTCACCCCAGCATTAATGCCATAAGCATGAGCCAGAACTACATTTGCTGTCTTCCGCGCCACACCTGGAAGCTTTAACAACTGTTCCATTTGGTTGGGGACAACAGAGTTAAACTCAGTGACAATCATCCGACAGGCGGCTTGAATGTTCTTGGCTTTATTGCGATAAAACCCAGTTGAACGCACCAAGCTTTCTAATTCCACCAAGTCAGCGATCGCTAAACTAGCAGCATCAGGAAACTTACCAAATAAAGCCGGTGTCACTTTATTTACTCGCTCATCAGTACACTGAGCCGAAAGAATAGTTGCCACCAACAGTTGTACTGGCGTTGAGTAATTCAAAGAGCAAGTAGCATCTGGATAAAGACGCTTCAGACGAGCTAAAATTTCTAGCGATCGTTGCTTTTTAGATAACGATTTGCAGGTAATACTCACTGGAACAATTTTTGTACCCACTCCAATTGGCTAGTTAATTGAGTAGTTTCTTTGACTATCAAGAAAATTCCTAGTCCTAAGAGTAGCACCAAACCTGTTTGCATTACACCTTCTTGAATACGAGCAGGCACAGGCTTACCGCGCAAACCTTCAATCAGCAGAAAAGCGAGTTGTCCACCATCCAAGGCTGGTAAAGGCAAAATGTTGATAATAGCCAAATTAATGCTGATAATTGCAGCAAAAGACAACAAGTTTACGCTATTGTCCTCAGCTAATTTTGCACCTATTTTGACAATATTAACTGGCCCAGAAACTTGTCCAGCAGTTTGTTGAAAGTTGGTAATCAACTGCCCAAAACCATTGAGTGTCCCAACAAATAATTGTTGAAACCTGTTAGCAGCAATACCGAAAATTTCAAAAGGACTATTAGGACGGCGATAAACTGCTGTAGCATTTGGGCTGAGTGCCACACCAACTACACCTTTGCCATCGGCTCCTAGTTTTGGTGTTAATTTCAGGGATTGTTGTTGGTTTTCACGTTGAATTTTCAGTTCGATTTGCTGATTGGGATGAGTTTGAATTTCTTTAGTCAGCAAAGGAGTTGACTTGTCAGAAGCCGGGAGTTCTTGACCGTTCACAGCCAGAATAATATCTCCTTCCCGAATTCCTGCTTGATAGGCAACAGATTCTTGATTAACAGGCTGTACAAGGACACCAGCTTGATAGTTTAATTCCTTGGGAATACCGACGATACCCAATTGCAGAGCCAGCACCAAATAGGCAAATATTAAATTTGCGATCACTCCGGCACTGATAACTATCGCCCGGTCTAAAACTGGACGGTTACGCAGCAGATTCGGGTCATTGGGTGGAACATCGCTATCGGGGTCATCATCGGGAAAGCCCACAAAGCCGCCCAAGGGAAAGGCACGGACAGCATATTCGGTTTGTGAACCTTGGTACTTTAAAAGAACTGGGCCAAAACCCAAAGAAAAACGGTTAACCAGAATGCCTTGAGAACGGGCTGCAACAAAATGTCCCAACTCGTGTACCAAGATCAGAACAGCCAAGACTGCGATCGCTGCTAAAACTGACATAGAGTAAATTAGTGAAGATATTAAGCTATATTCTTATCTCCATTCTAATTGGGCATTTGGCATTGGGGAGCCACTGCGTTGTCCGGGTTCCCCGGCTTGTATCCCTACGGGGACAAGCTACGCGCAGCGTCTCCCTTAGGAGAAGCAAGTGGCGTCATTGGGTATGGGGCATATTTCATCCCTGGTTCTAACATCTAAAGCTAATAGAGTGCGTTACGCTGTCGCTAACGCACCCTAACTGTCTATATACTCCAAATCGTAAGTTTTGGTCAGATTGGTTTTTCTGTTAAAACAACAACGATAGTATTACCCACACAACATAAGAGGCGATTGGAAGCCAAAACAGCAAATCAACAATATAACGGTATTGGAATTGTATTGTTGGCTTTGAAACACGTTCTGGTGAGACTGGTTGCGAAATTTGCGGTACAACTGTTGACTTTTCAACTCTTTGTAAATTTTACAGCGATGGAAAACCCAACTTTTCTCCCTGCTGAAAGTAAGGTTGCAGCGCTTCTGGTATCTTCACCGTCCCATCAGGTTGTTGATAATTCTCCAAAATTGCTGCCATCGTCCGTCCTACCGCTAAACCCGAACCATTGAGGGTATGTACGAACTGAGTACCTTTCTTCCCCGCCTCTTTGAAGCGAATATCAGCCCGTCGCGCCTGGAAATCTATAGTATTGGAACAGCTAGAAATTTCGCGGTATTTGCCAGAAGAGGGCAACCAAACCTCTAAATCATAAGTTTTGGTCGAGGCAAATCCTAAATCCCCAGTACTTAAATTTACGACTCGGTAAGGCAACTGCAACGCCTGTAAAATTGCTTCTGCATTCCCCACCAATTTCTCCAGTTCATCAAAGGACGTACTAGGTTCGACAAATTTCACCATTTCCACCTTGTAAAATTGATGCAGGCGAATTAATCCCCGCATATCGCGCCCATAACTACCAGCTTCGCGGCGAAAACAGGGAGTAAAAGCACAGTGGTAGATAGGCAAGTCTTCCGCAGCGAGAATTTCACCCCGGTAGAGATTTGTAACTGGAACCTCAGCTGTAGGAATCAGCCACAAATCGTCATCAGCGCATTTAAAGCTTTCTTCAGCAAACTTGGGTAACTGACCGGTCGCCGTTAAAGACTCGGTATTCACTAACAGCGGCGGACTGACTTCCACATACCCAGCTTGAGTATGGAGAGTCAGCATAAATTGAATTAATGCCCTCTCCAATGCTGCACCAGCGCCTATCAATGTCACAAAGCGACTTTGGGCAACTTTTACAGCCCGCTCGACATTGAGAATACCTAGCTTTTCGCCGATTTCCCAGTGAGGGAGAATATTCGGGTTTTGGAGAATGTACTCATCACCCCAACGGCGCACTTCTACGTTATCTTCCTCATTCTTTCCAAGGGGTGTAGAGTCGCTTGGTAAGTTGGGAAGTGCCAATACAAGTTGGGCAATTTCAGCTTTGAGGTTTTTTTCCTGGGGTTCCAGTTCGCTCAACGTAGTTTTGACAGAGTTACCTTCATCCCGCAAAGCTTGAATTTCTGGGTCTTGAGGATTTATCCCAGATTTAATCTTCTGCCCGACAATTTTACCGATTTCGTTGCTACGAGCTTGAAATTGACTACGTGTCCCCTCTAGTTGCCGTTGTTGCCGATCTAATTGTAAAATCGGTTCAATGTCGTATTTACCACTACGACTGTTCAATCGTTCTTGAACTAATTGCGGATTTTCCCGTATTTGCTTAATATCCAGCACAGATTTTTCTCAGTTTTTAGCCTAAATTCTTCCTGTCAATACAGTTAACATATAAGCATTTAGCATATAGTAAATTTGCTTTGCTGTAACTGGAAAAACAAAGTTTATTGGAAAAATTAGTCTCAATCTTTAATCAAGATTTTACCCTAGCATCACTGCCAGGGCTAAGAAATCACATAATGCATGTGACTAATCATGAATTCTGATCTTGAGTTACTGTCGTTTCAGTAACCTGAGCAAGACTCTGACCATTACCATTATTGTTATCAGCGGCTGCAAACGTCCGTTGAGTGATATTCGCTGGTTCCTTATCGTCTCTATTTTGTCCAGGTGAAGGTAACCAGTATGCAAGCACACCTGATAAACCACCCCAGTAAAGCGCAATATTCTTTTCGTCCCCTGGCGAGCCAAGCTTGAAAATGCACAGCCCCAACACGATGCTACTAAAGAAAACCTGTACGCCAAATCTCCATACGTCTTGATTAAATTTCTGTGCTGGTTGATTTTTCATAGTGTCAGACTTCCAAAAAAGGTACTTATCATCCCTATGCTAGTTTTGGCATCACCTACTAGAGGCTTGTAGAGACGTGAGATTTCACGTCTCTACAACAGGACTTTGATGACAAACCAACTAATCAAATTTAATGAAGGATTATAAGGATTATGTAATTGTCTTCACACCCAGTTTTGTCCGTTTCGGAAAAGTATGATTAATTTCTTTTGACTTCTGAAAACTCAGCACTTATGACTCATATTAAGGTCGGTTAATCCGATTGAGTAGCCAAAGTGACGCAATAAGCCCTGCAAAATGTGCTGAGACAGTGTTAGTGTTTGCCTGCACCACAAGCATATCTAGACCGCTAATAATCCGGGTGGGGTCAAAAAATTGCGTAGTTATAGCTTGGGGAGATATGGATCTTGCTACCAGTGTCCCCACGATCGCTTGCGCCCCCAAAAGAGTTACCAGCGTTCCCCCTAAATTCACCCACAGCCCTAAGCGTAATACTTGCACAGTCTCGCTTTTGCGAGGGCGGTTGCTGGAATTGGAGGATTCCAATTGCTTGCCAATTCTAGTGTAACGATAAGCTAAATAAATGCCCACAGCCAAAATAACCAGTCCACAAATTGCTAAAAATACGCCAAAGCCAGTCCCAGGATTATTAGTAGGACTGCCAGTTCTTTGATTAAAGATGGCGAACAGCAGCACAATTATGCTAGAAACAACGCCTAGTACTAGCTGAATCCAGAAGCTAATCCAACCTGTAAGGCGAAAGGTTTGGGCAATCGCCCGGAGAGTTGAGGAAGATGATGGAGCATCGGGAGTCTGTGACATACTGTTCACCAATGTGCTGGGCGCTTTCAAAGGACACAAAAACACGGAGAGAAGTCTGATCTAAAAGCCTCAAATCAGAACTTCCAGGGGACACGGAAAGCCTTGTTGAGAGGTATCGCACTTTGCGTCTCTCCCTTCGCTAGTCTTTGCGTCTTCTTTGATAAATTTACTATTACACTTGCCAAATAAGACAAGAGATTCTCTTGTCGAGGAAATCAGAAATAGTTAATGCTTAGGTGTGTCCACAGGCGTAGCAGCTTTAACCCATATGCCTTCTGCTTAAGCTTTTAGAATCTACATTGGTAAAATCACTGGAAAACAAAGTGTTTCTTAAGTTTTACAGACAAAATTGCATTTTACCTGTAAGATTTCTTCGATGGCATTTTATTGCTTAAGCAGTTCTAACCAGTTCGGCATCACTTAATACCAAGATAGTGACTTCGCCACTGTCTGTTTGCTCCTCACCACACCGGATCGAGCTTGGGTAGGGGTACAGTATTTTGTGCCCTTAAAACTCGCAAATTCGTCCCACAACTTCACAGGCGTGGGTAATCATTTGGTGTTTACGCTTTGGAAATATAATCTAAGTAGCTTTATATATATTACTCACTTAGTAGTAGCACTGTATACTGACTACAAGAATTGTAGACCTTACCCTAAGGCATTTTTTTAGCCATTCACTAACCATGAAACTTGAGGATATATATCAATTTTTTGAGAATCCTCCGCCAACTTACCTTTGTCAGGAAGTAGCAGTTTGTTACATACTGTCTGTTTTATTACAAGGTGAATCCTACGGAACTGAGTTGATTGAGCGATTAGAAACTGAATATCCCACCTATAGGCTTTCGGATACCGTACTTTATAGTGCAATCAAATTTCTGGAAGACCAAAAGGCAATCACTGGATATTGGAAGAAACTCGAAGGACGAGGACGCCCCAGGCGGATGTACCAAGTTTTTCCAGGATGGCAAGTTCAAGCACAAGATTTAGCAATTCTTTGGCAAGACTACATCAACAGAAGGACAAAGTAACGAATAATTGATAATGAATAAGTCTCCTCCAGTCAATCAATTTTGGATTTTGGATTTCCGATTTTGGATTGACCCCGACCACAAGGGTATGGGGCTTAAGGATTTTAAATTGAGAATTTTGGATTTGTTCCGCCCACGTACTCCTACGGAGAAGCAAGCTACGCGTAGCGGCACGAAGTGCGGGGTGGGGCATGAACCAAAAAATCTTTTATCTAAAATCTAAAATCTAAAATCTAAAATTCGTAGTCAAACACTAACAATTAGTTATGGATACTGCTATTCTGCCATCTACGTTCCTGCTTACCTTGTTGTTATCGGTTGGGCTGTTTTTCTTTATTCGTGCCTCGACTAAAGACCGCATAGAAACAGCGCAACTGGTATCTGAACAAGACGAAGCTGCTTTAATGTCTCAATTAAAAGAGTATTTTCGCTCACGGTCTTACCGAGTGGCAGCGGTAGACCGAGAACAAAACAAAGTGACTTTTGAAGGTTTTGTTCGCCCCAGTTGGTTCTTAGCTATATTTTTAACTCTGCTAGCAGCGACTGGTATTGTTTGTCTATCACTAGTCGTTTCTCTGCTTTTTCCTAACCTCAGTACCCTTGTTCTGGCTATGGTACTGCTGTCGCCTTTAAGTGGTCTATTTTATTGGAAAAAATCTGGAAGACTTGAGAAGGTGTCGCTCAAAGTAGAAACAACTCAGAGCGAACAAACCTCCTCAAGTAAGATCACTGTAGTTGCCCATCGAGATGAACTCAGTGAGTTACAGAGAACTCTACAGCTCAAGGCTGGTGAATAATTGTTGGTTTGGGTGACCATCTCTTAACTATGATATGCAGACTTTTTACCTGACCTACTCTTTAGGCAATGGAAAGTAGTTAGGAGGAAATCAAGACTTCTGCTTTGTCAGTTTTCCCCACGACTTGTGTCGTGGGGAAAAATTTAAATTCATTAACTTAAATTTGTTGACAGAGCTTCCTTAATAATTTACGGCATAAGAGCGCAACTTCACTAGCGCTTTTGGACGCGCTTGGCTCTATACCCACTCCCTTCTGCATCATGACACTAGCATCAACCCATGCAATCTAGCGTGGTTTGAGACGAGTTGACTTTCCAACTACTTGGACTAGCCTTAAAAAGCAAATCAGCTCCAAACTAAAAAAAAATTAAATTTTGCATAAACTTAGCAATTTTGCCAGTTAATGATAGTCAGGAGCCACATTCAATGCGTAAGATGACCATTTCTGGTTCACCGAGTAGCTAAAGCAAGAGGTTCTTGACCTGGCGAAGGTTCTAACACCCTCAAGCTAGGAAACAAGAAATGGTTTTCCTCTACGTATTGAGCACCAAAGAGTCCCTTTTCTGCCCAGAAATAACGGTCTGTGGTGTGTTCGTTTCGCTTTACGAGTAGCAATGCCGGTGGCAAAATCCCTTCAGCTTGAATGAATCTTCTCGCTGCTGTCACAGGTTTTTCTTCGCCACTTTCGATGCTATATTGAGGCACATGTTCCAAAATCCGCCGTCCTTCCTGACGACGACGACTTTTCCTTTTGCGTCTCCTTGCCAATCTATTGTCCTCCTCTTTCAAGCTATAGATTGTAGTGATAGCTACAAAATCCGTCGTCATTATATAAGTTCTAGTTCAAAATATCAATAGTTTTTAACCTTTTAATGCAAGAAAATTAATATCTTTGAAGCTAGAGAAAACAAAACCACCTAAGGATATAATCCCTTGGTAGTAACCATCACTAAGAAGATTTTAGTTAAGCTTTATAAAATGAATGAGGTAAAAACTAAGTATCCTCTCTTAACATCATGCCTCAAAATCTGTAATCTTGAGCAAGAGCTAAAAAATGTTAATGTCTGCCAGTTCCGATTTTCTGGCTCTGTGTCGAGAGCAAATAGCGCTGCTAACCCAAGGGCTGGGAGCAACTTTAAGTATTGTGTACCTCACACAAGAATTGGTAGAGACTCCCTCAGGTGAGGCCAAACTGATTCCTGTGGTAATTTACCCAGAAACAGCATTATTACCGCCAGGAGAGGAGACTGCTGAAGCGACAGTACACAAGCAACTTCAAGTTGGAAATGTGTTTATATTACCCAATGATCACAGAAGGTTATTGACAGCAGGATCAGAATCTCCAACCTCGTCACGGGAGTCTGAAAGACCAGACGCATCTCAACCCCATCTAAAAGAAGAATACCTACTTAGTGGTAATCAAATTGTTTTACCTCTGGTTTATGAGGGTGTGATGATGGGGTTACTGGTGACGGGTAGGCAAGACCGGGCATGGAATGAACATGAGGAAAGTCAGATTCAACGGATAGCTCAAACACTGGCGATCGCTTGTATTTTAGATCAACGGCGGGCATGGTTTGAGCAGCAGTTGCGTGAGCAACAAATTCTCCAAGAAAAACAGGGGGATTTACTGGATAACCTGTTGCATCAGTTTCGCAACCCTTTAACGGCGTTGCGGACTTTTGGCAAACTGCTATTGAAACGGTTCCGGCCAGCAGATGCCAATCGAGATGTGGCAAATAGTATTGTGCGGGAAAGCGATCGCCTCCAAGAATTACTGCAACAATTTGAGCAAGTAATTGACTTGACAGAGGTAGATTTAGCACCACTACATCTACCGGAAGATGAAGTATTTGTAGAAGCAAGTATCCAAAAAGATGCTAAACCGCCGCTATTATTACCGGGAACGGGAGATAAAGCGGTTGACTGCTCGTTAGCAGATATATTAGAACCATTATTAATATCAGCCAAAGCGATCGCCCAAGAACGAAAGCTAAAACTAATAACTGAAATTCAAGATAATTCATCTTTAGTGCGTGCCAATGTCAAAGCATTACGAGAGGTGTTAACTAACATTATTGATAATGCTTTGAAATATACTCCCACTGGCGGCAAAATTTTGATTCAGGCTGGGCAAGAAAAAGCTAATTTTCAGGGAATAGTCATTAGTGATAACGGGCCTGGCATTCCACCTGAAGATTTAGAACATCTTGGAGAACGGCATTATCGAGGTGTACAAGCGCAAACAGAAATCCCCGGCACAGGTTTGGGGCTAGCGATCGCTAAACAATTAATAGAGCAAATGCAGGGCGAAATCGAGATTTTCAGCCCTGCAATCAACTCTAAGCTAACTTCACCCGATGCGCCGGGGACTACGTTTATTATTTGGTTACCGGAAGTTGAAAACTAAAAGTTAGGAGTTGGGAGTGAGGAGTACAGACGCGATTAATCGCGTCTGTACAGGAGTTGGGAGTTTTCAATTAAAAAGTCGTTTCAATTCACCACTGACCGCTCATAACTCCTCACTCCTGACTATCTAAGTGAAACCAACAAGTTTTGATTAATCGTCATTTGTAAATCAGTATTTGGGTCAATGGCGATTAAGTCAACACTCTTCTTACCGAAGAACAGACCAACCAATGCACCGATACCAGCGCCACCCAAGACTTCTTCTGTGGCAATGGCGCGATCGCCAGTGACAGCTGATATCGCAGTTGCTGCACCTGCGCCCAATACAGTATTCTTGATAATTGAACCAGTACTAATACCCTTCTTGACGGTTTCAGTTTTGGTAATCACTTCAGAAGTAGCGTTAAGCTGATACTCCTGACCATTGGTCAAAACCAGTTTCTGGGCAACGAATTGAGAACCGCCTGTAGCAGGTTTGAGTTGACCAATAACTTGACTACCAGCAGGAATCACTACAGAAGATCCGTCTTGCGTAACCACGTTTTGGGATACAGTCAATGTCAAAGGCGCTGTTTCATCCTTCGTAACCAGAATTTTTTCTGCCTTGTCATACTTCACAGGAATAGCAGTCCCTTGGGCAATTGTGACTGATACAGGTGTTGGGGTAGTAGATCCGACAGCCACGACATAGGGCGAGTTAATTGCTGAGGCTTGATTAGAACTAACCAATGCTTGGTAAATAAAAGCTGCTACCTGGGCGCGAGTGGCGGTTGCAGTTGGCTTCAGCAACTTCACATTCGGATAGTTCACCACAATTTGCTTCTGTGTTGCTGCGGCGATCGGGCTACGGGCATAGCTAGCGATGTTAGAGGCATCGTTGAAGTATTGCAGAGTGCTTTCAGTATTGCCGCTGGGACTATATTCCAGACCATTAGCCAAAGAAACCAAAACCTGCTCACGGGGAATGGCTTGGTTAGGTTCAAAACGATTTCCAGGATAACCAGATAAGAAACCAATGCTATAAGCTTGCTCTATTGCACTGGATGCCCAATAGTTGCTGGGCACATCAGTAAAATTGATTGTCTGCCGTTGCTGTGTTTTTTGGAAGGCTTTGTTGACCATCGCCGCAAATTGAGCGCGTGTCACCGGTTCTTCAGGGCGGAAGCTACCATCAGGAAATCCGGCAATTACACCTCGCTGTGACAATTGTTGAATAAATTGTGCCGCCCAATAGTTAGATGAAACATCAGAAAAAGTAGTTTGAGCTAAAGATGGCGAAGCTGTAATCAAAGGCGCTACAGTACCGACTGTGACGCTTAAAGCCATGAGGGCAGCTGTTCTAGATTGCCAACGATTTAAAGTAAACATTAATTTTTAACTCCGGTAAAATTAGGTTTTTTACTGTTAAATAATAAGACAACTTACTGAAGTATTGAGTTCCGCCTTATTTATGCTTTTTGTCAAAACCATTACTTTAGTCATACAGTTATAATTTAAAAGCCTCTATCAAAGTAACTAAGCAATATAAATAGTCTAATCACCAAATTAATTCTTAGCGCAATTAAATAAGTATTCCAAAAAATATCGATACTGATTAAGACGATATAGAGGTAGAATGGTTGCTGTTCAATAAAATTTTTTATAGTTAAAAATGAATGCGATCGCCCACTATAGTTAAAGTGGCGATCGCCTATCAGGGGTGATTAAAGTCACGACTTGAATTGAGTTAAATCTAATAGCAAGATTGTGGTACTAAATTCTAACTTTAATTTAGTGTGAGCCTTAAATCCTGTGCAGTTCTAAGGACAATAGTAGTCCCTTAAGAAAATATGACTGATACAGGTGTTGGGATAGTAGATCCGACAGCCACGACATAGGGCGAGTTAATTGCTGAGGTTTGACACGACATAGGGCGAGTTAATTGCTGAGGCTTGATTAGAACTAACCAATGCTTGGTAAATAAAAGCTGCTACCTGGGCGCGAGTGGCGGTTGCAGTTGGCTTCAGCAACTTCACATTCGGATAGTTCACCACAATTTGCTTCTGTGTTGCTGCGGCGATCGGGCTACGGGCATAGCTAGCGATGTTAGAGGCATCGTTGAAGTATTGCAGAGTGCTTTCAGTATTGCCGCTGGGACTATATTCCAGACCATTAGCCAAAGAAACCAAAACCTGCTCACGGGGAATGGCTTGGTTAGGTTCAAAACGATTTCCAGGATAACCAGATAAGAAACCAATGCTATAAGCTTGCTCTATTGCACTGGATGCCCAATAGTTGCTGGGCACATCAGTAAAATTGATTGTCTGCCGTTGCTGTGTTTTTTGGAAGGCTTTGTTGACCATCGCCGCAAATTGAGCGCGTGTCACCGGTTCTTCAGGGCGGAAGCTACCATCAGGAAATCCGGCAATTACACCTAGTTGAGATAATTGTTGAATAAATTGTGCCGCCCAATAATTAGATGAAACATCAGAAAAAGTAGTTTGAGCCAAAGATAGCGGGGAGCATCCCACTTTGATGAGTTTACCTTGCAAACGATAAGTCACTTGCCCACAAACAAAACCTGCTGATTTAGGCTCTACATAAGTTTGCGTTGGCGGATTTTGTTTATCTAACCGCGATTTCCAATCGCCAGATATTTTTTCTAAAGTAGAATGCTTACTTAAAAACTCGGAGTCTGCAACAATATCGTGAGATCCCTTAACGTTTACCTGAGAACTATTGATGTAGATATTATAATCATAAATCACGTTTTTATTTTGATGATCGTCATTGTTAATATCCTTGCCAGGAAAAGCATAGAGAATGTTTTTTGAGATTCTGACATCTGATGAGCCACGGGCAAATATTTGTCCACTTTTAATTTCTGGACTCTGATTATTTAAAACAGCTGTGTTATTGACGATATCAACATGCTCACTTAAAAATGTATGAATCCCTGAACCACCATTATTAAATGTCAGATTGTTTTGAATTAAAGTCCGTCCTCCATATGCATCCAAATTTGGGTTCTGATCATTTCTGGAAGTATCGATAATAATGCCATTACCATCTGTGATCTTTCCCACCGCAATCCAAGGGATGTACATGCGATTGTTATATACCTTGTTGTTGGTCACGAACATCTTGTATCCCCGGTTGGTGTCAGAATTCCAATTGCTTCCCATCGAAATGCCACTGCAACCATAAACACCATACCAGGCATTATTGAACACAGTGTTATTATCTACCTTCACATAATCAGCCTGCAATGCTCCGATACCTGCTCCTCCACAGTCATGCACTTTGTTGTTCAGAATACGGATATGATGAACATGACCATTGGCTCGTCCGTCCATGTTTATACAGTTTCCGCTTGTAAGCGGATTTGATCTATTACTCTTTTGACTTAATGCATAATCAAGGGTTATATTGGCATTGTTTCCTATAACTTCCAGCCCGTTGATCTCAATATATGAAGCTCCATTTGAAATCAGGATACCGTTCCATGTATTGTGTTTAATTTTTGGGTAATGACCAGGATATGCTTTATACTTAATCCATGCATTTGCAGTTCCAGAACGTTTAATACTTACTACACTCGGAGCTTTAGCTAAATTTGTGTATACTCCGTTCATAATCAATACTGTATCGCCAGGATTAGTTATATCTGCTGCCTTTTGAATTGTCCTAAAGGCGGATGAAGTAGAGAGTCCATTATTTGTGTCATTTCCCTCACCACTAACATAATATGTTTTCGGAGTCGTCTGAGTGCTGATTAGTTCGTGGTTGGGTAGGATGATTTCCTTATTAGTGGATACCTGACGGGCGTTTTCAACTAAAGATACTTTTATCCTTTCTGCCCCAGCCAAAAGACTTAATAGCACGGGAATTGCAAGATATGTGCTTAAACTGAAACCTGGAATTACCACAAGATTAAGGCTCCTTTATCGCCACTACTGAACAAAAATATCAGGATATTCCGTAATTTTGAATACTTTTTTGAATAGAGAATACAATAGAGCCGACTTTCCTAGCTCCTCCTATAGCGCAATTAAATAAGTATTCCAATAAATATTGATACTGATTAAGACGATATAGAGGTTGAAGAGTTGCTGTTAAATAAAATTTTTTATAGTTAAAAATGAATGCGATCGCCCACTATAGTTAAAGTGGCGATCGCCTATCAGGGGTGATTAAACTCACGACTTAAATTGAGTTAAATCTAATAGCGGGATTGTGGTACTAAATTCAAGTTAGAATTCAGTGTGAGCCTCAAATCCTCTGCGGGTCTGAGGACAAAAGCATTTACTTGTTTTTTCCGCAACAGGACACTCGCACCCGCACCCGCAGCTGCGCCGAGAACAGGTTTTAAATCGTCAATTCTGTTGTTGCCAGTAATTAGTGAACCTAAAACACCAGCACCTCCACCAATAGCTGCATCAGTTAAAACCTGATTTGTGTTTGGTCCCCGTGAAACTCTTTGAGTTGTAGTATATGTCCGAGAACTTGCATTAATTGACTGACGCTGACCATTGGAAAATTCTAATTCTTGAGCTATAAACCGCACGCCTTTTCCTTGGTTTTGATCTGTATCTCTTGAATAATTATCTAAGTCAACAGGTTCTAGCCGTCCATTTACTTTAGTACCGGCAGGAATTAAGACGTTTCTATTTCTGTCGAGAATGTCATTAGCTATTCTTAAGGTTAGAGATTTACTTTCTCCAGGAGCAATAGTAATTGTCTCTTTTTCGTAGGTGACAGGAAAAGCAACCCCAGAAGGAATGGTAACGTTTCCGTATTGCCCAGTTCCATATTGCCCAAGTCTGTATTGTGCATTAGCAGGAGCAAAGCCCAATAGGGGGCTAATGACGCTTGTAGTAACTGCTATTGCCATAAGTGCAGCAGTTCCAGATTTCCATTGATATAGGCGAGTCATAAGAGGGTTGTCCTTTGTGTATGTGATGTATGTAATGACGGTGATTCACTGAGTTTGTTTCTGACTGTTTATGAACCTGTCTATAGGCGTATTCCGAAGATAAAAGTACTTATTATCATGAGGAGTCTGGGCGATCGCGACGCCAAATAGCCCATCGTAGACATCGCTCCTCAGAATTTGTATCTTGCTAATGTGCGTTACTAAAATCAGAGGCGAGACATTCATAGGACGCAAAACGAGTATCATCTTGTTCCCAAATGCTGTTTTATTACTTATGTCCACATATCTAAGCCATTGAATAGAGGCGAATGTGGCTAACTGCGAACTCTTACTTTTATTTTAGATTGATTTGCTAGGACTTGGGAGATATTTTCCTTATACAGAATTGGTATGACTATTCTGTAACTAGAGAATAGCAGCCAAACTCAAATTATGTCTTGGTGACTCAAAGTCGGACAACCATAAAAACGAAACCCGCGCTGACGGGTTTTAATGTTTTATTATCCACAAAAAGCGATCAGCTAAAATAATTCCCAGCTAGCCGGCTTCTGGAAGCAATCACTTGGGCATTAAACCGCAGAGGTGCTGAGAGTGGTGAGAAAAAACAATCTTATTTTACGAGTCACCTTGAAAAGGTTAGTGCGATCAATTTTTGATGCGATCGCAGCAATTCTTGTGCTGGGTTAAAATTTATTTACTTGCCATCAACAAGTATGAAATATGGAGTATGTAGCAGTTCTCAATTGCGTGGAATACTGGAGCCAGTTGTATAGGCAGGTTAACAGACTTGAGTACAACTGGCGTACCGTTCGTAGGGCTTCCCACAGGCTACGAGAACCGCTATAAACCTCATATTGGAGTCGGAAAATTCTCTAGTGAAATTAGATCCTTAAGGGCGAACAGGAACAGCTGTTCTAACCACCAAAGCTTTTAATATTTCTTCTCCAAGAATTTTTCCGAGATATCATATATATCCCTAGCAGGAATAGACCCGCTACTAGCGGAGGTTCGGGTATGCTTTTGAATTTGGCATATTATATTTATATATCTTATTCAAAAAATTATATACATTAAGCTTACTTTATGAACTGTGAAAATATTTTAGCACTTTGTAATTAGTAAACTGTTAGCGATCGCTATCTTAGTAGGTTCGCTGATAAATCGTCAAGTTAATATCAAGCTATTTTTTTTGACACTCCCTGCCTATTGGGACGCTAATCAGGTTCATCCTCAAGGGTTTTCGGCATCTGCTTTATAACTTTGACAAAATCTCTGGCAACAATTGACTAGGAACTTTGGATAAAGCCAGATTTTGTCCCTGTATCCCTAATTCATTATGAAAAGCACGAATAGTTTTCATTACATAAGTGAAGGTTGTTTTATAAGCCTCTGGTTGTTTACTTAATCCGTTTAAGGCTTGCAAATGGTTATCTAATGCTACTTCTAAGTGTTGGGAACGTGTTGCTTTGTCGCCATTAAAAGACTTATCTATTACTAGCTCATAATGTGCCAGTCCCAGGTTATTATAAGAGGCAAGCAAATCAAAACTTAAAGAAGTACTGCTAAGTGAGTGAGCCAAGGCTATAGCCTCTTCGTAAGCGCTGATACATAGTTGTAAATACTTTTGCCGTGCTTCTTTAGTTGTCTGAGATAGGTTTGCTAGATGCCAGTAGGCGGTACCGAGATTATTTTGTGTAGCGGCGCAGGCACTGGGAACATTAGCTGGAGTGCGATACTTGAGAGCTTCGCTATAGACATCTATAGCTAGCTGGAGATTTTGGGCTGGTTGTTCATATTGTGCCAAATTCCAACAGGCAGTACCGATGTTGTTTTGAATCATACCATACTTGAGCGGTTCCTGTTCGGGGTTGTAGTGTACAAGTGCTTCGTTGTAAGCTGCGATCGCTTTCTTTAAATGTATAATCGGTTGATTGTATTGCCCTAGATGCCAGTAAGCAGTACCCAAATTGTTCTGGCAAGCCGCATACTTTAAGGAGTCCATATCGGCTGTACGGTAGCTAAGTGCTTCACTATAAGCTAAAATTGCTTGCTGCCAATTTTCAGATGGGTGAGAAAAATGAGCTAAATCACCATAGGCTGTCCCCAAATTATTTTGCACACGAGCGTAAGTTTCCGAATGTGTCTGGGGCGAAATCATATTTAACGCCAACTGATAAAATTCTATTGCCTGCTCTATATAAGTTTGTCCTTCTTCAGAATTAGGTGGTGTGCGGTAAACCATCCAGTAGAGAGTACCCAAGTCATTCAAGATATCTGGGAGTTGCGGTGAGGTTTCGTCATAGCTAATTGCCTCCTGATAGGCAATAATTGCCACCATCAGATTTTCTAGGGTTGACTCTCCTTGCTCAATGCGAAGGCGGTATAAGGTGCCTAAGCGATGATAGGCTTCTGCCAGTACCTCACCTAGAACTTGCTTTTGGTGTAATTCTTCAATCTCCAACAAAATCTGGTGCAGTTGTAAATAATCCTCCGTATTTGGAGCGATACTGGTGTTTATTGTTGCTATCAATAGCTCCGTTAACTCGCTGCTAATATAAGATAAAGACGACAGCGATTGATTATTACTCCCACTACCAGACCTATTAGTAGATTCCTGCTGTTGTGGTGCAGCCTTCAATAAATCTGCTGTTGACGGCGAAACTTCCTGGGTTTTATATACGCCATTCCCTTGTATCTCTGCTGGAAAATCAGAATTATTCTCAAATTTTAACTCGGTGGCTGCGGTTTTCAGTTCTGCTTGGTTAACTGATTCATCTAGAATCGATTGCTCAATATTCCCTAAATCCAAGCTTCCAGAACGTGAAAAACGTTGTGGATAGCCCAAATTCTGAGTCGCTGGTGTGGGTTCTCCAGCAAACACAAATACGCCAGTCCGGCAACGCCAAAACTGTGGTGCTGATTGCTTGATAGCAGATAACCAAGGACGCGGTATCCATAACAGCAAGTTAGATTCTAGGAATCGGCTGGATTCTTGTGTAGAGAAATATTCTTCGCTTAAGCGGAGATAGTGTAAAAATAACCGTTGTGTTGCCACTGGTTGCTTGGTGAGATGCTCCACACCTACAATCTGAAATGCTGGGACTGGAAAAGGTCTTCTTGGGGTATCTTTTGATGCCCCAACAATTGGCGGTGGATAATTAGCCAACCATTGATTTATCTGGATTATGGGATTGGGATCATTTAAATTCAAACGCAATGTGACTAATCGCGGATAAGCTGAAGTGCTGTTTTCATCAGAATTTGATGGCTGATATAGTACCTGTCCAACAGGATAAGCCAATGTAGAGTGCAAACGGGCTGCCACCTGATTTCTTAAGTGTAAATCATCACATACCGCTAAAAAAAATTGTCGTCGTAAGCCAAGACTTAGGGCAAGTTTCAGGCGGTGGTATACTTGCCGATTCCAAGTAGAATTATTGTTGTGTGCAGGATCATTCACGCTCATAGCGGCTAAAGAGCCAAAACACAGTATATATCACCTTTATGGGTGCATCCAAGTAGGCTAAACTCATAATGAAAATGGTTTTTAAGTGGATGTTATGCGGCTTTGAATAAATTGAGCCTTCAGGTTTATAAAAAGAAAAAAGTATACAATTATACTTTAATTGCTAATTCAATTTTAACAAAAAATAAAAAAGCAGGCTCCTCTAAAAATTGGAACCTGAAAAACTATAAAGAAGATGAAATTTTATTAAAATGTTTAATGCTCAACTGCTCTGAGAAACAAAGAAGGCGACTGAAACCAAGCCGCCAACCAAAGCTGTAGCGGCGATTGTTAGTAAGATATAAGTTCGCTTTTGCCCTTGCGTGGGAGGTTCTGCTTGATAAATCTTTGGTTCCCGGGCAAAATTATTCAGAAGGCCGCCTTCTTCGTTTGTATAGGGCATGAATCAATTCCTTTATCTTTATCGTTCATTTAATGTTACATAAATGCTAAATCCGCTCTGAAACTGCTAGACAAATCGTTACATTGGCCAAACAGGGTATTAGTTATTCCCCTTGTCTGCCTTGTCTGTCTATTTCCCATGCCCCATGCCTTAACTAGTAATCGTCCCAGTCAGAGGAGAACTAGGACTAGCATAATCTTTGATGGGCATCCTGCCAGCAAGGTATGCTAGACGACCGGCGACTGTTGCTAAATTCATGGCACGAGCCATTGCTGCTGGGTTTGGAGAAAGAGCGATCGCACTATTAATCAACAAAACATCTGCTCCCAATTCCATTGCCTGGGCGGCTTCTGAGGGTGAACCAATACCAGCATCTACCACCACTGGCACACCTGCATTTTCAATGATGATTTGAATATTGGCGGTTGTTTTTAGCCCTTGTCCAGATCCAATTGGCGATGCCAAAGGCATTACCGTAGCACAGCCTACTTCTTCTAAACGCTTGGCTAACATGGGGTCAGCGTTAATATAGGGCAATACTGCAAAACCTTCTTTAACTAATTGTTCTGCGGCTTGTAGCGTCCCAATTGGATCTGGGAGTAAATACTTAAGGTCAGGTATTACTTCTAACTTAACAAAATTATTATCTTCCTGCCCTAACAATTTCGCCATTTCTCGCCCCAAACGCGCTACCCGAATCGCCTCTTCAGCAGTTTGACAACCTGCGGTATTGGGCAACATCCAGATTTTTGTCCAATCCAAGGCTTCAGCTAAACCTTCATGTCCGGGGGCCTTGGTTTGTACCCGTCGGACTGCGACGGTGACAATCTGGCAATCGCTGGCGGCGACACTTTGCTGCATTTCTTCAATGCTGCGATACTTACCAGTTCCGGTCATTAAGCGGGATTGGAAGGTTTTGCCAGCAATAATTAGTGGGGAATCTTGAGCGGGGAGTGATGGGTGCTGTGGAGATATGGCAGGGTGATGCCCGTTGGAAAAATTGGCAGAGTGAGTCAGCATTGGGGTAGAGGTAGATGGCTGGGATTGGAAGCGCGAATAGTGAAAATCTGAAAGTATTGGGTCAGACTTTTGTTCCAAGATTAAATTGGCAATCAATGTCGCTGTTACTGGTGCAAGTAGAATCCCGTTGCGGTAATGACCAGTAGCAAGGGTTAAATTTTGACAGTAGCTGGTGCCAAGGATGGGTAATTCATCGGGGGTGGCTGGGCGAAATCCCCACCAGAATTCTTGGATGGGATAATGCTTTAATTGGGGATACAGCCGGATGGCAGCTTGTAATAATGTTTGAATGCCTTCTGGGGTGTTGTTGGGGGTGAAGCCAACGGCTTCGCTTGTTGCCCCAACAATCAGCCGATCGCCTCTTGGTACGATGTAAATATCCTGACCATATAAAACCCGTTTTAAGGGCAATTCCGACGCAAATTCTGGTATCCGCACACTCAGCATTTGTCCTTTTCTGGGTAGCACAGGTAGTGGTAACAACTCATTTGACCAAGCACCTGAAGCTAAAACATAGTGCGCGGCGCGAATTACCCCAGCATTGGTTTGCACGCCAACCACTTGTCCTTGCTGCTGTAAAAATGCTTCTACTGTAATCCCGTCTTTGAGTTTAACACCAACAGACTCAGCCGCTGTCCACAGTACTTGAGCTAGAGCTTTATTATCAACTTGTGCGTCTTCAGGATACCACCAGCCACCAACTACCTCTGCTCCCAATCCTGGCTGATATTGATGAATTGCCTCTTTGTTTAACCAGTAAGCCGGGGATGGGGGAGATGAGGAGGATGAGGGGGAAAGACTTTCCCTTCTGCTCCCCTGCTCGCCTGCTCCCCTGCTTTCTTCATAAAAGGGTGTGAGGATACCGCAGGGACGGTAGCCAGTATTTAAACCAGTTAGTTCTTCTAGTTTGTGCGTCCAGTCGGGATACAAAGCACGCGATCGCCAACACAATGAACGCATGGCCCCATTAGGGATATTTTCCGCGTCTGGTGCCAACATCCCAGCAGCGGCATGGGTAGCGGCAGCCTGAAAGTTACGACAAAACACGGTGACGTTTGTCCCGCGCAGTTTTAGTTCAATGGCGATCGCTAAACCAATAACACCGCCACCAATAATTACAATCTCACTAGTCATTAGTCATTTATTATTAGCCATTTATCATTAGTACATAACTAATAACTCATAACTAATTAACTCATAACTTATAACTTATAACTCGTAACTAAAGACGGATCTTATCGTTACCATAAGGCTCGAATTGGTTCATTGCCTTGGTTTGCATCGCTGGATGGTGTGTTTGTGTTTGTTTCTGTATCTGTATTGCCGTCTGTTGTAGTATCAGAAGGTGAGGTTGAGTCATTGGAGGGATTCTGGGCAACGTTACTCCTGTTACCAGGTCTTGGCGCTACAATACTGCGCCTGTTTTGGTTTGTCTCAGTTGTTTCATTTCCTTCAGTGGCAGTTTCTTCATTCTTGCTCCCAGCACTGCTATTAACATTGATATTAGCTGGCAGAACTTTGGCTGCTTTGCCACCGGGAGCGTTAGCGGTTTGTACGCCCATAGGAAAGTTGATGCCTAGTAATGTACCAAGCAGAATGGCCAAACCTCCAGCCATTAGAATTAAGGGTGTCCATCTACCCATCTTGTTTTACTCCTTTTTAACCTTTTGGTGTCCACACTATTCGAGAACCTTGTCCCCAAAATCCATCAAACTTTGTCACTTTCACATCGCCTAAAACCTGAGTTTGACAGGCTAAACGCAAATCTGTTGTAGGAGAATGGGGAGGAAGCGAACGCCGTGCTCGATCACGCCAATTCGCTGCTGATACTTCGCCCTCTACCTTAACCGCGCAGGTTCCACAACTGCCAATGCCCCGACAGTTTATTACCTTAGCACCGTCATTGTAGAGGTGAATACTATTTTGCAGCAAAATTTTTCTGAGATTGCTTCCCTGCTCGCAATCAATTGTTTTACCTTCAGCTAGTACTTTAGGCATTTTTAAATTGCCAAACTGGCGTTTTGTTGTATATTGACACATTGTCTCGAAAGTTGTCTCGTCGGTCTCAGTTTTATGACCACAAATTCCTCACCTCAACTTTGGCTCTATGACACTACATTACGGGATGGCACTCAGCGCGAGGGGCTATCAGTATCGATAGAAGATAAGTTACGCATTGCCAAGAGACTCGATCAACTGGGAATTCCCTTTATTGAAGGCGGTTGGCCTGGTGCCAATCCCAAGGATGTACAATTTTTCTGGCAACTCCAAGAAGATCCGCTAAAATTTGCTGAAATTGTGGCTTTTTGTTCGACTCGACGCCCCAATACCACTGCCGCAACCGAACCGATGCTACAGGCTATTTTGGCTGCGGGGACTCGCTGGGTAACGATTTTTGGCAAGTCTTGGGATTTACATGTGACAGCCAGCCTGAAGACGACGTTAGAAGAAAATTTGGCGATGATTCGTGACACGATTGAGTACCTCCGTTCTCAAGGGCGTCGGATTATTTACGATGCCGAACATTGGTTTGATGGCTACAAACACAATCCAGATTATGCTTTACAGACATTAGAGGCTGCGATCGCATCTGGTGCGGAATGGCTAGTCCTCTGTGATACCAATGGCGGCACTTTACCCCACGAAATTAGCCAAATCGTTCAAGATGTAGTCAAGGTGACCGGGGACTGGGGATTAGGGACTAGGAAAGAATCTTCCCAATCCCCAATGCCGCAAATCGGAATTCACACTCATAACGATTCGGAAATGGCGGTTGCTAACGCAATAGCCGCCGTTATGGCAGGGGCAAAGATGGTACAGGGCACAATTAACGGTTACGGTGAACGCTGCGGTAATGCTAACCTCTGTTCATTAATTCCCAATTTACAACTGAAGGCGGGTTACAGTTGTATCACAGAAGACCAGCTAACACAACTTACAGAAGCTAGTCGTTTTGTTAGTGAGGTGGTCAACCTCGCCCCAGATGAACACGCTCCCTTTGTGGGACGTTCGGCTTTTGCCCACAAGGGCGGTATTCATGTATCAGCCGTGGAACGTAATCCCCTAACTTACGAACACATTCAGCCGGAACAAGTCGGGAATCATCGCCGCATCGTGATTTCTGAACAGTCTGGACTCAGCAATGTTTTAGCCAAAGCCCGCAGTTTTGGGATTGAACTCGATCAGCTAAAGACAGAGGCCAAGCAAATTCTCCAGCGCCTCAAAGACTTGGAGAGCGAAGGATTTCAATTTGAAGCAGCAGAGGCAAGTTTTGTATTGTTGATGCACGAAGCTTTGGGAGATCGTCAACAGTTTTTTGAAATCAAAGGTTTTCAAGTCCACTGTGACTTGATTGAGGGGAAAGAAACTAGCAATGCTCTAGCTACAGTCAAAGTCGCTGTTGACGGGAAAAATATTTTGGAGGCGGCCGAAGGTAATGGCCCCGTGGCAGCTTTGGATGCGGCTTTACGCAGGGCTTTGGTGAACTTTTATCCCCAAATAGCAACCTTTGATTTGACAGATTACAAAGTCCGGATTCTCAATGGACATACGGGCACTGCGGCGAAAACTCGTGTGTTGGTAGAATCGGGTAATGGTTATCAACGCTGGACAACAGTAGGGGTTTCCACCAATATTTTGGAGGCTTCCTATCAAGCGGTAGTGGAGGGCTTGGAATACGGTTTGTTATTGCACTCCCAAGCGGAAGCGGCGGTGAAAGCTTCTACTTGACAAAAAGCACTATGTAGTGTATAAAAATTGACGAACCCCACCTGAAGATCAGCCACCTTCATTGGTGGGGGTATTAAACCCGTATCGTGTTGCCACCCTACAAGGAAATGGGGAGACAATTTCCCCTTGTCCCCCCATCCCCTTGTCAAAATTGATAAATTATCCAATCTTGTGGAGTATTGCTTTTTAGCCCGCCCAGCTCATAGGTGGGGCAAGACGCCTATCCCACAATAAATAATTAGATATTTTTTACTTGCTAGTCCCTAAGTAGAGCATTTCATAAATGCATGACCAATTGAGCGACCTACTGATAAAGCTTGGCAAAACTTGATAATGCTAGGAAGTTGTAGAATTCTCTCCGTTATAAATGACGTAACCTGCAATACCTTCCAAGACATATCCATTCTTGCCATTACCCAGTTCATTAAAATTAGTAGTGTACAAGTGGTCTGAAGCTGCCAAACTGTAATATCGATATAAAGGAATAGTTCCTGTGAATTGTGTAGAATATACATAACCAGCAGTACCTTCGAGTACATACCCATTGCTGGCATTACCCAGTTCACTAAAATTAGTAGTGTACAAGTGATCTGAAGCTACAGAACTGTAATATCGATATAAAGGAATAGTTCCAGAGTATTGTTGTGTGGGAATATAAGCGGCAATTCCTTCATAGATATATTCACCGCTACCATTTCCTAACTCATCAAAATTAGTTGTATATAAATGGTCAGAACTTGATGGATTATAATAACGATAAAATGCATATGCTGTAACTATTATACCATCAATTATTCGAGTAGTAGTATTTGGAAGAACTTGATTTGGAACAACTAAAATATTTGAGGATCTAGTTTTTCTTTCGTTAATAGTTAATTGATTAGTGTTCTGGAGTTGAGAATAATTTGGTGTTGCTAAAGCTACATGGCGACTAGTTAAATTGTTTATACTAATACTTGCAATGCCAACAGCCAAGCCACCAAAAGTTTTTAAGACTTTACGCCAAGACCAATTACCAAACATAGTAGTATTTTTTTAGCCTGATAGTTAGAAGTCGATACATTACCATACTAATACCACACTATGCAACAAGGCAGTGGATAGGGGTATATAAGGGCAAGAATGAATGATACTTTTAAATATGACGCACGAGACGCAAAGCCTCACATTTTGCACCACTTGCTTTATTGCTATTTTTGTAGGGTGGATATTGCCTAACGTTGGCTCAAACTCTAATTTTTTCGTTGTCAGCAGTGCCCACCTTACGGTTATTGAGAATGGTGCAAGATATAAGGAGCAGATGGCCCTTGGGTAAGCAATGGTTAAATTAGTAGCTTTTATGCCGTAAATGTAAAAATAGCAGGCCAATTGCCAATTCCATACAAATAATCATTCTCACCTTTATAACCAAAGTGCGTAGGCGTAGCCCGCCGCAGGCATCGCGTCAACTGAGTTGTGTACCAAAAACATTTATTTATGCGGCTAAGGCGTCGAAGCACCAATCAAAGAGCATGAGGATTGATCCAAAAAAAAGACCCCTGGTTTGCACCAGAGGTCTTTCCGTTTCAGAACGTTGTAAAATTCATTAGCAACGTAAAACGCTGATATGGTTAATTTAGTGGCTTCTGTGCCATGAATGCAAAAATAGTAACCCAATTGCCAATCCCATACTGACGATTATTGTTACTTCTACACCGAAAATGCGTAGGCGCAGCCCGCCGCAGGCATCGCTAATATTTAGGTGCAGACCTGGAGGGCCGATACTGCGACAAAAACTTCATCCTATGCAACGTTTTAGGAGAACTTTTCCCAGCATTGGGCAACTAATTGGCTCAACCAGCGACGTTGTTGCTGATCCAGCAGTGGATCATCTGCTAGTAACTGAGCGGTTAATTCTTCCAAAGATTGACCTTGAGCACGGACAATTTTAATTACTCCAGCGATCGCAGCGGCAACTAGTTCTTCATCAATCGGCTGTTGTCGCAAGGCAAAAATTTCCTGGGGACTGTCTGGAATGGGATAATTCATGGCGTGGGTTTACAGAAATACAAAATGAACAATAAATTTGGCAAATTTTTAAAATTTCTTTACTGAATCTTTACGAAACTAATAGGGCGGAGTTTACTTTACTTTGTGCCTTCATAAAATCTGTCTTAGTAAGTAGATTGATCGGAGATGTCAGGAAACGATGAGAGAAATCCTTTATTTAGAAGTTCCAACTCCGGATATAGCAACTGTGCGTAGCTGGTTACAAACAGATTTTGAACCCGGAAATGGAGAAAAAGTGCTTACCTCGGAAGGCTTTCGCCTCAAAATCCCTACTGCAACTACAATTACTGGAGTGGCTGTTTCGGAAAACTTGCCTGCGGAACTTTCTGTATTTGTCTGGTCAGTGCAACGAACTACTTATCTAAAAGTGTTTCGTTGGACAGAACAGCCTTTTCCCAAAGAGGGACAAATCCTGCAACGCCTGACCAAGGAAATCAGAAGCCGTTTTGGGCATCATTACCCAGAACCGCCAGCGATTAATTTATCACAGCAATCGATTTTTGCCGCGCTAGGCTCTGTTTACCCCCTCACCGTCAAATATTTTCAGAAAATGCCTAACGGTGAATATGACCTAACTCGTGCCTATTGGTGGGAACAACGATGGCGCGAAGGAGTACGGAATCCGCAGCAGCCGCGTCAAGTGGTGTTTTCGCAGGGGAGCAGGGGAGCAGGGGAGCAGGGGAGCAGCGGGGAAACCAATGCCCCATGCCCAATGACGCCAGTTGCTTCAACGGAGGGAACCTCCGCAACGCACTGGCTCCCCAATGCCCAGTACGACATCATCTACATCGGTGGCGCATTAGGTGCCATCCATGCAGCACTGATGGCAAAACTAGGATATAAAGTCCTGTTGGTGGAACGAATGCCCTTTGGGCGGATGAACCGAGAATGGAATATTTCTCGCGATGAGATTCAAAGCTTAGTTAACCTGGGTTTAGTCACCCCCGCTGAGTTAGAAACCATCATTGCCAGGGAATACAAAGATGGATTCAATAAGTTTTTTGATGCTAATAATCCATCCAAACTGCGATCGCCTGTTCTGCATACACCCACAGTCCTAAATTTAGGCTTAGATTCCGAAAAATGGCTCCAAATGTGTGGGCAAAAACTGCAAGCGGCAGGTGGTGAAATCTGGGATGAAACAGAATTTATCCGTGCAGATATTGATATATCACAAGTTATACTGAAAGTCAAGCACTTATCCAGTCAGATTGAGAAGCAAGTAAGTGGACGACTGTTAATAGATGCAATGGGAACTGCCTCCCCCATCGCTTGGCAATTAAATGGTGGTCGGGCTTTTGATAGTGTATGTCCGACAGTGGGAGCGGCAATTGAAAGCGGATTTGAGCCGGGGGTGTGGGATTCCCAGTATGGAGACGTTCTTTATAGTCATGGGGATATTTCGCGGGGAAGGCAGCTGATTTGGGAATTGTTTCCTGGAGCAGGGGATGAACTGACGATTTATTTATTTCATTACCATGAAGTCAATGCTGAAAATCCCGGTTCCTTGCTGGAGATGTACGAGGACTTTTTCACGATTTTGCCAGAGTATCGCAGGTGCGATATGGACAAGTTGGTGTGGAAGAAGCCGACATTTGGGTATATACCGGGACATTTTAGTGTAGGGAGTAGCGATCGCACAGTTGCCTTTGATCGATTGATTGCGATCGGTGATGCGGCATCACTCCAGTCTCCCCTGGTCTTCACCGGTTTTGGTTCTCTAGTTCGCAACTTAGAGCGCTTAACAACGCTGTTGGATACTGCTCTCAAACATGACTTGTTGAGTTTCCGACACTTGAACCAAATTCGCGCTTATCAAAGCAACGTTTCAGTGACTTGGCTATTTTCCAAAGGGATGATGGTGCCCACAGGGAAATTTTTACCACCCCAACGGATCAACTCCATGCTCAATACCTTTTTTGGGCTGTTAGCAGACGAACCTTTAGAGGTGGCAGATAATTTCATTAAAGATAGGTGTGATTGGTTAACCTTTAACCGCCTAGCACTCAAAGCAGCGAGGACAAATCCTGCCTTGCTTTTATGGATCTGGGAACTTGCTGGCCCAAGGGATTTGCTTAGATGGATTGGTAGTTATTTTAACTTCGGTCGTCATGCCCTGGTTAGTGCTTTGCTGAGTCCGTGGTTCGGGCGCTTCTTGAATCGGGTAGGTTTTTGGCTGGAACCTCGGAATCCGGGATTCTGGCTGTGGCTGTTGACGATTAATTATGCGATCGCTACAGGCAAACCGCGATCGCCCAGTCAGGTAGCCAAAATTAGCCCAGAAGCCATAATTCCGAAGTCAGAAGCAAGGATTCTGAATTAGTTATTAGGCATTGGGCATTAATCACTAGACTCCTGTAGAGACGCGATTAATCGCGTCTCTACTCCTGACTCCTGTACAGACGCGATTAATCGCGTCTCGTGGTTATTGACTCTTGGGGCGAAAATTTGGTAGTTCCACAGATGCCAATGACTTACGCCCCTTGGGTGGACGCTGGGGATAAACCACCGGTGAGGGTGAATTGGCATCATTGGTATTATCACCTGATAAATCTGGGGACAAATCAGTTGCCGACAATTCCAACTGCGTCAATTGTGAAACTTCTGACCAGTAGTCTTCAGTTTCTCCACCAGGCGTCTCAGTATAAGGTTGAGTAGAGGAAACCAGTAAGTTATTGGCTGGTGAAACCACAGAATCTGTCGTCTTAGAAGTGGAGGTAGTTGCAGGAGGATTAATTTCTGCTTTCAACTGCTGCTTTTGTGGATTTTCTAGTTCTTCATCGTCTTCTAAGATTGTTGCTAAAGTCTCCCAGATCGGCGCATCACCCTGATTACTATCCACATGCGTCGCAGCAGGTGGTGGTGATGCAGATGCAGGCTGGGAGGTGAAAAACATTTGAATGAGACTATCTAATTGCTGATCTAAATTTGATGAACCCGAAGTTGAAACAGCTTCCGGTGTATCTGGGGAATCATCAATTTTTGGAGAGGGGCCGGTTTCTGCTGGTGTTGGGGTATTTTGCTTAACTGACCAGTTCCAAGAAGATGGCGTCGGAGTCGGTTCATTTCTTTGGAATGGGATTGGTGCTGAGGGTTCGCCCCAAGAATTATCTAGATTCTCAGTCAAGGATTCTGGTTCTGCTGACCAAGGTTGAATTGGCTGGGCGTTAGGAAACAAAGACCGAGCTTTTCGAGAAAATCTTCCTTGTCCGCTAGTTATGTCTTTGGGATGTTTTGCAGTATCGTCTAAGGAGTCATAACTAGGAACTGATGTATCTAAACATTTTTCTAAAGCTGCTTTAAATTGCAGGGTCTGGCGTTGTTGTCGCATCAGTCTAGTACGTAACTCCCGACAAGCATTTTCTGATTGCAATAGCTGCTGAGACTGTTCGCTGTTGTTAGTGTGTAACAACGTACATTCTCGCTCTAACTGGGCAAGACGTTGTTGACTAATTTGTAGCTGTGCTTTATGAGTATCAATAAAAATTTCCTGGCGTTGAACAGTTTGTACAGCAGTTTCTAATTGTTGAAATAGGGACTTTATCTGTTCTTGAGCCGCGGCCAATTCTTGAGTATGTTGGTTGAGCATCGACTCAGTAACGCTAGAACGCGTTTTCTGCCACTGCAAAACCTTTTCTGACTCAGCTAAGTTGTCTTTTAGCTGCTCTACTTGTTCATATAAGTTATTGTTAGCTGCACGCAGTTCTTCGTTCAATGCCAGCAGGTTCTGAAACTCCGAGTCAATAAGTGCTTGCTTGCCGCTTTCAGGCTCTGCAACCCAGTCCTGCTGGGTAGTATCTTTTGAAAATTGTGTATCTTCAGCTGGCATGAGGAGTGGCAGTTTTTTAACTGCCATATTGTCATTAGGCACAACTGAGTAAAAGGGACAACTCGCCTGCTCCGATTGTGGCGAATTAGCAGAATTTAAGGATTCCATCACAGCCGCCTTGTTTGAGGTGTCAGCTTCATTCATCACTCTTGACCCACCTGCTTAAAAATATTCAGCAGTGCTGGCATTAGCATTGCTTATCAACTGTGTCTAATCAGGGTTGCTCTAGAAGCTAAGTTTAACTCTCTCCAGCCACCAGCAATTAATCATCAATAAT
Source organism: Nostoc sp. (assembly GCF_036917395.1). Lineage (GTDB taxonomy): Bacteria > Cyanobacteriota > Cyanobacteriia > Cyanobacteriales > Nostocaceae > Nostoc. Next base: position 151,983 of record NZ_JBALDI010000085.1, read on the forward strand.
TGGTGTTTCCCATTTTGTATCTAGACTGATGCCGTTATAACACTATGATGCTCTCGTCCGTCAAGAAGAGGATGGGGGGACAAGGAGACAGGGAGACGACTTGGGGAGTAATCTTGTGTTCCCACCTGATTACAGTCCACGCTCATCTTATTGATGAGCGTGCTTGCTCTAAAACTCTCTTTAGTTACCGCCCTTGTCTTGAAGATGGGGGGACAATTCCCTTTGTCCTTTTCAGGTCAAGAAGCAGGCGGAAGGGAAACTCGGGCCGCCAGCCAGGGCTATTTTGTTCTAGACATAAATCGCCCTGAATTAAAGTTCCGCAGATTATAACTAAAGTCCGTTTTAACGCACTAAACCGCATCCACCTTAAAAACTAAACTGTATTAGCTGATGAAGTTTTTCTACATGAAAAAACTGTGGACTAATACTTTTTTGTCTACAATAACATCTTTCTTAAGATATATATTAAAAATATCTCCTTCAAGAGATTTTTATATTGACTTATTTCTTACTTAGGATAGATGTCAGTACAAGTATCTGTTATTGGAGCTAATTCTGTAATCGTGGGCGATCGCTATTTAGTGTCAGCAAACAACTAAGAGCTTCTGCCAGAACTGCAATATTAGGAAATTATCACTACTACGAAATAATACTTATAGATATTTATTTAAAGAGTAACAATATTGCTAAGTAAAATAATAAAATTTTTTTAAAGAATAATCTCAATTTAGTACAAGCTTTTTTCTAAGTAAATGCAGTCCTAGTAAGCAATTTTAGGCTTAGTTAGTCAGAGGCTTCTCTATCAACTTGCCTTCAATACGTCAAGTTTGTTTAATGACTAGAAAAAAATTGTTTAAAGTATACTTAATTACTTATAAATATTAATACAAAGTATTTTAAAATACAATTAAAGTACTTAAATTAAGTATTAATACGAATACTCTTTTTTATTATTTTATTAAAGAATAATTGGAATAACCGAGTTTTCTAGTAGCAACAAAGTAATTGTAAAGACCATAATTACTACTGACTAATCTGATTGTTGCGTTAGAGAAAGCGGTGTGGCAGTAAGGTTTATCCAAAAATTAAAAGTTTAAAATAAGGTGCTAAAGATGACCGACATACTTGCAAGGGGTACAAATATAAAGCAAGAAGCTGCCCAATTACCGCTAGTTGCAGAAAATTGTGACAGTTTTTGGAACAAAGAAATTAAACCGTTATTCACAGATGAGTCTCTATCTTTTAGAGTGAAGACTCTTAAGGGAAACTATGTCAAGTACGTCAACTTGGATAATGGAGCTACAACCACTCCCTTTGCAACCCTTAAGCAGCATGTGGACGAGATGCTTGACACCTATGGCAGCGTGCATCGAGGTTCTGGGCAAAAGTCCATCATCACTACACGAGAATATGACGCCAGCCGGAACGTCATTCGGGACTTTGTGGGGTCATCTTTAGACAACTATGTAATCTTTGCGAAGAATACAACAGAAGCAATTAATGGAGCTGCCACACTTTGGGCAAAAAAACCTGGGAAAATCTTAGTTTCTGATATTGAGCATTCATCCAACCTGCTGCCTTGGGTTACTAGAGACGAAGTTGTGCAGTACAGAACGCAGCCGGATGGAAGTGTAAGTGTCACAGAAATTGAAGATATCTTCAAGGCACATCAAAATCTCCCTAAAGCCGAACAAATTAAGTTAGTGACTATTACAGGTGCTTCGACAATTACAGGTTATAGACCCCCGATTTACGAAATTGCAGCTTTAGCACATCGATATGGTGCTAAGATTTTTGCCGATGTGTGTCAGTTAATTCAGCATGAACGAGTAGATATGCGTGCCGATGATGACCCATGTCATTTAGATTTTGTGGCTTTCTCTGGACACAAGATGTATGCACCTTATGGAACAGGGGTTTTGTTGGGGCCGAAAGAATTTTTTGATAGCTCTTACCCTTATCAAATTGGTGGTGGGAACCTGCCTTATATCACCAGAAATCTAGAGATCAAGCGTTTTTACACAGAACGGGCCCATGACCCTGGAACACCAAACGCAATGGGTGCGATCGCCATTGCCAAGGCGATTCAAATTATCGAAGCCCTTGGGCGCGATCGCATTGCTCACTATGAACACTCTCTAGTTGAATTCACATATACACGGCTTAGGCTGATTCCTGGGGTGAAAGTACATATTCCAGGAGATAATTTAGCCCATGTTATTCCCTTTGATATTGATGGGTTTGATGGACGCTTAGTAGCAGAAATTCTGGCACAAGAATACGGCATTGGGGTTCGGGCTGGGGCTTTCTGTACATACGAATACATTCGCAAACTCAAGAATATTTCAGACGAGCAAGACTACGAAATTGCTCAGGAAGTAGACAGGGGAATTACGCGTAACATTCCTAGTATTATCCGAGCCAGCTTTGCTGTATATAATACATTAGAAGATTGCGATCGCTTTATTGATGCGATCGCTCAAATAGCTAAAAACGGATTTGCTCACTATTTGCCCAACTACACACAAGATGAAATCACTGGTGTTTGGACAGCGATAGACAGCTAATCTCGCCCCTTTTTCTCGCCAAAAGATATATGGCAGCTTGTAGGGGCACGGCAATGTCGTGCCCCTACCCACTGAAAATTACAAATTAATTACAAGGGGGTAATAGCTTGAGCGATGAAAACCTCTTTGACCAGGAGGAGTATCTACAGGCACGGGTTGAGCAGTGCATCTGGCAAAAAAGTACAGATGCAGGTATTTCGCGCCAGCGGTTTCTAAAAATACTAGGCACTATGGTTGGTGCAACAGCCATCGGGGGGCTAGCTAAACCTGCACCTGCTCACAGTCAGGCAGCTGTTAAAACTAAAGGCAGTAAAATACTTAAGCCATTGCCACCTGGGTATATCTCTCATAGCAAAGGCACATTAGAGATGAACTGGGAAGCGATGTATGGGCGTGGTTATTTAGTACCAAATGATTGGTTCTATGTTCATAACCGCAGTACACCTCCCCCGTTTGACCCTTCTACATGGCGTTTGCAAATTCATGGAACTGGCGTTTCTGCCCCCTGCGAGTTCACATACGATGAAATCATTGCTATGCCTTCCATCTCAGTCACTTGCGCCATTGAGTGTGCTGCTAATGGTCGGCGCTTCTTTGAAGAGGCTTACAACATACCACTCCCTGGAACCCGGTGGAGGCTTGGGGCTATTGGTGTAGCTGAGTGGACTGGTGTACCACTTGGGATGTTATTAGAGCGAGCTGGCTTGAAATCCACAGCAAAAGACGTACTCGTTGAGGGCGCAGATGTGGATTCGCTGGACTCAAAGGGGACGAATAAATCCAAGTTCAACAATGTAGTTCCGATTGCCAAAGCATTAGCAGATAACTCGCTGCTTGTCTATGCAATGAACGGAGAACCATTACCTCCAGATCATGGCCAGCCATGCCGTGCCTTATTCCCTGGTTGGGGAGGAAACGCCAACGTTAAATGGATTGAGCGGATTGAGGTTTCCCAAACACCGATATATACCCAGTGGATGACGGAGCAAATGGTGCTGGTTGGTGGAGATTACCCAGCGATCGCTCCATATAAAGGTAAGCTGATTACCTATCAAAATGTTAAGAGCGCTTTTGAGTTGGCTTGGCCAGCTACGCTTTCGGCTCGAACCCACTTACTACGTGGACGTTCTTGGTCTGGGAAAGGAAAAATTGCGCGTGTGGAAGTCAGCCTAGATGGCGGTAGAACTTGGCAATTTGCACGACTCAGAGAACCAAATTTTCCATTTGCATGGACACGGTGGGACATTGAATGGAACCCAACTCCTGGGGAATATTTTCTCCAAGCTCGTGCTACTGACAATTTAGGTAACATACAACCGAGTACAGTTCCGTGGAATGATTCTGGATTGCTCTACGGAGGCGTTGTTAGCCATCCGGTAACAGTACAAGGTTAATTACACCAAGTCAGTTCTGTAGAAAAGACCTATTTATGATTGATTATAGTTGGTTGATTTTGGTGACTGGGGGTCTAATATCTGGAGTCATAGCTGGGCTTTTAGGAATAGGTGGCGGTATTATCACAATTCCTCTTTTAGTCACACTAGGTTATACTCCCGTTCAGGCGATCGCGACTAGTAGCCTTGCTATTGTAATTACTTCAATTTCTGGAAGTTTACAGAATTGGTGGATGGGCTACTTTGACTTTAAACGAGTAATTTACTTAGGAATTCCAGCTTTCCTAACTACTGGAATAGGTGTATATTTCGCCAATAAAATCCCATCCTATGTAATACTCTTTACATTTGGCATTATACTACTTGCTAATATCTATTTGATTGAGCTTCGTAAACAACTGGCTTTCAAGGAGATAGAGAATACAGCCCCAGTATTTAATCCATTAGTTTCTAAAATTGGCACTGGGGGAGCAGCAGGAATTTTAGCAGGTTTATTTGGCTTAGGTGGCGGTACGATTATGGTGCCACTACAAATGTTACTACTAAAAGAAGAAATTAAAGTAGCAATTCAAACTAGTTTGGGTGTGATTGTCATCACTGCTTTAGCTGCCTGCACAGGACACGCATTAGAGGGAAATATTCTGTTTGTTCAAGGTATAGTTTTGGGATGCGGTGGTCTTTTAGGCGTTCAAATGAGTACTCGCACATTGCCAAAACTACCAGATTCAACTGTAAGTTTAGTGCTTCGGATTTTCTTAGGAATACTATCAATTTATATTTTTTGGGAAGCTTGGACAAATTATCAACAAATAATTCCTAATTTGTAATTCTTAATTCGTAATTACAGCAGTTTTCATTTATTTTAACCAGATACATTGTTGGGACACAGCAATGCTCATACGTGTCAACTTAGAGGTTATCTATAAAGTAAAGTAAAAATAAAATTACTGTAGTGTTTTAGGCGATTTTTCGAGATGATTTGTCACGAAAAATATGACTCTCACGCCTAACGCACGCCTTATAACATGGTGCGTTAGGCTAAAGCCGTAACACACTCTAACTTTTGATTTACTTTATAAATGGCCTCTTAAGGTGAAAGCCATACAAAATCTACTTTCTATACTCAAGGTTTTTTGTAAGGTGGGTTAGGGGTTAGGCGCTAGCCGTAACCCACCACTACCATCGAATACTAAAAGTTAAGTAAAGCAGTGCATTAGCCTTTGGTGTAATCCACCCTACCAAAACTAATTACGAATTATTCGGTCAAGGTAGCCATCGGGGATGAAATCCAGCTAAGGGGAGTTGTTCTGGTCTAATTTCCACAGTCGCAGCATCAGCGATGGGCAACAGAGGCATTAACCACAGGCTACTGGTAGCAATAACATCTCCATCATCAGTTTTCAAAGTGTTTGTGGGTAATGATGTTGTTGAGTTTGTCTGCGGTACTACTTGGTCAAATAACAAGCCCAAACCATCGGCAGATAAACTCATTTGCACATTCCGTTGATCGGGAGGCAGTACTAGCAGTGGTTTCTGTTGCCCAGTTTTTAAATCAATTGCCACCACATAAGGCTGTTCTATGTATTGTTCCTTGGATACTAACTGTGTCAGCAAGCAATAAAGGGTGGGTGAGGCGATGTCAAATTGGCAACTGAGAATTGAGCCTGTTGTCTTTAATAATTGTTTCTGCACACCTTGGTTTGTCACTAAAAACAAATCTCGTGTGTAATCTGTATTAAACTTTACCATCGCTGCTTGAGAGCCATCTTTGGAGAAAGCCTGTACCAAGCCAAACTGCGGCAGAAAATCTAGGGGTTTACTGGCATCACCTTGCAGTGGTAGAATTGCTGCTCCCTGTCCTTGGGCAACTGCTACAGCTTTACTATCTGGCGTGATCATAAAGTCTCCCCCCGGTTGGCTTTTCAGACGTTTAGGGGTGGGTTTTTCTGGTGAACCGTCGCTGGTTGCTGGCATAAACCATAGTCCAAAGTCGCCGGGATTAGTTTTGTTTCCCCGCTGGATGACAATAGTTTGCCCATCAGGTGATAAGTCAAATTTCAGGTTTTGATAATCTTTACTATCTAAAACTAGGTCAACTTTGGCTCCTGGCTCTGGTTGTTGTCCAGATTTACCAGAAACGCCTGTTGTCACTGTGTACAGTTGAGCTGAAAGTAAGTCTTCGTTCTTAGCGGCACGAGCCGAAAATAAAATTTTCTCCCCATCTGGAAACGACTCAAAGTCCATTACTATCAAGTCTTTGGGGGTAAGTATCCTTTTTTGCTCTTGGGTTAAGTTGTAAAGAACTAATCGTCCCTGTTCTTCTTGATTGGTTCCTATGTAAAGGATGACGCGATCGCGTGTGCGGAAGCTACCAATAAAGGGCTGGATCACCCGATTTTTGCCTTCTTCCTCTGCAAACTTATCTTTGGCTCCCTGTAACTGCACTTTATAATTCGTGCCGTAGGGGGCTGGTGTCACGAGTGTATAAACCATCCGCCGCCCAGCCCAACTGAATTTACCTGCTAGGGGTGGCTCGATTTTCAAGTTATCCTCTACGCTTTTTATTTCCATTGGGCGGCTAAAGGTGAGGGTGAAGGAGTTATCTTCTGCCCCAATTTGTTGATTTTGCCAGGTAAAGTCCCGGACACGAGCAGTCACCACGTCACCTTGCAATATTATCAACCCAATCAGCACACTCAACAGTAGCATCAGTCCGATCGCTATCCGATCCAGTGGTTCGATAAATGCTTTAGATTTAGTCATTTGTCATTAAGCATTGGGCATTAGGCATTGGAGAAATAACTAATAACTATAAGGATTCTGTGGTTGAGGAATCTTTTTGAGAGAGGTAGCGGCAATGGTAAGTTGGCGTTTACCTGCCAGATTTTCTGTCACCATTTGTCCTTCTACTTCTAGCCAGGTGTCAGGGGAGTAGGGTTCTTGATTGTTTGGCAGTTTGACGGGTAATCCCACAGGGTAAGCATCTGCTGCACAGCAAGTTAAGACAAATCGGGCTAAGAACAAATATTCTTTTCCTATATCTGGCGGATGGATGACAAATCCCTGCACCTTGACTTTTTGTCCTGTATATGTATCTGGCTCTGGATAGACATTGACAGTGCGTACCCAGTCTACAAGCGATCGCTCCTCTGGACGAACAGTAGCCCGAAAGGCTTGGGGTTTGACGCGTGTAGTTCCCAATAAATCAGCCGTCACACCTCTTTGGAGTGCTTTGTCACTAGCAAAAACTTGCGGTGTAAAGATGAAACCCAAAATCGCTGCAATCAATAACACAGAACTGCCCCAACCAGGGGGAAATAAACTAATATGCTGGCTGTTTGGCATAACATCAGGGCGACGCCGCAGCCAAAGTTCCTGCATCTTGAAAAAACCAATAATAATCAAGCTGATACCAGTTACAACCACGAACCAAATGTAATTTGGATGAATCAATAGGTTCAGCTTGTTAGTTAGCCAATATCTCAACATCAAAATACCCCAAGCTGTAATTGCTAGAGCATCCAGCCAAGGGAGTAACAAATTTGAGATTTTAGATTTGGGATTTTTGCTAGCCATTAGTTATTGGGCATTGGTTATTAGCAAAGAATAAAAGACGAATGACTAATTTTTTAAAGAACATGCAAGTTCATGAAAAGAGTGAACACAAATGTTAATTGTGCCGCTAAAGCAAATAAGTAAAAGACAGTTTTGGGTTTAAAAATGGATAACATCAAACCAATGCCTTTGATGTCAATCATTGGGCCAAACACCAGAAATGCTAATAAAGAACCACTGCTAAAGGTTGAGGCAAAAGATAGGGCAAAGAAAGAATCGACTGTAGAACAAATTGACACCACTACTGCTAATATCAACATGACCACAATCGAGCTAATAGGCCCAGCACCCAAACTGAGGATTAATTCCCGTGGGGCTAGCACTTGAATAGCAGCAGCGATCGCACTTCCTAAAATCATCACTCCGCCCAATTCCCGGAATTCTTGGATGCTATTATCTACCACTAGACGCAGTTTATCTGCAAGGGGTTTATTGGTATTAGAAATTGGGGCAGTCGCCTGTACCAAATTAGCATCTACCCGCAGAGGTACACCTGCTTTTCCTCCTAAGATATAAGTCCCGGATTGCAAGATATTTGGTATCGCTTCTTGCTGTTGTACTTGGTAACGTTTACCACGGCGTTTGGTTTCAGGCTGTGCGGGTGGATTAAACTTCATATACCGAGCGATCGCAGGTTGGACTATGGGATTTAAGTCCTTTTGAAAACTGAAAACAAAACCGATAATTGTGGCAATTGCTAGGGAAAATACGACTCGTAAAACGACTATTTCCGGCTGATCTCGAAATGCTGTCCAAGTTGCCCAAATTACAACTGGGTTAATTGTTGGTGCTGCTAGCAAAAAACCAATTGCCACTGGTGTGGGTACTCCTTGAATTAGGAACCGCCGCGCTACTGGTACATTCCCGCACTCACACACTGGAAATAAAAAGCCGATCATGCTGCCAACCAAAGCACCCAACAGCGGATTTTTGGGCATTTTTTCTACTAATTTGCGCTCATCAACAAAAAATAGCAGCAAACTGGAGAATAAAACCCCAAGAAGCAAAAAAGGCATCGCCTCGACTAGCAGACTTAGAAATATCGTAAAACCATTGTTCAGTTGATTCATGGGCGTCGCAGTCAAAAGCGATTTTGAGTTTTAGGGTTCTGCCTAGTCATTCTATCGAAATGGGGATCAAAAGCAGATCGGGAAAATTAAACATCATTTAAGTAGCAAGTTGTCCGATGTTTCGAGTAGCGCTTAAGCGCTACAAACCTTTGCTTCAGATGAAATAGTAAGTTTTACCTGAGTGCATTTTCTGACGATGACCATTTCTAAGATTGTCTAAGTTCAGAAATTGTTCCAATTATAGAGGGCAAGTAGCTGCATAGATGATTTCAAATTACCTATGTTTATGCTTACAGTAATATGCTGGATAAGATATTAGCTCGGCTGTATTTTCATCAAGTATTTACAGTTATTCAACATTTGGGGATCGCTCTTGGTTGCTATTATCATTGGTTTTGGCTAGTTCTGGGAAAATTTTATCTGAGTTTTGGTTGATTGTGTACTATAACAACTCTAAAAAGGCAAGGCCAAAGTTTAGCAAACACGGTAAATGCTTGCAATACCTTGTCCTAAAGGATATGCTACGCGATCGCCAATTTCCGAAAAGCCCTATAGGCCATCTCACAAACGTAGGCAAAGCTTTAGCCCACACCGGTGGGCTTAAATCCTTACAGACTGGGGAGATAGCCTTTGTTTCTATAGCCTCACTTTAGAAGAGTGAGCCTATTTTGGCGAAAGTGTTGATAAATTAGGACTTACGCAAAATATCTTTCAAACTTTGATTTCTCCGTGCCCTCTGTGCCTCTGCGGTTCGTTATTCCGTAACTTGTGCGTAAGTCCTATAAATTTTTAAACTTTTATAGACAAATGTAGACAATATTTGACTTATGTACTAACCAGATGTTTCAAAAGGGTCTTTTGCTTTCATAGTTAGTACAGCAAAGCATCTCAGTACATGGTGCAACCTTGTTTTTCGTGTCCAGCGCCCATACTTGACGCAGACATCCCTTCGTTTTCGGAGATATTTAACCACGCCTAAATCATGATTTTCTTTGACAGCGAAGTACTTCTTGTTGCTTATCTATAGGTAGCTGGCGCAATTTCTCCAAGACTGCTTGCTCAATATTCATATCCCGACTTATTAAAAAAGTCGGGGTTCTGGTGTTCGCTGTTAATTAGGTTTTCGTGGAGTTCCCCAAATCTTGATTTGTTGATCAAATCCACCACTGGCAAGAATTTTACCATTTGGACTAAAAGCGATCGCACTCACCCAGTCTGTATGTCCACTTAGTGTATTTAGTAACTCACCTGAAGTTAAATTCCATAATTTAATCCCATCTTTGCCGGCACTAGCAAGGGTTTGTCCATCGGGGTTAATGGCGATCGCATTCACCCAGTTATTATGTCCTGTAAGGGTGCGGACTAATTCTCCAGTATTAATATTCCACAGTTTGACTGTGCGATCGCGGCTTGCACTAACTAATGTTTCTCCATCTGGTGTAAAGATAACAGCGCTAACAGTATTAGAATGAGCTACAAATTCATTAATTAATTTACCAGTACTCAAATTCCACAGCTTGATTACACCCTTATTGTCACCACTAGCCAAAGTCTGCCCATCAGGACTAATGGCTAGGGTATAAATCAAATTATCAAAGCCTACTAGAGTCCCTAAAGGGCGCTGCTGTAGCAAATCCCATAGACGAATCCCATCCAAAGCTCCACTGATTAGAACTTTACTATCAGGAGACACCGCTAAAGATAATACGTTACTGGTATGTCCAACAAAAGAACGACTAAATTTTAAATTTCTTAGGTTCCAGAGGTTAATCGTATTGTCATCACTACAGCTAGCGAGGGTTTGCCCATCTGGCGAAATCACTAAAGATTCTACGGCTGTTTGGTGTGCTTTGTTAATATCCGCCAACTTTTTGCCGTTTGCTGGATTCCACAGGCGAATTATACCCTCATTTTCTGCACCTCCACTCACAAGAATTCTGCTATCTGGGCTGAAAGCCAGGGATTTAACAGTTCCTCTATGTCCTCTGAGTGTGTAAAGTAGTTGGGCATTAGCAAAGCTGCTGGGAGTTTGGGAATTTGGTGTTACTTCAATAGCAGCATGAGCTTGATGAATGTAAAACCCTTCCCAGGTAATCACTGGAAGGGCAACAGCTGCCATAAATGCCAGGATAATATATGGCCGCAGAAAATTACCCCCACCTCTTCCCTCACTACTCACTCTTTTTCCTCACTTTTATATATACGGTTAGCCAATCAATTTTGCAGAGTTATTAAGTAATAACTCTGCACTTCCTAAAGAGGTGGTTTTTTCTTAGAAACGCTTAACATTGGTAAAGGCGGACTAGAAGAACGAGAGGGCAAATAATGTTGCACTACAGGCTCCTCTGGTAAAGGACGGCGCTGCTGGAAACGCCACAACTTAAAGGCTAGCGCTATGCCTGTTGTTCCTAAACCAAAAGCGAACAACGACCAGCTATCATTCAATCCGCCAATCAGGGCATCCATAACGCCCATCGTCATCAATACACTGATTAGTGGCTCTTTTCGGTAGGTTAACTTTAAAAAACGAGGTAATACAGCATTCATCACAGCTTGATTGGTTCCAGTTCACCTTTCGTGTATATTTACCAAGAATACCTCACCCGTAATTTGCCTTTCTCATCTAAGGCAAACACTATTATGATTTTCTTTAGTAGGGGAGGGAGTATACTCATTAATCGCCTTGCATATAATAGTAGACAGTGGCAGAAATTTGCCTACCTTTAACAAGGGGATTTTACCCCAAGTCTTGTTAATTAAGATGGTGGCTGGATTTCTGCCGTGCTGTACTAGTTGCAAGTCTATTGATATTTTAATCACTAATAAATATTTCGATTCCTCTCTTGCTTACATTCTAGGGCAATAATTTAGGAATAAGTCTAATTAAACTATCTAGGGCGAAGTACTTCGCTTTCAATTGTTAAAGTCAAAACCAACTGGTTGTTCCAGCTGGTTGAAATTTTAACTACTAGCTTACAACTTCCACCTTGGGCTAGTTGGTGGCACTACTTCAGACCCAGCCATGATAGCACCCCTTGATTGGTGACGTATTCAATCACCAGCATCAAAGCGAAGCCAATCATTGCGGCTCGACCATTCAAGCGTTCAGCATATTCGTTAAAGCCAAACTTCGGCTCCACTAGTTTAGGTGTAATCGTTGGTTGTGTTTGTGTCATTTTTTAGAAACCTTTTTTCGCCAAATGGGACTTGATATTAGACTTTGCAGCAGTTGTCGGGGATAAGCGGTAAAGGTTAAAGAAATTGACTCGTTCTTTCCCTTTAACCTTTACCCTACTTCGGCAACTTATGATCTGATTGCAGTGCTTGAATGCCAAGATGACTTGAGAAATTCAGCAAAAGCTTCCTAGTAGGCAGCTATACAATCAATGTTTTAATAAATTGTTACTATTCTTTATATATTGTATAAATACTGGAGCAATAGTCAAGGGTAAGAGTTTAGGGCTACTCAGATGAAATTGAGAAACTGAGGCCAGAGATTAGCTATCTCTAATACAGCTACTGCAATAGATCAGTAGCAAGCTTGAGATTAGCAGGCTAGAGTTAAACAAAAAAATTATCAGAGGCGGTATATGGAAATCGGCGTTCCCAAGGAAAATAAGGATCAAGAGTTTCGGGTAGGGTTAAGTCCTTCTAGTGTGCGGGTGCTGCGAGAAAATGGTCATAGCATCTTCGTCGAGACGCAAGCAGGTAATGGTGCTGGATTCTCAGATAATGACTACAGAAGTGCTGGAGCCGAAATTGTCCCCACATCAGAAACGGCTTGGAATCGGGAATTAGTTGTTAAAGTCAAAGAGCCGCTGACATCTGAGTATAAATTTTTGCAGAAAGGGCAGATATTATTTACTTATTTACATTTAGCAGCCGATCGCAAATTGACAGAGCATTTAATTGATTGTGGCACTTGTGCGATCGCCTACGAAACTGTAGAACAACCTGGTGCTAACAGACTTCCTTTGCTCACCCCCATGAGCGTTATTGCCGGTCGGCTAGCAGTACAATTTGGGGCTAGATTCCTAGAACGTCAGCAAGGTGGCAGAGGAGTGCTTTTGGGCGGTGTACCTGGAGTCAAACCAGGCAAAGTAGTAATTCTCGGTGGGGGCGTTGTCGGCACAGAAGCAGCTAAAATTGCTGTAGGCGTGGGTGCTAGCGTCCAGATTTTAGATGTAAGTGTCGAGCGCTTATCTTACCTAGAAACCCTCTTTGGCTCTAGAGTCGAATTGCTTTACAGCAACTCTGCTCATATTGAAGCCGCCGTAAAAGAAGCCGACTTGCTCATCGGTGCAGTTTTAGTCTTAGGACGTAGAGCACCAATATTAGTATCCCGTGAATTGGTCAAACAAATGCGTCCGGGTTCGGTAATAGTTGATGTAGCCGTTGACCAAGGCGGTTGCATAGAAACCTTACACCCCACATCTCACACAAATCCGGTATACATTGAAGAAGGTGTGGTGCATTATGGCGTTCCCAATATGCCAGGAGCAGTACCTTGGACAGCAACTCAGGCACTCAACAACAGTACATTACCTTATGTTGTCCAGTTGGCGAATTTGGGAATTTTGGCACTGGAGGTTAACCCAGCATTAGCTAAGGGTGTGAATGTGCAGAATCATCGCTTGGTGCATCCGGCTGTGCAAGAGGTGTTCCCTGATTTGGTAAGTTAGATTTTAGTAAATTAAGATTACCAATAGTTCCTGCAAACCCCTCATTGCAAGCGATGAGGGGAAATTTAGTGCTAAATTTTTCCAACTTTATGAATAACTACAAAAATTATTAAGATAGTTATAAAGTTCACGAAATAAAGGGCATTTACAGCGAAGTAATGGTTGATTCATAGGATTCAAAACAAGTTTCTAGTCAGTTGGTAACTAAATACTATTATTTCAAATTTGTACTTCATGGGTTGTGATCAAAAATAAATTCTCTTTAATTAAATAATGAAAAAATAATTTAGGTGTGATTATTAAGTGTATATGAATTATCACTTTACCCTTTATCCTAAATGGGTAGCTAGCTAATGGAGAGACTTTTCATAAAATGTCTTTACTCTCAACAAGTTTTAATATTCATTTTCAACTCAACAATTCGTCTACAGCTACACTAAAACCCAATAATACTTTTTGAGTGCTAATCACATCACTAGCTTTAAACCTTAAAATCTGATTATCAGTCATTACAATAACTAAGCGACTGTCAGGAAATACTAGCCAAACTTCCTCACAACCGGACTGTAAATACTCCTGCGCTTTGAGAAATAATTCTTCAGCTAAATCGGTGGGTGAAACTATCTCAGCAATTAGTGGAAAACTCTGTGGCAAAGTGGGAACATTGCCAAATTGAGCTACCAATTCAGGCGTCAGATAAGCCACATCAGGACGCCGACCCTGTTTAGATGTGCGACAAGGTACTTCAGTGTAAACTTTCCCACCTAGTTGATTGGTGTTGATGTAACTTCTCCAGTAAAAGCTTAGATTAACTTCAATTTCACTATGTTTTAATGTCATCCCTGTTTTTTCTATAAGTTGCTCATCCACCCACTCCATTCCGTCTGGAGGATTTGCCATGAAGTCTTCTAAAGAGTGGATTTCGGGAATAGATACAATCTCATTGTGTTTGGAAACTAACATTGCAAGCCTCCACATTGATTAGTTAAATACACAATATATACAGTAAGAAAGGAAATTTTTGTAATATTCATTTTTTAAAGCATTACCAAACTACCTTGTGCTTCTTCCTCTAGTTCATAACCATTAGCCAGTTTTTCTATTGCTTGGTCAATCATTGCCAAACCCTGATCTACCTTTTCAACTACACTTAACTGTCCCCGGAGTTCGGCAGCACCAACGAAACCTTTAGCATACCAAGTCATGTGCTTACGGGCTTGACGCACACCGCGATCGCCTTTATATTCCCATAAGGCTTGTAAATGATCTCTTGCACATTCCAGACGCCCAATTGGGGTTGGTGGCGGTAATATCTCCCCAGTTTTCAGGAAGTGATCAATTTCTCCCACTAAAAAGGGATAACCCAAAGTTCCACGGGAACACATCACACCATCAGCGCCAGTTTGCTCTAAACATCTCACTGCTGCTTCAACGGAGAAAATATCTCCATTCCCAATCACTGGGATAGAAAGCACTTCTTTTACACGGGTAATCCATTCCCAACGGGCATTGCCATTGTATCCTTGGGCGCGGGTGCGTCCGTGTACTGTGATCATTTTTGCCCCTGCATCTTCCATCCGCTTGGCAAAGTCGAGAATAGTAATTTCGTTGTCATTCCAGCCAATACGGGTTTTTACTGTCACAGGGACATCAACAGCTTTTACCACTTCCCGCACAATTGCCTCTGCTACTTCTGGTTGCCGCAACAACGAAGAACCACCACCATTTTTAGTGATTTTATTTACCGGACAACCCATATTAATATCAACAGTATCAGCTCCTTCTGCAACTGCCTTGATTGCCGCTTCTGCCAGAAAATCTGGACGGCAATCAAATAGTTGAACGCTAATTGGGCGTTCATTTGGATCTACCTCCATGATTTTGGGTAACTGCTTGACATAATGCAACCCCGTAGCATTCACCATTTCGGTATACATCATCGAATCTGGGGCATAGCGACGCACGAGACGGCGAAACACCATATCTGTCACCCCAGATAGAGGCGACTGGAGAACCCGACTTTTTACCTCAAATGAGCCAATTTTTAAGGGTTGGGAGAGCCTAGCTTGAAGAGTGGGAGACAGAGAAATCATAAAAAAAATTAAAAATTGTGGGAACCGAAGATAGCTAGGCTATTTAGAGATACTTAGGACTTACGCACAAGCAACGGAAAATCGAACCACAGAGGACGCAGAGGACACGGAGGAATAAGAGTTTGAGAGGTTTTTTGCGTAAGTTCTAATACTGTTTATTTTTGTTGATATATCTTGACTTAGAGGCTATTTTTGCAGCTTACCGAGCCTGTTCAACTTCCAAATCCAACGCCTGCAAGATTTGTTTGGCTGTCAAACCTAATACCAATAATTAAGATAAAGTTGTTGTCTTCTACAACGACAACTCAAAAGGTACAAGCAGCCCATATTCTAGATCCTAGCACTATTACAATGCCTGCTACTGCAAATAAACGCTACGACGATGCGCCATTTGAACCATATCATCACGGCAATGCTAACAATGAACTTTTGTAAACTAATGGTGATTTTTACGTAAACTTGCACCCAAAAGTTGAATTTTAAATAGAAGTATATAGAGAAAACGATAATGAAATTCAACAAACAACTGACTGCTTTAGCATTTTTAACACTAATTGCAACTAGTGGAACTGTACCAGCCATTGCTACTCAAGCTCAAACCCCAGCAGAACAACTATGTCGGTTAAGAGCAGGTATTAAACCTGTTTGCACAGTGTTGGTAACTGCCCCAATTGGAGTCGCCATCCGCTCTGGCCCTAGTTCTAATTATCAAAAAATCGGTAACATTCCTTACCAACATGATGTCAATGTCAGAGTAACTAAGTCTTCTCGCGAATGGGTAAAGCTTGCTGATCGTCCTGGTTGGATTCATTCTCGCTACCTGGAAATGGCTGGGGACTGAAATCAGCTGCTAGTAAACCGAGATTAGGATTACTTTCAACGAAATTTGATTACCAATCAAACTGAGCCTTACTTATCTTTGAAACAAGCGGTTCGTGCTTACACAGATGAGTATCTAAGCGAACGAGGATTTACCCGACTTAAAGGGTTTCCTTTAGGCTTGAATTAATCTCTGAATTTTTTCTGACTAAAAATGGATAAATGAACAGATAAACACCGCTAACTGCCAGTGTTGACATAAAAAACAAAAAGGACATTTCAATCAGATCGTGAATCCAGGGAGCAAACCATCCCAGCAATCCTCGATATTCTAAAAAATCGATGGAGTTGAAGCCATACTTTATTAATTTGCCGTTATGAGCATCGATATACCATTCAAACAAACGTTTTTGATTTTCAAATCGATAAACGCCTAAAGTTGGTAGATAGGCAATTTCATCAATGTCTTCTAGCGTATTAATCCCCTGTGGGTGCAGAGAGATAAATGCTTGCGAAGCCTGTTCCAGAGAAAGTAAAGGTTTGGTATTTTCTGCAACAGTTTGAGTAGGTGGTTTCCCGTCAACTGTAGGTAAGCCAGAACTGAAGACAGATGGAAGGGCAATTATTTCTATTAAGTAAATTCCAATGACTACAGCAAAATAAAGCCCAACCCATCGATGAATTGTTCTCGACCATTTTGAAAAAAACTGTTTAATTTTCATGATGCCTCCTTAACCTTTATCGAAAATTCTGTTCCGCCCTTTAAATTTAAAGTTGATGACCGATAACCATTGGCAGGATTCTGTAAAAAGTCAACATAACTTTTGAGGGAGTCTTTAAAGATTTTGACATTATCAGAGATAACGATTCCGCCTGGTCGGATCAACGGATCTATAATTTTTAACACATCCAAGGCTAAGTGTGTCCAGCCATCAATCAAGACTAAATCAACTGTTTGATTTAAGGTTTTTAGTGTCTCTAGAGCATCCCCTTCTCGAATATCCACATAGGTTTCTAGTCCGGCTTCGGCAATATTTTTTCTAGCTTGTATGACTTTTTTCTGCACAATTTCCGTGCCAACAACAACGCCGCCGCCATTGTCCCTCACAGCAGTAGCTAGATATATAGTGGAAATTCCAAATGAAGTGCCAAACTCAACAATTGTTTTAGCGTCAATCGAACGGGCTATCAAATACATTAATTGCCCTTGATCCCTTTCAATGGGAATGTATTTATCGTTGTAAAATTCAGTTTTTGTCTGATCCCACTTAATGCCTTTACCTAAAAACAAGCCTGGAAGCTTGGGCAAATAGTGGAGAATCAATCCACCAAATTGCTTATCAGCTTCTGCGTGCAGTCGAGCTAAAACAGTTTCGATTTTAGTGTCGTTGAGGGCACTTGGTTTAGATAGTTTACTCATATTCATAGTGATCTAACGCAGATTTGAATTTTCTTTCTTGAATCAATTTGGTAACATCGGGATTTGCCAGCAGATAAATTTCGGAGTTGAAACCAGCTTTTTCCTGATTGTCTAGCTCAGTTGCTGAGATTTCACTTGCAGTGGATTGATTCGCTATCGGTGGTTGAGGTGTTGGTTGACAAGCAACAGCGATCGCACTACTGGTAATTAACAAAGCACTGAATAAAAATGATTTCATGGCAATTATTGAGTTAATAATTGGCAACTAATAAAATGTTTGAGTAGCAGCATTGCAATTAAAATTTTACTGCAATAGCATCATGGTGAAAGATTTGCATACACGTTCTAGCGGATGGTGGACTATCTTGAAACTTCCTTTAACTACCCCCCTCAATCCCTCCGATGGATTGGTAGGAAGAAATCTGGCTAGATTCTCTCCCCAAGGCATTCAGGAAGGTTAGAGAAGGGTTAAAACTGCACCGAAACCGAGCCAATCACCGTGAATGGTTCGCCAAAAGTGTTACCTCCGCTTCGCTGATTCGCTACACTTTCGATGTAATTGACATCACCAATATTTTTGAAGTTAAGGCCAAATCGCCAATTATTACGCCGATAAAAAACTGCTGCATTGGTCGTGAAATAACTATCTGCCTGATAGCTATTAGCTAAATCCCCTTGTCTTTCACCAACATAATTAAATCCAACTCCCACCCCTAAACCCTGCAAATTACCGCGCTGAATTTCATAAGTTGTCCATAAACTGGCACTATGTTCGGGAACACCATATAACCTATTGCCAACCAATTCGGGATTGGTATCAGCAGTGACTTCACCATCAATGTAGGCGTAGTCAGCGATTATCTTCCATCCCGGCAATATTTCTCCCGCGACATCGAACTCAACCCCACGACTGCGCTGTTCTCCAGATGCGATCGATGCAAGGGGGAAGTTGGGATCGGTAACTGGCACATTTTCTTTGGTAATGTCAAAATATGCCAACGTGGCAAAAAGTTTCCCGTCTAGAAACTCCGTTTTGACACCAAACTCATAGCCTTTGCCCCGTTGCGGTTCCAGCGGTTGACCCGTTTCTGTATTTGTCGTATTGGGAGTGAAGGATTCTGAGTAACTGGCGTATAAAGATACAGCTTTGCTCGGTTGATAAAGAATCCCTACACGCGGGGTGAAAGCATCATCATTTTCAGTCGTCTCACCTGGTTGTGTCACTTGCCCTGGCAGATTGACTGTTTTTGATTCTATGGTGTCATAGCGGATACCTCCTAACAACTTCAAATTCTCTAACAGCGAAATCTGATCTTGTAGATAAAATCCCCAGCGATTGGATGTTGTATCAGTGCCGCCAAAGGATGGTAATGTATTTTCGCTGGGTTTTGCCACCCCGTAAACTGGATTAAAAAGATTCAATGCTTGGGGAGTAAAATCAAGTACTGTGAAAGTGTTTGTAGCACTATGAATGTAGTCTGCACCAAATAAAAGAGTGTGATTGATAGAACCCGTAGCAAACTCACCCACGACGTTAGCTTGCAGGGTATAGTTATCGTCCTGTCCTTCTTGGGAGGCGAAGAAGCGATTCACTGTACCTGTTGCCTCGTCAAAAGAAAGGGGAAGGGCAACAACGTTGAAATTGTAGTCATAGGAGGAATAGCGAAAGGCATTGCGGAATTTCCAATTCCGACTGAACCGATGCTCCAAGTTATAGCCAACATTTAGATATTCATTGGTCACCGCATCACTAGGTTCGGAGCCAATGCGATCGCGTGGCACATCAGCAATCCTATTACCAATAGCCGGGATACCAAAATCAGCCGGACGATTATTGTCAATATATTCCAGCGAAATTCCTAAGTCGGTGCGATCGTCTATTTTCCAAGCAAGTGTAGGTGCAATGAAGATTCGTCGATCTTCTTGGTCAAGGTTGCGAAAGCTGTCCAATCTCTGATACAAACCATTCAGACGGTAGAGTAGTTTCCCATCGTCGGTTAAGGGGCCTGAAAAGTCAAAGCGAGGTCGAACCAAACCCTGGCTTCCCACTTGTAATTCTGTTTCGTAAAACGGCTCGGATAAAGGCTGCTTAGACACTGCGTTAATCAATCCTCCGGGTTCAATCGCACCATACAAGATGGATGCCGGACCCTTGAGTACTTCAATTCTCTCTAAATTGGCTACTTCTAAAGGCGCTTGCACAACGCCATATCGTATAAATCCATCGCGCAGAATCGGGGCATTAATAAACCCCCGAATGCTAAAATCCGCACCATTTCTGTTGTTTCCATTTCCTTGGTTAGTGACACCACTGACATTACGCAGCGCTTCTTCTGTGCGTGTGACTTGCTGATCTCGAATTATCTCTTGAGGAACTACCTGAATTGAGAATGGAATGTCCCGGATCGGGGTATCAGTTCCAGTGGCAGTGGAGGCATTTGGTACACGATACGCGTCTTGCTCCCCGGTTACCACCAATTCAATCGGTTGATCAGTTTGTGAGTCAAGTGGTTGCTCTGGATTGGTTTGAGTTCCCGGCTGTTGTTGTGCTGGCGGTTGCTGTGGCATCTGTGCTGAAGATGTAACTGGTATTAACCCAAAGATCAGACCTTCATCGCTATCAAATAACTCAACAGTAGGTAAACCCGCCTCACCCGTTACCGTTACTCGGATAATATTGGCATCCAGATTTATTACCGTTATCTCACTAAGACCCGTAATTGGTTTGTCTGAATGAAATGTGAATGCATCCCCTGACGGCAAACGTAGTTGGGCATTGGGAATGTCAGTGATAAAACTATTGCCAGCACTGCGGTTTACTACTTGCAACTGTTGACCAATGGAAGTCTGTAAAATAATCTCTACACCCTTAGAGGTAGGATTTGCCTTGACTCCCGTCACTTGCACAACTTCTGAAGTCGGCGCTGTTTGAGGTGCTGGGGACTGTACTAACTGTTGAGCGCTGGTGCTAGGAAATCCTACTTCACCTAGTCTTGGAATCTCTCTAGTCGTTCTGGAATTGAGTAGTGCCGCTCCAACAGATTTACCATGTGCTTGTTTGTTTACTTCAGTAGCCGTTACGCTTATTGCAACCCAGAACCAAATAGAGCTTGTGACCAAAACAATCTTTAATATTTGCTTCAATACCATTTTTATACCCCTACACCTGCTCTCCCCCTGCTACTTTCTCTCAATCAAGCAGATGCTATTTGCTGCTTGATGAAATTTAGTAATCAGCTACTTGAGAATAAACATTACAGGAAATAACTAATCAATTGCAAATAATTCTCATAATTTATTAATAAATACAGATGACACTAAAAGAAAGACGCTACCCAGCAGCCAAACTCAGATAGAACCAGATGTTAGCGCAGCTAGGCGTAGCCCATTACGAATTACGAATGATTAATTTGGGAATATGACTCGCAGAATAGGCAATCAAGTCAGCACGATGAGTTTTCAATTCCGACTCAGTTCCATAGCTATAGCTAACGCCAATTGAAGTAATGCGATGCAGAATCTAAATAAGTCGGCGTTAATATTTCAAGCTATGTTAAGAAATTTAAATGTAGGTCGCGTTATCTATGAGAGTACGGAACTGTCAACGATTCAAGGTGCGTTAGCCTACGGCATAACACACCCTACAATAGAATGGCACTTACTTAAGGTTTTTATGCAGCCATCTGGAATTTGATCGCGCGTCGTGGTTTGGTCATGCGAGGATATGACTTGGGTCGGCGTTTGAGTACTCTTGGCTGAATGCGATCGCTACCAGAGGTCAGCAGTTTTTGTACACATGCAATCACTCGACTGACTGCGTTGCGACAACTTTTATTAGAGTCCAGAACTTGGTATATCTATGCCCACAGTGTGACTATGGGATAAAAAAAACGATGCCGAGTACGGCAACCTTCGGAACGCGCTATAAAATCAGTAAAGATTCCAGGACTTCTTCGATGGTGGATGGTGGTAACATTTTTTGCCAGGGCAGTTCCCTTAACGGCTAAATTTTCCTCCGGCGGGCTACGCCTACGCGCCTTGGAGAAACCGGGTTTTTCTCAAACCCGATTTCTGGAGGCTGAAATCCCCAGCTAAGAATTAGCCGATTAATAGATGCAGCTGATTGATCCCTGCACTAATTAGATGATGGGTAACGGGAAGACTATCCACTACCATACCCAGACACAACAGCATCATGTAGGAGATGGAATAGAGAAACAACTCTCTAGCTACAGTGCGATCCTCTGGATGTTGCAACAAACGCCAAGATTTGTGGATAAATAATCCTCCCAGAATTAGGGCGATCGCAGCATAAAGAATTCCACTTGCTCCCAAGGGATAAACCAATAACACGGTTGCAACTACGGTAAGCAGGGTATAGTACCAAATCTGCTTCACGGTTGCCGTAGTACCTTCAATCACAGGTAACATTGGTATCCCAACTTTTGCGTAGTCATCTTTAATCATCAGAGCTAACGCCCAAAAATGGGGCGGTGTCCATAAAAAGACGATCGCAAAAATTAGCCATGCTGACCAGCTTAATGTGCCAGTGACAGCAGCCCAACCCACTAACGCCGGAATTGCCCCAGCGGCCCCACCAATAACGATATTCTGGGTGCTGTGGCGTTTCAGCCAGTGAGTATAGACCAAAATATAAAAGACGATGCCAGAGAAGGCTAGCAGGGCGGCTAACAAGTTAGCAAATACTGCCAGGAGTGTAAAGGAAATCGTCGCCAGTGCGATCGCAAAAATTAGAGCATCACGCGGCTGCACCTTACCCGAAGGCATGGGACGATGGCGCGTCCGCTCCATGTCATAATCAATATCCCGGTCATAGACACAGTTGATCGTCTGGGCGCTTGCAGCCGCCAAGGTGCCGCCAGTGAGAGTTACTAGCAACAGCAATGGATCTACTTCTCCCTTAGCAGCAATCCACATACTCCCAGCCGTGGTAATCAAAAGCAACGGAATAATCCGAGGCTTCGTTAGCTGGTAGTAACTTTGAATTACCTGTAAAAATGTTTCGTGGTGACGAGAGACATTAGTCTCAATCATTTTGGCTCTGGTTCCTTATTTTTCAACAACTTATATGCAGCCCCCGCTCAAGCTGGCTCTTTCAGGCAAACGAAAACACAGATTTTCTGCACCTGCGTGGGTCGCAATACTCGCCGTTGCGCCTTCCATCAGTGCTGAGTCCTGAGTTAGGAGTAGAGACGCGATTAATCGCGTCTGTACAGGAGTTAAGAGTTAGGAATTCTTCCCCCGCCTCCCCTGCTTTCCCTGCTCCCTCATCTCCTACTCGTGACTCAGCACCCGTGACTCAGCACTCACTGAGTCACGCAGTGCGAGAACTGTGAAAGCCACTAAAGTACCCAGCAAAGCAGCTCCTATAGCTTGGTGAGAGACGGTCAGAGGCTCGACTTGGAGATGTAATTTGAAAGTGGCGAATCCCAACAAGATTTGTAAGCTCAACAACGCACCAGCCATATTTGCCAGTCGCCGCAAGGCTGGATGTAGTGCTGGTGTACGCCAACAGATAAATACCATTGCCAAGGTTGTCACCGTTGGCGGCACCAAACCAGCAATATGGCTGTACATCACAGTACAAAGTTGAGAACCGCCGAGGCATTGGTGTAGCGCCCAGCGAGAGCCTACCAAAGCACCTAGCAGACTTTGCAGGTAAACCAGAACAGCGGCAGTTAAACCTACCCAAGGTAAATTACCAACGGTTCCAGTCCCTTGATAGGGAGTGAGTGCTGTGCCGATAACCAGGAGGGTGGTAAAAAACAACAGCGCCGTTCCTAAATGAGCGGTAACGATATCAAACCGCAACAGTTCGGTAACGGTGAGTCCCCCCAAGATACCTTGGAAGACGATTAAAAATAGGGCGAATGTGGATGCCCAAGGCAGCCAAGAGGGTAAAAAACGACGATGCCACCAGGACAAACCGAAGAGTGCGATCGCGCTTACACCAATTAAAGCTGCATCCAATCTGTGAAACCACTCCAGGAACACCTGGAGATTCATTTGCTTGGCTGGCACGAGTTCGCCATAGCATAAGGGCCAGTCTGGGCAAGCAAGTCCAGCATTCATCACGCGGGTGGCACTGCCTATTGCCATCAAAATTAAGGTGGCTATGCACATTTTCCACACCAAGCGCCGAATCATTTCCTTGGGCTTTTGCTGTTGAAGTGCCGCTTCATTTTGTTGTTGTAGGACAAATTCGCTCATTAACGATACCTTCTGCCCGCTCTTGGTGGATCTCTTAAAATTTTCAATTTTCTTTTAGCGTCCCATCTTCACCCTAGCGTATAGGCTAAAGGTTTATAGATTAGCACTCACTTATACTTTGAATCACTTTAGCGACGTTTTGCCTGAAGCTTTAGGTATTTTTCAAGATGTGAAAAATTGATTAATCACAATTAATTTAAGCATCCTAAATTTTTCCACTGATTTACATCTACTTTTGGCAGTATTTGATAGTCACCTTCTACCCAAAATTAGTAAAATAGTCAAAAAAATTAATAAAAATTTCAGACCTTTGGACTCCATGCCTTCTGGCCTAGACTACCTTAGTAAGTGAGCAGCTTTGAGATAACGTAGTAAATTAAATTAAGTAAGCCGTGAAGATTCCAAGTTCAATCTGGACATTACTCATTGGCATCGTGCTAACGCTAGCCAGCCTTTGGTACGGTCAAAATCACGGTCTGTTGCCAGCAGCAGCCTCGGATGAAGCCGTATTGGTGGATGGTCTGTTCAACGCGATGATGATCATTTCTACAGGTATATTCCTGCTCGTAGAAGGTATTTTAATTTACTCTGCATTCAAATACCGTCGGCGTGCAGGTGATAATGAAGACGGCCCACCAGTTGAGGGCAATGTACCTCTAGAAATTCTCTGGACGGCGATCCCAGCAATTATCGTTATCGGTATTTCTGTTTACAGTTTTGATGTGTACAACGAAATCGGTGGCTTCGATCCCCATGCTATCCATGAAGCGCCGATGAATCAGGAGTCGATGAAAATGCCAGGGCATGGAAGTGCTATGGCTGCAACTTTAAGCGATACTCCTCCTAGCACCAAACCCAACCTCAATCAAGAAAAATCTGATGAGGCAATGCAAGATCCAGCTACCGCAGAAGTTCGCAATGCTGACCAAATTCCCCAACTGCGGAATGCCCCAGGTGTCGGTAGTGTTGCTCCGACAATTGGGGGAACTCCTGATAGAGCAGGCAAACCACCAGAATTGCGGGTCAACGTCACAGGTCTACAATATGCCTGGATTTTCACTTATCCTGAAACTGGTATAACTACAGGTGAAATGCACGTTCCCATCGGGCGAGAAGTGCAAATCAATATGACAGCCAACGATGTCATCCACGCCTTCTGGGTGCCAGAGTTCCGCCTGAAACAAGATGCAATTCCTGGTAGACAAAGCGAGATTCGCTTCACCCCCAATAAAGCAGGAGATTATACCCTGATCTGTGCTGAACTTTGTGGCCCCTACCACGGTGCAATGAGAGCGCCAATAGTCGTTGAGCCAGAAGAAGCCTTTGACAAATGGCAGCAAGAGCAGCTAGTTGCCAGCAAGGAAACACTAAATCAAGCCGTTGCTGTTAACCCTGCGGATCTATCCCCAAATGAATTTCTCGCCCCTTACACCAAGGACATGGGAATTCAGCCAGAAATGTTACATCAAATTCACAAATAGTCAACAGTCCACGTCAAAAGTAATAACTCACAACGGGCTAAACGCCCCGCTATCGCTAACAGGACTCAAGACTCAGAACTCTTATGACACAAGCTCGGTTGCAAGAAACTGCCAATATCCCCGCCCTTCTTGAGGAACCAGGGGTTAGAAAATGGCAAGACTACTTTGGCTTCAACACCGACCATAAGGTGATTGGGATTCAATACCTAGTCACTACGTTCATTTTCTACTGTATTGGTGGCGTGATGGCTGACTTGGTTCGTACAGAACTGCGAACCCCTGAAGTCGATTTTGTCACCCCTGAAGTCTACAACAGCTTATTTACGCTGCACGCCACGATCATGATTTTCTTGTGGATCGTGCCAGCTGGTGCGGGTTTTGCTAACTTCCTCATCCCCTTGATGATTGGGGCCAAGGATATGGCATTTCCGCGCTTGAATGCTGTTGCCTTTTGGATGATTCCCCCTGCGGGTTTATTGTTGATCACTAGTTTAGTGGTAGGCGATGCACCGGATGCGGGTTGGACTTCCTACCCCCCCCTGAGCTTGGTAACAGGTCAAGTAGGTGAGGGAATTTGGATTATGAGCGTCCTTTTATTAGGGACATCATCGATTCTAGGGGCAATCAATTTCCTCGTCACATTGCTGAAGATGCGTATCCCGGGTATGGGGGTTCATCAAATGCCCTTGTTTTGCTGGGCGATGTTTGCTACCTCGGCACTGACTTTGGTATCTACGCCAGTGTTAGCAGCAGGTCTAATTCTCCTTTCCTTTGACTTAATTGCCGGGACAACATTTTTTAACCCGACTGGCGGCGGCGACCCAGTAGTGTACCAGCATATGTTCTGGTTTTACTCTCACCCAGCAGTTTATATCATGATTTTGCCCTTTTTTGGGGCAATTTCGGAAATTATCCCGGTGCATTCCCGCAAGCCGGTTTTTGGCTATAAAGCGATCGCCTATTCCTCTCTTGCCATTAGCTTTCTGGGGTTAATTGTTTGGGCACACCACATGTTTACCAGCGGTATCCCCGGTTGGTTACGGATGTTTTTTATGATCACCACGATGATCATTGCCGTACCCACGGGAATTAAAATTTTCAGCTGGTTAGCAACCATGTGGGGTGGAAAAATCCAACTCAATAGTGCCATGCTATTCGCAATGGGCTTTGTTGGCACCTTTGTGATTGGTGGTATCAGTGGCGTGATGTTGGCAGCAGTGCCCTTTGACATTCACGTTCACGACACCTATTTTGTCGTTGCACACTTGCATTATGTCCTATTTGGTGGTAGTGTTCTCGGCATTTATGCGGCGATTTACCACTGGTTCCCGAAAATGACGGGACGGATGCTAAACGAATTTTGGGGTAAGGTTCACTTTGCCTTGACAATTGTTGGTCTAAACATGACCTTCTTACCAATGCACAAGCTGGGATTAATGGGCATGAACCGCCGTATCGCCCAGTATGACCCCAAATTTACCTTTCTCAACGAAATCTGCACTTATGGCGCTTACATACTAGCAGTTTCGACATTCCCCTTCATCTTCAATGCGATTTGGAGTTGGTTGTACGGAGAGAAAGCTAGTAATAATCCCTGGAGGGCACTTACCTTAGAGTGGATGACAACCTCACCGCCAGCGATCGAGAATTTTGATCAAACCCCAGTACTGGCTACCGGCCCCTACGATTACGGTTTGGAAAGGGCTAACGAAGGTGTACCTTTGTCTGATCCCAATCCAGTCTTATCTGCTGGGCCAAACTCAGTGTTAAGAGCAGAACCCGACCCAGCGGTTGCTGCCAATCCTGAAGACCGCAAATAAAGTGATGAGTTATGAGTGATGAGTTATGAATTATGACTTTAATAAAGTTGTTAGTTCAAAATTTCTAACTCCTGTACAGACGCGATTAATCGCGTCTCTACTCCTAACTCCTGTACAGACGCGATTAATCGCGTCTCTATTCCTAACTCCCCACTCCCCCTCTAAGCATTAAAAATTCATGCAAAGTCAAACTATTGACCCAGCTAAAACCGAACTGAATCATCACCACGCAGCAGAAGCGTCTGTCGCTCATCATGAAGAACATCCAGACCATCGCCTGTTTGGGCTAATTGTCTTCCTGATTGCTGAAGGGATGATTTTTATGGGGTTGTTCGGAGCCTACTTGGCTTTCCGTGCTACCTTACCTGCATGGCCCCCAGCAGGTACCCCAGAGTTAGAGCTATTGCTACCTGGAGTCAACACCATCAATCTGATTTCTAGTAGTTTTGTCATGCACAATGCTGACACTGCAATCAAAAAGAACGATGCGCGGGGTGCGCGAATCTGGTTAGCAATTACTGCTGCAATGGGTGCTATTTTCTTGGTGGGTCAAGTATATGAATATACCCATTTAGAATTTGGTTTAACTACCAATTTATTTGCCAGTGCATTTTACGTTTTGACTGGTTTCCACGGATTGCACGTTACCATCGGCGTTTTGGCAATTGTTGCCGTATTATGGCGATCGCGCGTTCCAGGTCACTACAGTAACGAAAAGCACTTTGGCATTGAAGCAGCCGAAATCTACTGGCACTTCGTTGACGTGATTTGGATTATTTTGTTCGGATTACTGTATCTACTGTGAGTATTAATTATTAGTTGTTCACTCCACGCTAACAAGTTAATCGGCCCCCGAATGGGGGCTTTTTTTATAAACATAATGCTACCATTGCCGCTAGCTGCCCCGATGTCACATTATTTTATCTATCGGCTGGCAGCAAAACCTAAATTAGGACAGTTTCTAAAAGATTACATATCTGGGAAGTTATCTAAACTGTTATTTATTTACGAAAAATATATTAAAACCAGCTTAGACTTTTCCCACTAGAAGTTTTGCTAAATGTAACTGAGTTATTGCAAGTGATACAGACGCGAGTAAAAAGTCGGAAAAGTCGGAAAAGTCGGAAAAGTTGGATATTTTGGAGAATTTATTGAATAACTAGTTAATATGCTGTAACTTGATATCTCAGTGATTGACAACTAATACTTATTTGCCTTAAAAACCATCACTCGATATTTACCTCAAGAACTTACCTAGTCTTTTTTAGTTTTGTCGAAATCACGTTGATCTGACGACGCGATCGCGGTTAGTAATGACTAAAATCTGGTAACAAAATTGTGGTGGACACCGGAAGAGATATTTGTAGCTTTAAATTCCACTGTTCAAGGTTTTGTCAGTAATCAGACCCAAAGTTAAAATAAATAAATCTTAGATTTAAGACTAAATTGGAATTTTAAGGCTACAACCCTTATGTGACAAGGGTTATCGACTTCTGATTTCAATCAATCATAAAAATCATAAAAGCCTTTCTGGATAAGGGTTTAGCGGTTTAATGGACAGAATTAGTCTCAACTCCAATAAATAAATCTCCTGGCTCCTGAATGTTGTCTTTGTATCGCAGTTATAAATACTGTGAACTAGTGTTAAACTTACTTAAGTGATAAAATTCTTAAACTATTTTAAAAATAAATTTTATATGTAAGATACCTATAAAGGTATTAAATGAACTAATCAAGCGGCTAACTACAAAACTGCACCAAAGCATAGGTTGTATGAAAAGCTGACTGCCTCAAATACTAATAAATCTAGCAACAGGTATTCATAACCTCACCCAAGCTCTGAATGGTTAGCAAATTAACAAGTAGTAGACACCATATGAGCCAGAACCCTCTAGTCAGAAAAACACTCCGGAGTCGCTTTGAGACTGTCAAACTGCACAAAAGCGGAGGATATGGTAATACTTACTTGTTAGCAGGTGCTAGACGTAAGAGACATCAATACTCTCTCGCCAGAAAAACACTTCGGAATCGCTTTGAGATTGTCAAACACTTAGGAAGCGGAGGTTCTGGTGATACCTACTTAGCCGTAGACCTGGATTTACCAGGACAACCCCATTGTGTTGTCAAACATTTCCACCCCAAAGATCCCAATCCTGCTGTTATACCCATCGCTAAAAGTCTATTTGATCGGGAAGCAGAAGTTTTATACCAGCTAGGCAACGCTCATGATCAAATTCCTAGATTGTTTGCCCATTTTAATGAAGATGGAGATTTTTATTTAGTCCAGGAATTTATTGACGGTCATGCCTTGACTCAAGAAATTGTATCAGGTCAGTGTCTTAGCGAGAATGCAGTCTTAAATTTATTAAAAGACATGCTGGAAGTGCTAGCCTTCGTTCACCAACACAATATTATTCACCGGGATATCAAGCCCCAAAATTTAATGCGGCGGCACTCCGATCAGAAGATTGTCCTAATTGACTTTGGGAGTATTAAGAAAATTGGTGCTTTGGGAGCAGGCTTAACAATTGCTGTTGGGACTCCTGGCTATATGCCAAGCGAACAGGCTAAGGGAAAGCCAAAACTTTGCAGCGATATCTATGCAGTAGGGATGATTGCCATTCAAGCTTTGACAGGCTTAATACCTGAGCAACTCCAAGATGATCCTAATACTGGAGAAGTTATCTGGCGCGATAAAGTACAAGTAAGTGATGGTCTTGCAAATATTTTAGATACAATGGTTCGCGATCGCTATAATCAGCGTTACCAGACTGCCGCAGAAGCTTTGCAAGCGCTTAATTCTGATCTGGTGGTGTCACAGTCTTCACAATCTGCTGGCATAAACCAAAATACTGATGATAGCTATTCGCTAACTTATAGAAATTTTATTTTGCTGCTGGGAATAGGGCTTGGTGCTATCACTAGTTTGATAGTAATAGTTTTAATTTATACATTTATTAATACAGGGACATCGCCTCCAAAGCAACCTACTCAATTAAATAATTTTATAGAAAAATTTGAGCCCCGGTTCACTAATGCTAATCTGAATAGCATCGCAGCCAAATTAGCAGTTAACAGAGGAGTCTATAAAAGCAATTCCACCATTGCAAAAACTACCAAAAAATAAATTGAATCTCACTACATTAAAAATAGTGAATTATCTACCAGCACTCATCAAACTGGCTATTAATTAGCTTATTCCAGATTTGTTTTTAACCTAAATATCTATAGATTCCTGTAGGATAAATATAATAAAGAATATTTGAAACTAATGGACAATACAAACCAAAAGAAAGCTTTAATTAACAGTGAAATAGCCCTCTTTCTTAGAGGTTTGATTATTGGTAAAGTGCTGACAGTTATAGTTATTGGGGGACTGCTTTGGTGGTTCCTGAAGCCGAACTTATTGTCCCGCAGCAGCGTTGCTTCCTCTAATCAAAGTTCCAACGCCATCTCTAGTAACACCCTTCCTAGTACCGGATCAACTTTTCAGACAGTTGGTAATGTCCCCAATGCCTCATTTAACTACGGAGGCAGTACAGCTTGGGCATCTATTCGGCAATTGGTAGATTCTCAGATCCAAAGCGTTCGCCCTGAACTACAATTGCGCTACGTAGACCCTGTTAATGGTAGCCCTGGTTCTAGCTCAGGCATTCGGATGTTGCTTGATGGGAAACTAGACTTTGCTCAGTCTTCCCGTCCTCTTACAGATGAAGAACAAGCTATTGCAAAAGAGCGAGGCTTTACCCTTGAGGAACGTCCGGTAGGTAAGGATGGCATAGCAGTGGTAGTCAACCCATCACTCAAAGTGTCAGCTTTAACTGTTGACCAATTGCAGCAGATTTATTTGGGGAAAATTACTAACTGGAGTCAAATAGGTGGGCCAAACTTGCCCATCACACCTTTATCTCAACGTCCAGAGGACGCAGATACAGTAATATTCTCTAATAACAGCGACTTCAAAGAGCAAGCACTTGGCTCTAATGTGCAATATGTCTACTCTACTACAGAGGCAGTGCGCCAACTCAGTAAAACCCCTGGTGGTGTATATTATGCCTCTGCGCGTTCAGTAGTATTTCAATGCAGTGTGAAGGCTTTGCCATTGGGTCGCACTTCTGGTCAGCTAATTCCTCCCTATCGCGAACCGATGGTGTCGCCTGAGCAGTGTCCAGGTCGGCGCAACCAGCTAAATACTCAGGCTATCAAAAATGGTAGCTATCCCATTATCGCTAACTTGTCTGTGATTATTAAGCAGAATAAAGGTCGGGAACAGCACATTGGGGATGCCTATGCCAAACTTTTATTAACTGACCAGGGGCAAAAGGCAATTCAGGAAGCTGGTTTCGTCGGGGTTCGGTAGTACAGCACAATCTAATTGATAATGCTAGGTAGCATTAAACTTGAAATTTACAAAACCCAATTCTGATGCTAAACCTCAGCATACAGCCAACAAGTTGATAAAACTTAGTTAGCTATGCCTACGCACTTTCCATTACATGATTATTCGGTGCGATCGCACTTTCTACCACACATCATTCAGTTCCCCGACTTCTCTAAGAAGTCGGGGAACTATGGGGAAGTATTGCTATCGATTATTTTGGGGGAATATTCATCTATTCATCACTTGAGTTGAAAATATTTGTTCACATTCACTCGACAGCATAGGAGGTAAATTGGCGTTAAAAAGGAGAATGGAACCCAATGACGATATCCTAAGGGGGTACACCTAACTCAACCAATCGTTCAGCAACAGACTCTTCTGTACCGTTATATTGAATCCATATTTTTCCATTTTGAATATCAAAATGTATTACAGGGCCAAATACCCGTTTGTCTCCTTGCCAACCAACATAAGCTAGTTAATAATGGTCATTTTCATTGTCTAAAATTAATTGTGATTTGATAGTATAAGAATTACATGCAATTTGTTGATGTTCGCTCAATATTTGTTTGATAAGTTGTCGATAGCGTTCTATTTTATCCATAGCCGAAGTATTTTAGCGTTTAACTTAATCAGAAATGATGTTTTTGCTCTATGCAATGCGTTCTCCGAAGGGGTTGTCGTTCGCGCTGCGTGTTGTAGACAAGACATCGCACTCTCCATTATGCATTGCTGCGGCAAGTTTTTCTAAATTTTGACGAATATTGAAACTACGAATATGATTAACGCCCCAAACTCGTTCACAAATATCTAAAGCTTGCAAATAAAGCGGTTTCGCTTCAGCATAACGTCCAGTTTCACGATAAATTTCTGCCAGATTATTGAGACTTTCGGCAACATTGGGATGATTTTCTCCCAACAAAAGCTTATCAAGTTCTAAGGCTTTTACACATAAGGGTTCCGCTTCATTGTAACGCCCCTGCTCTCTGTACATATAACCAAGAGCATAGATAGTATCTGCTAAAAGTGGATGCGCCTTTTGCAATAGACGCTGCTTGAGTTCCAATGATTGCAAAAACAAAGATTCGGCTTGATCGTAACGTCCTTGAGCGCGGTATATCAATCCCAAATTGTGCAAATCTGTTGCAACATAGGGATTCTCTTCTCCCAAAAATCGCTTATCTAGTTCTATTGCTTGTTGCGACAACGGTTCAGCTTCACTATAACGTCCTTGATGATAATAAAGTAGCGCTAAATTATTCAGTATATGAGCGAAAGAAAGATGATTTTCGCCAAGCAGACTTTTTTCGAGTTCTAATGATTGCAGATACAAAGGTTCTGCTTCGTCATAACGTCCTTGTTCATCATATAGTAATGCCAAATCGTTGAGACTGGCGGCAACATCAGCATGGTTTTCTCCGCACAGGCGTTTCCTCAGTTCCAAAGCTTGTTGATATAGGAGTTCCGCTTTACTATATTGTCCAGTAGATTTATAGAGTCCTGCCAAATTATTCAGGCTAGTAGCAAAAGAAGGATGGTTGTCTCCCAAAAGACGTTTCGTCAATTCCAAAGCTTGTTGATATAGTGGTTCTGCTTGGTTGTAGCGTCCTGTTGCACGGTATAGTCCTGCTAAATTGTTGAAGCTAGTAGCTAAGTCTATCTGCAAACCTAATTCATTTTGCAATTCACTCGCCTGACGCCAATACTTAATTGCTAATTCCTGTTCTTCTTGATAATTTTGAGATTCACCCCGATCTAATCTGCTGCGGTAAATATCACCCAACCTTGAATATAAGGTAGCCAAGCTGGGATCTTTAGTTCCCCGTTCCTGTTCTACTTTCTCGATTAATCCTTGTAAATCTTGAATGGGTAAGAAAAAGGAGTTATCTTGATTAGTATCTGTGCTAGCTAATTCCGTGTCTCTAAAAACAAAGCGTATATGTTCTAGTTCTTTACCAGGAATAGCATTCGTCTTTTTAGATTCAAACCGAAATACACCATTACGCCAACTCCAAAAGTCAGGGGCTTTTTTAATCAGGTTGACTAAAATTTGGTTAGTTACCCAAAGCACGATCGCAAAAGGAAACTCGCGCAATCCTTCTCTTGTCCACTGTAAGTAACCAAAAAATTTCTCCTGTTCTGATTGCTCTTTTCCCAATCTGAGAAAATAAAGTTGTTCAGCACCCGTCACAGTGATCACCGCCTGGTTATGCTGACGAAGATATTCTTCTTGTTGTACCAGTTGGTTAAGAACAGCTTTGAGGCTAGGTTCTTGACGTGCTAAAGTCACTCGATATGGACGGAAAGCGGGTTGTAGTTCAGCTTCATACTGGGCAATAATTTCATCACGAAAGTTTGCATCATTGCAAACTGCAATCAGTAAATTTAATCCCCGTTTTTGAGCTTCAATAGAAACAATTAAATCATCATATGCATCTTGATTTTCTCCCTCGTCCTCTAAGAATTCTTCATTTAACATTAATAGCTCCCTGTCTTCTCAAGCTTTCGATAATAATTGGATGAACATCGTACCAAGTTTCATCAGTGCGATATTCTAGAACATACAGCCCATGTAGCAAATCCAAAAACTCTGCTTGTTTAGGGTCATTGGGCATAAATTGTTCATAAACACTCTGCAAAATATCTATATCAGCTTTTCCTAAACGGATGGAAAAATCATTGCGGATTTTATTGATTGCTTGAAGGAGAATTTTATCATTAATGATAACTTCTGCTGAGGGATTTCGCCGAATCATCCGCAAACAAATGCGGCAACATTCCTTAGAAATACGAATTACCTCTCGCAATACACCACCACTGGAAATCACAATTTTTTCAGCAGTTTCTGCTGTGATTAATTCACTGGAAATCCGCTTTTGTAAAACTTCACCGAGAATCTTTGTTGCTTCCGGGCGAGGTTGGGCATTAGGGAACCGATTTTTACCTTTCTCAAAGATTTTTAAGACAGGCATTGCCACAACTTGGTCGTTAGTTTCAGTGGCAATTATTGTGCTGAGAAATGTTTCCCGAAGGACTGCGATCGGGATAGTGTAGATAATTTGAAAGTTAGGTTGGCAAAGAGCTTTAATGTTATCTCGATAAATTTCGTTAACTCTTCCTAAGTCAAGTTTATCTAAATCATCAATAATTACTAAAACGTTTTGTTGAGTTGCAGTTTGAATTAAAGCAGCAATTTCATTAATTCTGGCAACTAAATCTGATAATTTACGTTCAAATTCTTGCTTAATTTCATCCCGAACGCTAGCATCAGCTTTTAATTTAGAGCTAATCAACTTTAGGAGGTCAAAACCTATACTAGCTTCTGCTTGTAAATTTAATTCTTCAGTGCGAGTGCGGGTAGCAAACCATTTATAAAGAGCTTCTTTAGTAGATTGCGGAATATCAACTTTGCGTGCTTCTGCCTCGGTCATTAAATTAACTGCGATCGCAAACAGAATATTAATATGGTTAACCGCCGACATTTCAATTTTGTCAGCAATAGAAAATAGAACTACAAAATATTTATTTTGAATTTGTCTGCTAAATTCAGCTAACAAAGTGGATTTACCACATCCCCGATGTCCTGTAAAGACAATTTTGCCATCTCCATTCGGACTATCTTCCACTAATTGGTTAAGGTCTGCAATCAAATCATCACCATATTCGACTCTAAATCTTTCCATTTCGTTCCGTTCCATCAACGGAAACAGTTCGAGATTGCTGTATGCTTCTTGAAAGGAGTTTAATAAGTCTTGAGACATTGGACAATGGCGTAAAGGTGCTAACTATCCATATAATGGCTCATGATTTTTCAAGTAGAAGTTTAGGTAATGTCTAAGATAGAGTATGCCTACATAACTTCTCAAATTTAGTTAATAAATAACTACTAGGTGAGTGGTATGTTATGTCTTAAAAAGAGATACCCTAATCCCCAAATTTCAACCTATAAATAAGTAACAGAGGTCAATAATTAATAAGACTGAATGATAGATTATACATTCGATAATTTAAACTGAATGATAGATTATACAGATAACATCCTGAAAGCTACTTAATACATAAATAAAATAAAATTTTCAGTTATAAAAATAAATTTTTAGTGTGCTTCGTCTCATCCCCGTCTAGCCGATGCAATGGTAGCTGTTGTTACTATTGGTTTACTAGGCGGGTATCTCACTTTTGGAAATATAGCGCTTCTCGTTTGTGTGAGGTACACCCGTAGGGGCACGGCACTGCCGTGCCCCTACACCCCGCAATATAATGTAGCCAATTAAGCGTTATGGAATTATTTGAACAACTTTCATCAAACTAGCTTTTGCGACTTCAAAACCAGCTTTTGCGACTTCAAAACCAGCTTTTGCGACTTCTAAACTAGCTTTTGCGACTTCTAAACTAGCTTTTGCGACTTCTAAACTAGCTTTTGCGACTTCTAAACTAGCTTTTGCGACTTCTAAACCAGCTTTTGCGACTTCTAAACTAGCTTTTCTCAACGAATTTCAGCAAATATACCCGCATCAGTTACCTAATGCCATCCAATGCTCTTAAAATTCTGTAACTTCACTGTGGCTGGTGCATCTGCTTATTGCGTATCTTGATGATATATATATAACTTAGTGTGTAAAACCAGGGTTATTTATAAATTAATCCAAACAGGAAAACTATATGAAGCAACGCAAACGGAACTCCATGCCACTGGCCAAAGCTGAAAGACGGATTGAAGGAATGCAGACGATTAACCCTCAGTTAAACTTTAGTAATGGGTTTTCTATTGCTACTTACAACACTAAAGTAATTGAGTTACGAGAGAAGTTAGCCGCTTATAATCAAGCACAAACAATAGTAGATAAGACACACAATGCATTAATAGAAGCAGAACGTGAGTTAAATACTTATTCTGAGCAAATGCTATTGAATGTTGCATCTTGCTATGGCAAAAATAGTGATGAGTATGAGATGGCTGGTGGAACGCGCAGGTCAGACCGTAAAAAAGCACGTCTAGTGGTAAACCAAACAGTGACATCTGTGAGCTGATTGTTTTGACTCGCCGTTTCGTTAGATAATTGTGCGTTGACCTTTGTGACAACGCACCATTAAAATTAATATAAAGTTAATCAAACTCTTTTTTATAAGAAAGCTTTAATGCTGCAAACTCCATTTAAATCAATAACTTTAGATATATATTTGAATTAGCCAATGACGATAGAGATGCTGAGTGCGATCGCTCTTTGTGTATGAATCAGTGTAACTCTATCCTGGTAAACATTTATAATTTGCGTATGGGTCTATCAAGCCCAGAAATTAACTTCTGGGCGGAATGTGGGGATTAGCCAGATTTTATAGTTTTAATCAATCCAGCGATCGCACCAATGATGATGGAGATGCTGAGTGCGATCGCAAATGGGCTAGAAGGTTGTTGCAGCAATATAGGTGTAACATCAACTTGGTATGGTGCATTACCAGCATCAACCACTGGGATAGTTTTTAGCGGCTTTACATCAAGTCGTTCTACTCCGTTTTTTAGTTGCAGGGTGGGGTTCTGTAGGTTTTGATTTACCTTTGTCATTGTCGTAACTCCGTTTCAAGTGCTTATAAGACAAAGTTACGTTGAGTGATAAGTGAGGCGCTGGACATTTAGGGACAAGACAGGGACAGAGATTAATTGACCTTTTGTGACCCTCAAAAAATCAACCAATCTCTTTAAACTAGAAATATCCTCATCTGCAAAAATATATTAATTATGGGGGAAACACGGAACCGCAATAGTGTTCGAGTCAATGAAGAGGGAAAAGAGAAACTTTTAAATGCGAAGGCTGCAAAACGTAACCATGAAGGCAAGCGTTTAACTTATTTGGAAATTGCAGGATATGCCAATGTGAGTGAGAAGACGGTTAAGCGTTTTTTCGGTGAAGAGGAAATTGATTGGGAAAATGCTAGTCTCATCGCCAATGCCTTAGATTTAGAACTAACAGACTTAATTGATGCAACGACGACTCCGCCACCTGAAACCGCAGCTACTCTCATTGATTGGCGCGAAGTCTGTAACACCATGCTAGAACCGCAGCGACGGACAACCAGCAATTTCATCATGCAAGATGAATCTGCCAGAAAAGATAAAGAACAAATTTATGTCCCTCTGGCATTGGTACAACGCACAAAAACAGATAAACGCGATAAGGGTAACTTTTCCCCAGATGCGGGAACACGGCTTTATGAACCGCAGTATGAAACGCAGCAGCGATTTGAGCATGAAGCTTTCTTAAGTCAAATTCTAGAATATGGCGAAGGTAAAACCAAAGGACAGCAGATAGCTGTGATTGGAGAACCGGGTGCAGGAAAAACAACACTCCTGCAAACTATAGCTTTTTGGGTATTAGAGAAAGATTTAGGTTTACCAGTCTGGATTTCTCTAGCAGACTTGGGGCGAAATAGTACTTTGACAGATATTCAAACATATATATGTAATAGTTGGCTAAAGCAAGCAATTCCTGCAACACAATTAAATCAGGAAGTGCGGGAAGACTTTACAAACCAAATACAGCAGGGACGAGTGTGGCTGCTGTTAGATGGGGTAGATGAAATGTCTGGAGATTCAGCATCTCACCAGCCATTAGAGGAAATTTCCCGTCAATTAACTGGATGGCTACGTTCATCACGAATAGTGTTAACTTGTCGGCTGAATGTTTGGCAAGCGGATGTTAACGCCCTAGAAACCTTTGAAACCTATCGCTTGCTAGACTTTGACTATCCCCAACAGGTGCATCAGTTTATCGAGAACTGGTTTGGCAACCTCAGTAAAAAAGGAGAACGGTTAAAGGCAGAATTAGACTCAGCTGAACGGGTACGCCTGCAAGACTTGGTGCAAACTCCCCTGCGGTTGGCGCTGTTGTGTGGTATCTGGCAAACTGAGGAGGGGAATTTACCAGAGACTAAAGCGGGACTGTATCATCAGTGTGTGCAGCAATTCTACAGATGGAAACAAAACCGTTTCCGCATCAGCATAAAAGAACAACGGGAATTAAACAAAGCCTTGGGACTTTTAGCACTGCGGGATATCAAAGAAGGCAGTTCGCGGTTCCGGTTGCGGGAAAGTTTTATCAGTGAGGAACTGGGAGATGTAGATGATGAGACTTCACTATTTTACAAAGCTTGGCAACTCGGCTGGCTAAATCATGTAGGAATTGCGGCTGAATCTCCTAGCAAAGAAAAGGTTTATGCTTTCTACCATGCCACCTTTGAGGAATATTTTGCCGCCTTAGCTGTTGACGATTGGCACTATTTTTTGAATCACGTTCCTGAAAACCCACAAAAAGGAATATATCGCATATTTGAGCCGCAGTGGAAAGAGGTGATTTTACTGTGGTTGGGACGAGAGGATGTAAAAAAGCAACAGAAGGAAGATTTTATCAAAGCGTTAGTAGAGTTTGAAGATGGGTGCAACAGTCAGAGTCAAATTCTTAACTGGAAAGGTTTTTATGAATATCGAGCCTATTTTCTAGCCGCAGCTGGGATTGCCGAGTTTAAAGATTGTGCTTTGACAGATGCGATCGCCAAGCAAATTGTTACATGGGGCTTTGGTTATTTGAACATTGAAAAACAGCAATGGCATAGGTTTGAGGAACGGGTAGAAGAAAAGGCTAATGCTGTACTGGCAGAAACGGATCGCAAAAAAGCGATCGCTGCATTAGAGGAGTTAATTCGTGATTCTCAATCTGAAGACACCCGTTGCCTAGCAGCATTAAGTTTAGGGGAAATAGCTCCAGATAATCTCACTGTTATCACTGCATTAGTGGAGTTAATTCGTGATTCTCAATTTGAAGAAATCCGTGGGCTACTCGCGGCGTCAACTTTAGAGGAAATAGCTCCAGATAATCCCACTGCGATCGCTGCATTAGAGGAGTTAATTCGTGATTCTCAATCGGAACAGACCCGTAGGCTAGCGGCATCAAGTTTAGGGAAAATAGCTCCAAATAATCCCACTGCTATCATTGCATTAGAGGAGTTAATTCGTAATTCTCAATCGGAAAAAACCCGTAGGCTAGCGGCGTCAAGTTTAGGGGAAATAGCTCCAAATAATCCCATTGCTATCATTGCATTAATGGAGTTAATTCGTGATTCTAAATCGATAATAAACCATAAGCTAGCGGCATCAAGTTTAAGGAAAATAGCTCCAAATAATCCCACTGTTATCACTGCATTAGAAGAGTTTATTGGTGATTCTAAATTTAAAGAAATCTGTTGGACAGTAGTATTAATTGTAAAGGAAATAGCTCCAAATAATCCCACTGCTATCACGGCATTAGAGGAGTTAATTCATAATTCTCAATCGAAACTAACCCGTTTGATAGCGGCACGAATTTTAGGTGATATAGCTCCAAATAATCCCACTGCTATCACTGCACTAGAAGATTTAATTCGTAATTCTCAATCGGAAAAAAACCGTTGGCTAGCGGCACGAATTTTAGGTGATATAGCTCCAAATAATCCCACTGCTATCACTGCACTAGAAGATTTAATTCGTAATTCTCAATCGGAACAAACCCGTAGGCAAGCAGCATCAAACTTAGGGTATATAGCTCCAAATAATCCCACTGCTATCACTGCACTAGAAGATTTAATTTGTGATTCTCAATCGGAACAAACCCGTAGGCAAGCAGCATCAAATTTAGGAAAAATAGCTCCAAATAATCCCACTGCTATCACTGCACTAGAAGATTTAATTCGTAATTCTCAATCGGAAAAAACCCGTAGGCTAGCGGCATCAAATTTAGGGGAAATAGCTCTAGATAATCCCACTGCTATCACTGCATTAGTGGAGTTAATTCGTGATTCTCAATCGGAAGAAACCCGTAGGGAAGCGGCATCAAGTTTAAGGGAAATAGCTCCAGATAATCCCACTGCTATCACTGCATTAGTGGAGTTAATTCGTGATTCTCAATCGGAAGAAACCCGTAGGGAAGCGGCATCAAGTTTAAGGGAAA
>NZ_JBALDI010000086.1:0-112344 GCF_036917395.1 Nostoc sp.
AATTCGTAAACAACTCATTCAATTTGACTGTCTTCGAGATGCCATAGAAAATATTCTTCGCACAGCGTCCTAACCGTCTTGGCGATTGCTATATATGGTATTTCAACTGTTATTCTCTTAGCTTTGATGGGTTTTAGTGCGTTCTCGTCTTTGCCGATTGAAAAGAGTGTTTATGCTGCAACAACTTATTCTGCACCTTCGATTGAAACAGCGTCTGTCTCTACACCTGTTGTTGGTAAAACACCATCATACTCAGAACCTGATCTAACCGAGACATGGACTAACGTGAAAAGTGATCGGGCAGTTCAAGTTGCTGGTGTTCAAGCAATTAATCGGATTGTTCCGAACAATAAGTTTATGAAGCCTGTAGAAGCGAAAGGTGGTCAGCTAGTAATTGTTGGTATAAAGGTTAAA
The DNA here is from genome assembly GCF_036917395.1 of Nostoc sp. Taxonomy (GTDB): domain Bacteria; phylum Cyanobacteriota; class Cyanobacteriia; order Cyanobacteriales; family Nostocaceae; genus Nostoc. The sequence goes on from NZ_JBALDI010000086.1 coordinate 415, forward strand.
AATACAGGGGAAGAGTCTGGAGACGTAATGTGGACAAAGTTCCAGCTTCTTGACAGCTAAGGACGCAAATACAATGAAATTAAGAGTTTTGAGGAGAGCATTAGCGTCAATGCGTGGCTCAAGGAAAATGATGTAGAGGAAGCTGGAAGCCAAATGTTTCCAGGTGAAACGATTAAGACTGCCAAGATATATCGTGTTGCTTCTGATGCGTCTGATTTTAAGTTAGTAGTCAACGGCAAGCTGATTAGCATTAGCTAGAGAATAGGGCTAACAACTATCCACCCCAGTATTTCTATATGAGGTACTGGGGTGTTATCTACCGTCGTTGACTATATAATCCAAAATTATCTATTCTTTGTGGTGATCAAACCGAATTCCTAAAAAAATGTCATAAACAAATTCAAAAAAGTCCTTTTTTTGTAACAATCCTGAAGTTTGATAACATCCTTTTTTATCTAAAAGTGGCTTCATCACATAGTATGCAGGCTGGTAATTATACCAAGGAATAGAAGGCCACAGATGATGAATTAAGTGGTAATTCTGTCCCATAATCAAGATATTCAGAATTGGGTTAGGATAAACGCGAGCATTTTTCCAGCGATCGCGCTCCGCAAAAGGACGATGGGGCAAATAGTCAAAAAATAATCCCAGTGCTATTCCCACCACGAAAGCCGGTATAAACCAAAAATTGAGAATATAACCCAAAAAGTGGTATTGCACTGATATATAAACAATTACACCAACAATCAAGCGGCTGATGAACCATTCTAGTAGCTCATATTTACGCCACAATCGCCGTTGAAAGAAAAACACCTCGTGGTACAAAAACCGCACCGCAATCAGCCACAGCGGACCACCCGTAGAGACATAATGATCTGGGTCGTCCTTGGGATGGTTGACATGGCCATGATGCTGCAAATGCACCCGCGTAAACACTGGAAAAGCAAAAGCTAGCATCAATGCACTGCCATGCCCTAACATCGCATTCATTACCCGGTTGCGATGGGCAGATTGGTGACAAGCGTCGTGAATTACAGTCCCAGCACAATGCAAGGCAATAGTGTTAACACAAAAGCACAACCAGTGCGGCCATTCCCAAAGCCAGTAACCAAAGCTAGATAACACCAGCATTGCCACAGCTACGAAAAACAGCAGTAGCGTGCGATTGAAATCACCAGGAGGCGCTAAAAATTCCTTGGGTGGGATTGTCAGTGGCTTTTGTGCCTCCGATGCGATCTTCTCTAACATTGACTCCTTCTTAACCAAACATTACAAATATACGATAAAGATGAGGGAAGAATAAATTTTTGTAAAGTTTTGTATAGCAAGATTTATCTACAGCTTTGCATATCAGCAGATGAATAACGCTATGATTCCAGACAAAGCCTAGTCTTTACTGACAAGTAGGGGATGAAAATTCGCAAGAAGTTGATCGGATAAACTCCTTTGTCGGGAGGATGGATACAAGATTGATGTACTATATCTAGTCTATCCCACAGCGCCCACTCTCCCATAAACCCTCTCGAACTGCTTATATGTATTGATATAGCAGTGACTGAAAAGGAGATGCCACTCAAGTTACGATGACTTCCCAGATAGCTCCCTAACTTCAGCCCCTATGCAATTAAGAGATTCTCTGCGCCGGACAAAAATTGTCGCTACTATTGGCCCCGCCACTAGCAGTCCTGAAATGCTCAAGGCAATTATTGAAGCGGGAGCCACGACGCTGCGGCTAAACTTCTCCCACGGAACTCATGCCGACCATCAGCGTAGTATTCGCTTAATTCGGCAAACCGCCTTTGAACTAAATCAGCCAGTGGCTATTCTCCAAGACTTGCAGGGTCCAAAAATTCGCTTGGGGAAGTTTGACAACGGGTCTATAATTGTGGCAAAAGGCGATCGCTTCACCTTGACAAATCGTCCGGTGGTCGGTACGCATGAAATTAGCTGTGTCACCTATGATTATTTAGCCGAAGAAGTCCCAGTTGGCGCAAAAATCCTCCTCGATGATGGACGAGTAGAAATGGTTGTGGAGGAGATTAACCGGGACAAAGGTGATTTGCATTGTCGCATTACCGTGCCTGGAAAACTTTCTAATAATAAAGGTGTAAACTTTCCCGGCGTTTACCTGTCAATTAAAGCAATGACCGACAAAGACCGAGAGGATCTGATGTTTGGTCTAGATCAGGGTGTAGATTGGGTGGCACTTTCCTTTGTCCGCAATCCACAGGACATGATCGAAATTAAAGAGCTAATTTCCAGTACAGGCAAGCAAGTGCCAGTGGTTGCCAAAATTGAAAAGCATGAAGCCATCGAACAAATGGAGGCGGTTCTGGCTTTGTGTGATGGCGTCATGGTTGCCAGAGGCGATTTGGGCGTGGAATTGCCAGCGGAAGATGTCCCTGTACTCCAAAAGCGGCTAATTGCTACAGCAAATCGCTTGGGGATTCCCATCATCACCGCCACCCAGATGTTAGACAGCATGGTGAGCAATCCCCGTCCCACTCGCGCGGAAGTATCGGATGTGGCAAATGCGATTTTAGATGGCACAGATGCTGTAATGCTCTCCAATGAAACTGCTGTCGGCGACTATCCAGTAGAAGCCGTGGCGACGATGGCGCGGATTGCCGAGCGTATGGAGCAGGAGGAAGCCCAACACTCAAACCTACGTTCTTTGAGAGATACCCGGCGCTCCATTCCCAACGCTATTAGTCAAGCTGTAGGTCAAATTGCCGAACAATTAGGTGCAGCGGCAATCATGACGCTAACGCAAACTGGGGCAACAGCTCGCAATGTCTCTAAGTTCCGCCCCCAGACACCGATTTTGGCAGTGACGCCCCATGTGAATGTGGCGCGGCAGCTACAGATGGTGTGGGGAGTAAAACCGCTGTTGGTGCTAGGATTACCTTCCACTGGTCAGACATTTCAAGCTGCGATCAATGTGGCTCAGGAGCTTAAGTTACTGTCTGAGGGAGATTTGGTAGTAATGAGTGCTGGCACACTCCAGGGAATTTCCGGCTCTACAGATTTGATTAAAGTTGAGGTGGTGACGGCAATACTAGGTCACGGAATTGGACTGGGACAAGGTTCAGTGAGTGGTCGCGCCCGGGTGGCTAATACTGGCATGGATGTAAGTAACTTTAATCCCGGAGACATATTAGTTGCACCCCGCACTAGTGCCGATTTTGTCGAGGCAATTCGGAAAGCTGCCGGGATTATTACCGAAGAAGAAAGTCTCACAAGTCACGCAGCAGTCATTGGCTTGCGTCTCGGTGTGCCAGTGATTGTCGGCGTGAAGCAAGCAGCGCAGGTGATTCGGGATGGAGCGATTATAACGCTGGATCTGCAACGGGGTTTGATTTACTCTGGGGCGGTGAGAACGCCTTAGCACTGGGGACTGGGGACTGGGAAAAAATTTTCCTAATCCCTAATCCTTGATTAAACAGTTGCGATCGCTACCCCAAGCCATCCAGCAAAGTTTTGCTGCTGCATGGAGTCAGGATGCTCAACAGGTTTTACCTGATATCGAGTCGGACGTGGCAACGCGAGGGTGATGGAATAGATACGCAGTTCGTCTTGGTGGAAAACTGTGACTTCAATTGTATCGCTTGGTCGGTAATCTTTGAGGCGATCGCTTAAACTATTCCCCGTTACCTTAATCCCATCAATTGCTAACAACTCATCACCTGCATCAATTCCCCCTATTTGTGCAGGTGAACCAGTCTCTACAAACTTAATGATTTCCCGCCCGTTCTCTGTATTTATTCTCACACCCAAGTAAGGTTCTTCCTGCTGTTCAACTACCAACTCCAAGCCAAAAAGTTCTAAGTACTGATTCAAGGGCAAATCGTCAGTGCCATCAATATAGCGTTTAAAGAAATCAGTCAAATCGATTCCTGCAACAGATTCTATAACTTCCTGCAACTGTTCTGGGGTATAGCCAATTTCAGCTTGCCCAAATTGCTGCCACATTTTCAGCATTACGTCATCGAGGGAGCGCTGATTATCGTGAGTAGAGCGAATCAGTAAATCCAGCAATAACGATACCATTTCTCCTTTTAAATAGTAAGAAATTTGGGAATTACCGCTATTGGCATCCGGACGATAGAGTTTTATCCAGGCATCAAAACTCGACTCGGAAACGGGTTGTACCTTGCGCCCCGGTGTCGTCTCATATCTGGTAATTTCCTTGCCCAAGTTATTCAAATACGACTGAACATCAAAAATTCCTGCCCGCAAAGGAATTAACAAGTCGTAGTAACTAGTAGTACCCTCACAAAACCACAATGATGGTGTGTAGTTTTCTTGGTCGTAATCAAAAACCTCTAATGCTTTGGGGCGAATTCGCTTGACATTCCATAAGTGAAAGAACTCGTGTGCCACTAATTGGATAAAGCGATCGTACTTATCCTGAGCGCGAAACCCAAAACGCTGGTAAATTAAGGAGCAAGAGTCTTTATGCTCCAAACCGCCAAAAGCTTGGCTAAATAAATGTAGTAGAAACACGTATCGTTCATAGGGCAAACCGCCGAACATCTGCGCTTCTACTTGGACAATTTTTTGGATATCAGCAATCATCTGCTGGGCTTGGAAATTACCTTGCCCCCAGATTGCCAGTTCATGGGGTTTTCCTAAAACCTCAAATTTATACAATTGGTGGCGACCAATCTCAAAGGGAGTATCAACAAGAGTATCAAAATTGCCAGCCAAGAAAGTATTCGTTTCTTCAGCAACGGGTGGCAGGGCAGTAGTTACCTGCCATTCCAGGCGTGGCGGTACGATAGTGACGCGAATGGGTTGCTTCTCACAGCCTGGTATTCTAAAAAATAGTGCCGCACCGTTGAAATAACCGTGGGTGGCATCTAAGTGATTTGTCCGCACCGATAGCTCATTCGCAAAAATACGGTAACGTACAGTTAATTCTGAAACCCCCGTTTTGTCTACCTGCCAGTGATTTTTACTGATCTTGTGCCAAGGTAAAGGCTTATCCTCTGCAAAAGCCACAAAATCCTGTAAATTCTTAGCATATTCCCGAACTAAGTAGGAACCGGGTGTCCACACCGGTAGTTTTAAATCGAGAATCGGCGAGGGGTAATCGACAAGGTGTAAAGTCACCTCAAACAGATGGGTTTCTGGTTGAGACATTTCCACCTGGTAATGAATCGTCGGCCTGGTTTCCTGAACGTTAGTGTTGAGATGAGGTGCTGTTGCTTGAGTCATCTTGTGTGCTGAGTTAATAGTCAATGATTAATGGGATTGGTGATTTCTCCTATCATGACAAATTCGGCTTTTAATTTTTGAGTTCAAATCAAGACGGCGGTTATTTGCTGCGGCTGGTAGTCAGAACCAAGTTTATTGGCACAAAAGCCAGTATCCCGTACTTGATTTGGTTCAATTGTTTTTCCCCACTCCAAAGGAGCCACTAGATACTGTATCGCTCCTTGCTGCTTAAAATCTGCGTTCCAAGAGTTATTAATCTTAGCTTGATTCATCTGAAACGCCAGTTGCCAGTTGTTAACCTTGATATTGCCCTGATTTGTAATTTTGAACCTGACACAAAATCCGGTTTCCCAGTTGGAATAGATGTCAGTAGTAACTTTTAGTTGGGCAGCATCAGTAGGAGATGGAGAGACAGAAGGAATAAGAGTTGGGGAAACAGGAGGATTACTCGGTTGGTCTGGCTGTTGAAGTTGTACAGATGGAAGCAGTTGGGACAGTAATTGCTGCTTGGGTAGATCAACACTTTGCCAATCATCTAGTAAAATTCCGCCTGTATCACTACTATTAGGATTCCAACTCCAGTAAGTAAAGCTCAAGTTATTTTTTTGAATGTATTTCACTAACTCATTTTGCCAAATTCCTTCTTGGGAATTTAAGTCTACTTTCCGTCCCCCAAACTCCCCAATCAAGATGGGAGCAATATTTTCACTAGCGATATAGTTAAATCCTATTTGCCAGCGATCAATTAGATTTTGAGGGAAGTTAGAGGCAGAAAAGTAAGGCTGATTGTATACCCCAGCCCCGTACTCATGAGGAGAATAGACTAGCTTATGAGAACGAGATAAACGTATTGGGTAGCGTTTTACACCTTCTAGATTTCCACCATGCCAATGCTGTGGCAGTTTTTGACCGGGGACATTCTTTTCCACTCCTTCAACGACAATCAGCCAATTAGGATTAACACTGAGAATCGCATTGCCTGCGCGTTCTGCTGCTAATCGCCAGTCAGTATTGATGTTGTTATCACCCCAGCTAGCTTTGCCGTGAGGTTCATTTTTTAAGTCTGCACCAATAACGTTAGCTTGATTTTTGTATCTGATGGCTAACATTTTCCAAGTATCGATCCAGTCTGCTTCCGTAAAGCCGTCTCCATACCACAACTCTGGAATTTGCTGGTCGTTAAGGCGGTGGTTGTCGAGTAGAATTAGCAATCCTTGACGTTCTGCTTCCTGAATAAGTAAGTCCATTATCTCCAAGGGGGTTTTACCTTGAAGTTCTTTGTTGCTGCCAATTTCAAAGTCAATGCCACTTACATTAAGCGATCGCAATCCTGCCACAGAATAAGGTAACCGGATGAGGTTATATCCCAAGCTTTTAATCTGCGCCAGCATTTCTTTATAATCTCGTTTCCATAAACCGTCAGGGGCGTGCGTATCAGTCTCCATACCAAACCAGTTAACACCTCTGGGCAATACAACCTTGCCTTTCGCATCCACAATTCTTCTACCAATTGTTGAAAGTGGTAACTCTATTGGCGTCGCAGCCCTAGAAGCATCTAAATGAATACTAGCAGGTGCTTTAGTCAAAATAATTACTAAAAATACTATTAAACTTAGGGAAAATATCAGTAATTGCTTATGTAACCTCAATCTTCTTGGTTTATTTTTATGGATAACTTGCATACTATTACTTTTATAGGAGGACAATATCTAAGTCAAATTAACAGACAAATATCTAATGGTTTCTACAACAGAAGAATGTTTACAGTATCTTTACGTAATAAGTACTTTTGTAAATCTGATTTTTAGCTGACGATAAATATTCGTAGTCTGATTACAATGCATTTATTTTCCAGCTTTTTATATTACTTAATTAACCTTCCATACGTTTAACCATCCTAATAGTATTAGAGCAATATTTAGCTACTATTGTTTCTGTATTCGCAAAAATTGGATAGTGGAAGTCAAAAACGCTAAAATCTTTGACTGGTAATAGGTATAAATTTCTATCTATATTTTGCATTTCTCTTTATATAATCTGCGGTAGTTGCTTAGTTTACAAAAAGTTTACGTAATTTACTGACTTCTTCATGAGTTGTCTATTGAAAACATCTCGTATCGAGAATAACTTAGATATTAAGGCAGTACAGATATTGACTGACCGTAAAAACTCTATACAAGTTAGATGTGACAAGCGGTAATTAAATCTTCTGCAATCTATCCATAGCCTTTTATTTAACAAAAGTTTTCTGAATATGACACTTTCTGCACTGCAAAAATTCTTAGTACTACCTGCGATCGCTTCTCTAAGTGTATTTTCTTTAATGTCATTTCCCCTTGCTACATTAGGTGATAAGCAAATAGCCATCAAATTCCAGGAAGAACCTATTTTTGACGGAAAACTTAGAGATATCGCTATTCCTTACGTAGTTTTTGCAACTGTACTTAGTATAGGGTCTGGAGTTTCAGCACTTGCTTTCTGTGGTTGGCGAAATTCTTCTAACAAATCAGCAAAAATTCAGCAGGAATTATCTAATCTAGATATGCACTTACAGCAAAAGGAAGCATTACTAAAAGAATGGCAAGTTTCTGAGCCTCGGTTGCAAGTTTCTGGATTGAGCGCTTTTTTAGATGATGAGATGCCTTTTGATCAAGCCTTCAGTTCAAAAAGCGTAATAACTGCATCTCAACCTGTTGAAGCACAAATGCCGATGCACACACAGCTGATAAATCCTGTACCAGAGGTTACAACTAAACAAAATACTACCACCATGACAAATGTTGCTGCTACTTCTGCGTTTACATCTGCCCAAACTTTCCTTGGCTATGCTCAAGAAAATCCGAACAGTACCAAAGAAGTTGCTGCTGCTCGTGAAGTAAATCAAACAGTAATCATGCCATCCGAATTTGAAGATTTGCAAAAACAAATTAAAGAGATGATGTTACAAATGCAGGCAATGCAAGACAATTTGCAACTAACTCCTCAAGCAACAAATGCGGAAGTAGAATCCACAGCTAAATTTCAGATCTACTATAATACTGTTCTTTAAAATCTGCTCAAATCTGTTTATCAAAGTGTAAAAGCTGAAAAGAAACAGGTTTAATGTTCATTACCTACATGTTTGGGTCATAGACAAATAAAAAAGGCAAGGGATTAGAGAAGCAGAGGAGATAATTTAAAGCACTCAAGAGTATAAGAGTATAGAGCAGCCTTTAGGTATGAACTCCCTCTCTGTCTCTTTTGTGAAGCTTCTGAAATTGCCACAACTCTCTTAATGAGGACAAGTACTTTTATCTACAGACAATGCCCACTCAATTGGTGGTTATTGGGCAATTAATAATCTGGATGCCAGCGCTCATATTGAGGCTGGTATTCCAGTTTTTATCTATCAAAAAGAGAGTGATGGATGGCTACAGTACCCCGTCTCAAGTAGTAAGTAGGGTAGGGGTACATAGACATAGACAGGATTATTTTATAGGATTGATGCCCATTTTAATTTTCACCTGAGAAACTCTGAAGGAGTCAGATAGGCATTCGTTTGCCTATTTTTAACTGATGGAAGTAGGGTAGTTTTAGAAGCTATAGATTGCGGCGGGATTTGATATCGGTTTCCCCAACCACCATTTAAGTCTTCCGGTTGCGGACGAGGTGGTATTGTTTTCCCCATAGGTAGGGGTATTGTTAAGGTTTGGCTAACTTGTAAATATTTTTCACCTTCATTAGTAAAACGAATCAACTTGCTTTCAAGCTTTTCAAGCTTTTCAAGCTGTTGATTTTCTGATTTTAACTTTTGAGAGTTTTGATTATCTGGCTGTTCCCACTGACTAGCAGGATCGAAAATAGCTACAAATGTAACGCCATTTTCTGGAAACAGTCGTATTTGTGCTGGATTTGCTTGCCAGACTTCTTGAAAACTACCATCGGGTGAAACTTGCCACAGATTCAGCGCAGCCTCCCATTGTCCCTGTTTCACTTCCACAATTTGACGAGCCAGAATTGAACGGTTAGTATTCGTATCTGAGTTCAGCAAAGCTTCTGCTTGTACTGACACTGGACGCAAATAACGCACAGCAACCACTGTAATCTTGCTAGACTCAGGCAGATTGGTACTACCAACGACGTTGTATACACCTTTACCTGATATAGGTTGTACATTTCTAATTTCCATCCCCACCTTTTCTTGTGCTTTTTGAACACAGCCATAACTGGCAGCTAAAAGCATAAGGCAAATAGCTGCCTGGAGATTAGCAGTAGATAAAGCTTTAAATCTGGGGAAAATAGTCTTTAAATCAAGATTTTTCATGATAAGAAGCAATTTATTGGCGTATTTGCCAATAAATCATATTTTTACCTATTATGCCCAATTTATTTTCATAAATAACAAGTTTTCTCGACTCTTAATCGAATTAGTTGAAAATTACAAAATTTATTGTATGTAGTGGTTACTACTCATTTATTTTGCTAAAGTGGCGACATTCAATAACCTAAATATGTAGTTGTTACCCAACTAAGCTGATGAGGCAAACAGTATTCGATTGTTATAAATTTACTTTTTCAAGTCAGTACTACAAGGTTTATCCACTGCTTTGCACTGTCGTCATCTCGATTTGCTGGGTACTGGCAGTGAGCGAAAAGTCTTCAGCTCAGGTCAACCCATCTCAGCTACAGAGTAGCGACTACCAATTGGGCTTAACAGAACCACTATCAGTACCTAAATTACCTGTCAAGAAGAGTCAATCGCAGTCAGGGTCGCAAACATTGACTCCTCCACCCGTAACGACTGGTGTCGCAGTTGCACCGATCGCCAATCCAGTGGACAAAGTTGTGGAACCCAAACCAGTCAACGATCTCCAACAACTGGAGAGTGTCTTCATCCAGCAGCAGGTAACTGGAAAAGCCCCGGCAGCAGCACATAGTTCTGTTGCACCACGAGTGGCAGCAGGTGGAGACACTTCTGACCTTAATTTAGGATTGCAGGGACAGATAAACGACTCAAAGCCACCAATTAGCTCAGTTGTAACTCCACTGCCACCACTCGCCAACTCGTCTGCAACACAAGAATTCACTGCACCAGCAGCACCAACTTTTAATCAACTACTCAGTTCCCAAACAGCTCCCCTGCCGCCACTTCCCAACTTGCCTGCAACGCAAGAATTCACTGCACCGACAGCACCAATAGCACCAACAGCACCAACTTTTAATCAACAATTACTCAATCCACAGACAACACCATCAGTCCCTAGTCCAACTCCCACACCAAGCACAGCAGTATCAGTAACTACTCAACAACGCCGCCAGCTCACTAGCAGTAGTTTAAGGGAACCCTCTTTACAATTCCAAGGAGTTTATATCACCCAAGGCAGCGACACCACAGCCCGGGCGAGAGTCACGGGAGTCTACCCACTTTCTCCCCAAGCTTTGGTTGGGGCAACCCTAGACTTAACCAGCCAAGGCAGCAGCTTAGATGACTCCCGAAACGAGGGTTTGAATATCAACGAGCTTTATTTGGCGACTTCACTAGCAGGAGTACCTAATCTGCGGTTAGTGATCGGTCAACTAGATTTAACGTCTTATTTTGATAACAACAGTTTTGCTAAAGATGGGGCCAGTCAATTCTTTAATCCGGTGTTTCAAACCAACCCAGCACTGGCGGCGACAGGGATTAGTTCACGCACTGGTTTGTTAGCCGATTGGAGTGTCACCGACAATATTGAAGCCAAAGCAGCAGTCTTTTCGTCAGCAAATAAAATCGGTGAATTTTCTTTAGATGGATTTGCTGGAGAAATCGGCATCCGTTATGGCAATGCAATTATTCGTGGTACTTATGCCAGCGATCGCGACGCTGGTGTTCGTGATAGCTTCCTCGAAAGCTTTAGCATTCCCAGAGGTGACAATCAATTTGGCCCTGAAGCAAATGATCGCGAAGAAGCATATGGTGTCAACGCCGAAGTCTTTATTCCCAATCTGAAATTAGGTTTGTTTGGGCGCTATGGTCGTTACGAAAATCGCACTTTAGGAGAGGGTGCAAATACTTACGTTTTGGGAGCTAGTTTCTTGGATCTGTTTACCCCAGATGACAAACTAGGAATAGCTTATGGACTTCCTCTCTCTAACGATCGCCTCCGTCGTGGAGACCGTCCAGATGTATTAGAAATGTTCTATGATTTTAAATTTATTTCCAATTTCCGGATAGGCTTTTCGGTTCAGGCACGTGATGATTTTTCCGAAACAGTCTTCGGGATCAGGGTGAAATCAGAATTTGATGTCACTCCCAGAGGGAGAATTGCTCAATGAGTCAAAACAATATAAATAAAAGGCAAAAGGCAAAAGCTAAAAAAATTAAATATCGTTCTCTTTTTATTTGTTCATTTTTCCTTTTTACTTACTTATTAACTGTGCCGCCTTTGGGCAGCATTGCCCCTGCTCAAGCACAGAACTTATCAGCATCGGCACAAAAAGGTTTTGCATTATTAAAAAAAGGCTGGATTAATGATGCGATCGCAGCCTTCCAGCAAGCCCTCAAAAGTCAACCGCAATCTTCGCCAGTTAGGTTAGGACTAGCGATCGCTTATCGCAAGGCCGGACGTATTCCTGAAGCTTGGAGTGCTTATCAACAAGTACTGGCGGTAGACCCTAACAACCAACTAGCTTTAAAGACAGTTGGTCTACTGGCTACTTATCGTTCTGAGTGGAACTTAAAAGGAATTGAGGCTCTAACAACTTTATTAGAGTTAAATCCTAATGACTCAGAAGGTCGTGGTTACCGTGCTCTACTCTACTCCTATCAAGGACGATTAACCGAGTCCCTGGCAGACTACGAAATTGCGCTGAACAACAACCCCACACCAGAGGCAGTCGTTGGTGCGGCTCAAACTTATAGTTACAGTGGGGATTTTCCGAAAGCACTGGAGTTATTTAACCGCTATCGCTCCACTGGCAAAGCCATTACAGGATATGCAGCAGTAGCCTACGGTCGCACCTTACGAGAAACAGGCAATCCTGGAGGAGCAGTACAGGTGTTAGAAGCGCAGTTACAGCGCTCCAATAAACTTGACTCAATGGGGATTGAAACTCGTAAAGAACTGGCTGTAGCATACCTTGTCAATCAACAACAAGCCCAAGCGTTGGCGGTCTTAGATGTATTACAGGGAAGGCCAGATGCGATTTTGCCCTTAGCGCGATCGCTCAATGAAATTCGCAAGTACACCAATAATCCTACCCTCACCCAGCAAGTTTTTAATCTCTACAGTCAAGCCCTCCAAACCGATCCCAACCCTTCGCCCAAACTACTGCGGGAAGTCGCTGATGTCTTTAGTGGATTTCCAGAAGGAAGACAAACAGCACTGCAATTGTATCAACGGGTGGCATTAGAATTTCCCAACGATCAAAGTTTGTTAGTCCAGCAACTAGCTTTGGAAAATCAGTTAGGTTTACTCGGTAAAAATGACTTGAGACAGCGTTTAGCGACAGTAATGCAATCATTGCCGAGCGATCGCGTGCAGTTGCAACAGCTAGCTAATGCCTTAGTGAATATTGATCTTCCCGATCCGGAATTTTTACCTGTGTACCAAAATCTTTTACAAATGGGGGTTAACGTACCGTTTTTGAATTTCCGGGTGGCACAAATGTATGTGCAGCACCAAGACTTGAATGGCGCAAGGCTTGCCTTGGCAGCTTACACAGCTACCCCCGCAGGTGCTAAAGACCTCGCACCCCAGTTGCTAGCAGCAGAAATTGAGCGTCGTGAGGGTAGTCTGGAAGCTAGTGCCCAGCGTTACCAAGCTGTGCTTGCTAGCAAGCCAAATAGTAGCGATATTATTAATGCTGCTTTGGGCGGACTGGCTGGAGTGCGACTGCAACAAAAGCGTTTTGATGAGGCTGTGACAGTTTATGACCAATTGATAGCTCGCAATCCTCAAAATTTGTCGATTCAACTAGGGCGTGCTAGTATCGCCTATCAAGCCAAGCGAATCTCCCAACCAGAAGCAGAGGCAGTTCTCAACAATTGGTTAGCTACACAACCTGCAACCAATACTCCTCCAGAACTATACAGTTTGTTAGAAGCGTTGCCTGCTGATCCACAAAGAGAAGCTTTATATAGTTACCTATTAGAAACTGACCCTACTTCCATACCATTACAACTGCGCTTGTTACAAGTGATAGCAAAACGTAATCCAGCCCAAGCACAAGCACGGATGAAGCAGTTGATTGCTCGTATTCCCAACACTCCTGACTCATCCCAGTTGCAGGCAGAGTTGGCTCGATCTGTAGGTGATTTGAATTTGGCTAGCAGTACCTATCAGAATATTTTGGCGCAGCAACCAGATAACATCGATGCCCTAGCGGCTTTAGGCGGAATTCGCTTTGAACAGCGCCGCTTTGAATCGGCACAGGAGATTTATGCTCAAGTGTTGGCACAAAAACCGGAAGACAAAGACGCACGCCGCGCCCTGGCTGGATTGAATGCGATTTTAGATCAGCCTTTGACAGCATTAGCACAGCTAGAACGATTGCAACTAGAAACAGCCGCCGAAGGAGGAACCGATAGTGATGCATCTCGGCAAATACAGCAAATTCAAACAGACTTTTTGCTCCGACGAGGATTTCAACCCCCTTGGCAAGACTATCAACGTCGAAACAGGAATTAGCGATCGCTTAAATTTCTTCATGAAAGTTAATTTTGAACAACTACAAGGGAACAATAAGGGCAGGAAAATGGTACTTTCACACTCTCCCTATCGGCTAATATTTTACAAATCAAACTGTTCTTAGGATGTGGCACTTCCCAAGAGTGGCAGCTATTGCCAGCCTAATTGGTTTATCTGCCTGTGTCTCTAGTTACTGGGCAGCAAAACCCAAAACACCGGATGATCGAACTCCGGTAGCAAACGTCCCCACTGAAGGTAGTAGTCAAAATCTCACTGGATTGTTAACTGATCTTCCTGAATCCACCCCCAACCGGGAATTACTAGCTCAAAGCTGGGATAACTACCGCCAAAGATTTATTCAGTCAGACGGACGGGTGATTGATTACGAAGCAAGCGATCGCTCAACTAGTGAAGGTCAAGCCTATGCTTTGCTACGAGCAGTACTTATTAATGATCCGGCAACTTTTGCCCGGACTTTAAACTGGTCAGAAAATAACCTCCAGCGCCAAGCGGGTGGTAAAGGCACAGATAGTTTGTGGGCTTGGAAATGGGGACGAAAGAAAGATGGTAACTGGGGTATCATCGACACCAACTTTGCCAGTGATGGAGATATAGATGCGATTACTGCCCTAATTTTGGCATCACGGCGTTGGCATCGACCCGAATACTTGGAACTGGCAAAACTTAAACTGCAAGATTTATGGAACCTGTCCACCATCTCAGAACCACAAGGTAAGCGCTACCTGTTACCAGGGCCTGTGGCTGCATTTGTCCCGAATGCATCTACCTTTTACCTGAATCCCTCTTATTTTGCTCCTTATGCTTTTCGCATCTTTGCACAAGTTGACCCCCAACATGATTGGTTGAGTTTGGTAGACAGCAGCTATCAAGTGCTAGAAAATTCGGCAAAGCTTTCTAGCGTGGGTTTACCCAGTGACTGGGTAGCTCTAAATACCAAAACAGGACAATGCCAAATCCTCCCAGCATCTAGTACTCTCAAGAGTTTGTATGGCTTTGATGCCTATCGAGTCTGGTGGCGTTTGTCGTTAGATGCTGCCTGGTTCAACTCACCCCAAGCGCAACGCTATCTAGCGACATCCACTCAGCACCTGCAAAAACTGTGGAGTAAACAATCGAGTCTACCAGCACGCATTGATCTCCAAGGGAAACCATTAGTGGATTACGAAGCTACATCCCAATACGCTATGTTGTATGCCGCCATGCAGTTGGTAGAACCAGGAATAGCTCAAGAACTGCTTGTAAAAAAAATACTGCCTGAATACAAACAGGGAATTTGGGGAGACCAATCTGCTTATTATACCCAGAATTTGGCTTGGTTAGGATTGCTACCTCCAAAGACAATTCCCCAGCGACTGCTTAAATGACATTGCCTGACACTGAGTTAGAGCACAGGCTTCCCAAATAAGCTTTACTCTCAGCAGACTGACTCTGGTTGATTTCGTTTAAAAAATCCGATGGGAGGATTTTTAAGTTCTAAAAGCAACTAATTAATTGTGCTTTGTACGTAAATATTTTGAGTAAATTAACACTAAAATCACGCTCTACCATGAAGCAGTTGTTTCATCTTTCCCAACTTAGTAAAAAAGCAATTATTGTTACTTCGTGCTTTTTTTTGTTTCCTAATTCATTATTCAGCGCTCAAGCTCAAACCAAAGGCGATCTGCAACAGCAAGTAACTTTATTAGCTCAAGCAACGACATCAGAAAATAGTAGTAAAGCAGACTTAAAAGCTCCTAGTGCCAAGAACCTGGCAACTTACATCCTAGAATTTAATCGTAGTCCGATTGTGGGCAACCGAATGCGCTTGCGTGGGGTCTACTCAGAAGGTCGTCTTGCCTTTACTCGTCCTCGTGGCTGGAAACTAGATCGGGGTAAGGTACAAGCTTTAATCCGTTTTCAACACTCACCAGCACTGTATGCCAATCGCTCCAACCTGACTGTGCTAGTCAATGGCACCAGTGTCGGTAGCGTACCACTCAACCGCAAAGAGTCCCAAGTAGGTCAAGTACTGTTCAATATCCCACCAAAGCTGATTCAAGACTATAACGAACTCATATTGGTGGCACAGCAGAATAACACCCTCGAATGTAGCGACCCTAGTAGCCCCGACTTATGGACAGAGATTCTGCCAGATTCTAAATTAATCTTGAACTATGAACGGCAGCCGACTCCCCTGAATTTCAGCCGCTATCCTTATCCTTTCTTTGACGAACTCGGCTTAGAAACTAACCAAATTGCTTACTTGCAACCGAGTCAAGTTAATCAATCCTGGTTGACAGCAGCAGCTCGTTTACAAGCGGCATTGGGGAGAATCGCAGATTTTCGCCCGATTCAGACGAGCTTGGTGTCTGATGTTGCAAGTGTGAAGGCAAACGATCGCTTGGTAATCATTGGGACTCCAAATGAGCAACCATCTCTAAATACTTGGAAGAATTTGCCCCTGAAAATCATCAGTAATCAAATTATTGATCGTGATAACAACCCTGTACCAGATGAAACAGGGGTGTTAATGATCACTAAAACTGAAAAGAGCGGGGTTCCAGTTTTAATTGCCACTGGCAACAGCACAAAAGCTGTGGAAAAGGCAACCCAATTTTTATCACAGCCAGACTTGCTCAAAATAGGGACTGGTCAGGTAGTTTTCGTCAATACTCTCAAAGAAGGTTTGACACCAGGACTCCGCCAGTGGCCTCGTTATTTGCCAGAGCAAAATTCTTTTAAACTGGGCGACATCAAAACCCAGGTAAATGGTGAGCCGTTTAGTGATGTTACTGTACGGGGCATGGGAGCACCGCCAATTGAAGTTGATTTTCGCGCTTTACCAGATGATAGGTTTGTTCGGGGTAGTTCCATGAATCTGGTGTACAGCTACGGGCCGCAGGTTAATCCTAGAACTTCTGCGATCGAAGTTTTACTGGATGGAGTTTTCATTGGTGGGGCCCGTCTTGATTCTGAGTCGGGAGAAACTCACAAAAACCTCAAAGTCAATTTGCCGGAAAACTTGGTCAAACCTAACTCGAAACTACAAGTTTTTTTCCGGATGAATCCTAGAGAACCGTTTGACAAACAGAACTGTCTTCAGCCACCAGATCAACAACTTACAGGCACGGTGCATTCTGATACTAGCTTCGACCTGAAACGGGAAATCTCTACACAACTACCAGACTTGAACCTGCTGAAATTCGGTTTTCCCTTTGCTGCACCACAGGATTTGTCCCAGACGGCGATTGTAGTCCCACAAATCCCCTCGAAGACAGATGTTTTAACCTTGCTAGCCTTTAGCGAACGCTTAGGAAGGCTCAGTCAAGCAGATGCCGTCAAACTAGAAGTTTACACGCCAGATGCCTTGCCGACAAAAGTCCGTAAAAATGACCATTTGGTAGGAATTGGAACGCGAGAAGAGTTTCCTTTTCCTGAAGTGTTTAATTCCAGTGGCTTTAACTTGAGTCAGGCATTTTCCCGCTCTTCTGCCTATGCTGTGGTTCAGACCCCACAGGACACACAAGGCATGATTAAGCAAATTATCTCTCCTTGGAACAGCGATCGCGTCGTTCTGGCTTTAACATCTCAAACTGAAACTGGTTTAGAGCGAGTGCGACAAGTCCTCAATCAAGATCCGTGGTTCTTTCAACTCAAAAAGGATACGGTGCTAATTAGTAGCGATCAAAAAGACCCAGTTTCCTACGATGCTGATGCCTATCAACTACAGTTTTTCCAAAGCGCCCCGAACACTCGTCGTTGGGAAAATACTAGTCTCCTCAGTAAGGCATCACGCTTTTTACAAGAAAATTGGCTATTGCTACCTGTAGGCATTTTGAGTATCTCTCTAGTTCTTTACGGCATTGTTCAGTTGTATCTGAAGCGGCTAACTGCTGACAAAAAGTAGACTCTTTCGGTTAAATATCGCCAATTTTAAATTTCAAAATTTAGATCCAAAATGTCTTCTTCCCCAGATATATCGTCTCGTAAATCACGCGATCGCCAGCGCTTCAAATTGAGCAGTTGGCTGATTGATATTACCCCCCGATTTTTTGACCGCACTCTCCAAAGGGTGGGTGTGAAACACTTTAAATGGTTTATCCTGCTGCTATTGTTGCTCTCAGTGCCACTGATTGTTACCCCAATAGAAGTTTGGCAGCAGGGATTGGTAGCAGTGTTTCTTGTGTTACTTGGTCAACTGATAATACACGCAGAGTTTCAAGAGGACTCTTCAGAAATCAGCCAGTATTATCACTTATTTCTGCTGTGGCTGAGTATGGTAACAACGCTGCGTTATTTATACTACCGTACCAGCTATACCCTTAACTTTGATGGTTGGCTCAACAGCATTGCTTGCCTATTATTGTTCGCTGCTGAACTTTATGCCATCCTCACCTTAGTACTGGCGTACTTTCAAACCCTGAAAATTCAAGAACGCCAACCAGTTAATCTCACAACCATTCCTGTTGAGGAATGGTACAAAGTTGATATCTACATTCCCACTTACAACGAAGACGTGGAGATTGTTCGTAAGACTGCCGTGGCAGCCTTGGCTTGTGATTATGCTCCTAATAAAAAACAGGTTTATGTCCTTGATGATGGTCGTCCAGAAAAGTATAAAGAGAACGACCCACGTCGAGAACAGTTTAGCAGCCGACGGGAACAGCTACGGCAAATGTGCCAAGAACTCGGCTGTATACACATGACACGGGACAATAACGACCACGCTAAGGCGGGTAACATTAATGCTGCCTTTTACAAAACTGGCGGCGATTTAGTGTTGATTTTGGACTGCGACCATATCCCATCACGGCAAATTCTCCTGCATACAATGGGTTTTTTCTTCGATCCCAAAGTATCGTTTGTCCAAACTCCCCACTGGTTCTATAACCCCGACCCCTTTGAACGTAATTTGGTCACCAAAGGTAGAATACCCGCAGGTAATGAACTGTTTTATAAGGTACTGCAAAAAGGTAACGATTTTTGGAATGCCGCCTTTTTCTGCGGTTCTGCAGCATTAATCCGCAAATCCCACGCTTTAGAAGTTGGGGGAATTGCAGTGGAAACAGTGACGGAAGATTGCCACACTGCCTTGCGATTGCATTCGCTGGGTTACAAATCTGTCTACTACGACAAAATTATGGTGGCTGGTTTAGCACCAGAAACGTTTTCTTCTTATGTAGGGCAACAAGTGCGTTGGGCAAGGGGGATGGCGCAGATTCTGCGATTGGAAAACCCCGTTTTTAATCCGAAGCTGAACCTGACAGTTGCTCAGAGGATTTGTTATTTCAGTGCAACTTCACACTTTTTGTATGGCTATCCCCGTCTAATATATGCGATCGCTCCTCCGCTATTTTTATTATTTGGCATTAACTCTGTCCAAGGTTTGGGTTTAGAAACTCTAGCCTACGCCCTACCCCATATTCTCCTCTCGCTTTTTACTAACTACATCATTTACAAAAACGTCCGGTTCTCGTTCTGGAACGAAATTTTTGAATTTGCAATGGCTTTCCAGGCTGGGTGGGTGACCATGTTAGCACTGTTTAATCCCAAGCTGGGTTCATTTAACGTTACCGACAAAGGAACATCTATAACCAAACGCACCTTTGATTGGGAATCGATGCGTGGTCTTTTAGTGGTAACAGGACTTGTAGTCTCTTCCTTGCTGGCTGTTCCCTATTGGCTGCTGCTACGTCCTGAAGATTGGCAAGCAGTCTTAGTTAACACCATGTGGTCTATTTTTAACCTGGTTTTACTGATAGCTGCTTTGTTGGTTGGTTTTGAACAACCGCAAGTACGTTCTGCCCACCGTTTACAGCGTCGTCTCCCCATCTTAATTACCAGTAACAGTCAAACAATCATGGGCAAAACGGTGAATATATCGGAAACTGGGGCATTAATTTCCTTGGAAACCTGGCCCAATTTACTGGATGAAGTGGAAGTTGAGGTGATGGGAGATTATACTGCTAGCGCTTCCCTAACGGCGCAGATTGTCCGAGTCTCCCCTATTAATGATAGAGAAACGCTTTTAGCAGTTGATTTTGTGAAGCTCAATAACGCCCAACGCGATGCTTTAACTCTAGTTTTGTATTCTGATGTGCAGGAGTGGTATTCTCAAAAGGGGCAGTATGTAGACCGACCCATAGCTTCCCTTGGATTCCTCGCTACGAGTCTGACTCGGGCCTTGCGTGACATCAAACAAACTAGCCGTAAAAAGGTACGCAAGCAGGTAAATAGCAATAGCCAACTCTACTGGGATGGTAACTTCTTTTTTGGAGTAGCCACAGAACTAGGAACAACAGGTTTGCGCTTGGAAATAGAAGATAAAAAAGCCGTGTCTTCTCACAAAATGCTAGGACAACAGGATTTGCACACGATGCGAACTGTTAAACCATTAGTTGGTTTACTGTTGAATGAGGATGGGGATAATGTCTCATCTAACCGATTCGTTGCCGAAATTTATGTAGTAGAAGAAGAGATAAATGGCAAGATTGCGATCGAGTTAATTTTTCCAGATAAATTCAAAGAACGCCAAGACACCAAAATTAAACAACTGTTGCAGGTTCTGTAGCAGAAGTATTTGACTAGATTTTGATTAGCGCAAGCTTCATTTTAGTCCAGATGTTGCTTGCGCTTGGGAGTGTTTTAAACAGAACTAGCCCTTTCAAGGTCATCCGTGAGAGGTTAAAATAAAGCGCATTTTGTCAATCAGTTAAAATACCGAAAATCGTCTTATTTGAGTCTTATTGAAAATGATAATCGTGCAGGGGTGAGGGTTGTACTTGACTACGAATTTTAGATAAAAGATTTTTTTGTTCATGCCCCGCCCCGGACAACTCTTGGAGACGCTAACGCGTAGCTTGCTTCCCCGTAGGGGTACGTCCCGCAACGCTTTCGTGGGCAGAACAAATCAAAAATTCTCAATTTAAAATTCGGCTTGCCCCATACCATAGCAATCACACTTTGCCAGCCAAGTTCATCAACTGTTTGAAGTTCACAAGATAAGTAATATTGTTAGCGCTGTCAATGTTAATCCACCCTTTTTCATGCAGCTTTTCCATGATTTTGGTGGTTTCTTCAACACCAATTTCTGTTACCTCTGCTAAATCTTTAAAGGGAATGTTAAAAATTTCTCTTCCTAAGTCTGATTCCTGACCATAGTTTTCGCCTAAAGTCACTAGGGTATGGGCGAGTTTGACTGCTGGTGGTGAAGACCGCATTTGTAAGCGCAGGTTAATTTGCCGCAATCGCCGCACCATCAGTTGCAACATGCGGTGATGTAACTGCGGGTCTTTAAACAATATTTGAATAAAACGCTCTCTGGAGATACTAAGCAACTTCACGGGTGAAAGGGCAATGACATCGGTTGAGCGTGGAGATTCATCCAAAATTGCCATTTCTCCAAAAAAATCGCCACGGCCAAAAATTGCCAGAGCTACTGAATCTTCCCCGACGGTACGCCGGACTTTGACCCAACCAGAAACCACGAAGTAAACGGCGTTACCCCAGGCATCTTCCATCACAACAGCTCGCCCAGATGGGTATTCATGTTCAATTGCAACGTTGAGCAGCCATTCCAAAGTCTGTGGATTGGCTGTACTCATTAAGGGGAAAAGTTCACTAAAAACCTCAGTTAGCATGAAATATTTGCAAAAAATGGATTCAAGAGTGGGAAACTAACTTTGCTACTATAAGTTTGTTTAAATCGTAATCTTACTCAGAATATGATCGCAAAATCTGTATTTATTTGAGATGAACCTCTAAGGTTGATCGGTCTAGGGTTCCATTACAACATAACAATTATCTATGTGATCGAAATCAGCAGTTTTACTGACAGACTTATGATTTGGTGTTTGTTGATGGATTGCTATCTAGTGCCAGTATTTTGATCTATTTATCTAAATTTTTTACTAATTCATTCAGGGCAACCAAAGCCTCTAATTGCTGAAAGTCAAGGGTAGGATTCAGTAAAAGCCGTTTTTGTAGTTCATGTAACTTGAAGCTTAGTTGCTGAGAAATTCCTCAGGCATGGCGAATCATTTAATTCACCCTCTGAAGACAACATAGATTTGATTGCCTAGTGTTTATTTATATACTACTTCGCCTTTAATTTAGTAGGTAGTTAATAAATTGGACTTTGTTCGATTGTTAAAATTTAAATTATATATACCTAAGTAGAAGATGAATTTCAGATGTGGATTGGGGATAATATTGAGTTACGATCTGCTGTAGTAAGTGAGGGATGAGGGGATGAAGATGCTCCAAGAGCAGAGGGGAGGAACTTGTGATGAATTCCCCTCTGCTCTCCTGCTCCTTGTGTCCCACGGTTTGAATTGATCAACTAGATGCCTCACAGCCTACTCCTGAGTTCTTAAAGCTTGGGCAGCAAGATAGACTTTTGTCCATTCGCCTAGCACTTGATGGGTTTTGAGTTTTAAATTTTGGGCTATTGCTTCTATTGAGTTACCTGCTCTTTGCAAATCTAGAATCTGCCGCTCCAGAGGAGTCAATTTTTCATAAAGTTGCTGCCATTGATTTTGTGTTAATCCCAAGTTATGTTCTTGTAAGGAAATTGAGAGCCAGCTGTCTACGAGTTCTGGTTTACCTTTAAGAGCAAAAACCCGCACGGCGTGGTAACTAATTTTTTCTCGCAGACGGTATACTTCTTTAGTCTGCTTATTTAATCTGTGGGCGATCTCTTCCTGGGACTTACCTTGTAAATACAGTCGTAGCCACTCCACTGCATCTGTCCCCAGATTTTCTTGTAAATAATTTTCAAATTCTTTTTGTACTGATTGACGCAGCGCTTGTTGTTCCTCTAGTTGTTGTGCTTGTTGATATTCTGCGATCGCCTGACTATCCACTAAGTTAACTCGATTCTCACTGTCGTCTGTGAGAACTTCTTCCGACACCAGTCTAATTAAGTCACGGCTTGGCACTTGAGTTAAGCCACCGCGCTGAGTGCGACGCAAGTAATTTACAAACCGATAAGCTAATAGGGGTTGATTGCGTACTGGCCGCAGACAATATTCTTCTACACTGGCAAATAGCAGAGCATCCCCCAATCGTCGATCGGTTGTATATTTGGCAATATCAGCCATTTGCTGTTGCATGTGGCTATCGCTTTGCAGTAATTCTTGGAGTACTTCTTGCAAGACATCGATCACGCTGCGCTGGCGATCGCGGCTCAGGGCAACCCATGTCTGAATTTTATTTCGTAATGTGACTAAACTTCCCAGTCGCGTTATCAAGTTGCGATAAGCACGCTCTCGCCCCAGCCCCAAGTAGCGTTGACGTAAAATCCTCCAGCGATATTCCATCGCTTGCTTGGCGATATCTAGTTCCTTAGGGTTAAACAGATCAAACCGTTTTGAGTCAGATCCAAATAGCCAGAAAATAATACTTTGTCTAGCAGCTTCACTTTGTTCTGGACATTCCGCAGCCAAGCGCTTTCGCCAATCTAGAGCTAGTTTTTCCACATCCTTTGTCATAGCGAGATTGCGCTCCTCGAAACTCAATTTTGAAGTTTGCATCACAACCCCCATTTGTCCCACCTAATTGTTTAACTGGCAGTTGCCCCGGATTTCATGAGTTTCATGAAAACATCTCAGTGATTCCACTTTTATTACGTCTTAATTCACTAGAATTATGCAAAAATTTTTGCATTGGTGTTTTGCTTTCAATTTCAAAGTGCTCTAAATCCATGAAAATCAAGCATTTCTGCCAATTCTGTTAATTTAAATTTTTTGTTAAGTTATGTTGTTTAACTGAAAACAGAAATCTGCCTCCTAGAGTGGTGAGGATACACCTTTGCAGGAGATGGGTTGCAAAAATCTGATATTTTATAACCGAGCCGAGGAACGAATCTAATTTTACTCAATGTCAGACGTTATTTCACTCGTATAAGTTTCGACCCTCTATAACCTCTTACGTAGTTATATATTTAGTTTTATTTTATACTACATTCTTTTAAATAAGAATTCAGAAGCAGATATGAAACTCTGCTTCTGAATTCTTATTTGATAATAAATTTTAGATAAATCCGATCGCTATAGCTTGGAATTAACCCCAGTATGCCACGTAGCGATGTCTACGACGGGCTATGCCTAGGCTATTCTAGTAGTAAGGATATAATGATCGCTTATTTATCCTCTGTGACGTACCTACACTTCCTGAGTACAGGTAAGTGTAGGTACGTCACCTTATGCAAAATCTAAAAACTGTAAGAATGTAATCCTCTAAAGTTTTGATAGTCATAAGCCTCGCAAGAGACTTCTCTTTAAATTCATTGATGGGGATTCTTCGTTTTGAATTTTGAGAGAAGTCATCGCGCTGGCTTCCAGCGAGATGAACTTGGGTAATTTTGAATTCTCTGTTCGCGTAGCGCCTTTGCAGGAGAAGGGGTTGACTTTATCGCCCGTTCGATGATCTAACAATGGGACTTTCTACAGATTCTCGATACTGTTGAACTTGTTCTGTGTAAGCAATTGGCAGAACAGCTTCAACGTTTTCATGGGGACGAGCAATAATCACCCAGGATTCCAGTGTACCGCCAAAAACATTTTCTGCGGCTTCAATACCAGCAGCCATAGCTGTCTTTACTTCAGAAACATCACCACGAATATTAACTGTAAAGCGAGCACTACCTACTCTGATATAACCAACAAGGGTGACTCGACCAGCTTTTAGCATAGCATCTGCTGCTGCTAGCACCGCAGGAAAACCTTTAGTTTCGAGTGCTCCAACTGCTTGTAATGACATTATTAATCTCCTGTATGAATAAACGATATGGGGGCTACAAGTTAATTGTACGAAGCTTCGCTACAGATTTTGATAGCAAAATTGCTTAGGATATACGGAAAGGTTCTGATTCTTCAGTGAAATGGATTGGTAATATGGTTTCCACATTTTTCGGAGGATTAGGAACGATGTAGTGGGTAATTACTGCACCAACCTTGACTTGCTCTCCAGCTGCGATTCCGGCTTCAACAGCTCTTTTTACCTCAGCAACGTGTCCCCGGACGGCGACTAACAAACGAGCGCTTTCAGCTTGACCATAGTACACAATTGTGACTTCGCCAGCTTTGACCATTGCATCTGCCGCTGCTAAGACACTAGGAAAACCTAAAGTTTCAATTACGCCAACCGCCATTGGCATGGCATTAGCTCCTGGATTAAGGGATAGGCGACTTTAATTGTACGTGGCTTTAGTCCCAATTTTGACATTTTGGAAAACTTTCTTTGATACCAGGATTCTGTGGGAGTGGGGAGTTAGGAGTTAGGAGTAAAGCCGAAGACGCTCCGCCTCCGGTTAGGAGTTGGGAGTTAGAATGTTTTGATAGCCGCTGGTCTATGTTTTATATATTATAAGTAATATCTCAGCGTGTTAGTTTGTGTAATTTTGTTGTTTAACAAAATCAGCAATGCATGGAAGCAAACTAGTACGATAAACTAAAATTTATGTTTCCGAATTTTCTTCCTACAGCAGTTGGGCAGCTGACAGAATCTGCCTCGATCGCACTAGCTCGGAGTATTCAAACAACTGCAATCGCTACTCCCTTAACTAATCAACCAGTTACCACAACCTATGTCAAGCAAGGGAGTGGTGGAACTCCTATTTTATTAATTCACGGCTTTGACAGTTCCGTATTAGAATTTCGTCGGCTTTTGCCACTACTCTTTGGAGATAATGAAACTTGGGCAGTAGATTTGTTGGGTTTTGGGTTTACAGATAGACTCTCAGAAATTGCTTATAGCCCAACTGCGATTAAAACCCATCTTTATTATTTCTGGAAAAGCTTGATTAACCAACCTGTAATTTTGGTGGGTGCTTCGATGGGGGGTGCGACGGCGATTGATTTTACACTGACTTATCCGGAAGTAGTAAAAAAGCTGGTGTTAATTGACAGTGCTGGTTTAACAGGTGGTTCACCATTAAGTAAATTAATGTTTCCCCCGTTGGATTATTTAGCAACTCAATTTTTGAGTAATCTTAAAGTGCGCGATCGCGTTTCACGCATTGGATATAAAAATCAAAGTCTTGCCTCTATTGATGCTCTGTGTTGTGGTGCATTACATCTACAAATGCCCAATTGGCATCAAGCTTTGATTGCTTTTACTAAAAGTGGTGGTTATAGTGCTTTTAGATTTCAAACTTTATCACAAATTGTACAACCAACGCTAATTTTGTGGGGCGATTCTGATAAAATTTTAGGTACTGAAGATGCCACAAAGTTTAAAAGGGCAATTCTACACAGTACTCTCGTCTGGATTCAAAATTGTGGTCATCTCCCACACTTGGAACAACCACAAATTACTGCGCAGCATATTTTAGACTTTCGAGTTGAATTGTAGTTGAAACCCAAAAAATCTGATGCATCTATTGCAACTTGTTGGGTTTATTTGGGAAGAACGTGTCAAGACAGCACAACTATCAATAATTTTTATGTAACGCCCAAGTGTAAAGTTTTTCATCTATTGCTAATGGCTTTTGTCAAAGTTACTATTTTTCTTTTTAATAATGTCACTTTCACATAATTTTAAGGAACTCTGTAGCTAGAGCGATCGCAAATCTGTCTTTCAAACAGACAGCAGATCATTAGGGTAATACTGGCAATACTTATTCTTCTGGTTAGTTAAGCATTATCAAGTTGCCATAAATACAGGAATTTTTGGAACTCCTTTGAGTAAAATTTTTATAATTGAAGGATTTTTTGTTGTATTCTTTACTGTTTTATCAATTTATTTATTCAGGTTAACTCGTTTAAAGCAGTTTGTTACCTAGAGCAACGATTCAGTAATCAAAAACCTAACCCCCAACCCTACAAGGGTTGGGGGAGCAAAGATTAACTGACTTTAGTCAAGTAACCACATCTCATTAGAACTTTCAGGATACTCATTTGGTTGATTTTGAGGTTGATTTTGAGCTAGTGTTTCCGATGACCGATGTGATTTTTTATAACTAAGTGGATTGTAATGGTCTTTTACTGGTTGTATAGCACTAGTTTCTTTTACAACACTATCAGTATACTCACCTGGTTGATTTGGAGCTAGTCTTTCCGATGGCCGATGTGATTTTTTGTAGTTATATGGATTGTATTGTTCTTTTGCTGGTTTTATCGCACTAGTTTGTTTGACAACAAGTTTAGAATTATCTTCTGCTGTTTGTTTTAAAGCATTAATTTCTTCTATCAGATGGGAATTTGCTTCTGCAAGTTGCAGTGCTGTTTTTTTGGTTTCGTCAAGTTCTTTTGTTACCTGTTGTACTAATAATTTGTGTTCGGATGCTAATGTTTTTTGTTTAGATAATTTTGATTGCAAATCAGCAATTTCCTGCCCAAGAGATGCTTCATTTTCGTGGCTTTTTTCCAAATTACTTGTCAACTCTTTGACAGTTGCTTCTAAATCAGCCTTAGTGGGACTTGTGCGCTTAATAGAAGTTGACTCAGCAGTCTGTGCTGAGGATTCCTCATCAGACGAAGCCTGTTCTTCGGCAATTTTTTCTGCTGTAACTTCGATCGCAGATTCACCTTCTGGGGGTGTAAATTTTTGCGCCTCTTCTTGTAATAAGTCAGAGAGACTTTGTTTCTTAACCATTATTTTCTCCAATCACGCTGTAGTTCATCAGCTGCGCGGCGATAGTCTAACTCCGCCTCCCGTGCGTTTCCTCCTCGCCATTGAGTAATTGCTACACCTTCAAGTGCCGCTCGTTCATGAGCTTTATAGGCACGGATGAAGGTATTAAAAGCAGGAATACCTAGCCGAGTCAGAGTGTTTTTCGCTTCTAGTGCTTCCCCGATACTGCGCGTATCAACTTTGGTGAGCAATACCCGATGGGGGGTTCCCAAGGGGATGACGGCTTCCTTGACTGTTTCCACGAGGATGGCTAAATCCATTGCGGCTGGGGGTGTAGGCAAAACTAGATAATCTGCGATCGCAACTACCGTCACTAATGCTTCAGAGCGCAGTGCGGGAGGCGTATCCACCACTACTAAATCGTACCCTGTTATCTTTCCTAAATCACCTAAAAGTGTGGGATCAGTTTCTTGAGATAGATCAAATCCCATTCCCTGCTGACTGCGCCCAAACCACCAACTAGCAGAACCTTGAATATCTGCATCAATCAGCAGCACCTTTTTTTTCTTCGCAAAGTTTGCAGCTAGATTGACTGCGGTAGTCGTTTTACCGACTCCTCCTTTACCGTTAAGAATAGCGATGATTTTTGGCACTGCTTGCTTCCGATTCTGCCTCTTGAGTGCTGAGTGCTGAGAGACGCGATTAATCGCGTCTGTACAGGAGTTAGGAGACGCGATTAATCGCGTCTGTACAGGAGTTAGGAATTACTATTCTCCTTTTTGTCCCCCTGGTCTCTAGTCCCTAGTTCCTAGTTCTTAGTCTTTAGTTCCTAGTCCCTAGTTCTCAGTCCCTGGTGATGAAACATTTTTTATTGGGACTGCCTTACAAAAATATAGCGCTTTATGTGACCCTCAAGAACATGAAAACTCGTAACAATAAAATTCAGAAGCCATCAACTCCACAAAATTCGATGACAGCAACTTACAATTTGCCTGATGGGCCTCAAATGCCGCGCTGGCTGCGGATGATCAAGTTTATTAGTCAGCCAGTGAAATATATGGATGATTTTGCCAAAATCTATGGTGACACCTTTACTATCAGGAGTAGTCGCGGGGATAACCATCTTATTTACTTTAGTCAACCCCAAGCACTTGAGCAGATTTTTACTGCTGATTCCAGCCATTTTGAGGTTGGGAGGGGCAACAGAGGACTAAAATTTTTACTTGGCGATCGCTCCTTTATGTTATCAGATGGCGATCGCCACCAGCGTCAACGGCAACTATTAGCTCCTCCTTTTCATGGCGAAAGGATGCGGGCTTATGGTCAAGAAATCTGTAAAATAACCCGACAGGTGAGTAATGAATGGCAAATTGGCAAGCCTTTTAATATCCGTGAGTCGATGCAAGAAATCACCTTGCGTGTTATATTGCGGGTTGTATTTGGTTTGAATGAAGGACACCTTTTTGAGGAACTGAGGCGATCGCTAAGTGATTTACTAGACTTCATCACTTCGCCCGTAATGTCCAGCGCCTTCTTTTTCCGGTTCATGCAAAAAGATTTCGGTGTGTGGAGTCCGTGGGGTTGGATTTTGCAACAACGGCAAAAAATTGATCAACTGATTTATGCTTTGCTTCGGGAACGTCGGGCTGAATCTGATCAAAATCGCCAAGATATCCTGAGTTTGATGATGGCTGCTCGTTACGACGATGGTCAAGGGATGTCAGATGAAGAATTACACGACGAGTTAATGACGCTGCTAGTTGCAGGACATGAAACTACCGCTTCTGCGTTGACATGGGCTTTTTACTGGATTGACCATTTACCAGAGGTGCGTCAGAAGTTGCTACAGGAACTTAACACCATTGGAGTTAACCCCAATTTGAGTAATGTAGCTAAATTGCCCTATTTGACAGCAGTTTGCCAAGAAACATTGCGAATTTATCCAATTGTCATGAATGCTTTCGTGCGGATTGTGAAGACCCCAATTGAAATTATGGGCTACGAACTGCGAGAGGGAACGGCAATAGTCCCCAGTATTTATTTAGCGCATCATCGGGAAGAAGTCTATCCACAATCCAAACAGTTCAAACCAGAACGCTTTTTACAAAGGCAATATTCACCATACGAATATTTACCCTTTGGCGGCGGTAATCGTCGCTGTATTGGGATGGCATTTGCCCAGTATGAAATGAAAATCGTCTTGGCAACTGTTTTGTCAGATTTTCAACTTTCGCTGGTGAACAAACGTCCTGTGCGTCCTGTGCGCCGTGGTTTAACTCTAGCTGCACCTGCTGGAATGCAGATGGTTGCAACACCTCAAGTTAAGCGTGCAAATACACCAGCCCTAGTTTAGGTAAGTAGGGGAGGCAGTTATCAGCGGCGGCTTCCACCGCTGATAACTGCTATTGCATTAGACGGAACCTCGTAACGCACCATCCATCATCTTGATCTGTGGCGGTGCCGTATCCGTGCTAACACACCCTACGATTAATGAATATTTTTTTAATTGAAGTTTATTAACAGCGATCGCACGGGATTAAATTACCACCAATTATTATTTTATTTATCAATAATTAAAAAATATACCGCCTACCTGTTATTAGGCTAGCGCTGGTTTCTTGATTTAATTTACAGTTAAAAATACTTAAATGAATTTACTAAATTTTCCTAGCTCATTGTCCGCAATCTTATTTAAAATCAGGCGATGTCTACGACGGGCGTAGTTATTGAAAATTAGGTATTAGGAAAACTATTCTCTAGTGCCCCGTCTCCAGTTCCTAGCCCCCAATCCCTAATTGCCAGTGAAAATGCTTAATCAAATTTGGTTATCACAGTTACAAAAACATCAAGCGATCGCAGTCATCCGCGCCCCTAAAATCGAAGTGGGACAGCAAATGGCAATGGCTGTAGCATCTGGGGGAATACAGTTGATTGAGATTACCTGGAATAGCGATCGCGCTGGGGAATTAATCAGTCAACTACGCTTAGAATTACCAGATTGCACTATTGGCACTGGTACGCTATTCAATGTGCAACAGCTACAAGAAGCGATCGCATCGGGGGCACAATTCCTCTTTACACCCCACTTTGACTCCGCAATGGTTCAAGCAGCACAAGAAAAAAATGTACCCATTATCCCAGGAGCGCTGACTCCTACAGAAATTGTTACCGCCTGGAGTCAGGGCGCTAGTTGTGTAAAAGTGTTTCCCGTGCAAGCAGTGGGAGGGGCTGATTATATCAAAAGTTTGCAAGGGCCACTCGGTCAGATTCCCTTAATTCCTACTGGCGGCGTCACTCTGGAAAATGCTAAAGAATTTTTACAAGCAGGAGCGATCGCTGTAGGTTTGAGCAGTGAATTATTTCCCAAAAAGCTTGTCACAGAGGGAAATTGGGAGGCGATCGCATCTGGGGCAAAAAACCTAATGCGACAGTTAGGTTAACTTAGAATCAAAGCATCAAAAGTTCACGTCTATTAAAGTAATAGATAGGGAAATAAAGGTGAAAACTGATAAGTTTCTCAAGACTTCATGATTAGAGTGTGAGTGTATCTAAAATGAAAAAACTGATTTATTCTGACTGGGTACGTAGCTTAAAAATACTCTTCACTGGTACAGCACTGTCCTTAAGTGTTTTTACTACTACTGGAACGAGTGAAGTTTGGGCGAATTCCAAAAATCAAGTGATTGCACAAACAATCCAGACATTACAACAATCGGATCAGCGCTGGATTCAAATTAATCTTTCAAAGCAACGATTAATAGCTTGGCAAGGTGACAGAGTTGTTTATGGAAGTGCTATTTCCTCTGGCAAAAAAGCTACTCCTACTCTTGTTGGTACTTTTAAAATTCAATCCAAGTTCAAAACGACACAGATGCAGGGAGAAAACTACAATGTTCCCAATGTTCCTTATGCGATGTTTTACCAAGGTAGTTACGCTATTCATGGAGCTTATTGGCATAAGAGATTTGGTACTCCAGTGAGCCACGGCTGTGTGAATCTTGCACCTAAACATGCAAAATGGCTATTCCAGTGGGCATCGGTAGGGACACCAATAGTCATCCAGAAATAGTAGGTGAAGCAGCCAAAAGGCAATTTAGCACAAATCATAAATAACAACAAATCAAGACAATTGAGTGATTCCCAGCAATATTTTATGCTGGGAATCTTCGGAGTCGGAATCACTAAATTTGAAATAAAATATAGAAGAGGGCATTCAACGATTTGCCCAAAGAAATAAGCGTAAATCCTGACAATTCCTGGGTGAAATTACAAATGCAAATATGAATTCGGGGGAAATTTGCATTTAGGCATATTAAATGACAGATTTTTTCTAGAGGTTGTCCTTTGTAATTAGTCATTAGGAATGCGGATTAAACAAAATGCAAAACTTCTGTTTCGTAGGGTGCGTTATGCTCTTGGCTAACGCACCATCCCAATATTTTGGGATGTTACCGAAGCCGTAAGACTACGAAAGTTGCTCTTTACTCTTTATTTAATTCGTGTTCCTTAGTAAATAACAAAGCACAAATGACAAATGTGCTTGGACGCAGATTAGCTTAGGACTTGTCTTGAGAAGCATTAGCGGATGAATTGCGTAAATCCTCTACAGGAAGCTAGAAGTCGCTCTGGAAATTTGTAGTTTTCCAGAAAATTACTTCACTTGATGATTTTTGCGTAGTTTAGAAGATGAAGCATAATGCAAACCTGGATTCGCAGTGGTGGGATTCGTTCTTCAGGAACTTTTTGTACAGGCGTGGCGCTGATGATGGTGACTTTATTCTCTTGGTCATCACCGTTAGCAGGTACACCCGACTCGACTACAGCAACAGCCACGTCAGTTGATGAAAACAGCATCACTGTATTTAATAATATCAGGCAAACATCCCAACCTCGCTGGATTGAAATTGACCTGTCAGAGCAACGCTTACGTGCATGGAAAGGTAATAAACTTGTTTATTCATACCGCATTTCTGGAGGTAAGCGATCGACCCCCACACCCATAGGTAGATTTCGGATTAATTCTAAGTATCGCACTCACCGGATGCGAGGCAGGGGCTACAATATTCCTGACGTTCCTTACACAATGTATTTTTATGAAGGCTATGCCATCCACGGTGCTTATTGGCATAACCGTTTTGGGACTCCAGTCAGCCACGGTTGCGTAAATTTACCTGTTAAGCAAGCTCGCAATCTTTACAACTGGGCTTCAACGGGAACTTTAGTAGTGGTGCGGAAATAATTCGTAATTTGTAATTGGTAATTGGTAATTAAGAGTTCCAATTACCAATTATGGTGACGATGAATTGATTATTATGGCAATTCTTAACTGAATAAATGGATGGACAGGTGCGGTCACAGACATAAATCATATTTATAGCTCGACTTTATCCAAAATTAAGAACTCCGTTTTGTTTATCCGGCAAAAACCCTGGCTTTTTGGCAAATACTTTTTCCACGTCACAGATTATTGATGAAGTTAACGTTATTTACGTCCCATCGCAAGCGGTAGAAGAAAAGAAGGCTTTTGATACAGAGGTATGCAGCCTGGCAGAACAAGGCAAGATAGGTCACTATGAGGCTTGTCCCGAATATGATGACCAAAGTTTTATTCCATCTAGAATAGTAGTTAAAGCATCTGGTGAACAATCAATTCAAAAAATCATTGAAATAATGAGAATGAACGACGAAGAAATCAGGCTTTAGGACAGTGGTTTGAATGCCAGCGCACACGGTCAAAATTTCATTAAACACTTAAACGCGCAGTAGTTTAACTCAACTGCGCCACCAGTTGATTTTCCAACAACGTGTCATTCGTTAACAAGTCTTCAACGGTGATTCGCAAAAAGCCTTGCTCATCAACTTGAAAGAAAATTTTGATGCGATCGCTTCCAGGATATCCAGCTGGTGTCAGTTGGGCAATTGTTCTCGCGCCTTCTTGATCGTTGAGGGATTTGACGCTGGTTTCACTATTTTCCAGACGGCGAGTAATTAGGCGATCGCCATCAAAATAAACTTCGGTATTGCCTGTATCTGCTCCCAATTCTCCGATAATTAATTCAATACTAGGCTGATTTTCCATAGAAGCGCCTAAGACTAATTCCACTGGCTGATTCATCGGGTATGCAAGTCCTGCTTTAATCAGAGAATGCCATTTGTGACGCTGGTTGCGGCGATCCCAGTAGCGGATACCATAACTATGATACAGAAAGTCTTTAATTTGTATCCCTTGAGTTAGCTGTAATGCACCTTGAGCGATCGCTTCAAAGGGTCGTTCGCAACGGATTTTTTCTGGCTCAAAATACTGTTTTATCCATGTCTGCACTGCCGGCAATTGCACTGTCCCACCAACTAACAAAACTGCATTAATATCTGGAAGTTCTATCCCTTGGCGTCTTGATTGCTGCAACAGTGTCGTCATCGACTCATCTAGTAATTCAAAAAATGCGTGTTCTTTGAGGATATTTTCAAAAGTGTCGCGGTTTAGTTCCAGTTCATAGCTTTCAAATGTCTCATCATCAAAATAAATTTCACTTGCTTGGTTTTGGGTTGATAGCTGAATTTTCACCCGTTCCGCCAATCGTGTTGTCAAGGGACTTATCGTCAGTTCTTGAGTTTTGGCAAAGTAATCTACCAACCAATTATCAATATCAGTACCGCCCAAATTTTGCCCAGCTTTCGCCAAGACACGGGCAGTTTTGACTTTTTGTTTTGAATCTTCAGCCAGGGATTTATTACCCCATTTGAGGATAAATCCCAGCGGCTTTGTGGTTGCTTGCCCGCCTTGATCCAACCGGACAAGGGACAAATCCAAAGTACCGCCACCAAAGTCAATTACCAAGAGAATTTCTTGATCTGCCAAGCCATAACCCAAGGCTGCGGCTGTGGGTTCATCAAGCATTCGCACCTGTTCGACGGGAAGGGCTTGACACACGTTCCCCAACCAATGACGATAAGCTTCAAAACTGTCTACGGGTACAGTTAACACTAGAGAATCTAACCCACCTTCCAGGGGCGCTAGTTGTTCAATCACCTGGGTGAGGAACCATTGCCCTACTTGTTCAAAGGTGACAATTTGCCCATCTAATTCGGGTAAGAAACCTTGGATATCTGCACCAATACCCCGCTTAAAGCTGCGAAAAAATCTAGTTTCGCCCTTGAGGTCAAGACCGCGATCGCGTACTTGTTGCCCGACTAATACTTTATTTTGGGTTGCGTCTTCAACATAAACCAAGCTGGGAATCAGTGGCGGATTGAGACTTTGTTTAATTGATAAACCTGGTAGATTCAGGGTTTCTGGCTGCTGGGTTACAGGGTTCCAACGAGCAATGACTGTGTTGCTAGTACCAAAATCGATTGCGATCGCCATATTTTATATTTATTCTCTCGCAGGAAGACGCCAAAGTTACTTTATTTTTGATTATTCTCTATAACCCACCAAGAATGCAAATGCGCCCAGACTTTTGCTTCTTTGCATCCCAACCCAGATATTGATTCAGTCTGTTGCAGCGAAGTGTTAGCATAGTTAGACAATTGGCTTGTCAGAAAGCATGGAAATCATTGGCTGTAAATGTATAAAAGGAGCAATAAACTCAACAGCAGGCTTTATCATAGTTCCGTTCCAGTCTTTTTCTTATTGGCATGAGGTGCTTAAAACTCACTTCACACGCAGATGCTAAAATGTCATAAATCGCCCCAATCAAAAGAGATCGCACCTCAGTTGGTGTAAGGTATTCTCTAGATATGTAATGCTTGTTGGGTAGACGAGTTGGGGGTGGCAACCTCATTTACTCTCGCTGGTAGTGTCCGGTGTACGCGACTTATTATAATCCTTCCTAATGCACACTCTTACATATCGAGGAAAGCCACAGCACTCATTCTTAAAATTTACATTCCAGTATTATTGCAATTAACCAAAATCCCTATTAGGGATTGAAACTGGTTAGGGGGATTGTTTGCCGTCTGCCAGCGCAAATTGCAATTAACCAAAATCCCTATTAGGGATTGAAACTTGTAGGCTCACAGTTCTTCTGGCATAATCACAGATATTAATTGATTCCGATTCTTCCTATAAATCCTAAAATCACTATCAAATGTGAGCAATTCACGAGTAGGATACAGTTGTGCCATCCTCACCAAACAGGCATCCGCTAATGACATCGGTACAGACTGATAACGCAGCATCAACTCATAAACCGCTCCAGCTTCTTCACTCAAGCTCAACGGGAGATGGATAATTCCCTTTTGTACAAAAGAAATTACTGCTGCTTCTCCTCCATAAACATTCTGTAAGAGAAAACAAGCCTCTGTAACTACCGCTTCACAAGTTAACAAAGGTGGTTCAATCTGTCCAAACTGATTTGTCACCCATTTATGAAACTGCTCTCTCCGATTGACTAAAGCTACTAATGGGCCTGTATCTAGCAGTACCGATTGCTTCATTCTGTTAATGGTCTTTTAAGGTACTCCTTGTTTGTCGAGAGATCCCCAGGGCCAGAATCCACGCAGCCAACTAAGTTTCCTGCTGCTTCTAAAGCAGACATTGGCGTGCCATCATGGTGCTTAAACTCCACTGTTGGTGATTTCAATTGCAGAAATTCTACAAAGTGAAGTACTTGCTGCTGCTGTTCTTTTGATAAGGTAAGAACCTTTTGGGCAATAATTTGCTCTAGACCAATTGCTCTCGTCACCAGTCTTTCCTCCAGTCCCATCACTTCAAGTCTAAATCCAACTGCCTCAGTCACACAGAAACCAACAGAGCGTTGAAAATTTTGAGATGACTAGCTTTTGTCAATAAAACAACGTAAGTGACCAAAAAGCTGATTATTTCGTTCACCAATCCAGGCGATTAACCCAGACTTATGAATAAGACACATAGCAAACCTACTTACATAGATTATATTGTTAAACTTCCTGAGCGATCGCTGGAGGAGTTTTGTCGCTGGGTCTAAGTGGATACACTGTCTAATGAGTATTAGTACAGAAACTTGGTCTAACCCGGTACGCCGGGTTAGTGGTAGGTAGTTCATGCTCAATCATTCACGCCGTAACTGCCATGCTGCACCGCAAGCCGCCCCAGCCCCAGCTAATAATCCGGTACTCATTCCTTGGATAGTTTTTTGGATTGGATCTTGGATTAAACAGTCACTTGTAACCTTACTGTCTTCCAAGCAGAGACTACTTTCTGCCCAACCGGCAGTACCTCCTAAAATTACACCAGTTATACTACAGGAAATAACTAGCAGCAAAAGACGCTGGGTTTTTCTAACCATAGATAGATGTGTCAAATATTAGAGATAATGATTAACTCTCAATTACTTTACACATTCTTGCTAGTAAATGTCAGCTGCTTTCAAGAGAACTGATTACTATTCAAAACCTAGACAAGTCTTAAAAATCTGATTGGACATCGCAAAAGTTAATTTTGCCTGTAATTAAGGATACAAATTACACTGATAAATCCTATAGATCATATTTTTACCTCTTTTGAGGCACTAATACAGGTAGTTGACGGACGCCTGCTACGAATTTGGCGTGTTGTCCAACAGTCAAAACATTGAACTGACTGGATATAAGTTCCAAACTTTTGTTTACTACTGCTAGCTTTTTGTAGGTGGGAACACTCATTCCAGGGAAGAATGATAGTTCTGGCACATCCTCTTGACTTAAAAAGTCTGTAGGATGGAGTAGCAAAGAAGGCTGGACGCGTGTTATTTTACACAGCCATAGGGCAATTCGCAGGTAGAGTAACGCCACTTCCGAAGAAAATGTACTCAGATACATTATGTAACTGAAGTGAATTGGCACCTTAAAAATTGGCATTGTGGTAACGGGAATCTCAGTGAGTTTATCCTTACCCATGTGCCACTGGTAAGCTTTCAAAGGCTGCAAACCGTCTTTGAAACTGCCAAACAGGGCTTTCCGTTTCTTGCGTTCTTCCTTGCTCAGTTTACAGGTCATCAAATAATACGCTCGTGCTATTGGCCCTAAAAATGTGGGAAAAGTCGAAGCATCATATTCGTATCCCCGTCGTGCTAAGACTCTCAATACCGCAGGAGAAAAACTGTATCCAGGCCCTCGGAAGCCAATAGGATGTTGACGAGTGACACGCTTGATATGTTCTTCAGCCAAAGCCACCTCTTGTTCAATCTCATCCTCTGAATACAGATGTAGCCAAGGATCATGGTAAAATGAGTGATTGCCAATTTCGTGACCAGCGCTAGCGATCGCTTCTAATGCCTTGGTGTTCTTTTCCAGCGCTGCATCCTGACCCACAATGAATACTGTGATTGTCAAATTCCATTGCTGGAGAATATCTAAGAAACGAGGGACTGCAATATCTAAGTAAGAGGGGAAAGTCTCCCAACCCAAAGCGCCCTGATTTTTTAGATAAGACCAAATATTATCCAAGTCTAAAGAAAGACTGGCTATTGGTTTGTTTCTTGGTCGCTTCGTTTTCATTATGAGTTTAAGTATTTGGACGATTTTAAGCGTAAATTTAAGTAAGTCTTAGGAATACGGATTTAATCTTCAGCAACTTTAGTAGGGTGTGTTAGTACGGAGAGTCCGACACCGAAAGTATTGAGATGGTGCATTATGTATTAGACTAACGCACCTTACTAAATAGAAATTTGGGATTTTGTTTAATCCACATTTTTTAGCGATGTTTATGACAGGCTATTGGGCGGCGCACCAGCTACAGAACTTATAAATTAGAAGCAGCATATTTTCTAGATTCTGATGTTCAATTTATATCATCACTTTCAATAAAAAGCGATTATACAAAAAATTTTCTCAACATCCTAAAATATTGATTTGCTGCCTCTGAGTCAAACACATTGCAATTCCCTTTTCGTAGTAAGCTGCCTCATTAATAAAAATCGGCCAAACGGTAGATGTCCCTTCATAAAGAATTGTTTTATTATCAAAAGTTAAAAATATTGGCTCTTTTGGATTTAAGGCTTGATAATCCTTGTCCTGAAGTTCTGGATGAATCATCCCAAAGATTGTCCCATCCTGTTTTTTTGGATAGTCCACAACTGATAAATGATCATAGAGAATCAACGTTTCCTCAGTTGATGGAATTTCACCCTGATTAAACCTTTCTAGATAGTCGAGAATCGCATAAACAAGTTCCTGTGTTTGTTGGAACAGTGTCGCTTTTAAAATACCTTGGGCAATGGGGCCAACCTCGATCGCAAAGCCTAATTCGCACAGGGAATTTACAAATGGGTTTTCTTCAACTGATTTGAAAGAGCAGCGATAAACCTTAACCAAAGGATTAATCTGGCTTAAATAAGCAGCCAATTTCAAGTTTAAGGGATGACTGTTCACCAAAATAATTGTCAGACCCATATTAGCTGTAGTGCTGTGCAAGTCTAAAATGAAATCTGCTTTATCTACAGTTGATGCTAGTCTATTTTGGATTGATTTAGCTTGCAATTCTTCATAACTGCTCAGAGTCGGATCTTGTAAATCTTGCTTGAGAAAACAGCGATTTAAATCCTTCTCTATATATCGCCTCCCCCCCGCAAAAGCGTTAGGATTTGCTAACAGAGCAACTGTCTCAAAACTTGGTCTAGTAATCAAGTCGGGAAACTGGGCAAATTTTTGGATTAAGTAGGCCCCCGTAAACTCATTGCCATGAGTTCCACCGACAATTGCAACTCGATTAATCTGGTTCACGATTACACCAACTTTGGAATGCAGCCATTGAGGTATCAGTTTTCAATCTACCTTATGAGGCATTCACCGAAACAGTGCTAAGTGGGAAGATTCATAAGTACTACTTCTTACTCAGCCCTCAGCCCTACTGAATTTGCCAATGCGATCGCGACCATGTGGTTGATCAAGATAAGACATATCAGGCCCATCAGGAATGATTCCGCCTGGATTGAGTGGGAATAGGTTCCCGTAGTAGTCCCGCTTCACACTCTCGACATCGCAGGTGTCAGCTACACCTGGAAGCTGATATAGATCACGTAAGTAAGCTCCAAGGTTCTGATAGTCTCGAATTCGCTGCCTATTGCACTTAAACAACCCATAGTAGGCACTATCAAACCGAAATAACGTCGTGAATAAACGCACATCTGCGAGTGTGAGATTGTCCCCACACAGATATCGATTATTCTGCAATGCTATGTCAATCTCATCGAGAGTTGCGAACAGTTCATTACAGGCTTGATTGTATGCTGACTGGGTTTGGGCAAAACCGCAGCGATACACACCGTTATTTACCGCGTGATAAATCTTTTCATTCCACCAGTCAATCTTTTCTTTGAGTGCTTCTGGGTAGAGATCGAGTGTGGGATTATTGGCAAACTCGTTAAACTGAGAGTTCAGCATGATGATAATCTCTGAACTCTCATTATTGACGATAGCTTTTGTTTGGTTATCCCATAAAATTGGAACTGTAGAACGTCCACTGTAACCAGGTTCTGCCAGCTGATAAAATTCAGCCAGTGTGCGACAACCTTCTTCTTCCTCGTTGAATATCCAACCGCCTTCAATGGGAGAAGGAGAGACGATACATATTGATATTACCGCTTCGAGTTTTTTGA
Source organism: Nostoc sp. (assembly GCF_036917395.1). GTDB lineage: Bacteria > Cyanobacteriota > Cyanobacteriia > Cyanobacteriales > Nostocaceae > Nostoc. The sequence continues at coordinate 40,415 of NZ_JBALDI010000086.1, forward strand.
GCGATCGCACTACTAAGGTTCGGTGCGCCCAAGGACAGCCCAGCCCAACATAGAGTTTGTAGCGTCCCTCTGCTGGTGGGTGCGGATTTCCCTCTTCTTTACCGATGAACTTCCGAAACTGGCTATGAGGACGAATATACGCTCCCGACTGATTGCTAGGAGCAAGCTTTGACATCATGATCTGCCACATAGTCGTCCAAACAAACTTTCCCAGCCAGATGCTCAGCTTGGGAGGGAGTGTCTTGCCCTTTTTCTTTGGGGGATTTTTCTCGTTATCCATTGGAGTTGAGTTGCTCATGGCAACAATCTTGCTTTGGCAGCGATTGACGTTACCACTGTTTCTCCTAAGTAGGTTTCCATGCTTACAACCCACTCTGAGTTTTACTACTTTACTTTACTACGCTTTCCCTATACTTTGTATCATGCTGATTGCGAAAAATTTCTCAGCTAATCGTCTCAAAGGAGCGATCGCAGCCAAAAGCGATCGCCACATCTCAAACTGAGTCTAAGCATTGCTTCCAAAAAACCTCCTTTCCCCAGTTTAATTCGTGTATCTACTGTAGTAAATTACCAATCAATTTAGTAAAGGTCTTAATGCGGATGTCGTGATCCTCTTAATTCTATAAAATTTATGTATAAAACTATACTGATAATAAATTTAAGATTATCAACCATTTATCAATAAGTAATAGTGTTTAAAACCTAGTCATAAATCGAGGTCGGAAACACAATTTTTAAGCCAGTGATGTGCAATGGCAGGCTGTTTGGTGTTTATGCATCGTATTTAAAAGCATCGTTCAGTCTTACCTCAAAAACCCAGTGAAGGCTTAATTAGATACTCGACAGCATGGATGATTAACAGTGTAATTACTATTAATTAAACGGATTTAACATTATCTTGTTATAAAACACATCACATCTTAATATTAAATAAGCCTAAAAAAGGATAAATATAATAGTGAAATTACTGAAATAAAGAACAAAAACATAGAACTTACGTAGGAATAATTGTAAATAAAGTGACTCAACCTAATAAAACTGACCTTCAAGAGAAAACGGATGTAGGGACTTTCATCGCTCAGGCTACTACCACAGACAAATGGCAAGTATTGTCGTACAGCGCTCCAATCCTACCTATGCATGCCGCTTTACTTCGCACTGGTAAAATATTCTTTTTCTGCGGTTCGGGTAATGATCCAGCTCGGTTAAATACTCCTTATGACAGTGTGGTTTGGGATGTGACTAAAGGAACCTTTTCCCGTCAAGCGCCTCCATTGGATGATAATAATCAACCTATTGACCTTTTTTGCGCTGGTCACTCCTTCCGTTCTGAGGGTCTGTTAATGGTTGCGGGTGGAACTCTGCGCTATGACCCATTTTGTGGTTCACCCTCTGCTCTAATGTTTGATCCCATTACCGAAAAATGGGTCAAGAAGCCATCAATGAATAATGGCCGGTGGTATCCTACTGTGTTAACACTTGGCAGTGGTCGGATCTTTGCACTGTCTGGACCGGATAAAGATGGCAAGCTCAACAGACAACCAGAAATTTATTCTGTTACATTTCCAAATGGTTGGAACGCTTTTCCAGCAACTAGTTCTATCGCAGAATACGCGAACTTATTTTTACTAAGTAATGGAAACATCTTTTATTCAGGTGCTCAGATGGGCGGCAACTATGGAGTAGCGCCAAGGATACTAACCGTGCCAGGAACATTTACGCAAAGCATGACAGAAAAAGTGGTGCCAGGACTGCAAAACCCAGATTACGGTAACCAAGCTACCAGTGTGCTTTTACCACCAGCACAAGACCAAAAAGTCATGATTATCGGTGGGGGTAATAATACTACAGCAACAAACAGGGTAAATATTGTAGATTTAAAAGCTACTAACCCAACTTACGTAGCAGCAAAGTCTCTAAACTATGCTCGGATGCATCTGAGCGCAGTTTTGTTGCCCGATCGCACAGTGTTTGTTTGCAATGGCAGCAAAATGAGTGAAGACACAAAACAATCAATGCTGCCAGCAGAAATCTACAATCCAGCCACAAATACTTGGACAGTAGTAGCTAAACAAAATGTCCCCCGCGTATATCACTCAGTGGCCTTGCTTCTGCCAGATGGTAGGGTAGCCACAGCTGGAGGTAACCCCGCGCGGACTGTCAATGAACTGCGATTAGAAATTTACAGTCCTGCGTATATGTCGCGGTCACGACCAATCATTCAGAGCGCTCCTCAAACATTGAGCTACGGGCTGCAATTTACAATTCAGACACCCCAGGCTGGGAATATTAAATGGGTTAGTCTAATTAGACCAATGGCAACCACTCATTCCTGCGATACAGAACAAAGGTTAGTGGATCTACCGATTAATTCTCGGAACGCGACTTCTCTCAATGTCACGGTAACAAACAATCGAAATATAGCGCCACCAGGCTGGTACATGCTTTTTATTAGTGACAATAATGGAACACCATCAGTAGCAACCTGGACGCGATTATTTTAGCATTAGAGGATATTTTAAAAGGGTCTTTTGCTCTCCTAGTTAGCACAGCAAGGTATCTCAGTACATGGCGAAAAGCTTGATTTATCATCGAAGTTAACCCAAGTGAGAACAGCAAAATTATAGCTTTTAGGACTTTTAAAATATCCTCTTAGACGTTAATGTTCAATACACTGCATTTTACTCAATAAAAGTCATTAATTCTAGGAGTAGAAATATGAATTACAAGGTATCACGTCGAAAGTTTGGCCAGTTGGCACTTGCTGGAACTATAGTATCTGGACTTAGTTATATAACTAACAAAGCCTTGGCGCAAACACCAAGTTTTAAAATTATAGGTATAGGTTCTGGCTCTATCATCAGCACTGACCAAACGGCTATTCCAGAGGTAAACACCACTGAATTAGACAGCACTGCCTCAGACAATGTAGTCACAGATATTAAGCCTGTAGGGCAAGGACTAGTTTTGGAATCCTTTGGTTTGCAATCCTCAAATACAGGAAAGGTTCAGCTTGTAAGTCCACTAGTCTCTCAGATACTTGCCCAGCACGGTACAGCTTTAGTAAAGTCTAATGATGCATTGAATGTCTTCACTTCTTTAAGCGATGGCACACTTACCGATCGCATTACAGATTTGACTAACAAGATAGTGAGTGGCATCACTCCTTCAAGTAATGGCACAGTTAGCGATCGCGTTAAACCTTTAGTAGAGGCTAACGAGACATTGAGTGGCTTCACTTCTTTAAGCGATGGCACACTTGTTGTAGCCGTTACTCCTGTTAGCGCTAGTAAGAGAGAGAAGACACCTACTCGCATTACATTTTTGAGTACGCCAGTAAAAACTTTGATAGTTTCAGGACTTAAACAGACTCAACAGCTTGGGAGCTTGGTAGGCACTAATGATGGGCGACTCCTCGGTCTAGTAAATAAGAAGAACGGTACACCGCCGATCAAATTGGTAGATATTGACCTTGAAACAGGAGAGATCAGTGTTATTAGTAAAGTAAAATTACCGAACGATGAGCGAGTCAGCAATCTAGCTGAATCCCCAGATGGAAAACTCTATACGTCCTTAGTTGGATCAGGTGGTGAAACAACTCTGGTGCAGCTAGATTCAAATCAAAAAAATCCGATCAGACTGGCACAATTGAAACTTAATGGTAAAGTATGGAATAATGGCTTACAAAGCTTAGTTTGCTCTGCAACAGGTCAACTCATCGCTTTTGGAGCGCTGAGGTATGAGACACCTAATGTTGTGTATAGCGTAGATAAGAACAGTGGAAACATGACTCGGCTACAAGACTTTGACGCTGCTCAGATTACGCTTGCTCGTGGATAGAAAGGATTGAGCCGATATCTAGCAAAAAAGTGCCAAGCCCTCATCTTGCCTTGAGGGCTTTTTATTGGCATTGATTGGTACATCTTATTATTAAGAATATTTTGAGTATTTTAATTAATTGACAAAAGGCGCTTTCTTCTAACTTCTTACAGATGCCCTTTCCTTAAGAAACGCATCAAATGTAAACCTATCCGGTAGCGAAGTTTGTGCGCCTGGTTTTGTTGTCGCCAAAGCACCTGTTGCTGCACCCCAAACAACTGCCTGATGTAAAGAAAGTCCTTCAAAAAGTGCTGCCGTTAAGCCGCCATTAAAAGCATCGCCAGCAGCTACTGTGTCAATCGCATGAACTGGAAACGCTGGTACAAAAAACTTTTCCTCAGCAGTGGCACAAAAAACACCTTTAGCACCCAGTTTAACGATCGCACATTTCACACCCCGTTGTAATAAAACTCCAGCTGCTTTGGCTGCAAGTTCTTCTCCATCCACAGGAAAACCGACTAACTGCGCGGCTTCAACTTCATTTGGTGTAATAATGTCCACCAACGGGTAAAGTTCATCTGGGAAATCAGATTGTGCGGGTGCAGGGTCGAGAATTACGGTTATTTTAGTTTTTCTTGCGGCTTTAGCGGCTGCAATCACGGCAGTAATCGGAATTTCTAATTGTAAAAGCAGTGCTGTAGCTTCTGGTAATAAATGGGACAATCGTTCTACATCTTCTTGATTGACACACCCATTTGCACCAGGAATTACAATAATTTGATTTTCACCAGCATGATTTACGGCAATGATGGCAACTCCAGAACTAACAGTCTTATCCACGAAAATATTGTCAATCTGCACACCAGATGCTTGCAAATTGTTGACAAGTTCCACACCAAAACTGTCTGCACCTACACGCCCCACCATTTGGGTAGGAATTCCCAATCTTGCTAATGCTACGGCTTGATTGGCTCCTTTACCTCCTGAAACTTGAAAAAAGTCTTCTCCTAGCAACGTTTCTCCTGCGACTGGCAACCGGGGTGCTGTTGCTACCAAGTCTATATTTATGCTGCCGAAGATGATAATGCTCATAATGCTTATTTTTGTTGATTTTAAAGTCATTTAGCCTAATATTACAGTCAGCGATCGCAACTGTTGTTTTGCCAATGGTAGAGGTCGAATCTTTGCGATCCCATTTTTTGATTTTGATGTGAACATTATTTGGTATGAAACTAAAAAAACAATCTTGTTACAAGTTACTTTCTTGCTCTAGACAAATGAATGGTTCTAACAAATCATATTCTTTCCAATTGTCAATATCAATCATTATGCCGTCTAAAAATTTCTGCTCTTTTCGCAACCAACCTCCAAGCTCGAAGAAGACGATTAGCGGTTCGTAGGGATCGGGGAGATTAAACTGACTAACCTCTCTTTGGTTTTTAACACCTGACCAACGTACATACCAAAGAGATGCAATAGTAGTGTAAATGTTCACACGTTCTTGCAGAAACACAGTAATTTCTGCAAGAACGGATTCGGAAATTTCCTGCTCACTAAATATTTCGATCATAACTGGTTCGGAAATTTCCCACTCGCCAAATATTTCATCAACTATGCTGATAAATGGCCATTTCTGAGTCGCATTTAAAGCTTTACCCCAGAGAGCCATCCGACGCAGCCATTCACGCACCAGAAGCTTACAAGTTTCTTGATTGTAATCATATGAATCGTTAAACCACTTTACTTGCTTAAGCCGTTGAATAGCTTTATTAATTTCGTTTTCACTATCCATATCTAATTACTTCTATCTTTTATGCGGCATCTTAGTTTTCTTCAAAATTGCTTTAATCTAATATATCTACATCTTCCAATATTGGGTATTTCTGAGATTTCCAATGTGCAAATGGTGATTTAGCATAGTCTGCATGAGGTGCAAGTTCATGAACTCCTGGATTTTGCGGAGTGCCTTTATAAGGAAGACCATTTTTCATTAAAGCTAGCTCAACATACTCGTGTGCAACAATTCGCTTAAATCCTGCAAGCTCGTTGCCATGTAATTCTTGGTTACCAGCTTTTACCCATAGTTGTGAAATTGTTGGATCTGCTTCAAAACGCATTATTCCATCTGGAGTAACATGTTCTTATAAGAATAAATGCGTCCTGACAGACTCGATTATATTTACTGGTATACCAGTATTAGAACTGATGTTATTTACATCCTGTTGATGATTAAGCTCTCTTTATAACTTTATCTTGGAAGCTCTATTCTATGCAGCTTCATATTAAATTGGTATTACTCAGTTAAATCTAAATCACTCTGAGCATTTAAATTTATCTGAACCTGATTTGCAAGGAAAGCGGGTTTCTTAACGCTTCTATATTACCCTGAACAAATTACTAACGCTGAACTTGCTGAATCAGGGCTTGTGTTTGTTGATAAGCTTGGGTATCACCTTTTTTAAGAAATAATCTTGCAGCTTCTTGAAGGTCTGTGATCGCACTCTTACTATCTCCTAAAGCATATTTTGCCAGTCCTCGATTGCCGTAAGCATCAGCTAGGTTGGGATTTATTTTTAGTGCTTGGTTAAAGTTTGCGTTAGCGAAGCTGTCCGAAGGAATCACTTGTTGATGATTTCCCTGTCTAAAATGGGCTAGTCCTAGATTGTAATAACCATCTTGTGAGGTTGGATCAATTTTCACTGTCTGATTAAAGTCGGCAATGGCTTTCTGAAAATCTCCTAGTTCTACATGAGAGATTCCCCGACCATTATAAGCATCTATATGGTTGGGATTTAAACGCAGCGCTAGGTTAAAGTCAGTAATTGCTGCACTGAAGTCTTTTAATTGAGATTTAGCCAAACCTCGAAGGCAAAAACCTTCATAGAATCGTGGATTCAGCCGCACTACAGAGTCAAAATCTGCGTAGACGCGTAGCGGCTTGTCGTCAGACATCGCTCCTTTGAAGTTGCCTTGCTCAAGCTTTTGCACCCCTTGGTTATAGTAATCTTGAAAGTTCGCCCGATTCAGAGGTATTTGTGCTTCTTGTGCATAAACAGCAGGCATTACACTCAGTACACTCGTTATTCCCAAGAGGGCTATTGTTCGCTTGATATGGTTCATGGCTTTACCCCTTCATAACTTGCAGCACAACATTGGATTGCTAAGGAATCTGTTCAATCTGTTCCTTCACTCTAACAATTGGGCATTGAGGAGCGTGAAAAACTTTTTATAAGGACAGACTTAGATATCTTAAGATTAGTAAACAAGAATCGTTATTTTTAGTCTTAAATTTGTAGCTTAGTAAAACGTGAGGTTATACCGCACTTGAGTAATTTATGACACGCCGTCAGTATTTTAATCCACCAATAGAAGAGGCGGTCTGTGAGTTTCGCTTTGCTCCTGGACAAGTATGGAATTTTACAGTGCCAGGCTTGTTCTATGAAAAAATAAGAGATTTATACACAGGTGAGCCACGCGAGCAAAACTCAATAGCAACGGAATTTAAATTTTCGCGGATGCAGGCTGTAAACCCTGAAGTTACGGTAACACAAGACTTGCCCAAGTTTTTGTTTCCTTCCGCCGATGGCACAAAATTAGTAGGCGTTGGGCCCAATCTACTGAGCATCCATAGCCTTCGCCCTTATGAAGGCTGGGATGAATTTAGTAAGAGAATCGAGCAGGCACTTCAATTGTATTTAGAAGTTGTTAAACCTGTTGGCATAACCCGTATTTCTCTTCGCTACATAAATCGAATAGTTATTTCATCTCCCGATCAGGCAATTGACCTTAGTGATTATGTCAATATATATCCTCAGTTACCGGATAGCGTTCCAAGTCACATCTCAGAATTTGTGACGCGAACTGAATTAATTTATGAAGATATTCCAGCTAGATTAGCAATAACCTTATCGGATTCCGAACCGCAACCTGGAGAAGTTGTATTTATACTTGATTTGGACATTTCTCAAGCCTGGGTAGAAAAGCCTCTATCTTTTGAGGAAGTACTTTCTAATTTACATGAATTAAAGAGTAGAGAAGGACAAGTCTTTGAGAGTTTGATTACCGATCGCACAAGGGAGTTATTCGATGTCAAGTAAAGCCGCCTATTACATAAAAGACGATCGTCGCAATTCCGAGACAACAGCGCTATCTCAGATACGCGGCAAATTAACCCTACTTCCGCTTTCTCAATCAGCAGAAGGCTTACAAAGTGCATCGGTTGGACAAAACTCCAATCTTGTTATTCTTGCGACAGACAGAACATCAACCGTGGGGAGTTGGAAATATCGGTCTAAGATAGCTGCTTCTTCAGTTCAAAGGGTCCAAGCTATCTCTGAGCAATCTGATAATTATGCAGTCCTGGAACTTTCAAGCTGGAGCTATTCACCAGCTCACAAAACTCACGGAAGAATTGCTGAACTTGGATCTGACAATGAAACTTATAAATACGCCATAGAATGGTTGAAGCAACTACGCACGATTGTTGCTGCTAATCAAATGTGGTGGGGTGAACCACTGGTAAATCTGAGCTTTGACTCAGAAATAGTTTTTGAATGGTGGCACGAAACCAAAAAGTTAACTGTTTATATTCTGGGAAATACCGCAGAGTACATCAAAGTTTGGGGGACTGACATTGACAATGAAATGGAAGACGGCACGTCTTCATCACTTGCTGAACTTACGGCTCTCTGGAAATGGCTAGTTTCATAGAGGTTTGCAGTGAGCGATGTGGTTACAGATGATGAGCTATTGTATCGGTGCATTTTCCGTGGATTAGACAAATATTACCGTATTGGGGAATCTGGATTAGAACTTAGCTCACAAGCGTTTACAGATAGAAATCAAGCTCCTTCTGTTAACAGAGCAAAGCTTTGTGGTTATGACCCGCAATGCACACAGAAAAACCAAGATGATGGTGTCGTGAGTCTAATTACTGGCGAAGTTCGGATGATAAATATTTCTCAAAACGATCAAAAAGGAAAACCGCTTTTTGATTACAAGATTGATGTTTGTCCAAGGGCAACTGATGACAATCCATCTCACGCACAAATTGAGCCATCTCCTGATTACACTAACAGAAATGTTTTTAGGAAAGTTGCAGAAAAGCTGGCACGGCTTGCAAGTGAGAGAATTAAGAAACAGGATTGGGAGATTAAGCCACAGGAATTACGAACTTAGACGATGACGTATCACCTCAGTGTGCCTAAATACGGGAATTAAAAACTGTATCACTTTCAAAGAAGCATAATGCCTTAAGATAAAATGTTGTGGACGATAGGTCATTTTTAATGAGTAGCATTTGAGTAGCGCAATTGCAATGCCTGATCAGCCCAATTCTATAAGTGCGATCGCTAAAAATTCATCTTAACTGGGAACTTGGAACAGTCATCCCAAAATACTTTGTAATAGCAACCAAACATTTAAGCCAACGATCACAATAGCAACTAACCAGGCTAAAGATTTTAACCACAAGGGATTCACAAACTCACCCATCAAGCGGCGATTACTTGTAAATATCACCAATGGAATCACTGCAAATGGTAACTGTAAGCTGAGGATAACTTGACTGAGAACTATGAGCCTACTTGTACTCTTTTCACCAAAAAGAACGATTGTAATTAACGCTGGAATGATGGCAAGCAGACGGGTTATTAAACGGCGTAACCAAGAGGGAAAGCGAAATTGCAAAAAGCCTTCCATAACAATTTGTCCTGCCAGAGTTGCAGTCAGCGTTGAACTTTGCCCAGAAGCAAGTAAAGCGATGCCAAAAATAGCACTGGCAGCACTAACTCCTAATAATGGTGAAAGTAATTTATAAGCACCTTGAATTTCTGCCACATTCCGATTACCAGAAAAATGAAATGTTGCAGCAGACACAATTAAAATCGCTGAGTTGATAAATAGTGCTAATGACAAAGCAAAAGTTGAATCAATTGTGCCAAACTTAATTGCTTCCCATCTTTTTTCAGTATTAGGTTGCCAATCACGAGTTTGCACAATTGAGGAGTGTAAATATAAGTTGTGAGGCATTACTGTTGCCCCTAAAATGCCGATAGCAATGTAGAGCATTTCTGGATTCCGTAAAATCTCTCTTTTGGGCAGATATCCCAACAAAATTCCCCCCAAATCAGGGCGGGAAAACAGAATTTCTGCTGCAAAACAGATGCCTACTGTTGCTACCAGCATTATTACCAGGGCTTCTGTGTAGCGAAAGCCTTTATGTTGCAGAACTAGCAATACCAGGACATCCAGCGCTGTGATGCAAACACCCCATATCAAGGGAATACCGAATAAAAGTTGCAGTGCGATCGCACTTCCCAATAGTTCTGCTAAGTCACAAGCGGCGATCGCAATCTCACACAGTACCCACAAACAAAAGCTTACCCTTCGGCTGAAATAGTCCCGACAAGCCTGTGCCAAATCTCGCCCTGTAGCAACTCCCAAACGTACACACAAAGATTGCAGTAATATCGCCATCAAGCTTGACAGCAGGATAACTGTTAACAGAGTGTACCCAAACTTTGACCCCCCAGCAATGTCTGTTGCCCAATTTCCAGGGTCAATGTATCCGACTGAAACCAGATACCCTGGTCCTGCATAAGCAAACATCTTGCGCCAAAAGCCGCTGCTGTTAGGGACTCTAATACTGCGGTGAACCTCTGGTAAGCTAGGTTTGTTTTCTGGGGGAGTCATTTACTTTGCCGTTAAATCTTCTCATATTTTTTTCATAATCTCCTAAAATATAGAATAAACATCAACCTTTAGGCAAGTATGGATGTTGTAGTACCTCAGTAGATTATTATCAGTACTCCTAACAGCACAATGTGTGAGCCTAACGGTTCTGATTGGGTAATCTAATCACACACCCTAATCTAAAAACGATAATAAGTATTAGGTTTTAGTTATGATTACAGGTATCTATTTTGCTATTTTGATGGGAAAATATTGTCATTCATTTAATTCCATCAATTCTTTGGTTTTCAAATCAGTTGCGACAGGTTGAGAACATCCTTCAATCTGAGGAGAGATAGAGCAAATTGCATCTGTCGTTGTTTCAAAACAATTTGATAACCCAATTGTTTTTAACAATCCTGAACGTTCTAGTAGTTGTTTGACTTCGAGTTGTAAACCTGTGAGAATTAAGCGGCAATTGTGCCGTTCCAAGTCGTGGTAAATATCCTCTAAGGCTACTAACCCAGTTGTGTCCATATTTGGCACAAACCGCAACCTTAGAATTAAATACTTCACTTCCGGTTGATGGCGGACGAAGGTAACAAACCGTTCAGCAGCACCAAAAAATAGAGGGCCATCTACCCGATAAACGGCAATTTCCTTACCTAATTCCAGAGGAGTACCAGGGGGAAATACTTCGGTTTCAGGTATTTTGACTAGGCTCAATTCACTCATCCGTTTGATGAATAAGACTGCGGCTGCAATCAATCCCACTTCTACAGCCAGAACTAAGTCAAACAAGATTGTTACTAGCCAGGTGAGAATCATCACAGCAAAGTCGGAGTAGGTAGCATGTATTAATAAACCAATGGCTTTCCATTCAATCATCCGCGTGCTAACCACTATCAGAATACCAGCAAGTGCTGCTAAAGGAATCTGTGCTGCTAGGGGTGCTAAAGTTAAAATAAAAATGGCTAAGGCAACGCCGTGAATTACCCCAGATAGTCGGGTTTTAGCGCCAGAACGGACATTGATAACAGTCCGAGCGATCGCACCTGTTGCGGGGATGCCACCAAAAAATGGCACAATGATATTTGCCAATCCTTGACCAATTAATTCGCGATCGCTATTGTGTTTTTCGCTCACCGTCATCCCATCAGCCACTACCGCCGATAGCAACGATTCAATACTTCCCAGTGCTGCTAAAGCCAAAGCCGGATTAATCAGTTCCCGAATCAACCTAAAATTATTCCAGTGGGGAATACCGTGGGGCATCGGTAAAGATTGCGGAATGCTGCCAATTGTGGGTACAGCCAGATGGAAATAAGCAGCGATCGCTGTTGCCAACACCAACCCCATTAAAGAACCTGGTATTGTAGAATTAATCTTGGGCCACAAAACCGTGGTTGCAATCACTACCATTGCCAACCCAACAGCAGCCCAGTTTAAAACTTCTACATGACTTAGACTTTGCCAAACTCCTGGCAGAAAATGTTCACTACGCGGTAGTTGTAAACCAAAAAAATTATTTAATTGACCACAAAATATAATCACGGCAGTACCATTGGTAAAGCCTGCCGTCACTGGATAGGGAATAAACTTCACTAGCTGTCCCAGTTTGGCAACCCCCAAGGCAATCTGGATAATCCCAGCCATCACCCCAGCAATCCAAACTTTCTCAATGCCGTACTTGGCGACAATTCCCACCAAAATCACAGCCATTGCACCTGTTGGGCCTGTAATCTGGACTGAGGAACCACCAAAAATTGCTGCTACAATTCCCGCCACAATAGCCGTATAAAGTCCAGCTTTTGGTTCTACTCCACTTGCCACTGCAAAAGCTAAAGCCAAAGGCAAGGCTACCACTGCTGCTGTCAGTCCTCCTGTCAAATCGCCACGCAGTCCACTAAATAAGCTACCTAGACGCTGTGGTTCTTGGAGGATATCAGATATTGCCATATTCCATTTCAACTCTCATAGACAATTTGTTGATACACAGATAGATGTCATATGATATCCGGGCAATTAAGCATAATACCCGCAACCTCAAAGAGCCTGGAGGGAAAAGCTCCTTTATTATAGACATCTCTAAAAAAAGCCAAAATTATATTGTTATTAATTTGTATCGTGCTGTCTTGAAGAATCCGCCCATTTGGATTTTAGATGAAGCTATTTTGGCAGTGGTTAATGAGAGGATGTTTTAAAAGTCCCGGAAGGTATAATTTTGCTGTTCTTCACTGGATTAAGTGCGACGAAAAATTAAGGTTTTAGTTATGTACTGAGATACTTCGCTGTGCTAACTATGAGAGCAAAAGACTTTTTTAAAACATCCACTAAGTCTTTAATCTTCCGACTCAGCACTTAGGACTTTGTTCTGTGTTAATATCAATTGCACGAAACCGCAAAAAGCCGTGGCTACTGTATTAAAATCTCATCGGGTATCAAGAAAGCGTAAACATTCAAAGTATCCTCTCCAGCGTTTGCTTGAGTATGGACACCAGTATCGTAAACAAATTTGGCTGGCAACTACTTATTCTATCCTCAATAAATTTTTCGACTTGGCACCACCCGGCTTAATTGGCGTCGCCGTGGATGTGGTAGTCAAGCAGCAGGATTCGATAATTGCCCAGTTAGGGGTACGCGATGTCTTTCAACAATTTTTGATTATTTCCTTCCTCACTGTGATTATTTGGATACTAGAATCTGTTTTTGAGTACGCCTACGCTCGACTTTGGCGGAATTTGGCTCAGAATATTCAGCATGACTTGCGTTTGGATGCATACAAACATTTGCAAGAGTTGGAATTGGCTTATTTTGAAGAACGCAGCACTGGCGGTTTAATGTCTATCCTCAGTGATGATATTAACCAATTAGAGCGGTTTTTGGATGGGGGAGCAAATGATATTATCCAAGTTTCCGCAACTGTTATAATTATTGGCGCTGCTTTTTTCATTTTGGCTCCTGATGTGGCGTGGATGGCTTTGTCACCAATGCCATTTATCCTTTGGGGTTCCTTTGCCTACCAACGACTACTTGCACCTCGCTACGCTGATGTCCGGGAAAAGGTAGGTTTCCTAAATTCGCGTTTGTCAAACAATATCAGCGGAATTACTACTATTAAAAGTTTCACAGCCGAAACTTATGAAGCCTCTCGTTTGGAATTAGATAGTGACGCTTATCGCCGCAGTAATAGCAAGGCAATTATTCTTTCTGCTGCTTTTGTACCGTTAATTCGGATGCTGATTTTGGTGGGGTTCACGGCATTACTGTTGTATGGCGGGATGGCAGCAGTTTCTGGAAGAATGTCTGTAGGTACTTACAGCGTACTAGTATTTTTAATCCAGCGCTTGCTGTGGCCTTTAACAAGATTAGGCGAAACTTTTGACCAATATCAAAGGGCAATGGCTTCTACTAATCGAGTCATGAATTTGTTAGATACTCCCATCACTATTCATACAGGTGATGTAACGTTACCTGTGGATAACGTGCGCGGTGAAGTACAATTTAAAAATGTTTATTTTGCCTATAAAGATAGATTTCCAGTTATTAAAAATCTGTCTTTGGATATTCCGGCGGGGAAAACCATTGCAATTGTCGGTTCAACGGGTTCTGGGAAAAGCACTTTAGTCAAACTTTTGTTGCGGTTATACGAAGTGCAAACTGGAAGCATTACTCTCGATGGCATTGACTTGCAAAGTTTAAATTTACAAGATTTACGCCGCTGTATCGGTTTGGTGAGTCAAGATGTCTTTCTATTTCATGGCACTATAGCAGAGAATATTGCTTATGGCAGCTTTGAGACTACAGAGCAAGAAATCATCACGGCGGCGAAGATAGCCGAGGCGCACGAATTTATTATTAACCTGCCCCAAGGTTATGAGACAATTGTGGGGGAAAGAGGACAAAAGTTATCTGGTGGACAAAGACAACGGATTGCGATCGCCCGCGCAGTCTTGAAGAATCCCCCGATTCTGATTTTAGATGAAGCCACCTCAGCAGTGGATAATGAGACAGAAGCGGCAATCCAGCGATCGCTCGAACGGATTACAGTCGATAGAACTACAATTGCGATCGCTCATCGTCTTTCAACTATCCGCAATGCTGATTGCATTTATGTTATGGAACATGGGAAATTAGTAGAGTCGGGAACCCATGAGCAATTGCTGGAGAAAGACGGTATTTATTCCGGCCTCTGGCGTGTACAGTCAGGTTTAAGATAAGTTTCGCCTATTGTCTGTGTCTTCATTACGAATTATTTATGTTTTTTGGTAATAGTCAACCAGAATCAGGTGATACTAAGTGGCGTCGCCAGTTGGATAAGTTTGTCAAAGCAAATCAGCAAGAATTGGCAGCGCTGTTTTGGGGATTATGGTTAGCAAATGGTGACAGTCAGGGTACTGTTGGTATTGATTTGCAACCAACGCCGCATTTTGTTTATTGTCCGAAAGAGCAGATAGAGAATTTAAATAATAAGGTTGATAATCGACTTCAAGAAATTTTGGGAATTGTCGAGAATCACAAGCCGGAAATGGAAGTTGTGATGATTGGGATTGGGAAGGGTGAAATTAAGTTAATTCAGTTTGTACCGGAACCAGCACCACCGATTTGTTTTGAGCAAGCTGGGAAGGATGTAGATGGGTTATTGGATGTGCTGGAACAACGGATGAGTGAAGAGTTGAAGTTATAACTAAGCCTTATTTATTTGAGCAGAGTTGTTTTTAATCTTCAGGCTTTTTAAAATGACTCGTAAGATTTTAGATATTATTCTTATTGGGCCAATTAGTACAGGTAAAAGCACCCTTGGAAGACTCCTTGCTCAAAAGTTAGGGATTCCACAGTGTTCTATGGACGATGTACGACTAGATTATTATAAGGAAATAAATTATGATGAGCAGTTGGCAAAGCAAATAAGAGAAAAAGAAGGATTTCAAGGTATTTATCGTTATTGGAAACCCTTTGAAGCCTACGCGGTTGAAAGAGTACTTTCGGAATATAGTAGTTGTATTATTGATTTTGGTGCAGGCCATTCTGTTTATGAAGATGACGAACTTTTCAGACGGGTGCAACAAGTTTTAGAGCCATATATAAATGTTGTGTTGATTCTTCCTTCTCCCGATTTAGAAGAATCTATCCAAATACTTAACGAACGCAATGGTGGGATTGTCAGTAATGGGTTTGATTTGAACAAATATTTTGTTAAGCATCATTCAAATTATGACTTAGCAAAGTTCGTTGTTTATACAAAAGGGAAATCGCCTGAAGAAGCACGTGACAAGATACTTAAAATTGTAAAAATTTAAAACTGATTACTTGTTATCTAATTTTAAGTGTATCTTCTAGCTGGGTCTAATGCAGCGATCACAATTGAATTACACACAGCAATTTTTCCTAAATCCATGATTGCGAAAAAATTTATTTCTTCGCTCAATGTTGTTTCTATGGTTTGGACTAACGAGGCGATCGCAGTTTCATCACCAACTGGTATTTCCCCAAGATTTTGACTTATCTGACAAAATGTTTGTTTATTTTCAACTATTGGTGTAAGTAGTGTTAAGGTTGCGATCGCACTTTTAGCGGTAAGTGCCTTGATTTAGATTGCTGCGATCATGGTTAAAGAAATACTGCCAATTATGCATTGCCTCCTACCCACTTCGAGATGTGGGACGAAAGGGATTTAAATGAATCTTGCTACATCAGTTGGCTTTTTGTCAAGTCTACATGTGATGAGTATCTATAAAGTTTTCCCTCTTATAACTTAAAAAAAGCAGCTGAGGAAATGTGAAAAAACTCTGCGAACAAACCCTGACTGTAGAGTTTATTTATATACGTAATATCAATCACTCCTGTTCATAATCACAGGGTTGAATCTATATCTCCCCTCTTAAGAGAAATACACTATACTCTGACATAAATTAACAGCAAAGTGATAAATCATTTAAATAAGTATAAATACGCTAATATCTACAGCTTTCATGAAATTTTCAAGAAGTTGCATTGGTTACTACCCACAATCCGATAATTTTTAGTTAAGCTGTAAGCGCTATGATTGAGCTTTATTGAACGTCTTATGCATTGGTTGTTATCTGGACCGTTGAGTACAGAGAAATTGACGGTTAAGATTGCAGGGTTGCCTGCACCGTTACAAAGTAAGAAGCTGGTGCAGTTGTCAGATTTTCACTACGATGGTTTGCGGCTGTCGGAAGACATGTTAGAAAAAGCGATCGCAGCTACTAACGAAGCTAAACCAGATTTAATTCTATTAACTGGTGACTACGTAACTGAGGAACCGACGCCGATTCACCAACTGGTACTTCGACTCAAACATCTGCAAAGTCGCAGTGGTATCTATGCTATTCTTGGCAATCACGATATATATCACAGACACGCAAAAGCAGAAGTTACAGATGCCCTTACTAGCATTGGAATTCACGTCCTTTGGAACGAAATTGCCTATCCACTTGGAAAAGAATTGCCACTTGTAGGACTGGCGGATAGTTGGTCACGGGAATTCCACCCCGCACTAGTCATGAATCAACTAAACCCCGACACACCCTGCATCGTTTTATCCCACAACCCAGATACTGCGGAGATACTGCAAGCATGGCGAGTTGATTTACAATTATCTGGTCATACTCACGGTGGTCAAATCGTGATTCCCGGAATTGGCCCTGCGACCTTGTTTTACGAAAAGGTTGTAAAAAAAATACCCAAAAAAGTGCGGCGTCTAATCCCATTTTTAGAAGTAAATGTTTCTGTAGTCAGCCATTGGGAATGGGCACAGGGTTTCCATCGGCTAGGAAAAAATCAGTTATATGTCAATCGTGGTTTGGGAACTTACCTCCCAGGACGCTTATTTTGCCGCCCAGAAGTTACTATAATCACCCTACAAGGTGAATGAGAAGGCAGGAGGTAGTCACTGACTTGTACTTAGCGAACGCAAGAGCGTCTCGTAGCGTAGTCGTTGGCGCAGCCTCTCGCAGAGAAGTAGCTTTACCGTACCACTTCTCTACCAGACGCTCCGCGAACGTGGAAGCAAGCTAGCAAGAGCGTCTCCAAGAGTTGTGCAGGAGGAAAAACCCAAAACTAAATTCAGTGATTTAAAATAAATTAATTAGTTAATTGTATCTGGAGTATAAGACATAAATTATTGCAGTTTCTCAAGTTACATTTTGATTTTTGGTAAGCTGTAAGCGCTGGTATGAGGGGTATCGGTTGTCTTATGCATTGGTTGTTTACAGGACATTTAAGAGTAGATAAAATCACGGTTAAGATTGCGGAACTTCCTGCATCTTTACAGGGGACAACGTTAGTGCAGTTGTCAGATTTTCACTACGATGGTTTGCGGCTGTCGGAAGATATGTTAGAAAAAGCGATCGCATTTACTAACGAAGCTGAACCAGATTTAATTCTATTAACTGGTGACTATGTAACTGACGATCCGACGCCGATTCACCAACTGGTGCTTCGACTCAAACATTTGCAAAGTCGCTGTGGTATCTACGCCGTACTTGGTAATCACGATATTTATTACAGCCACTCCAAAGCAGAAGTTACACAGGCGTTAACTAGCATTGGGGTGCATGTGCTTTGGAATGAAATCGCCTATCCATTAGGAAAAGAATTACCATTGGTAGGACTAGCTGATTATTGGTCACGGGAATTCCACCCTGCACCAGTCATGACTCAACTAGACTCCGTTACACCCCGTATCGTTTTATCCCATAACCCAGATACAGCCAAGATATTGCAACAATGGCGCGTAGATTTGCAACTATCTGGTCATACCCACGGCGGTCACATCGTTATTCCGGGCATCGGCCCTGTAGTATTCTATTATAAAAAGCTACTCAAACAAATTCCCAAAAAATTACGGCGTTGGGTAATATTTTTCCTGGGTGACTGTTCTAAAGTAGTGCGATATTGGGAGTGGGCGCAAGGGTTTCACAAGTTGGAAGAAAATCAACTATATGTCAATCGCGGTTTAGGAACTTATAAACCAGGACGTTTATTTTGTCCGCCAGAAGTGACTGTAATTACCTTAATTAGTCATTAATAACTCTGAACTTTTTAATTAATTCAAAGCAGAAACCGCCTGAAGCTACGATGGATAAATCTCAGCAGCTTGGGGCGGTTTCTTGAAGATTGGAGAATTCAGAAGTAACTAACTTAAACTTTGGTGGACAGTATTCGCAATCGCTTTACTCAGAATTGCACATCCTTATATTCTAACTAGGCAGGCATTTTCTGGCTGTGCGTTGTAAGAACCTCCAAAACAACTCATTGAATTCAAGGCAAAAACACATTCAATGGATGCCACAACTTTGGAGCGATCACAATATCATTAGAGCAGGAGGCACAGGCTCTAACTTGAAAGTTTTGTTTAACTTTTAACCTGTTTGTAACTTTTGTACCTTGCTCTTAATTTAGCATTCTGTTTGTTCAGCTACAAGACACGTTTACTAAACTTTAATACCATTAATTTATCGCAATAATTTATAAATATTGCTTAAAAATTGTCCCACTTGCTATATGTTGGCGTTAATGCCAGCATTATCAAGTGGGCTAAAAATTCAGAAGCCGTTATTGAGCAGAACCGCGTGTAGTAGGATCATCTGCGGTAGAAGAACCGCTATTAGATTTACTGTTTGACTGGTCTACTCCTTGAGGTGGAGTGGTTTTAGAGGTGTCACTTTTCGTACCTGGAGCGACAGTATTAGTAGAAGTATCGCCCTTGTTCTGCGAAGTCGGAGTATTACTCGTTGGACTCGTCGGGCTTTGTGTGGCTTTGGGGGTTGGCTGGGTAGCGAATGGAGCTTTTTGTGCCGCAGGCTGCTGGGGTGGAATAGTAATGTTAATATCCGGTTGGCGAGGTGGTGCAGATGGAGGTATAACCTGCTGTGGAACAGGAACAGCAACAGGAACAGGTACTTCCCTAGTTCTTTCGATTATCGTCGTTTGTGGTCGAGGAGATGCACTGGGGGTTGGACTACTCTTACTCGGTACAGGAACCACGACCGGCACAGTATTGTTAACCGCTGCGTTATTCTGCTGGTTGAAGTACCAGACCCCACCTATAACCAAACTAAGCAAGGAAGTAATAATAACACCCAACAGCAAACCACCACTAGCATTATTATTGTCACGTTCGGCTAAATCAGCTTGCTGATTGCTACGCTCAGTATTTCGACCTTCTACGTAGCCCTTACTATAAGAGTTGGGATTATCTGTGCTATTCTTTACTGTCTCAGTAGTTCGCGTCAAGTCAGTGTGAGTATTACCATTAATATCTGTGTAAGATTCTTGCTTAATTTCACTGTTTTTCCTTTCATGTTCATTGGGAATGGACATAGCTGTTGATTTAACTCCTCAGATACGATATTGACAAACTAAAGCTTTGTAAGAACAAGAGGTTTTTATGAGTTGAAAAATGTATGTTGCTGATAAATATTGAGTTTTATTTGCTACCCAACTGTTGGTAATTCTCAGGATAACCTCTGTGATTAGCAAGTGGCTCTATCTCTAGGGAGTTAATACTCAATCAAAAGAAAGAGTATCTCCAAAGATAGATGTTATTAAACTGTCAGGTGAGCATTGATAAAAAATCTAGTAATTTACTGAAATCATCTAAATTTTTAATTTGTTGTTAGACATGGCAGCGCCAAATTTTAATTGTCATGTCTCGACTACCACTAGCTAGGGTTTTGCCATCGGGACTGAAAGCGACAGAGTTAACCCAATCCGAATGGTTATCCAAAGTGTAAAGATTTTGTCCAGTGCTAACATTCCATAGCTTCACAGTATGATCTGCACTACCACTAGCAAGATGCTGACCATCGGGGTTAAAAGCTACAGACCAAACATAACTATGATGTCCCGCAAGTGTGTTAATTAGCTTACCTGTACTGATATTCCATAACTTGATAGTCTGGTCATAACTACCACTAGCTAAAATTTGCCCATCAGGGCTAATGGCAACACAAGTTACCCAACCTGAATGCCCGTTGAGAGTTTGCAGCAGTTTTCTATTCTTCAAATTCCACAGCTTAATGGTATTGTCTGCACTACCACTAACTAAAATCTGCCGCTTTGGGCAAATAGCAAGGGAATAGACCAAGTAGGAATGACTTTTGAGGACGTGCAACAATTGTCCCATGCCTATATGGGAAATCTTGATCGTGGTGTCTCTACCACCACTGAGGACAGTTTGACCATCCGGACTAATGATTACAGAAAAAACTGGGGTTGAATGTACTTTGAGGGTGCTGAGTAATTTACCTGTAGATACTTGCCAAATCATCATGCTGCTGTCATCACTTCCACTAACCAGAGTTTGGCAATCTGGGCTGTAGGCGAGGCATCTTACCCATTTTGTATGACCAGTGAGAGTATGTAGCAATTTCCCTGTGTCGAGATGCCAAATTTTGATAGTCTTATCAGTACTTCCACTAGCCAGAGTTTGCCCATCTGGACTAATTACAGTAGTAAAAACCCAGTTCAAATGAGTTAGGGTGTGTACACATTTCCACGGTGAAGGTTGAGGTTGTGGTTCTGGTGGCTTTGGCGGTGGCGATGTAGGTTTGGGTGGTGGTGGCGGCGTTGGTGGCTTTGGTGTTGGTGATGAAGGTTTAGGCGATGCTTTTTTCTGTTTCAGTTCCCGTTGTGCGGCATTTTTAAAATCAGACCAAGCTCTATTTTCATATCCCAGTTTTGAGCAAGCAAGCCCTCGGTATTTGTAGGCTTCAAAGTAATTAGGGTTGAGACGAATCGCTTGGCTAAAGTCTTCAATTGCTTCAGTATATTTTCCTCTTTGAGCTTTCTCCATGCCCCGTTTATAGAAACTTTCAGCATTGAATGTAGTGGAATCAATTGTGGTGGAAGTAGAAGCTGATTGATTTATCTCACTTGGTTGATAAGATTTTAACTTTCCATAAGCTTGATTAATTTCTTTGATTTTTTCTTCCGCTTCTAGCTTTTGCTGCGGTTCGAGAAAACAATCTGGATGCCAAGTCTTAGCCATCTGGCGGTAAGCTTGCTTGACTTCCTCAACAGATGCACCTGGTTTTAACCCCAGAATATTGTAAACACCATTTATATCAAAGCGATCGCTCATACTAAGAAATCAGCAGCAAATCAAACTTTACTTAGTATTCCCAAGCATAAGTATTATCTAACTCAAGTTATGGTGTCGCCGTCTGAACTAACACGCAGTAGGGGCACAGCATTGCTGTGCCTCTAAGAATGATATGTATTCCACTTCTTATCTCGAACGCCGATTTAGCCGCAGTAAACTTTTTATCCCTTCACAAAATCTTTTTACCAGAGTTCTAGGCTTTGATACAGGTCTAGGTGAGCGTGATGTACGTGCAGCGCCCGGATTTGTTAACTCTTGTTCTATTTGTGCAGCTTTATTTAAATCTGAAGCGGCTCTATATTCGTATCCCAGTTGAGAGCAAACTAGCCCACGATATTTATATGCGTCAATATAGTGAGGATTGAGACGAATCGCGTGGGTAAAATCTGCGATCGCATCTTCATATCTTCCTTCTGTAGCATTCTCTACTCCCCAACTATAAAAAGTTTCTGCATCCCAACGATTGACAGATATTTTTGTGGGATTTGTAGGCGAAGATGAAGATGGGTTTTCAGGAGTAGGAGGCTCGGATGGACTTTCAGATTTGAGCTTGTTGTAAGCTGCGTTGATTGATTTGATTTTTTCCTCAGCTTCCTGTTTTTGCTTTTGCTCAAGAAAGCGATCGGGATGCCAAATTTTTACCAGTTGACGGTAAGCTCGCTTCACTTGTGCTTGTGATGCACCAGTTTTCAGCCCAAGAATTTCATAAGCATGATTGAGATCGAAGTCATCGCGCATACTGAAAAAATCGGCAACTATATAAATCTATGTTAACTATTCCTCTAAATCTCCTTCAATCAACCCAAACACCTCATTCTGGCTATCACTGGGATGGCAGTAGTCGCCGCTTCTTTGAAGGCTGGTATTACCGCATCACGTTACCGGAAATTGGGCAAACATTCGCCTTTATGTACTCCATCGAAGATCCCATCGGCGGTAAACCCTATAGTGGCGGTGCAGTCCAAATCCTCGGCCCGGATGATGAGTATTTATGCCGGACTTTTCCTGATGTGAACAAATTTTGGGGTAGTCGAGATGTCCTGGGTTTAGGTCATTGGGGTAAAACGGATTTGCAAGTTTCTCCCCTATACCTCCTGCCAGCCGAGTTTGAGCATCATGTTCAAGAGGGTTATCAGGCCACAGCCACTTTAAATCAAGGAATTATTCGCGATGGCAAAGCCATCGCCAAGGGCGAACGCGCCACCAATAATTATTGCCGTTGGGAATATGAAATTCAACCTGTATACGGTTGGGGCAATCAAAATAGCATTCAGCAGTCAACCGCAGGCTGGGTGTCATTTTTGCAGATTTTTGAACCCGGATGGCAAATTTTGATGGCTCACGGTCTAGCCAGCGGAAAGATTGACTGGAATGGCAAAATCTACGAATTCACCAACGCCCCAGCCTACGGCGAGAAAAATTGGGGTGGTGCTTTTCCTCAAAAATGGTTTTGGCTAAATTGTAATTGCTTTGAGGGCGAACCGGACTTAGCATTAACTGCTGGCGGTGGACGGCGGGGTGTACTGTGGTGGATGGAATCTGTAGCGATGATTGGGTTGCACTATCAAGGCAAGTTTTATGAATTTGTTCCCTGGAATTCACAAGTGGATTGGGAAATTCAGCCTTGGGGTAGATGGCAAATGAAAGCTACCAACTATAACTATGAAATTGAATTGATAGGAACTACGGATTTACCTGGTACACCTCTGCGTGCGCCTACAGAGGAAGGTTTAAGATACTGTTGCCGAGACACCATGCAAGGAAAGCTAAATTTAGAGTTACGAGAATTAAATGGCAGAAAATCTCAAATAATCCTGAAAGCAGAAAGTTTTCTTTGTGGTTTAGAAGTAGGGGGCGGCTCTTGGGATAATTATTGGCAGTCTCGCTAAAATTACTGCTATGATTATATATGCTTCATAGTTGGGGTTGTAGCTCAGTTGGATAGAGCGGACGCCTCCTAAGCGTCAGGTCGTGCGTTCGAGCCGCACCAGTCCCGTAAGCAAAATAAATCCCTAAGACCTTGATTGATAGTAGGTCATAGGGATTTTATTTTTACCAGTCCTGAGTTGGCAGCAGCTTTTAATGATAAGACTGATGAAGTAGGATTAACTAAGCCTTCTGCTCAGAGTGTTGCGTGAATTTAAGCAATGTCAGAAATTCCAATAATAGATAATGTGGAGCCGCCAGAGGTTAAACTAACGGCTTTAACATTATCTGAGACAGAAATGCTAATCAGCGACTCATTGCAAAAATCTGTTCAGCCGTTAAGGGAATGTTCGGAAACAATTTAAAATCAATTCGATCCTGCCCTCGAAACACCTTTGGGGGTAAATACTCTCCATCTTCATGTTGGTAGATTGTAATAGTTGGCTGCTTGGGAGAGCCAATGAACCGAATGCCACCAAAAGCAGCATAGTCTACAATGATGTACTCGAAAACGCCCAAGTCCTCATATTCAGCAAGTTTTGTCAGATAGTCGTCCTTCCAGTTGTTGCTAACGACCTCAATGATTCCGGGTGGTGGAATATATGCAGCAGCAGAACTAGAGCTAGTTTTCATCCTCTGCCATTCTTCTCTAGCAAATATGACAATATCTGCTTTCCGGCTTTTTTCCTTTTCTCCTGGTGCTGTTTTGAGCCGAACCTGCTTGGACTGGCGCGAGATGTAAGGCAGGTCATTTTCTTGGCAGTGATTTTCTAAGTAGGCACACAGTCGCTCGATCAAATCCTCATGATTTGCATTTGGTTCTGATAATGGCACGGGAATCCCATCCAATAGCTCAAAGTCTCTGCCTGAACCATCGTCCCAGGCAAGAAACTCTTCAAAAGTCAGTGGTTGTGTGACGGTTGCGTACATCGCCCTCGCTTCCTTGCTGACGGATACTTCACTCAATGCTACCAAGATGTACAGCTTTGTCTATAAGTCCTGCTTGATTTTCCTGCCGTAGTTCTGAAACAACAGCTTGAGGTTGGCTAACAAAAGGCGATCTAAGAAAAATTTGAGTGAATGTTTGGTGACACAGAATTCTAACAAATCTACAAATTAAAATCAATAATTAGCGATTCCAAATATATTTTATATATTGACGTAGGTAATGCAAATATCCATCATTAACTTGAATGAAATAGTTAAATGTCTTAAATTCTTCAGCATCAGTATTCTCAGTCTCTATTCCATTTTCTTCTACATAGACATATTTATGAGTAGGAATTTGCTCATTATGTAAAGTTGTTTCTATTAAACTATAATCAAGTCCATGTTTAGACATTACTAACATTTCAAATAACTCTTGATTTTTACCTTGTATAGCAAATAAAGGATAGGATATGGATGCTATTTCAGAAGCAGATTTTATAATATTTTCTAAATTTTCAGGATAAGTTTTTCTATCCCATTCAATAAAACCTGTTAGAAAAATAACTTTATTATCCGGTAAATTATCTACTAAAACCTCTAAGATAGGATGAAAATGAACATTATATAAAGAAAGTAGTATATTGCATGGGTTGTAAATAAACACTGAAACATTCGCTTCATGATGTTCATTTTTAATTTTATCTAAAAACGATTCTAATCCTGCTTGCCAGACTTCATTTCCTAATAAACAATAGTGGATTTTTTGAATGGCACTATTCCAAGAAAGCTGAAAATTTGGGTTAATTATAGAGAAAAATCTTTCAGCATTCCCACCTTTTAAACCCATAATCTCTTTTAGTAAGTCTTCATCATTTATTAAGGTTTTAGATGTAGATGAAGCTAACCTACCTTGTCTGCAAATCTCTTCTATTTTCCATGATTTTTGTAACCTAGCAAATTCTTCTGGGTTACTTGTTCCTGTTTTCTCACATAAATGACTGAGTTTTCGAGAAATTTCACAAATAACTAATTCTTCAAATTCCCATTTTTCTTGTTCGGCTAAATAATTTTTGGGAATCCAACTATCTTGAAAAATATTTTCATCTTTTGTATTTAAAGAATATGTTTTTCCTATGATTGCTTCTTTTTCGTGTATTCTAAGCTCATCAATTACAAGATATTGAATAAAAGGGTATGTATCATATACTTTTTTATTTTTACCTTCATAACACATTGCCAAGATGTAATAGTTTTTTATTCCTATTTCTTCTAAAATTATTGCATCAAGCTTTGACAATGCATCATCTCTTATACTCTGTTTTTCAAATGAAAATATTAAATGTTTAGGACAAATATTATTTTCTTCAATTTCTGGTGTAGGCTTGACTTTTTTAGCTTCATAAGGTATAAATTCTGGGTCTAAAGAAAGACTATAGCCATCAACCGGATACTTAACATTACGTTTAAAATCAGAGAATGGTACTATTAATTCATGCCAATCAGTAGAAATTAGAATACATCGCAAGTCTTTATCGGCTATTTTTAAATTTTGTTTTATCAATGCAACATATTTACATAACTGATGTGAAGCGTTTTTTGCGGAAGAATTACTTGTTTTGATTTCTATAATCACTATTAGACCAAATTTATCTCTAGCTATAATGTCAACCGAACCATCTGAACCAGAAATATTTGGTAATTTAAATTCTGTTTTGATAGCATTTAAACCATCTTCAATTAAATGTAAATTGTTTACGAGAAAATCCCTAATTTTTGCTTCCTTAGTCATATAGAGTTATTGTTGAAGCTTATAGTTTCTTTTCTGGCGTTAGTTAGCTATACCATAACTTATACTTGTTTGTATGTCAGTAGAAAACTCTCCTCATAAACAGAATTAATCTACTAAAAAAAATATAAGTTTTAGTCAATGAAAAATTTCATTTAGATTCTATTTTTTTTAGAAAAGCTATGGATAGGGTGAACGTGTGTCATTGTTCATTTTAAATTAGCGATCTGAATGGGAACAAAATCTACATCACCTCCCAGAACACAAGGCCCGATCGCTTTTCATTACTTTCTGGTTAGTCTGCAAATAATCATGCAGCAAATTGCAACCCCGTGCCAGTAAATTTTCGAGTTTGATATCTGCCAAATTCTGGAAAATCACTGTGCCATTACCACTACCCGCAGCCAGAGTCTTGCCGTCAGGGCTGAAACTGACGCTGGTTAACTCTTGCTTATCACCTTTCAAAGCAATCAACAACGTCCCTTCTCGGTTCCAAATTCTTACTTTATCATCACTGCTAGCTGCCAGAGTCTTGCCATCGGGGCTAAAACTCACACTTATAAAACTATCGCCATCTCCTGTGAGAGTATTTAGCAAATCACCATCCCTGCTCCAAATCTTCACCGTGCTATCAATACTAACTGAAGCGATCGCCTGACCATCGGGCGACCAAGCAACCCCATTTACCCGGCGACTATGACCAGTTAAGGTGTATAACAATTTACCATCTACACTCCAGATTTTCACTGTTTTATCATCACTGGCTGAGGCTAGCAACTTGCCATCGGGACTAAAACTTACCCAGTTTACCGCATCTTGATGACCCTGC
Organism: Nostoc sp.; assembly: GCF_036917395.1. GTDB lineage: Bacteria > Cyanobacteriota > Cyanobacteriia > Cyanobacteriales > Nostocaceae > Nostoc. The sequence continues at coordinate 67,508 of NZ_JBALDI010000086.1, forward strand.
AAGGTGTTGAGCAGTTTACCGTTACGACTCCAAAGCTTTACTGTTTTATCTTTACTAGCCGAAGCAATCACCTGACCATTAGGTGACCAAGCTACACTCAAGATGGTATTATTATGACCCTGTAAGGTGTTGAGCAGTTTACCGTCAAGACTCCAAAGCTTCACTGTTTTATCTTTACTAGCCGAAGCGATCGCCTGGCCATCGGGGCTGAAACTGACTCCCCAAACTTCACCCTCATGCCCAGTTAATATACGGAGTATTTTCCCATCTCGACTGAAAAGTTTTACAGTTTTGTCTCGACTCGCTGCTGCTAAGGTGCGACCATCAGGGCTAAAACTGATGCTAGTTACCCAGTCATCATTATCAGGTTTGGGCTTTCGCAGTAACACATCGTCCCAATGCCAGAGTTTAATAGTTTTGTCCCGACTTGCAGAAGCCAGGGTGCGACCATCTGGGCTGAAACTGACACTGTTAACCCAATTATTATGTCCCTTCAGGGTTCCCAACAGCACACCTTCAGAACTCCAAAGTTTGATTGTCTCGTCGGTACTTGCGGAAGCGATCGTGTTACCATCGCGGCTAAAACTGACACTGGTAACTCCAGCACTATGCCCTGATAAGGTTCTCAGTAGTTTACCCTCCAGATTCCACAGTTTGATTGTCTGGTCTAAACTAGCAGAAGCGATCGCTTTTCCATCGGGTGACCAAGCTACACTTTTGACTGCATCATCATGTCCCTGCAAAGTTTTAAGCAGCTTACCAGCGCGACTCCACAATTTTACCGTCTTGTCAGCACTCGCAGAAGCAATGATCTGTCCATCAGGTGACCAAGCGACACTCAAGACTGCACCATCATGTCCCTGCAAGGTTTTAAGCAGCTTGTTATCCCGACTCCACAATTTTACTGTCTTGTCGCTACTCGCCGAAGCAATAATCTGACCATCTGGGCTAAAACTGACACTATTCACCACACCCTGATGCCCGAATAAGGTAGCAAGCGGTTGACCCTCTCGACTCCACAGTTTCACCGTCTTGTCTTGACTGGCGGAAGCAATGATTTGACCATCGGGGCTGAAACTGACGCTATTAACTACATCTTCATGCCCGGACAAGGTTTTGACTAAGCTACCATCAGGACGCCAGAGTTTGATTGTAGTATCGGCACTAGCTGAGGCAATTAAAGAGCGATCGGGGCTAAATGTAGCACTATTTACCCCAGATATATGCCCCTCCAAGCGGTTATATTCTCTTAACCCGGAAACTGCTTGATAAAGCGCCGTCTGTACTTCCTCTCTTGTATAGGAATCTACCCAGACTGTTTGTTGTAATTTTCTCCCCGCCTTTAAACCTTCCTTTAAAGCATCAATACCTTTTTGGGAGGCAAAGAGGGCATCACTTGATGCACTAAGGGTTTTAATTTCACTATCTATTGCTGTGACTATAGAAACACTTAATCCCAATATGGCAAGAACACAAGCAGTCAGTGCAATTTTCAACGAACGATTTAATTGAGCTTCACTGAGCCTTTGTTTCTTTTGACTCTCTGCTAGTTGAGATGTTAATTCTTTTTCTTTAAGTTCAGCTCGTAACTGCTCAATTTCTAACTGACTCAATTCTTCCCGCTTGTGTAACTCTCGCAATTCTGTTAATAAGTCTAAACCCTGTTGGGGATGAGTATCTACTAATTTGGTTCGCTGCTTATTTTGGCTAAGTTCACTTTTAAGTCGCTCAATCTCAGCTTGACTCTGTTCTACTTTATAGCGCAACTGGTTAAGTTGTACCTGTAAGCTCGATTCCTGTTGTTGTAGGTAGCGAATCAAGTCTACTAAATAATCGTGAATCAGTTGATAACGTTCTGGGACATCAGGGAATAGGACTACTAACCCGGAGCTAACTAAAATTTCTAATACTAACTCTAATTTACCAGCATCTTCTACTTCTGCTAGCTGCGCCGCTAACTCAGCACGAGTTTTAAAAGGTCGGTTGTTACTTTCATCTGTTAATAAGTATAAGACGAGTAAGGCGGCTCGTTCATTTTCTGGACCGCAGTCTTTAATTAATTCCTTAATATATCGCTCAATAAGTTTGTTGGGTCTATATGGCTGATATTCTTCTAATGTAGTAATCCGCTCATCTTGGATTTGCGCTCCGACAACTTGCAATTCAATGGGGCGAACTTCACCAAATTCTGTTGATAAATCTTCGATTAAGGCATCAATTAAAGCCGGCTCTAAATTAAACTGCGATCGCTCTGTCAATTTTTGGATAATCGCTTTTGCATATTCTGGTGAAAAATTGTTTAACTGGTAGCGAATATGCTTGTCGAGAATATTGTTATTAATCGCTTCCAATGCCGAAAGATGTTTAAAGTCCAATAACCGATGTAAATAATCTTCTCGCAAGGAAAGGATAACTTTGACAAAGGGTATATTCAGGCAGTCACTAATAAATTTATCAAATTCTTGCTTTTGATTGCGATCGCTATAACCAAAGAAAAATTCTTCAAACTGGTCAAAAATTAAAACTGTGATCAGATGGTTATCAGCATTTTCTTGGAGTTGTTGTAAAATTCTCACGATGGTGATCGGTGTGCCAGAGTAGGGCAAAGCTTCCGGTTCAATGGCTACTTCTGGCTTAATATCAGCGTAAATGGCAAGGGATGCATCACTAGACATCGCCTCACTTAAAGATTTTCCTAGTTCCCGCGCCCAATCGGTGTAAACTTGCAGTACCACAGGCACGGCTATTTGATCGCCAATGGCTCGATTTTGCAGTGCTGGAACTAAGCCCGCAGTTACAATAGAACTCTTACCCACCCCTGATTGACCGTGAATCACCGTCAATTTTTTATCGGCGCGGCTAATTCTCCCAATTAAGTTATTAATATCACGCTCCCGACCAGAAGCAGCAATTTCTAAAGCAACACTGCTACTCCCAGAAGATGACATCAATGCTGGATTTGTCGCCTGTCTTTGCGGTTGCAAGCGCCCTGCACCGATAAAAGCTCGAAAACCGTACTGCTGCTCAATAGAACGCCGTTTTTGTCGAATATAATAGGCTTCCAGATAGCGACCCTCTTCAAAGTAAAGCGATCGCAGTCTCCGCAATAGGCGAATATAACGATGGGCATCGTATTGATGGGCACTGCTTTCTAGGGCTGCTGGCAGTTCTTTTGTCGCCTTGTCCAGGTATTCACGAGCTACTTCTAGCTCACCTAAATTTCGCTGTGCTTTCGCTAAAACTAAATAGTAAATTTGCCCCAATAATAATGGAAATAAGCAGTTATAAGGGTCTTTGTGCTTTTGCGCCTCAGCTAATTTCAGCAGTGATACATGTGCTAATATACTCGCCTGTACCCAGCGCGACTGCTGCACAGCCACTTGCGCCAGAAAACCGTAGTCACAAGCTAATTGGATTTGACTACCATAAGTTTGATGCAACTCCAGAGACTTTTGAGCAACCGTCTGCAATTCTTCCCACTCTTGCAGATATTGCAAAATCTCTGCAAGTTTACTAATAAATCCAGCAACTATGTCTGAACGCCCAGCCACCTGCAAGATATTTAAGCATTGCTGAAAATAAGATTTAGCTGTGTACCAATGGCGGCGGTTTTCTATTTGATTTTGCTCTGCGAAACGGCAATAACACAGCCCAATATAAAACAGCAAGACTCCCTGTCGCAGAAGTAGGGGAGATGGGGGAGATGGAGGATATGGCGAAGAAAATACTTCTTCATCCCCCCTTGCTCCCCCTGTTCCCTCATCCCCTCTCTCCAGCAACTTTTGCCAAACTTGCAAGCTTTGCTGAAAATGGTTTAAAGCTGTATTGATGCGATCGCTAATATAATTATCTAAACCAAAAACAAATTCTAAACTAGCGTGTAATTCTGGCTCTAAGGTAATACCCCGATTGTGCAACTCTTTAATGGCAAACTGGAGTTCATAGCTATGTTCCCAGATTTGCTCCACAGTGGAATAATGCTTTGCAACTTCAGGAGGTTGATGTTGTGCAGCATTCTGACTTTTCACAGGATCTGGAAAACCTCTCTCCTGCTTTTTTAGAGGCTTTGAATTCTCCCCCAATCCTACAAGGTTTGGCGTTAGCTTTTCCACATCACCTGAATTGTTAGGTGCTGCATTTGATAACACCGTGGCAAACAAAGAGTCAGTTTCCTGTTGCAAAAATTGCAGCAATGACTGAGTTCTCATTCCAAACTGAATTGGTGTAGCCGCCCAACTAGCGAAATCTGGTGCTAAACGCACCACCTTTTGCAATACTTCCTCATTCACCCACAAAATCATTGGAAATGGGTGGCGTTTGCGAAATTCATCACGAATATGATTGATCGACCTAAGTAGATCATCGAGTCCATCTACTGACTCTAAACCCAATATCATCAATGCCGATGGGGGATTATTTTCGGTTAGCAGTTGTAAATGAATACTTGTGTAAAGGCTTCTAGCATTATGCGGCAAAACTACCTTTTGAATTTGGTGTACTCCTGAAGAGAGTTCTTCGAGTCGTTGCAGCATTTGCTCTTGCAAAACTCGATAGTTGCAGCACACCAAAACCAGGGAGAATTGACCCTTAGAAAGGTCAATTGCTCTTTTTAAACTCCGTAAAGCCCGCTCGTTAGCGGCTCTTATATCTGCTTGTGGGTGTCGTTCAACCATGATTTAAATTTTTCCGTCTCTGCTAAAACTGGGTTGACGGCAAACCAAGCTCCCTGATGATCGCGGTATTCAAATACAAATAAACTTCGCAAGAGAATGTGGTATTCTATATCACCTCTAACTCTCTGCTGTTGCACTACCTGAAAGATTAGTTCCCACTCATGGGGATCGATGGCATTGGCTCGGTAATCGCGCTGTCTTTGAATCACCAATTCGACACACTCCCGATCAAAGGGTGGATCTTGTTCTCGCAGACAGTCAAACAATAAGCCTAGCAAGTCGCGCACATGACCACCACTAATCAGGCACAACCGATCTAAGGTTTCCAGATTATCAAACACCTCTGTAATTAAGCTTAACCGATCGCTAGCCAAAATGTCTGGAAAAGCTCTAGCTAGAACCATTTGCCGCAACATCGTTAGCCCTTGAAGGAAAATCTCCCCAGAGCGCAGACGTACAGGGATCATCGGTAACACTTTTGGTGCGACTCCACCTCCCAAACGATGCTGAAGTTCGGCGCTATCGTTAGAGAAAGTCAGTGCTAAGGGAATAGTGTAGACTACATGACAATTTAGTTTGCGTAACTGTTCACCGCGCTGAATAAATAAGTATTCTGGTAGCGATCGCCCCGATGGTAAAGGTCGAATTGCGACTCGATCTAGGTTATCAACAATGACCACCAGTCCTTTTTTACCCCTGGCTTTCAGTTCCTTGTTGGCACGTTCTAGTAATTCTTGATTAATTGACTGTAAAATATTTGCTGTTCTTGGTTCGAGATAATCCCTTAACCGTCGCCGCAATTGGGGACTTTCTTTAGTTTTAGCTGTAATTTTGGCAATTCCCACAGACAACTCTGCTTCTACTCCAAGGTCAATTGGCGTTTGCAAGAAATCCACAAGTTCACCAAACAACTTGGTAAAGTAGGTAGGTTTGAGCCTAATTTTCATTGCTTCTAGGCTTTCACTCACTTGGCCGGCGATCGCCAAGAGAATATCAGTCACATCCACATCTGCCATTTCTAAGACATGGGTGGACTCAAAGTAAACTACATGAAATTGCTGCACTTCTAATTCAGCTTTGAGCCGCAACAACTCCGTTGATTTTCCACAACCGAGATGTCCTGTAAATAGCTGACAAGTTGGTACATCCGGCGATATTCGAGCGATCGTGCGTTGCAAAGCCTCAATGATTTTACCACCCCGCACCGCAGCAAAATCGATATAGTACCTGCGATCGCTGGCATTTCCTATGATTAGAGGTCTGCTCGGATTGCAAGCCTGATAAAATCTTTCCAAATCTAGGAGCATAACTAATCGAGTTCACTCAGGAATGGGGATGACAAAATCTGCTGAATAATAAATATATTGGTTGTAGGGAATTTATCCCTTAATTTAAGTACATCTCACTCAAACTACTAACTAAACTAGCAGCATTCCGGTTAATTGTTGATATACAGCAGGAGTCAGGAGTAAAACAGGCTTTCTATATGGCTTTGAAAGCTAGTACACTGTGGCAGAAGTTTGCCTACCTTTAACCTAAGGCGCTTTTAACAACGGGATTTTGCCCGTTGCTTAGTTAATCAGATGGTAGCTAAATTTTTGCCAAGCTGTACCAGTTTGTGTACTACACCAATCTGAAATCTGCTGTATATATAGGTTGGATGTAACACATGGCAATGCTGATATTTTATTTTAAGTAAGCAGAAATACTACTATAAGTATAACTAGCAGAAATTGTCTATATTTAATAAGGTACTCTTATGAATATTAAAAATATCCAACACAAAAAAAGGTACTGTTGAGTACAATTTTGAAGTTTTTTTGAATATAGAGTTCTGTTACAGGAATTTTCAGGTAATTAAACCGTACTATGGCAGCTCTTTAACTCCATTTTATATCTCGTTTCTAAATCAACATAATGTTGGTGACGAAAGTCATGATTTTGTTGATGAAACTCATAATTTTGTTCACGACAGCTTCTGCATTTAGGGTGACCACCCTTGAAATAGTGAGAATCGGTGAACTGAGAAGGAAATAATCTACAACCCCATTGAGTATAAAATTATCTTGTCATGCAGCTTATCAGGCAAAATATGCTTCAGTACAGATCCGATTTTGGCATCTTGTCCAACGAGATAGCGTGTCTTGGGTTGTTTTGCAGTCAGCGCCTGGACAACAACCTGAGCGACAATATCCGCAGAAATTCCCCCAGATGCGATAATCTGCATTTTCTTGCGGACAATATTCATCGCCTTACCGTAAAGATTTTGTGCCGATTGTGGTAGACCCTGCTGTGCTATTTCAGATTGACTTAGGGACTTTTCCCAGATTGGGGTAGCGATCGCACCAGGTTCAATAATTGAAACCGAGATTCCCCAAGGACGTAACTCCATCCGCATAACATCAGTGAGGGCAACCATCGCAAATTTGGAAGCATTGTAAGCTCCCAGGAACGGCGTCGGACTTCTACCAGCAATGGAACCCATATTGACAATTCGACCCCGACTTTGGCGTAAGAGAGGAAGAAATGCTTGTGTTACTGCTAATTGTCCGCTGACATTAACCTGCATCTGGTATTGAAATTCTGCGATCGGTAATAATTCTAAGGGGCCAGGGACAGCAATTCCGGCATTATTCACTAAACCTAAAATTCCCCCACCACCGACTGCATTTGTTACTTGATCAACCGCAGATGCGATCGATTCAGCGTCAGTAACATCTAAAAAAATTGGAATGAGCCTTTGTGACCCCTTTTGTTTAAGTGTTTGAGCATCAATATCTTGACGCACGCCAGCAAAAACAGAGAAGCCCAACAGGTCTAAAAGCAAAGCACACGCCTGACCAATTCCTGTTGATGCTCCTGTAACCACTACTGTCCCTTGATTTTCTACAACCATTAATTTTCTGTTTTGATGATGGGACTGCTGTAATTACAAATTACGAATTACGTAGCTTGCTTCTCACCGGAGGTAAATATTACGAGTTATGAATTAGTATCAATCTTTGCAAGTACCAGCCCGAAGGCAATCTTCGGTTTGGTCATCTCTAGCTGATATTTGCCACGGCAATATGCGTGACTGAGCATTTGTACTGTAAGCAATTAGAGCAGGTATTATGGGAAATTGGTCTTTGACAATTGGCAAGTCACTGCTACTAGTATTGCCAAGCTCAACATTGTATAAATAAACAGGCAATGCCATTAGGGCAATGCAAATTGTCCGCTTCATACCCAACCTCAGCTAAAAATTTCCGATTGCGCTATGTATGTATAGATGCCACCTTGATGAACCGGATTTTTAAAACTGAGTATTATATGTTGATGTTGTGTGAATTTACCCAGTGCTACTAGCTGCAGAGACGTGATTTATAAATTATCGGTTCCACCCTTTTTTTAGGTTAGGCATTGCCTACAAGATGTCTTCCTACTAACTTATGCAGATGCAACCCCAAAAAACAGGATAAAAAACTCATAGCACCCAAAAACATATCTTGGTAGCTGCATTCCCCGGATAAAATAATGAAGAGGGCTGAGTTAAAAGACTGCTCACAAAGGACAGGACATATATCAAGTGCATAAGTACTAATTATAAGTTAGTTCCGAGTTGCAAGTGCTAAGTGAAAAATCTTGCTCATTACTCAGCACGGGCTAAACCATAGCTATCCGCTAACAGCACGGGCTAAACGCCCAACAGCACTCAGTTACAAATGTTGCCTACTAGCTGACCCATGACGCCTTCACAAGACGTAAATAGTATAAACCTTCCCAACATCGACTCAGAAGAATATGGCAATTCAGACACTGATCCTCTTGATGAGTTGCCAGGTGAAGTCGAAATGTCCCTTTTCGACCACCTAGAAGAGTTGCGACAGCGCATTTTCTATTCGCTGATTGCCGTAGCGGTGGGTATTATTGGCTGTTTCTTTGCCGTTAAGCCGATTGTCCAGCTACTTGAGGTTCCAGCGCAAGGAGTAAAATTTCTCCAACTTGCACCGGGAGAATATTTCTTTGTCTCTCTCAAAGTTGCAGCCTATACTGGCTTTGTACTTACTAGTCCTTTCATTCTTTACCAGATTATCCAGTTTGTGCTTCCAGGAATGACTCGCCGCGAACGCCGTTTACTGGGGCCTGTAGTTTTGGGTTCGAGTGTGCTGTTTGGGGCTGGATTAGTATTTGCCTATTTACTACTTATCCCCGCAGCTTTGAAATTTTTCATTAGTTACGGAGCAGATGTAGTTGAACAACTTTGGTCAATTGATAAATATTTTGAATTTGTGCTGCTACTGTTATTCAGCACTGGTTTAGCATTTCAAATTCCCATTATCCAATTGTTGCTTGGTAATTTAAATATTGTTTCCTCTAAACGGATGGTTTCTGGTTGGCGTTACGTGATTATGGGAGCAGTGGTTTTAGGAGCCGTCCTTACACCTTCTACTGACCCCCTAACTCAAAGTCTTTTAGCGGGAGCAGTTTTAGCACTTTACTTCGGTGGTGTTGGACTGGTTAAGCTCACAGGTAAATAATGCGATCGCATTGCTTCAATTCAAAATAAACAAATCTCATTTTACAAATAAATGAGACAAGTTAGTTATGATGACTTGAAAAAAGTTGAGATTTATATTGGCAAAATCATCAAAGTGAAAGAGTTTCTCAGAGCTAAAAAACCAGCTTATAAATTGTGGATAGATTTTGGTGATTTGGGTATTAAAAAATCTAGTGTCCAAATTACTAAATTTTATGAGCAAGAGGAATTAATCAACTGATTAATATTAGCCGTTACTAACTTTCCACCCCCTCAAGTAGCTGATTTAATCTCGGAATTTTTAGTCTTGGGAGTGGTTTTAGACATGGAGAAGTTGTATTAATTCAGCCAGATAAAGATGTAGCGGTGGGCAAAAGAATTTTATAGCACGTTATAGCGTTTTTGGATAAAAAACACTGTGATTACTCAGAAACTTATTAATAATATTAATGGAATAGTAGGTCATAATATCCATTCCGAAGCGCGTTCACCCAAATCTAGAGGAATGCTAACAGCTTTACCGAGCCGGGGGCGATCGCGTGTTTGGGCAATAAATGTTTGTACTTGTATTGACCCACCCAAGGCATGAAGATAATTAGCAATGCTATCAAGATGCTCTTGGTACTCCGCCTCGCTCAAGGGAAAAGAAGCTTGCTCCAGGTATTTCCACATTACTTGCAAAAATATCTTTCCCTGTGCCCGCCGGAACTGGACATCGTAAGAGTATCCCCACTTATCAAGCAATATCTGATGTAATTCCTGTCCTGTCATAGCTTTTCTCAATCAGATTTTACATTTAGTTATGATGTTAAGTTCCGTGACTCCAGTATGATAAGGATATAAAGAAATGTAATGCTAACAGAAAAGATGCTAAATATATCTTGGAACAGAGAAGTATGGCATCGTTGTGAGCGCTAGCATTTCGACTTAGACAAGAGTTCCTTAGGTACTAGTACTTTTGTCAAAATGCTTAACAAAATACACAAAGAGCGCGTAAATTATGGCTCAATTTTCTGAATCAGCAGACGTGCCCGATATGGGGCGTCGTCAGTTCATGAATCTGCTCACTTTTGGGACTGTCACTGGAGTGGCTCTGGGTGCATTGTATCCCGTTGTCAAGTACTTTATTCCACCCGCTAGTGGTGGTGCTGGTGGCGGTGTAACGGCAAAAGACGAGCTAGGTAACGATGTTAGCGTCGCTAAATTTCTAGAAAACCGGAATGCAGGCGATCGCAACTTAGTCCAAGGACTAAAGGGAGATCCCACCTATATTGTGGTAGACAGCAAAGAGGCAATCAAAGATTATGGCATTAACGCCATCTGCACTCACTTAGGTTGTGTCGTCCCCTGGAACGTTGCTGAGAACAAGTTTAAATGCCCTTGTCATGGTTCTCAATACGATGCAACTGGTAAGGTTGTCCGGGGTCCAGCACCTCTGTCTCTGCCTTTGGCCCATACCAATGTAAACAACGACAAAATCGTTTTGACCCCTTGGACTGAAACCGACTTCCGCACAGGTGATGCACCTTGGTGGGCTTAATCAGTGCTGTTAGCGGATAGCTATGGTTTAGCCCGTACTGAATGCTGAGTTAAAAGTCTAGAGTCCAAAGTCTAAATTTTAGACTCCTAACTCCTAGCTCGCAACTTTTGAACCTCGACTGTTGACCAATCCATCAGAGAATCGTTGCCCTTATTAGAGATGAGAAATGTTTTCATAACAGCGAGGTTAACTCGCAGTGCTAGAGCGATTGTAAAAACATTGCTCATAGCGATCGCTACCCTGACATTTTACTTCACCAGCGATCTAGCTCTTCCCCAATCTGCTGCTGCCTATCCTTTTTGGGCACAGCAAACCTATCCCGAAACTCCCCGCGAACCAACTGGGCGGATTGTTTGTGCCAACTGTCACCTAGCGGCCAAGCCGACAGTTGTGGAAGTTCCTCAATCGGTGCTACCTGACACTGTATTTAAAGCAGTGGTGAAAATTCCTTACGATCTCACTGCCCAGCAGGTTGGTGCCGATGGTTCCAAGGTTGGCTTGAACGTCGGTGCTGTACTGATGCTACCTGAAGGCTTTAAGATTGCTCCTGAAGACCGTCTTTCCGAGGAACTTAAAGAAGAAATTGGCGACACTCCCTTCCAACCCTACAGCGAAGACAAAGAAAATGTCGTCATCGTCGGGCCTTTACCTGGTGAACAGTATCAGGAAATCGTCTTCCCGGTTCTTTCTCCCAACCCCGCAACCGATAAAAACATCCACTTCGGTAAATATTCAGTTCACTTAGGTGCTAATAGGGGACGCGGACAAGTTTATCCCACTGGTGAAAAGAGCAACAATACTGTTTACAACGCTTCCGCTACTGGCACAATTACCAAGATTGCCAAAGAGGAAGATGGAGACGGTAACGTTAAATATCTAGTCAACATCCAACCTGAATCTGGTGATGTTGTCGTTGATCCGATTCCTGTAGGGCCAGAACTACTTGTTTCCGAAGGGCAAGCAGTTAAAACTGGTGATGCTTTGACCAGCAACCCGAATGTTGGTGGATTCGGTCAATCAGATACAGAAATCGTATTGCAAGATGTCTCTAGAGTCAAAGGGATGATTGCGTTCGTCGCTCTTGTGATGTTAGCTCAAGTTATGCTTGTGCTGAAGAAGAAGCAGGTTGAGAAAGTCCAAGCTGCTGAAATGAATTTCTAAATTCTCTGTTAAATCATTACTTACGAGACAGGCTTGTTGCCTGTCTTTTTTAACGTTAGTTACACGAAGCCTGGAAATTTGGGACTTATACCATTTCATACAAACCCTGATACATACAGATTTATGGTAGGGAAGCATTGCTGTGCCCCTACCAGCGTATTTGTATGATTATTAAAGTGAAACAGTATAAACTGCTAGTAAACTTTATGAACTCAATCATGGTTATTCATCCCTATAAGTTCGGCGAGATGTGGGTGTTTGACGATGACAAGGTAGGTCTAGTTCAAGAGCCTTTCGTGGCAGGGTCAGACGAAATTATTGAAAGAATGGTGGCACAGATTCCAGATGCAGAGTCAGGGTTCAGTTTGGTATTTTCTGCATTTCCCTTTCCTGGATACCAGATTAAGTTTGACTGGCGGCGTGAAGAATATGGAGGTAACTGGTATTACAGTGAAAATTTAGATCGGGAAGGATGGCTCTGCCCTGCTCTATTTAAGTATTTTGATGAGGCTCCCAAAGAGTTTTACGCTCAGTTCAAAGCGAAAACAAAGTTGTAAAGCTTGTAATGCATAGCAGACTTTTTTATACCTAAAACTTGAAGCGCACAGCAAATGATTAACAAAGATACTGCCGAGCATTATTTATAGGGTAATAGTCGCTCTTACAAAACCTGGGAAGAAAATAATCAAACCCCAAATTTTGTTCTAGAGATTACCTCAAAAACCACCCGCAGCAAAGACCAAGGGGCAAAGAAAGGAATTTACGCCTTTCTGGGAGTGCGTGAATATTTCCAATATGATCCTACAGGCGATTATCTCAATCCCCAACTCCAGGGTTTACACTTGGTTGATGGGAATTATTTCCCTGTGGCAATTAATACCTTGCGAGATGGTACAGTATCCCTACCCAGTGAAGTTTTGGGGCTAGAGTTACGCCTGGAAGCAGGAAAACTACGTTTTTACGATCTAACTAGGAGTCAAACACTTTTAATTCATAAAGAGGAAGCAGCTGCACGACAAGCCGCAGAAGAGAAAGCGCAAAGATTAGCTGCTAAACTTCGAGAATTAAACATTGATCCAGATAGCCTTTAGGGTGGATAAATAACACCAACCCTACTCTTGCTTACTGAAGTTAGACAATAATCTCAAAGTTCTCCATTAATCTTGCGCCTGATGATTTCCATCTGGGCTTGCATATCAGCTTCTGTCACAGGTATAGGATAGCCTTTAAAATTAGGATCACGTTTGCTTATCAAAAAACGTAGAGCCTCAACGTCTTCGCGGTTTTCCACGACGTAAGCTCTCAACTCTGTAAAACTCATTTGCTCATAATTCTGGTTCATTGACAAAATCCCAGATTCCATTATTTAGTACAATGACTTGCAGTTCATCTCCAGCTAGGATGTAAACTTGTCCTGTTTTGTCGTCAAATCGAAATAAGCGGATGTCTTTGTAAAGATTTGACAGCATTTGACAAACCCTTACACAGACTAAGGCTTGCTCTGTGTATTGGTATAAACATTCCTCACTACTAATATAAGGTGGACAATGCCCACCTTACTGCTGTTGATTACTTTATGTGAGACTATAGCGGACGATAGACGCGATAGTTGATTTCGGGGAAGATATTATCCATTAACTCGACTTTTTCTAACCAACCACTGTCAATTTTGCCGATTTTCACATCTTCGTAGAGCTTATTAAACCGCATCAGATGCGATCGCGTCCGTCTAACCGCATAGGGTACCATTGTTCCCGTCCGCATAATAAATGCCCAGTCAGAAGATTGTGCTAATAGCAGTTCCCGCGCCGCTTGGTTGAGCGCTTTGCACCCCAATTCATCCTCTGGTTCCAAATGCGAGATTTCAATCATCCGTTCCGCGGCTTTGTGCAAATGCGGATAAATCCACGCATTCGTTTCATTCAACCAATACTCGTGGAAACCCTTAAAACCCCAACTTGACTGCGAAGGACGACAGACTTGCTGATTTGGCTGATCCCGCAAATAGTCTGCTAAATGCGTCATTGCATAGGTTTCTTGGTCATACCACGACTTGCGGAATAGGTAATCGATGAACCAAGGGCCTTCATACCACCAATGTCCAAATAACTCCGCGTCATAGGGCGAAACGACAATTGGTGGGCGCTGCATCATAGCATAGAGATGTTCAGATTGCCGCTCTCGGTTATACATAAAATTATCAGCATGTTCTGCCGCCTTTTCTCGCGCCCAATACGGATCGTAAAGTGCTTTATCTGATAGACCTAAGCCACGCCCCGTGATTTTGTGATACTTAATGCCCGTATTTTTCCGTTGACCATTGGGCATGATGTAGGGCTTGATATACTCATATTCTGCTTCCCAGCCCAAATCTTTGTAAAATTCTCGATATTCCGCCGCCCCAGGATAGCCCACCTCAGAAGACCATACCTGTTGGGACGATTCATGATCTCGACCAAAGACAGCAACACCAGTTTCTGTATAAATTGGGGCATAAGTACCAAAGCGTGGACGGGGACGGGCGTAAAGGATGCCATGCCCATCAGTCAGGAAGTAGCGTAATCCAGCATCGGCTAGCATCCGCTCTAAACCTTCATAGTAGGCGCATTCAGGCAACCAAATGCCTCTGGGTGCTTGTCCAAAGGTTTGTTCGTAATGTTCGCAGGCTACCTGAATTTGCGCCCACACTGCTTCTGGATACATTTTCATCAACGGTAAATACCCGTGGGTAGCGCCGCAAGTAATGATTTCCAGGTTGTTACTGTCTTGGAACTTCTTAAAAGCTGTAACTAAGTCACCCTTGTAGTGTTCCCATAGCTGACGCGCTTCTTTAAACTCAGTAGCGTAATATTCGGCTAAATAACGAAGATGCCCGTTATTGACATTATGTTCTGCTTCTAGTTGTATAAGTTCTTCTAGTTGAGCTAAGTGTGCGTCATAGCGTTCTTGCAGCAGAGGATCACGAAGCATCGACACTAGAGGAGGTGTCATGCTCATCGTGATTTTAAAATCGATACCGTCTCGCTTTAAGCCTTCAAATACTTTCAATAAGGGGATGTAAGTTTCTGTGATGGCTTCATAGAGCCATTCTTCCTCCAGCACGTAGTCACTTTCCGGGTGACGAACGAAGGGCAGATGTGCATGGAGTACAAGCGCGACGTAGCCGATAGCCATAGTGATTTTGGGGTGATACTTGTAAGTTGAAGGTTGAGAAGTTGGGCTGAAATTAACAATATTTTAAGACTTTATGGGGATCGTAAGAATAGTTTTCAATATGAGTTAAATACAGTCTTTGTAGAGGTACAGCCAATATTGTTGTGCCTCCACTGCGTGTTTTTACTGTTACGTAAAAACGTAAACTCAGTATTCTCCAAAATTTTGGGATTTGAATATTACGCAGATGATAAGCGTTCAGGGGGCCTACCAAGATCGAGCGAAGAGTACAGTACATACTGTTTGCTAAGGGAGAAGTAAATATTGGCAATAAGCACCGCAAGTATTTCATGTTCAAATCAGGCTTGGCAGTTCCTTAACTAGCCATACAAAACTGATTTAGAGAGTTATATAAAAAATTCTGCATAATAAATAGTTGTGCAAATACGTATAACTTAATAAGTCATCCGCTACTGTATAATGATGAGTTGTTATTATGTCCTTCTATAACACAATCTATCGCATAGTTGATGGTGTAACCATTCCTGGCGTATTTTTGCAAGCCTTTATCAAGAATGGAGAGCAATATTTTGTCACCGAAATTAAGGTCTACAAAGACGGTAGAATTGATTGCTGGGGGATGGTTGACTTTGATGGTTTCAAAGAAAAGGTGAGCAAAGGTTGGATTACAACTCATCTGCCTGAAGGAGCAAGAGTCTCAATGATGGTGTCTGGTCTTAATTTCACCGCCTATCAAGTGAAGTCAAGAGTTGAGGAGCAGGAGTTTGTAAAAGAAGTTAAAGACGAGATCCGACGACTCAATGGGCAGCTAACAACAACAGAGATTTGCCGACAGGCATTAACACAATACAAACATGAGCCAAATGAGACAAATAAGGAGTATTTGCGCCAAGCCTATGATGCTGTTCCTAAACACTGTCGTATATATTTAGGTGATATGGACGACAAAGATTCGGAATATCGCTCAATTTTAAACAGATGGAGCGACTAGGAGGAACCAACATCGGTACAACATTTCATTAATAGATAGAAATGTGTAGGTGCAGCCCGTCGTAGACATCGCACACTTTATTCCTCGTCTCGATATAATTCCTGCAAGTCTTGTAACTGAGTCTTGCGGGAAATTCGACGATATTTTTTACTTTCTAACTTGGGTTCGTATTGACTCTGCCCTTTGCCTTTGCTTTTGCTTTTTAACTTCATGGTGGATTCTGGATCGGCTTGTTGGTGCATCTGTGTTTGATGAGCGATCGCAGCATCCAAAAATTCTAAATAATGTTCATATCGTTCCCAGTCTCCCCGCACCGCACACTCAGGCTCGTCTCGATGCAGACAATCACTAAACCGACAGCTAGCAACTGCTAACCGCTTTCTTGCTTCAGGGAAATAATGGATTAATTCTTCTGGGATACAATCCATATCAGGCTGATTAAAGCCGGGAGTGTCTGCCAGTAAACCACCGCTAGGTAACTCAAATAATTCTATATGGCGAGTGGTATGACGACCACGAGCTAATTTACCAGAAACTTCTCCCACTCGCAGTTCAAGAGAATCAATTAGTGTATTAATCAGGCTGGATTTACCAACGCCGGAAGGCCCAGCAATTACAGTAATTTTATTGCTCAAATATCTGTCTGCTTGGTCGGTATTTATACCATCCTTGACACTGATAAATATTGGTTGATAGCCCCAACCAAGTAAGCGATCGCTAACTTGCTGCTGTTCCTGTTGTGAAATTAAATCACTTTTATTCAAGCATAAAAGCACATCCAAACCAGTAGACTCAGCTTTAATTAAAAACCGACTCAGTTGATAAGGTTCTAAAGGTGGATCAGCTACGGCAAATACCAAGAGAATTTGGTTGACATTGGCGATCGCTGGACGATCTAATTCGCTTTGGCGGGGTAAAACATCAGCGATCGCTCCTCGCCCCCCAGCCCAATCTGGCTCTTCTACCACAACGCGATCGCCTACCATTACCTGTTGCCCGATTTTTTTCAAGCGTGTTCTCCGGGTACAAAGTAGGACAGGGGGATAAGGAAGATGAGGATCTTGCTCCCCCATCTCCCTGATCTCCCTCATCTCCCCACCCTCTTGATCCAGCTGTACTCGGTAAAAATTAGCCTGTACAGCCAGCACCGTACCCAATAACTGTCCAGTTGCGGCAAAATTTTCCCCTGTCATTGCCCAGTAATTGGACGGCGCACTAACAGAGAAAAATAACCAGTGCAGTCTGTAATTTGTTCCACCTGATAACCTGCCATTGTCAGACTATCAGGAACCTGCTCAATCGGTTCACCAGGGTCGAGCCAGACTTCTAGCAAACCTCCCAATGGCATTTTTTCCAGACGTAGTTTTGTCCGCACGAAATTAATTGGGCAAGGGGTGCCGCGCAAATCAAGTTGAGCATCGGGAATTAAAACAGAAGAGGGCTTCATCACTTAAATAAATTTCCCAAGAATCCTTCTAGACCGCCTTTACCAGTGCGATCTCCCTTAATTTTAGCCAGCTTTTCCAACAGTTCCCTCTCCTCTGGGGTCACTTTGTTGGGAATATCAATTAATACGTTTAGCATGTGATCCCCACGACTAACGGGATTACCCAAACGGGGTACGCCGCGATTTTCTAATTTCATCACCGTATTGGGCTGGGTTCCAGCTGGAATGATCAGTTCTACAGGGCCATCTACCGTATCTACCTCTAACCGACAACCTAAAATCGCTTGCAGGTAGCTAACTTTGATTTCCGAGAGAATATTAATGCCATCCCGTTGGAATTCCTCGTCCTCATTCACGAACAAGTAAACGTACAAATCCCCAGCAGGGCCATTACGTTGTCCAGCATCTCCTTCACTAGAAATCCGCAAGCGTGTGCCATTATCCACCCCAGCTGGAATGGTAATTTTGAGTTTCTTGGTTACTTGATTTGCGCCCTTCCCATCACAGGCATCACACTTATCTTCAATTACCATCCCTGTTCCATTACACGTGGGACAAGTCGAGACTTGGGTGAAACTGCCAAAGGGTGTTCTGGTGACACGGCGGACTTGACCCGATCCGCTACAAGTAGAACAAGTCCGAGGGCGGGTTCCAGGTTTAGCACCAGAACCGCTACAGACTTCACAATTTTCTAAATGTGAAATGCGAATTTCTTTTTCACCACCAAATACCGCTTCCCGAAAGTCTAACTTCAAGTCTAGCCGCAGGTCATCACCTCTGGCAGGCCCACTGCGCCGTCTTTGTTGGGTGGGACTACCCATACCGCCAGCAAAGCCACTAAAAATGCTTTCAAAGATATCAGCAAAACCGCCCATATCGCCGACATCTTGGAAGCCAGCGCCAGCAGCACCTGACACACCCTCTGGACCAAAGCGATCGTAACGAGCGCGGGTTTCTGGTTCCGAGAGTACCTCATAAGCGCGGTTAATTTCTTTAAAGCGATCCTCCGCCCCGGGTTCTTTGTTCACATCTGGGTGATACTTCCGGGCTAAACGGCGATAGGCTTGTTTGATTTCTTCTTTGTCGGTGTCACGAGAGACACCCAGGATTTCATAATAGTCGCGGGCCATATAGCAAAGGTAAAAGTTAGAAGGAAGAAAGCAGAAGGCAGTAGAACGTCACTCACGGCCACTTACTACCCTACGAGAAGGAGTTTTGCCTATAGACTCTGGAAGAGCAATGCAGTGTCCTTCAGAGGGTGGCTGGCCAAAGGCCAGGTAGAAGATAAAATTAATTTTTGTTAATAACTGATTTTACCCTTTACCTTTTACAAAAATCACCGACAAATCTTGAGCAACAGATGCTTTCATCGTGGGAGACGACAAAAGCTACAGAAGTTAGGATCAGGGCAAGCCTCTGCTCAGACTTCTCACTGCCGAGTCGGCTGTCTCTTTTACAATTGTGCTACGTAGCAGAGGAAAACCCCGCCCATCAACCAGAGGGGCTAGCCGCACTATTAGGTGTGGAAAACCACCCATCTGCTTTGGATCGCATCTGAACTGGCATACTGTCTAGCCCACAGTAATTTGCTTCTACAATCTAGCAAACGGCTGGGGTCTTGTGAAACTTCATTAAATTTATAATCAATATATTTAGATATATTAAAGTGTCTTAATAAAAATCTGCAAGTTAGGGGAGTGGGGAAGAGGCAGAGGTGCAAAAGAGCAGAGGGCCAGGGGAATACTAATAATGCCCAATGACGCCAGCTGCTTCTCCTGTTCAAAGACGCTTCTCTACCAGAGGCTTTGCCAACGCGAACAAGGATAGCGAGTCGTCTCCCAAAGGGAGACGATGCCGCGCAACGAGCGTCGGGAACCTCCCGGCGGGAAAGCTAGTCGCCTCCAACGGGTTTCCCGCCGGAGAGCGCTGGACTCACCGCAACGCACTGGCTCCCCAATACAACTTTTGGAGAGGCTGCGCCCTATGCGTAGCTATGCCGTAGGCTTTACGACGCCGGCTCCATCGAGTGACTTGTGCTGAGTTTAGCCTGAGCGGCGTCGTTGGCGCAGCCTCTCGAAGAGAAGCAAGCCGAGATGCTCAGTACAAGTGCCCAATGCCCAACCCCTAATCTATCGCCTCATAATCAACCTGGGCAGTACTTTCTTCGTCAAAATCAAAGTTGAATTGTGGTATGAGTGTGCCATTCATGGGTGAGTCTATTTCTGGGGTAAAGAGACTAGTTGAAGCCTCCTCAATGTCATCACTTTGACTGTTAGCTCGATTGTAGACATCGGCACCAATTGCAAACAGGGTTTGTTGGAAGTCGTCTAAGCGCTGCTTAAATTCCACTGTGGAGATGCTGGAGTCAATCATTGCAGCTTGGAGTTGTGAAACTTTTTCACTAGCCAAAGTTTTCATCTGGTCGCCGATAAAGTTGCTATTATTCTTAATTGTGGACTCGTAACTGAACAACAGATTATCTGCTTGATTTTTGAGTTCAACCAATTCTTTACGTCTTCTATCTTCTTCGGCAAACAGTTCGGCTTCTTGGCGCATTCGTTCGACTTCGTTGGTATTCAAGCCACCTGTATTGGTAATCCTAATACTCTGTTCTCGACCTGTACCTTTGTCTTGGGCAGAAACCTTAAGGATACCGTTGACATCGATTTCAAAGGATACTTCAATTTGAGGTACGCCCCGGGGAGATGGGGGGATTCCTGCCAGCAGAAACTTACCGAGACTCTTGTTATCTCGTGACATCGCCCGTTCACCTTGGAGAATGTGAATTTCTACTGAGGTTTGCCCATCAACTGCTGTGGAAAAAACTTGTGACTTACTAGTAGGAATTGTGGTGTTGCGTTCAATGATTTTGGTGAACACTTCACCCAAAGTTTCAATTCCTAAAGAGAGAGGGGTGATATCCAATAGTAAGAGATTATCGACTTCGCCACCCAACACCGCTGCTTGGATAGCAGCTCCCAATGCTACGGCTTCATCAGGGTTGACAGAGCGATCAGGAGCTTTGCCATTGAAAAATTTAATTAGCGCGTTTTGGACTGCGGGAATACGGGTAGAACCACCTACCAAAATAATCCGATCTATTGCTTGTGGTTTGAGATCCGCATCTTTGAGCGCTTGGATCATTGGTTCAATGGTAGCTTCAATTAAATCAAGTGCGAGTTCTTCAAATTTAGAGCGGCTGAGTTCCATCTCCAGATGCTTTGGGCCGGTGTCATCGGCGGTGATAAACGGCAAGTTGATGGAGGTATTCACCATGCTGGAGAGTTCAATTTTTGCCTTTTCTGCTGCTTCCCGCAGGCGTTGCAGCGCCATCTTATCTTGGGAAAGATCGATTTTATCTTGTTGCTGAAAGCGTTGCATCATCCAACGCACGATCGCATTATCAAAGTCGTCTCCACCCAAGTGGTTGTTACCACAAGTCGCCTTAACTTCAAAAACTCCATCCCCTAGTTGCAGGATCGATACGTCGAAGGTGCCACCTCCCAAGTCGAATACTAAAATTAGCTGCTCTTGGTCTTGCTTTTCCAATCCGAAAGCTAAAGCCGCAGCTGTTGGTTCGTTGATGATCCGTAGGACTTCTAGTCCAGCAATCGTGCCAGCATCTTTAGTTGCTTGTCTTTGGGCATCTGTGAAATATGCGGGTACCGTAATCACTGCCTGAGTGACTTCCTCACCCAAGAAGTTTTCCGCATCCTGCTTGAGCTTTTGCAGGATCATGGCAGATAGTTCTTGTGGCGTGTAGTTTTTTGAGCGAATTTGAACATCAACAGTATCGTCTCGACCTTTTACACAGTTATATGGGACGCGATCGCGTTCTGTTTCAGTGTCTTCCCAACGCCGCCCGATGAATCGTTTAATACTGTAAATTGTGTTTTCCGCATTCGTTACGGCTTGGCGCTTTGCCAATTGACCGACCAAGCGATCGCCACTCTTCCCAAATCCCACAATACTTGGAGTAGTTCGTCCACCTTCAGAACTAGCGATCACAAGTGGTTGACCGCCTTCTAGAACTGCGACGCAACTGTTAGTAGTGCCTAAGTCGATCCCAATAACTTTTCCCATACTTATAAGTACTTTTACTGAGTGTTTCTGCTGTAATGTGTCGCGGACTAACTTTTTGAGCTACGAACCAAGGCTAGCGGAAACAACAGCATCTAGAAATGGAGAAGATAGGGGATCAGGAGGAGATGAGGAAGCTGATTGATAATTTCACTGCCTCATCTCCTTCATCCTCTCAATGTCTCAGTAACAATGCTCGTCCTTGCAAGAAACCAGGCACTTTTGGTCAGCAAGGCAAGCAACTACAGCTTAACTGTTGGCTGAACTCGACTGATCCTCCTGTACAGCAGGTGTATCTTCCTTTGGAGCAGCTACTTTGACCATTGCATGGCGCAGCACGCGATCGCCCAAGTAATATCCGCGCACTAACTCTTCTAACACTGTTCCTTCAGGATGTTCATCCGTAGGTTCCCGCATTACTGCTTCATGGAGGTTGGGATCAAATTCTTGAGCTTCAGGACGCATTGGTGACACACCTAAGCGCTTCAAGCTATCCACTAATTGTTTGTAAACGCCTTGGTAACTTTTGTGCATGGTCATTTCACCATCAGATTGCGGTTTGAGGTGCGATCGCGCCCGCTCAAAATTATCGACTACTGGCAGCAATTCCAGAATCGTATTCCGCTTTATCTGCACTTCTAGCTCTTCTTTTTCTTTGCTAGTGCGTTTCCGGTAATTCTCAAAATCAGCGGCAATCCGCATATATTGAGTACTACGCTCTTCTAGTTGCGTTTTGAGAGACTCGATTTGTTGAGTCAGTTCTGCTAAAGCTGCTGTTTCCACTTTAGTTTTCTCAGTTGCAGCGACGCCATTATCTTGATTGAAAGTAGTCGTATCCCCCGGTATATTGGTTTGGGCTGCCACTTGCTCTGTAACCTCATTACCAGATTCATTGAAATTAATTTGGGCTGCGGAGTCACTCTTCATTGCTTGCTTTACCTCTGTTGGTTCACCCAATTGCTGGCTTATATTGTTTATCTGTCTATTTTCATCCATCATTGTCTACTCATTCCAGATGCTTTTTATGGCAGTGTATCTCCACAGCTTGCAACTGTCGTTATCCACGACTTGCCACTGAGGCTGATTTTGTTGCCGACAAGTTCCTGGAAATGATGTCACCGTCCTCTTATTGTGACAAATGGTGAACACGTTAGCCTAGACGCCACTAAGGGACTTCCAAATAAAAAAATAATCAATCGTTTTGGTAAGCAGGGGGAGCTGGCGTTGCAGGGGGAGAAGAAATCGGATAGTCGTATTGGATTACAGGAATTGAGTAATTTAATTTTTGGAAGTCGCTAAGGCGGTAACCTGAACGAGTAGTGTACATCTAGGAGTAAGTAATTTGGAAGAGTGGTGCTGAATGTGATTCGCTCCTCATCTTATTCATGAGTTAGTTTTTTCAGGAATTACTACTTAAAATTTAACCATTTATCAAATATTGTCATTCCTTCAAAAGTGCTAAGTGTTGAGTGCTGAGTCATATATTTTGAATCTTGGCTTCTACCCTATGACTGAAGGTTTGTTGATTGAGCGAGTCAGGAGTTTCAATTTTCTCTACTATTGCTTCTTTTTGACTCAACACTTAGCGATAACTCTGAACAACCGAAACCGCAGATCAGAAGTTTAGTGACTAGTAGAGCTTGGCTCAAATCCAGCTAAGTAAGTTTGTGTAAAAAATTAAACCCTTGTAGTAAGCCTTTTAGCGTTGAAGCGCTTACTACAAGCAAATTACAAAGCTTTATTTTTCTTTATATAGTTTGCTTTATTTAGGCCAAATTACTTACCATCTCAATTAACAAGACTTGGGGCAAAATCGCTTGTTAAGCCCCTTGTGAAAGGTAGGCAAACTTTTGCCTGCACTAGGACTTTTTGGTAAATGAGAATTCTGTCTCACAGTAGGGGAATACTTTAAGCAGAGGTTTTCCAAATCAATTGCTCATTTATGACTTACTTGTCACCACAACGGCGCAGTACCGCTCTAACTACCAGAACAGAGTTTTCGCCTTTCGGCAACAAGCTAGTGCAATCTGGCTATGCCAATACCGAACAGATGAGGCAGGCACTAATTGAAAGCCGCAAATCTGGCAGACCCTTAACTGAAGTACTAGAGTCAATCACTGGGCAACAACTATCGCCTGAGTTGCTCAGGCAATATAAAAAACAGCAGCTATTTGAACTTAAAATACTATACGGTGTTGAATTCCTCGATCCAGAAGTCAACCAGCTTGGCAACACGATAATCGGGAACCTGATTGAAACCCTCATTCCAGTAGATATCTGTCGTCGCCATCGTTTAGTACCACTGTCGAAACACGAAGACCAAACCCCGCCCTCAGTTTTAGTGGCGATGGTCGCTCCAGATAATCTAGAGGCTTCCGATGACCTGAACCGCATCTTGCGTCCCCAAGGCTTGGCATTGCAGCGCATGGTGATTACACAGGAAGACTACCAGCAGCTAATCAACCAATACCTGGATGAAATGGCTGTTCGGCAAAAGCACCTGGAACAAGCAAAGTTTACAGATATTAATCAGGATTTAGAAAACCTCGGAAATCTCGATATTCAGGATGCTCCTGAAGAAATGGAGGCTGATCTAGGTGCGGCGATGAAGGGTGCAGAGGATGCCCCAGTCATCAACCTAGTCAACAGAATCCTGGCTAAAGCTTTGCACGAGAAGGTTTCTGATATTCACATCGAACCGCAAGAAGAAAACTTACGCATTCGCTTTCGGAAAGATGGGGTACTGGGTGAAGCTTTCCCCCCCCTACCGAAAAAAATCATCCCGGCGCTGACAGCCCGATTTAAAATCATCTCCAATCTAGACATTGCTGAACGACGTATACCCCAAGATGGACGCATCCGGAGGATGTTTGAGGGACGTAAAGTAGACTTCCGCGTGAGCACCTTACCCAGTCGTTACGGGGAAAAGGTGGTGCTGCGGATTTTGGATAACTCCTCCACCCAACTAGGATTGAATAAGTTAATTACTGATCCAGAGACTTTACGAATTGTCCAGGATATGGTGAGCCGTCCCTTTGGTCTGATTTTGGTGACTGGGCCAACTGGTTCTGGGAAAACAACCTCGCTGTATTCTGCACTATCAGAAAAGAATGATCCCGGTATTAATATCAGTACTGTGGAAGACCCAATTGAGTACAGCCTTCCAGGAATTACTCAAGTACAGGTGATTCGGGAAAAAGGGCTGGATTTTGCTACCGCATTGCGGGCTTTCTTGCGGCAAGATCCAGATGTGCTGCTAGTGGGTGAAACGCGGGATAAAGAAACGGCAAAAACAGCAATTGAGGCTGCCTTGACGGGTCACTTGGTATTAACTACCTTACATACCAATGATGCCCCAGGAGCGATCGCTCGTTTGGGAGAAATGGGTATTGAGCCTTTCATGGTTTCTAGTTCGCTGATTGGCGTTTTAGCTCAACGTTTGGTACGGCGTGTATGTTCTGAATGTCGCATTCCCTACACTCCTACGATCAAAGAACTGGCTCGCTATGGTCTATCAGCTTCCTCAGATGTCGGAGTCACCTTTTACAAAGCTAACAGTTTGACATTAGAAGCGATCGCAGAAGCCAAAGCCAAAAATCAACTTTGCCCAGCGTGTAATGGTGTCGGCTACAAAGGGCGTTGTGGTGTTTATGAAGTCATGCGAGTTACCGAAAACCTGCAAACTCTCATCAACGAAGATGCACCCACAGAACGGATTAAGGAAGTGGCAATAGAAGAGGGCATGAAAACCTTGCTGGCTTACAGTTTGGACTTAGTGCGCCAAGGTGCTACCACTCTAGAAGAAGTAGAACGAGTGACATTTACTGATACTGGTTTGGAAGCCGAGTTAAAAGCCAAACGCAAGACTGGTCTTACCTGCCGGACTTGCGATGCCACATTGAAACCAGAATGGCTGGATTGTCCCTACTGTATGACATCTCGTTTTCAAGACTAATCATAGGTCAAGGGGAGCCAGCGCGGTCTTCTTCCATTCGTGAGAGGCTAGCGCCTGCCGTAGGATGCCCGTTCGCCGTAAGGAGAAGGGCTGTAGGGAGAAGCATCTGGCGTTCAAGAGTTATTACTTTGGACTATGAACTAAACAAACATCAAAAGGAAGCAGAACTATGGAAATGATGATTGAAGACCTGATGGAGCAGTTGATTGAAATGGGTGGCTCAGATTTGCATTTATCCGCAGGTTTACCTCCCTACTTCCGCATCAGTGGCAAACTCACCCCCATCGGTGAGCATGTATTAACAGCTGATCAATGTCAAAGGCTGATTTTTAGTATGCTCAACAACACCCAACGTAAAACCTTGGAGCAGACCTGGGAGTTGGATTGTTCTTATGGTGTTAAGGGTTTAGCTCGCTTCCGGGTCAATGTCTATAAAGAACGTGGTGCTTATGCTGCTTGCTTACGGGCATTAAGTTCTAAAATTCCTAACTTTGAAAAATTAGGTCTGCCAGATATTGTGCGGGAAATGTGCGATAAGCCCAGAGGACTAATTCTAGTGACAGGCCCTACAGGTTCTGGCAAGACAACTACCCTAGCGGCAATGATCGATTTGATTAACCGCACCAAGGCGGAGCATATTTTAACGGTGGAAGACCCAATTGAATTTGTCTACGAACCAATTAAAAGCTTGGTTCACCAGCGACAACTGAGTGAAGATACTAAGAGCTTTGCTAATGCTTTGAAAGCAGCCCTGCGGGAAGATCCAGATATTATTCTGGTGGGAGAAATGCGCGATTTGGAAACGATTTCTTTGGCGATTTCCGCAGCAGAAACAGGACACTTGGTATTTGGCACGCTACACACCAGTTCGGCTGCACAGACAGTTGACCGGATTATCGACGTTTTCCCCCATGAAAGACAAACTCAAGTGCGGGTGCAATTGTCTAACTCGTTAGTGGGGGTATTTAGCCAAACCTTGGTGTCCAAGAAAAACCCTAAACCCGGTGAGTATGGTCGGGTGATGGCTCAAGAAATTCTGATTGTCACTCCCGCTATTTCCAACTTGATTAGAGAAGGCAAAACATCTCAAATTTACTCAGCTATTCAAACTGGCGGCAAATTGGGGATGCAAACTTTGGAGAAGGTTCTAGCCGATTTTTACAAAGCAGGAACGATCTCCTTTGAAGCTGCGATGTCTAAGACTTCTAAGCCAGATGAAATCCAACGTCTCATCGGTACTGCTACACCGCAGGCAGCAGGTGCAAAACCCGGTGCGGCTGCCAGAGCGCATTAAAGGAACTGGGGTTAGGGGAGATGAAAGGGATGAAAAACCCTTAACTATTTTGAATTTTGAATTTTGAATTTATTTATGCCAAACTACGTTGCCCGTGTTCGGGATTCTCAAGGAAAATCCCGAACAGAAAAAATTGTTGCCGAATCCTTAGTACAAGCTCGTACTAATCTTAGAGAACAAGGTTTTGTAGTCCAAGAACTCAAACAATCTCAAGGATTTCAGCTAAATTTTGACTTAAAAAAATTCCAGACTTCCTTAGTTAAGGTTTCTGTGAAAGACAAAGCCGTTTTTTCCCGTCAATTTGCCGTTTTGATGAATGCGGGAGTTGCGATCGTTAGAAGCCTGGGGGTACTTTCTGAACAGTGTAGTAACCCTAAACTAAAACAAGCTCTTGTAGAAATTAGCATCGATGTTCAAAGTGGAATGAATCTTTCAGAGTCAATGCGGAAGCATCCTGACTGCTTTGATGGATTATATGTGAGTATGATTCAAGCTGGCGAAATTGGTGGTGTTTTAGACGAAGTATTGAATCGTTTAGCCAAGTTATTAGAAGATGTTGCCCGCTTACAAAACCAAATCAAATCAGCATTGTCTTATCCAATAGTCGTGGGTTTTATCGCAGTTGCTATCTTTCTCGGCATGACCATTTTTCTTATTCCCATTTTTGCCACGATTTTTGAACAAATCGGAATTACATTACCACCTCTAACGCTATTCTTGATGAATGCTAGTAAATTTTTGAGAAGTCCGAATGCTGTCATCCTTCTCTTTATTATTGTCGGACTGAAAATTGCCTATTCACAATTCGGTAAAACTCCTGGTGGTCGCTTAACAATTGATCGTCTTTCCCTGAAAGTACCGTTGTTTGGCGACTTAATTCAAAAATCTTCGGTTGCCCGCTTTAGCAGAACTTTTGGATCTTTGACTCGTTCAGGTGTGCCAATTTTAACTTGCTTAGAAATTGTCCGAGATACATCGGGAAACCAAGTGATTGCTAATGCCATAGATGCAGCCCGCCTTGAGATTCAACAAGGAGGTATGATTAGCATTGCTTTACAAGAAAATGATGGCGTTTTTCCGGCTATGGCAATTCAGATGATTAGTATCGGAGAAGAAACTGGAGAATTAGATGCAATGTTGATGAAAGTTGCCGATTTCTATGAAGATGAAGTTGAGCAGGCAGTAAAAGCAATGACCAGCATTTTGGAACCAGTGATGATTGTAGTTTTAGGGGGAATGGTTGGAACCATTTTACTAGCGATGTATCTGCCTATGTTTAAGGTATTTGAAACGTTGGGATAGGGGATTAAGAGTTAGGAGTTAGGAGTTAAGAGTTTAAACTCTTTATTTTTTATCCTCATTCTTAACTCTTAACTACTTAATTTTATTTCTAACTCCTCACTCCTAACTATTTAATCAACTATGACTGTGCAAAAATCTCACTACGAAGCAAGTTTGGCAGAATATAGCAATCATCTAGCTGCGATCGCCTTACTAAAGCAATATCGGCCATACTTAGAGATGATTCCCAGTCTGCGCCGTCCAGATGAAAGTGTCATTACTATTCCCTTACCAATTGTCCGTCTTCGCAACACTCCTACAACACCCCCACAAACGATTTGCTTATCCTGTGATGTGGCAATTTTGATGTGTGATCCAGAGTGGAAAATTAAAACAGGAGCAGAAATTTTAATCTTTATTCATCGTGCTCACGAAGACTTTTCTGATTTGTTAGGACGTTGGCGACAAACCCAAGTTTGGCTGGACAATGATTATGAGTGGCTAATGCCTCTCCGTCACAGTCATATTTTGAGTGAGGGAGCTAATAGTATATATCCTCTGTTTGTAGTTTTTAGTGATACTTTAGAACGCATCCAACGAGGACTCATAGGAGCCGAACTTCCATTTATTATGCAAACGCCAGATTTGCTGCTTGAGGATAATTCCACAGATATTTTCTCTCCACAAATTCCACCAGCTTAAAAAAAGTTAGGAGTTAAAAGTGAAGAGTTAAGAGTTTAAAATTGCAAATTCTGAATAAAGCTAAAGATTTTTAAGTCTCAAGTTTAGGTTTTTAACTCCTAACTCCTAACTCCTAACTCCTAACTATTACCTAACAAATTGGGGCATAATTTCGGCAGCAGTGAATATTCCATAGATGCCGCGTTGATGCAATTGCTTACCAGCTTTGAGATAGCCGAAGGCAGGGCCGCAGACATTAGCTGCCATGCTAGTTTCATCTCCCAGGGTAAAGGTATGGGTGGAAATCTTCCCTTCAAAGGTGCGCCCTGTTACCTTAACGTTGGTGCTAAGGGGCTTTTTGGGATTACGAGTATCGACTACACCACCAACAGTAACGCGATCGCGCCCCACTATTCCTGCTACCTCTAGCATCACATCATCAGCGTGTTCCATATTCGTCAAAGTAAGCACGCCATTAGTTTTATCTAGTAGTGCTTCTACTTCAACATCAGTCATCGCTTTAGCAGTTTCTACTGTGTAACCAGGCATATGGCCAATATCTTCCCGAACGGTGGCGCGGTAAGCTTCCCAGTTGGCAATTCCCACCCCAAAGGTAATTTCGACTTGATGAATTTCGGCGTAGCTTTGAGCGGCTAAAGCGGCGGCGGCGGTTAACAGTCCAGGCGTAGCACCACAGCCTGTCATGTACGTAATTCCGGCTGCTTGCAGTTCTTCTTTCATTGCTAGTAGTTGTTCCACAGCAGTGGTGCGCTTAATCGCATCCACTAGTACACCACGCCAACCAGATTTGATAAACTGCTTGGCTACAGAGGGAATAAAATCATTTGGTAGGTTAGGTAAAGCCAGAAAATACCCATCCACAGGTTGAGCTATTTCAATTACATCCTGAATACTTTGATTTGTTAACGTACCAACTGGCTCTAAGTGACCTACCGAATCTTGGGACTGGTAGGTGGCGATACATTCTTGAGTATTTAAACCATCAGCAGCGTAAGCGTAGCCTTTATGATCTGCTGCTGCGACTAAAATCATTTCCTGTTTAGCAGCAAGTACCTTAGCGGCAGCTTGTCCGAGTCCGCCGAAACCTAGTACTCCTACGCGGATAGCTGGCGAAATATTTAGAGAATTTTTGACTTTTTCGGAATTCATAGTCAATTAGTTAATTTGAATCAAAAGCCTTTAGCATTCTGCATCTCAGCTTCCGGCTTGTAACTGGTGGCTGATGGCTGATAGCTCAAAGCTATAGAAGTTAATTATGATTCATTATCCTGGGTTCTTTGGCTGACTGATGTTTTTTTATGTAAGCTACTTGTACAGTATCAAAAATTACTTTTCATCAACAGGCTGCAAAACCCTCTTGTATAAAGGTTCAACCACCAGAATCCTGCTTGGTTAATCAGAGCATTTAACAGAGGTTTCACAGCAGAAATTAGCTTTTGACTTTTACAGGACTTACGCAAAATCATGATAAAACGAACCGCAAAGGACGCAAAGGACACAAAGGAATAAGAGTTTCAGAGAGTTCTTGCGTAAGTCCTGTTTTAGCTTCAACCAAGATTCCTAAAATCCCTGTGTAGCTGAGATTTACCCTATCTGCAACCATGCGACCACGACCTTCATCAATCATCTTTTGCTCCCTATTCTTATACAGTGCTGTATCATAGCCATTTTGTAGTAAGTCTGTTGCAAAACTGTGGCGAAATGTATCGTAGCCAACTCGTTTTTTAATCGCTTTCCGAACTGCCTGTTTTAATGCCTTTTGTAAACCACTCTTGTGTAAATAAAGTTAGCCAATCAATAGTTTTGGGTACATTATCACTATGAACCTCATTTATATTTCATCCAGCTTTAAATTTGAGGAGTTGAAGTAGTGGAAATAGAATTTGGCTATGTTAGGGAATACAATACAGCGAGGGGATTTGGTTTTGTAATTCGCATATTTAAGAGCATTGATAGACAGAGAAAAGGTGTTTGGTTTCACATGACAAAAGTCAAACATAATTACTCAGAGTTAGCACGATAATTAGATGCTGGCTCGTCTGCGAATCTTAACTTCTGGTACGAAATTGATCGTAGCGAAGGCGAAAAGGTAAGCAGGATTTGCTTAGATGCAAAAGATATTCCCGATCAGCAGCGAAATGATCTAGTTAACCACATTGAGCATCTATGGCGCAATATCGATAACTCGATCCCACAATGGTTAGATCAGGTCACACTTGCTTTGGTTGGACAGCTTTGTCGAGATGAGTTTAATCAAGAGCGCAACCACCGAATCCATGAGCGAAAAGAAGCAGAAGAGCAAGAACAACAAAAGAGAAAGTCTCAACAAGAACAGCTTTTAATATCTGCAAGAGGGGCTAGAATTCCAGTGCATTCGGTGAGACAAAACAAAAGAGTTCATAGAGAACCTGAACGAGTTTATCTAGGTCTGCCAGAACATCTTACTCATCTCGTATTATGGGTTGATCGTAAGTATCGAACAAACAGATCGCCTATTGTAGTGCCCAGAGCGATATTTTAATAAATATAGAGTCCCATATCTACGACGATGATCCGCCTACGGTTCCAGTAGCAGTAATTCCGAGTTAGGATCATAGCGAAATATTGACAAATAAATGCCTATAGTTGTTATGGTACCAACATCGCGTATTGTTCACAGTGACCCCGATATATTAGGGGGAACTACTGTTTTTGTTGGAACTCGCGTACCAATTAAGACCTTGCTTGATTATCTAGAAGCAGGTGATTCGCTAAATGAGTTTTTAGATCATTTTCCCAGTGTTAGCCGTGAGCAAGCGATCGCAGCACTGGAATTAGCAAAAGAAATGCTAACTGCTTATGCGAATCCTGCTTGATGAATGTGTTCCACGTCCTCTCAAACGTGAACTCAAAGATTACGAAGTACGCACAGTTGTCGAGATGGGATGGTCAGGCAAAAAGAATGGTGAACTTTTACAACTAATGAAACAACAAAGTTTCACCATTCTACTGACTACAGATCAAAATTTGCGATACCAGCAAAACTTAGAACAAGCAGGAGTTGCAGTTATTGTGCTGATCGCCTCCAAAAATCGTCTTCCTGATTTAATACCGCTCATACCAGATGTACAAAAATCGCTAAATGCCATCCTTCCTGGTGAGGTAATTGAAGTGGGACTTTCCTAATTGGGCTACGCCTACGCATATTACACATCTATCATCAAGCGATCGTCTGCTCATAACTTGGGTTGATCCAAGAAAACCCAAAATTTACTTTTGTTTAAAACTTATACTATTTTTATATTCTGGCGATCGCAGTCTAAAAATCCCTTCACACCCGATGCCAGGTAAAGCCACTATCTCAAAGACCTAATGCAATGCCTACGATACCCACTATTTTGCTGTAGACTAACACTGCGCTGCATTTAATCTACCTGGAAAACCTTAAGAGAATAAGGTAAATTTAAAGGTAATGACAAAACTTTTCAATAAATTTTATATTTTTATGAATTGTATTGGTGGCTAGACTACGCCTAATGCTTATTTTTAGGACTTTTGCAGCTTACTTAGCAAACTTCAGTAGTTACCTTGACTAATCGATGAGGTTAAGAGAGACTAACTAAAGACTGATGTGCCTGCTAACAAAATTAATAATTTTTGTAAAGATTTTGAGATATATATGTTGTAAGATGGAACATTATTTAGCAAATGGCAAGTTTGTATCTAAGTAAAAATGTTCCTACGGCTACATTTGTAGCCTTCTGCTAAGGCAGTACAATTTAAGCGTACTTATCGTGGTTGGCCAAGAGCATGGAGACATTAGAGTTCATAATCTATCCAGACGGTCGGGTACAAGAGAAAGTCACTGGCATTGTGGGTGCTTCTTGCGCTGAAGTTACAGCAGCAATAGAGGCACAGCTGGGGCAAGTACTTAATCATGAGCCAACCTCAGAATATTTCGCCGCTAAGGTGCAGCAATCTAATATGGCGAATACACACACCACTTACAGCGATTGGTAAGTTTTCACAGTAGTTTAATGTTATTAATTTACAACCACCATGTCACACTTTAGCCAAATTAAGACTCAAATCCGTAACCTTGATTCTTTGAAAGATGCTTTGACTGAATTGGGCGTAGACTGGAAACCCGGCCCACGCGAAGTCCGTGGCTATCGCGGTCAAACCCATCCTGCCGAAGTTAGTATTGAGCAGGAAAATGGCTATGACATCGGCTTTAGATGGAATGGCTTGGAATATGAACTGGTGGCTGACTTGCAATATTGGCAGCAAGACCTATCTGTGGATGGATTTTTGCGCCAGGTAACGCAGCGCTATGCTTATCAAACAGTTGTGAAAGAAACCGCTCGTGTTGGTTTTCAAGTCTCTGAACAACAAAAAAATGAAGATGGTTCAATTCGCCTGGTAGTACAGCGCTGGAGTGCGTAATGGCTGATTTTCTGCCGTCGCCGGAAGAAGAAGTTGACAACCGTTCCGGTTTGGAACCAGAATTAGGGGGTTTTTTACGGGATGCCCCAGAACGTTCTGGTTTAGAACCGGAATTAGGCGGTGTACTGCGCCAAAATGGTGTTTATGTTGACGAAATCACCTGTATTGGTTGCAAGCATTGCGCTCATGTTGCGCGTAACACCTTTTACATTGAACCAGATTACGGGCGATCGCGCGTAGTTCGGCAAGATGGGGACAATGAGGAAATTATCCAAGAAGCAATTGACACTTGTCCGGTTGATTGCATTCACTGGGTTGATTACACTGAACTGAAAAAGTTAGAAGACGAGCGCAAATATCAGGTAATTCCCCTAGTGGGTTATCCGGTAGAACAGGCAGTTGTTGCTAGCGAACGTCGGCGTAAAAAGCAAAAGTTAAAGACCAAAAAATCCCGTTATTAAGATAAAAACATTAAATTAATATAATAAAGGACTGGTATATCCAGTCCTTTTGTTTTTCGCTATATAGTTAATTTCTGATGTCTATATTACATCAAATGCCAAAAGGTAATATTGTTTGATATTCGTGAAACAGCTTTTTGGTAAAGTCTTTTAATCCAAAATTGCTCTAACTCCCTTCATTTGAAATTTAGAGGATCATGTTGTAAAAGCAATTTTTCTACTTTCGCCTCGTCTAACCTGGCGGTTAATCTTCTAGTTTCATGCAAGTCTCTAGTAGTTTTCGCCAAAGTAAAAGTTGAGCCAAGAGAAAAAGCTAAACCCATGCCCATAAAGCCTTTCACCCAGCTATCCACAGGCAAGTTTATAATACCGAAAGTGGTCATAGAAATAGAAAGTATAAAGGCTGCCCAAGTTTGAATAATCCAAGCTGCACTATCTTTTTGAGTACCAACTGTTTGCATATTTCCTACCTTTTATCTGGGTGATTTATACCAATTCAGAATCACGCTCTTTACGAGACGCTCTTGCATTCTTGGACTCGCTACCGTTACGCTAACGGAATTCGGAATTAAGAGGCGTCAGATTTAATCTGGGTTTCCAGACTTGTATCTGTAGTTTTATTTTGGAGAATTGGTGTTAACAGTAATTGTATTGATTGGTAGGTTTACTGGTATCAATAATAAGACCAGTTTGGTAACTGGACTCCAAAAGGTAAGCTCAAGAGCAATTGGAGTAAATAGAAACTGGTACTAGATTTGTACCAGTTTTAGAAGTGGCATTAAACTGAAATCTTTCAGTATTCAGGGTAAGCCAACTAGCCCGCTTCGGATTCCACACGTCCCGCAATATTTTTGTCAAAGGCTAATAGCCCAAGTCCACTTAAGTGGACTAAAACCGTTTACTAGTCATTTAAAGATGACTTTAGCTAGCCTAGTAATGAATTACTAGGTGGTTATTGGGACTAGTGTAATATCTCAGATGAAACAGATTAGTTTACTTATTCATCTGCAAAAGTCTGTACCTTGCCATCAGGACTGAGAACAACTCGAATTCTGAGATTTTGTCCGCGTGGATTGGCGGAAACAAAAGGTTTACCAACTTCAGGCATCCCAGTGTTATCAACGAATTCTCTTGCTGCCTTATTGAGGGGAAAAATTCGTTCCACCGTACCGTCAATACTGACTATCAAACTGTACTCTAATGTTTGTCCTAGTCCAGTGGGTGGTTGCCAACGCTTTCTTAAATATTCTCTAGCTTCTGCTACTTGAGGTGTATCAAATAAGGTGCCAGTAGCTACTTGTGTGGATGTAGGGGGTTTGCGTCCGTCCCCTAATTGATCGATAAAGGGATTATTCTGGGCAGTTCTAGAGGAGGGAAGTTGTGAAGCAGGTTTTTTTCCAGGAGAAGGTTGTTGTAGGGAATTGATTGTTTCGTCTAGTTGTTGTGAGTTTAGTGGGGAGGGTTGGGTAGAGGTATTGCCACGATTATTATTGGGTATGATGTCAAGAGACGGGGGGGCGACTGGTGAGATATTAGTTGGTAAGCTGCCTGCGTTAGAAGATAGTCTAGGTGGCAAATTGCGCCGCAGAGGGAGAGCACCAGCTTGGGGACTTGATCCTGTAAGGTTCTGTCCAAGATTTGGTAATATGGCAATTTCCTGACCTGGGATTTTGCTGGATGGTGCGTTAGCGTTCGCGGAGCGTCTCGTAGAGAAGCTCGCCGTTGGCGAAGCGTCTCCAAGAGTTGGCATCGCTCGATTGGTAGGAAGGGTTGAAGTCTTGCTCTGAGGTATAGTCAGTGCATTATTTGGAAATAAAGGTGGCGGTGTAGAAAAACTGGAACTAGGGGCTGTTAGAGGTGCTTGGGGCAAACTAGATGTGGGAAGTGGAGGGGTGGAACCCAGCAAATTATCTGATGGAGTGGTAAGTCCGGGTTGAGGCGTAGGGAAGTTTAGTGAGGATGAAGGTTCTAAAGCAGTCTTTACCGCTGCTGAATCTGCTGTTTTGACTGGCTGCTGTTGCTTTTCCCTAATGTTGTTAGCATATTGCCAAGTAACTGGTAAAAAACCTACACCTAATACTAATACTGCGGCAACAGGTGCCCAAGCAGGGAACCTCAGAGTCGAAGTGCTGTTGAGAGTTGGGAGTGCCATAACATCAGTCAAGTATTCATCTAAAGCACTTGCCAAATCAAATAGTTGCAGCAGAGTGAGTTGAATTACGGGGCCAGATGAGTGGTTGGCGAGAGAACCGAGAAATAAGTTGTGAGTTAAATAGCTGCTTGGTTCTAAGTGAATATTTGCCCCTGGAATCTGGGTACTAAAGGAATTTAATGTTTTTGTTGAGGACTTTAATTCCGGCTCACCCAATGCTGTGGTTGACTCCTGGGTACTGGAGAAACTGACCCAAAAGCTTTCTGGAGACTGTTGGAGGAACTGCTGTACGTAAGTTGTGACTGCATCACATAAGGCTTCAAGTTGATCGCGATCGCCCCGAATTGGAACTCTGTTTTCTTCTGGTAATCGGGGATCATCAAAACGTAGCTCAAAGCTTAGGTGCTTGAGGACAGTTTTCCCCATCCAACGGGACAAAGGTGAGCTTTGCGCGAATACTTCTAGCGTGCAAGTAGGGGGTGTGTAGCGACGAATGACAGAATTTGATAGAGGCATAGCAGGAACTGCGAGGAAGACTATTTGGGATTTTGCAAAAAGTTGAGCCAGTTGCTTGCAAAGAAAAGTCGAAACGGCGGATTCCTCCACTCAGAACTTTGTCAGGTTTTTTGCATTATGCAAACTGGGGTGTAAGGAGGAAGCAGTGCTGATAGTGGCTCGCCCAAGAACTAACGACCATCAAAAGGGTTTTCTAATCTTGCAAACTTTCATGAGCGAATTTTGGTTGAGGAATTTCCAATCTAAAATTTAAAATTTTGTAGAACGGTCTATAAGTGCTAGCCAGAGACGGCGATGCCCACCAGAAGCACTGTAAAAAAGTAAATCTACAAGCAGTTTTAGTGCCAGGTTAGTAAGTAAATCCGTTGAGATTTGCTCGTCCTCTTCCATCCGCTCCTGGTAGGTGTTGCAAAAAGCATCAATATAATCTCCAAGTAAAGCAGCCTGGTGAGGTTCCCGGTTATTTTCTGCCATTTGTTCCAACAGACCGACAGCGCGGCGAATCAATTCCTGGTGCTGTTTGGCTAAATAGCAGATGATCAGAACAAGCGATCGCGCTTCTTCGACATCTAGCTTTTTTCGCCCTCCTTGACCTTTACGTAGAGGATTTGATTGGCGCAGTCGCCATAAAGCTACGCGGTCTGGCACTCTTGACTCTAAATTCAGATCAGTTGCCGCCGAAAGCATAGCCTCTGAACCAATGCCAGTTAAGGTTTCTAGCGCCAACAGCACCAAATCTAATTGGGTTTTGATATTATCCCATTGAACTGTGTTTGGGGCTGGAAGCTTGATTAAATCCTCCCACTGGGAATTTGGAGTGGCTGAGTTGGCGGCCGAGTGCATAACTTTTAGCATAGGTGATCAAGCTGATAGGGGATGTTGCTGTTACCCATTTTGAAACCAGACTCTTAAGCATCAAGCTTGGTTTCCCATAGCTCTGAGCCAGAGGCTTCAGGTAGCTTTTTCTATGTGGTAAACAACAGGTATCTTTGTCCTACTCTAGATGAAAATTTATTTTTGACAAAGTAAAAAATTATCAATTCTAGTTAAGGTTTACCCGATTTTCGCTGCTAGCTCCGTACAAGAGTATAAATAAACAATATTAAGAATTCTAACCGCGAATTATCGCTAAGTAATTATCTAGAATACCTCCTAATTTATTTGCGGTTTTAAATTTTGAAATTTCTTGATGTTTATTACTTGGTTTTCATGTATACATAATTACTATACAAATCTTTTGCCTGTTTGCTAAAGGTGCTTCTTGCTTTTCTAGCATTCCACCTCAGTTTCGCTTTTGTGCAGCCTCTTAGGAACTAACAAAAAATAAATTATCCAAAATTATTTGTACATTTGTAGGGGTACAAGGACTTGCATCTGGTCAACTTAAGGTGAAACCCGCTTTGTGAGAATGTTTTGCCCTCATCCCCTAACCCCTTCTCCCAAAATTGGGAGAAGGGGAAATTAATCAAAGGCTCCCCTCTCTCCCAATTTGGAGAGGGGTTGGGGGTGAGGGACTGAGGGGGGAACGAGGTTTCAGGTTTTTAATGCCTAAATCCTGAATTTGATAAAGTCAGCGTTTGAAGATATTGGCCAATTGATTTTGTCCAACTTAGTTGGTACTATAGCTCTAACCGTAAACCACGCACATATCAGAACTCATTTATAAAGTTGATGAGCAGAGGTGAATAGTTTAGACATTTACCAAAACCCATGCTTAAGTATGAGTTACAGATAATTCACTGAGTAATAATAGCAACGCAATAATATAACAAATATGAAAAAGCATTTTTTTGCCTTTTCACTGATAGCTTGTGCTATCGGTGTGACTATGCCAACTCAGGCATTCGCCCTTAAGCTATACGCTGCTGGTAGTTTGCGAGATAGCCTCACAGAAGTAGCTGAATCTTTTAACGATAAATATGGGATTCCAGTAGAAACGAGATTTGGCCCGTCTGGTTTAACACGAGAATTTATAGAACAAGAATTCTCCAAAACTGGAAAATCCGCAGATGTTTTTGCTAGTGCAGATATTGATAACCCTCAGACATTGTTTGAAGAAGGTTTAAGTGAACCTGTAGTGAACTTCACTAGCAATCGCATGACTGCTGTTGTCAGATCAGGACTTGGTATCACATCAGATAATTTGTTAGACTTTTTGCTAAAACCTGAAATAAAGTTGGGAACCTCAACCCCTGTAGCAGATCCATCTGGTACCTATGCATGGCAGATATTTGACAAGGCTAATCAGATTACACCTGGTAACTCTCAAATTCTGAAGGATAAAGCTTTGCAGTTAGTAGGTGGTAATCCTAATGCTCCTATAGTTCCTAATGGCAAAAATAATTTAGTCTACTTTCTAGAAGAAACAAAACAAGCAGATATCTTTTTAGCTTATTACACCAGTGGGAAGACTGCCCAAGCAACAAAAGGTGGTGACAATCTGCAAATAGTAGAATTACCCGAATATTTAGCAACAAAAGCTAATTATGGATTGACTACACTGAAAAACGCTGATCCTGATGGGGAAAAATTAGCTGAATATATCCTCTCACAAAAAGGGCAAGGAATTTTGGCAAAGTATGGATTTAGCGCCCCCTCTACTTCTGTTCCCGAACATCAGGGTGCGGGTGGAATTTTACTGGCTGTAGGTGTAGCTTTAATCTTGAAGAAAAAACAAGCATTGGTCAAAAAGCAATTAGTCAAATTAGACCATCACAGGTAGAAAACTTCCTAATCTTGTCTTGTTCTGAATCAACATGATAGTACATCTAAAAAGTAAGTAAAATATGAATAATGGCTATGCTGATAACCTTTCGCTAGTAATCACCAAAGTTCCAGAACATACGCTTGGTGTTAGTGATATTTTGCTCTCGAAGATTTCCCCAACACAATATGGTTTACTTAAGGCTTAAGTCTTTGTCAAAGTCAATTTTTTTAAAGAATCGCCAAGGACTCAGAGAACGCAAAGGAAGACAAGGAATAAATGCTTAATTGAAGTGTGTTGGGTTATAGATAATTCACTGAGTACAATACCTTCGCCAAAAAAATAGGATGATTAAAAAGGGCTAATGTAGCAGAGTTGAGCTGTTCCACAACGACAACTCTAGCCACTTTCATATTACTCACGCCCCTAGATATTGCCATCCTAAAAATTTTGTCTTCGTCTTTGGAAGTTCTTAGCTTGCTGTTTAGTAGTAATTAATAAAGGATGTAAGAACTCTTTACGTCCTTCCTGATTTAGCAACATCAGCACTCCATCAGAATCTTTTCCGAATTCACTTACTACCTTATGTGCGTAATCACAATTGACCTGCCACCACCCATTGTGTTTGCCTATTGTGTATAGTACATAAAAATAAGTATCGGCTGCTACGTTTTTTTCAGCACATTTATAACTTACTGCGGCCATTCCAGTACCAAAAGCCACGTCTGTCCATGTTAGTATTCCACCTTTATTAGCTAGAGTTTCTGGATTTTTACCTTGCACCATTATGTAGTAAACCCTATCAGTTTGCTCTGAGATATTTGCTGCACCTATATACTCAGCACAAGCTGGGCTATTAGTAAAAAAGCTAAAAGCTCCAATGAAAGGTAAAATCTTGGTCTTCATACTGTTTTTATTCTGTAACTTCTGCTTCATCCTAACTTTGGGTGATGAAATATACCAGTTATCGTTTGAATGCAACACATGGTAAGGGCAAAGGAATCCTGTGCCCCTACAGTGGTCTGTATTCCATGCAATTGAGAACCGCTATAGTTACATTTATTGCTACTTTATTTGATGTGAGCAACGGTGACACCAGTGCCGCCATCTGCTTGTTCTGCTGGTTCGTAGTTGTTCACTCTGGAATGCTGTTGCAAAAAGGTGTGAACTCCTTGTCGCAGCTTACCAGTGCCGTACCCGTGAATAATCCAGACTGGGCCTGTCGCCTCCGAGATGGCTTTATCTAAAATGTATTCGGCATCAGCCACCCGCTTACCGCGCAAATCAATGGTGTTTCGCGAGGTGCGAATTTCTGGAGGACTTTGCGGTGGTGGTGTGACTGCTACTGGGGCTGATTTGGGTTTAACGATTGGTTCTGCTTTTTGACCATCTAGAGATTCTACGTCTTGCAACTTCACAGTCATCTTCATTAGCCCAAACCGAACGCTTAACTCGCCATCTTCATCAGGGGCGGTTATGACATCTGCGATCTGTCCTAATTTTGGAATGCGGACACGATCGCCTACTTTAGGCATAAACCCAACTTTTGGTTTTGCTGGCGTTGCTGGCTGATATTGCTGGCCAATTTGATTCAAAGCATTGGTGGCTTGCTGGGCTTCTTGGGCTGTGGGCGTACCTTTCTGCAAGCGGCGAATCACTTGGGCAATTTCACCTTTTGCCTGAGCGATCGCTTGTTTGACTGCTACTTCCTGTGAAGCCCGCAAACTGCTTTCCCTTTCCTCCAAACTTGCGGCTTTTGCGGATACTTCTTTGTATAAACGTTCCGCTTGCTGCAACAAACTTTGGGCTTCCGCAGCTTTGGTTTCCTGACGGCGGCGTTGCGCTTCTAACCCAGCAATCACCTGGTTAACTTCATCTGTGGCCTCTCCCACTTGAGTTTTCGCCTCTTCTACCACTTCTGGCTTCAATCCCAAACGTAGGGCAATTGTTAAGGCGTTAGAACGTCCGGGTATGCCCCACAGCAGACGGTAAGTAGGCGACAGAGTGCTTTCGTCAAATTCTACAGAGGCATTTTCAAACCGATCATCTTCGTATTTCAGGGCTTTTAGTTCGCCGAAGTGAGTGGTGGCGATCGTTAGCTGGGTATGGTTGGCTAAATATTGCAACAAGGCGATCGCTAAAGCACTACCCTCAACTGGATCGGTTCCTGCGCCAACTTCATCGAGTAAAACGAGTGCTGAGTTAGAAGTAGGAAGTTCCCCTTCTGCTTCCCCGTTCCCCAATGCTTCTAAAATCCGACTAATCCGGCGGATGTGTCCAGAGAATGTGGATAAACTTTGCTGTAAGGATTGTTCATCGCCAATATCTGCTAGCACCTGATCAAACCAAGGTATTTCCACTGGTTCGCGGGCGGGGACAAATAAACCCACTTTGGCCATCAGTGCTGCTAATCCCAAAGTTTTTAAGGTTACAGTTTTACCGCCAGTATTTGGCCCCGTAATCGTCACTACCCGAATTTGGGGACTAATCAACAAGTCTACAGGTACTACTGATTGCCCTTGTTCGTGCTGTTGTTGCCACACTAACAGAGGATGGCGTAAATTCCGCAAGGTAATAATTTCACGTTCTTGACGCTGAATAAATCGCGGGGGATTAGCTCCTAGCCAGAAACTATATCGTGATCTAGCGGTTGCCAGATCCAAAGTAGTAGCGATCGCTAACAATCTCTCTAAATCTGGTTTGACTGCGGCTACTTGTTCCGTTAAAACGCGGCGAACCGCTTCTTCTTCGGCTTGCTCTCTTCTAATTATCTGCCGTAGTTGGTTGCCCAGAGGCACAATAGAATTTGGTTCCACATAGAGCGTGGCACCACTGGTAGATGTATCGTGGACAATACCGGGGATGGCATCTTTTTGGGGTGCTTTTACCGGGATTACAAAGCGATCGCTCCGTTGGGTAATTAGCTGTTCTTGAACTGCTCCAGATTTTGCTTGTAATATATTTTGCAGCTTTTGAGTAATTTGGCTACGTAATCGCCGCAAGTCTGTGCGAATTTCTCCCAGTTTTTGACTAGCGCGGTCAGTTACCTGGGCCCGTTCATCAATACAGCGGTGAATTTCCTGTTCTAGTTCTGGATAAGTCCGCAAATCGGCAACTAACTCAGTCAGTATCGGCAAATCTTCCTGATTGTCAATCACACGGCGCAAATTTCTGGCACCAGCGAGGGTGGTGGCGATCGCTAACAGTTCATCCCCTGTCAAAATTCCGCTGCGTTCTGCCCGTTCTAGGGAATCGCCAATATCTTGAATTCCCTCAAATGACAGTCCCGTGGTGAGGCGAGTTTCCAGTTGGTAAATTTCTTTGGTTTGCTCTAACAACTGTTCGCTTTGGGACTGAGAATCAGGTATTTTCAGATGACGCGCAGCTGTCGCCCCCAGCTTAGTTGCCGCAAAGGTGGCAAGGTGCTGGCAGAGGCGATGCCATTCTAATAGTTCTAAGGTTTCAGATTGGATCAAGGTTTCAACATCTAATCTGAAATTATCGTAACAATTCTAGCTCCTAGATGGATGAATCTTAAAGGAGAAAATTCTGCTTTAGTCAAATTAGCCAGCTAGTGCGTAGCAAAAATCAAGTAATAACTGACACATCAAGCTATCTTTCTTTAGAAACTACCCCAACACCAACTCTCATCGAAAACAACACAGGACTAATTTAAGCAGAGACTATTTCCTTCACCAAAACGTAAGGCTGAACAATCAGGGTATTAAATCGCTTACTGTGATCGCCATTCCATTCTCCTACTTGTACTGTCGTGGGTTTGGTAATTAATTGCTGATCAATCCACTGTTCCACTGATGGAATGTTATCACTAGCGATCGCTACTCCAACATCCACCAAGTTTAAAT
Source organism: Nostoc sp. (assembly GCF_036917395.1). Classification (GTDB taxonomy): domain Bacteria; phylum Cyanobacteriota; class Cyanobacteriia; order Cyanobacteriales; family Nostocaceae; genus Nostoc. Next base: position 110,449 of record NZ_JBALDI010000086.1, read on the forward strand.
CAGGTGCCACCAAAATTACTGCATCTCGTTGTACATGAGGAATTAGCCACTCCCACTCTGCCTCATCCAAAATTTCTGTTAATTCTGCTCTTAAATCCGACATTCTTCCTCAATTTGTATTGACTAATCAACTATTTTACATTAATTACTACTTCCAACTCTTGTACAGACGCGATTAATCGCGTCTCTCTCAAAATTCCTGTACAGACGCGATTAATCGCATCTCTCTCCAAATTCTTGTACAGACGCGATTAATCGCGTCTCTCTCCAAATTCCTAACTAAACTTCAGATTTCATTTCATCAATTTCAAATAAAGATACAATGACTCCAGCGATCGGAATAGATATAAAAACACCTAATAATCCTGCTACTCTAGCGCCTACTAGTAAAGCAAAAAACACCACTACAGGATTAAGATTCAGCGCATTTTGCATAATCCGAGGCGCAATCAAGTTGTCTTGTATTTGCTGAAGAACAATACAAGCTATCAAGACTTTCAATGCTAACCAAACACCTTGAGACAAGACAAATAGAGTTACTGTGCTTACTGCTAATGTTGCTCCTATACCAGGAATGATATCAACAATTCCGATAATCACTGACAATATCAAAGCAAAAGGTACTTTTAATATTAAAAAAACTACAAAAGTCGTAATTGTGAGAAATGCACTTAATAACAATTGACCTCTAAAAAACCCCAGAAAGGAGCGTCTAATTATATTTGTAAATCTATCGCGGCGCTGTTTTGGTACTATTTTTATGATAAAATTCCACAGCTTTTCTCCATCTAATAACATAAAAAAAGCCACAACTGCAATTAATATAAAAGTAAGAAAATTCGTCATGAATCCTTGTAAAACAGCCAAGCTAGTAACCAGACTTGATACAGCTTGGTTTCGTAATTGTTCTTGAATAAAACTTAAATCTATCTGCAAATTCCGGTTTTGTAAAAAGCCTTCTAGTCGCTCTAATACAGGTATAAAAGAATTTACAAAGCCAGTTATACTGTCAATTAATTGTTGTCCTTGAGATAAAACCGTTAAGCCCACAGTAATTATCAGACTGCCAATAATTACAATACTGAGCAAGAAAACGACACCAACAGCTACACCGTGGGGCAAAAAACGCCGTAGCCATTCTACAGGATAGCTGAGTAAAAAAGCCAAAATTGCAGCAAATGTAAAAATAACAATGACCGCTTCAAAGTAGGCTAAAAGCTGTACAATTGCCCAGCCAGAAGCAACTAAAAGTAAAAAGCGGACTAACGCCAGATTATTTAATCGCTCCCAAAAATTCTTGGCTTCAAAGCCGCTCATATGCTGTTTAGGGTGAAATATGATGGTAGATTTGCCTAGCAACTGCATTTAAGCACAAAGTCTGACTTCATTGCTAGAGCGCGTTGACCTTAAATATACAGAGACTAAGGGGCGTAGTTTACCGCCGTAGGCATCGCTACCTCCCTAAAGCATATAAACCGCGTCCACCTTGAAAACTGTAGTTCTTTCCGTATGAAAAGAAAAAACCCTCATCCCCCAGCCCCTTCTCCCAAATTTGGGAGAAGGGGAGCCGGAAAGAAGTCCCTCTCTCCCAAGTAGGGCTACGGTGTACACACAAGTCGGAAAAACTTCATCTATCAAAGATTTGCAGTGTGTTTCGCTGGCGTAACAAAGCTAAATTGTTGCAATCATGGCGATACCTACGGTGGTCACTGAGCTTGTCGTTCGCGCAGCGTCTCGTAGAGAAGTGCGGGCTACGCCAACGCATTTGTTATTTCGGCGATGCCTACGGCTGGCTACGCCTACTCATTTGTTATTTCGGCGAACTCATTTGTTATTTCGGCGAACTCATTTGTTATTTCGGCGAACTCATTTGTTATTTCGGCGAACTCATTTGTT
>NZ_JBALDI010000087.1:0-106551 GCF_036917395.1 Nostoc sp.
GACCAACCTACGAATACGAAGCGATCGCGCTTGAGCCAGTCGTCTAGAACGTCAAACCACCCTCTACTAGGGGCGCGTCCAACTGCGATGGTCATGAGAGCAAATCTCCAAATGTTTATAAGTACAGGTTGTATCTATATTATAGACGGCTATATAAAAGCCATCCATAAGCAGAAAGTTAACCGGTTGTTAACCAAGTTTACAATTTTTTACGAACCTTTAATCATATTAAGTGTAAATCGCTAATTTTTCTAGGGGATTTGTCATAAAAATTAATTTTTGATCCAGATGAGGTCAAATTAAAGAGGTGGGGGGCAGAGGAGCAGAGGAGAATAACCAATACTTCTCTACGAGAGGCTGCGCCTAAGCGTAGCTATGCCGCAGGCTTTACGACGCCGCTCAGTACAAGTGCCCAATGCCCATTTCCCTAGAATCACTCAGCTGACGCTAAAATGAGTCCTACAGTTAAATTTGATTATTGCTAAATGTTTACCATCGATTTAAGCATCAGAAACACTGCTTTCCCGATCTCAGTACAACGTAAGTCAGCAGAGGATGCTGAGGCTGTCTATCAGCTAATTTTGGCAGCAATCCGTTCTGGCAACCCTGACATTGTAGAACTCAAGTGCGAGGGCAAGACAGAGAAAAAAATTGCCGTCCGCGCTAGTGAAATTTCTGGGGTGCAGATTGTTCAGAAAGATGGTACAACCCCAGGTGGTGGCAGACCACCTGGCTTTTTCGCTGTAGCTGCTGAGTAATCAAGGTTGACAAATGGCTCAAGTGGGCATTGAGGTCAAAGATTTAAATTTCAGCTGGCCTAATGGAGAGAAAGTTATCGAATCTTGCTCTTTAGAAGTACCCAAGGGTGAGTTTTGGATGCTCTTGGGTACAAATGGCAGCGGGAAATCAACGTTACTTAGACTGCTGGCGGGGTTATTAGCTCCTGAGTCTGGAAAAATTAGGGTTTTGCACCCTGTTGGCTTTGTCTTCCAAAATCCAGATCATCAACTGGTGATGCCAACGGTTGGTGCTGATGTCGCTTTTGGATTGGTGGAAGAAAAGTTGCCACCTGCTGCTACCAGAGCAAGGGTTGAGGAGGCGCTAGGGGCGGTGAATTTGCTTGCCTTCCAACGACGCCCTATCTATGCGCTCTCTGGGGGACAAAAACAGCGAGTCGCGATCGCAGGTGCGATCGCCCGTCGCTGCGAAGTCTTATTATTAGATGAACCCACTGCCTTACTAGATCCAGATAGTCAGTTGGATTTAGTTGCTGGTGTCCGCCGTCTGGTCAAAAGTCGAGGTATTACAGCCCTGTGGGTGACACATCGATTAGACGAGTTAAATTACTGTGACGGCGCTTTCTTGCTAGAAGAAGGCTCTCTGGTAGATAAGGGTGAAGCCCAACGCCTCAAACAACGTCTGATGCAGGTACACAGCGAAGCCTCTTAATTAAGTGCCCAGTGAAGTAAAAAGTACTCAGGACTTTCATACCCAGTACATGTTCTGCCCTTAATAGGTGGTCTTTTGACTTAGTACTCTTCATTTTCACCATTACTGAAAAAGAACTGCAACGCGCCTTTTAAACAAAGGCGCGTTTTAAGTTGGTGCGTCTGTCTTAGGTTTTAGTTTTGTGAGGCTGCCGTATTTTTTATTTTATGTAACATGGTGTTACAGACAATGCATCAATTATTATAAAACTTATGAATGAATTTTGTTAACTCTAGAAAATTGTGATTAAAAACCATGCCCCGTTCCTTACTCGAAGCCGTTTTGTTAGTAGACGGCTACAATATAATTGGCGCTTGGCCTTGCCTTAAAAAAACGCGTGATAGTGTTGGGCTAGAGGCAGCACGGGGTGAACTTGTGGAAGCAATGGCTGGTTATAGTGCGTTTCAAGGTTATGCAACTCAGATAGTTTTTGATGCCCAATATCAGAACTCTTCTAGTTATAAAGAAATTATTACTGAGCATTTATCTGTTTATTACACTGATTTTGGGCAAACAGCAGATACTTATATTGAAAAATCTTGTGCGTCTATGCGCCAGCAAATAGCCCTGTGTTTGATTTCTCGTGTGATTGTTGCTACATCAGACCGGGCACAGCAGTTGATGATACAAGGGTATGGGGCTGAATGGTTGTCCGCACAACAACTCTGTGGGGAAGTGGAAGCTACCGTCTGTCGGATGCGACAGAAGTATCATACGCGCAAACAATCTAAGAGTAGGTTTTTAGTTAATGGCATTGATGCTAAGGCGCGGCAGCGTCTGGTTGAATTACGAATGGGATTACAGTAGATATTATTTAAAAGTCTCTGTTTGAGTTGCTGAATGGATTTTGGCTGCAAAATTCTATAATTAAGCATCGAAAAAAATCTTGGCGAAAGTACTTGCCAAATCTTATTTTTAGCCTTAATATTATAAATCGTGAGTGATCCTCAGTAGCTCAGTGGTAGAGCGATCGACTGTTAATCGATTGGTCGCTGGTTCGAATCCAGCCTGGGGAGTTTAGTAATTTTGGATTTTAAATTTTGGATTTTAGATTATCCTTCAATAATCTATGGTCGCTTGATCCAACTGTGACGTTTCTGAATCATGGGTCTTTTGGTGCTTGTCCTAAGCAAGTGCTGGCAGTTCAACAAAGACTGCGATCGCAGCTAGAACAAGAACCATTACGCTTTTTTGGTAGAGAATGGGAACCGCTGCTAGACGATGCCAGAAGTAAGCTGGCGGCGTTTGTGGGTAGTGATGTTCAAGATTTGGTATTTGTCCCCAATGCGACGACTGGTGTTAATTCGGTGTTAAGGTCGCTGACGTTTTCACCAGAAGACGAAATACTCACAACCAACCACGAATATAATGCTTGCCGCAATGCACTTGATTTTGTTGCCAGTCGCACTGGGGCGCGGGTGGTGGTGGCAAAAATTCCTTTCCCCATTGACTCGCCGCAGCAAGTAGTGGCAGCAGTAATTGAGCGAGTTACACCAAAAACACGATTAGCACTTTTGGATCATGTTACCAGCCAGACAGGGTTGATTTTCCCAATCCAAGAGTTGGTGAAGGAGTTGCGACAACGGGGTGTAGATACATTGGTAGATGGTGCCCATGCGCCTGGAATGATTCCCCTCAATTTGGAAGAAATTGGTGCAACTTATTACACTGGGAATTGTCATAAATGGCTGTGTGCGCCAAAAGGGGCAGCATTTTTGTATGTGCAACGAGATAAACAGTCAGAAATTCGTCCTCTGACAATTAGCCACGGAACAAATTCGCCACGGACTGGTAAAACACGCTTTCAGTTGGAGTTTGACTGGACAGGTACAAACGATCCTACAGCTTATATGTGTGTACCAGAAGCGATTACTTTTATGTGTTCGTTGCTACCTGGTGGGTGGAGAGAATTGATGCAGCAAAATCATCAGCTAGTGTTGCAGGGAAGACGGCTACTTTGTGAAGCGCTGGAAGTGCAGCCGCCTTGTCCAGAGGAGATGATTGGTTCAATGGCGGTTGTGCCATTGCCTACGATGTTGGAAAACCGCGATTTCATGTCTATACATGATGAGTTGTTTGATAAGTTTGGTATTCAAGTGGCGGTGATGCCTTGGGAGGAAAAACCTCGGCTGTTGGTAAGGATTTCGGCGCAGATTTACAATACACCAGAACAGTATGAGTATTTGGGAAAGGTGCTAAAGGGGTTGCTCTGAGGTTAATCTAGTTTCAGGAAAGTGGCGATCGCTTTAATGATTTGTTCTGCACTCTTAGCAGTAAACATTGGTCCAGTAGCCAAATAAATACTTTTATCATATACCAAGTTTAAGACAATATTATAACTGGTTGAACTTGTGCCTGTTACTGTGTCAATTGCGACTGCATCCGTATTCAGCCCTGATATTTCTGAGAGCTTAGTTTCAATAATTTCTTGCCCAAGCCAACCTTTACGTTCGATAGTTGCTTTGTCAAGAGTTTTATCGAAAACGCAAATAATTATATTATTCATCAGCAGATAAATAATGCAAACAGCACCACTGGCAATCAACAAAAAACCTATAGGATAAGTCCACAAACGAGTATCTTCATGAATAGTTAATTTTGGTTCTTGTGAGTTTTTAAGAAAGGCGTTGATTTGTTTAGCCTTTGATTCCTTGTGAGTGCTGTCTGCATTTACTAAATCTATGGGAACTGAACCATCTCTCGTCAGAAGTACCAAGGGATAACTATTCCCAGCAGTAGTACTAGTGTCTAGTTTTGCAGCTAGCACCTCTTTGAGATTCCAAGTTTTAACTTGAGATTTTAAAATACTGTTGGTGATTAATTGGCAATTTTCTTGAGTGGGTTCAACCCGATTACAAGTAAAAGTAGTTGTCTTTGTCAGTGTAGTTATTAATAAAATGCCTCCTGCCACAAATAATCCGCTAAATAACCAGTAGAGGATGGCTGCTGGCTTAAGTTGTAGTTTCAATAATGTTGGAGTTTGCTCTAAGATTTTGAGTCTCATTGTTGTAACTGTAGTCTTTACTCAAAGCAGCACGCACACAAAATTCAGATTTCCGCATTGCATGAAATGATCAGGCAATAGATTTTTTTCACGAATGACTTAGGATTTTTATAGTGGTTCTCGTTTGGATGCAATACACTTTGACCTTACTTCTATTCTTCCCTCTTAAAAGGAGAGAGGCTTTGAATTTTACTCCCCAACGCTACAAGGGTTATGGCTGTTCTTGTTAGATCCGTATTGCGCTCAACATAGAAGCGCTACATATTTGGAAATCCCTAAGCGAAGAGTTTACCCACTTTTAAAAAGATGGGTGCAGGGAAAGAACAAAGTTTTCATCGTTATTGTGGAAACCAACATTGCTACAGACATAAGCGATGTTGCTACAGTCATGACGGAAGTTGCTACTCTTAAGGCAGAAGTTCCTACAGACTGCGCGTAACACCGAAACGTCAAGGCAGAAGTTCCTACAGACTGCGCGTAACACCGAAACGTGAAGACAGAACTTCCTACAGACTGCGCGTAACACCGAAACGTGAAGACAGAACTTCCTACAGACTGCGCGTAACACCGAAACGTGAAGACAGAAGTTCCTACAGACTGCGCGTAACACCGAAACGTCAAGGTAGAAGTTTCTACAGCGAAGACAGAAGTTGCTACCGTCGCAGTTTCGTGCCGTAATAGCTTTTTAACGGGACTTCCAAATAAAAAAATATTTCACTGTTCGTAGTCAACAGTCAAAAGTCATCAGTCAGCAACTTTAAGTCGTTGTTTTTATTTTTTGGAGTTGACTAAATTTAATTTAACTATGAAACATCACAGTTATTAAAGGTAGGAAAGCTAACATAAATCCATGCCAGGAGTGCAATTGAGCTTCTGGGATTGGTTCTGGTGGTGCTAATAAAGCTTCTACTCTTTGTTCTAAGCGATCGCCTACAGCAGAGGAACCCAATGCAGCACAGCAAATTTCTGATAATACTGGGCTGGTACTAACTACTAATAAAAGTGATTCCGCTAACACCAAAGGGTCTACCTGCAATGCTGCATAACTGTCGGCACGGAGTTCGCGCAAAGCTAACAGTTCTTCCCACAAAGGCTCTGTATTCGGCAACCATGCTGTGCAGGAACGCACCCAACCCAGCCAAAAAAACCAGAACGTATCCCTATAATAGTGATGCCCTTGCTCATGGGCTAAGACGCTTTCTAAATGATCTGGTGAGAGAGTTTGCAGTAATCCTTGACTAATCACTAATTCTGGTTGCCAAAAACCAATTTGACCCGCAAACAACGCGCCTGTTTGCAGTAACCTGGCTCGTTTATCCCCCAAATTCACCAGAGGACAGTTTCGAGCAGATTCCACAGACTGCCAACCCTGGAAGGCAAGTTTAATACATAAAATGGCAAAAAATGCCATATAAATTAATGCCACTACATAGCTGACGGAGCCTGTGTACATCCCGCCCATTTCTCCTTGGGGCCCCATGAACAGCACGGCGATCGCTGTCATGAAAATTAGCAAGGGGGGGAAGAGAAACAAAAATAGCGATCGCTGCCACCGCAGACTCCAACTGCCTTGGTGTTGATTCCAAGAGGATCTTAACCACCAGGCAACTGCCAAAGCATTCAAAATCATTATGAGATGCATCATTTTTCCTCCCTGGCTTGGCGTGCAGATTGAATACGTTTAGCGATCGCTGCTATTTGCTCACTAGCTGCTTCATCCAGACTATCAGCAAAGGCAGCAACAACATCGGGGTTCCCCACCGCTAGAAATCGCTGTAACTGCTCGTGAGCTTTGATCACATCTGCTTGTTGCTTGCTCAACAATGGTCGCCAATAGAATGCTCGCTCTTTCTTGTCGCACGCCAGCCAACCTTTATCAGTGAGGCGACGTAAGACGGTAGTTACAGAAGTATAAGCTAATTCGCGGTTGGGATCAGCCAGAATGCGATCGTGCACATCCTTTACTGTGACTGAACCAAATTCCCAGATGATATTTAAAATTTCCGCTTCCAACGGGCCTAAAGATAGTTGTTTAGGGCGGTAATCGGGTAAAGGTGCCATAGCGATTTCGATGGGGAGTGCAGAATGGGGAGTTGAAAATGGGGAAGGTGGGGCCCCCTGTGGGGATAAGGGGTAATGGGGAATGAGTGAATATCCGTCCCTTTGTGCTGTAATCTTGAAGCTGTAACTTTTTTCCCTTTTAGAAGGTGTGTTCTTGTTTTAGATTACAAGATAGTGCCGCAAGTCTGAAAGTCTAAAAGCATAAAAATGGGCTTTTTGAGTTAGGGATTAGGGACTCTTAAGATTTATTTAAAACCCTGCTCCTAGTGAGCGGATTTTTTGCCTGACAATTCAGGTCATCTGCCAAAGCCCACGATAAACCTAACCCCCTAACCCCCTTCCCGACGCGGGAAGGGGGAAAATTCAAAGTCTCTCTCCTTTTAGGAGAGAAAAATAGAAGTGAGGTTTTCCAGATACTGTGAAAAGTCAGATTTCTTCCCTACTCCCCACATCCATTTATGTATAAAATGTCATACATCGTGCATTTTGATGGGAAAAAATGCTCCATGAGCAATTGTGACTATAGTTAAGTGACACCAACTAGGTAGAATGTTATTTGCGGCAGTAGTATTAAACCAAGTGTATCCAGCGCGTGAAGCTATTCGTATACCACACTCCTGAATTGACTCCAACGGGTGAAGCGCCAGAATGTGCGATCGCAGTCGATGTCTTGCGAGCCACTAGCACAATTGCGACAGTTTTGGCAGCTGGAGGCGAAGCTGTACAAGTATTCAGCGATTTAGATCAGTTAATTGAAGTTAGCGAAAAATGGCCCCCGGAAAAACGGCTGCGGGCTGGAGAACGCGGCGGCGCGAAAGTACCTGGCTTTGAGTTGGGTAACTCTCCTCTCGACTGCACACCAGAATTGGTGCAGGGGCGGCGGTTATTTATCAGTACCACAAATGGCACCCGTGCTTTACAACGGGTGCAAGACTCCCCAAATCTATTAGCAGCAGCCTTGATTAACCGGGCGGCGGTGGTGCAATTTCTCAAAAGAAAACAACCAGAGACAGTCTGGATTGTCGGTTCCGGTTGGGAAGGCAGTTTTTCTTTAGAGGATACAGTTTGTGCAGGTGCGATCGCTCATAGTCTTTTAGATCAAACCACATTGTCACTGGAGGAATTAGCTGGTAACGATGAGGTAATTAGTGCGATCGCTCTTTACTCTCAGTGGCAAGATAACTTATTGGGATTACTTCACCAAGCTAGTCACGGTCAACGATTGTTGCGTCTTGACTGTCAAGAAGATTTAAAATATTGTTCCCAAACTGATATTTTAGATGTCTTGCCCATACAACAAGAGAGGGGAGTTTTAAAAAGTCAAAAAGGATAGGGGATGAGGCAGACAAGGGGAATAACCAATGCCCAATGCTTCTCTACGAGAGGCTGCGCCAACGGCTCCGCTCAGTACAAGTGCCCAACTTTCAAATCTGTGAGCATTTGTCGAAGTCTTTCTCGCCAATGGGGGGGATGTGTTTCTAGAATTGCTGAAATTTTCCCACAAGCAAGGACGGAATAAGCAGGGCGACGGGCTGGTGTCGGATATTCCGCGGTTGTAATCGGGACAATACGTTCAACTTTTAAAGGGAAGCCTAGCTGTTGGGCTTCTTCAAAAATGGCAATGGCAAAATCATACCAGCTAGCAACGCCGCTATTAGTGTAGTGATAAGTATCGCTAATTTCTGGGGTTAACTGGGGAATCATCTGGGCTATGACTGTGGCTATATCTTGCGCCCAAGTCGGGCTACCAATTTGATCGGCGACAACACGAAGTTCTTGGCGTTCTGCACCTAGTCGCAGCATAGTTTTGACAAAATTATTTTTGCCAAAGGTTCCATAAACCCAAGCAGTGCGGAGGATGAGGTGATGGGCGCAAGTTTCCCGAATTGCTTCTTCTCCAGCAAGTTTAGTTTTACCATAGACACTCAAGGGATTAGTTGCATCGGTTTCCAGGTAAGGGCGATACCCATTACCATCAAAAACATAATCGGTCGAAATATGAATTAGCAAAGCTCCTAACTTTTGGCTTTCTTGGGCAATAATTAGGGGTGTGATCGCATTAATAGCGGTAGCAAGTTCAGGTTCGCTTTCTGCTTTGTCCACAGCAGTATAAGCAGCGGCGTTAATGATGATTTGCGGTTGGTTGGATCTGATAATGCTGCACAGAGTATCAGGCTGAGCAAGGTCTACTGTTGGGCGTGCCACTGAGATAATATTGCCGGAGGATGAGAGGATTTGTTGCAGTTCCTTACCCACTTGACCGTTGCTACCAATCAGTAAAATTGATTTACTCATCCTAATTAGTTCTTGAACCTAACGCAATCATCAAGCTTAATCAAATATTTCAGCAGTTTTAAAAGGTTTCCCGGCTTGGTCTTTAGCTGATAAAATCGGTGGCGCATTCAGAGGCCAATCTATAGCTAAATCTGGATCGTTCCATAGGATGGTGCGATCGCCTTGGGGTGCGTAGTAATCTGTAGTTTTGTAGAGAACTTCGGCTATTTCTGAAAGCACGAGAAAGCCATGAGCAAAGCCTGGTGGTATCCACATTAGGCGTTTGTTTTCAGTACTGAGTTCATAACCTACCCACTTCCCAAAGGTAGCCGAACTTTTTCTAATATCTACGGCTACGTCAAAGATAGTACCGACAACACAACGAATGAGTTTACCTTGGGGTTGTTGAATTTGATAGTGCAGCCCACGCAGGACGTTTTGCTGAGAGTAAGAATGGTTATCTTGGACGAAGTTGGCAACAATACCTGTCTGTTGAGCAAATTTTTGGTGGTTATAGGCTTCAAAAAAGAAACCGCGATCGTCTGCAAATACTTGGGGTTCGAGTTGTATAACTTCGGGAATTTTGGTATGTAAAATGCTCATTAAAATAATTCGTAATGATGCAAGGGTAGCGCAGTGATAAGACTTCTCCTGTTTTTTACAAGTAAATTACGTTAGTTCAATTTTACAGTCATCGCCAATTAGAAATCGCAAGGCTTTGGGGCGACGAGGTGCAAGAGTCAATTGTGCCCGTTGCCCAATCACACTATCAATAATGCGCTGATGAATTCCAGCAATTTTAGCACCTTCTAAAATCACACTGTGTTCTAAATCAGTGTCAATGAGTGTCGCATTATTAGCAATGCTACTATAAGGGCCAATAAAGCAGTTTTCTAAATAACAATTGTTACCAATGATTACTGGCCCCCGAATTGTGCAGTTAATTACTTTAGATTTTGCACCGATTTGGACTCGTCCAATAATCTGACTTTGGGCATCAATTTCGCCGATAATTGATGCTGTCAGATAGGTGTCGAGAATCAATCGGTTAGCTTCTAATAAGTCATCTTTTTTACCAGTATCTAACCACCAGCCTTGGAGATTGTGGGCTATAACCTGCTTTTTCTGATTAATTAGGTATTGAATTGCATCAGTGATTTCTAGTTCGCCTCTGGTAGAAGGTTGGATATTTGCGATCGCATCATAGATGAGGTGAGAAAAGAAATAAACCCCTACCAATGCCAGATTTGAAGGAGGAACTTTGGGTTTTTCAATTAACTGTAATACCCGTCCTTTTTCATCTATCTGAGCCACACCAAAGGCGCTAGGATTGGCAACTGAACGCAAGAGAATCAAAGCATCTGGCTGTTGTTGGCTAAATTGTTGCAGAAAGTAACTTAACTCACCTAATTGAATCAGGTTATCGCCCAAGTACATAACAAAGGGAGAATCAGCTAAAAACGGACGGGCGATTTGGACGGCGTGAGCAAGTCCAAGTGGCTGGTCTTGTATGATGTAGGTGATGTTCGCTCGAAAGTATTCTCCATTTCCGGTTTTCGCTTGGACTTCTGCCCCAGTTTCCGGGCTGATGATGATGCCAATATCAGTAATACCAGCAGCGACCATTTCTTCAATGCCATACCATAAAACAGGTTTATTAGCAACTGGCACGAGTTGTTTGGCTCCGCTGTAGGTGAGGGGACGTAGGCGTGTACCTTTCCCGCCAGAGAGAATTAGTGCTTTCATCAGGATTGAGGATTAGTTGTAAAGTCATTAGTCAAGATAATCTCAAATCTGGACAAACTCCCAAATCCTGACATCTAACATTCTGGCGTTAGTTTATCTTTTATAGGTAACGGGATAACACTTCGACAGTTGCTTTTCCTGTTTTTTCCCAACTAAATTGTTGAGAGTGAGTGATCCCTTGGCTAGAAAGGCGCGATCGCAACTCCAAATCAGTTGCAATAGCCTGCATCGCTTCTGTAATTTCTCCGGTGTTGTAAGGATTGATCAGAATCGCCGCATCACCAGCTACTTCTGGTAATGAGGAGAGATTGGAGGTAATGACGGGAGTACCACAAGCCATTGCTTCGAGAACAGGTAAACCAAAACCTTCCCAGAGACTGGGGAAAACCAGAGCGATAGCTTCATTGATAATTTTTGGTAATTCGCTGTAAGGAATATAGTCTAGGAACTTCACTTGATTAGTTATACCTAGTTCTGCAACTTGCGCTGTTAAAGTTGGGGTATAACGGCGATCGCTTGGCCCTACTAACCACAATTCATAATCCTTGCTATTAGGTAACGCAGCAAAAGCAGCGATCAGTCGCTGTATATTTTTGTAAGGGTCTTGGCGTCCGATGTAGAGAAAGTAGTTGCGCTTAGGTAGGTTCAGGGGGCAAAAGTGAGTGCGATCGTAGGCGAGGGGGATGGAGGTAATTTTGTTTGCAGGAATTCCGTAAAAGTTGGTGATATCCTGAGCCGTAGTCTGGGAGATGCAAATAATGTGTTGTGCTTGCTTAAGAACTTCAGGAGTGTAGTAGCGGTGGTAGGGTGTGAGTGGTGAAAAGCGTTTAGGAAAGCGCAACGGTATCATGTCAAAAGACGTGACGACAAAACGACAGTTGCTATAAAGGGGTGCTTCCGGTAGCGGAGAGAATAAGAGACTCGATTTGAGGTTTTTATATATTTGTGGGACTTGAAATTGTGTCCAAAGCAAGCGGTTAAAATGACCTTTTGTGCCGTGGTCTGGGGTTAAGTTTGGCGGGATTGGATAGCAGTCAAAATCGGGATATTTTCGCGCTACTAATAGAGTAGGTTGAAAAGATTTTAAATAAGGAAAAAGGTTTTGAGCATAGTTACCTATACCTGTTGGTTGAGACAATAGAATAGATAAGTTAATAATTAATTGTTTAGCAGAGATATTATCCACTATTTTCATTAAAGAATAGTTTTATAAGCGTTTAATGTTTCTTGTGCCGTTCTTTCCCAGGAAAATAATTTTGCTCTGGCTTTCCCTTTATTAATTAATTCTTGACGTAACTGGGAATCAGTGATTACTTTCAGTATGGCTTCCGCTAGTTGGATAGGGTTATTAGGGTCAACTAAAATAGCTGCATCTCCTGTAACTTCTGGAATAGAGGAAGTATTGGAACTGATCACAGCAGCACCTAGAGTCATTGCTTCCAATACGGGTAAACCGAACCCTTCATAGTGAGATGGATATACGAAGACATCAGCTTTTGAGTAAAATAATGCAACTAATTCATTAGATAGGTAATTAAGATGATGAATTTGGTTTGCCCAAGGTGAATTCTCAATTGCTGCAAATACTGGCTCGTAATGCCATCCTTTCTTACCAATCAATATTAATTGGTGTGGAATTTTATATTGCTTTTTTAAAAAATTAAATGCCGAAATTATTGTATTAATATTTTTTCTTGGTTCTATTGTACTAATAAAAAGTAAATATGGTTGAGAAAAATCATAGTTAACTAGTTTTTCTAGCTCCTCAGTAGTTTGTGCAGATAAGTAATCAGGATAGTAGCGACTAGCTAGAGGGGTGACATAGACTTTTTTTGGGTCTACCTGCAAATGCTCAACAATATCTTTTTTAGAACTTTCTGAAATTGTTAAAACTAAGTCTGTCCACTGCAAGCAGCGTCTAACTTTTTTTGTATACTTTTTGACAACTGAATCTATATAGTTAGGATATTTAATAAAAGTTAGATCATATATATTCATTACCTTTAAACTTTTTGTACATGGATACACTGAATAGTTAGTGCCATGAACTATGTCTGGGAATCCTAAATATTTTTCAAAGTAAGATAAACTAGGTTTAAAGGCTAAAGCTAATAATAAATCTGAAATTCTTACAGGTAAAGGCAGAAGATGCCGTTGAGAATAATGTTTTAGGGATTCAGGAAAACTGAAGTCACCCCGAAGCCACTTCTTTAAACCTGGTTGATAGACTACTCCTAACTGAAAATTTTCCTCTTTTTGTAGTGCATCAAGAGCGCATATTAAATTAGCAACATAAAAGCCAACCCCACTTGGTTTTGGCTCCACTGGGGTGGCATCAACTACAATTTTTAGCATCAGAATATTTAAGCTTTGCCCTTACTCAATTTTTTTAGATCATAATCAACCATTAACTCGACTAATTGTTCAAAGGAATGCTCAGGCTGCCAACCTAACTCAGTCTTAATTTTATCAATGGAACCAATTAACTGTACTGGTTCATCAGGGCGATAAAATGCGGGGTCAATTGAGACATAATCTTGCCAGTTTAGACCAACGCATTTAAAAGCACACTCAACGAGTTCTTTGACAGAGTGAGTTTCACCGCTGGCGATGATGTAGTCATAGGGTTTTTCTTGCTGCAACATCAGCCACATAGCGTAAACAGCATCCTTGGCGTAGCACCAGTCACGACGAGCATCTAAGTTGCCTAATTTTAGTTCATTTGCCAGACCCAGTTTAATTTGAGCAGCTGTGTGTGTAATTTTGCGAAATACAAATTCTGTACCGCGTCGAGGGGATTCGTGAGTGTAGGTAATACCGCAGCAGGTATAGAGATTGTATTTTTGCCGATAGTTAATGGTCATCCAGTGGGCGTAAGCTTTGGCAACACCGTAGGGGTTACGGGGACGGAAGGCGGTGCGTTCAGTTTGGGGCAATTCGTCAGGTTGACCAAAAACTTCACTACTGGATGCTTGGTAAAATCTGGCATCAGGTTTGCAGCGACGGATGGATTCTAAGAGACGGGAGACACCAAGGGCGGTGTATTCAGCAGTAAGGGCTGGTTGAGTCCAAGAAAGAGGAACGTAGCTTTGAGAAGCAAGGTTATAGATTTCATCAGGTTGTGATTCTGCAATTACATCCATCAAAGAAGATTGATCGAGAAGGTCACCAGATACAATTTGAATATTGCCTGAAAGGTGAGTAATACGCTCTAGGTTACTGGTGCTGGAACGGCGGACTAAGCCGTATACTTCGTATCTTTTTTCTAGGAGTAGTTCAGCGAGGTAGGAGCCATCTTGTCCAGTTAGTCCCGTGATTAGAGCTTTTTTGATCATAGATTTTGAATAAATCACAATAATTAAAAAATTTAGTTAAGTGACATAAAATTTTTAAATTATCCAAAAATAGGGTATATCTCTGGAGAAAAAATTATGGTCATACATAAATTCACCCTTCTAAAAGCTGAGTATAATTCCTGTAAATTTCCTCAAACAAAGTTTATATTAACTTAAACAACAAGCTAAAAAATAAAATAGTACTAAAAATAGGGTGAATAAATAATTGGGAGACTGTCTGCCTATAAAGGTTAACTAAAGTTTTCCTTCCTCGTATATTTCTAAATGTTTTTTGGCGATATTAGCCCATTGGTTGGCTTCACAGTAAATTAAGCCGTTAGCAACTAACTGCTGATTTAGCTCACTAGATAAAGTTAAATTTTGAATTGTATAAGCTAATTCTCCAGCAGCACCTGGTGTAAACAAATGTAGACAGTTAGCTTCCTCATTCAATTCTTCAAAAGAGGCTATTTTACTAGCGATAACAGGTTTGCCTGATGATAAAGCCCAAGTTAGAGCAGCTGAGGACGACAATACTGTATGAGGTTCATATGGAGCCAAGCAAAAATCAGTTATATTATAATAACTACGCAAATCTTCAAATTCTAAATATCCTGTTAGCTTTATACGGCTACTCATTCTTTGGTATCTATTAATAAATTTAACTATTCCATCCAGAGCAAGATCAGTAGAATTGGGGTGAGAAGTTCCTGTAATTACCAAGTAATAATTTTTTGGCAAACTTTTTAGTGCTTCTAATGCTGTTTTATAACCTTTATAAGTAGATATAAATCCAAACATTGAAAGAATAATAGCGTCGTCAGGAAACCCTAATTTCTTTTTTAAAGCAATTTTATCCAGATTGTTTATCTGATATAGATTATGTGAAAATGGAACTCCCTGCTTAATAATGTGAACGGAGTTTTTTGCAAAGCCACTATCTACGAAAATTCGACGCGTTTTTTTAGTGTGAACAATGGCATTTAGTTTATTTTTAAAATTAAATAAAGAAGATATGTAATATTCCCACTGTAATTTTTTAAGAAGTTTCTTGCCAAAACCAGCTAAACCAGGATAATATTCTAGTAAAAAGTTTGGTTCTGAATGAAACGTAACAAATACTTTTTTATTTAAATTTAGTATTTCTTTTAGAAAAGTATGAAAATTAGTAATCGAGCCATTCAAACCATAAGAACCAGCGAAGAAACTAAATTCATGTTGAATATGAATGATATCATAGTCAACTAATTGCCTACTATACGATTGGAAATATTCTTTAATTTCATCTTTAGTCATGTACTTCAGTTTTTGTTCTTCAATTGGTATTATTGTACAGGTAATACCATTCTCTAAAATTCCATTAACTAACCCTTTAGTATACCCAGCAATACCACAAGGAACATTCCAAGAGCTAATTTGAGCAATTTTCATTTGTTTACCTCCTTTAATTTCAAGATGCAGATAATAAATTTTATAAAACATTCAGTCTTTTGCATAACTTAGATAGTTGTCAACATCTGGATTATTAATATTTAAATTTTAGTTTAAATTTGATTACAATTCATTCAAATAAAGTTTGATAGCATCATATCCATTTCCAATAAATTTAATTACCCCTTTATCTAACCAAATAACTTTTTTACAACCCTGCTCTATAAAATTTAAATCGTGGGATACTACCAATACAGTTGCATTTGCATTCCAAAGATTTTCTATTCTTCGCTTACATTTATTTTTAAAACTTTCATCTCCAACTGATAGTACTTCATCCAAAATCAAAATATCTGGCTGTACCTCAGTAGCAATAGCAAAGCCTAATCGTGCTACCATACCTGAAGATAAACCCTTCACGGGAACTAATGCATAATCGTGCAATTCTGCAAACTCTAAAATAGAATATGCTCTTTCTCTCATTTCTGCCCTAGAAAACCCCAGCAGCACTCCATAAAGCATAATATTGTCCATTACAGAAATTTCTGGATCAAATCCTGCTCCTAGCTCAATCAACGGTGCAATTTTGCCGCGAACTCGTGCTAATCCAGTAGTTGGCTGAAGAATCCCTGAAATTATTTTCAATAACGTTGATTTGCCAGAACCATTTGCTCCAATAATACCTATTTTTTCTCCTCTTTCAACTACCAAATCAATCTTATCTAGTACTATTTTTTTTACAGGTTTGCGATATTTTCCCTCTAAAACAGATAGTAATGTTTTTTTGAGGTCATAAGAAAACTCTTCTTGAGTTCGTCGCCACAGCGAAACTTTGTCCAGACGAATTACTTCCATTTACAGTAAATCCATAAATTGATGTCGCCACAATTGAAAACAAGTCCATCCGATTGACAAAATAATGATGCCACTGAGCAAGGCACCCAAAATCAAACTCAAGTCCGGTAGCGCTCCTGATAATGTAATCTGACGCAGACTTTCAATAATGGGTGCTAATGGGTTTAACCTTAAAAACGGCTTTACCTGGGGTGGAACAATAGCAGATGGATAAAATACAGGACTACCAATCCAAATCATAAATGCAACTAACTCATAGAAATAAGGTAAATCTCTAAAAAACACATATAAGGCGCTCATTAGAAATCCGACTCCCATAGAAACTAAAACTAACGCCAGAAAGGGAAAAAATAGCGCTAGCAAATTCACTAAACTTTTAGTATTGACCAAAGTCATTACTGCCAGTAACGGTAATGTCCCAACCGCAAACTGAAATACATTTGCTGCAATCATTGACACTGGAAAAATACTTACTGGCAAACGAATCTTGTTTAATAGTGAGCCATTTGCCACTACACTACTTAAAGCTTGGGACGTAGAAGCTGAGAAAAAATTGATTACTACCAGTCCCGTTAACGCTGCCAACATGTAATTCAGTATGGAATTGTCGTAATATGATGCAAAGGTAGCCCCAAAAATCGCGGTATACAGACCTGTCATGATCAATGGGTTTAACAGTGACCAATATACACCCAAAAACGACCCCCGATAACGTACTTTGAGATTCCGCGATACCAAAACGTGCAGTAATTCCCAATAACGCTGCACTTGTAACCAAGTTGAATTACTTTTAAGCGAAAGTCTCATCTTCAAAAACCACCACACACAACAGGCAAGTTATTCGCGCATTTTATACTATTGGAGCGCACTTCGACATATTAGCTTACCACTAAAAGCTGATTTATAATCGACAAGGAGTGGTATAATTGCTTCATGTTTATATCCACAGAGCTACATCTTGGCTGCCATTGATCGTTGGAGTTCAGGCTTGTCTTAGCTATTTTCGATAAACTTTTCTAGCGATACCTTCTCTTTGAGACGCTACGCGTAGCTTCCCTGTAAGGGTACGATGAGCTTTCCTGCGGAACGCTGCGCGGTAAGCGAAGCTATGCCGTAAGCTTTACGCTAACGCATCCACATAACTGCATTTTATACTTAGTTTTTAATAAAACTTTATTTTCGATAATTATCAGGAATAATTTCGGATTGCTATATAAATATTTACAGTCATCATCCAGTCAGCTTTTTTGCATAGCGGATAAACCTTGTTTCAATCAGAATATGTATAAAATGGGAAACAACTAAGCAGAAGCACAACGTTATGCAAACCGCGCTTCTCGGATAGTTGGGGATGTAATTAATTATAAAAATTAACACGTAGTTACCCAAAATCGGATGGATAATATAAAGAGCATAACTAATATCTCCAAGCCACTTTAAAAAAGATATATAAGGTATCTTTGCTCGAAGAGCATAAGCAAAATTGAAGATACAAAATGCCCAAATAAAGCTATTTAAATGAATAAAGCTAACATCAGAAGGTTCGTACTTAAGATACAACCTGAAAAAGGCAAAGAAGATTGCACTAATAGTGATTAAAGAAACAATAGTCGTTGTTTTACTAGACCAGAGTTCCAGATAGCCTTTCGCCAATACAGTTCCAAGTAAAACAATCAACAAATGCGGAGAATCATCAGTTAGAATATTACACAAAGCTGCTAATAAATGAAATTTGGTATGTTCTATATAATGAATTAAATCGATAGGAATCAGACACCACGAAAAAACAAAAGCAGAACAGGCAAAATAAGTGAAAATACTGCTACTTTTTGATAAACTCAAAATAGGTACTAAAAAATAGAATTTCCATTCAATTAAAAGAGTCCAAGCAACAGGAATAATAGCCCTATAGCCTAGTAAATCTTGGAAGAATAAGAGATTTACAATAAATTGTTTAGTCCCAATAAAAGGTTCTCTTGTAAATAAATTAATAACTAATGTTGTTGCAATCAATGCCAGAATGTATGAAGGGTAAATTCTCAAAATCCGTTTGATAAAAAACTTTGAAACAGAACTATCATTTTCGTATGATTTCGGAACGACAAAGCCTGAAATTAAAAAAAACACATGGACTGCAATAAGTGGATAGTCCCAGTACAGCTTGAAAGTTAGAAATTCTGTTAAATTATACAAAATACTATAAGAATTAGTATTAAGTACTTTAGTCCCTGAAAGGAGATGCCAAAAAACAACAGTTACAGCAGCTATACCGCGCAAATAATCTAAAACAATAACTCTTTTTTGCATAAAAATTTAAAGATTGGAACAATCCTTGATAAGCTTACTAAAATCGCAGCAGTTATTATTATGAAAATGTTGTTTATAGAGTAGCCCAAAAAAATGTTTATTAGGCTATAAAGATACCATATGATAAAACTAAAAGCTTTAAATTTACCCGAAAGTGAAAGGAAAAATATAAAGAATTATTTAGTAAAGAAAATATTTATATAGCAAATAATCTTTTTGGTCAAAATATTTTAGATAGTAGAAGAAAAATTACGATTCAATTCGCAAAAATATTAACAGGCAATCCTAACTATTTGTGAACTAATCAGGTTCCGAAGTTGGGATGGTTTCTTGGCGCGGACGGAGCGGATTACTCCTATACATGACTACTACCTTTGATGCTTAATTAAAACTATCTCGATCAACTTCCAGCGATCGCAATTATTCTGCCAATTGCTCTCTTTTTGCCCGTTGGTACTCTTGTTCTGATTGTTCTCCTCGCCTCGGCACCCAACCCGCTGCATTATACCAACGCAACCACAAACCTGTGGTCTGTTGATAAGAACCTTGCCAAAGACCCAATCCTAGTTCTAACTCTTCCAACCATAAGCGGTTCTCTGGTAAAGATATTGCCTCGTAGCGAGTGCTTATGAGTTTGAAAGGCACGCAAATGATTTTCATAGGGATCGTAGACAACGTAGTAGGGAACCCGCAAAATGCGTTCATCCACTTCCCACTTTGTTGGGGGTCGGTTTACTTCTTGCAGTGTTTTTCCTAAGTCTTCTTGTTTTGTACCTGGTGCAAGTAATTCAACTACAAAAATTCATCCCACATCCGACCCGTAGGTTGGATGTGAGATGAATTTTTGTTTTAGCTAAAAATGGATCAATCCCCTCTTGCCAAATGACGTAACTTAAGCATAGGTCTTGCTGTTGGCTAGCACCAGGTAGTCCTAAAACCATGTACCAATCAGAACGTTTCTACTATAAAGGATGGTCGGGATCGTAGTAAAGATTTAAGTCACTAGCAAGTAAAATTTCCTCAGATGCATAAGTAAGAGGCTGACAAGTCTCACTAAGCACCGCCTGAATGCGGTGAAATTCATCTGGCAAACCTGATTTCCCTACTAATTGACTCTGTTTGATACATGACTACTAGCTTTGTTACTTAACTCAAGCTATCTGGATTAGCTCCTAACGATCGCAAATGTTCCGCCAACCGTTGCGATCGCAGCTGTTCTTGTTCCAACCGCAATTGCGCTTGCGATGCCTGTTGCTGTGCTTGCGATGCCTGTTGCTGTGCTTGCGATGCCTGTTGCTGTGCCTCAACAGCCACCTGTTGCGCCGCAATAGCAGCTTCCTCTGGTGTTGGAACTAAATCACCATCGGGTGTAAAATAGCGCAATTTACCTCCTTCTACGCCTAAATACAGCCTAAGCACATCGCTCCAACACCATCCTTGAGTATTTGGTGTAATTTTTTGATACTTATTACCTACCAATTCAAAACCCACAAATTCCAAATTTTCCGGTGAAAACCAAAAATATTCTGGTGTGTGAAATCGATTTTCATAAAGATTTTTCTTCAAATTCCGGTCAATATCAGCCGTACTTTCAGAAAGTAATTCAATAATCAAATCTGGATAACGACCATCTTCCTCCCAGACTACCCAGGAATTGCGCGATCGCTTTTCGGTGTCTTTGACCAAAAAAAAGTCTGGGCCTCGAAAATCTCGATTTCGCAACTGCTGACGGCTAAAATAAATCGTTAGATTCGCACCTATAAAGAAATCATTACAGTCACGCCACAGCCACTCAAGGGAAGTTACTAGCAGCAGTAGCTGCATATAGTGCAACGAAGTTTCCATCTCTGGCTCATCACTTAACAACCGAGTTGCATCGGGCATCTGCTGTTCTAGCTGTTGCGCTGTGACAAACATGGGTATCTACCTGCTTGGTTGTTGATTTAATTTTAAGCTGTTAGGTCAGGAATTTGGAGAGACGCGATTAATCGCGTCTGTACAGGAGTTTGGAGAGACGCGATTAATTGCGTCTGTACAGGAGTTTGGAGTTATGATTTTCTCCCTTATCCCCCTGATCTTCCCTGAATTTATGAGAGCTGAGTCACGGATTCCGTTACACTGAGACGAAGGTTTATTGCATTGTAATTAGGCATGGAAATCGGACAAAAGGTTAAAGTCTTTCGTTTGCGCGATCGCGTTTCTTCCCCCATTGTAAAAAAACTAGGACAAGTGGGTACCATCCAAGGCTACAAAGTCACCGATGGTGGTATCGGTGTAGTGGTGCTGTTTGACGACAATTCTTCCACTTGGTTTTTTGAAGATGAAATCAAACCTGTGTAGTCAAAAGAACTCAAAGCGGGGTTTATTTTGGACTCTGAAGTTGAAAGCACAGGTTGAGAGTCTTTATTGAGTGCTAAGTTGGAGTTGAAAAGATCGGCGGTGAAAATAGGAATCAAGTAATGGCTCTAATATTGACATTTTTGGGCAAAGGCGGCACCGCTCGTACCAAAATTGCGATCGCCGCCGCCAAATTATTGGCAAGTCAAGGCAAGCGCGTACTCCTAGCAGGACATCCGGAACCAGCATTACCAATTCTGCTGGGTACTCCCATTGCTGCCGACCCACAGGAAATCGCTCCCAATTTGCAAGCAGTCCAGTTTCAAGCATCTGTACTGTTAGAACGCAACTGGGATGAAGTGAAAAAACTTGAGGCGCAATATCTCCGCACGCCCATCTTCAAAGACGTTTTTGGTCAAGAACTGGTAGTATTGCCAGGTATGGACAGCGCCCTGGCCCTGAATGCTATCCGCGAATATGATGCCAGTGGCAAATATGATGCGATCGTCTACTATGGCACGGGTGACTCATTAACGTTGCGAATGTTGGGTTTGCCAGAATCTCTCAGTTGGTATGTCCGGCGATTTCGGCAATTGTTTCTCAACTCTGATTTGGGGAAAACAATTACTGAATCACCCTTGATTCAACCCCTGATTAGCAGCTTTTTCAATGTCAACTGGACAGCAGATAACTTTGCAGGGCCCACTAACCAAGTCAATAATTTTTTAGAAAAGGGGAGATCCGCTCTTGCTGACCCCAAGCGTCTCGCTGCTTTCTTAGTGACGACAGAAGACCCGATTGAGGTAGCAAATGCTCGTTATTTGTGGGGTAGTGCTCAACAAATCGGTTTAACTGTCGGTGGTGTTCTGCTTGTGTCTACTGAGACAAATGTCAACCTGTCAGAGGAATTTATCCCCTTACCTGTGAGCGTCGTTCCCGACTCGCCAACAGGTGACTGGCAACCACTGATAGACGCGCTACCTAACTTTGAAGCACAAGCTCTACAGGCTCCCAAACCAATTGAAATAGACATCCACAATCGTCAAGTACGCTTATTCTTGCCAGGTTTTGACAAAAAACAGGTCAAGCTCACCCAATATGGCCCAGAAGTCACTATAGAAGCAGGAGATCAGCGACGGAATATTTCTCTACCCCCGGCTCTGAGTGGCAGACCTGTTGCTGGAGCAAAGTTTCAGAATAATTATTTGATAATTTCGTTTTAAGTTAGGAGTAGAGACGCGATTAATCGCGTCTCTACTCCTAACTTCTAACTCATTAATAAACCTTATGTCAGAATCAACTCCCATTACCCCAGACCCCAACCCATCTGAGGCACTAGACTCAGGGGCAAATAATCTCAATGAGCAAGCGCTCACATCTGCCTCGCGCAGTGCGAAAACTAGGCAGCTACTGGGGATGAAAGGTGCAGCGCCCGGGGAAACTTCAATTTGGAAAATTCGTTTACAGCTAATGAAGCCGATTACCTGGATTCCCCTAATTTGGGGCGTAGTCTGTGGTGCGGCTTCTTCGGGTAACTATACTTGGACACTGGAAAATGTGTTGAAGGTAGCAACTTGTATGCTGCTGGCTGGACCATTGATGACAGGTTACACCCAAATCTTGAATGATTACTACGATCGCGAAATCGATGCTATCAATGAACCCTATCGCCCTATTCCTTCTGGGGCAATTCCCCTACCCCAGGTAATTATTCAGATTTGGGTATTACTGATTGCTGGCATTAGTTTGGCATTTGTGCTAGATGTGTGGTCTGGTCATGAATTCCCTACAATTACAGCGATCGCGGTCATCGGTTCTTTGATCGCCTACATTTATTCTGCACCTCCCCTGAAACTCAAGCAAAACGGCTGGCTAGGCAGCTACGCCTTGGGTGCAAGCTATATCACCTTACCTTGGTCTACAGGACACGCTTTGTTTGGTGATCTCAATTCCACAATTGTGATTTTGACAATGTTCTACAGCTTGGCTGGATTGGGTATTGCCATTGTCAATGACTTCAAGAGTGTAGAAGGCGATCGCCAGCTAGGATTAAATTCACTACCCGTAATGTTTGGCATCACCACTGCGGCTTGGATTTGTGTAGTAACGATTGATGTATTTCAAGGATTGATTGCAGCTTATCTCGTTAGCATCCATGAGAATTTGTATGCAGCAATACTAGTACTGTTAATCATCCCACAAATCACCTTACAGGATATGTATTTCCTGCGCGACCCCGTGAAGAATGATGTTAAGTATCAAGCCAGCGCCCAACCGTTTCTTGTTCTGGGAATGCTGGTCACTGGTTTAGCGCTCGGTCATGCTGGTGTTTAGCTTATATCTCTATAGTAAGAAGTTATGAATTAGGAGCAAAGCGGGAGACGCTCCGCCTCGGTTAGGAGTTAATATACTTCTAACTCCTAATTTGTATCAGGACATACTGTGTTTCAACTGATATCTTTCCTCATTCATGGGATTCAACCTTTTTTAATCCCGATTTGCTTTGTTGGTGCTTGGACAGTAACTATTCTCATTGTTTTGAGTCTTTGGACGGCGGCGCGAGATAGTGTAAATACAGCCAAGCAAATGCATCAAATTCCTTGTACTGGTTGTCAATTTTTTACCGACAATTACCGTCTCAAATGTACTGTACGCCCATCTATTGCCAATACAGAAGAAGCAATCCATTGTTTGGACTATCAACCGAAGACGAATCCTTATCTGTACTAGGGAGTGGAAAGTGGGGAATGGGAAAATAAGGCAGATGAGGAAAGGGTGAATTATCCCAACTTCTAACTACTGACCAATCTCTAACAATATTTTTAAAACACCCCGACTCTGAGCGTGTTCAAAAGCCGCAAGCCCTTCAATCAGGGGGTAGGTGGCATGAATCAGGGGTTGCACGTCAACTTGTCCTGTGGCTAGTAGCTGGAGGGCTGGAGCAAAGGGGCCACAACGGGAGCCAATGAGGGTAATTTCATCCACTACTAAAGAAGAAGCATCAAGGCTAAGGTTGCCAGCATAAGTACTTTTAAGCACTAATGTGCCACGGGGACGGAGGGCGCGACGAGCGATCGCAAATCCTTCTGGATTGCCAGTACATTCTACTGATATATCAAAATATCCATCTGTAACAGCATCAGCTAAACCAGTTTTAATCCCTCGTGCCTCTAAGTTGGCAAGTTTATCTTGATGCCGGCCTACAGCTAAGAGTTCACAGCCAGTTAGGGCTAGTGTCTGGGCTACTAACTGCCCTAATTTACCATCTCCAACCACTAGCACCCGATCATTTGGACGCAACGGCACTTGCTGCTGAATTTCCAACGCTGCTGCTAAAGGTTCAGTAAATGTTGCTACTTCTGTTGGTACATTCTCAGGTACCGGATGCAGGTTTTCCACCGGCAAACAGAGATATTCACCAAAAGCTCCGTGACGGTTGACAATACCCAAAACTGTGCGATTCTCGCAGTGAGTTGGTTGTCCGCTGCGACAAAACCGACAATGCCCACACACAGCGTTGATTTCTCCAACTACACGTTGGTTAACTAAGTGTTCTGGTCCTTGTTCTACGACGCCAACAAATTCATGACCTAAAATACCACTATAAGGATAGTAGCCTCTGAGTAGTTCCAGGTCAGTATTACAGATACCCGCACGCAAGACGCGTACCAAGGCTTCTCCCTCTGGTGGTTCAGGAATGGGAATATCCGTGCGTAATTGCAACTGCTTGTTTTCGAGCCAAAGTCCTTTCATTTTTCTTCACGTCCTTTTACTACAAACTTTTAATTATTCACGCCTACTTACTTAGATATTTCTTTAATTGTGGGAACTTACATCAATTTTACTTAACCAAGTAACCAGGTCATCTGAGTCAAGTGCTATCTCGCTTCCTAAAGTTTTGATATAAAGAAGTCCGTCGCTAATGATTAAATCTCTAATTGGATACCATGATTCTCGTGTCCTGATCAGAAGTTCTAATGGAATCCCTGGTCTTAAAGTATACTTGCGATATTTCCACCAAGCTCGCCATATAAGCACAGATTGAGTACAGTGCATCCGATAGCCTTTGGGAACTTCGCAGTATTGATACTGATAGAAACCTCGACTATCTACTTTTCCTTTGAGGAGATAACTATATTCTGCTAATGCCTGATTTAGCAATTCCCACTGGGATGATTTTGGAGAAATCCAGAATTCAGATAGTGTGTTACATAGTTGGACGGTAGCAATCACACCTTCAGCTTTTAGTGTTAGTTGGTTAGTCTTGTACACTGTTTGCGCTGTCAAAGAAGGATTTGACAACAAAACTTCTTTTTTCTGGATAGAGTTTTGCACAAACTCTCGAATTAAATCTAAATTAGACAACATAAAATTATTTATACTAAATCAAGCAGTGTGATGGAAATCACAATGGTGCTTAGGTTAGTAACTACACTGGTATTGAACTAAAATCAGAATTATTACCAGTTTTATTTATACTCAATTCTCTGTCTGACTAGGGCTTTGTTAACTTTAATGTCGGGTATGTCGCCGCTCAACAGGCTCTGGTTGACAAAATCACTGTTTCCAGGTACAAGAGCGGCGGATTAGTTAAATTTTTACGCCATCCAGAAAAGCTTGAAATACCGGAACTAATTCGGGACGACTGACAACAAGGGTAGGAAAAGAGCGATCGCTATAATCTTCTCCTGGTGACAACGGAAACGGCTCGGAATTGAGCGATAACCAAACCCCACCAGCAGCCTGGACAATTACCCAAGCCCCCGCTAAGTCCCAAACTTTTGGTGTCGCTTCAATACCACCGAGAGTAGCCCCAGTGGCAACTGTCAAAAAGTTATAGCTAGCCACACCCAACATCCGAATTTTGCAGGGAAAGCCGTTTTTGATCACTGCGGTGCTACGAGAACAGAGGTTAAAAAAGTGATTGTTGCTGGGACTATCAGCACTGGTGTGGATCGGGTGGTAGTTGAGAAATGCTCCTGTTGGCGTTGCTAAACCAGATGAACCTGCCCAGAAACCATGAAAAGCTTGATTCAACGGTGGTGCGTAAACATAACCAAAAATAGGTGTGCCTTGATACAGTAAACCCAGAGAAATTGTCCAGATGGGAATGCCGCGTGTAAAGTTAGTTGTACCGTCTAAAGGGTCAATTACCCAGCACCACTCCGTACCGGGAAATGACTGATCGCTCTCTTCGCTCAAAATGCCGTAACCAGAAAAATTAGAAGCGATCGCATCCCGAATTTCCTGATCTGCCCATTTATCTGCTTGCGTCACCAAACTACCATCAGCTTTTTGGTCAGCCTGTACTTGCCCAAAATCTTGCATAAGCTGCTTGCCCACTCTGGTAGTGGTAATTTGGGCAAAATCAAGAATTGTTGTCCAAAAATCACTCATTGATTAATTCTCGCGCAAAGACGTTCCTGAGCCAAGATTAGGTAGATTCGGGTTGGTTTAAGTTTCTAGTTTAATCTAAATCGCTTTCTAAAACCGAAGCGATCGCAAGCTTTGTACTTGTTTGAAATTCTGTGACGTTCACCCGATTCAAAAACCAAATCGACAGTACCATTCCCACGGCTTCTAGGGCAAATACTAGTCCATAAGCTAGTTCTAGACTTGGTAGCAGCCTGCGTCCAATATCCAAAACTGTACCTCCGATTACCACCGCCACACCTCTAGAAAGGGACTGCGCTAACCCCCATGCCCCAATAAACGTACCTGCGGCTTCTGCTGCTGTGAGATCCAACATTAAGCTAATTGCTGCTGTAGTTAAGAAACCTGTGGCTAAACCGAACAATACCAAACCTAGTTTGAGAACTGCTGCATTAGCTGTGAATCCTGATATACCTAGCAATATTGCACAGAATGCAACCAACATACACCCTAGACGTGCAGTTCTGCGCTTACCCAAACGCGGGACAATGTAAAAGCCCGTAACGCCGTAGGCAATCAGTAGACCCGTTCCATAAAAAATATTTAATTTGGTACTTTCTGCTAGGGGCATTTTAAACACTTGACCGGCATAAGGTTCCAAAATCGGGTCTTGCATAAACAAACTGATAGTCATCACCAATAAAAAGGTGAAAAATACACCTGTTTGTGGGCTAGCTGTCAATATTTTCCAAGCATTGCCTAGAGTAATGCTGTCTTCCCGGTTCACAAGTGTGGAACGAGTTGAGTATTGGGAGTACTTTTTTTCTACGCCCAATGTCGCTGCGATCGCCAAACCAAATACAATTGCTGGAACGATAGTAAACAACCTGTTGACCGCTCCTTGCAAGGTTTCTACGGTTGCTTCTGGCGTTAACTGTTTTAGCAAGCTGCCACTGATAATCGCCCCAACAATAATCCCTACCATTAGCATTGACCAAACCACACCAACTACTTTAGAACGGTTATCTTCTTCAGATATATCCACCAACAAAGCAGCAAAGGCAGTACCGCTAGCACAAATTCCTAGACCGTATACAGCGAAAACTAAAGCCAAAAGCGCTGTCCAGCCGATTGTTTGGGTTGTCCATGCCCAACCACCTGCACTAGTAGCGGCAAGATTCATCTGCCACATTACTTGTACAGCTAAAAATGCTGCGATCGCAAATATTGCCGCACCCACCCATACATAAGCTGTGCGGTGGTATCCCCATAACGGCTTGGCATCGGAAATCTGGCCGAACCAGACACGGGAAGGAGCAACAAATAAGGGCAGTGCTAGAACTACTGATACCAGCGTCGCCGGAATTGCTATTTCTTGAATCATGACTCTGTTGAGTACTCCCAGAGTCAAGATGGACATCATGCTCAACCCCATCTGAAATAAACCCAGCCGGAACATGGTTAGCAGGTTTACCCTTGGCACAGATAGGGATTTTGTCTTGGTATCAAATACTTCACCACTTGCCATAGCTACTTTTCTGTATGGTTTATGAAATATAGTCTCTCTTTAAATAACAATAAACTGTTCGATAAAACTTAAATCCCACATTCCTAAAAAAAACAGTCAGTTGGGGGCATCATTTTTTGGGTTTGACGGTGATGCGATCGCGCCCAAATGTGACAGATAAGGATGCTCATGACTTCATCGGAGGTGATCGCATCTGATGCCTAAATGGGAACCATAAGAAAATAAGCCAGTACCATGCTTTGGTATGAAGCAAAGAAACGTAATACATCACAATATATTTGTTTATCCATGTCTAAAGAACA
Source organism: Nostoc sp. (assembly GCF_036917395.1). Lineage (GTDB taxonomy): Bacteria > Cyanobacteriota > Cyanobacteriia > Cyanobacteriales > Nostocaceae > Nostoc. The sequence goes on from NZ_JBALDI010000087.1 coordinate 28,042, forward strand.
AGAGGATAATTCCGCTTTTAACGCAGCTGCCAACATTAACGTTCAACATGCTCAATTAGAGGATTTATCCTTAAGTGCAGCCCGTAGATTATATAAAGGTGGGATTCGACCTGGTGATCCGATCAGAACCAGAGTACAAGCCCAAGAAATGTTAGATAAAATCCCTCCATCTCAAAGAGCAGGGATTGATGGCAAATCTACTGATGTTAATACCCAACAATACCTCTCAGATAAGCACGCTAGTCATATCAAACCGCATAGCAAAGGCGGCTCAAATGATTCCAAAAATATCAAGTGGGAAAACGCCAAAGATAATTTAGCCCGTGGCGATAAACCCATGACTTCGCAGGAGCAAATGAGACTAAATGCCAAATGGCATTTTGACAACCTAACAGGTGCAGTCAAAGCAGGTGTTAAAGCCGCGCCCCTTGGAGCAGCTATTGGTGTAGCGACAGCAGCACCATTTTCGTTACTAACCAATGCGCTGCGGGTAGTTCGGGGTGAAATTTCTGCACAAGAAGCCGGTATAGAAACATTGAAAGATACCCTAAAAGGCGGCGCAATTGGGGGTGTGACAGCGTTTGTAACCACAACACTAGCAGCAGCTTGTCCACCAATTGCGATCGCTTTAACCGCAGCCGCACCAGGTTTAGCTGTTGTTGGAACTGCGGGTATGGTTTACGAGTTTTTCAAAATCCTTGATGACCATAAACAAACGGTGAAAATCTATTATGAATCTTTAACTCAACAAGAATTAGAAAGATTACAAGCAATTGAGAACGAACTGATTTATGAACACCAGAAAAATCTAGAGTTTTTGGCCCAAGCATCAGCAATTAATCAAGAAATTACAAATCGTCCAATTGCACCGGGAATAGATGGGGCTATGCAACGGTTACAGGAATCAGTCGCTATTGCTAAATCTCTAGGATTAACATCAGCAGATAGTAAATTGCTTGCTGGTTCTCAGCTGCCTTATCTTCCCACATAAAAATAGGAATTAAATTTCAGAGGATTACATAGTTTTTATGCTTCCTTTTATTTTCGGCGCTCTTGGATTAGCTGTTGGAGCTGTTGTTGGTGCTTTTACTACTCACGCTGTTGGGGAAAGTGATAGACAAGCAGCCAAGCATCATAGGACGGTTGCAAATGAACTAGCTGATAAATATACAAATTTGGAGCAAAAATACTATGAACTAGCTGATAAAACAAAAAAACCGATTCTCGATTTAACTGACCAGCACGCTTTAGATGAAGTTGAAAAAGGCTCTTTGCGTTTAGCAGTTAGATTACAGCATAGTCTGATTTCTCTGATGTGGGATATTGATAGAGATCCAACAGAAGCTGCTTTAAAGGGATTTGTTAACGCAGTAGAACTTACAAATAATTTTCTCTGCAAAATAAATGAAGAGTTAATTTGTGTACCCAGTGACTATTATGCACGCAATCTTATTGCTGCTGTTCAACGCAAAATCATTTTTAAGAGTCCAGTATATTTTTTAAATCCATCAAATATAAACAATGAAGAATCGACGAAAAAAGCATTGTCAAGAGAAAACGAATTGAATAAGGAGGGAATTCCAATGAACAATACTCGGGACATTTGTTTGAACAGTTTCAAAGGAACGAGCTATTTTTTCAAAGTTAGCTCCACATCTGACTTTGAAAATAATATCCCGCCCACGGCTGAATAAGGGTTTGAGGTATAAAACCTGCTCAATTTTTGTCCGAAGTATGGCAATGAAATGATATTCTGAAAATATGCCTGAATACTTACTATAGTTATGGTATGGTGCGCTATAACTTTATCGGACGCAATCAAGCCACATAAAAATATCAATGTGAAAAATGTGGTTTTAACTACGCTATTACATTGAATTAGTAAGAGGTTGTTTGAAAACTTTAATTTATTACTAGCCCTGGCGACTAGAAGTCCGGGCTATTGCTATATATTGCTCAACCTGAGTCAGTTGGTCATCAGGAAGTTGAGCAATCTGTTGTTGAAGTTGACGGCGGCGGTCAAGGATAGTCATCGGACACCTCGCAGGAACAACTGAACTTTCATAGTAATACTTACTAAAGTTATGGTATTGTGCTGTAACTTTATCATATGCAATCAAGCCCTATAAAAATATCAATGTGAAAATGTGGTTTTAACTACGCTATTCCATTGAATTAGTAAGATAAACTTGCCGTATGTATGTCCTCAAACTACTTACCTTCATCTAGTTACAAAAAAGGCATAAGCAATGAACAAAGAACCAGTCAAAGTAATATTATGGGAAGAAAACCAAAAAGATTTTCTCAAAAAGTTCTATGATCTCCAATTTACTCCCAGAGTAGGAGAGGAAGTTTACCTAAAAAAGGAGAGATGGAAAGTAACCAGAGTTGAGCATGATTTAGAAATTAGTGAGATTAATGTATACATGGAATTAATCAAAAAATCCAAGCAGGAGAAATCATCTAATTCATAAATAAAAGTAAATACACTCAGCTATAGCAATCCTATTTGATTTGTGAGAATTGCAACCCGCAGATCCCTAACTTCGTAAAAGTTGTCTGGGATCTTGTTTCTGTACGTTTGATTCAGGATTTAAATCTTTATGCAAGCTGCAACCTCGCAACAAGAGTTGCGGCCAAGTGCTGATGCACCGTAAACATACTACATCAACTTCCCCATACCCAATTTTGGCTGTAACGATACACTATATAAAGAAATGTAAAGAAATTAAATTTTGCAACCGTGGAAAACATCACATTGGGGCAAAATGGCCCAGTTGTTACACCTTTGTGCATAGGCACTTGGGCTTGGGGTGATAAACTCTTTTGGAATTATGGCAATGCCTATGGCCCAGAACAGTTACAAGAAGCCTTTACAGCAGCTTTAGAGGCTGGTGTTACCTTCTTTGATACTGCCGAAGTCTACGGAATGGGACTATCAGAGAAATTTTTGGGACAATTTTTGCAACAGACACAACAACCTGTACAAATCGCCACAAAATTTGGCCCTCTACCGTGGCGATTTACAGCCCAATCCGTCTCTGATGCTTTAACAGACAGCCTCAAACGCTTACAATTAGAACGAATCGCCCTGTACCAAGTGCATTGGCCTTTTGCCTTCTTTTTAAGCCAAGAAACTTTGATGAATGCCCTAGCAGATGAAGTGAAGCGGGGCAGAATTGCCGCAATCGGTGTGAGTAATTACTCAGCAGAGCAAATGCGAGACGCGCATCAAATATTGGCAGATCGTGGAGTGCCTTTGGCTGTGAACCAAGTACGCTATTCTTTACTCAGTCGCCAAATTGAAAGTAAAGGTATTATGGCAACCGCCCGTGATTTGGGTGTGACTATCTTGGCTTATAGTCCTTTAGCACAGGGATTACTCACAGGCAAGTACACTATTGATAGTGCTGAAACCCCCACTGGTGCGAGGAAAATAGACCCCCGATTTAATAAAGAAGGACTACAAAAAATTGCCCCAGTCATATCTTTGCTACGCAACTTCGGGGAAAAATACGATCGCACCCCTGCCCAAGTTGCTCTCAACTGGTTAATTGCTCAGGGGAACGTTATTCCCATTGCTGGGGTGAAGACAGCCGAACAGGTGCGTCAGAATGCTGGTACTTTGGGCTGGAGATTGAGCGACGATGAAATTGGAGAGTTAGAACTAGTTAGTCGTCCTTGGCTGTAATATTTTTGAACTACTCAAACACAGGAGGCCAAATTTCTGACACTACTAGCTCCCAACCTGGTAATAAGTCTGGTAGTGTCAGTTTGTCGTTGTCCTGCAAAACTATTGGTTCTTGGTTGAGTCGATAAATGGTGAGCGTCAATTTGTCAGGATCAATCAGGATACCAACCGTAGATCCAAGTTCTAAGAATAGCTGAATCTTTTCTACCAGTGGTTTGATCCGGTCTGACTTAGATTTTATCTCTACTATCAAGTCAGGCACCAGTTCCACAAAGTCGCGCTTGCTTTTTTTAAGTCTATCAGCCCGAACAAAAGATACATCAGGAGCGCGGAGATTTCGTTTTTCGTTATCAGCTTCTTTTCCGTTTTCAGTTTCTAAGTTAGGCAAAATGAAACCAGCACTTGAACCAGTCACCCGTCCTAGTCTCTGTGGGCGCACCCAATTACCCATCTGCCGTGCAAACTCTATACCTATCTCTTCTGATTCATAATCTGATGGGCCCATAACAACTATATTTCCGTCTACCAGCTCCATCTGCCATTCTGGATGCTCTGCTTGTAGTTGCTCTAAGTCTGGAATAGTGAACATAAGACCACGAAGAATGCATCTTTAATTGATCTTCTTATAAACGGGTAGAAAAAGTTACCCAAAAAGCCAAAAAGTCAAGAGCCAAAGTCAAAATACTGACTCTTAACTCTCAACTCTCCAATTTTAGATTTGGATTTTGGATTGAAGAAAAAATCTAAAATCCAAAATTGATTAACTTCTAACTGTTGACTAAGAAGCTGATTCCCTAGCTGTAGGTGAACCTATCTTTTTACTAGGGGATGCAGAAGAATCCTGCCCACTTGTCCGCAGTTTTGGCTTGGGAGAAGAATGTCTTTCTTCACCATTGCTGCTATCTGATTTCCATGCAGAACGAGGGCGATCGCTGGTAGATTCACGACGCTTGCCGAGTCTGGGTTTGGGAGCGGAAGATTCCTCTTGGGGAATTTCCACGTCTGAACTCAACCAAGCAGGACGAGTTTGATCGTAAGCGATTTGCAGTGCCGCTGCGGCGATCGCTTGAGCATCATATTCTTCAATCAGTTCGCTGACAATCGGCAAGAATGAAGCCAAACGCTCACCTGTCAAAGCTTCCCGCACCTGTTCTTGCAATTTCAGGATGTGTCGCGCTTCAATCTGTGCCCGTGTGGGAATCGTCAGCACTTGCCAATTTTGGCGGTTATGACGTTCAAATGTTTGCTGTTTGCGCCGCTCAAATGGCTGTACTAAAGAAATTGCTGTTCCTTCTTTACCAGCACGACCAGTACGACCAATGCGGTGGACGTAGGTTTCTACGCTATCGGGTAAGTCGTAGTTGATTACGTGAGAGAGTTGATCAACATCTAACCCTCGGGCGGCAATATCAGTTGCTACCACCCAGCGGACTTGACGGTTACGGAAGCGGCTTAATAACCGTTCCCGTGCTTGTTGCGACAAGTCACCGTGGTATTCATCTACACTGTGACCAGCGCCTTGTAACTGACTGGTGAGTTCTGCGGCTGTGCGTCTGGTGCGAACAAAGATTAAAGCTGTTTCTGGATCTTCCATTTCCAGAATCGGCTGTAAAGCTTTGGCTTTTGTCCAGTGGCGGGGAATCAGATAAGCTACCTGATTAATCTTGTTGGGAGCGGCTTTTGGCTGCTCAACGGTGACAGTTGCAGGCGATCGCAAGAACTTGTTCACCAACATCCGAATCGATGGTGGCATTGTTGCCGAGAATAAAGCTGTTTGGCGATCTACGGGCGCTTGCGAGAGGATTTTTATCACATCGTCGATAAAGCCCATACTCAACATTTCATCCGCTTCATCCAACACAAACCACTTCACTTGATCGAGCTTTAAACAGCCGCGATCAAGCAAATCGATCACCCGCCCGGGAGTACCCACGACCATGTGAACGCCACGTCTGAGTTGTAACATTTGGCGGTCAATTGATTGACCACCGTAAATTGCTAACACCCGCAATCCTTCATCGCCTATGAACTGAGCGATCGCATCGTGAACTTGCATTGCTAATTCACGAGTTGGTGTTAAAACTATCGCTTGCACGGCTTTTTGATTAACATCCAGCCGCTCTAAAATTGGCAGTGAAAATGCTGCTGTTTTGCCTGTTCCAGTTTGAGATTGACCTACCACATCACGACCAGCTAGCAATTGGGGAATTGCTTGTACTTGAATGTTAGTTGGTTCGGTAAAACCAATTTTTTCTAGTTGTTCGACACGTTCTTGGGAAATGCCTAATTCTTGAAATGAAAGAGTCATTAATTCTCCTAAATTTTTTCTAAGGATTTTTGGATTAGTCATTTAGTCAGTAGAGACGCGATTAATCGCGTCTCTACAATAGTCATTAGTCATTAGTTAGCTAGCGGAATCTTAGGGGAAACCCCCGATGAGGAAATACCTCATCAGAAAGGCGAACCCGTAAGGGGAATTTAACAAAAAACAAATGACAATTTAGTTATTGACTACTTGACCATAGAGGTCGTATGTATCAGCGTGGTGAATCGCTATTGGCACGATGGTTCCTAACTTTGCCTGGCCTTTGACATACACCAGACCATCAACCTCTGGGGAAAATCTACCTGAACGACCGATTAATTCACCACTTTCAGGATTTTCTTGCTCAATCAGGACATCAACGATTTTGCCTACTTCCTGTTGATTTTTCTTTTGAGAAATCGGTTGCTGGAGTTCCATAAGTTGGTATCGGCGCTCGTCCATCACCAATTGGGGCAACTGATTTGGTAACTTGTAAGCTGTGGTTCCTTCCTCAGAGGAAAAGGTGAACACACCAATATGGTCGAATTCATGCCGCTGGACGAACTCTAATAGATGCTCAAAATTCTCGCTTGTTTCTCCTGGGAAACCAACAATAAATGTTGTCCGCAGTACGGCTGTTGGTAGCGCCGTTTTGATGCGATCTATAATCCCATCATTTACCCGTCCTTGCCAAGGACGGTTCATGGCGCGGAGAATATCTGGATGAGAATGCTGCAAGGGCAAATCCAGGTAAGGTAAGACGTTGGGTGTTTCTTGGATCGCCGCTATCACATCTGGGGTCAGTCCCGTGGGATAAGCGTAATGCATTCTGATCCACGGTATATCTACTTTCCCCAAAGCGCGAAGTAATTCGGCTAACTTTGGCTTACCGTAAATATCCAAACCGTAATTAGTGGTGATTTGGGAAATTAGAATAATTTCCTTTACCCCTTGACTAACTAACTGCTCCGCTTCGGCGACTATAGATTCAATAGTACGCGATCGCTGGTTTCCTCGAAGATGAGGAATTATACAAAATGCACAACGATAATCACATCCTTCTGCAACCCGCAGGTAAGCTACGCCCTCGGTTGTCGTGCGATAGCGCGGTGTAGTTTCATCGGCAATGTAGGTTGGTTCGATACTAACCTGTTTGACCCGCTCACCTTGTTCTACACGCTCAATTACATTTACAATTTTGTGATAATCGCCTGTGCCCACCACCGCTACTGCTTCGGGCAACTCCTCCAAAAGTTGTTCTTGGAAGTGTTGCGCCATACAACCAGTGATTACAATTTTTTTGTTTGCCTCTGCCAGTTCTACCAAAGTTCTGACAGATTCAAGTCTCGCTGCTTCAATAAAACTACAGGTATTAACAATAACGTAATCTGCTAACTCTTCATTTGTATCTACACCGTAGCCTGCTTCTACGAGCATTCCCAACATGTGTTCTGTATCAATTCGATTTTTCTCGCAGCCCAAGTGAGAAATGGCAATTGTTGGCTTGTCACCCATATTTTGAAAAAATCTTCATTTTTTTCTTGTAGTCAAACATTCCAGTGCTAACTTCGCTTTTTTGCTATCAGCATCCTCATGAAAACAGTGCAGGGGCAAATTCCCACTGTCAGTAACTGTCTGTGGACTCATAACCCTATCAATAAATAAAAATAGAGGTCATGTTATGATATTCCTATCAATCTGTTCCCCAGGGTAAACTGAAGTGTCTTTGGGTACATTTGACACTCGTAATCTTTTTTAACAATTCGCCTATTGGTATTTTACATTATCGCAGCGTGTGCGTTGTTAACCTACCCATCGGGAAGCCGCCCAAAGGGCTTGTTGTGAGAAGTCGCTACCCTCAGGGAAATCGACGAAAGCGACTACGCCTATAAAGCAGTAATGCTACCCTGGCAATTGGCAAGTCCTACGACAGTGCGCGGACGAGACGCCTAAACCACGGAAAGCTGCCTCGCGTCTAGTGAGTGGCAAACTCCTCTTGTAGCCAAGTTTTATCTTAACATATCTTATGGGAGGTTTGATGCCAATTTCCATCTGAGGAAGGAGGCAGGAAACCGACTATCATAAAACACATTTGACTAGTTAATGAGAAGTCAAGAGTCAAGGGTCATATAGTCAATAGTCAAAAAATTGTGGACTCTGGACTTTGCGAGGCGGATTAAAGACGTGGACTTATATCAACTATTTAAAACTCGCTCACCGATTATTGGCGTGGTTCACCTACTACCACTGCCGACCTCACCTCGTTGGGGAGGTAGCCTAAAAACGGTGATTGACCGCGCCGAACAAGAAGCCGCAGCCCTGGCAAGCGGAGGGGTTGATGGACTGATCGTGGAGAATTTTTTCGATGCGCCATTTACCAAAAACCAAGTTGATCCAGTGGTTGTGAGTGCCATGACCATTGTGGTGCAGCGGATACAAAATTTGGTGCCTTTGCCTATAGGCTTAAATGTTTTGCGAAACGACGCCAAAAGTGCAATGGCGATCGCTAGCTGTGTACAAGCGCAATTCATCCGTGTCAACGTTCTCACAGGGGTGATGGCAACCGACCAGGGATTAATTGAGGGAGAAGCCTATCAACTACTCCGCTATCGACGGGAGTTAGGCTCTGATGTTAAAATCCTGGCCGATGTGTTGGTGAAGCACGCCCGTCCTTTGAGTTCTCCAAATCTCACAGTCGCCGTGAAAGACACCATTGAAAGGGGTTTAGCAGACGGGGTGATTTTGTCAGGTTGGGCTACTGGTAGCCCTCCTAACTTAGAAGATTTGGAACTAGCTTGTGATGCAGCATCTGGCACGCCAGTGTTCATCGGTAGTGGGGCCAATTGGGAAAATATTGATACATTGATGCAGTCAGCAGATGGTGTAATAGTTTCCAGTTCCCTGAAACGTCACGGACGCATAGAGCAACCAATAGACCCAATTCGCGTCAGCCAATTTGTGGAAGCCGCACGTCACAATTGGAACTCCAAAGGTGAAAGCAAATCAGCAGAACAAGTGAAGTTACATTCTTAGAAAGTAGGGAGTGGGGAGTAGGGAGTAGGGAGTAGGGGGAGCAAGCGAACAATTAATTATTATTCCCCATTCCCCATTGCCCATTCCCCATTGCCCATTCCCCATTCCCCATTCCCCATTGCCCATTGCCCATTCCCCATTCCCCAATATTTATGATTCGCCGCCGTTCTACTCCTTGGATTCATAGATGGTCGCGGCCATTGATTGCCGCGATCGCTGGATGTGGTGCCCTGACAACAGGTTATCTCACCATAGAAAAGTTAACAGGAAACAGTGCAGCTTGTGTGGCACAGGCTGGTGTCAAAGGCTGTAATGATGTGCTTTCCAGTGCTTGGGCAACAGTTTTTGGTCAGCCATTAGCCTTGTTTGGGTTTTTGGCATACACCAGTATGGTAGTACTGGCTTTGGCTCCCTTGGCAGTTAACCGAGAGCAAAATAAACAGCCGCGCTCAAATTTAGAAAACTTGACTTGGTTGCTGCTGCTGGCTGGAGCGATCGCTATGTCTGTCTTTAGTGGCTACTTAATGTACCTGCTGGCATTTCAAATCAAAGCCACTTGTCCTTACTGTATTGGTTCAGCTTTGTTTTCTCTTAGTCTTTTGGTACTGACAATTATCGGTCGGACTTGGGAGGATATTGGGCAAATCTTCTTTACCGCCATTATTGTAGGGATGGTAACGCTGATTGGGACTTTAGGCGTCTATGCTGGCGTGAATCCAGTAGCTGATAACCCAGTTGAATCAACTTCTGGACAACCCGTAAAAATTTCCTTTGATCCCAACAAGAAGGAACCTAAACCTGGAGTTGGTTGGGAAATTACCACTACTTCTGGTGAGGCAGAAATTCAGCTGGCGCGTCACTTGACAAACATCGGTGCTAAAGAATATGTTGCTTGGTGGTGTCCCCATTGCCACGAACAAAAGCTCATTTTTGGCAAAGAAGCTTACAAGGAAATTGCTAAGGTTGAGTGTGCTTCTGCCAATAATCCGAACGTGATAGCGGACGAGTGTAAAGCTGCAAAAATTGAAGGCTTCCCCACTTGGATCATCAATGGTACAAGGTATAGCGCAGTCCAAAACTTAGAGGAACTGGCGAAAGTTTCTGGTTACACAGGCCCCCGTAACTTCAAGTATTTCAAGTAATTGCCTTGAGGAAGCCTGCACCGACCTAGCGGTACCGTATAGTTCGCACCCCATAGTCAACTGGATGAATACAGCAAAGTTTGTTTCCAGTTGGCTTTTTTATTTTTGGTAATAGACAAGAGGTGTTAGGTGTTGTCCAATACGCTTTTTCCCAATTTTCCAGCGGCTTTTATCCGTAAACACCTTAGCTCGACTTTATCCAAAATGAGCACCTAAGTTTTCTTTATCCGGCAAAAACCCTAGCTTTTTAGCACAAACTTTTCCCATGTCATTAGTTATTGTTGAACTTCATAAAGTAAAACTACTGGACCACAAAGATTTCACCTTCAGCGTTGGTGTTTCCAAAAAATGGATAAAGTCGAGCTTAGAGAATGTTTGAAAAGTATTGTTATTAATATTAGCGCCTCTATGCGTCAATTAGTTCTTGACAGACTACTAGGTAATGGGAATGAATCAACAGCTAGGCAGGCATTGTGTGAAGTTAATCTTTGGACTGAAACAATCGCTTCGTCGAGGACACAGGGAGTTAATTACTGCCGCCACCGTTGCAGTCTGCGTCCTACTTTTGCACTCCATCGGATTATTGCAATCTTTGGAGTTAGCAACTTTGGATCAATTTTTTCGCTTACGTCCAAATGAACCGCTAGAAGATCGTATTACTATCGTAGTGATTGATGAAGCTTATTTAAACGAAGTAGGTTGGCCGATTCCAGATACAAATATTGCCCAGCTGTTGCAAAAATTAAACGTCCACAAACCCCGTGCTATTGGCTTAGATATCTACCGAAATTTGCCAGTAAAGCCTGTTAATCAAGAACTGCCTAATGCTTATAAGTCAATGCCCAACTTGATTGGTATTGAACAACTAGCAAATGACAAAAACGTTAGTGTTTTACCTCCACTGGGACTAAATCAAAATCAAGTGGGCTTTAACAACGTGCTGTTTGACTCTGATGTTAAAGTCCGTCGCAGTTTGTTGTATTGGCACGTTGATAATCAGGTACACGAAAGTTTTGCCCTGAAGTTGGCTTTATTGTATTTAAAGTCAGAAAATATTACTCCCAGCAAAGCAAAAAGCAATCCTGAGTATTTGCAATTGGGTAAGGCAGTATTTACTCGTTTTCAGGCTAATGATGGTGGTTATGTGAGAGCTGATAATAGAGGCTACCAAATTTTAACCAATTTTCCCAAACCCAAATGTCAAAGTTCATGTGGAGAATTTTATAGTTTTCGCCAGGTATCGATGAAAGATGTACTGGCAGGTAAAGTCAAAGAAAACTTAATTAAAGATCGGATTATACTCATTGGCTCCACTGCATCCAGTCTTCAGGATTTTGTATTTATTCCCTACTCCAGCAGTCTGATGGGTACGGCAAAGTCTATACCTGGTATTCAACTGCAAGCTTATTTTATTAGTGAGTTAATCTCCGCTACTCTGCAAGGACGACCCTTACTCAAAGTCTGGCCTGACTTTGTGGAAAACTTGTGGATTTTTATCTGGTCTTATCTGGGAGCCGTGACGACATGGCGGATACGACACGCAACTAGGAACCTGCTCTGTATGCTAGTTTCTTGTTTTGTATTAATCCTGAGTGCGTACCTTGCTTTCTTGTATGGTTGGTGGATACCGGTTATTCCCTCACTGTTTAGCTTTGGAAGTTCAGCTATTTGGATAACCAGTAATATTGCCCACATGCAGGAAGAGTGGAAACGTTCCAAAGAATTTTTGTATCATGTAATCAACACAATTTCTGATCCAATTTTTGTGAAAAATGAACAACATCAGTGGATTGTTTTAAATGAGGCATATTGTCGATTTATCGGTTATCCAAATAACTTATTAATTGAAAAGTCAGACTATGACTTTTTCCCTAAACATGAAGCCGATGTGTTTCGACAACAGGATGGTCTTGTTTTCGAGACTCAGCAACCCCAGGAGCATGAAGAAGAATTTACAAATGCAGATGGTCAGACTCATAAAATCGCCACTAAGCGATCGCTTCACAAAGATGCAGCTGGCAATTTATTTTTAGTTGGGGTCATCCGAGATATTACTCAGCGCAAGCTCATGGAGGAACATCTCAAGCGTACTGCTGATGAACTATCCCGCTCTAACGATGAATTAAAACTCAAAGGAGACCATTTGCGTTATTTAGCATATCACGATCCGCTCACTGGTCTATCCAATCGCAAATTTTTTGCCGAACAACTTTACGAGTCATTACATGGGGCGCAACACGACAACTTGTTGCTGGGAGTGCTGTTTATTGATTTAGATGGCTTTAAGCAAGTCAATGATACTCTGGGGCACGAGACAGGCGATCGCTTGCTAATGACTATCGCTGGACGACTTAGCAACTCTTTACGCGCTAGTGATACAGTTTCTCGTTTGGGTGGCGATGAATTTACTGTAATTTTACGGGCAATTCCTAATGTCCAAATAGCTGCTAAAGTCGCTGAAAAAATTTTAAGCAGTATTATCAAACCAATTGTTCTAGACGGCGATGCAATCCGAATCTCTGCCAGTATTGGCATTAGTGTTTACCCATACAACAGTCAAGACAGTGAAACTTTGATGAAACAAGCAGATGCAGCAATGTATCGTGCCAAGCGCCTGGGTAAAAATCGCTACGAGTTTGCTTAATTAGTCAATAGTCAAGCCTCCAGACTTTTCTCACTTTAGTCAATATTTTTACCCTTAAATTAGGAATGTAGACTTAAAACACGTTCAAGGCACTGTCTTGAAAAAGCATTGCGTATATGCCTAAAGGTGGCTTTTTAGGCAATATGAAGACTTAGCAAAGCTTTTTTACCTAAAGACTAAGCCTAATAACATAGGTAGGAAAAAAATTAGGGTAATTAGGAAACTAACTTAATTTTAAAAGTATTTTTTCTTTCAAAAAATATACTTGTATTTACTCAGTTTATTACAGTGTTTTATAGTTACAACTTTTTTAAAGTTATTGTAATCTGGAAATTTTGTTGTTTTATCTTTACTGTAATTAAATTTAAACTATACAAATAAATAAGTATTATCTGGGATTTTTATGATCTTCGTTTTTGGAATCTAGTGTTTATACTGATGAACATGAAGATACTATTAATAAAATAGTGATTTAGGGGAAATGGTCACAGGGATTCATCAACACATCTAACTTTAGACTGATGTAAAAACAGCATATTTAAGAATACCAATTAAGTATCAAAACTATTTAATACCAGCAGATTAATCTTTAACTACAAGTAGATACCACCATGACTTGTACAGTAACCGTAAGAATTTAATAAAGTTGAAATCTTTTTACGAAAAAGTAAGTAAATATACGATAGACCAGAAAAAATACGTTTTGAAATTAAAAATTAGTAAATTTACTGAAAGTTATGAAAACTAACTTCCGAATTACAAAGTTTATCATATTGTGCATAAGTGCTTATATCTTACTACCTAAAATTGCCACTTACACATGTATTTTCAGCAGTGCAAGTGCTAATACTTTGCCCGCTACTAGCAGCAACGCTTTAATCGCTCCCAAGGTCAATTCTCAAAATTTAAAAGACATATATATCCCACCAAATTATGGTGGTCCCGACAGTCAGCATGGTAGCGGCACCCGCTGATAGCAATAGTGCTATAGGAATCATGTTTGATTTCTGAAATTATCTACATAGCCGGGGAGTGGGGAGTAGGGAATAGGGAATAGGGAATCAGGCTTTTCGAGTTGTACGGAGTTTTTTCACGCAATCAAATCATAGTCCTATAGCAAGTTATCGAGCATGGGGGGACTAATAGTAACGATATAGGAGCGTCACCTATCCCTGGCGCAGCGACCATAGGATCAGGAATTAAAAGCCTTTACTAAAAGCCTGTTATGAAAACTTCAATCAAGACAATAGTGGAGATTTCCACCAATGATGTGTTTGTACAAGTGTGTGAACTTGCCAATTTGGGTCTGGTTGAGGATAATCTAAACGGTAGTGTCCGCCTCGGCTTTCGGTTCTAAAAACAGCACTTTTGAGAATTAAATCAGCCACATCTAATAAATTACGGGTTTCTGCCCAAAGTCCTAATTGCCGTTCAACATCTGGTAAGTCAAAACTAGCTGGTTCTGCGGGACGTAAAGCAAGCAAGAATTGACTTAAATGCAAAGCCGCGAAATCTTGCTGCCAAGATTCAATAGTGGCGATCGCAGTTTCCAACCGTGATTGCTCCCGACAAATACCAGCACTTTCCCACACTAGACGTGGTAACTTTTCCCTGAGTGCTTCTAGCTGTGCTTGCTGGATGTGCCACTCACTAGTATCAGCACTAAATTTCCGTAATGGTAGCACTGGTGTTTCTGACGACAGCCCAATATTTTCCAACTCAATCTGGCCCATCTGGGCCCCAAACACAATACATTCCAGTAGAGAATTACTGGCAAGGCGATTTGCCCCATGCACGCCGGTACTAGCGGTTTCACCCACTGCGTACAAACTCTTAATATTCGTGCGATTCATCAGATCCGCAACAATCCCACCCATCCAGTAATGGGCAGCAGGGGCTACAGGAATTGGTTCATGGAAGACATCAATGCCCCAATGCTGACAAACTTTGATGATGTTGGGAAAGCGGTGACGAATCTTGTCGGCGGGGATGGGGCGCATATCCAACCACACATGGGCAGTCGCCAGATCAACGGCGGTACGTTGTAAATGGCTGAAAATTGCTCTACTGACTATATCTCTGGGTGCGAGTTCACCCGCAGGGTGATAGTCAAAGGCAAAACGCCGCCCTTCGTTATCGACAAGGTGTGCCCCCTCGCCGCGTACAGCTTCACTAATCAGAAAGCGATCGGCACCAGGTTTAGTCAGGGCAGTGGGGTGAAATTGCACAAATTCCAAATCGCAGAGGATTGCCCCAGCCCGAGCTGCGATCGCTACCCCATCACCCGTACTCACAGCCGGGTTAGTGGTTTGGGCAAATACCTGACCGCCGCCGCCAGTTGCCAATACCACAGCACCAGCTCTTACCCATGTGATTTCACCTTGATAAAACAGGCTTATTCCCTGACAGCGACCACTTTCGGGTTCGATCCACAAACTTAAAGCTAAAGCTTGCTGAATAACTTGAATATTCTGGCGACGTAATACTTCGGCGGTGAGGGTAGTGGTAACTTCCCTCCCTGTGGTGTCAGCGGCGTGCAAAACGCGGTTGCGAGAATGGGCAGCTTCTAAAGTTAAAGCCAAGGCTTGACCATGACGGTCAAAAGCAACCCCCAAGTTTACTAAGGATTGAATACAGTTAGGGGCAAGTTGGGCGAGAAATTCTACAGCGGTGCGATCGCATAAACCCGCACCTGCCCGGATCGTATCTTCAATGTGTAGCGTCGGAGAATCTTCTGGGGAAACGGCTGCGGCAATGCCACCTTGTGCCCAATCACTGGCGGACAAAGCAACAGTTTCTTTGGTAATCAAGCCGACTCGCAAGGACTCTGGTAGACACAGCGCTGTGTATAGTCCAGCCGCACCAGCACCGACTACTAAGACATCAAATTGGCTAGGAATATCTATCTGAGGCAAGGTAATGGGGGAGTTAGAAGTGAGCAGTGAGGAGTCAGGAGTGAGGAGTTTAGAATTTTTAACTCCTAACTCCTAACTCGTAATCGTATCCCACTCCCTAGAATCAGGAGTGGGCTGCTATTTGCTACATTGACTGCAAGGTGCAGTTATCTGTAGATGCCGTTGTTAAAGCGATCATCTCCCTCGTTAAAGGCAGGCTCTAAATCTGTCACGGTGAATTTATCGAAGTTGGCTTGCAGGGTTTCTTTTTGGCGATCGCTCAATCCTGGAAGATCCAATACATCCTCTACTTTTTGGTAGGGAGCATTCGTGATGATTTTCTTAGCCAGGGTGGGATAAAGCCCTGGATACTGTTGAAAAGCTCGGACATTGGTATTATTTAAATCAATTTTTTTACCAAATTCCGTTCCTAGTTTAGCGTCTGCCCGATTCTGCCGCTCAATTGCCAGAACTGGGATTTGAGGAAAAGCAAAACTGTTGAAACTAGCAGCTTGGGCTATCTGAGTTGTTCCCAACCATCCCCAGCAACTAAGTAACAAACTAAACACTGTTAATAAACGCACCAATCCTTTCACGATTTTCTACCTCTTTCCATCAAACAGAAATAAAAGTTATAAGCTAACAGGCGTCAGCAGTCGTTAGTCATTAGTCAGAGCGCTAAAGACAATTCGACTTTGGACAAAACCTGATAGCTTAATCAACACAGCAGTCATCAGAAACTAATATACAGCGTATTAATATCCACAATATTTGCCGTTACTGGGTTTGACTCTACTTTTGCCAAAAATTTTCATAGTGGTAAGAGTCCCTGCATAGCTGCAATAGTGTTCCATCCATGATCCTGGTAGCATTCTCAGCTAGACGAAATCTTTTCGCGGTGGCTGATTCTACCTCCCAAGCAGACATGAAACCGGGCGATGTCTAATACCGAAAACCCTAGCAAGAAGACTTGATGCTGATGGATTGTTATGTAATATTTCTTAACTAATCAATCATCTACAGCATCATTTTTGATGTGCCGTAGATTGGGCTGGAAAAAGTTTCGTTGATATTACCCAATTTTTTAATATTTTAGGCTGCGATCGCAGCTAACAAAAATAGGCTGTCTACCAAAATTGTGCTTAAAACTGCGCCACTAAAGGCATACCAGTGTCTTTGATTTCGACCTAAAGGTAAAATTCCGACTGTTAACAGCACTAAGGCGAGAATTATCGCCCAAGCTTGTCCCCAAGGTGCTTGTACTTGCATTAGGGCATTTTGTAAGATTTGTGGTGCGCCATCTGCATCTACTCTCATGATTTGCCGCCAATAGGGCATCAAGTCTGCTAGATAAAAATATACATCTGTTAAAACTGTACCGAGTAAAGAACCTAAATAAAACCAGCTACCCACCTTACCCCAATTCTTCGCCAGACACCAGCAAGCAAGCGGTAAGCCGATAGATTCTACTGGCAGATGCCATAAAGGTTCCCAACGTAACCAGCCCCAGTAAATCGCTCCTGCTAACCAACTCCAGCTAAATCCTAAGAGCAAATCTCCCCAGACATAAGTTGCAGTCCGTGACATTAAGGTAAAACTTAGCCACACCCAAAATGCTGTCAGCGCTAAACTCAGACTTGGTAGCGATCGCACTATTGGCGCTTCTACAAATACTGGTACTGTTACCAAAAACACCGCCGCCGCAAACACTAACCAAGTTTGTCGGGAAGAGATAGCGAGGGGGAGGGGAAAAGTGGCAGATGAGGAGAGTATTGACTCTAATTCTTTGATGCTGGTCTGTGCAACTTTAGTTGAAGGCGATTTGGTATCAATTGAGGAGGTAGAAGCTGTATAGGAGGACAATGTATTATTAATCAAAGTTTTTAATATTTGTTACTAAAGTTTATCTTATTTAATATATCACACTTTAAAATCCCCCCCTGGGGCATTGTAATTTTACTGAAATTTTGGGGAGCGCTGGCGCAAACTAAACAAAACATTCTGCGCCAGGCTAATCCATTAAAGTCGCACTATGTACAGAACTCCTCTGTAGTCCCTTGTAAAAGGAGGACTACAGAGAAGTAAAGGGTAAAATTTAACGGTTAAAAAGTGAACTGATATCAGTCCGCTAAATATTAAAGTTTGATGAACTGCCAAAATTTCATTGACTTATTGAGGTGGGTGTAAGAACATGGTCAGCGTCTTCGATGGTGTGATTGATCAGTAAAATTGAATTTTCTACAAGATTGGGTGCAGTGGCGAGTATATAAAGCAACATCATCAGCTAAACAATGTTCATAATCATGTCTGGAACAGGAAAAAGGTATTAATTACATATGGAGTTTATTCAAGCTTTTATTTTGGGTATTGTTCAAGGTATTACAGAGTTTTTGCCAATCAGCAGCACTGCACACCTTCTGATTGTGACAAAGGTCTTTGGTTGGAAAGAACTAGGTTCTAAAGATTTTGTTGATGCAATTCAATTTGGTAGTGTTCTAGCAATTTTGTGGTATTTTAGGTTGCTGATTTCCAGTATTGTCAAAGGTGGAATCGAAGCACTAAAAGATAAAGACTGGCAACGTGAGGAATGGAAAATTCTTGTTGGTATTGTAGTAGGGACAATGCCTGCCTTAATTTTCGGCTTTCTTTTGAAAGACATTCTACCAACAAGCGCATTAATTATTGCCATCATGTCAATCATCATGGCACTTGTACTAGGTTTGGCAGAAAAAATTGGCACTCGCAAGCGAGGTTTTGATTCATTGCAGATTCAAGATGGGATTTTAGTTGGATTGGGACAAACACTTGCTTTAATTCCTGGCGTTTCTCGTTCTGGCTCGACATTGACGACTGCGTTATTTTTAGGATTAGAACGCGATACAGCGGCAAAATTCTCATTTTTGTTAGGGTTTCCAACTCTTACCATTGCTACGTTGTATAAAAGTTTGAAAATTTTCAATTTATTTCAAGCCCAACAGTTGCCAAATAATATTGTTGGATTGCTAATTATAGGGATTATTTCAACCTTTATTTTTTCCTACCTATCAATTGCATTCTTAATCAAGTACTTACGAACCAGAAACACTTTGGTTTTTGTTTGGTATAGATTAGCATTCGGCAGTGCCATTTTATTGGCGATCGCAGCAGGTTGGAAAGGATAATAGTCATTAGTCATTTGTCCAAAGCAAATGACTAATGCCCAATGCCCCATGCACAATGCCCCATGACTACAATTCATCCTGCCAGAATTACCAGGGTTCTTCCAGACTCAATAGCCGCAGAGATTGGCTTTGAGTCCGGGGATGCGATCGTTGCTATCAATGGTACACGTCCCCGCGATTTAATTGATTATCAGTTTTTGTGTGCTGATGAAGTTTTGGAATTAGAAGTTTTAGATGCTACAGGTAAAACGCATAGCCTAGAAATCGAAAAAGATTATGACCAAGACTTGGGGCTAGAATTTGAAACTGCCCTATTTGATGGCTTAATTCAGTGCAATAATCGCTGTCCATTTTGCTTTATCGACCAACAGCCACCAGGTAAGCGCACCAGCTTGTACTTGAAAGACGATGATTACCGTCTGAGCTTTTTGTACGGCTCTTATCTTACCTTAACCAATTTGCCAGAAAGAGAATGGCAGCGGATTGAGCAAATGCGCTTGTCTCCGTTGTATGTTTCTGTTCATGCGACGGAGGCCCAAGTTAGAATTCGACTGCTAAAAAATCCGCGTGCGGGACAAATTTTGCAACAACTTAAGTGGTTTCAAAAAAGGCGACTACAAATTCATGCTCAAGTAGTTGTTTGTCCTGGTATAAATGATGGCAAACATCTGGAACAAACTCTCAAGGATTTAACGTCCTTTCATACTGGTGAAGTGCCTGCGGTGGCATCGGTGGCAGTTGTGCCAGTTGGGTTGACGCGGTTTCGGCCTTCAGAAGACGAACTCACACCCGTAACTAAGGAAAAAGCAAAAGAAGTGATTTCCCAAGTGCAAAGACTCTCGCGACAATTTCGCCAACAATTCGCCTCCAGCGTTGTTTGGTTAGCCGATGAGTGGTTTTTGATTGCAGGTGAAGAATTACCCAGCGAATCGGAATATGAAGAATATCCCCAAATTGATAACGGAGTTGGTTCGATTCAATTATTTCTCAAGCAATTTGCCACCGTTGCAGCAGAATTACTCCCGCCAAAAGTATATCCTCAAAGAAAATTCACTTGGGTAGTGGGCAACGCCGTAGAAAAAGCATTTCAACCCATTTTGAAACGCTTAAATTTTGTTGAAGGTTTAGAAGTCAATATGCGTGCTTTATGTAGTGATTATTGGGGACAAACTATCAGTGTAACCGGATTACTAACTGGTCATGATTTGCTTTTAAATTTAGAAGGACAAGATTTAGGTGATGGGGTTTTGCTACCAAATGTCATGTTAAAAAATGGTGAATTAGTGTTTTTAGATGATCTGAGTATTGATGAATTAGCTGGGAGACTAAATACAAAAATTTTTCCAGTAGCAGGAGTTGAAGATTTAATCAAAACATGTATTTTCAATTATGTTCAGCTTTAGTTATCAAAGTTCAGTTGTTTTTCGGAGGTAATTTCTTGTTATGCTAGATGATAAATAAGAAGTAATGCCTAATAACTAATCCATTCAGGAGTCAGTAGTGAAGAATCGGGAAAAGTATCATGAAAAGGCTAAATTACAAATAAAAAAAGCCGGATTCTTCATTTTAAGTTTTAATATTTTAATCTTAAATAGTTTTAGTATTTTGCCAGTAACGGCGGCGACTGAAGAACCTATATTGAGCGTAGTCCATAGCCAAGAAAATGCAAATCAATGGACAGGGATAACTGACCGCTTACAGGCAATAGGGGTGAAATATTGTGTAATTCCCTTAACTGATGTCAAGAGTGTGGCAGATTGGGGCGATCGCCGGGTATTATTTTTGCCAAATGTTGAGACATTAACACCAACCCAAGCGATCACTCTCGAAGAATGGATGAGTAAAGGAGGGCGCTTGATTGCTAGTGGTCCCATAGGTAGTCTATCAGCGCCGGGAGTGCGGCAGTTATTGCGATCGCTTTTGGGAGGTTATTGGGGATTCAGCCTCAGTGATACAGAACAGATCAAACCCACAAAAACCAATATCCCAGACTGGGCAAATCAAACTCAACTCTTTGGCAAAGTCCGCGGCGGCGTTGTGATTCCCAATGATATGGGCACTGAATCTGCTGCTGTTTGGAATTCCAAAGATAATCCTGCTGCTGTAGTGACAACTGAGCGTTCCACCCTTTTGGGCTGGCGCTGGGGAACAGATACAGCCTCAGCAGCCGACTTAGATAATGCCTGGTTAAAAGCTGCTCTCAATCACTATTTGACAGCGCTACCACCATCAAATCGCATGAAAAAAATAGCAGGAGGTTCGCAAAACTGTTCTACAACGGTGGCGGCTGCGCCAAGGGAGCAAGGAGGCAGAGGGGCGCAGGGGGGCAGTTCATCTCCGTCATCTACCACTCCTCCTAAAACTGCCACTGCTCCCATCCCTAGAGCGCTGACTACAGTCAAACCCTCAAATTCTGAGGCGATTGATCAGTTGGAACAAGCGGTGCGTCTAGATGTTGCACCTAACTCCAATGAGCCGATTAACAACAATGAAGCGATCGCTCTCCAGCAAGAGCTAGAAAATCTAATTGGTCGGGTGGAAAGCGCTAATTTAGCGGTGTCAGCTGATGCAGCTAATGAAGTTGTTGCAATATCTGATGATAAGCAGTCCTCTAGGCATCTGGATACCTATACCCCCCAATCTGTCAAGCAGCAGCCGACACAATTGGCGTCAACTAAATTGGGGGGACTAGGCATAAGTAAAGACCAAGCCTTGGTACAGGTAAGGGTAATTGCCAAAAACTTACCCCAATTGATTGCCCAAAAAAACTATGCTCTAGCTCGTCAGCAGTGGCTGGTAGCAAGGACGATTTTGTGGCAGCAGTTTCCCGTTGATCAAAGGCTGGCTCAACCAGAAATCAGAGCAGTTTGGTTAGATCGGGGGACGATTGTCCGTGCTGGTAGCAAGGCGGGACTAGCCCAGATTTTTGATCGCCTAGCCCAAGCTGGGATTAATACCGTTTTCTTTGAAACTGTTAATGCTGGCTATACCATTTATCCCAGCCAAGTGGCAAAAGAGCAAAACCCATTAACTCGTGGATGGGACCCATTAGCAGATGCGGTGAAATTAGCCCATGAGCGAGACATGGAATTACACGCTTGGGTTTGGACTTTTGCTGCTGGTAATCAACGGCACAATCAGATTATCAACGTTAATCTTGATTATCCAGGGCCAGTACTGGCGGCTCATCCCGATTGGGCAAACTACGATAATCTTGGCAACATGATTCCCGTTGGTCAGACTAAGCCATTCTTTGACCCAGCCAACCCCGAAGTGCGGCAGTACTTACTCAAGCTGTACGAGGAAATCGTTACTCGCTATGACGTGGATGGTCTACAGCTAGACTACATTCGCTACCCTTTTCAAGACCCATCAGCAGGTCGAACCTACGGCTATGGTAAAGCTGCAAGAGCGCAGTTTCAGCAACTTACTGGTGTAGATCCGATAAATATTTCCCCCAGCCAACCAGACTTGTGGCAAAAATGGACGAGATTTCGCACCGAGCAAGTTGATAGCTTTGTTGCCCAAGTTTCACAGCAGTTGCGACAAAAACGACCGAATTTGATTTTGTCGGTTGCAGTATTTCCGCTGCCAGAACTAGAGCGAATTCAGAAAATTCAACAAAACTGGGAAATTTGGGCAAGGCGGGGAGATGTAGATTTAATCGTTCCGATGACTTATGCTCTGGATACTTCGCGCTTCCAACGACTAGCCCAACCCTGGATCGCCTCTAAACAATTGGGAGCTACATTATTAGTGCCGGGAATTCGCTTACTTTCTTTGCCAACAATTGGAGCATTCGATCAACTCCAGTTGGTAAGAGACTTGCCAGTTAGTGGTTATGCACTTTTTGCCGCAGAGAATTTTAACAACGAGCTACAAAAACTCTTTATTAGCACCCAAGGTAAGGTTCAATCCACAACAAGTGAACCGATTCCTCACCGCCAGCCTTTTCAAACTGCCGCCATCCGTTACACCGCGCTGCAACGGGAATGGAAATTTGTTTTCCAAAATCACCAACTACAAAGAACTGCTCAGACAATATCAGATTTTAACAACCAGGCAGAAGTTTTACGTAGTGCTTTAAATCAGCTTGCCGTTTCCCCTTCTGCTAGTAAGTTAATAGTGGCGAGAGCTTCTCTAACTCGGTTCCAATCTCAATTTCGGGTATTGATGAGCCAAGAGCTTAAGTCAAACTCCTATCAAGTCAAAGTTTGGGAAAATCGGCTTGTAACTATAGAAAGGCTATTGCGCTATGGGGAACGGCGGGTGCAGTTGCGTCCTTAGTAGAACAAGCAAGTTTAGGACTTACGCACCCTCTACGATTCTTCGCGCTCTTCTCTAACGAGACGCTGCGCGTTGGAATCTTCTTTACGAGACGCTACGCGTTGGCAAAAGCCTGTCGCAAACCACTACATGTCTACGATAAATTAAGCTTTTTGGCGATTGCGTAAGTTGACTAACTAAGAAAAATCGGACTTTAGAATGGCGACAATTTTTAAGTATCAAGTCTAGAATAAAAAAATTGTGTATAGTGTCTGCAATCATGAAAATCTCTGGGCGTTTCTTGCTGCCAGTTTTTTTACTGACCTTTGCAGTAGCCTGTAACCAGACTAGCGCCTCCTTAGATAATCCCACGCTGCAAGGATCTGTACCTTCTGCCCAACTGACACAGAATTCTACACAGCCAAAAAATCTTGTCCGAACTGAAGCACTTTCACCCACACCCATCCGGATCAATCTGAAGAATTTACCAGCACCCTTCGCAACAGAAAGTGCCTCCAAGCGACCTGAGGTTGTGCCCATTCCGCAAAATCCGGTGCTGCGCGTGCCACCAGGCTTTACAGTTAACGTCTTTGCTGAAGGTCTAGATGCCCCACGCTGGCTAGCTTTAACCCCCAGTGGTGATGTTCTAGTGACTGAAACCGAGCAAAATCGGATTCGTCTGTTGCGTGACAGCAACGGTGACGGCGTAGCCGATGTTCGAGAAACCTTTGCTAGTAGGGACAACGGACTCAATAGACCCTTTGGGATGGCTTTTGTAGGTAATTCCTTTTTTCTAGGGAACACAGACGCTGTGGTGCGTTTTCCCTATACTCAAGGTCAAAACAAGATTACAGGTAAGGGAAAAAAAATCGCCAACTTGCCTGCTAAAGGTTATAACAATCATTGGACGCGCAATGTCGTTGTCTCGCCCGATGGCAAGAAATTATATGTTTCAGTTGGTTCAGGAACCAATGTGGATGAAGAACCCCTACCACGGGCTTCGATACAGGTGATGAATTTAGATGGTTCCCAGCAGCAGACTTTCGCTTCCGGCTTGCGTAATCCTGTGGGGTTGGACTTTCACCCGATCACTAAGCAACTTTACGCCACTGTTAACGAACGGGATGGAATCGGTGATGACTTGGTTCCAGACTATCTGACACGCGTTCAAAAGGGGAAATTTTACGGCTGGCCCTATGCCTATCTGACGCCAAACAACCTTGATCCTCGTCAAAAAACGGATGGTAAAAGTAAACGCCCCGATTTAGCAGCCCGTACCCAAACGCCAGATGTGCTGTTCCAGGCGCACTCAGCAGCATTGGGTTTGCAGTTTTATGATCGTCAGACGTTTCCAAAAAAATACCGCAACGGTGCTTTTGCTGCTTTTCGTGGTTCTTGGAACCGCGATCGCGGTACCGGTTATAAAATTGTATTTGTTCCCTTCGATGCTAAAGGGCGATCGCAAGGCTACTATGAAGATTTTCTCACAGGATTTTTGCTAAATCCTTCTGTACCAACCACTTGGGGACGACCTGTAGGTTTACTCGTGTTGCCAGATGGCAGTTTACTACTAACAGAAGAAGCCAATAATCGGATTTATAGAATTCAGTATACAGGGAGTTAAACAATTCAAAATTTACGCATTCAAAAATTCCGGAGTAAAATCTCTTATCTGGGGGCAACTTAGAACAGTTGTTATCAATAGAGATGCTGTAACCATTTCCTTCGCAGGTTTATTGCCTTTACGCTAGATTACTTAAAAATACTCATAATCATCTGGTTGAGAAATTAACTATGGCTCAGAATGAAAATAATACTCAGTCAAATATCAACGAATTATCTCCCCATTCAGGTACACGATACTGGGGTGAGGTGGAGCTGATCGAGGAGGGAGAAACCTATAGAATTAGTCGTGTTGAAATCAAGCCCAGGCACGGCATTAAACCACAAATTCATTATCACCGCAATGAACATTGGGTTGTAGTCTCTGGTGTAGCCAAGGTGACTTGTGGCGATGCGGAAATATTACTGAATCGAAATGAGTCAACTTATGTCCCTGCTGCAACACTACATAAAGTAGAAAATCCTGGACATATTCCGCTAATTATTCTGGAAATTCAAAATGGTGAGTATTTGGGTGAAGATGATACTGAGCGTCCTTATGACTTAAATTTGGTCAAGTCTGGAGCTGAAGGTCAGTAAGAATTTTAGATTTTAGATTTTGGATTAAAGAATTGAAATTTAATCCAAAATTGGCAATTCCATTATCCAAAATTGAATTGCCCCATGCCCAATCAAAACCACCCTTCTTGTTCCAGGGTTTCAATCAGCTGCAAGCCACGGGGATCACCCACTCCTAACAGTGAGGCTTTCGCGTCTTCCCGGACTCCCAAATCTTGGTCTTCAGCAAAGGCTTGAATTAGGGCATCGATCGCTGTGGCATAAACTACATTAGAAGGGAGTTCGCGGCACAGTTGACCAATTGCCCAAGCACTGTTACTCCGCACTGCTGCCACGGGATCTTGGACTAAGGCTTCAATTAATGGTGGCATTGCCCCTATAACTGCTTCATAACCCACTTCTGCCATCTGTGCTAAGGCGCTAGCAGCCCACAAACGCACTGCGGAAATGTCAGTTCTTAAGGCGTCTGCTAGGGGCGCTAAAGAACGGCGATCGCGACAGTTTCCTAAAGCCCAAACAACGCCTTTACGCACATAGCCATTCCAATCATTGTTTAGTTGAGCAATTAACGGACTCACTGCTTCTGAACTAGGATTGCGTCCAAGGCCGTAGGCTGCACTCACCCGCACTAAGGGACAGGTATCAGTTAACAGGCGAATCAGATGGGGGATAGCACGCGCATCTTCAATATCAGAAAAAGCACGCGCCGCTAACATTCGTTGCTGGGGCTGGGGATTTGTCAGCAGGGCTAGTAACACTTCTGGATCAGGCTTCGCCACAACTGATTCGGTAGTTAGCGGCTCTATTTTATCTAAGGGGCTTTCTAGTTCCTGCTCAATATCAAGTAGGCTTAGATCGTCTTCGTCATACATAATTTCATTTGAATCCCTTTTTGGGATTAACACATAACGCGATGTGCCAAGAAGTTAAAGCCTTATATATATTAGTTGCGTTATTATCCACTTTCCATTCTCCCTCGTTAAGCTTTATCCAAACGAGAACCGTTATAACTCAGACGTTAAAGTATATTATTGCTATCCTCTAGTTTATTTTTCTGCACTCAGGAATTTTACCATCCACAGGGATTGGGTTTGATAACCTAACTGATTGTAAAGATTTAATGCGGGTTTGTTTGATTGAAACACTTGCAATCCAATCTGGCGATCGCCTCTTTGAATAGCCCAATTTTCCACATATCGCATTAAGGCTGTACCAATACCTCGCCGCCGATGTTCTGGCACAACATAGAGGATAAAGATATGAGCATGACGATTACCCTGCACTTGATCTATGGCATTGCCCACCCAAAGACAGGCTATAGGGGAAGTGGGGGAGTGGGATGAAGGGGACAAGGTAGATGCTCCCTCATCTTCCTTGACTCCCTCACCCAAAAAATCGACCCACCACAAGGGCGTATCACTAGAAAAGTATTGCTTAACTGTTTGTTCTAGGTGAGAAAAATCCTCATTGGGAAAAAGCTCCTGGTAAGTTCGCTGCATGAATTTAAGTAGCAGCGCCCGATCCAAAGCG
Source organism: Nostoc sp. (assembly GCF_036917395.1). Taxonomy (GTDB): domain Bacteria; phylum Cyanobacteriota; class Cyanobacteriia; order Cyanobacteriales; family Nostocaceae; genus Nostoc. The sequence continues at coordinate 54,889 of NZ_JBALDI010000087.1, forward strand.
GAGCCACGACGAATAATATACCCCGGTAGTAGTTGCTCAGACACTACTGATGTTTATTGTACTTAGGGACTGAAAAAAAATAAATTATCCAAAATTATTTGTACATTTGTAGGGGCGCAAGGCCTTGCGCCCCGAAGATGGGATGTTTTTTTAACTGGAAGTCCCTTAGCTAGCTGAGTTATATGCTGCTGGTGGTAAATAAGCAGGAGTCGGTTGAGAACTTACCCCCACTTCTTCAATTGGTGCAGGTGCTGCCATATCAGAGGGTAAAAAGATCCGGGCGCTGACTGCCACTAGGGCAAAGAAAAATACTAATACTGCAAGCAAGGGGGCGATGTACTGACGAAATATAACCATATTTAGATTGCAAACAAGCTCGGCACTTTTATAAAAACCTAGCTGAAGATTTGTGAAGTATTCTTGATTTATTTTAGCGATTTTCCGGGCATGGAAAATAACAGATTATCGGCTATCGCGCTCCAAGTCATCAAGAACTCTTTCGCAGTACCAATTCTCCGGCATCCCAGGATAAGTCTCCTTTGCCTGTTCAATTAACCGTTCAGCAGCGACGGTATCACCCGATAACTTAGCGATTAGCCTATTTTTAAGGTAGCTTTCAGATACACCCTCTTCTACCTGATTTGGTATCCGTTCATTTATAGTTGATGGTCGGGACTGCTCTCTCCGCAACTGCCAAAATAAAACGTAATAAAGTGTACCAAAAATTAAAATTAGACTAAGTGTTCCGAAAAAAGTTAGGAGGTTAAATGCTAAAAATCCCAGAACTAACTGCGAGAGAACATAGCCAAGTAATAAACCAGTGAGTAAGAGAATAAATGTGCCGACAGCAATAACTACTTGATTCCCCATATATCCTCTTCTTCGTCCTCAATTCCTGGTCTGGATAATACTACCACTGGCTTTGGATTCCAAGGGGCAAAAAATGGCAATAATAGTAATCCTGGTAAAGCAGCTATTGCTGTCAGTAAAAAGAATGTAGACCAGCCGGTGGTTTGTGCCCATGTACCTGCTGGAGCCGTGAGAATATCTCTACTAAAAGCCTGCAAACTCGAAAGTAAGGCGTACTGTGTAGCTGAAAAGCTTTGGTTACAAAGACTCATCAAAAATGCTACAAAAGCAGCAGTTTCTAGACCAGCACAGAATTGTTCTATATTAACGGCAGCTAACATTAGATAGAAGTTTTTACCTACTACTGCCAACGCAAAGAAAGCCAAGTTGCCGACAGCTTGCAGGATGGCGAATATCCAGAGCGAGCGATTAACACCAATTTTGGTCATTATTGCTCCTGCTGCCAAGGTGCCAATAATAGTGGCGAAAATTCCCAATGCACCAGGAAATGCTATGTCGGTTTGAGTGAAATGTAAGCCTTTATCTAACAAAAATGGGGTGGATACATTCTTTAGTAAAGAATCCCCCAATTTGTAGATCACAATGAATATTAGGATTGAAAGCGCTTGGAGCCAGCCATGACGCTGGAAAAATTCAATGAAGGGTAATTGGACAGCGGCGGATAAAGTCTGAGGCGGGCGATCGCGTAGGACTGGTTCTGGTGCAAAAATAGAACTTACCACGCCTACGAGCATCAACAGCGACATCAACAAGTAAACAGCTTGCCAAGGCATTCTGTCTGCCAAAAATAGGGTAACGTAACCGGTTACTAGAATGGCAATGCGATAACCCAATAAGTAAATAGATGCTCCCGCACCTCTTTCTTGTACTTCCACTACATCAGTGCGGTAAGCATCAACTAAAATGTCTTGACTGGCGCTAAAAAATGCAACGGCCACAGCAGCAATTATTAAAGGTTGTAGCCCTTGGGATGGGTTTTGTACAGCCATTGCAGCTATACTTAACAGTAATGCTACTTGTATAATTACTAACCAACCTCGCCGTCGTCCCAAAAAAGGCGGTACAAATCTATCTAGTAAAGGCGACCAGAGAAATTTTAAAGAATAGGGAAGCTTTACTAAACTAAAAGCAGCGATCGCTGCCAAGCTAATTCCTTCTTTGGTCAACCATGCTTGTAATGTCTGACTGGTTAAATATAACGGCAACCCTGATGAAAAGCCAAGAAATAACAAAGCTCCCATCTTGGGGCTGCCAAAAATTCGTAGCAGCGATTTATTTACTTCCACAATCTTGAAGATTCCTTTTTATCTAATTGAATTGCAGTTATCTTGCCATAGCTGCTGTGTAATTTCGTGTAAGCACACAAATCTGCTAAGATTTTCTTTATTTAAGATACATATCAGCAATGCTCTAACAGTGTGATTATTTCTTAATTTTCCTTAATTGAATAAACCTGATGCCCCCTAATTTCTACCCCCTGTGCAGCAAGGCATTTTTCCCAACCTTCTCGCGTACCGATATCGCTTTTGTGATTGAGCAATCCTAATTCCTCTTCTTGTTGCGTGAGTTTAACAAATTCTTCGTAGCCAAGGTAGTTGCTGGTAACAAATGTTTCCTTCCGATGCAAAATTGGCGGATTTTCCCTAGTTGCATAGTCTCGGTGAGTGACAACTAGGGTTTTTAAGTCAATAGTTATACTAGCTTTTAATGCTGGATGGGGGTCAGTGTCGAACTTAGGGTAACACAGATAGGATATTTGCGGCTTATCAGTGTGATATTTTATCAGTGTGGTTCCATCTACACGCCCAATGGTACGGCTAGCGCAACCTTCACAAATTCGTAGCACGGGGTCAAGTGCTGCTAGTGCCGAAACATGGATGTAAAGGGCACCGCGCGTGTGTTTACCAATTTTGCTTTTTTCGCAAGCAGTTTGAATCACTCCAGATTTGCCTAAGCTGAAAAGTTTTTGGTCGGCTACTTGACAAGCTTCTTCATAGCTACTAAAAAAGGCTTTGATATCATGACGCATTTCTGGGGCTAGCTTCTGCCATGCGAGGCGTTGATCAAAGTGGGTGAGGGCAAGATAAACTTGAATATCCAGAGAACGACGATAAGCGATCGCATCCCATTCTGCTTCGTCGGTAGCTTGTAAAACTACACCAAAAGCGCGGCGGAAGTTACCAAATTCACTCAGTAATTCCTGTTCATTTTCCAATTCACCTTTGGTAGGTAGTCTACCGCGCTTGGTAAAAAAAGCCATGAGTGGTTGCAGCTGTTCTTGATAGTCTTCAAACCGCTTAGTGGGGATGCGGACTCGCGGTGTAGAAGTGGTAGAAAAGAAGCGGATAGCTTTGTAACTCTCTTTTTCGGCTTCATCTCGAAAAACAAAGTAGACGCCTAGCGCTATCGGTACTGCATCTACATTTAGCACCTGATCAATATAAGTTTTGAGTTCTTGTTGTTCGTAATATTTCTGAAAAGTATTGCGGCGTGTCACAATCCCATCATTGTAAGCAAGCTGGGTTTTGCTGGGAGCGTTAATCAGTATTTGAGCAGCGACAATTAAAACTTTCCCGGTGAGTTCCCAAGCTTGGCGAAGGCTTTGACGGCGTTCTTCTGAATCTTCAATAACGTTGAGGACGTAACCCAAATTGACCACATCAGCGGCGGTGCGTGGGACATCGGGATGGTAGTAAGGGTCCCAGCCTGTACTGCTGTAGCCTAAATCACCTATTCGCTGCACATCACCACCGTAGCCGCAACCGTAGTCAAAAAAAGTGGTGTCTTGATTCAGAATTGCCCATTCTATTGCCAATCGCACGGGGCGAGATAAATCAGTACGAGCGATCGCAGCTCTATGACGCTCAATTTCTAGCGCTTCAGGCATAATATTAGTTGTCAGTTAACAGTGAACAGTTAACAGTCAACTAATATCCTTTCAATTTTTAACCGCTAGTTCAATTAAATCTTCAATTTTCTTGATATTTGGATCGCCTGCTAAGTAGCCAATACCGCGATGCAAATGCAGGCGGAATTGGGTGGCGAGGGTTTCTTTGTCGGTGGGATAGCCGTCATTGTGACAGCGTTGCTTGAGGGCGAGGAGGAGAATATCGGACATTTCGCCGCCAAAGACGCGCCAAGTCATTTCGACGTTGCTATCTTGGGGAATTGGGACGGGGGAGGGTGCGGTTGATTCTGCGAGGGAGCGACAAAACGCCCAACGACATAGGATATTCCATTGGTCGATTTTGGTGCTGCGTCTAAGTTTGGTAAGTTGGTCTTTGGCTGCTTGAGAGAGTTTTATTCTTTCGATTGGGGATTCCATAATTTTGAAATTACGAGCGCTCAATTTTTTAATAATAGGACTTACGCAAAAAACCTCTCAAACTCTCATTCCTCCGTGTCGCGCCAGTTGCTACAAGTCGGGGAACCCGCCCAACGCACTGGCTTCTCTGTGTCTCTTGTGGTTCGTTCTTTCATAACCCGTGCGTAAGTCCTGAATAATATCTACTACCAAAAATATCCTGCTTGGATAGTTGTTTGGCGGGTGGCGGAGTCATATTTGAGAAGATATTCACGGGCGATCGCTTCATTTTTTCGCAGTGTTTCGACTTCTTTCTTGCCAATCTCGGTATCCGTAGATAGCAAAATTACTTGATGGCTAGCGGATGGAAAGTAACGTTCAACTAAGTTACTGCGGTGGGAGGAATCTAGTCTACCTAGTGGGGTATCGATTGCTACTGGTAGGCGGTGTCCAGAGACTTTTGCTAGTCCCCAGAGAAAGGCGATCGCTAGTAATTGTTTTTCGCCAGCAGAGAGGCGATGTTTAGGGACAGGTTTACCATTTAAATCATAAAGGGAAAGGCTAAAAGTCTTGGTATCAATGGTGATACGATGCACTAAGTCTGATTTATGCAGGAGATAAAGGAAGCAATTTTTAACTTCTTCCTCTAATTTATTGAGTTTTCGCAGGGTTAATTTTTCACGAAAAATCTTGAGTGTGTCTTGAACTTTTGCTGCTGATGTAATAATATGTTCGTTATTTTTATGTTTAATGTTTTCTACTGTATATTCACTTAATTCCTTTTTTGACTTGGCAATAATAGTTTCTAATTCAGCTAAACGGCGGCGGATTGTTTCGTAATTTGCTTTAGCTTCAACAACTTGATTTTGTGCCGCTTCTAGTGCTTGACGCAGCTTGGTATAATCTTCTGGTGCTGCTGCTGTTTGCACTTGTCTTTCTAGAGTATGAATTTCTTCTTCTTGATTTTTGAGAATAGCTAATTTCTCTTTAGCAGAAAGTTTAGTATTTTGTAAGTGATATATGAGATTATCTAGCTGACTTAAAGTTTCATCATCGGCTAATAGCCAAGGTGCTTCTATCTGTATAGTCTTTGCATATAAACTATCTACATCTTGGACTAGAAATGATTGTATTTTTTCAACTTGTATCGGGGAAATTTCCACTTGATTTAGCCAAGTTAGTAAGCGCTGATCTCGCTCAATCAACAAATCTTTGGAAATTTGCACCTGTTGATGACGAAATTCTTTTTCGCCCTGTGCTTGCACCTGAGTAAGTAAATTGGGAATTAATGCTAGGGGTAAAACATCAGCCGCTAATTCACACATCGACTGACGTACTTGTTCTATTTCCGCACTTTTTGTATCCTGTTGTAGTTCTAGTTGATTGCGTTCTGCTGCAATCTTTCCACCATCATAAATAAATTTATCAAAGGCTTCTTGCTGCTTTTGTTCTAACTCTTCTACCTGATTTTTGAGAGTTTCTAATTTTTCTCCTGTTGTTTGATAATCTTCTTGCTGTTGGGTTAACCTAGTTTCAATTTCCTCTAGGTTTGCTAAATCTTTACTATTACCAACTTCTTTGAGTTTACGGTTAACTAGGATATCTAAATCAACTGCTAAACGGTCTGCCAATTCTAACCCTAAAAGTCCACGAATTGCATCTACTACAAATGGTGGTGGTGTTTCCTGTTGTGCAAGTTCTTTAACCTGTTCACCATCAAAGAGAAATAAGTTAGAAATACCTAATGGTAAAATATTTTCAATATATTCATCCCAGATATTAACTAAAGCATCAGGCCATGTATCACTGTCACCTAAAATACCTAATGTATCTTTACCGTCTTTAGGATTTTTTGTCCAACTACGCACAACACGGTATTTTATTGGCTTATCGTTTTCAATATGTTCAAAAAGTAATTCAATACGGGTGTCTGCAACTAGATCTATTTTGCTGTTAACACATTGATTGAGAAAATCGTTATAACTTAAATTACCACGGGTGGAACATTGGGCGCGGGGGCCATAAAGGGCGAGACGGATGGCATCCATAAGCGTAGTTTTTCCGCCGCCATTCATTCCACCTAAGAGGATAATTGGGTATGAGTTTTCCTCATCAATTTTTGGGTTAAGATTGATTACCTGTTTCCCTCTGTAGGGGCCAAAGTTTTGTAAAACAAGTTCAAGAAATATCATTAATTTTTAAGATTATTAAATACCAGTTAAAAGTTTTTACTGAGGACTGAAGCCTTCTAGTGCGTCCGCTACGCGAACAAATAGGGCTAAAGCTCTTACTACAAGCCAGTGTAAATTTATTACATTGCGTAATATAGTTTTATTTATTCTTGCCCACATATAATTGCGTAAAATTTGACCTCATTTTTATTCAACTTGCGTAGGCGGTTTTTCCTTCGGGAAGTCGCTTTGTGTCTTGTCTGCATAGTTGCGATTTCTAATGGCTGGGTATTTTATTCTTCTGAATTTTCTTTTTTAAATTTCATACTTGCCCAAGTTACTTGTTCATCACTTTCACTTTTACCTTCATCTACTTCATTGATTGCTGCAACATCGCCCAAAGTCATCTGCTTGACTTTTGCAACATCACCTTGACTAACTGCTTCGCTTAATTCGCGTTTCAAACGAGCATTTTTAATCGCATCTTCTGGAGAACGGGAACTTGTATTAAAACATTTTTCTAGGGTTTCGTATATTCCCACACGACGAGTCTTTTTGCGATACTGGCGTTCTGTGTCTAACAATTTTGCCATGAGTTCTAAGTGCATCGCGTCACCTTCACAGATTTCTTCTAATACTATCCATTCATCACGACCTAGTAGGCTATAGTCAGCACCAGGACGGGGGTCTTGAAATTCTTCGCCAGTCACTTCTTGATAAATCCGAGGTAAGCTATCATCAAATTCATGTTTATCTTCTAGCCAAATGCGGCGAATTTCGCTCATTTCTTCGAGAGTAATTAGGGTAATGTCGCGCATATTTTCTGGCGCTGTACGACGGGTTTCTGTTTGCGCTTCTAATAATCGTCTGAGCCAATGTTCCCGCCAATATTTTGTATAGGGGCCAGGTATTGGTACAACAGTTGTTTCCCCATCTTTATTGCGCTCAAATAGTTGGACATCTCCCCAAATCCTTCTAAAGTCTCTTTTGTCCCAGTCTTGTTTAATGTCTAATTCATTGCGAATATCTAATAGAGGCTGCATCCATTCTTTCTCTTCATCATTTTGAATCATTGCCTCCATCGATTTATCCTTACTAACAATTGTACAAACCCAGCAGCCAAATCGGGAATCACCGCAGCTAGGAGTAGAAGTATCAACAACTAATGGACATTCATTATCGGCTGTTGCACCTCGATACATGGTGAACAAGTCTTTGTTGCTATATCCCCAAGAATTCTGCCACTGATTTAAGTAAATCCAAACTTCATCAGTACGCCAATCTTCGATAGGAAGATAAATCAATGAGTTAGGTCGGTTAGGATTAGTATTTATGTGATCACGTACCCGCCATTCTCTATGTTTAGCCATCGTAGCAGCACGTTTAGTACTTTCAGCCTTGCGTGTACCTAAGACAAGAATTACTTCACCACTAGACCTAATAACTGCACGGATAAAGCTGTCAGATGGTTGAATTTTAAGGCGTTCAGTACACCATCTAAATCTGTTTCGCGGCGCTGGGTAGCCTTTCCCAATTAAGTTTACCCAAAAGGTATCCTTAATTGCAGGATAAAGCAAATGGGGTTCAATTGGCATTTCTTGCTCTTTAGCAGCAGCTTTCATCTGTTCTAAAGAGTTACGGACCCAAACAGAAACCACAGGGTTTTCTACCAGCGTATCAGTTGTAATAACATGGATTGTTTTAGTTCTCTTTTCCAGGGGGAGTGCTGCGATCGCATTCCAGATAAGCTGTAAAGTGGCAGTACTATCTTTTCCGCCCGAATAGCCCACCACCCAAGGTATCTCATCTAAACAGTATAATTCTTGAATTTCAGTGGTGAGAGCTTGGATATATTCCACTAACTCTGCTACAGTACGTACTTGCTGATTTTTATCTTCTTGCTGTTGTGCTGTAGCCATTTCTCCTTACCTATTGAAACATGGATATTTTTCACCCTTCCTTGAATTGCTCTGAGGGTAGCTTTTGTATTTTACAGACTTTAAGGCAAAAAATTAATAAATCCATAATCTTAACACGAATTGTAATTTCATATTTTATACACAAGTTTTAAAAATTAACATGAAAGATAGTACATCTGACCCAACTGCTGACATCGCGAAAGAATACTTGGAACGAGAAAACAAGGAAAAACAGGTACTAGCTTTACTCTTAGAGAAGTTTTTAGGGAGAAAAGATCAGATTCTCGTTCAAAAAACCGAGATGGGCGGTACTGAGGCTTATGTTAGCTCCGTTACACTGGAATGGTTTGCAGGTCGGGTTCACTTTGCCTCTGGCTTACCTCTGTTTCAGAAAAAATACAATCCAGAGACTGATAATGTCGAGATTGACGCGGATAGTATTGATGAAATTCAGCAACGTCCCCTTGATTGGTCACGTCAAGCGCCGCTAGTGCAGTATTTAGCCGCTCGACAAAATCATAAATTTCCACCAGTGCTGGTGGTGATTAATCAACCGTGGGTGGATAATCCCAAAGCTGCTGAGTGGGATAGTGAAGGACGCGCCACAAAATCTACTACTGATTTTATACCTCTAGATAAAGACGGCAAAGTAGGTCTGCTAAATATTTCTGAGGATGATGTGACCATTTATGCACTAGATGGTCAACACCGATTAATGGGGGTTCAGGGGTTGATGGAGTTAATCAAAACTCGTAAACTCCAGCGATGTAAAAAAGATAAAGGTGCTGATGACAGTTTTATTACAGTCAATGATTTGATAGAAAAGTACCAAGTAGACCTTGCTTACTTGCAAAATTTACCGAAGGAAAAAATCGGTATTGAGTTCATCTGTGCAGTAGCGCCTGGGGAAACTCGGACTCAGGCGAGGCGGAGGGTAAGATCGATTTTTGTTCATGTCAACCTGATGGCTGCACCCTTGACTAAAGGGCAACTAACACAGTTGAATGAGGATGATGGTTTTGCGATCGTTGCTAGAAAAATTGCAGTTACACATCCACTATTAGAACAACGACAAGAGCGCAATCCCCGCGTCAATTGGAATAGTGCAACAGTGGCTTCCAATTCTACAGTTTTAACGACTTTGCAAGCTCTGCAAGATATGTCTGAGCGATATTTGGCTCAAAAGTTCCCCCACTGGAAACCCTTGGAGAAAGGTCTAATTCCCATGCGTCCAGAGGATGAAGAACTTGAGCAGGGAATTGAGGAATTCAGGAAGCTATTTGATTATTTAGCTAGTCTTTCCAGTTATAAAATTTTAGAACACGAGGATACACCAGCTTTGCGGAGGTTCAGCTTTGAGAAGGATGGAGGTGAAGGAAATATGCTTTTCCGTCCGGTTGCTCAAGTTGCATTGGCGCAAGCTTTGGGAATTTTGGTATTTAAAAAAGGTTTCTCGCTGGCAGATATTTTTAAGAAGCTGCGGAAGTTTGACCAGCAAGGTGGTTTTAGTGGCATGGAATATCCCCAATCTCTGTGGTATGGGGTTTTGTATGACCCAAATAAAAAGCGGGTGCAGGTTGCGGGACGAGATTTGGCGGCGAAGTTATTGGTTTACATCCTGGGTGGAATTCAAGAACAGATGGAACGTGCTGAACTGCGTAAGGCTTTGGCAGATGCTAGGACTACGGAAGATACAACAATAGGTTTTGAGGGCAAGTTTGTTGAACCGAAAGCGGTAGGGCTTCCACCTACCCTGTAATTATGCTTGAAATATATTTTGGCGATGCCATTGCAGCGCTTCCAGTTCTGGAAAGTGTTGCTCTGTATTTGGTAGAACTATTGTTTCACCATCAAAATCTTTCATAGGTTTAGCATGGGGAGATGCTTCTTCCAAATCATTAGTAACTATAATTTTGTATTGCTCATCTACAGCAAACCAACCCCTATCAAATGCCCAATGATGGTTTTTACACAGTGCTATTCCATTATGGATTCTACTGTCATAGAATTGTGAGAATGGCTTTATGTGTGCGCCATCAACGATATTTTGACTTACAGATTTAGTTACTTTCAGCCCACAAAAAGCGCATTTGTAATCATAAATATTTACAATTGCTTTTCTGAAAAAAGCATTTCTAATTACTGCTTTTCTTAACCTCCATGTAGGATTAGCATCTAAATTACTATAATCAATAGTTTTGTCTATTTTTAAGGGGACATATTAAAAATTTTGGTTAATGTTTAAAAAATTTTCTACCGTGTTATTTTCAGGTGGAAGCCAAGCCGAAACAAGTGCATCAATTAATATTTGCCTAGAAATTTCATCTTTAATGAAATTAAATAGTTCATCATCAAAATATGCATAGTCAACATCTTCCTTAAGTTTAGGAATTGTTTGCGGACGACCACCATCATATCTATAACTATACTTAAAATGCCAAAATTTCCCATGATCATTTTTTAGATGAAAAAAAGGAAGGGCAAAATCACTTCCCTTAAAAGTACTAGATGCAAGTACTTCCCAATACTTCTTGAAGGTATCAATTAATTCATCTGATGTGGTGATACGATTATCTGTTATTAAATCTTGTGTAATTAGGTCAATTATAGATAAAAGTAATATGGGTTTATTAAGAGCATCACCCTTTTTCTGAGTTTTATATACCTTAATATGAGAAAAACATTCACAATAATAAATTAAACTATGTTAATTTGCTGGCTGTTGTGCTTTACTCATTATGATGATTTATGAAAGAAATTTGCTTAAATCAAAATCCTCTTCTTCGGAGTTATCTTGAAACCTTTCATGACTGAGAATCAATAAAATTCTTTCCGAATAATCTACTGCACCCCGGATTTCTGATTGTAATATTTCAAGTCCACCATTGGCATATTCTTCAAAAATATAATTACGTTTTTCGTTATTGTTTCCTTCTTGGAGAGATAAAACTTTTATATCTTGAGTTTCAGCAATTGCTATTAAATTTATTACCGTATTATATCCCCTGACTATAAACTGTTCTTGGGGTATTGGCGACGGTTCTCTTTTAGAAATCTCTCCCAAAGCCACCCGCTTTTTATGCTTTGCACCCAAAGCTGCTGCAAACACAATCACATCAGCAAAAGTCTGAAAAGGACCTGTTCCACCATCTGAAGATGTTAAATCTTTCACCAACTCAGCCTTATCTTTAGCAACCCTGATTCTGCCAGTTTCAGCCATGATACTAATATTTACATTGTTGCTATTTTAACCGAAAGCAAAAAGCGATGCCTACAGCGGGCTTTACCTACGTACATAACTCTGTGCTATTTGATACTGTTACATCTGCTCGCTTAAACAAACAAATTACCCACTAACATAGTCCATCCTGGTACTGCCGATTCAGCTTCAGCCACCTCATCACGGCTATACACTTGCGGTTCTTCAGGATTACTAGCACGATATACTCTAATAACTATCTTATCTCCTCTCTTTTCTCCGCGTTCTCTGTGCCTCTGCGGTTCGTTTCTTCAAAACTTATATTGAAAACTGAACATCCTTATAAACCAAAGAAATAGGAAAGTGAAAATCAACACTAGTTAAATAAACTTCATCCCCTCCTTCATAAGGATGTAACTCCCAGATTCCTCTCTCATTTAACCGAAAACAATCTAAACTAACTTTTTCAGCGTCAATGAGGACATATTCTTGTAGAGTCTCGATACGGCGATACTGTGTAAATTTTTCGCCTCTATCGTAAGCTTCTGTACTAGAGGAAAGAACTTCGACAATTAAACAAGGATACTGAATAAATTTAATCGCTTGTCTGTCCCGTTCATCACAACTCACCACAACATCTGGATAGTGAAACGGCCCATTTTCAGATACGCCTACTTTTGCATCCGCCATAAAAGCGCGACACGAACCCCCCTCGTAAGTAACTTTTTAACGCCGAAGCCAAATTGAGAGCAATAGTAGTATGGGGAATAGTACCCCCATTCATGGCGAAAACTTTAGCATTGATATATTCGTATTTAATATCTTGGTGTTCTTCCCATTCCAAGTATTCCTGGGGAGTCATATACTTTCTGTCTGGACTCGCAACCATAACTTCATCCTTTAAACATTACGTTCAACTGCGATAATTTCAGTATATTCATACTCGTTCGGACTTTGTTTCACCAAAGGATATTTTTCCCCAGCTAACTCAATATAATCTTGTTCGCAATCTGGCTTAGATGAATAATACGTAAGCACATATTCTCTACCGATTCTGCCTGTCATTTCTACTTCTACTTCACCCCGCCACTGAGTCTTAGTAACTAAAACTATCAACTGATTCGCTAATTGGGGAATTGTTTTAGCAATGTGTCGCCGTGAACTTTCATCTAAACTACCGAAGGGTGAATCCATGACAATTGGGAAAGTGTTACTATCGGGAATCATCATCATTTTCCGCTTCTCACTCCATTCCCGCACTTTGTCAATGATGCTGGCAATAAAAGATAAACTGAGAATTTGATTCTCCCCAGTGGATGCTGCAACTGGCGCTTCTATCCCTGTAGTATTTTCTACTAATGTCAGTTCATATTTATCGCTAATTCTAGGAATGTATGGAGTTACAGAAATCTCTGTGAATATTTCTTGGACTCGCTTTTCTAGTTGTAGGCGAAATTGTTGCTCTTGACGATTTCGGACTTCTGTTAACCGTTCAATTGCATCTTGAGTGGCGTTAATCCGTCGCTGTGCTAAAGTTTGCTTGTCTTCATTCAGCTTTTGTTTAGCAAGTTGTTTATTTAAACCCTCAATTTCAGTTGTGAGTTGAGCAATTTGCTGCTGATTTGCACCCTGTTCTCGATTCAATTCATCAATTTTACTTTCAATTTCATCTAACCGTTTTTGTAAACTGCTAATTTCTTCATTAGCATCTTTTCGCAACCGTTCTTGAATATTGTCTAAATCGCCTTCAATTTGGGATATACTTTGCCTTAATTGATTAATCCTAGTTTGTTCTCTATCAACTTCTTCCCAAAATCCTATCGCTTGCTTATCAATTTCATCTACTTGTGCGCTCATGCGAATTGCAGTTTCTTCCACCGCTGAGGAACCTGCTCTATTTAACCAGGTAGTCACATGAGTATGAGAATGATTACCCTCGTGTAATTCTGTGCCACAAATACAGCGCTGAGAATTGAGTAAATCATTTACAAATTCCCGTGATATTCCTGATGTTAACTCGCCTCGCTGCTTCAAATCATTGATAATTCCTCGGAACTGTGCTGTTGTCTCTGACAGTAAAACGGTATAACCTCGCGCAGAAATAACTTTTTTTAGCGCTTCTTTGGTTTTTTTATATTCTTCTTGATTCGCCGCTTTCTGTGATTCTAAATCCTGCCATCTTTCTTGCAATTCCTTAGCAGCACTAAGTTCTCGCAAACGGTTACTTGTCTCTTTTTTAAAAGTTTGTTGATATTCTAACTCTTCTTTAATTTCCGTTTGCCGTTTAGTAATGCGTTCACGCTCTCGTTCTATCTTTTCTTGCTGTCGTAAAAGTTGTTTAGTTTCGGAATCCCCAATAGCTTTTAACTCATTTTCTAAAGTTTTTTTAGCATCTCCCAAGTGTCTGATGGAACGGTTGATTACCTCCACACCTAAGAAAATTTTTGTAGCTTCGGCAATTTCAGCTTTTTTGTCAGAACGAACGATTTCTTCAATTCGTTCGCCGTCAAAGAAAAAATATTGATGTAAAGTAGCCGGTAAAATTTGATTGATTATATCGTCTGGTTGCTGATTTGGTATATTCCATTTACCATCGTCCCCACCAACCCACATGGTTAATTGAGTTTTGCCTGCATCAAAGTCACTTTCATTTTTGTAACCCCGACAGGCGCGTTTAACTCGATAGCGTTTACCTTCATGTTCCCAGCCAATTTCTACCCAACATTCTACAGCTTGACCTTTTTGATTTTCTGCGATCGCACGCTTATTTACTAACTGCTCTATCGATGCAAACGCTGCACTAAATTTATCATACAGTACCCACGTAAAGGCATTTAGTAAGCTAGTTTTACCAGAGCCATTATTGCCATGAATAATTGTCGTGTTGTGAGCATCTCCCCCAGCCAGGATCATCTCTGGTGTCGTACCATAAAAGGAGCGAAAGTTGCATAGCTTCATTGAAGTCAGCTTCATCGCACCTCTTCCTTAATAATGTCCAAAATATTATCATTTATATGGCTATTAATCTTCTTATCTAGCCTGCCTTTTTCCAGCTTCCATACCCGCTCAATAATTTGCCGTACTTCCGGTGAAGCGCTGGTTATTGGCTCCTGTACATCGTCGATATTCGCCTCTTGTGACATATTAAATTTTGAAATATACTTTTTCTATATTTTAACTTTCTCTAGTGCTGCAATAACCTCCGTAAAGCCACTGTTTGCGTTATCTTTAAAATCCTACTTTTATTTGAAAAAACACTTTATTGTTTAATCATTTTCTGTTATTATCAATATTAATAATTTATATTACAATGGGATGTAAGCAACTTTAAAATTTTTACTTACATCCCATTATAATTAAGGTCATAACTTTATTATTTCATACTTAATGCTTCTTTTTTCAAAACTCTAAAAATTTTACAAAAAAAGACAACTATTCTCTGGTTGATCATCAAATATCTAATAACCCATATCGCTTTTGTAAATCAAGTAACTTCATTCTTGCTTCACCAGCATTATCAGCCAAATCAGCAAACTCTACAAAGCGACGCAATTCCTTTTTCAAAAGATTACGCTCAACTTCTATAGTTTCTCTATCTAAATCTGGTGGCAAAACAATCATGTCAAATATTGTCGCGCGTTCTTTAGCCGGATGAGGACGCAAAACTCGCCCCCGTCGCTGAATAAACTGGCGAGGATTACCAGAACTTGATAAAATCACCGCAGTTTGAATTGCCGGAATATCAACACCTTCATCTAAACAACGAATTGCTACCAAACCCTGCAACTCGCCACTTTCAAATTGATGGCGTAATGTTTCCCTTTCTTGTAAAGTTGTTTGAGCCGTATAGGTACTTACCTTGTACCCTAAATCCACTCCCAAAATTTTAGCAACAGCTTTAAGTTGACGTAGGGATGAACGTTGTCCTGCATCTTGTGAACCATCGCTACAATAAAAAAGAGTGTGAGTAGTTTCGCGGCGAGTTGTCATTAATTCATGTAAAGCGGTTAATTTATTTTCCGCTGCACCAATTAATCTTGCTCTTTGCATCAACAACGGCTTTAAATCTTCATTGTCTTCAAATCCAGATTCGCCATTTTCTCGATCCCGATACAGTAGCGATCGCCCAATTCTTTTAGTTAACTTTAAATAGGCAATGCTTTCTGCTTCAGTTAACTCTACCAACACCGGATAATACAGATAATGTACCAAAGCACCTTGAGCGATCGCATCCCTCAAAGTAAACTCTGGCTGGAGAACTGGGCCAAAATAATCAAATATAGATTGCGTACCAAAATCATCAAAATATCTCTCCGGTGTGGCAGATAAAGCCAGTCTCAACCCAACGCGACGCGGTAAACTTTCTTCTAACTTGGGTGCGCCTAAATTATGCGCCTCATCCCCAATAATTAAAGTTTTGGCGGGAAAATATTTGAGTTGAGACTGAAATCCATCTCCAATTAATGTGGAGTTCGTAGTAATCACAGTCACAAACCGTTGAGAACCAGAACGCAGATTATAAATTTGCGTGGAAAGTTGACTTTGCCAAGTGCGTAAATTCTCAAAAGCTAAAATGGGTTGCAAATTAAATTTTTCACATTCTCGCGCCCATTGGGTGACAAGATGGCGATAGGGACATATCACCAACAAAACTTGTAAATTAATCTGCTGATATAATTCACAAGCGATCGCTAGTGCAGTAATCGTTTTACCACTACCAGTAGCCATTTTCAGCGTCCCTCTGCCATTGTTGGTAAACCAGCTAGCGATCGCTTGGCGCTGATATTGCCGCAATTGCAAAGACGGAGGCATTCTTGGGCATCCTGGTAATGGTTGCGAAGTGTAATAACTGCCCTTACTTTCCCTTGCAAACGGTAATTTCAACCGGAAAGTGGGCAGTTGCTGCACTGAATTTTGCGTCAGGTACATATGTTAAGCACAAAGATGGTAACGAACCCTAATTAATGGGAATTGGGCACTCGTACTGAGCGACTCGTGCCGAGACGAGTCGAGGTAAGCCGAAGTATTGAGCGTTGTTGAAGTATTGGACATTGGTTATTTCTCCCTCATCTTCCCCACTCTCCACTCCCCACTCCCCATTCCCCATTCCCCATTCCCCATTACTCAGTTGTAACCGCGCCAAACACCAATGAGAGAACCTTGCACCTGCACTTGTATAGCACTGACTTCAATGGGGTTGTACTTAGGATTTGCTGGTTTGAGGGTAACGTGATCGCCTTGGCGATAAAAACGTTTTAAAGTGGTGCCGAATCCATCAACTCTGGCGGCGACGATAGTGCCATTTTTCAAATGATTTGGTTCTGCTACTGGACGCAAAAATACCACATCGCCATCAGCAATTAAATCTTCAATCATGCTATCGCCAGCTACTCGCAAAGCGTAGGTTTGGGGAGGTAATGAGAAATTAGAAAAGTCTAAATGATCTACAGCATCAGTAAATGGTTCTATTAAACCACCAGCAGCGATCGTCCCCAAAATTGGTACACCTTGCTTCACAGCATGCAAAATCCGAATCGTTCGCGCTTGGCCTTCAGTCCATTCTATATATCCCTTAGTACGTAAATGTTCTAAGCGACTTTGAATTGGTGCTGGTGACTTCAAGTTCATCCCTTGCATCATTTGCCGAATTGAAGGCGAATGCTGGTGCGATCGGATGTATTCTGCCAACCATTCGTAAAGTTCTTGTTGAGCTTCCGTTAGACGTTCCATAAATTTGCAGGAAGTGATTATAAATGTCTCTAGAACATTAGTACTACAAAAAACTCCCCATAACAAGAGAAAAGTAAAAATATGAAAGGCAAAAGAAACAATATTCTCTTTTCTTTTACCCATTTATTTTGGATTTTTTACCAAGATAGTAGTCAGGAGCCAATCGCACACTAGCTATTCTGACTCCTAACTCCTGTACAGACGCGATTAATCGCGTCTTTTTTCATTCTGCCCCTAAGATACTGGCAAGTAAAGCCTTTTGGGCGTGCAGGCGATTTTCTGCTTGTTCCCAAACTCGTGATTGGGAACCTTCAATAACTGCTTCAGTAATTTCTTCACCACGATGGGCTGGTAAGCAGTGTAAAACAATTGCCTCTGGATTAGCAAGCCTCAATAGCTGCTCGGAAATTTGGTAAGGCTGGAAAATTGGCAGACGATCGCCTGCTTCTGCTTCTTGCCCCATACTCGCCCAAACATCAGTATAAAGTACAGCAGCTCCCTTAGCGGCTAATTCTGGATCATGAGTGAGGAGGACTTCAGTTTTGTGATTAGCGATCGCTCTTGCTTGTTCTACAATCCTAGAATCTGGCTCATATCCGCTAGGGGTAGCAATTTTAACATTCATCCCCACCAAAGCACAGCCCAACATCAGAGAATTAGCCACATTATTTCCATCACCCACGTAGCTTAAAGTTAACCCGGCAAGGGTGCCAAAGCCTTCTTGAATCGTCAATAAATCCGCTAATACTTGACAAGGATGTTCTGCATCGGTAAGCGCATTAATTACCGGAATCTTCGCATAATGAGCAAAAGTTTCCAATTCCTGCTGTGCAAAAGTGCGAATTGCCAAAATATCCAAATATCGATCTAACACCCGCGCCGTATCCTGCAAAGGTTCCCCGCGACTAACTTGAGTGACATTGGGATTGAGATCGATTACCTGTCCACCCAGTTGGTACATCGCCACAGTAAAACTTACCCGCGTGCGAGTTGAAGCTTTGGAGAACAACAACCCCAAAACTTTATTACACTGCAACTTCAGCTGTTGTGATTTAAGTTGAGTTGCCAATTGCAGAAGTTCTTGAAGTTCTGTAGGACTGATGTCCGCCAGACTTAATAAATCTCGTCCGATCAAAGCTGCCATGCTTCCGATGTGTAAAGAACAATTATATATTTCTGTTGCTTTACCAGCCGGCTCAAAAAAATACAGTTTTAAAACTGTACCAGATATTTTTGCATCCAGCCCAGAATTTGAGTTAGCTTTTGCTAAGAATATTAATTTATCAACTTTATCAGTGATTCTGATCACTGATTTTTTTCTGTTTGATCACAATTGCTACGCAGCTTAAACCATCTAGGGGGCACAAAAGCAGCGATATTGCCAAAATCTCTGGTCTTTTAGCCTAATTTAGGAAGAAGGAGATATTTTTTAGGAATTATAGCTAGACAAATAAGTTGATTATGGTACAATTAAAAATTGTGGTTGCTATTTGAGAGCGACTGTCAAACTTGCCAGCATAGCACAGTGGTAGTGCATCCGACTTGTAATCGGAAGGTCGCGAGTTCAAATCCCGCTGCTGGCCTTAACAAATGTCGAGTCATTATTTATCGTCACAAACGAGAAATAAGGATTTTTTCGTTTATACATAAACGATGTTTTTTGTCAAGTCTAATTTAGATGCGCTTACCCTGCCTCTAAAAGTAAGAGATTGCGATCGCATCCTTAAACGAAGCTAAAAGAAATTATTTCCGTGTGATTAGACAAAAATTACCAAGGTTCAAATCACAACTTACTAAGTAAGCCAATAAGTATCCTATTAAAGCTTGACTGGGGCGAGCGATCGCAGCCAAGATATAGAGAAATATTTTTTACCGGAAAATAAGTATTTTGTTGAGTGAGGAATACACCGAAAACGGTAAACTTAATGAAGTAGAAACCATCGCTACACTGATTAATCAAGTACTCCACAAAAAAGGCTTGGTTATTAGCCGACACCCATTGTTTCATATTAAGGACTTCTACTAATTTGTAATTCTTAATTACGAATTAGTAGAAGTCCTATTGTTCATGAATTTGCAAGTTCTCGGTAGCGTTCCTGAACTTCTGGAATCGAAAACAAAGTTTCAAACTTCAACCCAGCTGACTGGTACAGCTCACCTCCTCCCTGTTGTCGGTCTACCAGTGAAATTACTTGATTTACAGTATAACCTGCATCTTTAAGACGCTCAACCGCTTTCAGAGCAGATTGCCCAGTTGTGACCACATCTTCCAAAACTACTACTTTTGCACCTTCTGGTAAACTGGGGCCTTCTATATAAGCTTTCGTCCCATAACCCTTGGTTTCCTTGCGAATAATCAGCGCTGGTATCGGTCGGTTTTCATAAACAGAAACTAGACTCACTGCTGTCACAATTGGGTCAGCCCCCAATGTTAAACCACCCACAGCCTGTGTATCTACAGGTAACAAAGGAAACAGCAAGCGTCCGACCGCCAAAGCGCCTTGAGGATGGAGTGTTACCTGTGTCTTATTGACGTAATAAGAACTACGTAGCCCAGAAGAGAGGAGAAAATCACCCTCTTGATAAGCAAGTTGGCAAAATAAATCTAGTAGCTTGTGGCGCAATGTGGTCAAATCAGCAGTGGTTGCCCAAATATCTGAGTGGGTAAGAGTTTCAGTAGGATACGTCATTACAAAACATTAAAAGTTGTGCTACACCAAAGGTTGAACTCATCAGAGTTCTGAACTTAAGCATAAATTAAGATTCGCCTAAAACAAAAATTGAGGAGTCAGAAACGTGCGTATAAAATTAAAAACCTTTGGTGGTTTCTTGGTGCTGCTTGCTGCTTGTATTGCTTTTCCCTCTGTTGCATCTGCCCAAACCGCAACACCCAATTATGAAACTACCAATGATGTATTTGAAAGAGCTTTTTTTCGTCACGATCGCAATTTCTACGAAAATGGCAGCCTCAAGCGTCAGCTAGACTCATTTTTAGGATCTGGTTCCAGTTTCGGTGGTTCCTTCCCAGAAAATGAAATTGCCCACGATGCTGAGTTGGTTAACACTTTATATCATGATGTCCTGACTCAGCAAGTTGGCAACGATCCTTATATTCGTACTCTTGATTTGCCAAATCCTTATGACACATCGCTGATGATGTCTCCTCGTTTGAATAGCAACAAACTCAAAGTAGGAACTGAATTCCGGTTTGAAATACCACCTCGGTAACAGTGCTGAGTGCTGAGAGGAGAGTTAAAAATTAAAAGTGAGGTTAGCCTAAAGTTTTAAGGATGGGAAAAAGTGAGGAGTTAATTAAGACTCATAACTCATGACTCAGCACTCATTAAATCCTGACTGGAGGAGTTGAACCAGGATGTCAATGCTCAATATAATTCAGTATTACTGATCTCCCAATCATCATTGAGTATCTGGTAATACAACACATTACTGCTTTTTATTGATTCAGTGCGCCCTGCTGGAATCGAACCAGCCTGAAGGCGAATTATGAGTTCGCTGCCTCCCCAATCGGCCAAAGGCGCGTGTTTCCTTGGGTTTCGGCTTCCTCTGAGTCAATTACTTCAACTCTTAGGTCAACCTGATTTGCTAATTAGAGTGAGGAAAATTCCTCATACATTGAGTTTAGCCAATTGCGTAATAATAGCACAGATTTACCACCTGTGAATACTCAACAATAGTTTACCAGATTTTTATACTACATAATTAGATCATGAAATAGTGCAAACTAATATTGATTAAGTTCCTTTAAGGATTGAGGTCAAAAGCTTCACTATCCTTAAATAGACCAGCATTCTTTTGTGATAGCTTGTCAGCGATGAAGATAAATTCTACTGTACTTCTTACTTTGATTTTGTTAATCCTGATGATGGGAGCAGGTTCTGTGAGCGCGTTTTTGGGGTTTGAACTGGGGAGTTCAGCACTTAAAGGCGTTACTACACCAGATGGGCGTCCCACAACCAAATTTGCCAGCAATAAGACAAATAGCTCTCAACAGGGAGGGCTAGTGTTATTAAAAGAGGAAGAGATCCTGAAAATTGTCAAGGCGCGAATTGACGGTAAAACCAAGGCTGCTAAATCGGAAAAGCTAGAGGAAGATGATGAAGAAACCAATAGCAGCAAGCAGAAGCCAGAGGAAAAACCCCCACAAGTGGTTGAAGAAAAACCCCAGCCAGGTTTTCCAGTTACTGCCCAGAGTGAAGGTGTAACTATGGCTGTGCAATCTGTCCGCTACTCTGGTGGTGATTTGCTACTGAAAGTTAAAATGCAGAACAAAGGTAAGGATTCTGTGCGCTTCCTGTATAGTTTTTTAGATGTTACCGATGATAAAGGACGAACCCTGAGTGCTAGTACAGAAGGTTTACCAACAGAATTGCCTGCAAATGGACCAACATTTTCCGGTACAGTGAGCATTCCTACAGCTTTACTTGATGATGTCAAGAAGATATCACTCGCTCTGACTGATTATCCCGCTCAAAAATTGAAGCTAGAAGCGTCGAATATTCCTGTAGAAAGGTAGGAGAGACAATTTTAGATTTTAGATTTTAGATTTTAGATTGGGCACATGGTACTAAACAATTTGCCTAATCCCTAATCCCCAAAACTTAATCCAAAATCCAAAATCCAAAATCCAAAAATGGAGGGCGTGAGTTTTACACGAGCTTTGGCAGTGAGTGGTTTTCCTAATTTAATTTGGACAGATGTGGCGCTGCGGTTGTTGTCAGTGCTACTACTGATTGCCATAAATGCCTTTTTTGTGACGGCGGAATTTTCGATGGTAAGTGTGCGGCGATCGCGTATTCACCAGCTAGTTAAGGCTGGGGATATTCCAGCGATCGCTGTCGAGATGCTACAACGTAGTATTGACCGACTGCTATCTACCACCCAGTTAGGTATTACCCTTTCTAGTTTGGCACTGGGATGGATTGGAGAAAGTACGATTGTCGTGCTAGTGAATGCATGGTTAAAATCCTGGCCTTTACCAAGTAGCATGACTACCTTCCTGGCGCATTCTCTATCAATTCCCATTGCCTTTTTCTTGATTGCCTATTTGCAAATTGTGATCGGAGAACTATGTCCCAAATCCTTAGCCATGCTGTACTCAGAACAGCTAGCTAGGTTTTTGGGGCCTTCGGTAAAAGCGATAGTGCGTTTTTTTGGTCCCTTCATCTGGATTCTCAATCAATCAACTCGTTGCTTTTTGCGGATTTTTGGCATCCAATACACAGGTCAAGGCTGGAGGCCACCTGTGACTCCCGAAGAATTGCAACTGATTATCTCTACAGAATGGGGGTCTACTGGTTTACAGCGTGCGGAGCGAGAACTGCTCAATAATGTCTTTGAGTTTGGGGATGTCATGGCCCAAGATGTAATGATCCCCCGCACCAGTATTGTCACGCTGCCAAAAGATGCTACCTTCGAGACATTACTCAGAGAAATGGCTTCTACTGGTTACTCTCGCTATCCCGTGATTGGTGAATCTTTGGACGATGTTCGCGGCATTGTTTATTTTAAAGACTTGGCACAACCTTTGGCTGTAGGAAAGCTTAGTTTAGAGACACAGATCCAACCTTGGATGCGTCCCGCCCGGTTTGTTCCAGAACACACGCCCTTGAGTGAACTTTTGCCACTGATGCAGCAAGAGAAACCAGCTATGGTCATGGTAGTGAATGAATTTGGCTCTATTGTGGGACTAGTGACAATCAAAGATGTCATTGCCGAAATCATTGGCGACGCAAGCGTTCCTGAAAGCAGCGACGACTTACTGATTCAGATGTTAGATGAGCAGAAATTTCTAGTGCAGGCACAAATTAACCTCGAAGACCTGAACGAGGTTTTGCATCTCAATTTGCCCTTGACAAGAGAATACCAAACACTAGGGGGCTTTTTGCTGTATCAGTTACAAAAAATTCCTGCAAAAGGCGAAACCTTCTGTTATGAAAATCTTGAATTCACTGTGGTGTCAATTGTTGGTCCACGCCTCCATCAAATTCAACTGCAACGGTTAGAAGAGTTAGGAGTTGATAGTTAAGAGTTAGGAGTTATGAATTTTAATTCCTCACTCCTAACTTTTAACTCAATAAGCATATACCAGTGGATCAACGAGTCCCAATTCGGCAAAAGCTGCTAGCCGCAAGCGACAAGAATCACACACGCCGCAGGCGACATCTCCACCGACATAGCAAGACCAAGTTAGCTCCCAAGGAACTCCCAATTGGTTCCCCAGTTGGATGATTTCGGTTTTTTTTAGGTTGATTAGGGGTGCAACAATATTAATTGGTTGTCCCTCACGCCCTTGTTTGGTTCCGAGGCGAAAAACTTCCTGCATTGCCTGGATATAGTCGGGGCGACAGTCAGGATATCCTGAGTAATCTAAGGCGTTGACGCCTATATAGACACGTTCTGCTGCGATCGCTTCGGCGTAACCAAGAGCAAAGCTTAAGAATATGGTATTACGAGCCGGAACATAGGTGACAGGAATATTTTGAGACATTTCATCCAGGGAACGTTCCTGGGGTAAATCAATGGCGTCGTCCGTGAGTGCTGAACCGCCCCATTGTCGTAAGTCAAAATTAACCACCTGATGTTTCACGATTCCAGCTTTTTGAGCAACAAAAAAGGCTGACTGTAACTCTCGTCGGTGTCGCTGCTGGTAATCAAAGGAAATGGCATGACATTCACAGCCATCAGCCTTAGCTTTGTACAAAATTGTGGAAGAGTCCAATCCCCCAGATAACAAAATTACAGCTTTCATCTCGGTTGCAAATTTTGGATTTCCTATCGCTAAATTACACCTTAACAAGATGCCAGGAAGCAATGTCGAGGAGAATTTAGACTTTGGTCTGATTGAATTTTTTCAAGTTAATAAAAAGACATATATTTTTTGTAGAAAGTGCAAAATACAAAGCAAACCCGAACTATCTATACAAAAGATATCTGGATTACGGGAACCGATCACAAACTTTGAAATTCTTCATAAACATAGGCTCTATGTTACCATCTGGATGGTTTTAGACGGATCGTAACTGGCTTTCGAGTATAAACGCCAACGGCCGTAGCGTCTCTAAATTTGGTGGTTGAGGAGATAATAATAGTGCAAGATAGCATGTCAGTGGCAGAACCGAATCCATATACACAGCGCAACCAGCCACGACCGATCCGCATAGGCGTGATTGGAGTGGGTAACATGGGACAACACCATGCTCGCGTGCTGAGTTCAATGAAAGATGTTGAACTAGTCGGAGTGGCAGATATTAACGTTGAGCGAGGGTTAGAAACTGCCAGCAACTACAAGGTGCGTTTTTTTGAAGATTACTGTGACCTGCTACCCCTTGTGGAAGCAGTTTGTGTAGCTGTTCCCACCCGTCTGCACTATGCCGTGGGCATCAACTGTCTGCTAGCGGGAATTCATGTTTTGATTGAAAAACCGATCGCAGCCAGTATTTCTGAGGCAGAGTCTTTAGTAAATGCCGCAGCTGAGTCTGGGTGTATCCTGCAAGTAGGTCATATTGAGCGTTTTAACCCAGCTTTTAAAGAACTGAGCCAAGTGCTGAAAACTGAGGCATTGCTGGCGCTAGAAGCCCACAGGATGAGTCCTTACTCAGATCGGGCAAACGATGTTTCGGTTGTGCTGGATTTAATGATCCATGACATCGACTTACTTTTGGAATTAGCTGCTTCCCCAGTAACGAAATTGACTGCTAGCGGTACTCGTGCCCTGGACTCTGGTTATTTAGATTACGTAACTGCCACCTTGGGGTTTGCCAATGGTATTGTTGCTACTCTGACTGCTAGTAAAGTCACCCACCGAAAAATTCGCCGGATTGTCGCCCATTGCAAAAATTCATTTACTGAGGCAGATTTTCTCAAGAATGAAATTTTGATTCACCGACAAACTAGCGCCAATTCTCTCACTGACCACCGACAAGTACTTTACAGGCAAGATGGTGTGATTGAAAAAGTTTACACCAGCAATATTCAACCCTTAAGTGCAGAATTAGAACATTTTGTCAACTGTGTACATGGTGGCAATCAACCCTCAGTAGGTGGTGAACAAGCTCTCAAAGCTCTGAGACTGGCAAGTTTGATTGAGCAGATGGCGCTGGAAGATCGAGTTTGGAATCCATTAGACTGGCAATCGGAACCAAGAGTACAATCGTTGACCCCGACAGCCTAGAACAAGAAGAGGGGCAGAGGGGGATGAGGGGGACAAGGTAAAATTTTCTCCCTTGTCTTTTTTTTCTGCCTCATCTCCACTACAGCCCTAACCTGAGAAGAAAACCCTAAAGTATGTTTTTAAACTTGATATCAAATCTTTAAATCCTTCCTAGTCCTTTTAAAAAACCGACAAAAGGGGATCTAAAAAATTAGAAAACAAAACCTAGTGGTTCGTTTCATTAATTTTGTGAAGTTCGTAGTGAGCGATTTCTCGCTCAATTTCAAGGGCTAGAGCAGTGCAGCAATTTCAGGAATTGACTCAATGCTTGAATGGATAACTAATACTATCAACTATTTTGGCTATTGGGGAATTGCCCTACTAATGTTTTTAGAGAACCTTTTTCCCCCCATTCCTTCAGAATTGATCATGCCACTGGCTGGATTTACAGCAAGTCCATATCAACCAGAAGGGGCAAAGCTGAATATCATTGGTGTATTTTTTGCAGGACTTTTGGGTTCTGTATTGGGCGCACTTATTTGGTATTATCCGGGTAAGCTTTTTGGCGAAACCCGTTTAAAAGCTTGGGCTGATAAGTATGGTAAATGGCTGGCTATATCCAGTAAAGATATCACCAAAGCCAAAGAGTGGTTTGACCGACAAGGTAGAAAAGCAATATTAATCGGTCGCCTTGTACCGGGAATCCGCACCTTGATTTCTGTTCCCGCAGGGATCAGCAATATGCCCTTGCTACCATTTCTCTTTTACACAACCTTAGGTAGCGCTGCTTGGGTGGGTTTGCTAACATACTCAGGATACGCCTTGGGTAGTCAGTATGAACTTGTGGACAAGTACCTTGCTCCTGTATCCAAAATCGTACTTGGGGGTTTTGTTTTGGCATTGGTTTTCTGGATATTCAAGCGCCAGCTAAGACGTAGTAGAAGATGAAACACGGACGCTTTTGGTTTGAAAGTAGTAAAAGCAGGGGTTACATCTGGCCAAAATTCGCCTACACTATGCCAAATAATACTAGATGTGCGAAGGCATGAGCTTATCGGAGGTATCGCCGGAATTAATTTTTGGCATATTTCTAGCTACACTTGACGCAACCTAGAATTTATGGTTGCTCGCATTTTTGTAAGATGAGCATGACAACTTTTTACAGTTAAGTTTGAACTAGGAGCTTTCATGACAGACCAACCTTCCGCCGCTAACCCTATGAATAGTGCTGCTATACCCATGAATAGGCAGCCGTTAGCATCGACGACTCCCATAAATGCTGTTAATAATCCTTCCATTACCAATCCCAACAAGACAGGCGGTGGTTCTGGGAAAACCATTCTCAGTGTTGATTTAGGCAGAACTTCCACCAAGACTTGTGTGAGTCGTGAACCAAACAATGTGGTGTTCGTACCTGCCAACGTGAAGCAGATGTCAATAGAACAAGTACGCGGCGGTGTTTTTGAAGCCAGGGCTACTGACCCCTTAATGGATTTGTGGCTGGAGTATCAAGGAAATGGATATGCTGTTGGTCAACTGGCAGCAGATTTTGGGGCGAATTTAGGAGTCGGACAATCTAAGGTAGAGGCTGCACTAGTAAAAGTGTTAGCAAGTGCTGGCTACTTCAAACTCAAAGATGATATCTCAGTCGTATTGGGTCTACCTTTTCTTTCCTTAGAGCAATTTGAAAAGGAAAAAGCACAGTTGATTAGCCAAGTAGGTGGTCCTCATGTGTTGAATTTCCGAGGCGAATCTGTGTCGCTAAACGTCAGTAAGGTATGGGTAATGCCAGAGGGCTACGGTAGCCTGCTGTGGTCTGAAGCTCAACCGAAAAAAAGTCCAGGCAGTCCCGATTTTACAAAAATATCGGTGGCGATCGTTGATATTGGACATCAAACCGTCGATCTTTTGATGGTAGATAACTTCCGTTTTGCCAGAGGTGCTTCTAAGAGTGAAGACTTCGGTATGAATAAGTTTTATGAATTGGTGTCCGCCGAAATCGAGGGAGCAGATAGTCAATCTCTAGCGCTGATTTCCACTGTGAATAAACCCAGAGGTGAACGCTATTACCGTCCTAAAGGTGCTAGCAAGCCCACCAACCTAGACGATTTTCTTCCCAACCTCACAGAGATGTTTTCACGCGAAATCTGTAGCCGTGTGCTAGCCTGGTTGCCAGAACGCGTCACCGATGTGATTCTCACTGGCGGGGGTGGTGAGTTCTTCTGGGACGACGTTCAACGTCTGCTCAAGGAAGCAAAGATTAATGCTCATTTAGCAGCACCTTCCCGACAGGCGAATGCTTTGGGGCAGTATATTTATGGAGAGGCACAATTATCCTCCAATCGCGCTGCTAGGGCATAAAGCTGATGTTCCAATGGTCAAAAAAGGTAGTTAAATCCGTCACGTTCAACCCAGAGCTTGCTGATGAAAGCTTGTTAGCGCAAGTAGAAAGTTATTTGGAAAAACAACCAGACAAGACTTTCAGCGACCTCTGTAAAGAAGCCTTGTGGCAATCTTTATGTGTACCGGCTGTACAACCTGCTCCACAAACAGCAGCAACAACACCGATTGAACAACAAATCGGTGAACTGCAACGTCAAGTGGCTGGACTTGAGGAACGTTTTTTTGCCAAGGGATCTAATCGTTTGGAGGCGATGGAACATCATCTCCTGCAACTTTCTCAACAAGTTGCACAATTGGCGCTCATGGTCAATGATCGCTCGTTCATTCCGTCTCCAAGTCAATTAGAAGTAGTAAATAATACTTCTTATACTGTTGCTACCCCTCCTCAAGAGGTTGACCCCGTAATCAGTCGCCTTAGTCAGTTTCTCGATGATTTTTAAGGAACAATCAGGTTTGTGAGCAGTTTTTGCTCATGTTAACAATCCTTAATAGTTAATACTATTAAGGATTATTAATGTTTATATATAGAAATATTAGAATTATTGAGATTTGTGTATCTATAAATATGAACGTGACAACGAAGTTTGGATGTGGTGAAATTTTTAGGGATATATAAGACTTTGGGTATTACTCCTTGTGAATTATTGGGAAAACTAGAACCAGTAACTGAAACAGCAGATTTTACCCAATATTAACTGTGAGCAATAACCTAAAAATACCCGATTTTGATGCCAATCTGATCGTGTCAGAAGCTGAAAATATCGCTAAAGTTCGTGCTGGGATGTTCTGGAATGATTCTGTAAAAACAGTTTTATCCGTCTGTTGTAATTCGCCTGAATTATTTCCATATTTAAAAGTATGCAACTCTCGCTTAGATTACATTAATAAGTGGTTAAATAAGTATTTTGGCGGTTATAATAATCGAGCCTCAAAGCGAACTAGTAAGAAGATAGGCACTGTTTCTGACGAAATTATTGACACAATTCTTTCAGATCGTTTACCTACTCTCAGCAATGATGGCATTAATCACATCAAGTATGCTCATCGTCTTTCCATGTCGGCAGAAAACATCTTAGGTCTTCTTTTAGAAGAATATCTTGCTGAAAAGTTGTCGTCTTATGGTTGGCATTGCGCTTGGGGTACGACTATGAATAAAATAGATTTTTGCACCGAGAAAGGTGATTTGTTACAAGTTAAAAACAGAAGTAATTCTGAAAATAGTTCGAGCAGTAGTGTCCGCAAAGGAACTACCATTTGGAAATGGCATAGAATCAATGCTAAGAATGGAAAACACTATTGGAAAGAACTGAATCAATTAATAAGATGCTCTAATCTTTCTGAAGAAGACTTTGCTACCTTTGTTAGACAAACTATTGCTGAAAATCCTGCAGCATTGTATGTAGAAGATAGTAAATACTGGCAACAAGTTCAGTCATAAGAGTCTTCAAATAATCAACAAACTAGGAATTTACTGATTAAATAGCGAAAGCTGTTCAAACACTGGCATCCCTTTAGGTTTCTCCTGTCTAATTAAACTATGTAAATAGTCACCAATAGCTTGGGCTAAGAGTACAGGTACAGCATTACCTATCTGTCGGTACTTAGAGGCTGTCGAACCATAAAAAATCCATGAGTCTGGAAAGGTTTGAATCCTAGCACACTCTCGAACACTTAGAGGACGCAGTTCCTCTGGATGACACATATCTGTAGCCTTTTGGTAAGGACTTGTAGTAACAGTAGGAGATGGCTTATCCCAACATAACCTTCTGTAAAACCCTACTTTCCCGCCTCCAGATTTGTAAGCCCCTCCCATTGCTTCTTTTATCAAGTCGTTAGGTAAATCTCTCCAGTTCTGACCACTTTTTAAAAGCTTTAAATATTGAAGACGGTTTTTTGAGTAGGAAGTATACTCTGGTTGCGGATCTTCTAAGTTTATCAGGGCATCTTTCAGAGTGCGCCATTGAGGTAATAAAGAGCCATTTTTACTATGAGTAGGTAAAGGGAATGTAGCTGATTCACCATCTCTTGAACCGATAAAGATTACTCGCGCTCTGTTTTGCGGAACACCGTAATCTGCTGCTTCCATTACTTTATAAATAACTTGATAACCAAGGCGCTTAATTTCTTCTAGAACAATCTCAAGAGCGCTTCCTTGCATTTCATCTAGTTCCAGAGGAAGAGAACCCATTCCTCTTTCCAGATGAGGTCTATGACGAATGGGAGCCGAGAGTAAACCTTTAACATTCTCCATAACAAAAAAGCGTGGTTGCACTTGTTCAACAATCCGGATGAAGTCCATAAACAAGCTGCCACGCGGGTCCATAACTGAACCACGTTTTCCTGCTGTGCTGAAGGGTTGACAAGGGGGACCGCCAGTTATCAAATCTACTTCTCCAATACGTAGGGGTCTACCAAGGTTAATAACATATCCCCCTTCTTCCAAAAGATTTTGAGCAGTGATGTTCTGTATATCTCTTGCCACAGCACTATTTAGGTGAGGTCGGTTGAAAGCTATAGTCTTTGCAGCATCAGGATCTTTCTCAACAATACTTACTACCTGGAAACCTGCCTGTTCTATGCCAATATCTAGTCCACCTGCTCCTGTAAATAAACTAATTGATATTGCCCGATTGTCTATCACTGCTTTTATCCTTACAGCTTAATCAAATATACGACTTGCTGGAACCTCAAGTCTGCTTAACGCTAACGATAGATACCTGCAATTTTAATAGTGTAAGCCTTTTGAAACAGTATGTTACAAAGGCGCTATCCTCTTTTAAATGTGGTAGGCGTAGACGTGCCGTTAGACATTGACACCTCTACAATGCACAAATTTACTTCCTTTTGTGTTAAATATTCTTAGTACATATTATTACTAGATTCTTTTTTTACTCTGCACACTGTATAAATGCTAGAATCCTCAAGTAGACAGTTAGGATACTTAGATGCCAGTTGTAGCTAACTCAATCAAGTTTGGTACAGACGGCTGGCGGGGCGTTATTGGTGACGAGTTCACCTTTGAACGCCTAGCCCTGGTCGCGCCAGTTGCCGCAAAAGTATTATATGATACATATTTTTCTAAGGTGGGTAGCCGGACAATAATTGTCGGTTACGATCGCCGATTCATGGCCGAAGATTTTGCTCGTGCTGTTGCCGATACTGTCACTGCTGTCGGCTTTGATGTGCTACTGAGCGAAACCTTTGCCCCAACCCCAGCTTATAGTTGGGCAGCAAAACAACTCAATGCTTTAGGAGCGTTGGTAATTACAGCCAGCCATAATCCCGGAGCATATTTAGGATTAAAAGTCAAGGGATTTTTTGGTGGGTCGGTACCGCCAGAAGTCACAAAAGAGATAGAAGCGCAATTGTCGGTGGGAGTACCACTAGCAGCTACTCCAGGCAAGCAAGAGAAATTCGATCCCTGGCCCAGTTATACAGAAGCACTAGAAGGTAAAGTTGATATCGCTAAACTTCGAGAAGCGATCGCATCTGGCAAATTGACGTTATTTGCTGATGTCATGCATGGCGCTGCTGCTGGCGGATTGGCGAAACTACTAGGCAATCAGGTTAAAGAAATCAACAGCGAACGCGATCCCCTATTTGGTGGTGGTGCGCCGGAACCCTTGCCTAAATACCTTTCAAAGCTATTTGAAGTCATCAAAACTCACCGAGAAACCGATGAATCAGGTTTAACCGTGGGGTTGGTATTTGATGGAGATTGCGATCGCATTGCAGCGGTAGATGGAGAAGCCAACTTCCTAAGTTCCCAAGTATTGATCCCGATATTAATCGACCACTTAACCTTAAGGCGCGGCTTTAGTGGTGAAATAGTCAAAACTGTTAGTGGTTCTGACTTGATGCCTCTTGTAGCAGCACAACATAACCTGTCAGTATTTGAGACAGCAGTTGGTTATAAATACATCGCTGACAGAATGTTAGCAGCAAAAGTGTTGCTGGGCGGCGAAGAGTCGGGAGGAATCGGCTATGGCAGCCATATTCCCGAACGCGATGCACTGCTGTCAGCATTGTACGTTTTAGAAGCAATTGTAGAATCTGGTTTGGATTTAGGTGAATATTATCGCCACTTGCAGAAACAAACAGGGTTTAATTCAGCATACGATCGCATTGATTTACCCTTAGCAAGTATGGAAGTGCGATCGCGTCTTTTGCAACAACTGCAAACCCAACCCTTAACGGAAATTGCCGGGTTAGCAGTAATTGATTGCCAAACAATTGACGGCTACAAGTACCGCCTTGCTGATAAAAGTTGGTTAATGATTAGGTTTAGCGGTACTGAGCCAGTTTTACGCCTCTACTGCGAAGCCCCGACAATAGAGCAAGTGCATCAAACTCTTGCTTGGGCGAAACAGTGGGCGGAGTAAAATTAGTGAGGAGTTGAGAGTTAGGAGTTATTAATTCCTAGCTCCTAACTCATCACTCCTAATTAATAATTCGTAATTCATGACATTACTTGTAGTCGCCACAGGAAATCCCGGTAAGTTGCGGGAAATGCAAGCTTACCTGGAAAATTCTGGTTGGGAATTAACCCTAAAACCTGAAGAATTGGAAATTGAAGAGACGGGCGAAACCTTTGCCGCCAACGCTTGTCTGAAAGCCTCACAAATTGCTAAAGCCACAGAAAACTGGGCAATTGCTGATGATTCGGGCTTGCAAGTAGATGCCCTAAATGGCGCACCAGGAGTGTATTCTGCACGTTATGCCAAAACCGATTCAGAACGGATTGCTAGGGTATTGAGGGAATTAGGTAACGAAGTCAATCGGCAAGCTCAATTTGTTTGTGCAGTAGCGATCGCTCGTCCTGATGGTGCGATCGTATTACAATCTGAAGGTATTTGTCGCGGCGAAATTCTCCATACACCGCGTGGTGATGATGGTTTCGGCTACGATCCAATTTTTTATGTGCAAGAGTTGCAATTGACCTTTGCTGAGATGACACGGGAATTGAAGGGGTCAATTAGCCATCGAGGCAAGGCTTTTGCTACTTTACTTCCCCAACTATACACATTGTCTAGTCCTGAGTGCTGAGTTAGGATAAAAAGCTGATTTAAGAAATGAAAAGCTATCTGAGAATTAGTAGTTTTGGCATTGCTGAATAGTCAGACTAAATATAGCAATCAAGGAAAATATAACAAAGGCTTGTGGTATCAAAGCTCAAGTGATTTACCACAAGTTTTTAAAATGTAAATGCTGTTTACCTTTATTGTGCGGTTAAGCAATTATCTCCCTAAGTTTTTGAAGATAAAAAAATCCTTACGCTACATTGGAATATTGGAATTTTTTTTGAAGACAATCCAAAATATCATTTTCGGTTTTTTGGACGATTTCTTCAATTTCTTTTTGCGATAATATGTTACCCAACTCTTCCTGCAAAATTGCTATTAATTTTTCATAACTAATATGAGCTTGAGTTTTAGCCAAATATTTAGCTAAATTTTGACCTAAATCTAGCCCAGCAGCCACATCACAATCTACTTAATCTTCAAGTTGAACCGCCCACTGTAACCAAGAATTGCTCGATAAATACTGCATTGCCCTACCTCTTCCTGACTATCCACAACCAAGTTTAACAGCTAACTAGATTGGCTGAGTATTTTCTCAGCTTGGTCTGATGAAATCTCAAAGTATCTTAGTCCTTATTTATTGGAATCATATCCCAAACAAACCATCCCAAATTTTCTGCGAAAATTTTCTGCGCCAGGTAAGGAATGTAAACCAATCCTACCTTTGTAATCTAAATCAAAGCTATGTTCTATAGCGAACTTTAGTAAATTACTTCCAACACCTTTAGACATTGGTGGATTTTCTATAGAGCGACGATTCCAAGGAGCTATAGTTAAATAATCTACATAAACAAGATTCTTAGTAGATTCTAAAAGGGAACGATAGCAATCTAACTCCAAAATCATAAGTCCTTGAGTAAGAGCTTCGCATTCTAATGCGAGCCTTTTATAATTTGGCGTTGAAAGCTTAAAAATTTTATCTATCCATGACCAATGGCTGTCTTCTTCAGATGAGTATAGCTAGTGGGACGTGGGAATATGCCTATATGTGACTTATTGAGTCATATATAGGCATATAGTTCAGAAGCTTATCAGCACTCAAACTGCTTCTGTGTTCTTTTCCCCGGTACGAATCCGAATCACTTGTTCAACAGGCGAGATGAAAATTTTACCATCGCCGATTTCACCAGTGCGGGCAGCGGCAATAATTTTGTCCACTACCATATCAACCTGATTGTCGTCAACTACGATTTCCACTTTGAGTTTTTGGAGAAACTCAACCGTGTACTCAGAACCGCGATACCGTTCAGTTTGACCTTTCTGCCGTCCGAACCCCCGGACTTCAGAAACAGTCATGCCAACGATACCAGCGTTAACTAAGGCAATTTTCACCTCATCTAGCTTAAATGGGCGGATAATAGCTTCTACTTTTTTCATCTTTTTGACTCCTGACTTCTACTAGCTTCGTTTATATATCTAACCAGATCCGCTGTCTGAAGCTGTAACTAGCAGTGCTTTTCCTAAAACATATGTAATAATTACCACTTTTTTAAAGTGTAGATGCTTTGCCTGAGGGTTTGGGACATGAGAAGCGGCAAGGATTTATAAATTGGATAATCTTTGAGGTTTTAACATAAAGAAGTTGCTATCAAGTTAGCATTTTATGTAGCTTTTATAACCTAAAAATAAATAAATTCCATCATTTAGCAGATATGCTCAGATATTTAGAAAGTGATTGCAGAGAAATTGCTCGGTAGCCCGAAACCATGCTGCTGTTAACTGTGGGAGTGTCAACTAACGTTTCTGATGTTCAAACAAGGGACGCACAACGAAATATCCAGCACTAAAGGCAGTAAGCATGATTAACAAGATGGTGATAATTAACCACCAGCCATTGAGTTCCTTGGCATCTGGCTCAGTAGTGGAATAATAACTTACTTGTTGCTCTTCTATAAAAACTGGTTCTGGTATCGGGAAATTTATTTCCATTACAGGTGTAGAAAAGTTTTGGCGGCGGCTTTTTTCGGGTGGGGCTTTGGGGACAACAGGTTGAGATGGGCGAGAAACTTGCTGAGGTGGACGCGCTTGGGTTACTGGCTGTTTGGCACCACTTTTCACGTAGCCTGGAGCTTGGGGGACTTGATGATAACTAGGCGTAGCATGGGAATCCACAAACTTTTGCAGGTGAGAAAAAGACTCAACAACTTTGGTAATTTCTTGGCGTAGTAGTTGATTTTCTTGTGCTAATTGCTGATTTTTGGTGGTGAGTGCATCTAGCCTCGCCTGTGTTGCTTGCAACTCTGTTGACAATTCCCTGTATACAGATAATGGTACAGAGGCAGGGTAGGCTTGAGTAGTGGGTGTTGGCGAATTTCTGTGAACAGAACCTATGGTTGTTCGCATCGGGGGCTTGGTATTAAAAATCAAGGTAATTAGATCGTACAGAGATGTTAACAGAGATAGTCAGCCCTGAAACTATGCCCAAGAATAATAGAAAAATGCCGAAAGGGCAAAAATTTCTTATTTACATTTTGGATATGGTTAGTAGTCAGTAGTCAATAGTCAGTCAACAGCTTGATAACTAACCACGAGGTTAATTTCGTAACAATGGGAAGAAGTGTCCTACAGGGCCTTGCCCTTCGCCAATATCTAGGGCGTAAGTGAGTGCAGTAGTGACATACTCCTTTGCCTGTTGCACTGCTTGCCACAAGTCTTTTCCGTTAGCCAGATTAGCAGCGATCGCAGCCGATAGGGTACAACCAGTGCCGTGGGTATTTTTTGTCTCTACTTGCTGGCAAGTCAAAACTTCCAACTTGTCCCCATCAAACCAGATATCAACACCACGCATATCTCCCTGCATACCTCCGCCCTTAACTAAAACGGCCTTCGTCCGTAAAGTCTTGTGGATAATTTCAGCAGCGGCTTGCATATCCTCCAAAGAATTGATTTGTAAACCGCTCAAAATCTGGGCTTCATAGCGATTGGGCGTGATGATAACTGCCTTGGGAATCAGGGCATGGCAAAGAGTCTTCACAGCATCATCATCAATCAATTGTGCCCCCGTACGTGACACCATTACTGGATCAACTACTAGATTATCGATTTGTAAAGCTTCCACCTGCTGGGCAACAGCAAAGATAATTTCCTGATTGAGCAACATTCCCGTTTTGGCAGCTTGTACGCCAATATCCTCAACTACTGCCTGAATTTGCGCCACAACAGCCTCTCTTGTCATGGCATCAACCCTGCTCACTCCTAGAGTGTTTTGTGCCGTGACGCAGGTTATAGCGCTAGTACCGTGGACACAGTGAAAAGCAAAGGTGCGTAAATCAGCTTGAATTCCTGCGCCGCCACCGCTATCTGAGCCAGCAATGGTTAAGGCAACAGATACCCTGGAGTTTATTTCAGCGTTCATATTATGAAGATTACTGGTGAGATGGTAGTTGCTTGGCGATCGCTTGTTTAAATCGGTTGTGGGTTTTGCAATATCTGACGACGAGCTGCTTTACCTCTGTGCTCTTGCGGCACAACCGTTAAGTAAGGTTGAGGCTCCGTTTCATCAATCCAGTCAGAGTAATATTTTACGCAACTAGATTTGAGAGAAAGCTGAAGTAACTCTAAAATCGCCATAAATGGCATTCCAATTGATTCTAGCGTCTGATGCAACTTGATTATAAGCAATGCCTTGTGGACTTACGCCGAGCAAATTGAGAGAAGCTTCATCAAATCCTTGTACAAAGAGCTTTCCATCCCCATATTACCCTGTAATTTGACAAGAATTTACACCACGTTACCGTAACTTTTTACCTTATGTTGTAAAAAAACGAACAAAAAACAGGGTATTCACTGATATCAATTGCTCTTTGTGAAGGTTAGTTTTAACTAAGTTCACAAAGCTCAATTACACGGTTTAGAAAAGCTTCGACTAAGTTGTTACATTAGTCTCTTTAACTTAAGAGGTCAACCTACTAAAGTTTCAACAAATTAAGCTTTGACTACTGTAACTTTAAGTCCCTAGTTATTAGCCAGGGGTGCATTCTACTATGTCGATTTGGCAACCTCGTGACTTCAGACAACGGATAAAGTTCAGAGTAATTAACATTCCAAATATGATTACCGGATCGAATATAGCAGATAGCAAAGCTGTTTTGCAAAAAGCAGCGATGTCTACGACGGGCTACGCCTACGCCGCTGCTAGAGATGAAGCTCCGATTCAATTCGACTTCATCTGTGGCAATTATTGGATGTCAAACAATAAGCTCAAAGAAGACAGGAAACTTCTCCGGCTTCACTTTGAATGTCTACGTGCTAATCCTCCGATTACCCTCAACAAAACCCTGACGATTGACGGTATCAATACCCCTGGTTTAACCATCAACGGTTGACAGGATAAAAATTTTTCAGTTTGACAACAGCATTTTTAAGACCGGCGCAATTTCAAGTCGCGATCGGACAACTGTGACTGTCCTGAATAGTCCAGACAGATAACCCATTCAAATAACTACTTAGCAACTGAGTTTGTTGTTGAGAGTGTACTACCAATTCCCCTTACATATATTCGGAGTAAACCTATGGCTGGCAAAACATACTACGTTTCTGGAACAGGCGATGATAAAAAAAATAATGGCTTGAAGGAAGGAGCCGCATTTCGCACCCTCCAAAAAGCCGCAGACTTGGTACAGGCGGGTGATACCGTCTACGTCATGAATGGTACTTACACCTCATCTTCTGCGAATATCCTGAGTATTGGAAATAAGCAGGGTAGGGCTGATGCACCGATCACATTTATTGCATATCCTGGACACACACCTGTTATAGAAGCACACAGCAACAATTGGAATGCTATATCAATTACAGGCTCTTCATACGTAGTAATTGATGGCTTAACATTGGTAGGAGCACGAGATGAAATTACAAAAGAATATGCGCTCCAACAACAAAAAATTTTGGATAACCCAGCAACAGCTGGAAATGGTATTAGCGTTAACAAGAGTAGTCCAACTCAACGGTCACACCATATCACAATTAATAATAACAAGGTTTCTAAGTTTCCAGGAGGCGGGATTAGTGCAGGAGAAGCTGATTATATTACAATAAAAAACAATATCGTTTCTGGAAACTCTTGGTATTCACCCTACGGAACTCAAGGAATCACATTAGGGCATCTTTGGAACTCAGATGAGAACGTAAAAGATTACAAAGTAATTGTCCAAGGAAATACTTCTTTTGATAATAAAGAATTAGTCCCTTGGTATCAAACAGGAAAAATAACTGAGGGTCATGGAATAATGCTTGACACTTCTTATATTGGAAATGTTGCATACCAGGGGAAAGCCTTAATTCGCAACAACTTAATTTATAACAATGGTGGGGCAGCTATTCAGATTTTCAAAGGAGAAAACCCTGTAGATATTGTAAATAATACAACTTACCACAACTCACGAATAATCCCAGACGGAGAAATTTTTCTTAACAGTGCTAAAAATGTTCGGGTCTATAACAATATTATGTATGCAAGCACAGGAGGGTCTACCGCTTCCATCAATTCTTCTAGTAATGTTTCATTTAACAATAACCTTGCTTACAACGGAGCATTTACTGCCCCAGGATCAGGAAATATTTTAAACAAAGACCCATTGTTTGTTGATGCAGCAAATGGTGACTTTCGGCTCAAACTTGGAAGTCCTGCGATCGATACTGGTTCCGATGCCTTTAATAGCATCACTAAAACTATTCCCCAGGATGGCGATGGTAATGGCATTGTAGGGACTGATATTGGTGCATATGAAGCCCCCCGCAGTACCATCGCTACTCCAGAAATTCAAGTTCTCAATGGCACAGTTGATATTGCAGATGAGAGCACCACCGCTATTAATTTTGGTGACACCACTGTTGGTAACACCCTGACCAAAACCTTCACTATTAAGAACACCGGTGTAGCTACACTCAACCTGACTAATCTCAATCTTCCCAACGGATTTAGTTTAGTGGGAACTCTTCCAGATAGCGTAGCTGTTAATGCTTCCACCACCATATCGGTGGCACTCAATAGCACTACACCCGGCACCTATAGTGGCAACTTCAGTTTAAACAACAACGATAGTAACGAAAGCCCCTTTGACTTTGCGATTAGTGGCACAATTAAACCCGCTCCTGCTCCAGAAATTCAAGTTCTCAATGGCATATTTAACATTGCAGATGGCAACACCAGCGCCATTAACTTTGGCTACACCACTGCTGGTAACACCCTGACCAAAACCTTTACTATTAAGAACATCGGTACAGCCGCACTCAACTTGGGTAATCTCAAACTTCCCGACGGATTTAGTTTGGTGGGAACTCTTGCATCTAGCGTAGCTGTTAATGCTTCCACCACCATATCGGTGGCACTCAATACCGTTAAAGTCGGTAGCTATGGTGGTAGCCTCAGTTTAAACAACAACGATAGTGACGAAAGCCCCTTTGACTTTGCTATCAAGGGTACAGTTGGACCTGCTGCTGCCATAAAGGGTACTTCAGGAAATGACCAACTTTCCGGAGGTGACCCAGACGATCAGATCTGGGGACAAGATGGTAATGACCGACTTTACGGCAATGGTGGCAATGACCTGCTTTACGGCGATAACGGTAACGATACCCTGTTCGGCGGTCTTGGCGATGACCAACTCTACGGGCGTGCAGGCAACGACTGGCTTTACGGTGGTAAAGGCAATGATGTGCTGACTGGGGGCTATGATAATGACACCTTTGTATTAGCTTCTGGTGAGGGCACGGACTCCATTACTGACTTTGAACTGGGTAAGGACAAGATTGCGTTGTCAGGTGGTCTCCAGTTTGGTCAATTGTTGATACAAAAACAAGGAAGTCAAGCTTTCATTGTGGATAGTTCTGACAATCAAGTGTTGGCGAAGTTGGATGGGGTTAGTGCGACAACGCTCTTAGCTCAGGCTTTTACAACTTTTATAACTATAAGTTAATTGTGTTTTCCAATGACCAAGCCTCGTTACAGCGGGTATAAGTGTGTAGGG
The DNA here is from genome assembly GCF_036917395.1 of Nostoc sp. Lineage (GTDB taxonomy): Bacteria > Cyanobacteriota > Cyanobacteriia > Cyanobacteriales > Nostocaceae > Nostoc. Next base: position 94,704 of record NZ_JBALDI010000087.1, read on the forward strand.
GAATAACTAGAGAGAAAAGATTTGGTATTGAGCACCTAAATTCATTTTATGGGGTTTCTCTACACTTTAATTCCTGTCAAGGTGACTGCAACTTTTATTCACTCAGGGAGACAGGTTTACCCCTCGATATCGCAGATATGACGACAGTGAGAGCCACTCAAACTGCCACCACCCTTGATCGCACACATGGACTCCAAACAATACAAGTTTTTCATCGACGATCGCTCCACTGGAAACGCTCATTTGCCTTGAAGTCTTTTAGCAAGAACAGTAGAAGCCCTACACCCCGTCTAGTGGGTGTGGGGACGCCAGACGAGAGCGACAGTTACCCCTCTACAGCCCAGAATGAATATCGGTCATGGTTCGATATTCATTCTGGGCTGTTTTGGTTGTTGATATATTCCTTAAGCTTTGATATTGTCACACTATTGCAATTAGCGACACAAACAAATAAAAAATATCCCATTGCAAAGGGACAAGGTGCAAAAGGGGAAGGAGTTGCGATAATTTATTTTTTGCAGTTCCCAAATAACTACTGATTTTGTTGTGATCGCAAGTCTTCTAATACCCCCTGTAAAAACTTACCCCATTCCGCCGCCAAAGGGATTTCTGTAAATGGAACGCGCACTGAGTTAGTAGATTCGGAAAATAGAAATTCTAACTCTATAGAACGACCTTTATTGGGTGTATTTTCCACATCAACTGATTTGTCATCTACTAAAAGGTGGATTTTTTTGACATCAAGCAAAGAGAATGTTTCTAGTTTAATAAGTCCTTTAGGCGTGGGTTTTCCCCAAGTTAGATTGTTGCCTTTTTGACCTAATACAGCATAAATATCGTACTTAGCCCGTTCAAATTGCTCTGCCCAAGTACGATAGGCTTCAACTTTTTGATACTCTTTCGAGCCTTGCCATGTCAACCAGGAAAACATTACTAATAGGGGCAACCACAAAAGACCACGTTCCATCGGTTAAAAAAGTCCTGAGTAATGAAGTGAAACTTGTAACTAAAAGAGCAAAATCCACCCATAAAGGATGGAGATAAGTTATGGTAGTGAGCAAACTGGCAAAAAGCGGTGATGAGTTAATATGAGAAAACTTATATTATTGTGCTTGTTTGTCATTGGGCTGGGATCTGCCATATTTGGTTTCCTGAATTTCCAGGGAATGGCAACAAAAGGAGAGTTTGAGACGATTTTGCTTGATTTTCGGGAAGATATTCCATCACTTGTGGTGGAACAGAATCTGCAAGCGATCGCCAAACAATACAACGTTACACCCCAATTAGACAACAAGTTTTCAAAAAAAGATAATGTGTATATTGTCAAAGGCGATCGCCAGCGACTCCAAGAACTGAAAAAATCTCAATTTGCTCAAACTACAGAATTTATTGAGCCAAATTACATTTATAGAAAGATTCCACAACCAGGTAAAGCAGCTTGGTTAGGAGAATTTTTGAGACCCCAAGATGATGATGAGACAAGCCCCTCATTAACTGGCCCCAATGACCAATATTATAGCAAGCAGTGGAACTTGCACCAAATCGGTATTGAAGGCGCATGGAGTCAAACCAAAGGCAGTGGCATCACAGTCGCAGTGATTGACACCGGAATTAGTAAGGTTCGTGACTTGCTTGAGACAAAATTTGTTAAGGGCTACGATTTTGTAAACGACCGAGAAGATGCCACAGACGATAACGGCCACGGTACTCATGTTGCCGGAACTATTGCTCAAGCCACAAATAACAAATATGGCGTTGCTGGAATTGCCTACGAAGCTAGTCTGATGCCGTTGAAGGTACTCAGTTCTTATGGTGGCGGTACAATTGCCGATATTGCCGAAGCAATTAAATTTGCTGCTGATAAAGGCGCAGATGTAATTAATATGAGCTTGGGTGGTAGCGGTGAAAGCAAGTTGATGAAAGAAGCGATCGAGTATGCCCATAGAAAAGGTGTAGTTATCATTGCCGCGGCGGGGAATGAAAATACCAATGGGGCAAGCTATCCAGCCCGCTATCCCTATGTCATCGGTGTTTCCGGAATTGGCCCAGATGGGGAAAAAGCACCTTATTCTAACTTTGGTGCTGGGGTAGATATTTCTGCTCCTGGTGGCAGTGAAGCTGGTAAAATTCTCCAAGAAACTATCGATGAAAACGGCGAAGGAGTATTTCTTGGCTTCCAGGGTACAAGCATGGCTTCCCCACACGTTGCCGGTGTTGCGGCATTAATCAAAGCTGCTGGCATCAAAGAACCAGATGAAGTTTTAAAAGTCCTCAAGCAGTCGGCGCGAGTTATCCAGGATGATGGTTTGAACTATTATGGCGCTGGACAACTCAATGCAGAAGCAGCAGTCAAACTAGCCTTTGCGGGGCAAATCAGTTTCCCAGATTTCTTCCGGTGGTTACGCGATAGCGGCTATCTTAACCCCGGCTTTTGGATTGATGGTGGTGCGATCGCACTCTTACCGAAGATTTTAATGGTAGTTGGTTCCTATCTACTGGCTTGGTTTTTACGGGTTTACTTCCCCTTCACTTGGAGTTGGTCTTTATCTAGTGGACTAATTGCCGGCAGTTCTGGGTTATTCTTCCTCAAGGGAATCTATATTTTTGACCTTCCCCAGTGGCCTTTCCGGGTTTTGGGCAGTTCAATTCCGGAACTAGGCAATACCCTCCAGGGAACTAATGCGTTCAATCCCCTGTTTGCCAGCGTACTGATTCCCATTGTCTTAATGGCATTGCTGCTGGGACATCCTAGTTGGAAATGGTTTGCCATTGGTTCAACCTTAGGTGTGGCAGCCTGCTTGACGGTAAGTGCGTTTTTCGATCCAGCTGTTTGGGGTTTGGGAAGTGGTCACTTAGCACGTCTTTTCCTCATCACCAATGCCCTAATCTGTTATGGACTTGCTCGTTTAGCATTGAAAAACGAAGAAAAAATAGCATAGAAAGGGAGAGACGCGATTAATCGCGTCTCTACTCCTAACTCCTAATTTCCTATTCCCCCACTCAGCACTGTTTATGAGCATTACACTTACAGGTACAATTGAACGCCGTGATATTGGCACAGGGGCATGGGCCTTAGTCACAGAAGAGGGCGTTACTTACGAAATCCTTAAAGGGGCAAACAAAGACTTACTCAAAGCTGGACAAAAAGCAAAAGTTAAAGGACAGGTGCGTGAAGATATCATGACAACTGCGATGATTGGACCTGTCTTGGAGGTCAAATCTTTTGAAGTAATTAGTTCTGATTAGCTGTAGAATTCAGAACCTCTTGAAGACGGCTTCTAAACTCTCCTTTGGGATGACCTCCTTTTACCTCACCCACAATCAGAAATTCTCCTTCTGGAGAATTGCAGATGATGTAAGTAGGCCATCCCATTTCTGATTTATCGGGATACTGAGTTAATAAAATCTTGCGATACTTGCGGTAAGCAGTTGTATCCTGCATTTTCACATCGATAAATTCTAAACCCAGTTCTTCAGCCACCTTTTTGTCATAAAAAGACATTTTGTGGCAAATGCCGCACTCTTCTGAAGAGAACTTAATTACAGCTAAACTCATGGGTTGGCGACTCTTTGGTTTTAGGGAAGCTATTTTAGCATAATGCTATGAAATATTACCATATAGCTGGTCATTCGTGTCAACTTAAGGCTGAAATCCTGATTTAATATCTTTTCTTCCCTGCTTCTAATAGAGAAGGCAATTTTTTGGGAGGCAGAGCCTCCAGTACCGCATTCCCAGGCTGAACCTGGGAACGAGAAATATACAAATGTAGTCGGCGATGAAGCTCTGATTCGGAAGTTGAAAGCAGTGATTGCTGGCAGACAAACAGTTAAACGCCAAAATATAGAAAAAAAATTAAGAATGTGATTAAATATCATAGCAATCATTTTGGTGTGGCATCTCTAGCTCACAATAAAAAGAAAGCGATTCAGGAATTGAGTGAGCAGCTTATGCTCTATCCTGGCAACAGGAGGATACTCAAGGTCTACCAGCAGTAGCAACAATAGTGGTGCATTCCAGTTATATCGGTAGAATACTAGGGCGATGTCTAACGACAAGCCGCTACGCCAAAAAAACCCCCAGTGGGTGTTAGCCAACCAGGGGAGTTAGTTATCAGGGTGCATCTACCAATTAAATGTTCTCAGGTTGAACACCATACTCCGGATAAATTTGTACAAAGGTCTGTTATTTTTTTAAATAAAAACCCCCCAGTGGGCGTTAGCCAACCAGGGGAGTTAGTTATAAGGGTGCATCTACCAATTAAATGTACTCAGGTTGAACACCATACTCCGGATAAATTTGTACAAAGGTCTGTTATTTTTTTAAATAAAAACCCCCAGATGGTGTTACCCTACTAGGGGAGTGAGTTATCAGGGTGCATCTACCAGTAATCTTTTCTAGGGGCAGCAGTATCTTCCTAAGAAAATGGTAAAAATCAGGGTTGATGGCGATGTCTATGACAGGCGTAGCTGCGGCAACTAGAAAAAAACCCCCAACGGGTGTTAGCCAACCAGGGGAGTTAGTTATCAGGGTGCATATACCAATAATCTTTTCTAAAGTAAATGGGTAGCTAGCGGATAAATTAGCAGAGGTTAAAGTTGTTGCTAGTTTAGCCACCAGAAAAAACCCTTAACGGGTGTTAGCCAACCAGGTGAGCTAGTTATCAGGTCACAGCTACCAATTAAATAACCAGTGCGCTGCCTTAAAAAAATGATGCGTCAGAGATGATTGCTGCTTACTTTCTTCATAAAAAAACCCCCAGTGGGTGTTAGCCAACCAGGGGAGCTAGTTATCAGGGTGCATCTACCAATTAAATGTTCTAGGTTTAACCACCATCCTCCGGATAAATTCACTAGAAAGTTGATTGTTGTTGTGTGTAAAAAAACTCTAGTGAATATTAGCTGAATAAGGAGAGTTAAAAATCAAGCTACATTCATCTAGTAATCAAGTATTCTAGGGTTAAGCACTATTTTCTGGAAGAGAATATCTGCGTTAGAAGTTGCTGTAGTTTGCCAAAATTGAAAAAAACCCCCAGTGGGTGTTAGCCATCTAGGGGAGTTGAAGATCAAGGTGCATCTACCAATTAAATGTTCTAGACCCAAGTAATCCGATCCGGATAAAGTTGTAAAGGCAAAAAAAGCAAAACAACACCGAATCAGAAACATTCAGGGGTAGGATGCATCTAAGTTATCAGAGGGAGCGAAAAATCGACTTGAAACTTTCGCGTTTCAAACCAGATTTAGGAGGCGGACAGGAGAAGCTGTGACCCAGGAATTTCATATTTCCGTGACCCCAGTAGGGCAAAATGACTACTTGGTGCGGACGGAACAAGTCGCGCCTGGGGTACCATTGGCAGAAGAATTGGTGACTTGGCCTATAGCTGATTGGTTGATGGCTGCTGGGCATTTGATGAATGACCCGTTGAAATCGGTGTTGCAAGGAGATCCATTCGCCTCTGGTGGGCATGAAAGCAGTATCGCCAGAAACTCTGTTAACTTGGTGGCGTTGGGTCAACAATTTTATAACGCCCTATTTCAAGGCACTCTCAGAGATAGTTGGATTACTGCCCAAGGTATTGCCCAAAACCACCAACAAGTACTACGCTTACGCTTGGGGCTAAAAGACACTAGGTTAGCTCGTCTGCCTTGGGAAGTGATGCACGCAGGCGATCGCCCTCTGGCTACTGGGCCTTATGTGGCTTTTTCTCGCTTCCAAAGTGGAATTTTGGGGGCTTCCCCTTTGCGCTCGCAAAATATGCCCACACTACCAGAAGGTGGTGTCAAAGTATTGATGGTAATTGCTTCCCCTTCAGATCAAGTCCGCCTTGATTTACAGAAACAGGAAGCTATTAAACTGCAAGCTGAACTTCACCGACAAACATCACGACTGGCTGAAGGTAGCAATCGTTTCCCACAAATTGAACTTACTGTATTAGACCAACCAGGACGAGAAGAACTAACGCAAGCCCTAGAACAAGGCAGATACCACGTTCTCCACTACTCTGGTCATAGTAACTTAGGTTCCAATGGCGGAGAAATTTATCTTGTTAGTCGCAGAACTGGCTTAACAGAAATCTTGACTGGGGACGATCTGGCAGGTTTGCTCGTCAATAATAATATCCAAATGGCAGTGTTTAACTCCTGCTTGGGGGCGTACACAGCCGCATCCGATCCCTCTGGAGATACTGGTGAACGGAACTTAGCAGAAAGTCTCGTGAAGCGCGGAATCAGAAGCGTTTTGGCGATGTCAGAACGGATTCCTGATGAAGTGGCACTGACGCTCACACAATTGTTTTACCGCAACTTGAGTCAGGGATATCCAGTAGATTTGTGCGTCAGTCGCGTGCGTCAAGGATTAATTTCTGCCTATGGTTCTCACCAGATGTACTGGGCATTACCGATTTTGTATCTCCAGCCAGAATTTGACGGTTTTCTGAGTGAGGAAACTGAGTTATCCGAAAGTGCGGAGTCGCTGAATCAGTATAGTTCGCCTTTAGGGGCAACTTCCACGATGTACTCTGCGATCGCAGATGATACTGAGATGCCTTTAGGAATCGAGCAAATGATCCCTTCTGGTTTGGCGCATGACTCTTCTGGGTTGGACTGGCTAGGTGACGATACTTGGGGCGATCTCGTTGATGAAATTGAGTATGATGACCCAAGCTATGAAGAAGATTCTGCTATAGTTTCGGATTTGTTTCGTCAGTTAGATAACCAAAAAGCTCCAACTGAACCGGATGAACAGATTCGAGAAAATAGTCTTCACCAAAGCCAGGTTTCAGAGGAAATGACTTCCTCAGAAGAGGAAGCAGATTTGTGGGGAGAAGTTCCACCGCCGCCACCTCCAACTGCTGGGAACCTTGAAGGAAATTGGCAAAATTCTGCTGATTTTTTGCGCTCGCAACCAGCCCCGCAACCAGTTCCACCAAGACCTCGTACCCAACGCCGTAAGCTGTGGCCGATTGTGGGTATTATGGGGATCAGTGCCTTAGCAGCTGCGATCGGTTTAAATTGGTGGTGGCAAAATCGACACCAAGTAACTCTACCTAACATACCAGCAATTCCCACCCAGTCTCTACCCATTCAAAAGCAGCAAAATATTGACTTACAGACAGCAACGACTGGGATTGTCACCACCACCGCCACTGAAAAATTGAGCCAGGGCGACTTGGAAAGTGGGTTATTGGCTGTAGAAGAACTACTCAATCGTGGCGCACTGGCTGCGGCTGAAACTGCCTTGAAATTAATTCCAAATAAACAAGCTAACGATCCATCTGTCAACTTTTACAAAGGACGATTAGCGTGGCAGTCTATCCAAACTGGAGACAATAACTATAGCGTCGATGATGCTCGCCGTTACTGGGAAACTGCTGCAAAAGCTAAACCAGAATCGCCTTTGTATAATAATGTCTTGGGATTTGCCTACTACACAGAAGACAATTTGAATCGAGGTAATGATTCTTGGTTCAAAGCTTTGAATTTAGCTCTCAAAGAGCAGAACACACAATCAAGATCCACAAAGGCAGCAGTGCCTCAGGATGCTTTAACTTCCTATGCTGGTTTAGCTCTCGGATTGTATAAATCTGCACTTAGTCAATCTAATGGTAAGCAGACACAATATCTCAAAGAAGCGATCAAGTTGCGACAATTGGTAGTTAAGTCTGATCCAGTAAATTTCCAGGTAGATAAATTAGCTAAAAATTGGTTGTGGACAGAAAAGGCGATCGCAGATTGGCGATCGCTCCTTCAGGAAAAGAGCGAAGAACAGTAAGATGTTGTAGTGGTGCGATCGCGGTTAATTAAATAGCAGTTCTCAATTCCATGTAATACGGTCGGTTTGTAGGGGCACAGTATTGCTGTGCCCCTACTGCATGTTGCTTTTGCAAGATGTTTTGCAATTTTCACAATTCAAATAGGATTTTTCTATACTCTTATCTGTTGCCTTGAAACTGCTTAATAATATTGCCAATTAAAGGTAACTGTTCCAATACCATTTTTGTCAAATCTACAAAAGATTTATCAAAAAGGCGGTCATCTTGACGGAGTTGCAGAACGCCTATTAAAACGATAAATATTGCTGTCCCAATAATAGCTAATAGCGAAAGTCCTCTGAAGAGGGCTAAATTCTTTCCAGACTTAGGTTTTAGTTTACTTGGTGGCTTTGGCTATTGCTTTCTAGAACTTCGAGTTTCAGGCGATCGCATTTTTAAGATTGACTATTTTGACCCCTCTCCAAACGTCTCCCCGACACGGGTAGAGGTTTTTTATCTCGTTCTCAAGTTCTACGGGGAAATGCAGTACTTTAGGACTTCTGTCTTTTGTTAATTTAAAATAAGAGGCAGAGTCTCCTGAATTGCGTTCCCTGTCAAAGCCAGGAAACGAAAAATTCTCTAATTTCCTGGAGGTAGAAATGGAAACGAAAAAATTGCGATCGCATATTGGGGTAGATGGTATATTGCACATTCAGACACCTACTGATTTCAAAGATACATCTGTAGAAGTAGTGGTGGTTGTACAGCCGTTAGATAAAACAGACCTTGCACCATGCGATGACACTGTACTGCAATATAACGCCTGGAGAAAGCCAACGACAAAAAAATCGATTCAAGAAGCAATTGCCAAAATGCAACAACTGCGGCGAGAAGTAGCGTTAGATAAAACCTCAATCCGTGAAATGCTTGAAGATGGGCGAAGATTTTAATGCAGTTTGTTTTGGATTGTTCTGTAGCAATTAGCTGGTGCTTGGTGGATGAAAACGATGATTATGCTAATGCCATACTGGCAATGATGCCAGATTCTGAAGCTTTTGTACCAGGAATTTGGTCGCTGGAGATTGCTAATACCCTTGTCGTGGCTGAACGACGTAACCGCATAACACAGGAACAATCTAAGCAAGCTATTGCTTTGTTACAATCACTATTAATTCAGGTTGATCCAGTTACAGATGCAAAAGCATTGGATGCAACCTTGAAGCTAGCACGACAGGAAGCTTTAGCAGCTTATGACGCAGCTTATTTAGAATTGGCCTTGCGGTTACAATTGCCGTTAGCAACTCTTGATACTCGGTTAGCAGAGGCGGCGACTCGTTGCGGTGTGGGGTTAGTGGTTGTTAACGAGGAATGAACTCAAGGCTAAGTTTGGGGCGTTTGTCACCCCTTCCCATGTGAAACCGGGGAATTGCGTTCCCTGTGAAAGTCAGGGAACGAGAAAAACACGAAAATTTAAACCCTAGCCGCAGCAACACCTGGTAAACTTACTTTCAACCGCTTAAACATCGCTTCCCTCGCTTGTACAGCAAGGTTATCATCTAAAGGTTGCAATGCGATCGCCTGCTGATACTTTAGCCGCAGTGCTGTTTGAATTAACCAATCGGCGACAAAAGGATTTTTTGGTAACAAAGGGCCGTGGGAATAAGTTGCGATCGCATTCTGATAAAATGCTCCTTCTGTCCCATCTTCACCATTATTTCCCAAACCGTATACCACGCGCCCTAATGCTTCCACTTTCCCCAACTTGGTGCGTCCGCCGTGATTTTCAAAGCCTACCAAATATGGTGTACTACCCGTCATCTCTTTTAAATCTCGCGCCAGACGTGAGGCTGTGACTTCAATTACCAAGTTACCAATACAGCGCTTAGTATTTTCACCAGGATGCACGGAAACTAAATCGAGTATTCCCAAACCATCAATCCGTTGTCCTAATCCTGGTTCGTAATAATGTCCCAGCAACTGGGGGGAACCACAAGTAAACACTCCTGGCGTACCATTTTCGATTTTCTCGCGCATGGCGTCAGCTTTTGCGCCTTGCAAATCACGCATGACAATTTCTTGCTGACGATCTTGTGCGCCACCACCAACTATTACATCTACAGTTTTAATATCTGCGGCTGTAGCATTTTGATCCAGGGGTAACACTTTAACATCGTATCCCCGCCACTGGGCGCGACGTTCTATAGTAATTACATTACCGCGATCGCCATAGGTACTCATCAGCGTCGGGTACAACCAACCAATTGTTAATTCCAAATTTTGAGAACTCATAAATTTAGGGAATGGGGAGTAGGGAATGGGGAGTAGGGAATGGGAAATTAGGAATTGGGGAATTAATTTATTTTTTCTTTTCTTTACCCCTACTCCCTATTCCCCACTCCCCATTCCCCAATTTAAAGAATTTTTCGACCCGTCAGGACTTCTCGCACTTCTAACATCGCTGAATAGGTAGGCAGAATGTGCAAAGTTTCATTCTCTGGTGTATGCTCTAATGCAGTAGCGATCGCCTGTCGCAAATCTTCTTCGACTATTAAATTTAACTTACTCTCAGGGGACTTTTGGCTGTAACGTAGACGTAGTGCCATATCGTAGACGCGATCGCCACTCACTACTAAAGTCCCTCCACGTTCGACTAATTTCTCGGTATCCACGTCCCAAATCCAGGATACATCCGTGCCGTCGGGTGTGCGATCGTTCAATACTAGCAGTGTGGTTTTATCTGTGCTTTGAGTCACCACACGAATGGTTTCATTCGTTCCCACGGGATTTTTTGATAACAGAATCCGCACCCGTTTACCGTTAATTACTAAATCTTCTGCCCGACCAAATGCAGCTTGAAAATTGTTAATAGTATCTCGAATTGTTGCTTCATCAACTCCTAACTCAATAGCCGCAGTAACAGCCGCTAAAGTATTATATTTGTTGTATAAACCAACAAGAATTTGTGACCATTCACTACTTTCGAGAGTTGGTTTACTTTTACTAAAACCACACTTGGGACAAGTAAAATCTCCCAAATGAGACAAATAAACACCCTTGTAATCTAGTGAATGTCCACATTTGGGACAATAGATAGAATCAACAGCGTGAGGAATAGCTTCTAAATAATGTTCCGGTTCATTCAAGCCAAAGAATAACACCCGTTGGGGTAACTGCTGACCGAGGTTAGATAAAGTTGGGTCATCAGCATTGGGAATTACCACCGTTTCTACTGGTAGGGTAGAAATAACTTTTGTCCAACGCTTACTAATTGTGTCTACTTCCCCGTACCTATCGAGTTGGTCGCGGAATAAGTTTAAACAGAGAATAATTCGCGGTTGGAGTGGCGTTAATACTCTTGGTACAATATTTTCATCAACTTCCAAAATGGCGTAATCAACATCTAGTGTACCTAGCAAAGTGGTGCTTTCTAACAGCGCACTTATCAAGCCATTTTCTAGATTTGCACCTGTAGAATTATGAGCGATGCGATAACCCTTGCGTTCTAATATCGTGCATAAAAGCAGTGCTGTAGTGGTTTTGCCGTTAGTACCAGCAATTAAAATCACCCCGTTTTTAACTTGCTGACTCAATAATTGTAAAAGTCGGGGTTCAATGCGACGAGCAATCGAGCCTGGTAATACACTAGCAGCACCCAGACGGAGCGATCGCACTATAAACGTCACACTTTTTGCCACTGACACCGCGAAACCCAGTCGCAGCCTATCTATGAATTGTATTTTGTTTCCCACATCCGTACCTTAGTCTTCTGGCGGTTGCTAATTGAAAGTATTTAATTGCAAATTTAATATGCGTGAGTTTAGCGAATCCTGGCTGAAAAAGCCAGCCTTGACATCAAGTTAGGGGCTGCTGCTTCCAGTCAGACATTCAGCCAGAGGCTCGATGAATGCATTCCCATGCAGAGCATGGGAACGAGGGAAGAAAATCAAGATGCAGGGGATGAGGGGGGAGTGGAGAAATGAGAGATTGAGGCTTTGAGGCTGAGACTTGAGGCTTTGAGGCTGAGACTTGAGGCTTTGAGGCTGAGACTTGAGGCTTTGAGGCTGAGACTTGAGGCTTTGAGGCTGAGACTTGAGGCTTTG
>NZ_JBALDI010000088.1:0-28998 GCF_036917395.1 Nostoc sp.
CAATCAGTGCTGGATGCTGTAAAGCATCAGTCAGTAAAAGTTAAGCGCAGTCTCACGGTTGAAGAACTTCTGAGTTTGGTTCCCCAAGGGTGAAGAGACACATCTACTGAAATATTACAGCAGTTTTCAGGTATTTAGACTATGACTGAAACTGGGAATGGAGAGTAGGGAGTAGGAAATGGTGTAGTTAAATTACTTGAAAAGCGCTGTAAGTTGCATTGTGTTTTTACCCAGAAGACTTGAATCAAAAGTGAAGTTGGTTAAGAACGCATAACAATTCCGTCTCTGGTTGGCGTAGGCGCAGCCCGCCGAAGGCATCGCAATTCTTATATCAACTGCTAAGATAATACCAACATAATTGGTATTATTTATGCCGAGAAAAGAGCAAGGATGGATCACTTTTCAATTGTCTTCAGAAGAACGGCAACTTCTAGAGCAGTACTGCTTGCAGTTCCAACGCACTAAGACTGATGTTTTGCGCTCCCTATTGCGTAGTCTCCAACCAAAACTACTAAAACAAGAGGGAAAGCAGTTTGATTCTGGGGAGATTGATCTTGACCTACTTTGAGCAGTGCTGAAGAATCGCTATCGGTAAAGCCAGTTGTCTTGTAGCCAAAGAAATTTGTAATGGGGTTGGTAATCCCTCTGAAATCGTAAAAAAGCGTTCAAGTTCAAAAGTTGATTATGACAAATCCTACAAAATTACAGCAGTTTTCATTCGCATGAAGTACAAAGTCACGGGTTTTGAGGCAGGGGGCAGGGGGCAGGAGGTAGAAACTTTTTATCTCTGATGAATCAGTCCTGGATTTTGTACCTCACTTACTTGCAATCTGCTGTATTGCGATCGGGTGAAATTCCTCTCAATTACAAAATCGATTGGAATGACTCTCTAACTGTTTCGGTGTTGAAACTTCTGCGGCTTGAGCCAAGCTTTTTGACGCAGAGGTAAATCGATTGGTGATCCTCTAATACCACTTGATGTCCAGGGTAATCATGATTGGTTAATTCTACTGAAGCATTTTTTCTACCATGCTTAATTTTGATTCTATTCATGCCACAACAATGCAAAAAGTCCCATACAATTGGGCTTTGATAAAAAACCTGCTTTCACCAGAAGCAAGCTTAGAACTAACTGCGAGTTTTCCCCATGAAGAGTTCCGCCTGTCAGAGGGAAAGGGATATGGATACTCCTGGGGAAAGATGCTAGCCACTAGCGAGGATATTTCCTTGATGCTCAAATCTAGTGATAATCGCTGGCGAGAGCGGATGGCACAAGGCAGACTTACTTATGACTTGAGACATCTTAGTAAAGTCTGGCGACAGTTGATAGAAGGACTGTGGACAGACTCTTACCGCGCAGCAATAGCCGAAATGTCTGGGTTGGAACTAAAAGACTGTGTGATGGATATTGGATTTCGGCGATACAACTCAGGGCATCTACATCACCCTCATACAGACGAGCCGAGCAAAGTTTTAACTCATCTGCTATTTTTCAATCAACAATGGTCTGGAGACTGGGGAGGCTGTTTGCGAATTCTCAAAGACTCCCAGGCGGAATCTGTCTTCCAAGATATTTTACCCTTGAGTGATTCCTCAGTTGCGATCGCGCGTTCTGACAATTCTTGGCACATGGTAACTCCGCTGACTTCGCCTGTATCTGAGTCTCGGCTAGCTTTACGAGTTGCTTTTTTTCGGAGCGATCGCCTAACTTCAGATTTTGGAGAAACCCAGCTAGCTGCGTAGCAGTTAAGTATTCTTCTATAAAGGCTTAATATGAATAAAGGGCGTTGCAGAGAAGTGGGATGAATTGGGGTAAGCAGGGGGAGAGATTTTATCAGTTGCTAAATCATCCTGCTTTCTCTGCAACACCGAATAAATGATTCTATGATTTCACGAACATTCTGTCCGAATGGTAATAAGTTAAACTGTATAGTAGCCTGTGTAAGGGTTGCTTTTAGGGCGGAGGGGCAAAGAGGCTTTAGCTTCAAATGATAGAGTATTATCCTCCTCTTGTTACTTCCCTCAGAAAAAATTCCGAAGTTCATATTTCAAAAGGCTTTTATCCATCAGATATCGATGGGCTTAACGAGTCAAACCTAACCAAGCTGAAATCCTTGATTAACACTGTCTTGCTTTTCTAAATTGACAGAATAAGGATCGTATCGATTTTTGTTAGTTAATCAACCTCCTTGTTTTTCGTCGTTGAGAGTCTCTTTGAAAACGTAAAAAAGTGTTGGAGTTCAAAAGTTGACTATGACTAATCCTACAGAGCTACTGCGATCGCGCTACGGTGAGATTCCCTTCAACTACGAAATTGACTGGAACGACTCTCTACAAACGCTACTAGCTCACTGTTCAGTTCGGTCTTATCTATCCGATCCTTTACCACCAGGAACTTTAGAATGGCTAGTTGCAGCTGCTCAATCTGCTGCTAGTTCAGCTAATTTGCAAACCTGGAGTGTGGTAGCGGTTGAAGATCCAGAGCGCAAAGCTGAATTATGCAAGCTGTCTAATAACCAAGCATGGGTTAATCAGGCTCCTGTATTTTTGGTTTGGTTAGCAGATTTAGGTCGTATGGCTCATATTGCTGATAGTCGCGGACTACCTCATGTGGCTCTAGATTACATAGAATTGTTGTTTAAAGCAGTAATCGATGCCTCGGTAGCAGCGCAAAATGCGACTCTAGCTGCTGAATCTATTGGTTTGGGAACGGTATATATTGGCGCAATCCGCAATAACACCCAAGAGGTGGCAACACTACTAAATTTACCACCTTTTGTGTTCCCCGTATTTGGATTGTCTGTAGGTTATCCCAATCCTGAAGTACAACCTGCTATTAAGCCGCGTTTACCACAGTCAGTTGTATTCCACCGAGAAACCTATAAATTAGCAGAACAAGATGAAGCGATCGCTCACTACAATGATATCATGAAAGAATTCTACACTCAACAACAGATGAATGCTGCTGTTGATTGGTCGCAAAACTCAGCCGAGCGAATCGCCACTTTAGACTATTTAAAAGGGTGCAAGTATTTGCGGGAAACTCTCAACAACTTCGGCTTCAAGTTGCTATAAAAGTCTTCACCGTTCGCCTTTGGTATCTTTGCTTAAGAGAAGACTTGTTATCGCTTCATTAAAGACCCAAAATCCTTACATACCCAAAGTTACACACTTCACACTCAGTCTCAAAAGATAATTTTGGTGCGTAAATCCTAAGGAATAAATAGACCTACCAACTCGTCAGCCCTAGCAATTTTCCTGCTTGAAACCTTTGTACTAATTTGGGAAATCTCAAGCCATTTAAGCAGTCAACAGGCAAATAAAATGGGTATTCCTGCAAGCTTTATCTTTCAAAAAAGGGCTGACTTGTAAGAATCGCTCTTTGAGAGAAAATTGCTGACCAAAAATGTAGAATTTACCCCGTAAAACCAAAGGAGCTTTAAACAATGAATATGAAGGAATTGTCTACCAAAGACCTCAACAAACTACGCTCTCAAGCCAAAATAATTGTGAATCGAGTGGAGATTTTCGTAGAAACTTTCTTATTAGAAACCTCTGTTGATGAGAAGATGATAAACGAAACCTTACAAGAGATCATCAAGGCTGCGAATAACTTAACAACCGCAGTATCCAAAATTAAAACTGTAGAAACCGTACATGGTGACTTGAACGGTTCAAAATAGTTTAATCGGGCTGAGTGGAACCCCATAGCTAAATAATGGGGATTGAATACAGTACTGAGTGCTGAGTATCTAGCATCGATTACTCAGCACTGTTTCAGTTATGGAGATCAATGAATCTAATTGTCAGGAAATATCATGCTCAAGGGGCTAATTTCAAACTTCAATAACTGGTTACAAAGAAATAAAATTGTCCGGAACCTGGAATTTTTTCAAGACTTTATTATCATTTCTCTCTGCCTTGGTCTATTCTGTGTGATGCTCATCCGATTAGGAGATATGTTCTTCTCCTTTTTGAGTCCATTAGATTTACGGCAAGTAACATCTGATATCCTGTTCATTTTGATTTTAGTAGAGTTGTTCCGCCTGTTAATCGATCATCTACAACAACAGAGGACATCCGTGACCGCAGCAGTAGAAATTACTATTGTTTCTGCTTTAAGAGAAGTGATTTTACGCGGTGTTCTCGAAATTCCCCGTGACCAAATTTATGGAATAGCTGTATTTCTAGTAGTTTTAACAGGAATTATGGTGGCTTTACCTTGGATATCTCGTTTTATTGAACAGGTAAAAATTGCTCATCCAGAAACAGCAGAATAAGCGCACCTGTTGGATAAAAGCTCTCTAGCTTCTGATTAATTGTAACTACAAATACTGTTTGAAAATTAGTTAGCGATCGCAAGTAAATTTAACAAAGGTATGATATTCTTTATATATGGAGAATCAAAAGTGCAAAATTCTTCAAAAAAATAAACTACACTCCAAGAGCAGCAATTCTTAGTATGAGCTTAGGGTACATAATAATGTCCAAAGCCCATTTAGTAAGATGGATTAGATTCCAAGCGATATTGTGGAGATTTAATATCCTTGTGTTTCTATTTCATACATTGATTGACTCCTTCATCAGCATTTACCAACGAGTAAAACTTTTTCGATAACTTGCTATTCTATATTCATTCCAGCGAGCTTTTGCCTATTATAATCAAGCTACTCTGTGAAAGAATTCTCCTCATCAGAATTGCTATTGTTATTTAGAAGGATTTAAAGTGCAATCTAAATTGTTGTAAAAATCAAAAGATTGTAAAGTATTGCTTGTTAAGCACTAAACACTAACTAACAGATGAGTAGAATACCATGCTTGAGAATCTTCTAAATAACCATAATTTACCGTATCCTGATACGATACATCCCATCATTGTCCATTTTGTGATTGCGATGGTATTGTTTGCCTTCTTGTGTGATGTCATTGGATACTTTACTAGCAACTACCGTCTTTTCAAGGTGAGTTGGTGGAATATGTTTTTCGCTACAATCTCCATCTTCATCGCTGTTATTTTTGGTCAATTTGAAGCAGGTTTAGCACAACCTTATAACGCAGCTCAACCAGTGCTTAATTTACATACGCTCCTTGGCTGGTCACTTGCAGGAATTCTCGCAGCTATTACAGCTTGGCGTTACGTGATTCATTGCCGCACTCCAGAAAAAATATCAGTTTATTACCTAGCAGCAGGTTTACTTTTAACTGTTTTGGTAGGCATACAAGTGTATTTCGGAGATGAATTAGTTTGGGTATATGGGCTACACACTGTACCAGTTGTTGAAGCCATAAAGGAAGGCTTACTGCAATGAATCCTGAAGTTATTGAGCAATTAAAGACTCACATGGGAGCAAATGGGTTGCCCTACACTATACCCATTCACCCAAATTTAGTTCATCTGACTCTAGCTTTGTTCATCCTTGGCATTACCTTTGATTTTATTGGTGCGTTCTTCCCCCTACAACAACCAATCTTCAAGTTTTTAGCAGTTCCTGCCACTCGTTCTAGCTTCTTTGATGCGGGCTGGTACAATATGCTAGGTTCGGCACTCATCACAATTTTTACAGTAGGAGCAGGTTTTTACGAAATCATGTTGGCAGAACCACTTACTGGGGTAAAGAGTGCCTGGGGATTGGAAGCGATGGAAACAATGCTTTGGCATGGAATGGGTGGTGTTTTTCTACTAGCGCTGATTCTTGGAATGACTATTTGGAGAGGATTTCAGCGTTATATTTGGCGTCAAGATAACAGTCAACAAGTACAGTGGACTTATTTAGTTTCTGGACTGTTCATTATGTTCATCATGTTCATCCACGGTACGCTAGGAGCGCAATTAGCTACTGAGTTTGGAGTTCACAACACTGCTGATATGTTGTTGCGCTTGGGTAAAGACCCCAACTTACTGCTGAAGTAATCGATGTTAGTCCTTTGTATGAGTACAGACGCGATTAATCGCGTCTTTGACCAATGAATTTTATGGCTATAAAAATCCAAAATATTTTGATCTTGAGTGCGATCGCGATCGCCTTAACTGCTGTTAGTCTTTGGATAGGAGAGTGGACATATTCCTGGATGCCTCCTCAAGCCGCAGCAGAATCGCGCCTCGTCGATAAATTGTTTAGTTTTTTAATCACGCTGGGAGCATTTATCTTCCTTGGAGTCACAGGAACACTTATCTACTCGGCGATTTTCCATCGAGCAGAGCAGTATGATACCAGCGATGGTCCCCCGATTGAAGGAAATATCCCACTAGAAATTGTCTGGACTGCAATTCCTGTATTGCTAGTGTTTTGGATTGCCAGCTACAGTTACCAAATCTACGAGCAAATGGGGATTCAAGGCCCAATGGAAGCTACGCATATGCATATTCCAGTCTTGATGAAATCGGCATCTGCTGCACCAATTAACGGGGATGCCGGGATAGTTTCTACCTCCCCGACTTCCTCAAGTGTATCAACTAATGCCACATCAAATGTAATCCCATTTGAAGACATTGAAGTTAATGCCAAACAGTGGGCTTGGGTTTTCCGCTATCCAAAAACAAGAATCACCAGCACCGAACTACATTTACCCGTCAATCATCGCATTCGTTTAGCTATGCAGTCCGAGGATGTTCTCCACGGTTTTTATATTCCTGCTTTCCGAGTCAAGCAAGACATTATTCCCAACCGCAACATTGATTTTGAATTCACTCCCATCCGTATTGGCAAATATCAATTGACCGATTCTGAATTTAGCGGTACTTACTTTGCAACCATGCAGGCAAATGTTGTTGTTGAGTCCCTTGAAGATTACAAGAAGTGGCTTACAGAAGCAGCAAACCGTAAACCATGTACTGCAAATAATCAAGCAGTTTCCGAATATGCCCAAGAATCAAAAGAATTAATCAAAGGCTGGGTTACGGTAGCACCCGCACAAGCCCCTGTAGTTAATTACAGCAATTAGTCGTAGGACGCGACGCCAGTCGCTACAACGGGGGGAACCCCCCTTCGGGTTCGGGGGTTCGCAATCGACGGGAACCGCCAAGACTGCGACCCCCTCACCGCAACGCGCTGGCTCATTAATCGCGTCTGTACAATGGTCATTGGTTTTGGACAAATGACAAATGATAAATAAAGGATAAAAGACAATGACAAATATTTCCGTTGAAGACATTACAGGTGACGCACCTCAACAGGAACCGAGAGCAGACTGGAAGCAATACTTTAGCTTCAGTACAGACCACAAAGTTATTGGTATTCAGTATATTGTTACCGCTTTCATTCTTTTTTTAGTTGGTGGCATATTTGCAATGATTATTCGTGGGGAATTAATTACCCCAGAATCAGACCTCGTTGACCGTAATGTTTATAATGCAATGTTCACCATGCACGGCACTGTGATGCTATTTGGATGGACATTCCCCATACTTACGGGTTTTGCTAACTATCTTGTACCTCTGATGATTGGGGCGCGAGATATGGCGTTTCCCAGACTTAATGCTGTTGCTTTCTGGATGATACCAGTCGCTGCTATCCTACTGATGGCTAGCTTCTTTATACCTGGCGGGCCAGCGCAAGCCGGTTGGTGGTCATACCCTCCCGTCAGCTTGCAAAACCCGACAGGAAACTTAATCAATGGTGAAGTAATCTGGCTTCTGGCAGTGGCAATATCAGGTGTTTCCTCAATTATGGCGGCGATTAACTTTGTCACCACAATTGTCACGATGCGCGCACCTGGTATGACACCCTTCCGTACGCCCATGTTTGTTTGGAACGTATTTAGTGCCCAGATTATCCAACTGTTTGGACTACCTGTTTTAACAGCAGGTGCAGTCATGCTTTTACTCGACTTAACAGTTGGAACTAGCTTTTTTGAACCCACCAAGGGAGGCGACCCAGTTCTATTTCAGCATTTTTTCTGGTTCTACTCTCATCCTGCTGTTTATGTGATCATTCTGCCAGTCTTCGGAGTATTTTCAGAGATATTCCCTGTTTTTGCTCGCAAACCTCTGTTTGGCTATAGAATTGTTGCTATTTCATCACTTCTGATTGCTGGAGTTAGCGGTATAGTCTGGGTACACCATATGTACGCTAGCGGTACTTCCGGCTGGATGCGGATGTTTTTCATGCTGACAACCATGTTCGTTTCTGTCCCTACTGGCATTAAGGTGTTTGCCTGGACTGCAACGATTTGGGGTGGCAAACTCCGATTTGATACACCAATGCTGTTTGCATTTGGTGCATTAATATTGTTTGTATTTGCAGGTATCACTGGCATTACCCTTTCCTCTGTTCCCATTGATGTCCATGTCAACAACACTTACTATGTGGTGGGTCACTTCCACTATGTTCTATATGGCACGGTAACAATGGGGATGTTTGCTGCTATTTACTTTTGGTTCCCCAAGATGACTGGACGTATGTATTACGAAGGCTTGGGCAAGTTGCACTTCTGGCTAGCGTTCATTGGTACTAACCTCAACTTCTTCCCAATGCACCCATTAGGATTACAGGGAATGTTGCGTCGAGTTTCTTCTTATGCCCCAGAGTATGAATTTTGGAATATTATCGCCAGTCTCGGCGGATTTTTGCTAGGTGTATCTACTTTGCCCTTTATTCTGAATATTATTGGTTCTTGGATACATGACAAGCAAGCACCAAAGAATCCTTGGCGAGCAATTGGACTGGAGTGGTTAGTTTCTTCACCACCTCCTGTCGAGAATTTTGAGGAAATCCCAGTTGTTGTGGGTGAACCCTACGGCTACGGTAAATCTGAACCATTAGTGGCCGAGCATTAGAGAGCAGGTCAAATGTTTGATTTGATTTTTAAACGCAGAGGTACGCAGAGGTTCACGCAGAGTGACGCAGAGAGTTTGAGATGAGGAATTAGGCGATCGCATTTTCTCTGTGTTTCTGCGTGAGATAAATACATAGGAGTTTCAAGCAATGGACAGTTCCATCATTTCAGAAGAATCAAATCATCACTCACACGAGCATACCCATGATGAAGAAGCCAGCAAGATGTTCGGCTTCATTGTCTTCTTACTGTCAGAGACTTTCATTTTCCTTGGTTTTTTTACAGCATATATTGTCTATAAAACAGCAAATCCTAACTGGCTACCAGCTGGTGTTTCTGGACTGGAAGTCACAGATCCGGCAATTAATACGGTAATTCTTGTTTCTAGTAGCTTTGTCATCTACTTGGCAGAACGCGCCCTTGCACGCCACGACTTGATAAAATTTCGTCAGTTTCTAATGCTTTCGATCGCAATGGGAAGTTACTTTTTAGTTGGACAAGCGATCGAGTGGAGCCATCTTTCTTTTGGCTTTACCACAGGTGTTTTTGGTGGAATGTTCTACTTACTGACAGGCTTCCACGGTTTACACGTTCTTACTGGTATTTTATTGCAGATACTTGTTTTTGGTCGCTCTTTCATTCCTGATAACTACGACACAGGTCATTTTGGTGTAAATGCCACTTCTATTTTCTGGCACTTTGTTGATGTCATCTGGATTGTTTTGTTTGTCCTGATTTATATCTGGCAATGACATTCCGTTGTCTCAGGTTTTGTGTGAAAAATAGCTATTAGGACTTACGCAACATTACTAAATTTCCTGTTGCGATCGCTCCAGCATTGAATAATAAAACAGGAGCCGTTGCCAAAAGAAGGAAGAATTTGCAATAGCAGAGCATATCCACGAATAATGTCAGCATTCGTCCGCGCATAATTGATGAAGTGATGAGTGCCAAGCACCTGAAAAAATAGTTGCCTTGATTTGTTCAATTTGCCTAATTAATGACTTAATTAAAATACCAAAGGCGTATTAGATATCATTGGAATCCTGAGATGCCGAACCATATCAGGACATCCCATGAGGGTTGTATTTTGCAACTAAACCAACAGACTTCAAGCAACTATACGATTTATGATCGACAATGTACTCTTGTACCTTAAAAGCCTATGCCAGTCGTATTTAATGTAGTAGATGTTGAAGACAAAGAGCATTATTTGAACTATGAAGAGATAGAGGAAACAAAGGTCGCTGATGAAGGATTATGCAACGATGATTACCTCGATGCTCAATGCTTTTTCATCCTCCTCAAAAATGGAGATATACTACTTCTAGAAATGGCTAGACAGAACCAAGTAAGTAAAAACTTCCTTTACCGCTTACTGATGCCAGGAGAATAGCCTCCTTTAATATCTAGGGCTGCCTGGATGCCGACCGTTGCTATTCTTAAATCCATCGTGGACACACGAACCTGTTGCGATCGCAGTTCATCAAAGACTGCGATCGCATTCCAGCAAGCATCTCTAAACTACGTCACAACAACTCAAACCAAGCGATCTAAAGCCATACCAGGACATTTGTTCTATGACGTCAAGTTCCTCTAAAGTAACGCCACACTGTGTAACAAATCAGACGCCAGCATCTTGTTAAGAATCTTTTTCATTATGAAAGTTGTCTGGAAAACAACATAAATGGTTGATTTCCTACTCAATCTTGCTTATACTTCACAATGTAAGTTTTACTTGCAAAGGTAAAGAATATTGGCGTGTAGATTGGTAGGAAAGTGGAATGATCAATTATTGGGGTATGTGCAATGGGTATTTGCCAAGTTTGGTAGCGAGTGTTTGTGTGGGTTTGGGTAGTAACCTAGTCAAGCAAGAGCCAACTCTTGCACAGTCCCCAGTGAATAAAGAAGCGATCACATGCGTAGTCAGAAAAACCTCTGTTCAATCTGCTTTAGTCACCAAGTCAATAAAGAAGCAATCGCAAACACCCATATCAGAAGTTCGCCAACTCAATTCTATAGAACGTTCTCTGAGCGGCACATTATATGTATTGAAGGTCAATAGAGTAAAGAACTTTATCGCTCAACTAAATCAACCCAGAACAGATGTAGTATCAATTACAGATGTGAAGGTGAATACCACTGATAAGGGGATAGAGTTAATTTTAGTTACGGCTAACTCCCAGAAATTGCAGGTTTCACGGAAGACCGAGGGTAACTCCTATATTATAGATATTCCCAATGCCAAGTTACAGCTTGCTGGTAGGGAGAGTTTCCGACAAGCAAAGCCAGTAGCAGGTATTACTGAAGTAATAGTTACAAATACTTCTGACAACACCTTACGATTGACAATTGTGGGGAACCAGAGTCCGCCACAGGTGGAGTTGTTTGATAGTGTTACTGAGGGTTTAGTGTTTAAGGTAAATACGACAGCTTCTCTACGAGAGGCTACGCCAACAACGGCACAGCAGCCAACAACTACGCCTGAGGACAACCAAGAGCCAATAGAACTAGTAGTAACTGGTACTCCAGACACTAGGTATCAGGTTCCCGATGCGACTGTGGGGACTCGGACTAATAGGCGGGTACAGGACATTCCTCAGTCGATTCAGGTGGTTCCCCGGCAGAGTTGGCAGGATGAAGGAGCCGTTAACACCATTGATGCTTTAAGAAGCGTTGGTGTTATCCAAGGTTTCAATTCGCCGACCAATGGTGATGTCTTTACAATTAGAGGCTTTCAGACAAGCAACCTCCTTCGCAACGGTCTTAAGGACTATACAGCAGGAGCTATATCAGGACAAACTCAACTCGCCAACATTGAAAGGTTAGAAGTTCTCAGAGGATCAGCCTCTGTCCTTTACGGTCAAGGCAATCCGGGTGGCACGATTAACTTTGTTACGAAGCAGCCGTTGAGTGAACCTTACTTCGCCACCAGTATGACTTTTGGTAGTTATAGTTTTTATCAACCAACTTTAGATATTTCTGGTCCTCTCAATTCTGACAAAACGCTCCTTTATCGTTTAAATGCTTCTTACATCACCACAGAAAGTTTTATTGACTTTTTTTACAATCAGCGTTACATTATTGCACCCGTTCTGAGTTGGCAAATAAGTAAGAATACGAAGCTGACTTTTGAAAGCGAGTTCCGAGACCAGCAGCAGTACCCCAGAACAGGGCTACCTGCTGTAGGAACTGTCTTGCCTAACCCAAATGGAGAGATTCCGCTCAGTCTTAACACATCAGATGAAGATGCCAGAAACAACCGTCGTTCCATTCTATTAAGCTATAACTTTGAACATCGCTTTAGTGATAATTGGTCTTTGGTGAATGCTTTCCTTGTTAGGTCTATAAGATATAGAACAGATAGTGCCAATTCTGGCTCTCTACGAGCTGATGGTCGGACTCTAAATCGCACACAGCAAAACTATATAGGAGCGCCTGGTGCCGATGAAGAGTATGCTTTAGACAACCATGTGGTAGGCAAATTTAAAACTGGTAGCCTTCAGCATGAATTAGTTGCTGGCTTTGACTTGTACAGAGACATTAGTCAGTTCGATCAGACAATGCGCGCTATTGGTTCTATAGATGTGTTCAACCCTGTCTATGGTCAGCCCGTCGGTCGTCTTCTTTCTAGAATTAATCAAAAAACCAAAAATGATCAGATCGGCTTTTATGTTCAAGATATAGTCACACTTACTAATAATCTTAACTTGCTTCTCGGTGGACGCGGAGATTTTATCGATAATAAAGTTACCAACTTTTTAAATACAAGTGCGAATCAAAGTCAATCAGACTTTGCATTTAGTCCTCGTGTAGGTCTTGTTTATAAACCTATCCAACCCGTCTCACTCTATGCTAGCTATAGTGAATCCTTCTCCCAAAATGTTGGAACCACATTTGGGGGTAGTTTATTTCAACCCAGTACTGGCACTCAATACGAAGTGGGAGTTAAAGCTGATTTCCTTAGCGGCAGGCTATCTTCAACCCTTGCTTTGTATCAACTGACTTTATCCAATGTTTTGACGCCTGATCCTAATCGTCCCACCACATTTAATATCCAAACGGGAGAGCAACGCAGCCGGGGCATTGAACTCAATGTCACAGGGGAGATATTGCCAGGCTGGAATGTGATTGCCTCCTATGCTTACACGGATGGAGAGGTGACAAAGGACGAGCGATACATTGGCAATCGACTAGTGAACGTCCCTGAGAATAGCGCGAGTTTGTGGACGACTTACACCTTTGCCAAGGGGAATTTGCAAGGGTTAGGGTTTGGACTGGGTTTGTTCTATGTCGGCGAACGGCAGGGGGATCTGACAAACTCGTTCAGTGTACCCAGTTATTTACGTACTGATGCAGCTGTCTACTACCAAAGAGGCCACCTTGGCATCGCACTCAACCTCAAGAATTTGTTCAATGTTCAGTATTTCATCCCCCGAACTATTAACCTTGTTTATCCTGAAGATCCATTTATTGTGCAGGGGACAGTGAGTTGGAAATTTTGACAAAAGAAAGCTTTATGGCAAAGGAATTTGTTCAAAACCTAGAAAGTTCACTCTGCCTCTTGCACAGCCTTTTTTGCGATCGCTCTAACATCACCTGTATCTTCTTGACTGTATATGCCTAAGTTCTGCTTTGTTGTGCTGCTTACGCTCTTGGTGATTTCTGCTTGCAGCTCCTTTGGTCGTCAATTACCGACCCACGATATAGCTGTTGTTTCTTCAAATCAAACATCACCTGTAGCTCTCCACGTAGTCAAACACGCAATGGGTCAGACTCTAGTTCCCGTCCATCCTCAACGAGTTGTCGTCATAGATCCGTGGCTAGTGGAAATACCTCTAGCTCTGGGAGCCAATCTGGTAGGTGCTCCAGATCCAACTAAAACTCTCCAAGGGCTAGGTTTAGAGAATAAGCACCCAGGCGTTGAAAACATTGGTGCGGTTTTGACACCACCGAACATGGAGAAGGTTATAACTCTCAAGCCGGACTTGATTTTAGGCACGACGCGGAACCGGGATACTTACAGTTTATGGTCTCACATTGCACCCACCGTTCTGCTGAAGGTGCAAAGCAATGGAGACTGGAAACAACCGTTTATGCCAGCAGCAAAAGCTTTGGGGAAAACCGAGACAGCAAAACGTTTAATGAATAACTATAACGCACGCTTAACTGAGTTTAAACAAAAGATAGGATCTCGACTCAAAAAGACTTTAGTTTCCGTCGTGCGCCTGATCCCAAAGACAATTAACCCGTTAACGAAGGGTGCATTCTCTGGAGTAATTTTAGAGGATGCTGGTTTAATCCGTCCTCCTTCGCAAAATCTGGATGCTAAAGCAACTCAAAAGAAAGCGGGCAACCCCGTTGGCTACAATATTTCTCCAGAAGCCCTTACCCAGATAGATGGTGATATCCTATTTATAGTGCGCTACGGCTTCAAAGACCCCGCACAGTCAAAGATAGCTGTCAATCAACTTATGGCAGAACCTCTGTGGTCAAAGCTTAATGTTGTTAGGCAGGGTAAAGTTTATGTAGTAGATGATTATTATTGGCTCACAGGTAGCTATATATCAGCTAATCGAGTTATTGATGATTTATTTACTTATATCTTGCAACCACTGAAGGAAACTAACAGTAAATGAATAAAGCGTGCAAAAGTGTAACCTCATTTTTATTAGTGGTTAATTTTCGAGTTGTCAGTCTCAAATTCACATAAAAAAAGACAAACAATATGTAATGATGTTCTTATCAGGCATATTACTAAGCTGCTTTTCATTTGCCAACAGAATTATTATTCATACCGGATTAAAATAACCTACTTACAAAAATTGCCATAAACCAACAGGTGAAAATGTAAGATTAGCAACTAAAAACAAGTCTATGAAACTCTATTAAATGATATTCAATCTAACTCTCAACAAGCAAACTCTGATTGAGCGCATTAGCCAACTTGCACGCGATAAGTTCGCCTCTCGTGCCGCTGGTTATGATCACAATGCTAGCTTCCCAAGAGAAGATTTTGAAGACCTTTTTCAAGCAGGTCTGAATGCGCCTGTTGTGCCAACTGAATACGGTGGTCTAGGGTTAGGACATGATAGCGATATCTTTACCCTATGGATGATGACTAAGGAACTAGCAAAAGTGGATTTATCCTTAGCTCGTTGCTGGGAAGGACACGCAAATGCCCAAGTTTTACTAGCGGCTATGGCTGATGAGTCTCAGAAAAAGCGCTGGTTTGAGGGTATTGTTCAGCGTGGCGAAAAATGGGCGGCTTGGAGTGGAGAACCCCAGTCTCAGATTCCAGGTCAAAAAGCCAGCCTTGGCACAAGTGTGCAAGTGGTAGATGAGGGATACATCATTGATGGCACAAAGGTATTCGCGACTAGTGCCCCAGAAGCACAGTGGGCAATTCTCTTGGTCAACACAGCAGGGCCTGGGGGAGCGCGTCATAGCAATGGCTCACCGACATCAGTGTTGTTACTAGCCTGCAACTTATCCGACCCCAGTATTAGCTTTGATGATAGTTGGTGGCAGCCAATTGGGATGAGAGGCACAGTGAGTTACTTAGTTCGCTTTGAACGTACTTTCATCCCTAAAGAAAACTTGATTGGCTATCCGGGACAGTACATCCAACAGGAGTGGCAGACGCGGTTTACGCCTCTGTATGGTGCTGCTTTTCTAGGAGCTGCTGAAGGAGCCTATGATTATGCTTTAGCATACATCAACAAACAGGAAAAAGGACACGACCCCTACGTACAACACCGAATTGCTAAGGCAGCAATTAATATAGATACTATGCATCTCTGGCTGCGGCAGGTAGCCACTCTTTGGGAAACAGGCCAGGTCTTAGGGGCAAAACAAGCAGGCAATCGCGCCCGTTACATAACTGAACAACTGGCTTTGGAAACGGTGAACGACTGCATACACGCTTGTGGAGCTCGCTCCTTGATTAAACCGAGTCCTGTAGAGCGAATATTGCGAGATTTATCCTTTTACGTATTGCATGATAATTGCGATCGCGTTTTGTCCTCAATTGGTCAGGAGATTCTGGGGCAATCCTTTGATCGTGCCTATTTCAACACCCATCCAAATCGCCAAGAAGACCTTACAGAGTAGTAAACTTATAATAAAAAATACATTGGAGAGATTGAGGCAACTTGTGGTATTAAGATTGGTCAAGCCAGATCATGGTTGATTTTTTCATCCCAAGGAGCAGGTTTGCTGACTTGCTCCCACACAGGACTATACAATGCTTTATACAATTCTCGTGCCAGTTCCACCAGCCCCATATAACCAGCGTAGGCATGATGGCGTTCATGGTTAACATCCAAAAAAGGAATTTGTGCTTTCAGTGCTGTATATTTATTGCCATTCCCAGTAATAAGCACATCAACCTTTGTATCTTTTAGTACTTTTAATAATACTTCCGGGGTTGCTTCGCGCAAAACAATACCATCTTGACCGAGATATTGTTTAATTTTGGCTTTCTCCTCTTCTGTAGTCTTTGCGTTAGTGGTAGCAATGACTTCCATTCCCAAATCTTTGGCGGCTAAAATAATCGACCAAATCTTTACACCACCAGTAGAAAGAATAATCCGCTTACCTTTCAATTGGGCACGGTAGGGAGCTAGGGCAATATCTAGGGCTGCATTTTCTTCTTTTATCAACCATTCTACACGTTCTTGAAGATATTTATCCCCTAATGTTGCTGCAATATTTCGCAAACAATGGTTTAAGTTTTCCACACCGAAGAAAGATTCTTCAACATAAGGAATTCCATAAAGTTCTTTCATTGTTTGCGCCATTGGCAGTACTACATTTGAGCAAATGACTACATTCAACTTAGCACGATGAGCATAGCAAACTTCTTTATAACGAGCATCGCCCGTAATTTTAGAGAGAACCCGTATACCCAATCTCTTGAATAATGGTAAAACATTCCATAAATCACCAGCAACGTTGTACTCACCAACAATATTGATATCGAAAGGAGTGGTAAATTCTGGTTCTGCCGTTCCGATTACATATTTCAATAAAGTCTCATTGCCGATGCGATTACCTAAATTTTTACTACCAAGAAATCCAGGTGAATTTACATAAACAACCGGAATATCAATTTTCTGTGCAGCCAGTTTACAGATACTATCGATATCATCACCAATCAAAGCGGTAATACAAGTAGCGTAGACAAAAACAGCCGCAGGATTATAGCGTTGAGCAACATCGAGAATAGCTTTGTAGAGTTTCTTTTCACCACTAAAAATGACATTATTCTCGCCAAAATCAGTAGTAAAAGCAGTTTGGTATAATTGAGAGCCTGATGAGAGGCTACCATGAGTCGCCCAAGGATTATGAGTACAACCAATAGCACCATGTACTACATGAGCAACATCAGTAATAGCTCCGACAGAAACCATCGCTCCATCTAAAGGACAATTTCCTTGGTTTGCACCTGGTTGTGGTGGTTTTGTACAAGTTAGTTTTTTGTTGCCACTTAATTTTTTTTGCTTATGTTTGCAAGCTGTTTCGTTAATTGTTACTTGAGTATTTTTCATACCTTTCCTCGTACTGAAGATTCATAAAAAATAGTCAAAATTTAGGAGTTAAAAGATGCGGTGTTGCTTGCTAAATTATTTATTAGCATAAAATCTACTCTATTTGAGCGAGAGCCTAAATCTTTAATTTGAGTAGCCTGTATCTCAATAAGTACAGTTTTTGTTGCAAACAGCGAGAACGCAAAGATAAATTAAAATCGTTATTTTACTCTATATCAATACTCATTTTGCAAATGGTAGTTTAATTTGTCAAGTGACACAATAAAGATTATTCAATTTTTTGTATTTTTGGAATAATAATTCTTTAAGTGACTTGACTTTAACATCCTAACAATAATTATAATTAATAATAGTAAAAATAATGACAATATCATAAATTGGCGTTGAAACTTTAGGGATACAAACAATAGATAGAACTGTCTATATTTACAATATGATTATTGTGGGGACTAAAGATATTAATTTATTAAAATAGGTAGACTATTCTAACTATATAGAGCAATCTTAAATCATTCATGAACAATAAGATTATCTACTTATTAAATAAGTCGGTATCTAAGACTGACGATTTTAATAAATCAGATAGAATTGCTATATGAGTTGAGTAGGGATGTTTAGTTTGGTGAATTAACTATTTCAATTTAACTACATTTCATCCCCCATTTTTGCTTCGAGTCACAAATTTCATACTCGCAAAGCCTCATGACTGGAATCATTGCCGAGTAAACTTTCCAATTTGCAACGAAAAGTTTGAAGCCTTGTCTAAAAACCTGGGCTGTTTTCTATAAGCAGTGTGATTGCCAGAATTATTCGAGAATATAAGTTGCCAAAGGAGTAACCTCAATGACTGAATACCAAGACTTTATGACTGGCGCTTCTAAATTGATTGAGCATGACCCTGACGCTAACTGGCTATTTCGTTACATGCTTGATGGACTAACCGAGCACGGATTCAGCACTAAAATGTCTGAAACTTATGCCGCACTCGTGATCGGACAAGAGTTCTTCAATCCCAATGAAACCGATTTTACCTCTTATATCAGTAGCGCAGTGTCAGCGTACCCACAGCTAAGTTCTGAAGGTCACGCCACACTGCTAGAAGTAACTAGTAAATACGTTCAAGATTACTATCATCCACAAGAAGTAGATACACAAGAACTGTAGTCAGCAGAAACCCGCTGTTGTATGCAGCGGGTTTCACACGGTAATGATGCAAATAAGGTAGTGCCCTACTAAATTTGGAAATCCCTTATCACCCAATACGGTTCAGTTAAGAAGAATAGTGGGTTGGGTAGGCAGTGCGTCCTTGGTGGTTCCCCCCGTTGTTCGCGCAGCGTCTCCCTTAGGAGAAGCAAGTGGGTTTGAGCGTAAGCCAAACCCAACAAAGCCAATGACAAGGCGTTTAGTTTCAGCGTTTACATGGATACAGTGTTTTAAGTGTTAAACCTTAGACTTTTTGTACAGCAAAGCTTATGAGCTTTCTTAGTACAAATGTAAGCAGGAATTTCATCTTAATCCGGCCGATAGTAAAACTCCCGACACAGAAAAT
Source organism: Nostoc sp. (assembly GCF_036917395.1). Taxonomy (GTDB): domain Bacteria; phylum Cyanobacteriota; class Cyanobacteriia; order Cyanobacteriales; family Nostocaceae; genus Nostoc. Next base: position 18,877 of record NZ_JBALDI010000088.1, read on the forward strand.
TAGGTTGGCTGCCATCCTTGAACTTGTGAAAAGCAGCAATTACCCACAAATCTTTGTTCATGTTCGCTGCCAACAAGGATTCCACTGAATCGCGATCGTATCTTGCACAGAAAGCCTTCTCATTGATATTATCTACAAACGGTGTCACCTCAGTCTCACCCCAATCTTTGAGGGACTCGGCACCATAAGCGTGCATAATAATTTGCTCATTATGCTTGGTTAAGGTAAATTTATCGATCCATGTAGTCTTGGTGTTGGAGTTTATCCAGGTTCCTAAATAAGGCGTGAAATCAATCACGGTGTCCTTGGGCTGGTTTCCGTAAATTTCGTTTCGTTCCATCTTGAAATCTTCCTCTTCTTACTAGCGATGAAAAAACTCACGGGCAAAATGATCACTTCGACCACTACCATCTACGTAGCGGGTATAGGACTGAATGACCAAGATTCCCAATTTTTGGTTTGCCACCAAATGTGTCTCAATCCCGTCTAGCTTGTAAAAAGCGTGGAATCCTCCTGCTATAAGTGAGGTTCCTACACCGTAAGCCACCGCCTCAACCTTACCCCAGTCAATTGGATCGGGTTCGTTGGCTCCATAACCTTGAAACACAAGGCGACCGTCTTGTTCAGTCAGAACCACCCGCACCAAATAATTAGTATCCGATTTAGTATTGACCCAATTACCGACTAAAGGTGATAGTTCTATTGGCTCTTTGATACTAGGGCGTTGGTCAGCCTGCATATAGTGTGCGTATTGAGTTGTTTGTGTCATTAGCTAACTCTCTAATGAATAAATTACAGCATTGTAATAACAAATATAAACTATTTACTAACGTACATTTAACTAAGATAATATTTTATTAATAAATTAAATTTGTTGTGACCAAAAATAGTAATTTTCAGAAAAAAAGCTTGTTTTTGAAGTATAGCATTTCATAAAAAATTAGCTATATTTACTCAATATTATCCTTACTTAATCATGACTAATAGTTACTTTATAATTGTCACGATCTAGATCATTTAAGTAGGAAAATAAAATTAATTACATAATTTTTTCAAAATTTTTAAAGAAATTTTTCAACAGAGTCGATAAAATTTTCCCAACCAAAGTAAGCATCTATATCAATCCATTCATACTTAATAAACTGCCACAAAACCTCAATCGAATTAAACTCCGGTGAATAGAAGAGCAGTTCAAAGATGGTAATACCACTAAAGTTCTTGACTGAGCTGATGCCCATCAAATTCCAAAAACTCAGCATTCCACTTTAAAGGTATGTCAAGGAACTTATTTCCTATTGTGATGCAACTGTCCAGAAATGGTGTTTCTACTCCAGCTAGGCGAGCTAAAACTTGTAGGGGAAAACAGCCATAAGGCAGATCCTCAACCAAATAGCGGTGATGAGGGTTACACAGCGTCGTACTGGAGTAGGCTCCAACCTGCTGCATATGTTCATGAAGGGATGATCCGGTGGTTCCATATGCGATTTGATAGTGGCTTTTGATATCAATTAAGTTGAGGACTCCCAATGCTTCACCCACTGCTATGCGATCGCTATCCAGGTGGTCAATGAGTCCAACAGTACGGGAACCAAGATTATGATAGAGGTTGTAATCCTCACCAGATTCCCATCTAGCTAATGAAACCAGAAGTAGAGGAAGGTGAATAATGTCATTAACTTTATTCAGATTAATTTCTAAAACCGAAGCAGCAGCCCATAAATTACTAAATACAGCTTGGTAAGCGCTCACAATCCGACTTGTCATGATTCGGTTCTGAGCCGCCACAAAGAATTTGTTGGTAAGTGTGCTAATCCTGATTTGATCCTCCATATTACCGCGACTGACGAACGGAATATTGTTGACATCAGCCACAGCAGGCAATTGTTCCTTAGCTATTCCCAGTCCCTGGAGTACCTTACAAAAAACCCGACCTGCAAAGCGGCTAGAACAGAAAACCAGAATGTTCATTTGAGGATTGATATATTCAGCTAAAATTCTGGCGTAGGGTTCGATGTCTTGACCACGACAACAGATCAGCACGTTGAGTGGTAGTTTCCCATCATTGAGTGCCGCCAACTCATAAATGTTATTGGAACAAGCTGCAACTAGATAACTTCCCGGAGAAACTGATCCAATTGAGTGAATGGTTCTTGTCTGGGCAACAATGGAAGAACGGCGAGAGAAAAGGTAAACAGTATGTCCTTGATTACTCAAATAGGCAGCTGTTGCTAAACCAATGTGTCCTTTACCTACAACCAGGTACTTAGTCTGTAGCATGTGCCAATTAGTTTATCCGAAAACCATAAACAAGGATATCTTAAATTCATCATTCGCATAAGAATTTTGTCTGGGCATTGCTGAATCCAAGTGTGAATTATGCACTTGCCTCAAAGTTGCAAGCGTTGTGCCCCGGCATCGGTACATAACCATATTTAAGATAATAACTACAAATTATTATTCCGATGGAACACATCAGCAATCAATTTTTATTAGCGATGCCTGCGACGGGCAAAGCCATCGCTAATAAAAATCTGATGGTTAACATATGGACACAGGTACGTTGCACGTAAATATTTAAGCTTAAAATCGTTCATCTTCCAAAATCAGGAAAAATTCTGTAGCTATAAATACACTTTTCATAAAAAAATCCTAGGGGAAACTTTTTATTACTCTAGCAATTATTTTGGACATGTGTATGATATGCTTGCTACAAAGGGATAAAAAACAGTAATAAACTAACAAAAAGTATAGAAATTACTTGACTTCCTGCAAAAACAAAAATCTGGCAAATGTTTTGACAAGATGTATGCAAAATTACAAAAGCATTAATGGAACTTTCAGCAGAAAAGGCACACGCTATAGCAATCAAATTTGATTCGGTAAATCACTCATAGAAATAGGGAACGAGGAAGAAAGAATAAAGGTGTACTGAGTTTTTTCAAAATTCAAATACAAAAAGTACAAATATAAGACCTTGCTATTACTTAGCCAGTCAATCATGAAAAATTTCACAGTCAGTCATGAAAATCGACTTTCCCCTACATACACCAGTTGCTAAAAGTCGGTAAACCGCAAGGGCGCACTGGCCTTTTTCAAGTCAGATTAAATGTGTCCGCTACGGCTTTTTGTAACGGAGAGATACAGCCTCATAAAGCAGGATATGAATATTTACAATAACCTGAAGGCAATTAGGAATCGTCTGGGCATGAGTCAGCAAGAATTAGCTAATATAGCTGGCGTAACCCGTCAGAGTATTGGTGCTGTGGAAACGGGACAATGTGCGCCTTCTGTTACTATTTCCTTGCGTTTAGCTAAGGCACTTGGTTGCCAAGTTGAGGACTTATTCTGGCTAACAGAGGAGGATTTGCCCCAAATTGAGGCGATTCTTGCCGGTTCGATCCCTAACCTACAGCGATCGCAAGTTAGTCTAGCGCGGATTGGGGATCGATGGATAGCTTATCCTTTATTAGGCAGAGATGCTTTTCGCATCGAAATGATTCCATCTGATGGTGAGGTAGTTGCAGTGAGCCACCCTATTGTAGGGAGTGGCGATAGCGGCGTAGGAGCATCACCTGTAGGGGTGGACGGGTTCCCCAGCATAAGCAAACTGCCATTACCTTCAACGGTAGCGAGAAACGAGCCTCACCCGGAGGGTGAAGCACAGAGCCAGATAGGTACAAATAAAGTTCTGGTTCGGGTTCTGGATGATATGGATAAATTGCACAACACAGTTGTGATTGCTGGTTGTACACCTGTGCTTTCACTCTTAGCAAAAGCAACTGAACGCTGGCATCCAAAACTACGAGTTCATTATCGTTTCGCTCATAGCAAGGCTGCATTGCGTAGTTTATGCCGAGGCGAAGTTCACATTGCAGGGATGCACTTATACGATGCTGACACTGGGGAACATAACATCCCCTTTGTGCGGGAAGCCTTAACAGGTAAGAGTGCCGTTTTGATTACCCTTGGAGTTTGGGAAGAGGGATTGTTAGTTCCACCAGGAAACCCAATGGGAGTTAAAACAGTTTCCGACTTAGTAGAATTTGGAGCAACTGTTGTCACCCATGAGGTGGGTTCTGGCAATCGGATGCTTTTAGAACGGAAACTCCAAGAAGAAGGAGTACCATTTGAGGTTGTGAAAAGATTTGACCATATCGTTCACAATCATCAAGATGTTGCCTTATCTGTAGTCTCAGGAATCGTTGATGCAGGTATCAGTACGGCATCTATAGCTGCGACCTTTGGGTTGGGATTTATTCCCCTTCATAGTGCGCGATACGACTTAGTTATTCTCAAGGAATACTTGGAAAAAGCACCAGTACAGCAGTTTATCAATATCTTGGGACATCAGCTAGTGCGATCGCAATTACAAATTCTCGGCGGTTATGACATCAGCAATACCGGGGAAGTTGTAGCAAATATTTAGAGTCATGAATCATTACTTCATTATAAACAACCATCCCATTCAGATTAACAATACGACCTTACAAGATGGCGAACAAGCCGCAGGTATAGCTTTCAACGTTGAAGAAAAAATTGCGTTCCCTCTTAGGGTTGCCGTAAGCATCGCTTTTGTGCTGTCTCAATGTGCTTTTGTATAACAGCTTATTACTCTGTCAATGCGTAAATCATATATTTCTAGAGGTTCTATGATTCGGAGAATTTTCATTGCATTTTTGGCATGTTGCTTGGCGATTTTGAGTGCTGAAGCTAGTGATATGCTGGTCAAGCAAAACCCAGCTATTGCACAGTCCCCAACGAATAAAAATGTGATTGTAGCGATGACAACCAGCATTGAGGACAGTGGACTACTAGATGATTTAGTTCCAGCGATTGAAAAGAAAACAGGATATACACTGAAAAAGGTTGCAGTCGGCACTGGACAAGCTTTGGCTCTGGCTGAGAAAGGTGAGGTTGATGCGCTATTCGTCAACTCACCTAAAGCTGAACGCAAAGTTTTGTCAGGTGGTGCGGTGATTAATCGGCACTTGGTAATGCACAATGACTTTGTGATTGTCGGCCCAGATGCTGATAAGGCAAAGATCCGAGGGAAAAAGAATGCTGTGGAAGCATTCTCCCTGATTGCCAAAAATCAAGCATTGTTTGTATCGCGGGGTGATGACTCAGGTACTAACAAACTAGAAAAAGATTTATGGCAACAAGCAAAAGTCACACCCTCTGGCAGTTGGTATCAGCAAACAGGTTCAGGAATGGCGCAAACTTTGCAAGTCGCTAATCAAAAACTGGGATATACCTTAGCAGATCGAGCAACCTATATATTTCAAAAGAAAAATCTGTCTTTGCCAATACTGGTGCAAGGAGATAAGAAACTGTTAAATCTCTACCATGTCATGGAAGTAAATTCTCAGAAATTCCCCAGGGTGAATAGTGCAGGAGCTAAAGCGTTTATTAATTATGTCTTATCTCCTGAAGGACAGACACTGATTGCAGCCCACGGGAAAAAAGAGTTCAAACAACCGCTATTTTATGTTGATGGCGGTAAAACGGAAAAAGATTACGGCTTTTAGAGAAACTTGAGCATCAGATCATCAAGGGTTGCTCTACTGCATATTTACCATTATTTTTCAGTTTTGTAAGAGATTTGTATTTGTGAATACAATCATCGAAGGAGCTTTCAAAGCTTTTGAGCTATTAACTAGTGGCGATAGTGACGTTTTCCAAGTCATGACGATGACATTGTTCGTATCTGGAACAGCTACAGCCATTAGCGTTTTACTGGGACTACCATTAGGACTATGGCTAGCATTAGTGGATTTCGTCGGCAAGCAGACTCTGACTAGTTTGATTAACTTCGGTATGGGATTGCCACCTGTGGTAGTCGGTTTATTCGTTAGTCTGTTTTTGTGGCGGTCTGGCCCGTTAGGAAATCTGGATTTGATGTACACGCCCACAGCTATGATCATAGCCGAAGTCATCATTGCTTTTCCAATTGTCGCTGGCTTCAGTTTTGCGGCAATTATCAGTATTAATCCGAAACTACGCTGGCGACTGTTATCAATGGGGGCGACACAGTGGCAAGCAAACTTGTTGCTAATTAAAGAAGCACGGTTAGGGTTAATGGCTGCAATCATGGCTGGTTTTGGTCGCGTCATCTCGGAAGTTGGTGCATCCATGATGGTGGGCGGCAATATTAAGGGGCAGACAAGAGTCCTGACTACAGCGATCGTTTTGGAAGTAGGGAAAGGAAATTACGATGTTGCGATGGCGATCGCATACATTCTTCTGATCATTACATACACCGTTATCGTGTTGCTGACTATCCTACAGCATGACAAGAAAATTCTATGAGTACTAACGAGTATGCCCTGAATATGCGACAGGTGAGCGTCGATAGCAAAACACGTAAAAATATCCTGTCAATTGAAAATTTTGCAGTCCGTCCAGGAGAACTGGTAGCTGTGCTTGGCCCCAACGGCGCTGGTAAAAGCACTTTGTTAAGAACAATCAATCTCTTGCAACCTTACCGTGGTGAGATGCAATTATTTGGAGAGGATGTCCGCAATACCAATAAAACATTGTTGCGTCGTCGTTCGGCTTTGGTATTTCAGGAAACATTACTACTGGATGACACTGTTTTTAATAATGTTGCCAAGGTATTAAAGTTTCGCGGAACACCAACACACAAGATTAAGCAAAGGGTACATACTGCACTTACAACTTTTGGCTGTGAACACCTGGCAAATCAGTCAGCTCGTTCTCTGTCCGGTGGTGAAGCAAAACGAGTTTGTATTGCCTGCGGTTTAGTTGCTGATTCCGAATTGCTGCTTTTGGATGAGCCTTCTGCCTCTTTAGATGTGGGCATACGTCCCCAGATGATTGATAAAATTAGACAATGGGCGCAAGCGAGGGGATCAGCAGTCATATTAGTCAGTCATAATTTTACAGATATACTGCATTTTGCTGATCGAGCGATCGCTTTATTTGATGGTTGTATTGTCCAGGATGACAACTTGGAAACTATCATCCGCCGACCAGCTAACGAGCAACTTGCCCGACTCGTAGGGATAGATAATATTATTCCGTGCCATGTAGAACGGAGTAGCCGTGGAAGTTTTATCAAACTTGCAAACGGGATAGAGTTTTTATATCCTGGGGAAATCACTAAGCCAATTACTAGATGTTGTTTATCTGGCGATACTTTCAATCTTTACGATGCAAGTTCTTCAATGCGACACAAACTGTGTTTGGTAATTATTGAAGGGCTAGTAGAACGGGTTTTAAATGGTATTGGGATTTGTAGTATTTGGGTGAAGGTAGGAGAACAAACTTTAATTGCCAGAGTGCCTCGTAATCATATATTCAGCAATGTATATCCCCATGAAATAATTAAACTGGCATTCAACCCTAAAAATGCACATTTTGTTTAGAACAATAGACGGTTTTATACTAGAAATAGCGGTATAAATAAGAATTTAGTCAGTCAAATTAGCAAAATAATCTAAAATTTTACACATGGCAGTATTTATATTACTTAAATCATCATCCCGTGCAAGCATTTCTTCGGGTTTTTGAATATATTTACCTCTAACTAATTCCGAGGCGCAATTGTCAATAATTTGCAGAACGCTGTCTTGAGTTGATTCTAGGTGAAATTGTAAACCTAGTACTCTATCTCCATAAATGAAAGCTTGATTTGCACATACTTCACTAGAGGCTAGTCGTACAGCACCCGGTGGTAAGTTAAAAGTATCACCATGCCAATGAAACACAGTTAAAAACGCAGGGAATGAAGCAAAAACAGCAGAATTCTGTGCTTCTGTTGTCACTTGAATCGGATACCAACCTATTTCTTTTTCCTGACCTTTGTAAACCTTGGAACCTAAAACATCAGCGATTAGCTGCGAACCAAGACAAATGCCAATAACTATTTTATTCTTTTTGATTGCTTCTTCAATAAAATGTTTTTCCCAAATCAACCAAGGATACTTATCATCCTCATAGACATTCATCGGCCCGCCCATTACTATCACCCAATCTAGACTATTAACAGATGGTAAACTGTCACCGTTATAAAACTTAGTTGCGGAGAGAATATGATCTTTCTTTGTCAACCAGTGTTCAATACTAGCAAGTCCTTCAAATGGCACATGTTGTAAGTAATGAATTCTCATCCCTGATTGCTCCGAACTTAGTTGCAGTGTGATTTTTTACATTAAATCATATAATAGACTTCATTTCAGGAGTGCTATACATGGATAGCGGGGCGTTTAGCCTGTGCGATTATTGCTTTTTTACTCAGCACTCAAAACTGTTTCGGTAACGCCGGATTTTGATGCAGTCTGGATTAGTGTTGCCGCGACTTTTTTCGCCTGTGAAGCGGTTGACCAACTTCCTTCCATCATCGCAACCACGATCGCACCTTGCACGAGGAGAAGTAGTTGCCTAGCTAACTGTTCCGGTGATGAAACTTCTGCAGATTGAGCAAGGCTCTTGATGTAGCTGTAAATCGATTGTTGATGCTCTAACGCTACTCGATGTCCAGGATGGTCAGCATTGGCTAGTTCTACTGAAGCATTAATGAATGCACAACCTCGGAAATCTGGACTCTCAAACCATTCCCGCAGGGCATCAAATATTGCCAGTAGTTGTTGAGATGGGTTAGAAGCTTGTTCCTCAATCGTGGTTTTGAGCCATTGGCACCATTGTACATCCTGTTGTTGCAGCCATGCTTCAATCAATGCATCTTTTGACTTGAAATGATTGTAGAGCGACATTTTAGCAACGCCAGATTCCGCAATGATTCTGTCAATACCGACGTTGCGAATTCCTTCTCGATAAAACAAGCCTGATGCTGTATTTAGGATGCGATCATGAACAGATTTACGGGGTGTTTTTGGTTTAGTCATTTAGATCACATCCTTGAATAACGTGTAATTTTCAAATACTTCATCAATAATACTGACAAATATTTTTCCAATTTCAGGATTGTTTAAACCTGAAGCTTAACTAGGTTTTTTAAGTTAGGCTGTAAACGTGTCAAATATTTCACACTTTTGTTAAGCTTTTACGTCATAGCCATTATATAAACTGTAATTATCAGAAATAATTACACTGTTATACCTTAATTTTCAACGTAGTTTTCAACTCTATACAATAATGTGTATCACCATGATAAATTAACAAGAATTTAAAATTGGAAAACACCCTTAACCATTCTTTGATTCATTTTAAAGACCAGGGTGTTTCATCCATATGGATGTTGAATTAAGTTTGTTTTATCCAGTTGCTTAGATCGTAAACACTGTTATCAATTGCTTATTCTATTCTTTCATTCCCCAAAGCTTCGATTCTTTTTAAGGACTTAAGAAAAAACTATCTGTAAAGAATAAAGGATTTATCCCAAAAGTGATTGATGAACTGCAAGCAGACCAAAGTCCCCCCGAACTCCGGAACTGCTACCGATCAAGTACTTTCACAATCCTCCAGAAACTTGTGGAGCAAGACCATCAGTTCATCAAATCATTGGTTAACTTATGGGATTTGGCTTTTTCACTAGAGCGCAAGTGCTTGGAGATCCTTTGTGCTTTAGCGATTTAGATTCCCTATAAATCAAGAATATCATACATCTGGCCAAATTACTTGCGCTGATCAATTAATTTACAAAGAGTATTCGTGGTTACAATTAGTCATCAGCTAGAGAGATGAAAAGCCAATAATTGCGTTATTCTGTTGTTTCAAGTTGAGCAAATATCGCTGATTTCTCCAAGTGAAACGTCCAGAATCAAGATAAAAACTCAATCACTTGTCCATTTTTTTTAGTTAGAATAGTCTGTCTATTCAACTTAGTAAAACTTTTATATAAATAAGATATTTAATTGCTTATAATTTAGACAGAACTGTCTATTTATAACTGTTTTATGTTTATTAGTTCAATGTTTTTTTCTTTGATTGTTACTAGATTGACTATTATTAATTCAAAAGGTTGATAGGATTTTGAAATCAAGGAAGTCAAACAAGTTTCTTGATCAAACCAAAGATATAGAAGAATTTATCTTCTGATCAGCTTATTGCACAAGGAGCAATCAGCCATGCCAATGAAGTTGTTTAAGTGCGACGAATCGATTCCAGAACGTGAAAAGCACATATATATTAAAGAAAAAG
>NZ_JBALDI010000089.1:0-25168 GCF_036917395.1 Nostoc sp.
GAGTTTCAGCAAAATTACTGAGTTCGGGGGGAAGAGACTGAGTTAGACGAATGAGTTGGTCAATCTGAATCTGAAGTGTATAGTAGTCCTCATGCCGCCTTTGAGCGATCAACTGACTATTAAACGTTAAGAAAACAATTAACACTCCCAATAAAGCAGCTAGGGACTGGGATACAGCAGAAAATAACTCAATCGCCATCGCCTTACCATTCAATGCTTTGATAGCGTTGATATCTTTGCTGTGGGGTATGATGCGATCGCCATTTACGAAAAATGTTGTAGCTGCTAATCCTCAGACTATCTTGGTGAGCAAAGCCAAGATGACCAAAGCTTTACAACTTGCCCGCTTTTTTTATGCGGCTAGACACAGAGTTATTCTGATTGAAGGGGCAAAGATGTAGAACTAGTGGGTTTACCCCTTGGGTAGTGCTAACGATTGCTCTCTCTAGATCAACTTTTCACTAGCTTTTAAATCATAATTTCAGGAACCACAGTTCCTGAGTTGGGCTTTGGGTATTAAGTGAGCATTTTCTACCCAATAGTTCAATTCAGTGTATATTATACCTACTAGCAAACCCTGATAATTTCACAAGGAGAAAGAATTTGTTAGGAACGACTTCAGCATCCAAGAAGCTTGCCCAGATGACCTATGGCTACTGGCAAAGTCAGTGCCTTTATGTGGCAACAAACTTAGGTATACCTAACCTCTTACAGTCAGGATCAATGACTGTAGAAACGATCGCAAAAGAAACTTCTACAAAAGTAGAAACTCTCTATGTTCTTCTCCGTGCTCTAGCTCATTTAGGTGTGTTTGTAGAAAAGCCCGGACGTGTATTTGCAGCAACAGAACTCTCAGAACACTTGATTACAAATGCAGAGCCTTCTCTTGGACATTTCCTGATGCATATTATAGAACCCTCTATGTGGGATGCTTGGAGAGAATTAGGGAATTCCTTGAAAACAGGCGAAGTTGCTTTTGAAAGAGCACAGGGCAAGAATTTCTACGAGTTCTTTATGACAGAAAATCCCGATAGTAGAAATCTGTTTAACAATGCCATGAGCTTTTTAACGAATCAAGCAATTGATTCGCTGTTTGAGGTCTATGATTTCGGTCAATTTAATACAGTTATGGATGTTGGAGGCAATCAAGGCGCACTAATTGCTCATATTGTCAAAAAATTTGGCTGTAAAGGCATATTGTTTGACCTACCGCACGAGATTGAAACAGCTCCTGCTTTCCTCGCAAAGCAAGGAATTGATGAAGATGCCGTGCAAGTCATTGGTGGTAATGCGTTAGAGGAGATACCAAAGGGTGCAGATGCGATCGTAATGAAGTATTTCCTCTCCGTATTCAGTGTTGAAGATGCGATCAAGGTATTAACTCGGTGTAGAGAAGCTCTCTCCAAAGAAGGTAAGGTAGTACTTCTACAAACACTAGTTCCACCGCGTGGTGCGCCGGTAGAATATCCAGATGGGACTATCCCAGCTCTTGCAGCAGTTCAGATGATGGTGACAAACCCGGGGGGTTACTGGCGCACAGAACAAGAATATAAAGAGTTGTTTGAAAAGAGTGGCTTTCAATTAGAAAAAGTCATTTATACGGGAACTAGCTTGACAGTGATGGAATTTAAGTATCATGAAGTTATACACGAGTAATAATTTTCATGCAGAGTGGGAAAGCTCCACTGTTCACTGTGTCAGTAGGGTGGCTGATTTGGAGGAAAAGCTTTGACCGTAGATTTTTGATCTGGATGCTTATAGCGATGGCAGGAGCTTGCCTTCTAGCATACTATGACTTTTCATCCGCTAATGGCAAACTCCAAGGAGATATAACAGCAATACTATCAGCCGCTTTTCTTGGCCTATACCCACTCATTGTAGAGCAACTACGAACTCAATTGAGTCCGAAAGTTATTATGACTTGGTGCTCTGCGATCAGAACCCTGTTGCTTTTGCCTATTGTTATACTCACTGAAGATAGGCTTTTTCCGTGTTCTTTAGGTGGGTGGCTTTCGGTAATTTCCCTAGCCTTAATATGCCAAATATTAGGACTGGGACTTTATGCTTATTCCCTCAAAAGTTTATCTTCAGGATTTGTTTCCTTATGCGATTTATTTGTTCCCGTCCTTAGCACCCAAGAAGCTTGAGTTCTATTTTCCGAAAATATCAACGTATTAACCTTGATAAGTTTGCTGTGATTATGTTAGGAGTATATATCACATCATCTAACCAATCTACTATTAAAACTGAGGTGGAATCAGTTAATTTAGAAGCATTAAAAATTGGGAATTTATAAGGATATTTAGCAATTGTTAACTGGATAAATTTTATAATTATTTATTATGCTAATACATTTATAAATTATCTAAAAACTTTTGTTGGGCAATAATAGTCGTTATTATTAGCGTTTTAGGTGCAATTATGAAATTAATGCTAAAAATGCTTGTAAAGCTTGATTTTTAAAGACAATTTAGGTATCCTAATTAAAGGTTCAATATAATATTACCGATTAACTAATTTTATCATTTTAAAAAATCCATGCCAAATCTTCCCATTTCTATTTCAAAAGACATGAAGTTAAGGTTTTTGCAAGATAATGAAAAAACCTTTATAAGTAATGAAAAAGAATTACCTTTAGTGATTGAGCCAATCAAGGAAAAATCTTTTGCAGTTCTGAAGGGATTAGTCAATGAAAGTAGCGACTGGTTAAATCAACAGCTAGATACATACGGAGCCATTTTGTTTCGGGGATTTGAAGTTGAGGATGCAGAGCAATTTCAAAAAGTGTTAGAGCTACTGAACGTACAATTGCAGTCAGTTTATCATTTTGGTAGCGCTCATCGTGTACGAATAACTGATAAAATTTTCACCTCTTCTGAAGCTCCACCAGATAGAATCATTGCTCCTCATAATGAGCTGAATATGGTACCAATGCGACCGAGTGTACTCGCTTTCTTCTGCCAAATTCAGCCAGATATATATGGCGAGACTCCCATCATCAATACCGAAAAGTTATTTGATAATTTATCTCCTAGCTTACAGTACAAAATTGCCAATTTCCCTCAACGATTTGTGCGATATGTTCCTAAGCATCTATTAAAGATTGTCTTTGAAGGTCTTTTGCAAGAGGAGATTACCAGACTTCTTCAAGAACAAGGATTTGATTTCAACTGGCAAGAGGATGGTTCTATTTATTTTGAATGTTCTTATATTACTTTATTTAGTCATCCAAAAACAAGTAGGCTCTGCTTTTGCCTTAGCATTGTTGATTCTTTAGTTAGTAGAGAATGGTATCGAAACATTGGGCAACGATATTCATTTTGGAAAAGGCTATATTACAATTGGCTACCAGCGAACTTATACAAAAGATTTCAACAAGGATTAACAACAGCAGCAACTGTTGTCGATAGTTCGCAAAAACGAACCAGTACCCTTAACACATATTTTTTGAACGAGGATGGTCAAGATACCGAAATGACGCAAGCAGAAGCACAAGAGTTAGGCAAAGCTGAATGGAAAAATGCATCTGTCTTTAAATGGAAACAAGGCGATATTCTTGTGATGGATAATCTACAGGTCGCTCATAGTAGACTTAATACTAAACTTAAGCGAAAGATACTTACGGCTTTCGGTAATATGTGCAACATTCGTGATATGAAACCAGCTTCATTAGCAACCCATCCCATAAGCATAGACGTTTAAAGGCTTGCCTTAACTTTATCCGGGAACGAAGCCACGCGCAGCGTCTTCAATAGAAGAAGGTATCGTGTCTTATTAAATTTTCTAAGTCGCAATTGTTTTCTTATTCATTTTTATTGAAAATAATTCTATTTAGGGATTAACAACATCAGTAAGTGCTTTATGACTTACATCTTAACTGCTCCCCTCTTTTTAAATTAACAATTAAAACAGTAATCTTATCAGTCTTATAAATTGTATAAACTGCATATCTGTTCAATCGATAGTTAAATAAACTGAGATTTGCGCGGTTACATTTTTTTCAATCATTATCTGCTACCTCAAAAAAATAATAATTTACAAAAACCTATGAATAATAAATACTTAAATATGAAAGCATTACTTCCTGTAGAAAATTCTGAACTCAAAAGGGTGAAAGATTATTGGGAAAAACAGTTATTTGGAGAATTACCTTTACTGGAGTTACCTACTAGTTTACTTCGTTCTCCTCTAATAGCATTTAATGGTTCTTCCTTGAGTTTTGTTATTAGCAATAAATTAACTAGCTTACTAAAAAAACTGGTAATTAATCAAAGTGTTAGCCTTGAAAACCTTCTTTTAGCAGCCTTTAAAGTTTTGCTTTACCGTTACACGAGTGAAAAAGATATTCTGGTAGGATTAATACTAACTCAGTCAGATAAATGCGAATTTGAAAGAGTTGTTGACAAGTCTGCTAACAAAATAGTTGTTTCACGAGATTTGATTTCAGAAGGTCTTTCATTTAATAAGTTCCTGAGTCAGGTTAATCATACAGTTTTAGAAATAATAGAGTATCAAGATTATCCGTTTGATTTATTGGTAAAACAATTACAATCAAAGTTTAACTCAAGTCATTCACCTATTTGTCAAGCTTCGTTTGCTTTTCAGAAGACAAATGAACAGGAAAATATATTAAAATACGAGGAACTAGCCCAGCCAAAAGTAGAGTTTGATTTAAGTTTGGAAGTTATCCAGTTTTCTGAATCATTACTAGGTTATTTTAAGTACAATAGCAATCTGTTAGATGGAGTGATGGTTGCTCAGATTAGCGAACATTTCCAAAATTTACTGGAAAGTATTGTCTCAAACCCAGAACAATCAGTAGCTCAGTTACCATTGCTGAGTGAGAAGGAACGAGAGAAAATACTGGTTGATTGGAATGCAACTCAGACCGATTATAACCTGGCAATCTGTCTCCACCAATTAATTGAAGCACAGGTAGAGCGAACACCAGATGCGATCGCAGTCTCTTTTGCAGGAGAACAGCTTACTTATAATGAACTGAACAGGAAAGCAAATCAACTAGCGCACTACTTACAAACACTGGGAGTTAAACCAGAGGTATTAGTAGGTATCTGTATTGAGCGTTCTTTAGAGATGTTAGTAGGACTTTTGGGTATCTTGAAAGCTGGCGCAGCTTACCTACCCTTAGATCCATGCTATCCACAAGAACGCTTGGAATTAATCTTATCTGATTCTCAGGTGTCAGTGTTACTGACTGATAATCAAAAGTTATTTGCTGATGATGAACAAAGGAAAGTTGTCTGTTTACGTACAAACCTGGAAAATATTGCAACCCATAGCGAAGACAATCCTGCACCACGTGCAACTGCTAAAAGTCTAGCTTATGTTATTTATACCTCCGGCTCAACTGGTAAGCCGAAAGGAGTAGAAATTCCTCACGGCGCTGTGGTCAATTTCTTAAAATCCATGCAGTATGAACCCGGAATAACAGCGTCAGATGTACTTTTGGCAGTGACTACAATATCATTTGATATTGCTGCCTTAGAGCTATATTTACCCCTAATTACGGGGGCTAAGGTGGTATTAGCTACCCGAAAAGTAGCTAGTGATGGTAGGCTGCTTAAAGATATTATTGATACTACTGGTGCTACAGTTATGCAAGCCACACCAGCTAGTTGGCGGATGATGCTTGCAGCTGGATGGAGTGGTTCTCCTCAATTAAAAATTCTCTGCGGTGGAGAAGGTTTGACTAGTGACTTGGCACAGCAATTATTAGAAAAAGGTGCTGCTGTATGGAATCTGTACGGACCGACTGAAACGAGCATTTGGTCTACTGTCTTTCAGGTAGAAGCTGCGAAACTATCTCATGCGCTAGCCCCCATCGGTCGTCCCATTGCCAACACACAAATTTACATATTAGATTCTCACCTCCAACCAGTCCCTACAGGAGTTATTGGGGAATTGTATATAGGTGGTGTTGGGGTTGCACGGGGATACCTCAACCGTCCTGAACTCACTGCTGAACGGTTTATTGTTAATCCTTTCTCATCTAGTTCCTACTTTTACAAAACCGGAGATTTAGTTCGTTACTTCCATGATGGCATCATTGAATATGTTAGTCGAATAGATAATCAAGTAAAAATTCGGGGTTTTCGGATCGAACTTGGAGAAATAGAAAACACTCTTTCCACTCATCCACAGGTGCAAGAAGCGGTTGTGATTACCCAATCTGATCGACCAGAACAAATACAAATAGTCGCTTATCTGACTGTTCAACAAGGGCAACCAACGCCTGATAACCTGCGTGATTTCCTTAGACAAAAGCTACCAGATTATATGGTACCAACAGCTTTTGTCATATTAGACAAATTACCCTTAACTCCCAGTGGAAAAATAAACCGTCGCGCTTTGCCAAAGCCAACAGTTTCTAGCTTCACCCAGCACAATGAATTTGTCGCACCGCGCAACGATACCGAACGGGGACTGGCAAAAATCTGGTCAGAGATTTTAAACATTCAGCCAGTAGGTATTAAAGATAATTTCTTTGAAATCGGTGGAAATTCTCTTTCAGCAATCCACTTAATAGCTGCAATTGAGCAGCAGTTTGCTAAGGAATTACCCTTATCAGCAGTCCTAACCAATCCCACCATTGAAAAGTTTGCAAACCTTCTTAATACTAGTGGATATACTTTTGATCGCTCCCTCCTGATCCCCATTCAACCAAAAGGTAACAAGCAACCATTTTTCTGCGTACATCCCGCAGGAGGTCATGTTGTCTGCTATTTAAAACTCGCGCAGCATCTAAGTACTGATCAACCGTTTTATGGTTTGCAAGCGCAAGGATTTCATGGGGAAGAAGAACCATTAACGCGAGTTGAGGATATGGCAAACCTCTATATCCAAGCAATTCAGAAATTTCAGCCCCAAGGTCCGTACTCTATTGGAGGATGGTCATTTGGGGGAGTTGTGGCGTATGAAATGGCGCAGCAATTACATAAACAGGGACATGAAGTCTCTTTGTTGGCAATAATAGATTCTTATATTCCAATTCTCTTAGATAAAAATAAAAAAATTGACGCTTTATATTTGGTTGGCGTTCTTTCCAGGTATTTTGGCGGAATGTTAGGTCAGGATAATTTGATAATGCCTGATGAAATCAACCACTTGAGTATTAACGAACAAATCAACTACATTCTTGACAAGGCGGTAAAAGTTAAAATATTACCGCCATCAAATCAAAGTCAACAAAACCGACGCATTCTCGATGTATTAGTCGGAACCTTAAAAGCAACTTATTCCTATGTGCAACAGCCATATCTAGGAAAAGTTACCGTATTTAGAGCTACAGAAAAGCATATTATGGCTCCTGATCCAACTCTTGTGTGGGTGGAATTATTCTCTATCATGGATGCAGAAGATATTAAAATTGTTGATGTTTCCGGTAATCACTACACATGCATTTTGGAACCTCATATACAAGTCTTAGCAGAACGCTTGAAATCATATCTAGCGGAATTATAGTTATCCATCCTGTTCTTTACCGATTAGACACGTCCGAAATATGAAATTGGGGTAAAAAAAATGGTTGGCTGGGATTTTGACGGTCTACAAAAATAAAAAATCAACTTCATTATATTCAAGAATATCCGTACCGAAAAAAACAAATTTTGAGAATAACCGATGACCATTTTCGTGAGTTGTTTAACTTTAATACTATTTATTGAAGGTTTTCAACCCCTTTATTTGATAAATTATCTGGATGATTTTAATTAAACAATGAATTTAGAAAAACAAACTTCAATAGCTAAACTAATTCCCCCAATTTTGTTAAAAATATTAGTGATTTTGATGATTGGGTTAGGTATCTTCTTTCGCTTTGCCCATTTGGGTCAAAAAGCGATCTGGTACGATGAAGTTTTTACCTCTCTAGCAATTTCTGGTCATACTGTCGCTGAAGTGCAACAGGAAGTTTTTAATGAGAATATAATTCCTATTACTGCCTTGGATAAATATCAACATCTTAACCCAGACCGAGGCATCAATGAAACGGTTCGCTATTTAATAACCTCAGACCCACAGCATCCCCCTTTGTATTATGTGATGTTGAGATTGTGGGTGCAAGTATTTGGAGATTCGTCAGTTGGATTGAGGAGTTTATCAGCGGCGATCAGTCTGTTGGTATTTCCCAGTGTGTATTGGCTGTGTCTAGAGTTGTTCGAGTCCCCAATTGTGGGATGGGTGACGATCGCTCTCATGGCTGTTTCTCCCTTGCAAATTTTCTTAGCTCAAGATGCACGCCAATACGGTTTGTGGATGGTAACAATCTTAGTATCGAGTGCTGCCTTGTTGCGAGCTATTCGACGCGAAAATCTTGCTAGCTGGGCAATATACGCTATTACTTTAGCTCTAGGATTATATACTCATTTATTTACGGTTTTGATAGCAATATCTCATGGAATTTATGTAATTTTTAGACACAACTTTCGTTTTAACAAAAGTCTTGTCAATTATCTCTTGGGAACTTCAGTTGGGATATTTATTTTTCTTCCTTGGCTATTTGTAGTTATTACTCATATCAGCACTGCCCAACAGCTAACGTCATGGTTATCATCAATCAAGATAGATAATCCTTTCGATTTAATAGCTATTTTCCTGACTCGGCTCACTCGAATATTTTTTGATGTCAACTTGGGTTCGGAAAATACATGGGATAACAAGTTTATTTTAGAAAGTAAGAATCTTTATTATAGCATTATATCTGTAGTATTTTCTTTAAATTTGGTTTTGTATATTGGGTATTGTATAGTCAAAAAATGTACTAAATCTATAAGTCTATTTTTACTTTTATTAGGAGGTGTTCCAGCTCTATGCTTGCTGTTACCAGACCTGATTGGGGGTGGGATTCGCTCTATTACTTTTCGGTATCAATTGCCTTTATATCTCAGTATCCAAATTGCTGTTGCTTATGTTTTAAGTTTCCATCTATTCTTTGAGAAACACTGGCGGCAAAAAGTTTGGCAATTCTTAATAGTTGGAGTTCTGATAGCTGGGCTAGTTTCAGATGTGATGTTTTTTAAAGCTGATACTTGGTGGACACAGGCAAGAAACCAATCTTGGCAAATAGCAGCTAAATATATCAATAAATTCGACAGTCCTTTATTAGTAACTAACGACAATATTGTAAATATTGGAGCCTCCCTATATTTCAGTCATCTTTTAAAACCAAAAATAAATTTATTATCAATACAAAGTGACCATCTGCCGCCCCTACCTCAAGAGATAAACAATATTTTTTTGTGGGATGATAATCATACGAATAACCAAGACTTGGTGGTTCGATTTGAGGATAATAAAACCTATTCAGTCAGTTTGATTGACCCAGTTTCAGAACTGTGGCAAATCGAAAAAATTCAAAATAAATAAAAAAGTTATTGAGCTATAAGAAGTCGATTAAGTGTGTAAAGAACATCAAAAAAATAAAAATAGAGATAATCTCCATCTGGATACAAATTATCCAAGCTTGCAGTCGCGTCTTTCCTGGTTGTCTATAGCTCGATTTATCCGCTTTAGTGTAGTGGGTTTAATTGGGGTAGCGGTAGATTTGGGAGTGTTTTATTTTCTGCACAACCAGTTAAATTTAACGTTAACTCTTAGTGCTATGCTTTCAACAGAAGTTGCGATTATTAATAATTTCCTTTGGAATGATGTGTGGACTTTTAGTTATGTCTCTCAAGAGCAGCAATCAATCAGTCAACGATTACAACGGTTTTTCAAATTCAACCTAATCTGTTTTTTTGGCTTAATTTTAAATAGTTTAATTGTCAATTGGGTATTTTATAAATTTGGAGTGAATGAATATATCGCTAAATTGGGGGCGATCGCTTGCGTTAGTCTTTGTAATTTCTGGCTCAACCTAAAGTTTAACTGGCAGGTTAAAAAAAGCAATATAGGCATCACCGTGCCAAAATGGGAAAATTCATCAAATTCACCAACGGCAAAGAAATAGTGGTAGAGACTGCTTGGCGCTGGGAGTGGGAACGAGTGCTTTAATATGCCACCAGTTGAGTGCGATCGCTACGGCTTGTTGAAGCTTGTCGGGAGTTTTGACCAGCCGGAGTAAGGATGGTGTCTGGGATGGTTTAGTAATCTTTCCCCTCAGTTCCTTTGGCAGAGTATCAACTACTTTCAAGGCAAGGGATACACAGCCGGGAAATGGATATTGCACTGAATAAATAATTAACAAAAGACATTAGACGATTAGCTTTTGACATTGTTAAGGCTGTACATGTCCCCTGATGCTATTCATCTGCTGCCTTGATAATGCCCTTAGCGACTAGCTTTGATAGCTACGCCAAATCAAGAAAGAGAACGTTGTGCTAAACCACAACGTTGTTTGCACACATAACAAAGACGACCGCCCCTGTCTACCAAACTAGTGCGATCACCTTTTACCCTTTTATCAAGGAACTCTATTATGCCTTACATAACACATACACAGGAAGCAATTCCTAGTTTTTTCTTGATGAACAAGTGTTAGCCCAAGCTGAAGTAAACCACTACCTCGCAACCCAAGCCAAAGCTGTAGCCCCAACCCAAGACCCCCTGACATCTCGCGATCGCCGCATCATTGGTGAGATTACCGAAGGAAGTAGAACCCAAATCAGTTTGTACCATTTGGATAAAAGGCGGAATCACTTTATGGGTGCAGTTTGTGGAAGGCGGACGACTACCCTTTGATCGCAACTGGTTCGCTACAACAGTGGCAGAGGTCAAAGCGACACTACCAGAAACGCCACGGGAACGCAACGAGCGATTGTTTCCCCCAAGAGAAATGCAATTGCCCGGAATATGCAATTACAGATAATTAAGCAAGTAACATCATACTTTGGATTCGGGTTTCTATGACTGTTGTGCTACCTCCAGCAGATCCGAACGCAAATGTGTAAGAAATGCTAGTACTGGAAGTGAGAAAAGGCGATTGCAGTCATAGAGTTATGCGATCGCCGCTCAAACGAAATTTAGACAATCCAAATCATCATGATAGACAGAATATAATTAACACATTTTCTCTTCAAGAAGCCCAGTTGCATGATTCCCTAGAGAAAATTCTCTTACCTCCCACAAATCCCAACGCCGAGGTGCAAAAAATCTCTGGCTACAAACTTGTCTATGTCATTGTTTCATTGTGGCATTGTTGCTCTGGTTAACCAAATGGCTGCCCCCAACGCCACCAGTTCTCGGTAGTTGAAAGGTGTGAGCCATTTCAAAATCAAGTTCAACTTTAACTTTTGCCGTAGGCGTTGCTCAATTTGTAGATCAATCTTCCTTCGATCTGGCTATTAAGATTTTGATGATGGCTAAAGTACTCTTCAAGAACATTCTGGCAAGATGTTGAAATTACCTTAGCATTATCTAATTTTGTCAAGTCTTCAATTGTTATACCTAGACTATGTAGTGAATTTTTATAATGATATTCCTCTATACAGATAGTGTATTGAGCATCAGCTTGTACAGGTTGTCCATTAATGCTCAAAGATTCAAGCTGATTTTGTGAATCACTGTAAACTGCCTGAATACCTTTGCTGACCTGAAAACAACAACTTTCACCAGGTATTCTATTTTCTAATTTCATAATATGTGCGAATATCTTAGTAAGCTGTACGCCTGTAACTTGAAGTTTATAAAGTACATCGTCGTAAGGAAAAACTTCTTTAATATCGCTGAGTGTAACTAGCGGTCCTAATTTTGTTCTGCGAATTGAACCACTTCCGATCAAAGTTACATCCAACATATCTAGTTGGTCAACAATATCAACGATTAAGTTACCCAATTCTGTTTCTTCTTCACGCTTAGGATGGGTCAGTTGACGAGCTAATCGTCCAATCAGTCGGTTATATTTGCGATCGACTTCTTCTTGAAAAATCGTAATCAACTTTTCAATTTCTCGATCTGGTTCAGCTAAATTATTATCTACAGGCAAAAGTTGCCACTGCCATTCTACAATGCTGTTAGTGTCGTCATCTACTATAATATCAAAGCGTCCAATTTGGTCTGTGCCAATTCCAGCTTGTGCGATCAGAATATTGTTAACTTGGGCAGGTTGCTCTAAAAATGTATGCGAGTGTCCGCCAATAATCATATCTACACCCCATTCAGGGTCTAACAATGCCGCTAGTTTTTTATCCTCTTCAAAACCAATGTGAGTCAGCAGAATTGTTAGGTCAATGTCGTCATTGTTGTAGGCGTTGCAAATTTTGCCAACTTCGGAAGCAGCATTTTCAAGACTTACAAATGTACCAATACTGCTGTCACGTTTTAATGTCTTCAAAGCTTCTTCAGTAATAATCCCGATGAACATAATATCGAATCCATCGACATTCAGGATCAGATAGGGAGTCATTAAGCGTTTATTGTACTTTTTGATATACAAGTTGGCATTCACAATTGGGAAATTTGCCATTTTTTCTAAGAACAGTAAGTGAGGCAATCCATAATCCAATTCGTGATTCCCCAGAGTTACGACATCTGGAGCGAGGTAATTCATAATCTCTATGGTTGAAATACCTTTATATTCCTTATCAATCAGAGAACCCTGGAGCATATCACCAGAAATCACAAAAAGCACGTTTTTCTCCGATTGGCGAACCTTATTAATATAGCCAGAAAGCAACGATACTCCACCAATCAGATGACCTTCTTCACCCCCAGCCTCTGCCAGAAAGTCTCCATGCATATCATTGGAATGCAAAATAGTGAACTTTTTAAATCGTTCTATGGTCATCATCTTTTACCTTTGTGAAACTAATAAATTAATTTTTCTTAATTTAAAATTGGCAAGCGTATACAGATTTAAACTATCAGATATTGATCGAGAAAGATTTAGTCATGAAATGACTAAATAACTTTCAAATTTCTTATTTTATACGTTAGAAAAACTTACAGCATCTCCGTCACAATGCTAAATAGATTGAGCGCCCGATATTGATTACTAAAAATTTTGGCAAATTCCCTGGAGTAAAAAGGTTGGCTACGGTAGACAAATCCTTCAGCAACATTGTAACGAGTCAAATCAGAAAAATTTTGAGCGATCGCCTGTTCTTGCTTCTCGTTTTGAGGAATCACAATAGTATAAAAAACCTCGGAGATTTCGTCATTGTTAAGATAACGACGAAACATTCCATTCAGTTCAATATTAATCAGTCTTTCTGGCTCGGAAATATTTTTATCAATCCTAATGAGTATGTTAATTAAGTCCTGTAATTGAATTATCTGTTCAGTTGGAGGAGAGGTTGCCAAGTAGTTCTCAACATCTTGTCGCAGCTTAATAAAGTTCATCTCTGAATCATCGCTTTGTAACTAAAGCATATTCCAAGAAAACTCAATACCCCATTTCTGTGCGAACGTATCAATAAATTTTCGTTCCCGTTCATCCAGCCTTTCATCAATTAATGCAATCTGGCAGAGAATATCAATGATTGTTTTATGCTGAGGCGGTTTAAATAAAGCTATTGCTAAATCTCCAACTTCCTTTCGCTCTAAATTGAGAGCTTGCTTCAGTAATGTGAAAAAGCTTTTATGACGTTCTCCAGGAACCCATAGTTCTATTCCCACTGAAATATTAAATGTCACGAGCAATAGATATAGAGCTTCTTGAATAAATCCTTGCCACTGGCCAACAAACAGATAATTTAATGTAAATACGCTACCTGGCACTATACTAACGAACATCGCCGTAATCGAAATACTCTCAGCAACCGTTTTATCATGCTTGCGCTTCCAGAGCTTGTTTGCCCGCAGATAAATGTCTGTAATCGTGAATCCAAGTGAAGCAAATGTCAAATAGAAAATCAGTTGCTTAAGGAATTCCATGTTTGAATAAGTTCCTTTTTACGATCGCCAGTAGTAACATTTGTGAAATAACTAGTGAATAATAGCCACTAACTACTAACCTAAAATCAAGAGCAAGCGACTCCACAAGAGAAGCTTAGAGCTTGACGCTTATAAATAGGTGCTTCAAATCTTCAACCAAGCTGGTAAAAAATTTACCTTCATTTACCTGCAACGCCACCCAGGCATTTGCTGCTGCTTTCGTGGCAGGACGACTATCAATCAATGTCTGTCCTAGTGTCCACTGTCCCTTTGTTTCAACCCGGACTTTTGCTCTTTTCAGCATCAGGGTTTCTGGATAAAACAGGTATCCTAATGTTGCCGCATCATGAACAAGGAAACCTGAAATTCCTCCTGTTTCTCGATAACCCAACGCTGTGCCAATCATAAACTCACAAAGATTTGTCAAGAACTGAGAAAGTTTACTCTCTGGATTTGCTTGAGTGACTGCCACAATCATATCTCGCGTAAAAATTAAGCGTCGGGTCACGTCTAGCGGCAGCACAACGATATCGTCTCGGCTATCAAATACTGTCCGAGCAGCTTCAACATTAAACCAAATATTGAATTCGGCATGGGGAGTAACATTACCAGGACAGAAGAAAGCACCCCCCATAATCACGATTTCCTTGGCTTTTTTTAGGATGCCGGGACTTTTTGTTTCTGCTGCTGCGAGGTTGGTTAAGGGTGCGATCGCTACGATGGTAATTTCCCCCGGAGCAGCATTCAACTCCTCAATAATCAGTTCATCGGAGTAGGGAGCATCCTCAAAAGTGTGCGTGGCAGGGGGTAAAGTATGAGAAAGATTGCCCATCCCATCCGACCCATGAATATGCCTGGCATCTTCTATAACTTCTCTTTTTGCAAGGATACCGCGACCCACCTTAATGTGTGGGAATCCTACTAAATTTAAAATCTGGCTAGCACTAGAAAACGTGCATTTGGCTGCAACATTGCCATCTGCGGAAGTAACAGCGACAAGTTCCGCGAGTCCTTGTTTGACCAAGCTCAGAAGCCACAAGAAGGTATAGATATCATCTCCACCTGGATCGGTGTCGAGAATAATTTTGGGATGAGTAAGTTGAGTTGTCATCAAAAAAATTGCTCCAGTCAAAGATGATTGTATAAAATTTTAATTAGGTATTAAGTCGGTCAGTGCGAATAAAGTTAAGTAGTTAGGGTCGTCAATTGTCAGTTGTCAGTTTTCATTAGTAAGGGTTTCAAGCATATTTACATTTCGTAAGCTAGTGATGTTTATTTTCACTCACCTACTTATTAAAAGTTATTTATCTAGGGTTATCATATTAATTATTACTTCATATAACTTCAAGCAATTACATGAATGCCATCTATTTTTGTATGTTATCAGATATTTTTAGTTAGTGCTTTACAGACTAGTTTTTTGCGCCTGTTGCATGTCCCATTGACACCCTGTTTTCAATTGGTAGTAGATAGCGTTGCATACACGAGCATATATCAGTTGTGCAACGATGTCTACTTGATTTGGCTGGTGAAATTAAGAGAGCCACAATTAACCCTTTTGAGTCGCTAAGGTCGGTATAACAAGTCTTTCGAGCCATGATTTATATATAATACTGCTGATACAGGATTTTAGATTGCAATTTTCATTAATTAATCACCTTGAGATTGACTTTATAAATAGCCTCTCGCATAGTCAAAGTTATGATATTTATGACTCGACATTAAGAGTAGTTAGTGTAACAGTATCTAAAATTGAGTTAAAGCAAGGTAAAATATATTACATTTATGTGATTGTTTAATTTTACAGAAATATGCTTTAATGATGAAATACAAGAAGTATTAGCAAAAGTTTATTTATAAAACTCTTATTTAGTATTTCAATTTTTATTCCTTTATATTGAAATTTTTTAGCTTTTGCAAATATCAGCTTATTCGGTTTGCTCCAAAATAAAAAAGGAAAAACTATGAGTAAGCAAGTATGTTCTATATTTACTATTGATTTAGTTATCGTCATTGATACTAGTTTTGTAGTTAAAAACGCTGTGAAACTTGAGTGCGAAGAAAACCCAAGGGAAACACACGTAATTTCTGAAGTGCTTACTGAAGAAGGATACTGATGAAATATCTGAAAATGAAACACTCAACCTTTTGCTATGAAAAAATTATCAGACTCGAGATACATTTGCATTAGAAAAAACTTTTAGAACTAAACAGCCTATTTTTTGTTGGCAATCTAGACAAAATGGATAACGATCCCTCTCCTCTGCATGAGTTAATTTCTCACGTTTTATCTTCAGAGGAATCAAAATTAAAGATTTCAAAAAGCTTATTGCCATTAGGTACGATGCAGTCCCTCAATCAACGCTTAATGGCTCAACCTTTATTGGATTTTATTAACGCCACTCTCCGCGGGATTGGTCAAGTCATTTTTGTCAATAATCCTGTGAGCGGTCTACTATTTTTAATTGCCATGTTCATTCAGGCTCCTTGGTTAGGGACAATGAGCCTGCTGGGAACTGCGATCGCAACATTAACAGCAATTATTTTAAAAAAACACTTTGCAAAAATTTTCCACATCAATCGGGATGACATTCAAAATGGCATTTTTGGTCTGAATGGATTACTCACCGGAGCAACGATCGCATCGCTGGGGCTATTTGGCAATGGCACATGGAATCTAAATTGGGCGATCGCAGTGATTGTATTCGCCTCTGTTTCCACGGTATTAATGGAAACTGTGGGAGTCTGGTTTGCTAGCCACTTCCGAGTAGCTCCGCTCGGTATTCCATTTCATATCGCGGTGCTAAGTTTTCTTATTCTCGTGCTATTTCTACCTCAAACTTTCTTCGATTTTGGGTCGTTACCACCTATTTATCCTAGTCAATTTAACGGGTTGCAACTCGCTCAATCGCTACCGCTCAGTATTGGGCAGGTGTTTTTTTCCAATAGCTGGGTTGTTGGAATTTTGATTGTTTTAGGGATTGCTATCTGCACCCCGATTAGTGCCATTGTTGGCTTGCTGGGATGCGTAATGTATTTACTTGCAGGTTTACTGCTGCAAGTGACTCCTAACGATTTGTATACTGGGCTATGGGGTTACAATGCTGTGCTGAGTGCGATCGCCATTGGTGGAGTATTCTACACACCAAATTTCTTCAGTATTTCTATTGCTCTGGGTTGTGCCTTTATTGCATCGCTAGTTAGTTGGGGCTTGGCAGCTTTATTTGCGCCGCTAAAATTGCCCGTCTTAGCGCTGCCCTTTGTGATTGTAACTATTGGCTGTTTTCTGATTTTACGGCGATCGCTACCCTCGCTCGTGCCGGTAGCACTACATACAGTTGCCAGTCCCGAAGAACATCGGCAACGGTTTTTAGTGGCAAAGCGGATTATTTCTAACTTTCGTCGTCACCTTGCGGCCGCGATCCAAAGTAAGCCGCGCCAACTGCTGTTTAAACAAGCGTCTTCTACCTTTAAAGGAGACTTGCGCTATATCTTCGATGCCATTGACCAAGACCATAGTGGACATCTCTGTATTGAAGAATTAACTAATCATTTAAACCAGGCAGGAAAGGGGTTGTCGGATAACGAAATCGCGCTATTATTCACAAGTATGGACAGCGATCGCAGCAACACAATCGACTTTGAAGAATTCGGTGAGTTAATGCTGCGCCATCGTCAGTTGATGGCAGAATACAACGATTTTCTTACTTATTTTTTACCAATTGATGCTGATGAAGACAATATTATTAGCCTTGATGAAATGAATATCGCAATGGCAAGTGTGGGAGAATCGCCATTGACAAAAGATGAAATTATGTTTTTACGCGATCGCACAGCAGGGCAACTATTAACTTGGAATCAATTTATTGAAGCGATACTACTGATTTAAAGAGCGATGTCTACGACGGGCTATTCGGTGTCGCAGCTTGAGCATCTTTCGACAGAACAACTCAATGTATTTAATTTTATTAGTATAGAGAATTTTTCTATGTGGCATCTTGGCTCTGAATTGTTGACATTTTATTTTATTCCTCATGGTCATTGCTATCTTTGGAAACCCGGTTTAGTTTCGCTACACGTTATCTCTGATGCACTCATTGCCCTATCTTATTACTCTATTCCCATTACACTCTTCTACTTCGTTAACAAGCGTAAGGATTTGCCTTTTAATTGGATTTTTCTACTATTTAGTGGATTTATCGTAGCTTGTGGTACTACTCACATCATGGAGATTTGGACGCTTTGGTTTCCAACTTATTGGGTATCAGGATTAATCAAAGCGCTAACAGCACTAATATCTGTATTTACAGCCGTACAACTTATCCCCTTAGTTCCACAAGCCTTAGCACTTCCTAGCCCAGCTGAATTAGAACGAGCAAATCAGGAAATCAAACTCTTAAATGAAAAACTCACAGCCGAAAATCTCCGAATGGGTGCTGAACTAGAGGTGACTAAACGGTTGCAACAGATGATTCTGCCTCAACCGGAAGAATTGGAAATTGAAGGACTCGACATTGCCGGATATATGGAACCTGCTGATGAAGTCGGTGGTGACTACTACGATGTACTACATACCGACGGAGTTACTACCCTTGGTATTGGTGACGTGACTGGACACGGCTTAGAAAGCGGAATTTTGATGGTGATGACCCAAACAGCCGTGCGAACCCTCAAAGAGCTAGGCGAGTATGACTCGGTGAAGTTCCTCGATGCCCTCAACCGCACTATATACAAAAATGTGCAGCGAATGAACTCAGAAAAGAATTTGACGCTGGCTGTCCTGAATTATTCAGAGGGCAACTTAAGCATCAGTGGACAGCATGAAGAGACCTTGATTGTCAGGAGTGACGGAAAAATCGAACGTATCGACACAATGGATCTCGGCTTTCCGATTGGACTCGATGATGACATTGCCGATTTTATTAGTCATGCAACAGTAGAATTACAGCCTGGAGACGGCGTTGTTCTTTACACCGATGGCATTCCAGAAGCCTATGATATCGACAAGAAACAATATGGTGTGGAACAACTGTGTGAAGCAATTAGCCAGAACTGGCACAACTCAGCACAAGGGATTAAAGATACTGTGATTACCGATGTCAGGCGGCACATTGGCAAGCAAAAAGTGTTTGATGACATTACCTTGCTCGTGTTGAAGCGAGAAGCTGAACAGCCTGATTTAGTAAAAGCGTAGACATAACTTGAATTTAGGAACATTCATTAATACAAAACTCAATTACCACTAAAACAGGAAAAACGATGCCACAGATTTTTGGCGATTTCATCGAACAATTTCCTCCCGATCGCAACTCACTCGAACTTACATTTACCCCAGATTCTCGCCCGATTAAACAGCGCTGGCGTAACAACCGATTATCGGCTTACTTTCTTGCTGACTATTTCTCTAACTTTCTGCCAATTGATGAAGACGACCCAACTCATGCACGACAGCTTAAAGAGGCGCAAGCTGCTGTGGTTTTTGTGGCAAACGAACTGTTAGAAAACGCCATGAAATTCAACGATACAACCACTCACTTTAAGGTAAAATTTGGGATTCATTTTTTAGAAGAGGAGGAGATCGCGGCTGTCCTTTTTGCCACAAATAGCCTGAGTGCGGCAGGTGTTGACAAATTTCAGGCATTTATTCAAGAACTGCTAGTTTCCGATCCCAACGAACTTTATATCCAGCAAGTTGAAAAAAGTGCAGAGGAAAATAGTGAAGCATCAGGTTTGGGGTTTTTAACCATGATCAATGACTACTCTGCACGACTAGGCTGGAAGTTTGATGTGGTTCAAGAACAGCCCAATATTACTACAGTCACGGCAATGGCACTTTTGCCAATCTAGAGTTTGTTCTTAATAATGATGTTTCAATTATTGCTCAGGGGAATCTAACATGGTTGCAATGCAAGACGTTAAAGGCGAGGACTACACCGTACACGTTGAATCTGACACTTCAACGGTTCACTTCCAAGGAGAACTAAGTTTAGGTGGCCCTGCGGAGTACGCTCCGATTGCCGATCTCTTAAATAAAGTGGTAGACACTGAGCCAAATACGATGACTCTGAATCTAAGAAATCTGGGATTTCTAAATAGTTCCGGTATCAGTATGTTGTCCAAATTTGTGCTGAGTGTGCGGAAGAAGAAAGGCGTTCAGTTAGTCGTGCTGGGGTCAAATGATATGCCCTGGCAAGGCAAATCTCTGAAGAACTTGGAGAAACTGCTACCCGGACTCAAAGTAGAGATTCAGTAGAGTTTACACCCCATCCTTGCACACTACACAAAGTCAAAGCCAATGCTGTCTTTGCCATACATCGTTGGTAAATGGACTTAAAAACAATGTTGAAAGAACTTTTACCATTTCAAGCCAATACCTGGAGTTTTTTTCTAAGTAGCGTAGTGCTGACGATCGCCGGTACAATACTTCTTTACATCATATTATTTTATGTTCTGCGTTCAATCTTTCGTAAATTTGAACGAGACATTGCCTTGGTGACGCTAAATGTATCTGCGTATCCGGCTCTGGCAGTTTTTATTCTAGGTATTCTTAAATTTACCTTTCATCAGTTGCCCTCCGTGAAGCTGATTGACGGTATTGAAAATTTATTGGCAGCTGGTTTAATTATCTCGATTAGTTACTGGCTGGTTCAACTTTTTACTCAGGTTTTCATTTATTACCTGCGGGGGTATACCCAAGAAACTGAATCTATGTGGGATGATGTGCTTTTGCCCCTGCTGGAAGCAGTTGTTCCCGTGATCGTTTTCACGCTAGCCACTGTTTTTGTGCTGAAATCCTTTGGTGTGGATCTAACAGGAATTTGGGTGGCTTTGGGTGGAGCAACTTTTGTAATTGGCTTTGCAGCTCAAGGAATTTTAGCTAACTTCTTTAGTGGAGTTGTATTACTGATTGATACTCCCTTTCAGTTTGGCGATGTGTTACTGCTGGAAAATGGCTCCATTGCCATGCTGCAAAAAATTGGAGTGCGAGTAACTCAACTTTATATACCATCTAAGCATTGTGATATTTATATCCCCAACAGCACACTGCAAAGTCAAAACATTACAAATCTCAGCCGTCCGACCTCGTACTACCATTACTCTACCGACATGAAACTGCCGATCGCACTGAATGTCAAAGAAGCAAAGCATGTGATGGTAGAGGTCATCCAGGCTCATCCCGATACTCTAGGTGATATTGACCAGAAATTAGCACAGATTGATCGCTACTATCAGTTAGAAGGATTAGAAAACCAACAGAAGATTGGCAAATTGCGTCTGCTTGCCGAACAGGAAGTGAACTTTAAACTAGAAGAAATTGCACCTGCGCTTGAGGCACTTGTCGTCACCTTGCAGTTTGCTGAAAAAGGTGGCATGACCAACGAAGAAATTGAGAATGTGCAACAAGAGTATCGAGAGTTTTTAAGCGCAATCGGTTTAGAAGTTGTCACCGAAATTTATCACAATCGCTCAGTTTTTGCACTTCAAGAGAATCGTTCTAAAGATAGCTTGATTGAACTGATCCGAAATTGGTATCGCATTTATATTCGGGATTTTCATCTTTTAGATAATGATAGCAGCATTATAACTGAAGAATG
This sequence comes from Nostoc sp., assembly GCF_036917395.1. Taxonomy (GTDB): domain Bacteria; phylum Cyanobacteriota; class Cyanobacteriia; order Cyanobacteriales; family Nostocaceae; genus Nostoc. The sequence continues at coordinate 21,426 of NZ_JBALDI010000089.1, forward strand.
GGAACGCAAAATCAATTTGTTAAAGCGGAGAGTGCAGCGTTTGTATCAAAAAATTTCTAATCCTCAAAGTGAAGAAACCCGGTTAGATGACTATGTAATGGAACTGAACCGATGGTTACGAGAACGATTTAAAGAACCCCGACAAAAGTGGCAGGAGCCACAAGTTTTAATCAAAGGAATCGAAAATAGTGACGCGATAACTTACGTTCAGTTCAACCTGAATTTCTTTGTTGATGATATCAGGCTAGAAAACGGTCGTCGGGGCGATCGCGTCAGCAGCCAAATTTATGAAGAGGTTGTGCGATACCTCAAGCAGAGCGCCACCGAAGCAATTGAACCTCTAGCGAAGTCCAACGCAACTATCACTGTCCAAAGCGATAACTTATAATTCACACTGACACCATGATTACCTCTAACTTACAACCGAAACCAACGCTTGATGCTGCACAGCGCACTCTGATGGCTGAAGCTTTCCAAGTTGCTCGTCATATCACAAATGGTAGTGGAGATGCTCATTCACAAGAACGATGGCAGCAACGGCTTTATGAATTACAAGCAACATTACAAGGATTTGCCCATCCAATTTGTCGTGAGGATTGTGCAGTAGAAACTATTCCAGTCAATGTCCGTCAAGCGTTTGCCGAAGCGATCGCCTTACTCAAGCACTACTACGAAGTAGGGGGTGCAGTTTGGCAGGCAACTGTATCATCTATCACATTAACTCAGTACAAAGTTGAGGCAACACCAGCTGAGTCATTCACATTTGCCATTCCTCAACTCTGCCAACAGTTTCAGTTAGCAACTGAAGTTCAGGAACAAATGACAACACTGTTGCAGACGGTCGATCGTAAGGTCGTTCAGCAAAAGCAGATCATTCAGGCAGCCCTCACGAATGTCGGTTTATTACCCAACTTAAAAAGTGCGCCGCCTGCTGCACCACTAGTTTTATTTCAACATTTATTTGGAGACATTCCCATTCCAGTTGAGGCGATCGCAGTTCTTTTCACAGAGACTCAAATTTACTTTTGTATTGATTATTCTGACAATCAACTGCGTGATTCAGCCGTGTGGGAACAGCTATCAGAAATTGAACGCGAACAAATCCAACAGTTTTTAGAATCCCTTAGTAACTTTAAGTTTGAACAATTCCGTCACTTTCCCTCATTTAGCTTTAGTGATCCAGCAAGCATTGATGCTGCTTGGAGTGCTCGTCTGGCTCAAGCAACTGATTTAAGCCAACCGCAAATTCTCCAAACTCTCAGTCATTCAGTGAGTATTCTGGCTACAAAAGATGCCGAAAAATATTTGCTGCATGACATCTGGGGACATAACTGGCAGTCCATGCTGACTCAATTTCGGGGCGACTATCAGATATTGGCAAGTTGTAGCGATCCACTACGACCGGCTGAGACTGCCTATACCGACTATGGGCCGTTGACCTGCCGAGAAATTTTTCAGCGCCAAGGAGAACAAGTGTCTGTTGATGCAGAACGGGCACGGCTGTTTTTTCAAGGAGAGGTACGGCAACGTTTGGGGCTAATGTTTACCCATTTAATTGGTGAAATGGTTGCAGATGTAGCAGAGTTCAAATTCATCTGGGATCGTCCGGAATTGAGTGAACAACTTCCATGTTCCTCCTCACTCAAAGAAAATCCGACGAAACTGGATTTTGCATTTGCAGATTTAGACTTTTTATTTTTGCGAGTACTGCAACCGTTGTTAGATGTCAAGCTATCGAGCTTTGAAGAATCAATTTTAGAACAAGAGTTGCTGGCAGAGTGGGGCAGGTTGGGAGAGTCTATCCAGTCACTAGAGGCGCGAGTCAGTTTGAAGCAAGCGATCGCCCAACTTTACCAAATTTTCTTTGAGGAGTATTGGCTGACCTGTTTGCCTACAATCACAGGTAATACCAGCATTTATGCCGATGTAATTGCCAATTTGGTTCACCTGCAAAATGTTATCAATACTCTCTTTACAGATGTTAGCTTACATACTCTAGCTGATGTTCCATTTCAAACTTTGTTGCTTTTATTCATGGGGTGCTATTGCAGTGGCGATAGTTATGAAGAGTTCTGGCAAGTTGACGATGCGATCGCTCAATACTTTATTCCCTGCTACCGTCAGCTAAGTCAGTTGATTAACAAGTAAAAACTAAAAAATAATTGCGTGAATTGATCTTTACAGAACTTACGCAAGAACTCTCTGAAACCCTTATTCCTTTGTGTCCTTCTCTACGAGACGCTGCGCGAATGCGTCCTTCTCTAACGAGACGCTGCGCGATTGCGGTTCGTTTTATCATGATTTTGCGTAAGTCCTGTTTAATAGAGGGTGAAGCATGACAAGCCAATTTGCATCTCAAAATAATGGTATTAGGACTTACACATTGACAGAAAAGCCAAAATAACAGGTATAGTTTTCAAGGCTTATAGCTAGGTTTTTCAATGAGATTTTGGCGATGCCTGCGGCGGGCTATTCGGCGTCGCACCCAATCAACGGTGATTTACAAAAGCCTGAAACAACGTATTTTCGTTAATGCACAAGATAGTTATTTTGTACAGTGCGTAAGTCCTAGGTATAAGTAAAAATAATCAACTTGGCAAACTCTCCAATTTTGGAGAAATACCCGGACTTGAAGGTTTAGGAACTCGTTCAGTTGAGGCATGGTTTTTAGGAGTAAAAGCAGAAAATGCTGATGAACTTGAGCGTTTAATCGTAGAAGCAATTCGCGATCACGCATTTTTGCGGCGAAACTTTTATCCTGGCGATCCCACCTACGTCACAGAGCAAATTAAGCAGAAATAAGATTACTTAGAGGTTGTTTGAAAAGTGTTTCGCTGTGACCTTAGGCACTTTTAGATCCCCCTTAACCCCTCTTTTTAAGGGGGAAACCGGAATCAAAGTACCCCTTTTTAAGAGAGATTTAGAACTTTTGATACCAACAAGAGGACTTTTAAAACATCCTCTTAGAAGTAATTGATAATTTTAAGGATAACTACCGCACTTTGTTGGCGTGTGCCTGTTGAATGCTGCCAGAATCCTTTTAGACATCATCTTATAAACCTATGATTGATTATAAATACCAAGTCGGTGGAAGTTTGACAGTTAATGCACCTAGTTATGTGCGAAGACAAGCAGATTACCTACTTTATGAGGCTCTTAAACAGGGAAAGTTTTGCTATATATTGAACTCTCGACAAATGGGAAATCCTCTCTGCTTGCAAGTACAAAACATCGCTTGTAACAAGAAGGATTTAAATGCAGTAGCATTGATATGTCGATTATTGGTACTTCCCATATCACTCCACTCCAGTGGTACAAGAGTGTAGTTGGTGATTTATGGTTAGGTTTTAATTTATCAAATAAAATTAACTTAAAAAGTTGGTGGGGGACTTCCAAAAAATAAAATCAACAATACATAGAATGATAATCATTTTTAGGAGGAAAGAAGCAGCCATTGGCTGCTCCTTCCCTCTCCCAGTTGTAGTAAATTTAACTTAGATTCAATTTTTTGGGTGTATAAGAGTGTTGATACAATTAACTGATTCATTGAAAAATCTTCGATAAAGTTACAGCAGCAAGACGGGGTTTTCAAGCCCAAACTGTACTCGGATTAGGTTATGGTGGACAACTACTAGTTCAAGAGGAGTTGGGGTGGGATAGAAATACTATTCGTAAAGGGATTAAAGAATTAACTAATGGGATTACTTGTGTAAATAATATCAGCGCGAAGGGGCGTTATAAGG